>NZ_CP010976.1:0-1442560 GCF_000949425.1 Paenibacillus sp. IHBB 10380
GATAAGACTTATGGAACAATAGATTCCATGAATATTTCCTCACTCGTTGTCAGTTTTGAAAGAGCAATCTTTCAAACATGTTATTTCTCTTTTAGAAATGACTTTGATCCTTGAAAACTAGATAACGAAACGAATTTGCGATTTAGAACATTCTTTTATATTTAACATTCAACTCATTATGAATTGAATGAAGTGTAAAGGTAGCTAGCGAATTTGATGTGATGATCGATCCTTTGGGAGTTCATTTCAACCTCTAATGGGTTTACTCAATAGATGAAATGAACGGACAAGAGAGCGGACAGCGCAACAAATGAGCGAAATGGTTAAGCTACTAAGAGCACACGGAGGATGCCTAGGCGCTAGGAGCCGATGAAGGACGTGGCGAACAACGAAACTGCCTCGGGAGCTGTAAGCAAGCTTTGATCCGGGGGTGTCCGAATGGGGAAACCCAGCTGTGGTAATTCGCAGTTACTCATTCCTGAATACATAGGGAATGTAGAGGCAGACCAGGGGAACTCATGAGGAAGAGAAAACAATAGTGATTCCGTCAGTAGCGGCGAGGAACGCGGAACAGCCCAAACCAAGGAGCTTGCTCTTTGGGGTTGTGGGACGTCTCACATGGAGTTAAAGGATTAGGTTAGGTGAAGAGGTCTGGAAAGGCCCGGCATAGAAGGTAAAAGCCCTGTAACCAAAAGTCTAATCCCTCCGAGACGGATCCCGAGTAGTGCGGGGCACGTGAAACCCCGTATGAATCTAGCAGGACCATCTGCTAAGGCTAAATACTACCTAGCGACCGGATAGTGAAACAGTACCGTGAGGGGAAAGGTGAAAAGCACCCCGGAAGGGGAGTGAAATAGAACCTGAAACCGTGGTGCTTACAAAAAGTCAGAGCCCTATTTATGGGTGATGGCGTGCCTTTTGTAGAATGAACCGGCGAGTTACGTTCCCGTGCAAGGTTAAGGTGAGAAGCCGGAGCCGCAGCGAAAGCGAGTCTGAATAGGGCGAATTTTAGTACGTGGACGTAGACCCGAAACCGAGTGATCTACCCCTGTCCAGGGTGAAGGTGCGGTAACACGCACTGGAGGCCCGAACCCACGCATGTTGAAAAATGCGGGGATGAGGTGGGGGTAGCGGAGAAATTCCAATCGAACTCGGAGATAGCTGGTTCTCCCCGAAATAGCTTTAGGGCTAGCCTCGGAAATAAGTCGTGGAGGTAGAGCACTGATTGGGTGCGGGCCGCAAGGGTTACCAAACTCAGTCAAACTCCGAATGCCATAGACTCGAATTCCGGGAGTCAGACAGTGAGTGCTAAGATCCATTGTCGAAAGGGAAACAGCCCAGACCATCAGCTAAGGTCCCCAAGTGTGTGTTAAGTGGGAAAGGATGTGGAGTTGCACAGACAACCAGGATGTTGGCTTAGAAGCAGCCATCATTGAAAGAGTGCGTAATAGCTCACTGGTCGAGTGACTCTGCGCCGAAAATGTAACGGGGCTAAACACGCCACCGAAGCTATGGCTTGATGCTTTGCATCAGGGGTAGGGGAGCGTTGTATGCAGGTTGAAGGTGTACCGTAAGGAGCGCTGGACAGCATACAAGTGAGAATGCCGGTATAAGTAACGAAAAGATCAGTGAGAATCTGATCCGCCGAAAGCCCAAGGTTTCCTGAGGAAGGCTCGTCCTCTCAGGGTAAGTCGGGACCTAACGCGAGGCCGAAAGGCGTAGTGGATGGACAACAGGTTGAAATTCCTGTACCACCGTAATCCGTTATGAGTAATGGGGTGACGCAGCAGGGTAGTGACGCGGACTGATGGAAGTGTCCGTCTAAGCAGTGAGGCTGATGTGTAGGCAAATCCGCACATCAATAAGGCTGGGCTGTGATGGGGAGCGAAAATTATAGTAGCGAAGGTCATGATCTCACACTGCCAAGAAAAGCCTCTAACCAGGAGAAGGTGCCCGTACCGCAAACCGACACAGGTAGGCGAGAAGAGTATTCTAAGGCGCGCGGAAGAACTCTCGTTAAGGAACTCGGCAAAATGACCCCGTAACTTCGGGAGAAGGGGTGCCCCGGTAGTGTGAATAGCACGAGGGGCCGCAGTGAAAAGGCCCAAGCGACTGTTTAGCAAAAACACAGGTCTGTGCGAAGCCGCAAGGCGAAGTATACGGGCTGACGCCTGCCCGGTGCTGGAAGGTTAAGGGGAGTGGTTAGGGGTAACCCGAAGCTATGAACCGAAGCCCCAGTAAACGGCGGCCGTAACTATAACGGTCCTAAGGTAGCGAAATTCCTTGTCAGGTAAATTCTGACCCGCACGAATGGCGTAACGACTTGGGCGCTGTCTCAACGAGAGATCCGGTGAAATTTTAATACCTGTGAAGATGCAGGTTACCCGCGACAAGACGGAAAGACCCCATGGAGCTTTACTGCAGCTTGATATTGGATTTGGGTACGATCTGTACAGGATAGGTGGGAGCCTAAGAAGTAGGAGCGCAAGCTTCTATCGAGGCGCCGTTGGGATACCACCCTGATCGTATCTAGGTTCTAACCTAGGACCGTAAACCGGTTCGGGGACAGTGTCAGGTGGGCAGTTTGACTGGGGCGGTCGCCTCCTAAAGAGTAACGGAGGCGCCCCAAGGTTCCCTCAGAATGGTTGGAAATCATTCGAAGAGTGCAAAGGCAGAAGGGAGCTTGACTGCGAGACCTACAAGTCGAGCAGGGACGAAAGTCGGGCTTAGTGATCCGGTGGTACCGCATGGAAGGGCCATCGCTCAACGGATAAAAGCTACCCTGGGGATAACAGGCTTATCTCCCCAAGAGTCCACATCGACGGGGAGGTTTGGCACCTCGATGTC
The DNA here is from genome assembly GCF_000949425.1 of Paenibacillus sp. IHBB 10380. Classification (NCBI taxonomy): domain Bacteria; kingdom Bacillati; phylum Bacillota; class Bacilli; order Caryophanales; family Paenibacillaceae; genus Paenibacillus; species Paenibacillus sp. IHBB 10380. The sequence continues at coordinate 2,848 of NZ_CP010976.1, forward strand.
GGCTCATCGCATCCTGGGGCTGAAGTAGGTCCCAAGGGTTGGGCTGTTCGCCCATTAAAGCGGTACGCGAGCTGGGTTCAGAACGTCGTGAGACAGTTCGGTCCCTATCTGTCGTGGGCGCAGGAAATTTGAGAGGAGCTGTCCTTAGTACGAGAGGACCGGGATGGACGCACCTCTGGTGTACCAGTTGTTCCGCCAGGAGCATAGCTGGGTAGCTACGTGCGGACGGGATAAACGCTGAAAGCATCTAAGCGTGAAGCCCCCCTCAAGATGAGATTTCCCAATTAGTAAGACCCCTTGAAGACGACGAGGTAGATAGGTTGGAGGTGGAAGTGCAGTAATGCATGGAGCTGACCAATACTAATCGGTCGAGGGCTTATCCTAAAAGTTTCATGAAGTGAAACTACTTCGGAAGCATATGCTGTTTTAACATTGCAAATTCGTTTCGTATCTAGTTTTCAAGGATTAAACCTTGTACTGATTTTATGTTGCATGCTCTTTATAGGGTTGGATATTTTGTTGAAGTATTAACAAAGTAGATAAGCAACACAAAAATCCTGTTTGGTGGCGATAGCGGAGGGGTTCCACACGTACCCATCCCGAACACGACCGTTAAGCCCTCCAGCGCCGATGGTACTTGGACCGCAGGGTCCTGGGAGAGTAGGACGTCGCCAAGCAACTATGAGAACACTATCCATCATTGGGTAGTGTTTTTTTGGCTTTTTATTGAAGGAAAAGAAATTTAGCATACAGGTACTGGCAGATGAGTTGTTATTTTGTACATTAAAGGGAACTTCGATATACTTTATTAAAGTGAGAAGAAGTCCGTTATGACCAATAATAATAAAGCATTAGATATAATGTTATATATTTTATGAACGTAAAAAATGGATAGAGTTGTCAGAAAACATCTGACTCTCTATCCATTTTTCTTTTTGTTATAATTACATTTTGACTTGGAGATGCTCGAAGAGATTATAGTTTTAGACGGTCACACTTTTCAGCTACTGTGTCTGCAAGCAGAACGTGGAGACTCCCCCAGCGTTAGCATTTTTGGGACTGAATTATCATATCCCGTCGTATTATGAGGTTAGCTAGTTTTTACTGGTTGAGGTCTAGTCTCGTATCACGTGCAATGCTGTGGAACTGCAAGCAGATGTCATAGTGGTTACGGGCAACCATACAATCAGAGAGGATGAGAATATGATGAATCCAGTCATTGGTCTTGATATTTCAAGAGGTCAAAGCGAAGGTCAAGCATTCTTAAATAAAGGCAACCTTACGGTAAAAGCCCTCCTTTCTTCACACATAGGAAGGCTAGAGGAGTTATTCAACATGGTGCAGACTTTTGATTTTCGTTCCCTATTGGGAACTACTTATGGGAGTTGAAGAGAACTATCAGCCAATAAATTGCATTAATATCTGATTGAACTTGTCGCGTTCTTCCCAGAAAGTACCATGACCGCTATATTGAAATGGAACAAGTTGTGAATTTTTAATTAGCTTATTTGTTTCCTGAGCATTGGTAAAGGGAACGATTTTATCATGGATGCCATGAATAATTAATGTAGGTACAAATATTTTGCTAAGATCATTGTACACATTCTCATCTCTTAGTGTAGTCATGACTGCCGCAGTCGACCAACCAGCTGCTTGTAATCCCATTTGAAAGAACCAGTCTGAGAAAGGCTCCGTAATATGCTGAAAGAAAAAGAGATCCGTTACTCCCTCCAACATTTTTGGCCGATCATTTAGTGTTCCTGTAATGAAATTATTTGCTATTTCTTCTGGAACACTAGTCGGAGATGCAGCGCCTATAAGGACAAGCTTGGATACTCCATAACCTTGATATCGAGCCATATATCGAATCGAGATTCCTCCTCCTGTGGAGTGCCCTGCTAGTGTGAAGTTTTTTAACTGTAATGCCTCTATTACTGCACGGATATCATCTGCCAATCTGTCAAAATTGTAGCCACTAAATGGTTTATCAGAGTTACCGTAACCCCTCCAGTCAATGCCTATACATCGGTACCCCATTGCTGGAAGAATATTAAATTGATATTCAAACTGCTTATGGTTTAAAGGCCAACCATGTATAAATAGTATTGTTTTACTCCCCTCTGGGTTCACATCCTCTACATATATTTTCACACCTCGTTCTACAGTAACAAAGTATCCCATGCTGTTTCCTCCGTCTAATTAAAATGGCTTTAACAATAGGATACTCATCTAAGGCAATATAGGTGAATGTCTATTCTTTATTGTTTAGTTTGTTTGTACGTTCCGAGGTAACGTTTGTATACTTATATAGCTATCCAATTGAACTTACTGTATTTGGATGAATGCCTTTACCTATATCTAAAAGAGCAAAGAGAAGATGGTGTTGTGTTTTTTGGAAAGAGCATTATGATTAGAAGCTTGGTCAAGACAATACTCTTTCATTAAAATGGTGAATACGGGAGCTATTAATACTGCGTAAAAGACATTCCTCTGAATGTAGCCTAACGGGATATAGTAATGAGTAGTCAATAATGGTCATTTAGAAAATATTGTAACTTGTAGTTACTTAACAAACGTGATATATTATTTATCCGGCCATTAAACGTCGGTCAACACGAACCAGAAAGCTTAACAATCACATGAAAATGACATTGAAAATAAAGCTTGCATTACTGAGTCGGACATGATAAGATATAGTAGTTGTCGCCGAGAACAACTGGTGATGACGAGAGAGAAATTGATCTTTGAAAACTGAACAACGAGTGAGTAAGGATTTCACGAAAGTGAAGTCAAAACAAATGAGAAATCATTTGGTAGAGAATGAAAATTCTCGCCAGTTTGTTTCAAAATGAGCATATCGCTCTTTTCATTCGATGAATGTCCGGTCGCTGCAAAGTTGATCTGACATTCATCTCTATTGGAGAGTTTGATCCTGGCTCAGGACGAACGCTGGCGGCGTGCCTAATACATGCAAGTCGAGCGGAGTTGATGGAGTGCTTGCACTCCTGATACTCAGCGGCGGACGGGTGAGTAACACGTAGGTAACCTGCCTGTGAGACTGGGATAACTACCGGAAACGGTAGCTAATACCGGATAATACATTTTCTCTCCTGAGGAGATGTTGAAAGGCGGAGCAATCTGTCACTTACAGATGGACCTGCGGCGCATTAGCTTGTTGGTGAGGTAACGGCTCACCAAGGCGACGATGCGTAGCCGACCTGAGAGGGTGAACGGCCACACTGGGACTGAGACACGGCCCAGACTCCTACGGGAGGCAGCAGTAGGGAATCTTCCGCAATGGACGAAAGTCTGACGGAGCAACGCCGCGTGAGTGATGAAGGTTTTCGGATCGTAAAGCTCTGTTGCCAGGGAAGAAGATTCAGGAGAGTAACTGCTCCTGGAGTGACGGTACCTGAGAAGAAAGCCCCGGCTAACTACGTGCCAGCAGCCGCGGTAATACGTAGGGGGCAAGCGTTGTCCGGAATTATTGGGCGTAAAGCGCGCGCAGGCGGTCATTTAAGTCTGGTGTTTAATCCCGGGGCTCAACCCCGGGTCGCACTGGAAACTGGGTGACTTGAGTACAGAAGAGGAGAGTGGAATTCCACGTGTAGCGGTGAAATGCGTAGATATGTGGAGGAACACCAGTGGCGAAGGCGACTCTCTGGGCTGTAACTGACGCTGAGGCGCGAAAGCGTGGGGAGCAAACAGGATTAGATACCCTGGTAGTCCACGCCGTAAACGATGAGTGCTAGGTGTTAGGGGTTTCGATACCCTTGGTGCCGAAGTTAACACATTAAGCACTCCGCCTGGGGAGTACGGTCGCAAGACTGAAACTCAAAGGAATTGACGGGGACCCGCACAAGCAGTGGAGTATGTGGTTTAATTCGAAGCAACGCGAAGAACCTTACCAGGTCTTGACATCCCTCTGAATCCACTAGAGATAGTGGCGGCCTTCGGGACAGAGGAGACAGGTGGTGCATGGTTGTCGTCAGCTCGTGTCGTGAGATGTTGGGTTAAGTCCCGCAACGAGCGCAACCCTTATGCTTAGTTGCCAGCACATTATGGTGGGCACTCTAAACAGACTGCCGGTGACAAACCGGAGGAAGGTGGGGATGACGTCAAATCATCATGCCCCTTATGACCTGGGCTACACACGTACTACAATGGCCGGTACAACGGGCTGCGAAATCGCGAGATGGAGCCAATCCCACCAAAGCCGGTCTCAGTTCGGATTGCAGGCTGCAACCCGCCTGCATGAAGTCGGAATTGCTAGTAATCGCGGATCAGCATGCCGCGGTGAATACGTTCCCGGGTCTTGTACACACCGCCCGTCACACCACGAGAGTTTACAACACCCGAAGTCGGTGGGGTAACCCGCAAGGGAGCCAGCCGCCGAAGGTGGGGTAGATGATTGGGGTGAAGTCGTAACAAGGTAGCCGTATCGGAAGGTGCGGCTGGATCACCTCCTTTCTATGGAGAATCGTTTCCTGCAACGGAAACATTCATATAAGAGTCAAGATAAGACTTATGGAACAATAGATTCCATGAATATTTCCTCACTCGTTGTCAGTTTTGAAAGAGCAATCTTTCAAACATGTTATTTCTCTTTTAGAAATGACTTTGATCCTTGAAAACTAGATAACGAAACGAATTTGCGATTTAGAACATTCTTTTATATTTAACATTCAACTCATTATGAATTGAATGAAGTGTAAAGGTAGCTAGCGAATTTGATGTGATGATCGATCCTTTGGGAGTTCATTTCAACCTCTAATGGGTTTACTCAATAGATGAAATGAACGGACAAGAGAGCGGACAGCGCAACAAATGAGCGAAATGGTTAAGCTACTAAGAGCACACGGAGGATGCCTAGGCGCTAGGAGCCGATGAAGGACGTGGCGAACAACGAAACTGCCTCGGGGAGCTGTAAGCAAGCTTTGATCCGGGGGTGTCCGAATGGGGAAACCCAGCTGTGGTAATTCGCAGTTACTCATTCCTGAATACATAGGGAATGTAGAGGCAGACCAGGGGAACTGAAACATCTAAGTACCCTGAGGAAGAGAAAACAATAGTGATTCCGTCAGTAGCGGCGAGCGAACGCGGAACAGCCCAAACCAAGGAGCTTGCTCTTTGGGGTTGTGGGACGTCTCACATGGAGTTACAAAGGATTAGGTTAGGTGAAGAGGTCTGGAAAGGCCCGGCATAGAAGGTAAAAGCCCTGTAACCAAAAGTCTAATCCCTCCGAGACGGATCCCGAGTAGTGCGGGGCACGTGAAACCCCGTATGAATCTAGCAGGACCATCTGCTAAGGCTAAATACTACCTAGCGACCGATAGTGAAACAGTACCGTGAGGGAAAGGTGAAAAGCACCCCGGAAGGGGAGTGAAATAGAACCTGAAACCGTGTGCTTACAAAAAGTCAGAGCCCTATTTATGGGTGATGGCGTGCCTTTTGTAGAATGAACCGGCGAGTTACGTTCCCGTGCAAGGTTAAGGTGAGAAGCCGGAGCCGCAGCGAAAGCGAGTCTGAATAGGGCGAATTTTAGTACGTGGACGTAGACCCGAAACCGAGTGATCTACCCCTGTCCAGGGTGAAGGTGCGGTAACACGCACTGGAGGCCCGAACCCACGCATGTTGAAAAATGCGGGGATGAGGTGGGGGTAGCGGAGAAATTCCAATCGAACTCGGAGATAGCTGGTTCTCCCCGAAATAGCTTTAGGGCTAGCCTCGGAAATAAGTCGTGGAGGTAGAGCACTGATTGGGTGCGGGGCCCGCAAGGGTTACCAAACTCAGTCAAACTCCGAATGCCATAGACTCGAATTCCGGGAGTCAGACAGTGAGTGCTAAGATCCATTGTCGAAAGGGAAACAGCCCAGACCATCAGCTAAGGTCCCCAAGTGTGTGTTAAGTGGGAAAGGATGTGGAGTTGCACAGACAACCAGGATGTTGGCTTAGAAGCAGCCATCATTGAAAGAGTGCGTAATAGCTCACTGGTCGAGTGACTCTGCGCCGAAAATGTAACGGGGCTAAACACGCCACCGAAGCTATGGCTTGATGCTTTGCATCAGGGGTAGGGGAGCGTTGTATGCAGGTTGAAGGTGTACCGTAAGGAGCGCTGGACAGCATACAAGTGAGAATGCCGGTATAAGTAACGAAAAGATCAGTGAGAATCTGATCCGCCGAAAGCCCAAGGTTTCCTGAGGAAGGCTCGTCCTCTCAGGGTAAGTCGGGACCTAACGCGAGGCCGAAAGGCGTAGTGGATGGACAACAGGTTGAAATTCCTGTACCACCGTAATCCGTTATGAGTAATGGGGTGACGCAGCAGGGTAGTGACGCGGACTGATGGAAGTGTCCGTCTAAGCAGTGAGGCTGATGTGTAGGCAAATCCGCACATCAATAAGGCTGGGCTGTGATGGGGAGCGAAAATTATAGTAGCGAAGGTCATGATCTCACACTGCCAAGAAAAGCCTCTAACCAGGAGAAGGTGCCCGTACCGCAAACCGACACAGGTAGGCGAGAAGAGTATTCTAAGGCGCGCGGAAGAACTCTCGTTAAGGAACTCGGCAAAATGACCCCGTAACTTCGGGAGAAGGGGTGCCCCGGTAGTGTGAATAGCACGAGGGGGCCGCAGTGAAAAGGCCCAAGCGACTGTTTAGCAAAAACACAGGTCTGTGCGAAGCCGCAAGGCGAAGTATACGGGCTGACGCCTGCCCGGTGCTGGAAGGTTAAGGGGAGTGGTTAGGGGTAACCCGAAGCTATGAACCGAAGCCCCAGTAAACGGCGGCCGTAACTATAACGGTCCTAAGGTAGCGAAATTCCTTGTCAGGTAAATTCTGACCCGCACGAATGGCGTAACGACTTGGGCGCTGTCTCAACGAGAGATCCGGTGAAATTTTAATACCTGTGAAGATGCAGGTTACCCGCGACAAGACGGAAAGACCCCATGGAGCTTTACTGCAGCTTGATATTGGATTTGGGTACGATCTGTACAGGATAGGTGGGAGCCTAAGAAGTAGGAGCGCAAGCTTCTATCGAGGCGCCGTTGGGATACCACCCTGATCGTATCTAGGTTCTAACCTAGGACCGTAAACCGGTTCGGGGACAGTGTCAGGTGGGCAGTTTGACTGGGGCGGTCGCCTCCTAAAGAGTAACGGAGGCGCCCCAAGGTTCCCTCAGAATGGTTGGAAATCATTCGAAGAGTGCAAAGGCAGAAGGGAGCTTGACTGCGAGACCTACAAGTCGAGCAGGGACGAAAGTCGGGCTTAGTGATCCGGTGGTACCGCATGGAAGGGCCATCGCTCAACGGATAAAAGCTACCCTGGGGATAACAGGCTTATCTCCCCCAAGAGTCCACATCGACGGGGAGGTTTGGCACCTCGATGTCGGCTCATCGCATCCTGGGGCTGAAGTAGGTCCCAAGGGTTGGGCTGTTCGCCCATTAAAGCGGTACGCGAGCTGGGTTCAGAACGTCGTGAGACAGTTCGGTCCCTATCTGTCGTGGGCGCAGGAAATTTGAGAGGAGCTGTCCTTAGTACGAGAGGACCGGGATGGACGCACCTCTGGTGTACCAGTTGTTCCGCCAGGAGCATAGCTGGGTAGCTACGTGCGGACGGGATAAACGCTGAAAGCATCTAAGCGTGAAGCCCCCCTCAAGATGAGATTTCCCAATTAGTAAGACCCCTTGAAGACGACGAGGTAGATAGGTTGGAGGTGGAAGTGCAGTAATGCATGGAGCTGACCAATACTAATCGGTCGAGGGCTTATCCTAAAAGTTTCATGAAGTGAAACTACTTCGGAAGCATATGCTGTTTTAACATTGCAAATTCATTTCGTATCTAGTTTTCAAGGATTAAACCTTGTAAATACCGTTTGGTGGCGATAGCGGAGGGGTTCCACACGTACCCATCCCGAACACGACCGTTAAGCCCTCCAGCGCCGATGGTACTTGGACCGCAGGGTCCTGGGAGAGTAGGACGTCGCCAAGCAACTATGAGAACACTATCCATCATTGGGTAGTGTTTTTTTGGCTTTTTATAGAAGGAAATGAAATTTAGCATAATCATTTTAATGCTTTAGAACGCGATAGGTTGGACACTTCTTGGCAGGAGCAGTATATTAAATGTTGTAATATAGGCTGTTGGGAAGGACATGAGATTAGTTCTTGATTTGGATGCTTATAGACCTTTTGTTAAGCTGGAGGCGTTAGTTTGCATAGGGGACTAAATGGGGATTATGCTTGTGGTAACGATAGCTTTTTGTGCAAGTCGTTATGGGCTAGTCTTTTATTGGATGGGGTATAATGAACAATAGGTTGAGGAGCTATTAAAGAAATAGGAGAGAAGTAGACACATGGGAAATATATGGACAGAGGAACATCTCATTTATTCTAATGAAATTGATTATAAGGCCAATTGTCGATTATCTAATTTGTTAAGTCTGATGCAGCGAGCTGCTGATGGTGATGTGGAGCATATGGGGGGAACACGAGACCAAATGGTCGCCCATCATTTGGGCTGGATGCTGACAACGATTGATTTAGCATGTGAACGGATGCCTATTTTTAATGAAACTCTAAAAATTACGACATGGAATAAAGGAACGAAGGGCCCGTTATGGTTAAGGGACTTTAGGATATTTGATGAGAATAACCAAGAAATCGCCAAGGCATGCACATTGTGGGCTCTTGTGGATATTGATAAGCGCAAGGTGCTGAGACCATCAGCATATCCATTTAATATAAATTCTAACCATGAAGACTCTGTTGGACCTGTTCCTGACAAATTGAATATCTCGGATGAAGTGGAACTATATCATTCATACTCTATAACTGTACGTTACAGTGGCATTGATAGTAATGGGCATTTGAATAACTCTCGATATGCTGACTTATGTATGGATACATTGACGCAGTCTGAGCTGGATACCCTATCTATATTGGGTTTTCATATTACTTATTATCATGAAGTAAAGAGTGCGGAGCAGATTCAAGTTCTTCGATCTGATCATCTGGAGGGTTATATTTATTTCAGAGGACAATCTTTGGAGGATGAACGTTACTTTGAAGCTTGTTTACATGTGGGATGATATACGGACGTAATTAGCATAGCTTATGGATTGGATGGGTATGTTAATGGGAGGGGTGATATCATGCCATTTCATAAACCATTGAAAATAAATAACCAGCAGAACAAATCAAGTATTAAAGAAGAAGCGATAACGCTACACCCGGAGAAGGCCGCGAAGTATCCACCAAGCTTAAACAATATTCCTAAACAGAATTCTTAATGTTAATATAAACAGCCCAATACTTTATGGTATTGGGCTGTTTATATTTTTGGAAGGGATGTATTCAGTGATATACTAGATCTACAAGAAAGGAGCGAGTCATGAAATCTTTAATATTAGCAGAAAAGCCTTCCGTCGCAAGAGAGATCGCACGGGTAATGGGTAGTAGAGAGAAGCATAAGGGGTATTTTGAAGGACCTAAATATGTAGTTACTTGGGCGTTAGGACATTTGGTTGGCCTTGCAGAGCCTGAGGATTATGATCATAAATATGGAACATGGAATTTAGAGGATCTACCTATTCTTCCGGAGTCGATGAAACTAAAGGTACTCCGTGAGACAAGTCAACAATTCAAGGTGGTTCAACAGCAGCTTCGACGTCAAGATGTGACTGCTCTCATAGTAGCGACTGATGCGGCTCGGGAAGGTGAGTTGTTAGCTCGTTGGATTATTCATATGGTGAAGTGGAACAAGCCGTTCCAAAGACTGTGGATATCCTCACAGACGGACAAAGCGATTAAGGAAGGATTTGCATCCTTACGTCCTGGACATGAGTTTGATCGTTTATATCAGTCAGCCCGTTGCCGTGCAGAAGCCGATTGGATGATTGGACTGAATATAACGCGGGCTTTGACTTGTAAATTTGGCGCCCCACTGTCTGCTGGTCGAGTGCAGACCCCTTCGTTAGGGATGATTATGGATCGTGAGAAGGAAATTATCAATTTCAGATCAGAAGAATACGATACGTTATCGATTGATTGTGGAAGTTTCACGGCAACGTGGAGAGGTACGAATGGTGATGCTCGGATGTTTGATCGGCAGCAGGCCCCGGCAATGCAGAAGCAACTCCAAGGTAAGCCTGGTTCTATTGTTAGGGTGAAGAAATCAGAAAAGGTGGAGCCACATTCACTGGCCTATGATTTAACAGAACTTCAACGTGATGCTAACAAAAAGTATGGCTTCTCAGCGAAACAGACTTCTAATGTACTTCAACGTTTATATGAACAACATAAAGTAGTCACTTATCCGAGAACGGATAGCCGTTATTTAACCTCTGATATGACAGATACGTTAAAGGAACGATTAGAAAGCATTGCTGTAGGCCCGTATGCGACATTGGCTCGTCCACTGCTGCGTAAGAATCTACCAATTACAAAGCGAATTGTGGATGACAGTAAAGTAAGCGATCATCATGCCATCATTCCTACAGAAGAGACACTACTATTGAATAAGCTTAATACAGAGGAACGTAAACTATATGATCTCATCGCGCGTCGGTTTATCAGTTTATTTTATCCTCCAGCTCGTTATGATGATGTTGCGGTAACGGTTAAAGTGGAGAATGAGTCTTTTCATGTTAAAGGGACGACGGTTAAGGCGATCGGTTGGCGTGAAGTGTATGGTGGTGAGATGGGGGACGAGGCAGATGAAGAGGTTGCGGATAACCACGAGAACCGTGCCGTTCTACCAGAGTTACACGAAGGGGATCATGTAACCATACAACGGACCAGCGTTCGTTCTGGACGTACGCTTCCTCCGAAGAGATATAACGAAGCTGCGTTACTCTCACAAATGGAGAAGCATGGGTTGGGTACACCAGCCACTCGTGCTGACATTATTGAGAAATTAGTTTCCTCGGATACCATTGAACGACAAGGGAACGCATTGCATCCCACAGGGAAGGGGAAGCAACTGATTGAGTTAGTATCACCACAGCTACGTACACCGGAATTGACGGCTAAATGGGAAGCGGAGCTTGAGAAAATTGCAAGGGGTCAAGGAAGTCCAGAGCCATTTTTGCAAGGAATACGAAGTATGTCTAAAGAATTAGTGTTAGGAGTTAAAGGAAGCTCGGCTGAATATAAGCCCCATAATGTATCGAACAGTCATTGTCCAGATTGTAATACACGTTTATTGGAGAAAAAAAGCAAGCGAGGTACGATGTTAATCTGTCCGAATCAAGATTGTGAATATCGCCGATCTGATGATAAAAAGTTATCCAATCGTCGTTGTCCACAGTGCCATAAAAAAATGGAAATGAAGGATGGTAAGGCTGGTCTGTATGTTCAGTGTCTGTCATGTGGAATTACCGAGACGGTCAACAAAGATAATAAACACATCAACAAACGTGAAGAACGCAAGCTAGTCCAGAAATATACACAGCAAGAGACAGTGGGTTCTAATCTAGGTGAACTGCTGAAAGCAGCCATGGAGCAGAAGAATAAGGGCTGATTTTAAGAAAAATTGATGGAGTGGGTATTATTGTGTCCTATGATTGATCGTTCTATAATGGAAGTGTGACATAAGGCAAGAAATAAGGGAGTGAACATTCAGCGGATGAGAACTGCACTGTGGATATGGTTTATTTTTATCAACATGGTAGGATATCTAGTCATGTCTGAAGATAAGAAGCGTGCTCAGAGGCGGCGTGACCGAGTTCCTGAGAAAACACTGTTTCTATTAGCTGCCATGGGTGGTTCATTAGGTGTAATGATCGCAATGTACCGTAAGCGACACAAGACGAGGCATCTTAGTTTTAGATTTGGAATACCAGCGCTACTCTTTGTGAATGCTGTGCTGTATGGATATTTTATGATGTAGAATGAACTAAACTAAAGATCAGTATAGCTAAATGAAAGAGGTGGAGCATCATGTTATTTTCTAATATTTTATTAGCTTACGATGGTTCTAAGGCTTCTAATAAGGCTTTTGATCGTGCAATCGAGTTAGTACAAGCAACTCCAGATGCAACGTTAACGGTTATTCATGCTTTTGATTTTCCACGTATATTTATTGGTGAAGGACTAGCTCCAATTCCAGCTTCTGTGAATAAGGAGTATTACGATCTTGCCGAGCAGACAGTGGAAGAAGTCAAGAAACGTCTGGTTGAAGCGGGTGTTAACGGGGATGCGCAATTAGTACAAGGTTCTCCTTCACAAATTATTCTGGAATATGCCAAAGAGAAAGGTTCAGATATTATCGTTATTGGGAGCCGGGGGCTTGGGGGTATCCGAGAATTTGTACTTGGCAGTGTAAGTCATAATGTCGTTCAAAATGCTAGAATTCCCGTACTAGTCGTAAAATAAAAATAATGTATATCAATAGCCAGTCATCTGTTGTTTCAGGATGAGCTGGCTATATTTATTTCATTTTACGCTAAAAGCGAACGTTATTTTTATATATTATATAAATGTTCGGATTTGAGTTGACATAGGGTGAAAGGGATTGTTAAACTATAAGTATATTGTGAATGAGAAGTTATAAAATATGATGTAAATAAATCTCGTATAATGCCGGGAATACGGCCCGGACGTTTCTACCCGAATACCGTAAATTTTCGGACTACGAGGGAATACTGATGGAGCCATGATGCTTTGGGAATAAAGCAATGGCATTCTATGCCTGAGATTTGTCATTTTTTATCAATGAATGTCAAATCTCAGTGTATTCCTTTCTAGGTCCGGTGTCCTGAAAATAGAAGTATTTTCTTGGGGTTCCGGATTTTTCGAGTTTAATGATAAGTAGTGATTCACAGGAGAGTGGGTTGAAGCATGTTACCAGAGGTTGCTGTCATTATGGGAAGTAAATCAGATTGGGAGACCATGAAGCATGCATGTGAAATGCTAGATGTACTCCAGATCCCTTATGAGAAAAAAGTCGTATCAGCTCATCGTACACCCGATCTTATGTTCACTTTTGCAGAAGAAGCTGCTGGGCGTGGAATTAAGGTTATCATTGCTGGAGCAGGAGGGGCGGCTCATTTACCTGGAATGGTGGCTGCTAAGACCCTATTGCCCGTGATCGGTGTTCCAGTTCAATCAAAAGCGCTGAATGGTCTAGATTCTCTGTTATCTATTGTACAAATGCCGGGTGGCATACCTGTAGCTACTGTGGCGATTGGTAATGCTGGGGCAACGAATGCAGGTCTACTCGCTGCTCAAATCATCGGTGCCTTCAATCCTGAAGTACATTCAAGAGTACAAGCAAGGCGAGATACGATCCGTGATGAAGTGCTGGAAAGCAGTGATAACCTATGAACACAGGTAGACAAATAGGAGACAAATCTGTAGCAGGCCATAGAACAGTGCTACCTGGAGATACAATTGGTATTCTTGGAGGCGGGCAATTAGGACGTATGATGGCGTTGGCTGGAACGGCGATGGGCTATCGATTCGTGACATTAGACCCGACACCTGATGCACCAAGTAGTCACACGGCTCATCAGATTATTGCGGAGTACCATAATATAGAGGCTGCGAGAGAGTTAGCAAAGAAATCAGATGTTATCACATATGAATTCGAGAATGTGGATGCAGGTGTGGCTTCTGTATTAGAGGAAGAGTCGTATGTTCCACAAGGAAGTCAATTACTCTATACAACACAGCACAGAATTCGTGAGAAGCAAGCCATTGAGAAAGCAGGAGTGCCAGTCGCACCTTATCGAGTCATTGAGGGACTGGATAGCTTGAAGCAAGCGGTTGAAGAGCTAGGGTTACCTTGTGTTCTAAAGACGGCTACAGGTGGTTATGATGGCAAGGGACAATTCGTAATCCGTCATGCGGAACAATTGGATGAAGCTTTTACGGAACTAACGGCTTCGGGGAAAGAGTTAGTACTTGAACAGTTCATATCTTTTCAGTGTGAAATATCTGTGATTACAGCGCGCAGCCCGCAAGGTGAAGTGAAGAGTTTCCCTGTATCTGAGAATATTCATGTGAACAACATACTGCATCTTTCGATTGTGCCTGCACGGGTAACGGAGCAAGTACAACGAGAAGCACGTCGACTTGCAGAAAGACTTGCGACAAGTATGAATACAGTTGGGCTTCTTGCTGTAGAACTGTTCGTAACGGAAGAGGGTAAGCTGTATGTCAATGAGCTAGCCCCTCGTCCACACAACTCCGCACACTACACGATGGAGGCTTGTGTGACATCCCAGTTCGAACAGCATGTTCGCGCCATCTGTAATTTAGAGCTTCAAGATACGGATCTGCTTAGCCCAGTGGTCATGGTGAACGTATTGGGGCAGCATTTAGATGCAGTCGTTCAGAGAGCAGGAGAACATGATGAAATAGCTACAGAGCTTGGTGTGATTCCTAAGCTTCATTTATATGGAAAGAGTGAGAGCAAGACCAATCGCAAAATGGGCCATATTAACTTGTTATGTAAGGATGTACAAGAGGCTCTGGATTGGGTAGAACATACTAATATTTGGAGGTAGTGAATAAATTATGATCGAACGTTATAGCAGACCCGAAATGCGGGCCGTTTGGACCGAAGAGAATAAATTTAATTCTTGGCTAGAAGTAGAATTATGCGCTTGTGAGGCTTGGGCTGAGTTAGGGGTTATTCCTAAGGAAGATACCGTGTTACTCCGTCAAAATGCGAAATTTGATATAGATCGGATCTATGAAATTGAACAGGAAACACGCCATGATGTGATCGCCTTCACTCGTTCCGTATCAGAGAGTCTTGGACAAGAGCGGAAATGGGTACATTATGGTCTTACTTCGACAGATGTAGTCGATACGGCGCTAGGTTATGTCCTTCTTCAAGCTAATGAAATATTAGAGAAAGATATTCAGAACTTCATTGAAATTCTAAAAAACAAAGCCTTGGAGTACAAGGATACGCCTATGATGGGTCGTACTCATGGTGTACATGCTGAACCGACGACATTTGGACTCAAAATGGCTCTGTGGTACGAAGAGATGAAGCGCAACTTGGAACGTTTTCATCATGCAGCTAACGGTGTACAGTTCGGTAAAATTTCAGGTGCAGTTGGCACTTATGCGAATATCGATCCTTTTGTAGAAGAATTCGTATGTAACAAGTTGGGAACAACTGCGGCACCGATCTCTACGCAGACGCTGCAACGTGATCGTCATGCTGAATATATGGCAACTCTAGCTCTGATCGCTACATCCTTGGACAAGTTCGCTACTGAAATACGTGCTTTGCAGAAGAGTGAAGTACGTGAAGTAGAAGAAGCGTTTGCTAAAGGGCAAAAAGGTTCGTCTGCTATGCCACATAAACGGAATCCTATCGGATGCGAGAACATCTCGGGTCTGTCCCGCGTCATTCGTGGTCATATGGTAACGGCATATGAAGATGTTACTTTGTGGCATGAGCGTGATATTTCACACTCTTCCGTAGAACGCATCATTCTTCCAGATGCGACGATGCTGCTGAACTACATGTTGAACCGTTTCGGTAATATCGTGAAGAACTTAACTGTTTTTCCAGAGAATATGAAGCGCAATATGGCTCGTACCTTCGGAGTTCCTTTCTCAGGACGTGTCATGACCAAGCTGATTGATAAAGGCTTCAGTCGTGAGCAAGCTTATGATACGGTTCAACCACGTGCGATGCAAGCATGGGAAGAGCAACGTCAGTTCCGAGATATTGTAGAGGAGACGCCAGAAATTACTGAGGCGCTTAGCCCTGCTGAAATCGAGGATGCATTCAATCCAAGCTGGCACTTGAAGCACGTAGATACGATTTTTAATAAATTGGGTCTGAAATAAACATAGAAATTTATTGGACTGAGGAGGATGGACATGACATCAACGGCTATAGCAACTGCCGTGGAGCTTGTCAACGCGCCACTGCTATACAAGGGCAAGGTTAGAGAGTTGTATGATCTAGGAGAGTATGTACTAATCGTCGTAACAGACCGTATTTCTGCTTTTGATTATGTGCTTGACCCACCCGTGCCTAATAAGGGGAATGTATTGAATCGTCTAAGTGCTTTCTGGTTCGAGCAGACTTGTGACTTGATGGAGAATCATGTCGTCCATATAGATGTTGAGCAACTTGGAGATATTGTTAAAGATAAGGAATTGTTAAAGAATCGAATTATGGTCGTCCGTAAGGCAGAGCGCGTTGATATTGAATGTGTTGTGCGTGGCTATATTACAGGAGGCGGTTGGCGTCAGTACCAGCAATCGGGGGAAGTGAACGGGATTCCCCTTCCAGCAGGTATGCGTAAGAATGAAGCCTTCGTAGAACCTATATTCACACCAGCTGCTAAGAATGACATTGGTCATGATGAAGATATTTCACTGGCGAAGATGAAGGAATCGGTAGGAGAAGAGCTGACGTTGGAATTGCAGGAGAAGAGCTTGCAGTTATATAACTTTGCTCGAGCGTATTGCGCAGAACGAGGCATCATATTAGCAGATTGTAAATTTGAGTTTGGTATTTTGGATGGTCGAGTGATTCTTATAGATGAAATATTCACACCTGACTCTTCACGTTTTTGGGCAAAAGAGAAATATGAGCTCGATGTTGAGATCGATAGTATGGATAAGGAACCGGTACGTTCTTACCTTGCAACCTCTTCGTGGGATAAGAATAGTGTGCCTGATCCACTTCCACAAGAAGTTGTAGAAGAGACGACACGGCGTTATGTAGATATTTATTATAGATTAACCAATACAAATACTAATGATTCGCCATTCTGAGGAGGAACGAACAGACATGATTAAAGCAACCGTTTATGTCACCATCAAAAAGAGCGTACTTGACCCACAAGGGGTAGCCGTGCAGGGAGCACTTCATTCTATAGGATTTCAAGAAGTTGAAAGTCTTCGTATCGGTAAATACATGGAACTAAACCTAGATACGGATGATCGTGCTGAAGCAGAAATACGACTAAAGGCGATGTGCGAGAAGCTTTTGGCGAACACGGTAGTCGAGGATTACCGTTACGAATTGGAGGGCTGAACCCATGAAATTTGCTGTCATTGTGTTTCCGGGTTCTAACTGTGATATTGATTGCTATAAAGCGGTAGAGGATACAGTAGGAGAGTCCGTAGATTATGTATGGCACACAGCTACTGACCTATCAGCGTATGACTGTATTCTTATTCCGGGCGGCTTCTCTTATGGTGACTATTTACGATGTGGTGCCATTTCGCGGTTCGCTCCTGTCATGTCTGAGGTGGCTAAGGCTGCTGAACAGGGTAAGTTCATTCTTGGGATTTGTAATGGGTTCCAGATTCTAACGGAAGCGGGTCTTCTACCAGGCGCTTTACGCCGCAATATGTCGATGAAGTTCCGTTGTCATGATACAGTGCTTAAGGTGGTCAACAACGATACACCATTCACGCGCGAGTATAGTAAGGATGAGGAAATTACGATTCCAATCGCACATGGTGAAGGCAATTATTATTGTGATGAAGAGACGCTTGCGAAGATAAAAGCAAACAACCAAATTGTATTTACGTATAGCGATAACCCTAACGGATCCTTGGATGATATTGCAGGCATATGTAATGAGCGTGGCAATGTCATGGGTATGATGCCACATCCAGAACGGGCAGTTGACACATTGTTAGGTTCTGAAGATGGCAAACGCATGTTCACATCTATATTGAAGTCTTGGAGGGATTTACATGACGCAGCAGCAAATGTCCGTTAAAGAACCGACCGCAGACCAAATTGCGGAGCATCACATATATCAGCAAATGGGTGTATCGGATCGCGAATACGAGCTGATCTGTGGGTTCATGGGCCGTAAGCCCAATTATACGGAAATTGGCGTATTCAGCGTAATGTGGTCAGAGCATTGTGCATATAAGAACTCTAAGCCTCTGCTTCGTCGCTTCCCAACGACGGGACCTCGTGTTCTAATGGGTCCTGGTGAGGGTGCGGGTATTGTCGATATTGGTGATAATCAAGCTGTTGTATTTAAGATTGAAAGTCATAATCATCCTTCGGCTATCGAACCTTTCCAAGGTGCCGCAACAGGGGTAGGAGGAATCATCCGCGATATTTTCTCGATGGGTGCTAGACCGATTGCTGTATTAAATTCCTTGCGCTTCGGTAAGCTTGAGAGCGATCGTGTGAAATATTTGTTCGAACATGTGGTATCAGGTATCGCGGGTTATGGTAACTGTATCGGTATTCCTACGGTCGGTGGTGAAGTGGTCTTCGACGAAAGTTATGATGGGAATCCACTGGTGAATGCCATGTGTGTTGGCCTTATCGACCATGATAAAATTCAACGTGGCGTAGCTAAGGGGGTAGGTAACCCGGTGTTCTACGTTGGTCCTCCAACAGGACGCGATGGTATCCACGGGGCAACGTTTGCTTCGATTGAACTAAGTGAAGAGTCTGAAGCGAATCGGACTGCTGTTCAAGTAGGTGATCCATTCATGGAGAAGCTCGTTATGGAATCTTGTCTAGAGCTCATCGATAGTGGGATTGTAGTGGGTATTCAAGATATGGGTGCTGCGGGCTTAACTTGCTCCAGTGCGGAAATGGCTAGTAAGGCGGGCAATGGTCTAGAGTTGTACTTAGATCAGGTGCCACAGCGTGAAGAGGGGATGACCCCTTATGAAATGATGCTCTCTGAATCACAAGAACGGATGCTGTTCGTCGTTGAACCGCGTGATGAAGCACAAGCGCAGGAAATTTTTGATCGCTGGGGTGTTATTTGCACCAAGGTAGGTAAAGTGACTGATGATGGACGTTTGAAGCTGATTCACCACGGTGATGTCGTTGGAGATATGCCTGTTACTGCATTGGTGGACGAGTGTCCGGTATATGACAAACCTTCAACGGTTCCTGATTATTATAAGGATAGCGATAAAATAGATACCCTTCGTTATGAGGAAGTGACAGATCTTGGGGGTGCGCTTAAACAGGTGCTTGCATCTCCGAGTATAGCGAGTAAAGCATGGGTATATGACCAATACGATTATATGGTTCGGACAAGTACAGCCGTCCGTCCAGGTTCTGATGCAGCCGTTGTAACGATTCGTGGAACACGTAAAGGCCTAGCTATGACAACAGACTGTAATGGCCGATATGTATATTTGGACCCAGAAGTGGGCGGTAAGATTGCAGTGAGCGAAGCAGCCCGTAACATTGTGTGTTCAGGAGCTGAGCCACTAGCGATCACAGATAACTTGAACTTTGGTAGTCCTGATAAGCCGGAAATTTTCTGGCAAATGGAGCGTGCGGTGGACGGTTTAGCTGAAGCTTGCCGTGAGCTCAATACACCGGTTATCGGTGGGAATGTGAGTCTTTACAATGAGAATGCGAGTGGCGCTATTTATCCTACACCTGTTGTGGGCATGGTGGGTCTTGTACACGATCTTGATCACATTACGACTCAGGACTTTAAGCAAGAAGGCGATGTGATCGTACTATTGGGTGATACGATGGCTGAACTAGGCGGTAGTGAATTCCAAACTATTCTTCATGGTGTCGCTGAAGGTCGTCCGCCTGCACTTGATCTGGAGGTAGAGAAAAAGCTACTATCTGCTGTATTGGGAGCCATTCAAGGGGATCTTGTCCAGTCGGCACATGATTTGTCCGAAGGTGGACTAGCTGTGGCCCTTGCAGAGTCATGTATTAGTGGTGGAGTTGGAGCTAAGGTTAGTGTAGATACAGAGCTTCGCTCAGACGTAGCACTGTTCAGTGAGAGTCAATCTAGAATATTGTTATCTGCAACACAAGAAAAAGCAGAGCAATTGATCACATATATTAAGGGCTTCGGTGTTCCTGTGGTGAAACTAGGTACGGTAGTAGGAAGCGAGCTAGAGATAAATATCAATAAGGGTACTTCAGTAGTCAATGAATCCGTGGAGGCCTTGAAGCAGGTTTGGAAGGATGCGATTCCATGTCTCATGAAATAACGTCCGATACGATGATGGTGAATGCAGCCAAATTAGCATCCAAGATTCCCTCTCAGCTGTGGACAGGTGACTTTTACAACGAAGGTACGGGTAAGGACGATATTTTTGATACGTTAAAAGAAGAATGTGGCGTCTTCGGAGTGTTTGGTCATTCCGAGGCGACTTCGCTCTCCTATTATGGTCTACATGCTTTGCAGCATCGCGGAGAAGAAAGCTGCGGCATGTGTGTAGCTGATGGTAAGGATTTTAATTATCACCGTGGGATGGGACTGGTTAAAGAAGTATTCGATAAAGATACGATGGCTTCCTTAGTGGGGGATATGTCTATCGGACATGTGCGTTACTCTACAAGCGGAGATAGTCGTCTAGCCAATGCACAACCGCTCGTGTTCAAATATCGAGATGGCGATTTAGGGATTGCGACGAATGGTAATATCGTGAATGCGCCACAGATCCGGCGTGAGTTAGAGCAAATGGGCTCTATCTTTCAGACGACGAGTGACACTGAGGTTATTGCTCACTTGATCGCCCGTTCTCCTAAAGATGTTGTGGAAGCGGCTAAAGATGCGCTAGGCCGTATTGTGGGTGGGTACGCTTTTCTCATTATGACGAACGATAAATTACTTGTGGCTTCTGACCCGAATGGACTTCGTCCTATAACGATGGGCCGTCTAGGGGATGCTTATATATTTGCCTCTGAGACGTGTGCGTTAGAGACCATCGGAGCTGAGCTTATACGTGATATTCGACCAGGAGAGTTGCTTGTATTAGATGCAAATGGATTACGGGAAGATCGCTATACAGAACCGCAGCGGAAGGCGATATGTTCGATGGAATATATTTATTTTGCCCGTCCTGATAGTGATATCAATGGATCCAATCTGCATGCTGCACGCAAAAGAATGGGGAGTCAAATGGCGCTTGAGGCGTTCATTGATGCTGATATTGTAACTGGGGTACCAGATTCCAGCATTTCCGCAGCTATCGGGTATGCCGAGCAGACTGGCATTCCCTATGAGCTTGGGTTGATCAAGAACAAATATACAGGTCGTACATTTATTCAGCCCAGCCAAGAACTTCGAGAACAAGGTGTCAAAATGAAGCTTAGTGCTGTACGTCGTGTCGTTCAAGGTCAGCGTGTTGTCATGATTGATGATTCGATTGTACGCGGCACGACCTCACGCCGGATAGTCAATTTGTTACGTGAAGCAGGAGCTACAGAAGTGCATGTTAGAATTACCTCACCTCCATTCAAGAATCCGTGTTATTACGGCATTGATACACCTGATCGTAAAGAGCTGATTGCTTCTTACCGTACGGTTGAAGAAATATGTCGTGAAATTAACGCTGATTCTTTAGCATTCTTAAGTCCAGAGGGCCTAATCAGTGCTGTTGGCGGCGATAATGCTGGAGATGAGAATGGGGGCTTATGTCTCGCTTGTTTTACCAATGAATATCCAACGACGTTGGATTTCGATGGTGAGGAGAAGGGTGGCTGCGGCTGTTAATACACGTTAGAACAAGAGTGCTAACTGATTCAATACATTAATCGTTAATGCTATATAGAAAATCCCTGCCTATGATGCTAAGTAAGCTGTTTATGTGTTGGAATGAAGCGATTGTCCATTATGAAAGGTGTTGTTACAAGTGTCTGAGGCCTACAAAAGTGCTGGAGTAGATATCGCAGCAGGTAACGAAGCAGTTGAACGGATGAAGAAGCATGTGAAGCGGACGATGCGTCCAGAAGTAATGACGGATCTTGGTGGCTTTGGAGCGCTATTCGGATTAAATAAGGATAAGTATGAAGAACCCGTACTAGTGTCTGGTACGGATGGTGTGGGTACGAAGCTGAAGCTTGCTTTTGCCATGGATCGTCATGATACGATCGGTATTGATGCGGTTGCTATGTGCGTGAATGATATTGTCGTACAGGGTGCAGAACCCCTCTTCTTCCTTGATTACTTAGCTTGTGACAAAGTGCTACCAGAGAGAATCGAAGCGATTGTAGCTGGAATTGCAGAGGGATGTCATCAAGCAGGTTGTGCTTTGATCGGTGGTGAGACGGCTGAGATGCCAGGTATGTACGCTGAAGGCGAATATGATATTGCTGGCTTCACTGTAGGGATTGTAGATAAACGCAATATTATTAATGGCACAACGATTGCTCCAGGAGATACCGTGATTGGTCTTGCATCGAGTGGAGTTCACAGTAACGGTTTTTCTTTGGTACGTAAGCTTTTGTTGGAACAAGCGGGATATAGTTTACATGAAGAAATAGCCGAACTTGGTGCTAAGCTTGGAGATACGTTACTCACACCGACTAAGATTTATGTTAAGCCACTCCTAACATTGATTGAGAAGCTGAATGTAAAAGGGATGGCACATATTACGGGTGGCGGATTTATTGAGAACATCCCACGTATGTTGCCGGATCATGTCAATGTCGATATAACTTATAAATCTTGGCCGATTCTGCCTATATTTGAGCTCATGCAGCAAACGGGGAATATCTCGAATCGTGATATGTTTACAACCTTCAATATGGGAATCGGTTTAGTGCTGGTAGTTAGTGAGGAAGATGCTCAAGAAGCGCTAAGTATTCTCAAAGATAATGGAGAAGAAGCTTATATTATTGGCCGTGTTACAGAAGGAGAATCCATCGTGACTTTTACAGGGGCTGACGTGTAATGAGTCATTACCGGATTGCCGTATTTGCTTCTGGAGAGGGTAGTAACTTTCAGAACTTAGTCGATGCATCCGTTAATGGGGCACTTGGCGGAGCTAAGGTAGAATTGCTTGTATGTGATAAACCGGAGGCTCCGGTCGTTAAGCGTGCCAGAGATGCTGGAGTAAAGGTTCATTTATTTACGCCTAAATCCTATACTTCTCGTGAGGAATATGAGAAGGAGATCGTCGCGCAACTAGAGTCGCTAGATATTCAGTTGGTGGTTCTTGCGGGGTATATGCGTCTCCTAACATCCGTTATTGTTGACAAGTATATGGGACGCCTCATTAACATTCATCCGTCATTACTTCCTGCATTTCCGGGTACGAATGCTATAGGACAAGCATTGGAGTATGGTGTGAAGCTGACTGGAGCAACGGTTCACTTGGTCGATGGAGGAATGGATACTGGACCTGTTATCGCACAGCGAAGTGTCGAAATCAGCGTAGATGATACGTTGAAATCATTGACGAAGGCTATACATGACATCGAAGAAGAACTGTATCCACAGGTCGTATCTTGGTTTGCTGAAGGTTGTATGAAGGTAGAAGGTAGACACGTAACAAGAATAGATCCGAACAAATAACTACAATTCGTCAGCAGTTACCGACTCTGCAAAGTAATTTCGATATTTCTCGGGAAATAATGGTCGTGGAATCGAATGGTATCGTTTTAACAGATAAAGGAGGATCTTATTCGTGGGTATTAAAAGAGCACTAGTAAGCGTGTCGGATAAACAGGGCATCGTGGATTTTTGCCGCGAACTGTCTGCATTAGGTGTGGAGATCATTTCTACGGGGGGCACGAGTAGTTTACTTGCCAAGGAAGGTGTACCCGTTATAGGAATTTCAGAAGTTACAGGGTTCCCAGAAATTATGGATGGTCGTGTGAAAACATTACATCCAGCTGTACACAGCGGTTTACTCGCTGTACGTGACAATGTGGAACATCAGCAACAGATGAAGGAACTGGATCTTGGTTATATCGACCTTGTTGTCGTGAACCTGTATCCTTTCCAAGATACCATTGCTAAGCCAGACGTATCGTATGAAGAAGCTATTGAGAACATTGATATTGGTGGACCTACCATGCTTCGTTCAGGCGCTAAAAACCATGCTTTTGTAAGTGTGGTAGTAGATTCTAGCGATTACAGCACAGTGCTCGAAGAAATCCGCAAGGATGGAGACACAACACTGGAGACTCGCAAACGGCTCGCGGCAAAAGTATTCCGTCATACGGCGGCTTACGACGCTCTGATCTCTGATTATTTGTCGAATGTGACAGGTGATCCGTTGCCAGAACGCTTAACAGTGACTTATGAGAAAATTCAAGATTTGCGTTACGGCGAGAATCCTCATCAAACAGCAGCATTCTACCGTAAACCGCTCGCTCCTGAAGGAACGCTAACGACAGCAGAGCAGATTCATGGTAAGGAATTGTCTTTCAACAATATCAACGATGCGAATGCAGCTCTGCAAATTGTGAAGGAATTCGATGAACCAGCAGTGGTAGCCGTTAAGCACATGAATCCTTGTGGTGTGGGAACGGGAGCTAATATCCACGAAGCCTATCAAAAAGCGTACAATGCGGATCCTACGTCCATTTTTGGTGGGATTGTCGCTGCGAACCGTACGATTGATGCAGATACTGCTGAATTACTCAAAGAGATTTTCTTAGAAATTATACTTGCTCCTGATTTCACAGCAGAAGCGCTTGAAATTCTAACGAAGAAGAAAAATATCCGTCTCTTGAAAATGGGCGAATTCGGTTCTTCTAAAGAACGCAGTAGCCAATTCCTATTCACTTCTATAGATGGAGGTATGGTCGTGCAAGAGAGCGACGTTCATTCTGTGGATGCTTCAGATTTGAAGGTCGTGACTGACCGCCAACCGACTGAAGAAGAGTTGAAACAATTGCTGTTCGGATGGAAAGTAGTTAAGCATGTTAAATCTAATGCGATTGTACTGGCATCCGATAATATGACGGTAGGTGTTGGTGCTGGACAAATGAACCGTGTAGGTTCAGCTAAAATTGCAATTGAACAAGCTGGAGAGAAAGCTAAGGGTGCCGTACTAGCTTCGGATGCATTTTTCCCTATGGGTGATACCGTCGAATTTGCAGCAAAAGCAGGAATTACGGCTATTATCCAACCGGGTGGTTCGATTAAAGACGAAGAATCTATAAAAGCCGCGAATGAGGCTGGGATTGCAATGGTATTTACAGGCGTAAGACACTTTAAACACTAGATAGACTTTGGCGGGAGGGCGAACATGGATATATTGGTCATTGGTGGCGGCGGACGTGAACACGCCATCGTATGGGCGTTAGCGAAAAGCCCTCAGGCTGGACGCATCTATTGCGCGCCTGGTAATGCAGGAATTGGAACCATCGCTGAATGTGTGCCGATTGCAGTAGGGGAGTTCGACCGTTTGACAGCTTTTGCTATGGAGAACCATATTGAGTTTGTAGTCATCGGACCAGATGATCCATTAGTTGATGGAATTGTGGATGCTTTTGAAGCTAAGGGCATTCCAGTCTTCGGTCCACGTCAGAATGCAGCTGCTATTGAAGGTAGTAAGACATTCATGAAAGATTTACTGCATAAATATCAGATTCCTACAGCAGCTTATGAGAAATTCGATAACTACGACGATGCGCAGTCTTATTTGCTTAAGCAAGAAGTCCCGATCGTCATTAAAGCGGATGGATTAGCAGCGGGTAAAGGTGTGACCGTAGCGTTCTCCATGGACGAAGCTGAATCTGCTCTACGAGACATTATGGTAAACAAAGTATTCGGTGAAGCGGGTACTCAAGTGGTTATTGAGGAATTTCTTGCAGGTCAGGAGATGTCGATCCTTGCATTTGTAGATGGAGAAACCGTAAGACCGATGGTAGCAGCTCAGGATCATAAGCAAGTCTACGATAATGATCAAGGGCCTAATACGGGAGGAATGGGTACTTACTCACCCTTACCACATATCGCAAGTTCTATTATTGAAGAAGCCGTTGAAACGATTATTAAGCCAACAGCGAGGGCTATGGTTACGGAAGGACGTCCTTTCCGCGGTGTATTGTTCGCAGGGCTGATGATTTCGCCTGATGGAACACCTAAAACGATTGAGTTCAATGCTCGTTTTGGAGATCCTGAGACGCAGGTAGTGTTACCACGACTAAAGACTGATTTACTTGAGATTATGCTGGCGGCTGTGAACGGAACACTAGCTGACATCCAGATCGAGTGGAGTGAAGAGGCAGCGGTATGTGTTGTACTTGCATCTGGTGGATATCCTGCTGCCTATCCTAAAGGTATCACGATTCAAGGGTTGGATAACAAGACAGATGCCCTTGTATTTCATGCCGGAACAGCAAAGAATGAAGCTGGCGAATGGGTGACGAATGGCGGACGCGTTCTCGGTGTGGTTGGTTTAGGGCAGACTATAGCCGAAGCTCGTGATTCAGCTTATCGTGAAGCTGAACGTATTCAATTCGAAGGTAAGCAACTTCGGTCGGATATTGCAGCTAAAGCTCTGCTTAGGGATTAACAGTGATCGGAAGAATATTCCTCCAGCGGAGCTCATTCGTTCTATCTTAGATCGTAAAAATTGTTCAACTTATATAGTAAAGGTGTCATTGTAATACGGGGGAACAAGAGCGGAATTATATATAGATCATAATAGAATGATCATAACAAAAGAGGCCTTTCCTGATTATAGGAAGGCCTCTTTACATTTACATGTATTTATTTAGAGATATCTACAAATCCTTCTCCAAAAACATCACGTACATCATGAATGGTTAAGAATGCGTCTTTGTCGATAGATTTAACAATTTTTTTGAGTGTAGATACCTCTTGTTTACTGATGACGATATAAAGAATTTCTTTAGCTGTTTTGGTATAGTAACCGTGTCCTGAGAGAACAGTAACACCTCTGTCCATCACAACATTAACTTGATCAGCAATTTCATTCTGCTGTGTTGAGATGATCATCACTGCTTTTTTGGAATTAAGTCCTTCTATAATGAAGTCCATGACCTTGGTACCGACGTAAAGCATAATGATCGTAAACATTAGGCTCTCTGCTCCAATAATGAAATAAGAAGAGAAAGCAACAATTAAATCAAAAAACAGTAGAGAGTAGCTAATATTCCAGTCTAGATATTTATTTGTCATTCTCGCTAGAATAGCAGTTCCTGCGGTCGTACCTCCGACACGTATAATCATCCCGATTCCAATACCCGTAAAAATCCCACCAAAAATAGCATTGAGAATGAGTTCATCCGAAGGGATGCTCCAGCTTTCCGTTAAATGGAGGAAGAGCGAGTTGAATAGAACGGCAATGATCGTGTAGACGGTCGTTGTTTTATCCAAAAATCTATACCCTGCTATCAGCAGAAACGTATTTATGATTAAGTTCACTAGTCCAGGTGACCACTGAAATACGTAATAGAGAATAATGGTTATCCCTGTAACGCCACCTTCACCGAGCTCATTCGGAATAACAAATAGGTTAACTGCGAGGGCAAAAATAAAAGAACCTAGAATAATAAATAAAATATCAATGAGTCTTTTTTTCATCTGACGTCCGCCTTTTTCAAATAAAATGAAGAATAAATAAATG
Source organism: Paenibacillus sp. IHBB 10380 (assembly GCF_000949425.1). Classification (NCBI taxonomy): domain Bacteria; kingdom Bacillati; phylum Bacillota; class Bacilli; order Caryophanales; family Paenibacillaceae; genus Paenibacillus; species Paenibacillus sp. IHBB 10380. The sequence continues at coordinate 30,125 of NZ_CP010976.1, forward strand.
CTAATGGAGTTATATAAGCAACAAAACTAAAATGTTATCGTGTATTAGTAATTATGTCAAGGTTTTATATAATGTAGGATGTGAACATAGGAGCATTTAAATACAATATATAATGTAGTGAAGGAATTTGCCTTGCAATGAGCCTCTGAATTATATATTATTAAATAAGTAATCTTAATATAAAGATATTAAGGAATTATTCTGAATAATATAAGTACACGAAGAGGAGATAATTGCTATGAAGCATATTTTCAAACAAGGAAGTCAAACATCTGCCCCAACACTCGTTCTGTTTCACGGTACGGGCGGGACGGAAGAGGATCTACTTTCCATTGGAGAAATGATCTCTCCAGCATCTTCTATTCTGAGTCTTCGAGGTAATGTGTTAGAGAATGGTATGCCACGTTTCTTCCGTAGGTTAGCTGAAGGCGTATTTGATATAGAAGATTTAGTAGTGCGTACGAAAGAAGTGTACGATTTCTTAGATGAAGCAGCTGAAAAGTATAGTATCGATCGTCATAATATGGTAGCTGTTGGTTATTCTAATGGAGCCAATATTGCAGGAAGTTTATTATTTCACTATGAGGATGCTTTTAAAGGGGCAATTCTCCACCATCCTATGGTTCCACTACGTGATAAGAAACTCCCAGATTTAACAGGAATACCTGTCTTCATCGGAGCAGGGCGTAACGATCCAATCTGTCCAGCGAAGGAATCTGATGATCTTGATGCATTGCTGGACGGAGCTAGAGCGTTAACGCATCTGCACTGGGAGAATCATGGACATCAGTTAAGTCGCACGGAGATTGAAGCTGCTGCTGTATGGTTCAGTAAGCATTTTAAGTCGTAATAGTAGACACCCAGTAAATCATTTTTTTAAATGTCTATATGAAGGGCCTCTGGTTATCAGTTCCGGAGGTTTTTCTGCATGAGTAGGTTTTTCATCAACATTCGTTGTTGTGCTTGAATAATAGTCGTGAAAATAGTACGTTACTACATAGAAGAACGGCGCTAAGCGCTGATACAGATGTGGTGGAGTGTGGAGACGATGAATGAAACAAACAAAGAAGCAAATAAAGAAACGTATACCGAGGTAGTAAAAGTGGCTCATGTTAATATGGAAGATATCGTACGAGCACATCATGTGCTACGGGAAGTCATTGTACGGACTCCGCTACAGTGGGATGCTGTTCTGTCGGCAAAATATAACTGCAACGTATATCTGAAAAGAGAGGACTTACAAGTAGTACGCTCTTTCAAGATTCGTGGAGCTTATAATATGATCCGTAGTCTTTCAGAAGAAGAGTTATCCAAGGGGATTGTCTGTGCAAGTGCGGGTAATCACGCTCAGGGCGTAGCATTTTCCTGCAAGACACTAGGTATTCAAGGTAAGATTTATATGCCAAGTACGACACCTAATCAAAAAGTAAAGCAAGTTAGACGTTTCGGTGGTGAGAACGTTAAGGTCGTATTAATGGGTGATACCTATGATGATGCTTATGCTGAAGCTATGAAGACTTGTGCGGAACAAGGGATGACGTTTATTCATCCTTTTGATGAATCACGTATTGTTGCCGGTAATGGTACGATCGCTATGGAAGTCATGGAAGACTTGGAATCTTCCGCGGATTATGTATTTGTAACCATTGGTGGTGGTGGATTAGCAGCTGGTATAGGTACGTACATTAAGACGATGAGCCCTCAAACGAAACTCATAGGCGTAGAACCGCTAGGTGCAGCTTCAATGAGTGAGGCCTTGCTACACAAAGAGGTCGTCACTTTAGATGAGATTGATAAATTTATCGACGGTGCCGCAGTTAAACGTGTAGGTGATCTGACCTTTGATATTTGCGCTCGTACCTTGGATGACGTAGTGAAAGTTCCAGAGGGTAAGGCATGTACAACGATTCTCGAATTATACAATGAGAATGCGATTGTAGTAGAACCTGCTGGAGCATTGCCAGTTGCGGCTCTTGAGTTATATCGTGAGCAGATTCAAGGAAAAACGGTGGTTTGCATTATCAGTGGGGGTAATAATGATATAGCGCGTATGCAGGAGATCAAGGAAAGATCGCTTATTTACGAAGGACTCAAACATTATTTCATGATCAATTTCCCGCAACGTGCGGGTGCATTACGTGAATTTCTTGAAGAGGTGCTTGGACCCGATGATGATATTACGAACTTTGAATATACCAAAAAGCATAACAAAGAGAACGGTCCTGCTCTGGTCGGTATTGAACTAGATACTAAAGCTGATTATGGCGCTTTAATCGAACGAATGAATCGTAAAGGCTTCGATTATAAGGAACTGAATAAGGATTTAAATCTTTTTAATTTGTTGTTTTAAGAGTGAGTTCTATTGTAGTTTGACTATAAATATAAGAATACCGTGCCCTCTTTAGGACACGGTATTTCACTTTTTCTAAAATAAGTTTATTATTTCAGCATACGCTTTGCACCGAGGTAGGCCTTTTTGTAATAAGAGGTTGTTAGGGACTGAACTCTTACTCCTTTGGTTGTAGCGGCGATAAATTCGTTATTTCCTACGTAAATACCTACCAATGAGGCTGTTTTTCCATCTGTCTTGAAAAAGATGAGGTCGCCTGCCTTGAGACTCTTAGAACCAATAGCTTGACCCTGCTTGAATTGCGCTGCCACGGAACGCTCAAGGATCATTTTGGCATCTGAGTTTTTATATACAAACTTAGTGAAACCGGAAGCGTCGAATCCGTCCTTGGTTACACCACCATATTTATAATCCACGTCTATATACTCTTGTGCAAAAGTGACAACTTTTTGTCCTAAAGTCTCAATAGAGTCTGGGACTGCGCTAGCGGAAATCGTATCCGCAGGTTTTGTCACTGTTTTAGAAGTTTCCCCATAGACAGAGGTCCATCCGGTCATGCTCACTGCTAGAATTAAACTCATTAGTAATACTGCTTTCTTGTTCATACTGTTTCTCTCCTCATTTCTAAATCATATCTTTAGCATAATATGATACTATACCATTTGGTGGAAAACGTCGTAACAATTTGATGACAGTTTAGTTATCTCTCTAAAGTAATCACAGCACGAATAATTCCTTGACATCCAATTCATAGGAAGCATATATATAATGCCAATCATTCGTAGATGGATTGTATTGGTAGTCCTGTTTCCAACATGCGACATTGGCGATGATCGAACGGATGGCAGCCACAATCTCATAAATTTCAGCATTTGTCATGATGGGATGCATGGATATTCGGACCCACCCAGGCTTGTGTGTAAAGTTTCCTTCGTTTAGTTGGTCTGTAATCTGTTGGGAAATATTTTTATTAATGTTGAGTAAGTAATGGCCATAAGGTCCCGCACAAGAGCACCCTCCCCGAACCTGAATGCCAAAGCGATCACTGAGGAGCTTCACCATTAAGTTATAATGGACATCTTGTACAATGAAAGACACGATTCCGAGACGATCCTTCGAAGCTCCCCCTAGTACATATACCTCACGAATACATGTTAATTCCTCCATCAATAAAGAGGCTAGCTCATGCTCTCGTTGCATAAGCTGGTTGATGCCCATGTCTTCCTTCAGCTGAATAGACAACGCTGCTCGTATCGTCTGCAGGAAACCAGGTGTTCCACCATCTTCACGCGTCTCTATATCGGAGAAATAATGATGTTCCCCCCAAGCGTTACTCCACATCACTGTTCCGCCCCCGGGATGATCAGGAACATGGCTTGTGTAGAGTCGTGAATCAAAGATCGCTATTCCGCTGCTCCCCGGGCCACCTATAAACTTATGAGGAGAGAAAAAAATGCCGTCTAACTTTTCTATAGGGGAAGGAGGATGCATGTTTATATTCACGTAAGGAGCGCTTGCTGAGAAATCAACGAAGCATATTCCTCCGTGCTCATGCATGATTCTTGCTAACTGATGATAGGGTGTCTGAAATCCCGTCACGTTAGAACAGGCGGTGAAAGATCCGATCTTGCATGTACGATGCTTATATTTCAGCAAAGCCTGCTCTAACTGATAGGGGTCAACCTCACCGTTCTCGCCTGGCTCAATACAAACCACATCTCCAATGGTCTCAGACCAAGTCAGCTGATTGGAATGATGTTCCATATGGCTAATAAAGATAACAGGACGGCTTTTCTCTGTGATGCTCGAATGTTGTTGGAGCCACTGAGGTACTTTTAATCCTAGAATACGTTGGAGTTTATTAATAGCATCTGTCATTCCTGAACCGGTCATCATCAGAACATCTCGTGGACCTGCGTTAACATGACGCTTGATCCTATCTCGAGCTTCCTTATACGATTTGGTCATGGTCATGCCGGTCATATTTGCTTCTGTATGTGTATTAGCTACGAAGGGACCAAATCGATGAGAGAGGGTCCATTCAATAGGTTCGTATAGACGCCCGCTGGCAGCATAGTCCGCATAAATCATCTTTTTCCTACCGTAGGGGGTCTGATAATAACAGCGGTTTCCTATTATATGGTTACGAAAGGGTTGGAAATATTGTTCAAGTGAGCATGCACAGGGATGATCCGATGAATGATCCTTAGGTTGTATATTGAGCAAATAGCATTCCTCCAGCGGTATAGAATGAAGTGGATTCGAAAAGTCCAATTGTGATCATTTCACAGTATATGTGGCATCTTGATGATGGGTTAAAGCCTAGAAGTTATTTATTTATGGATCATGGGTCATGGAAGAAATCCTTTATAGTTTGTGACTACAATCACAATGTCCTTATTTGGCCTATGTTAATCTGTTGTTGAGAATAGTTATCAATAAAGGAGAAGAGGCCATGATGGAGAAGGTGCTGAAGATGGAAGAATCCATATACGAATGGGTGAATCGATATCCGGAGGTCATCGACATTATGGTTGAGCTAGGCTTTGATGATATTGCCAAACCGGGTATGTTGCAGACCGTAGGGCGTTTCATGACTTTGTCTAAAGGAATTAAGCTGAAAAAAATGGACATCGACACCGTTAAGCTAACGTTTCAGCGTTATGGCTTCAATGTTCTAGAATAGATCATCTTATATAACTAGGATTCGATAAGGAGAGAAGACAAATGAGCGAACTGATTAACAACCGTGAGGTTGATGTACCGGAGCAAACCCGACGTCAGGCTATGCTTAAGGAGATTATTAAGGAACTGCATGCAGGCAAGAGTGTGGAGGAGGTAAAAGCGCGTTTTGCAGAGGCGGTCGGCGACGTTACGGTAGCAGAGATCTCCGCAATGGAACATTCGTTGATGACAGAGGAGGGTATACCGGTATCCGAAGTACAGCGTTTGTGTTCGGTGCATACGGCGATTTTTAAAGGTTCGATCGAGGAAATTCACCGCTCGTCCAAACCAGAGGAGCAGCCAGGGCATCCTGTGCATACATTTAAGCTAGAGAACCGCGAAATCGAGCGATTGGTAAACTTTCGTCTGGAGCTGCATATGGGTAAGTTCCATAATAACGATAGCAAAGAGAATGTCTTCAAACTGCTGGAGGACTTAAGTCTACTATTAGACCTCGATAAGCATTACAGTCGTAAAGAAAATCTATTGTTCCCCTATCTTGAGAAATACGGTATTTTTGGACCGACCAAGGTGATGTGGGGTGTTGACGACGGTATCCGCAGCATGATTAAAGAGGCAAAGGCACTGCTCGGTCCATATAATGGTGATAACAAGGTAGAGATCGGCGCACTACTTGCGCATATCATTCAGGAAGTTAACGAGATGATTTTTAAGGAAGAAAATATTTTGCTACCGATGGCACTCGACAAGCTAACGGAGGATGAATGGGTCAAGATTGCGAGGGAGAGCGACGAAATTGGTTTCTGTCTGACATCACCAGAGCATGAGTGGGTACCGGAGCGTGCCGCAGAACCAGAGGATACTGTGCAGCAGAATGATGAAGAAGGAACCGCACCACAAGGATTTATCCGCTTTGAGACGGGGCTGTTGTCGTTGCACCAGTTGGAGACGGTGCTGAATCATCTGCCCGTGGACTTGACGTTTATTGATGAGAACGACATTGTTCGCTATTTCTCCCATGGGAAGGAGCGTATCTTTGCCCGAACCAAAGCCGTTATCGGTCGTACGGTACAGAACTGCCATCCACCGCAAAGCATGCATGTGGTAGAGAAGCTATTGGAGGATTTCAAAGCGGGCCGCAAGGACAATGAAGATTTCTGGATTGCGATGAAAGATAAATTTATCTATATCCGTTACTTTGCTGTTCGTGATGAGGCAGGTAAATACATGGGCACACTGGAATTCACACAAAATATAGCTCCAATTCGGGCACTTGAAGGACAAAAACGTATTTTGTCGGAATAATATAAGAAAGTAAGAAGCGCCGAATGGTCCTGAAGTACAGGACCGACCGGCGCTTCTTACTGTTAAATCATTATTTCCTTTATCGGTGCTTACATTTTATTCCCCCGCCTGCTCGCGTTGAAATTTCGCAATGGCTTCGTACTGGCTTTCCAAGTTGCGGTATATGGAAATAAATATAGGTAGCAAATTTTTGTATATTTTAGCATTCCTTTCTATCGGTGTGTGCTGATGGGTGGAGCCGATCATATCGAAGACGATTTCTAGGGAATCGGCTTTTCCGGTAGCATAGAGGCCGAGTACGACCGCACCCAAACAGGAGCTTTCAACGCTCTCGGGAACAACGACCTCCTGGTCAAAAATATCGGACATCATCTGCCGCCACAAGAAGGAGCGGGCAAATCCGCCTGTAGCGAGGATACGTTGTGGACGTCCGATCTGCTCTTCCATGGCGAGCAGGACCGTGTACATGTTGAATATAACGCCCTCCAGTACGGAACGGATCATATGTTCTTTCCGGTGGTTCATCGTCAGTCCGAAGAAGGAGCCTCTAGCATCTGGATTCCACAGTGGTGCTCGTTCCCCTGTTAGATAGGGGTGAAACAGGAGACCGTCGCTTCCGGCAGGTACTCCTTCCGCAATGCGCGTCAGCACCTCATAGGGATCAATACCGAGCCGTTTGGCGGTCTCGACCTCGGGGGCTGCAAATTCGTCCCGTACCCACCGGAACAACATCCCGCCGTTGTTGACCGGCCCCCCGATCACCCAATGCTGCTCGGTTAATGCGTAGCAGAAGATCCGTCCTTTAGGGTCGGTAACCGGACGGTCCACGACTGTGCGAATGGCGCCGCTTGTGCCGATCGTAGCCGCCACGACACCTGGCTGAATCGCGCCTACGCCCAGGTTGGAGAGGACGCCGTCGCTGGCTCCTACCACAAACGGTGTGTCGGACAGAAGTCCTAGCTGTTCCGCCATCCCGGGGGACAAACCTTGCATAACATGGGTAGTCGGCACAAGTCTGGAGAGGCGCTCTGCGGTAATGCCAGCAATCTTCAGCGCTTCCGCGTCCCAGTCCAGATTTTCCAGATTCAGCATTCCTGTTGCAGAAGCAATGGAATGGTCCACAATATATTCGCCGAACAGCTTGGCAAACACATACTCTTTAATGGAGATGAATTTGGAAGCTTTTCCGAAAATGTCTGGGTGCTCTTGATGCAGCCACATCAGCTTGGTGATAGGCGACATGGGGTGAATCGGTGTTCCGGTACGCATGTACAGTTCATGGCCGTTCAGTTCAAGCTTTAAACGCATTGCATACTCGGCGCTTCGGTTATCAGCCCAGGTGATGCATTGTGTGAGGGGAATGCCGTGAATGTTCACGGCTATCATACTGTGCATGGCAGAGCTGAAGGAGAGAAACAGGACTTTACCGGGTTCAATGCCGCTCTTCTGCATCACCTGTGATATCGTAGCTATCACGGCGTGCCAAATCTCCTCTGGGTCCTGCTCGGCTGCAGATGGGGAAGGTTTATGTAAGGGATAACCTACATTCGCTTGCTCAACAATAACTCCGTTCTCCTCAAAAAGGACAGCCTTTGTGCTCGTAGTTCCGATATCTACACCAATCATATAATGTGTACTCAATGGTTAGCCCTTCTTTCTACAGAGAAGTGAAAGCGGGGCCGTGCTGAGTAGCTCAGCCGCCCCGTTTCTTACCTCATAAATATGGTTTATACAAAAACACTTAGAATCATAATGAAGATTAATCCCACTACGGACAGAATGGTCTCCATGACCGTCCAGGTCTTAAGAGTCTGTACTACAGTCATACCGAAGAATTCTTTGATCATCCAAAAGCCGGCATCGTTAACGTGAGAGAGGATCAATGAGCCTGCACCTGTTGCCAGAACGACCAGCTCAATATTCACACCGGTGCTCACGGCCAGTACGGGAGCGATGATTCCGGCGGCGGTTGTCATCGCAACCGTCGCAGAGCCGGTGGCTACACGGATTAGCGCCGCTACAAGCCAGGCAAAGAAAATAATGTTTACATGTGACTGGGTGGCAAGCGAAGCAATAGCCCCGCCGACTCCGCTGTCTATCAGAACCTGCTTGAATGCGCCGCCTCCGCCGATGATCAAAATAATCGTTGCTGTCGGCGCAAGGCACTCGCTTGTGAAGCGGGAAATCTCCTCTTTTTTGAAGCCGCGGGCAAAACCCAGAGAGAAGAAAGAGAAGACTGCTGAGATGAGTAGTGCAATAACTTCATGCCCGATAAATTTGGCAAAAGGCGTAAAGGCGTTCACAGCTTCGGGATCAACGATGTCGACCAAGGAGCCGAGCAGCATCAAAATTACAGGAAGCAAAATCGTAAATAGGGTAATACCAAAGCCTGGCAGCTCCCGTACGCTCTTTGCCGCAAACTGTTCAGCCAACGCTGTCGGAGGCTCAACATGTATGCGCTTGCCAATGAATTTACCGAAAAGAGGTCCGGCTATAATGGCAGTGGGCAAACCAACAAGAATAGAGTATAGAATCGTTTTACCTAAATTTGCACCATAGGCACCGATAGCGATCATAGGTGCGGGATGCGGTGGTACAAGCCCGTGAACCGTCGAGAGACCAGCCAAAATCGGAATCCCGATTTGTAGAAGTGGCATTTTTGTTTTACGTGCAACCATAAAGACAACTGGAATGACGAGAATTACACCGACTTCGAAAAAGACGGGAATCCCTATGACGAATCCCACAAGCATCATGGCCCAGTGGACCCTCTTCTCACCAAACCGGTCGACCAGCGTATTGGCTATACGTTCCGCGCCGCCTGACTCGGCCATCATTTTACCCAGCATGGTGCCAAGGCCTATGACAATGGCTATCGTACCGAGTGTACCGCCAAGACCGCCTGTGATCGACTTTATAAGAGCCTGATAATCCATGCCTGCAAGCAGACCAAGGAACAACGCAGAAACGAGCAGGGTAACGAATGGGTTCCACTTGTATCTGGCGATAAGCACGATCAGGAATACAATGACTAGCAGTGTCCAAATCAAGAGTGTCGCGTTATGACTAAGTCCAAATAAACTCTCCATAGTAATTTACCTCCTTATTAATGGCATAACAGATACAGATATCAAGTTTTATGGATATAGCAGTATAGAGCTATTTCAATGAAAATCATACGTTGTGTACTTGTATACATCTTGAGGCGGAGCTCATCAGGAAGGTATGCAACCTCCCCAGGCTCCTAAGGCAGGCTGTGTATAAGCGTTCTTCCCGAATCCGCAAAGTAATCCTGAACGACCTTGCGAATGATTTCGATGTCCCCGGAGCGAAGGCTTTCTACCACGGTACGATGCTTCTCCGCTACCCAGTTCATTCTTTCTTCGCCTTCGTGGAAGCCTTTTTCGGTGGTTATCAACATGACGGTCATTACAATATGGCGGATGCTGTTCCACAAATGCAGAATCCGGGTATGATTCGCTTCTTTGACAATCGCTTCGTGAAAGATGAAATCCTGATTCGCGAACTCGACAATATCATTGTGTTTTACCGCGAGCTTCATTTTATCGATGATTTGCTCTAGCTGCAGGATCATTGCTTCGTGCCCGCCGCCCGCGAGCTTTTGTTGGGCGAAGCTTTCGATGAGGTAGCGCACATCGTACAATTCCTCGACGTCCTTTAAATTGAGTCCGATAACAACCGCGCCCATTCTTTCAAGGCGGATTAACCCTTCACCCGATAAATATTTAAGCGCTTCCCGGACTGGAGAACGGCTTGTGCCGAAATCTGCGGCTATTCGGTTCTCCGAGAGGACTTCCCCCGGCTTGATCTGTTCATTTATAATTTGCAGCCTGAGTTCACAGGCAATGGATTCTCCGCGAGAAGCTCCTTGCAGCCAGGCCGTTGGATATTGCATCTTTACACGACTCCTCTATTTAAGCGATTGGTTAGTGTACTAAAATGATAGTTCTTTTATCGATTTTAGCATATATTCGCTTTGAGGTTCCATCCGTTTATAAAGAGCAGGGCCTTCTTACGGACATTCGTTAGCAGGAAAGGATCAGTCTTCTTTGACAACGGCATGGCCGCCGAATTCGTTGCGGAGCGCGGCAACAACCTTACCGTGAAAAGTATTCTCCTCCAGTGAGCGGTAACGCATCAGAAGAGATAGGGCAATGACTGGCGTGCTGGCTTCCAGATCAAGGGCTGTCTGTATCGCCCATTTGCCTTCGCCTGAGCTCTGCATCACGCCCCGGATGCTGGAAAGCTCCGGATCTTTGGCAAAAGCATTTTGGGCAAGCTCCATCAGCCAACCGCGGATTACAGAACCGTTCGACCATACGCTGGCTACAGCTTCGTAGTTGAAATTGAAACTGCTCTTCTCCAGCAGCTCGAAGCCTTCGGCTATAGATTGCATCATGCCGTACTCGATACCGTTATGAATCATCTTCAGGAAATGTCCGCTGCCACTCTCTCCCGCATACAGATAGCCTTGATGAACCGCCAGGTCCTTGAATAATGGCTCGATTAATGGGAAAATCTCCGGGTTACCGCCAACCATGAAGCAAGCTCCGTGCTCTGCACCCTTAGTTCCGCCAGATGTGCCGGCATCAAAGAAGTGTATGCCGCGTTCGCTCAGCTTCTCTGCGCGGGTGATAGATTCTTTATAATGAGAGTTTCCACCATCAATAATAATATCGCCCTTGTTCAGCAACCCGGAGAGAGTATCGATTAAACCCTCTACCACAGGTCCTGCTGGGACCATGATCCATATCACTCTAGGCTGTTCTAGCTTTGCTACTAGGTCCTCTATTGTAGAAGCTACAGTCGCTCCATGTTGTGCCAATTGCGCTCCTTTTTCAGGATTGATATCGCTTACAATAATTTCATGCCCATGGTCTAGCAAATTCAATACCAGATTGTAGCCCATTTTTCCAAGGCCGATCATACCGAGTTTCATTTCGCGTTCACTCCTCAAATTTTTTGAAATATGTTTTTGTGTACTTGTATACAACTTGATTTGTATTTTACTCCTGTTCTCTTAAATTTGTAAAGAGTAAATTTGTAAGCGGTTAATATTCCCGCCGGGACAGGTTATACGGTAGTGCGAAGAATAATTAGGTATATTTTATATATTTAAATTAGAGTAGAATAAATGATATTCTTTAATTCATGAGGAATTATTCGAAGGATCGTTGTACAATAGACGAAGTTTACATAAGGAAGAAGGAATGAACTTTGCCACGACTCGCCTATGCTGCACTCATCTCACTTAGTCTTATTTGGGGAGGTTCTTTCTTTTTTGTCAAAGTGCTGTTAAATGATTTTGGACCTTGGACCATTGCCTTTCTAAGATCTTCATGCGGTCTAATTGTCGTAGTAGTCATTATGCTTGGGCTAAGAAAGCCATTCGGAATTCGAGAAATTCCTTGGATTCCTATGGTGATCATGTCTTTAATTAATACAGCTATCCCGTGGGCACTTATTGCTTATAGTGAGACACATCTGACCAGTAGTATGGCTTCCGTCTTGAATGCTACAACGCCTGTATGGACTATCATTGTTGGGATTCTTTTTTTCGGAACGCGTTCTAGTCGGAAGCAGTGGCTTGGGATAAGTATTGCATCGGTCGGTCTTATCATTCTGCTCGGAGTTAATACCCATTCGATTATTTCTGTGGATAGCATTGGATTGATCTGCATGCTCTCAGCTACATTCTGTTATGCTATTGGATCTCAGCTATCTAAACGTCTGCTCACAGGTTACTCGATGTATCAAATCACCTTTGGTACGTTGGTAAGCAGTATGTTGGGAAGTGGAGCGATGGCTTTTACTACGGAAGCAGTCTCGCTTTCACATCTTGCGTCCTTATCAAACATGATCATGATTGCTGGATTAGGGGGATTTGGATCAGGGATTGCTTACATTCTTTTTTATTATATGGTTCAACAAGGGAGTGCAGAGTTTGCAACGCTGGTCACCTATTTAGTTCCTTGTACGGCGCTCGTATGGGGATATGCACTACTAGGTGAGGATATAACTTGGAACTTAGTGGTTGGATTATGTATCATTCTTGGCGGCGTATTTGTAGCAAGTAGAAGACAGAAGCTTAACCAAGAAATGATCTCGTAATAATAGAACTATCCGTGAATAAGAAACAAGCCCTCTCAGCTATACATGAGAGGGCTTGTTTCTTGTATGTCAGTATATTCCTAGTAGGGGTAGATGGTTCTCGCGATATCGTTCTACTGTAGAATTACCCAAATCTGGAGGTTATAAAGTTACGATTTATTTACTTCTAAATAAGAATCCCCACCCCAAGGCTCCGATGATAGTTATGACTAGGCTTATACCTGGTTGCACGTTAAAGGTAGGCAGAGTACTGCTGAATGTAAATCCAACAAACACAACGATGAGTAGAATGACTACGTATATGCCGATTCCTTTAAGTGTTAATTTAGGTTTAGAAGGGGCGGCATTCTCTTCTTCTGTCCCATGATTCAATAATTTTGTGACAGATTCAACAAGCAGGATGGAGCCACCAGCAACAATAATGAGTGTTAGGACGCTAATCTGAGTAAGGTTATCGGTCGATTGACCGAGCAATTGTGCGAAGAAGCCGATAAGAGTCTCGATGAAGAAGAATAATGTCAGAGCGATCCAAGGGATCATAACATAGTACTTTATACCTTCTGTAGCTTTCCTCTTTGGCAGATCTTGTAGCTTAATACGGCTGTATTCCTCAGCATCAGGTCCAAACAATTGTTTAGCGCTCTTTCCCTTGGATTGAGCCTCTAATAATTGATGTGCTAAATCCAGTAGTAATTGTTCACTTGGAATACGAGCAGCCCCGCTATCTCTAAAGTAAACGACAATATCTTCGTAATAGTCTTTGTTGGCAGGTGTCATTTGTTCTCTCAGGCGATTATTCTCTTTAATCATAGCTTTAATGTTCATAGGTGATAATTCCTCCTAGATTTAAGTATAGGAATAGCTTACTAGCAATGCAAGTTACTTATAGAGGGATGAATAAATCAGGGTGATCCATACCAGAATATAAGATGATACTATACTATAAGCCAAAAAGGAGTGAACTTGTATGGAGAAAAATCCAGATCGTACGTATTTGTCGCAAGAGGGGACTGGAGCGTTGTCCAATACGGAAATGCTGGAAGTTGAACTGGCAACAGAGAATGAAGCCGATGTTCCATCTATATGGGAGAACTCTACAGAGATTTTATCCCATCTGATGGCTGATTGGAGCGGTAGACAGGAGACGCACCATATGTTTCTCCAAAGCTACGATTAATAATAACGGTCTTAAAGCGATTGACATTCCTCTAAGGGCGATGTTAAAATAAATCCATAATTCACATTAAACTTATCGGATTTATTGTAATATAGAAATATCCTAGAAAGTAAGGGGGAATGGTGCATGGAGCGGCATATTATTATCCGGCACAATGAAGAAGAATTGACAGCTAATGTTCATTATCCGTCTTCGTCTGTTAAGAGAGAAGGACGCTGCAAAGATCGGGTACCTCTAGTGGTTATATGCCATGGCTTTGTAGGTAGTCGAATCGGTGTGGATCGTCTATTCGTCAAGACATCGCGGGAATTAGCAGAAGAAGGTTATATGGTCGTTCGTTTCGATTATATTGGTTGTGGTGAAAGTACGGGGGATTATGGACAGGAAGGGCTGGAGTCGATGATTGATCAGACCCGGACTGTGCTTGACTATGCTCTTAGTTGTGCGGATGTTGATCCTACTCGGGTTACTCTCATTGGGCATAGCCTTGGAGGTGCGGTCGCGATTCTGGCTGCAGGGCGGGACCAAAGAGTTAAGAATTTGGTGTTGTGGGCACCTGTTGGTTATCCATTCAACGATATTGTCAAGATTATAGGTAAAGACGTATACGAGACAGCTATAAAAACAGGGTTGTCTGATTATCTTGGCTATGAATTCACAGCTCCGTTCTTTGAATCACTGGCTCCGTTTCAACCCTTTCAGCAAGCAGGTAAATTTGGTGGGAATGTTTTATTGATCCATGGAACTGCAGATGAATCCATTCCAGTGGACTATACTTTCCTATATCAGAAAGTATTCTGGATGCGGCCTGAAGGACGGTGTGACAAGGAGATTATTTTTCAAGCAGATCATACTTTTTCTTCCGGACCTCACCGTAAACAATTGATGGACCATACGAAGCAATGGCTCAACCACCAAGAGAATGTCCAGCAAGAATGGCAGCATTGGATGATCTAATATGAGGGTAAGAGAATGTTGGTAAAATGCCTTCATACACGGTAAAATATAAATAGCAACGTATACTGGCGTATGGAGGCTGACAGCGATGACATTACCTTCTTTATTTATAGCACACGGCTCGCCAATGCTCGCATTAGAGGATCATGAGTATGTTCGGTTCCTGGAGAATTTAGGTCGGGATTTAAAGAAACCAAAGGCGATCATTGTGTTCTCAGCGCATTGGGACAGTCCAGATCAGTCGGTAACTGTGGATGAATCACATCATACGATGTATGATTTCTACGGATTCCCTGAGGAGATGTATAAACTTACTTATCCAGCCCAAGGGAGTCCTGAAATCAATCAGCGAATTGATGAATTATTTCAGACAAACAATCTGCACTATGTCCCAGTAAAGGGACGTGGGCTTGATCACGGTGTCTGGGTCATTCTACAGAAGATGTTCCCAAACGCAGATATTCCGGTGGTGGAGCTCTCTGTAGATTCCCGTCGATCTCCAAAGGAACAATATGCAATCGGTAAGATGTTGTCAGAGCTTCGTAAAGAAGATGTGCTTATTATAGGTAGTGGTGGACTTGTCCATAATCTACGCATGGTGAATAGTCAGGCTACTGAGCCAGATGCATGGGCCATGGAGTTCGATGATTGGATAGCAGAACAACTGGAGTCTTGGGATTTGTTATCACTGTTCAATTATGGTCATAAGGCTCCTTATGCAGATCAGGCCGTTCCTCATTATGCGATAGAACACTTAGTTCCCCTATTCTATGCTATGGGAGCAGCAGATGATCAACGACATGCGAAGCGATTAATTCAACAGTATCAATACGGTAATCTTAGTCTGAATTGCTGGAAGTTTGGTTCGGATGAAGAGAACTGATCAAAGACTTCTACTTCTATTAAAAGTTATTAGATGTTTAATAAGCCTCACAATACACAAAAATAGAGGGTGTCCCAAGCCATTTCGTATGGCTGGGGCACCCTCTGTTTTTGTGTTTCTTCTTATATATAGTTCTTTATACAGTAGCTTTTGTATTTACTTTTGTATGAGGTTTAGTGAAGGTTGTAGGTTTATTATTCTTTTTGTGAAGTAAGCTACGAACATAAGGCATTACCCAACGATCAAGTCCGATACGTCCTGCATTGGCAGCTGCTACCAGAATGAATACTTCAAGTATAAGCATCTGTGCGTTAGTACTTACGGTTCCCGAGAAAAGGAAGGCTGTGTTCATGACAATGGCCATAAGTGCAGCGAAAGTAGTGAATGTACCTAGAATGAGCCCAAGTCCTACTAACGTCTCACCCAACGGAACAAGAACGTTGAAGAATTTGATGCCTGGTAGTGCGGCATGTTCTAAGAATGCTGCCCACCAGCCTTGAACGGCGGGATGATTACCGGTACTATTGGCAATTGCCCCTTGAATGAAACCTCCTGCGTCAAATCCACCACTACTTAATTTACCCCAGCCTGCAGTGAGCCACTCGTACCCTACATATATACGGATGACGGTTAGAATCCAAGCCGCCACTTTATTATTTCTTAGCCAATTGTTAAACATAATATCCACTCCCAAGTTGTTTTTTGTTTTTCTTTGTTGTTTTTGTGATGATCATCTTTGATGTCTTTATTATATGTGAATTATTTCACACAACATGTGATTTAAATCACAATTTAAGATAAATTTTTAAATAAAATTTTAAATGTATGCGAAACTACCTTACTTATACAAAAAAAGAGGGTATCTTAGGCCATTTTATATGGCTGGGACACCCTCTTTTCTTAAAATATAAGGAGTATAAGTTCTCACTTTACTTTACTTATATTTCTACGAGAAACGGTTACCGTCCCTTTAAGGGCGGCGAAGCCGTTTCTTCTTGATGAGTGATCTGTTATATTCTTTATGCAAGGCCCTTTACATTTACTCTTGGTTGAGATCTTTTCTTGTGAAGCAAGCTACGAACATAAGGCATTACCCAACGATCTAATCCAATACGGCCTGCATTGGCAGCAGCGATGACGATGAATATTTCAAGTATGAGTAGCTGTGGGTTAGTACTTAAGCTTCCCGAGAAGAGGAAGGCTGTGTTCATCACAATAGCCATAAGTGCAGCGAAAGTAGTGAATGTTCCTAGAATGAGTCCAAGTCCTACTAGTGTCTCAGCTAATGGAATAAGAACATTGAAGAATTTGACGCCTGGTAGTGCAGCATGTTCTAAGAATGCTGCCCACCAGCCTGGAACGGCTGGATGCTCGCCGGTACTCATGTTAATTGCTCCTTTTAGGAATCCCCCTGCATTAAATCCACCATGACTTAACTTACTCCATCCTGCTGTAAGCCACTGATAACCTACATATACACGGATGACGGTTAAAATCCAAGCTGCTGCCTTTGTACTTTTCAACCAATTGCTAAACATGATTACCACTCCTAAATATGTTTTTTGTGTGACAAATATTTGCCGTCTTTATTATATGTAAGCGCATAACAGTTAGAATTGAATATGCCATTTATTTCCCTGTTAGCCAATTCTTCACCATAATATCGACACACAAGTTATGATTTTCTGTTGATTTATTGGAGTTATTTGTTGTTATGGTCATTAGTTACGACCTATATGTGAATTATATGTGAATTATTTCATGAATTGTGATAAAAGTCCAGATTTAAATAAAATTTTTAACTTAAATTTTACAAATCAATTTTAAGATATGCTAAATAGAGGGTTCGCCTCCCTATTTAGCAGGTATGAATTCATGATCTCGAATAAATATTCAGGATGATAACTCGTTTAAATCCATTTATTACCTGATTTGATAAATGGCATGGTTGATACAAAGTAATAGTGTTAGAACTTTTGGTTCAGGGATCTTTAAGGTAAGTTACGCAGACAAGTAGACGCTTTTATGATTAAATGGAATGATAAGAAGATATTGGCACAATGAGAGGAGTTACAACTTTATTATGAATCCACCAAAATTTCCGAGCCTTGTGGGCGGACTATTGGCATTATTATTACTTGCATCCTGTAGTAACGATGGCACCCAGAAGGCAGAAGATGTACTACCCGTTGAAGTACCTTCTATAGAAGAGGAAGTTCCACCACCTTTAGAGGTCGCAAGTCTACCCTTTACAGCCCCACTTACAGGACTTCCTATTAAGGAAATCTCCACTCAGAGACCGATCGCAGTCATGGTTAATAATGCTCCACAGGCTAGGCCTCAATCAGGACTTACACAAGCAGATATCGTATATGAGGTGCTAGCAGAAGGAGGGATAACGCGTCTCATCGCTATTTTTCAAAGTCATGGTGATGTAGTAACAGTAGGTCCTGTAAGAAGTATAAGACCTTATTTAATTGAACTAGGTGAGAGTTATAACGGATTGTTAGTGCATGCAGGGGGAAGTCCAGAGGCTTATTCAATTATACAAAAGCAGCACAAGGAAGATCTTGATGAGATCGGCAACGCTGGGGCATCCTTTTGGAGAGATAAGAGCCGCAAGGCGCCTCATAATTTATATACTGATGTTGAGAAGTTACGTGCAGGTGCAGATCGACTCAAGTATAAGACAGAAGTAACGATTCCAAATTATACTTTCCGTACAAATGATGAACTTATTACTGGTGAGAATGCGAATAAGATCGATATTAGCTTTTTACTTAAAGGATACAAAGTCTCTTATCAATATGATGCAGCTTCACAAATGTACAAGCGATCCATTAATGACAGCGCACACATTGATCTTAACAACAATGAGCAACTACAAGCTGCAAATGTAATCGTTATGGGAGCAAACCATAAAGTGCTGGATGATGTGGGAAGGCTTTCCGTTGATGTGAACACAGGTGGCGAGGCGATGTTGTTTCAGCGTGGCGTGATGATTAAAGGCAACTGGATACATAAAACAGACGATTTGATTAGATTTGTTAAGGATGGAATTGAAGTTCCATTCGTACCTGGGACTACGTATATTAATATTGTTCCGAATGAACCTAATTTCGACAGTCACGTTACCGTGACGAATGCTGAATAAAAAAGAGCGGAATATGGCATTATAAAGGGAACAATTGGGTGAATTCGCTGTATTTGGTTGATTATGATATGCATTCGAGAAGGTTGTAAAAAAAGATCGAATTCGCCTTTAAAAAAGCCTATAGGATATGTTAAGATAACGTAGGTTGTCATTTTTCGTTAAGTTTTCGTTCACGGCAATATTCTGTAAAGGGGTAATCGTTATGAGGTTTAATAAGAAGAAGGATATATTTTTCGAAACACTGGAGAATATGGCAGATACGATTGTACAAGCCGCTGATTACTTCGCTCAGCAAGTTTCAAATCTTCAAGATATAAACGTTTTTATTGAAGAAATGAAAAAATATGAATCGCAGTGTGATGAATACACACACACGATTATTAAGGAACTCAACAAAACGTTTATTACGCCGATCGACCGCGATGACATTATGGATCTGACAACGAGTATGGATGATGTTATGGATGGTATCGAAGCTACCGCTTCTCGATTCTATATGTATAATCATCTCAATCCGGATGAGTATGTTGTACAATTTGCTGAGATATTGCGTCAGTCAGCTTATGTTATTCAGAAGGCAATCCATCTGTTGTCTCAGAAAAAACTTCTTCAAATTCGTGAACATACGATTCGCCTTAACGACCTTGAGAATCAAGGTGATGATTTACTTCGAATTTGTGTGAAGAACTTATTTGACACCGTGAGTGATCCTATCGAACTGATTAAGAAAAAAGAGATTTATGAACGTCTTGAACAAACTACAGATACGTGTGAAGATGTAGCCAACATGCTGGAATCGATTATTATGAGCAACTCTTAAGGAGTTTTATTAACATGGAAACGTCATTTTTTATATTAGCTATCGTCATCTTTCTTGCTTTAGCATTCGATTTCATTAATGGTTTTCATGATACAGCGAATGCCATTGCAACTTCTGTATCTACACGAGCACTTAAACCGCGAGTTGCGATTCTTATGGCTGCAGCTATGAACTTCCTCGGCGCAATGCTCTTTACTGGGGTTGCTAAGACCATCGGAGGAAGTATTGCAGATCCTACGACGTTAGACAATGGGATCGAAATCGTTATTGCAACATTACTTGCGGCTATTATCTGGAACCTAGTAACTTGGTGGTTCGGTATTCCATCGTCGTCTTCACATGCCTTAATCGGAGCCTTAACAGGTGCTGTGCTGGTAGGAGCGGGCTCGGATAAAGTTAAATGGAGTGGATTCATTGAAATCCTTGAAGTCTTAATATTATCCCCGTTGATTGCTTTTGCCATTGGATATGTTTTTATGACTGTTCTTAAGTGGATCTTTGCTAATAGGAGTCCTCATACAGTCAACAAAGGCTTCCGGACGATGCAGATTGTTACGGCAGCAGTTCAATCATTCACTCACGGAACGAATGATGCACAGAAGGCTATGGGAATCATTACATTTGCTTTGGTAACCTCAGGGAATCTAGACGTTCTAGAAGTGCCAATGTGGGTGAAAATTGCAGCAGCGACTTCTATGGCATTAGGTACATCTATCGGTGGATGGAAAATCATTAAAACAATGGGTACTAAAATTTTCAAAATCGAACCGATCAATGGTTTTGCCGCAGATATGTCAGGAGCAGCCGTTATTATGACGGCAACCGTACTACATATGCCAGTGAGTACGACGCACGCAATCACATCCGCACTCTTAGGTGTAGGTAGTGCGAAACGGTTCTCTGAGGTAAAATGGTCACTTGCTGGACGAATCGTAATCACATGGTTCATTACCATTCCAATTTCAGGTTTGCTTGCAGGTGTAATATTTAAAATTTTGTTCTAAGAAGATTCATGTATAGAGATAATAGGGATAGAGTGGGCCAATCGCTGAAGGTTGGCTTTTTTTGTTTCATTTTGTATGATGGAAAGAAGTGACATAAAGAGAGAAGGATAGTCTATGATTAGGACACTTGCCATTACTCATTCACATGACATCAAGGTGGGGATTCCTTTAGAAGAGATCCAAATGAGCGATTATGCTTGGTTATGGGTAGATTTCAATGCTCCAACGATGCAAGAATCACTACTGCTGGATACGTATTTCCACTTCCATCCGCTGGCTGTGGAAGATTGTATGTATGTGCTACAGCGACCGAAGCTTGATTTCTATGGAGATCTACAGTTTCTTGTGTTACATGCGCTTAATCCGGATACGTTGCATGCAGAGGAAGTGGATTTATTCTTAGGATCTGATTTATTGGTCTCCTTTCATCAAAGAGAGCTTCCAGAGATCGATGAAGCTTGGGCACAAATTGTACAGCATGCGCATGATCGAAAAATATGGTCTCGTGGCCCCATCGCCTGCGCTTATACGATGATTGACATGATGGTAGATCGTTACTTTCCTAGCTTATATTCTATTGAGGATGAACTGGCTGAGCTTGAAACTCAGGGGGGGAATGAATCTGTAGAAGAGTTGATGAGTCAAGTATTCAATTTACGAGGACGACTTCTGAAGTTGCGCCGAACGATTGTACCGATGCGGGATCTCATGTATAGAATTATTAATTCGCAGCATGTTCAGAGCAGTGGGGAACACAAAGTATATTTCTCAGATATTTATGACCATCTATTGAAGCTCGCAGATATGATAGAAGCAGACCGTGAAATGACAGCGGACTTACGTGATAGTTATATATCCGTTAATTCAAATCGTATGAACGCTATTATGAAGACGCTAACGGTCATTACGACGATCTTCATGCCACTTACGCTGATTGCTGGAATTTATGGAATGAACTTTGTGTACATGCCCGAACTTAACTTTCAATATGGTTATGCAGGGGTAATGGCATTCATGTTCTTGTTAGGTGGAGGCATGGTGCTGTGGTTCATACGCAGGGGGTGGTTCAAATAAAAGAGAGTACTCGCTCGCTTTATTGCGGGCACTCCCTTAAATTGCAACACTTCCTGTACATGGGTGTTATTTACGTCGCTTCTTATTAGGAGTATTTTTGTTAGATGTACTTTTCCCTTTAGAAGTACGACGTGAAGTGTTTTTCTTGCTTTTAGAGGTGGATTTCTTGCGTCGCCGTTTAGGGGGAATATAGAACATGCCATCTCCGTCTTCACTTGATTTTCCTTTTGTTGTACCCTTGCCTAAGGAGCCCATCACTAGCTTAACCATAGGGGCCATCTGCTGAACACTTGACATTACTTTCTGAAATTTGCCTATAGAACTGACAAGGCCATCTATTCCTCCCATTCGATCAATGACGCCTTTAAGCTCGCCCAGACTTGCTAATGAGAAGCCGGTCTTAGCTGCGGCAGCCACAGGGGCAATTTCCACAACAGGGTTAATCCACTCGGCGGCGCCAAGGGCGGTACTTGGAGTGGCCAACCCCTCTGCAGCTCCCTGAAAAGGAGTAAGGGCTGAAGCTCCTACTTGGGGGATATCTCCGAAAGGACTAATACCAGGATAAATGTATTGGGAGTCCAATGAGGGGGTTGTGTATGACTGGGACAGTGAACGTTTATTGCTCGGGGAACGATGATGGTAATGTTGAACCATGAATTATCACTTTCCTTTTTGTGTGGGTTTACTGTATATGTATGTGATAGGCAAACATAAGGTATGGACGGATGCCCGGTTATTCTTGCGTAGGCAGGTGAAAGGGGCATATGCCTAGAAGAATATACAAGTGGAATAACGCTTATAGATAGGATGCGGATGTATCTAGCACTCTGTATTAAGCTTTAATAAATCTGTAATAAATCTGTAATATTTCTGTTCTGTAAAGCGATAAACCGTTAATGCTTGAAAAGATTGCATCGAGTCAGGTACAATGAGGTTACTTAGTAACAGTAGGGGATGATTAGCCAGTGCAATTAAAGAAACTAGATGACAAAAGTGTTGATCAATTATTTGAAGCCGTATTGACTCTTAAAAATTTAGAAGAGTGTTATATATTTTTCGATGATCTGTGTACAGTGAATGAGATACAGTCACTTTCTCAGCGTCTAGAAGTAGCTCGTATGCTAGGCAAAGGTTCAACATATAATCAGATAGAGGCCGAGACGGGGGCAAGTACTGCTACCATTTCACGTGTGAAACGTTGCTTGAACTATGGTAACGATGGGTATAAAATGTCACTAGAGCGTCTAGGACGTTAAGATGCGTAAGCCGGGCGTGCTTATTATCAGCCATGGCTCAAGGGAGTCTTCTTGGGTTGAATTGGTGGATGAAGCGGTCAAACAGTTGCCGCTACAGGGGGATATCCCTGTAGCGGTTTCGTTCTTGGAGATCTTGGAAGGAAGACTCATTCAGGATGGCATTGATGCTCTTGAAGATCAAGGTGTTACTGACATTGTCGTAATTCCTCTATTTGTATCGTCTGGAAGTACTCATGTGGATGAAATAGCTTATGCACTGGGAGCAAAAGAAACAGCCGATTCAGATACTAATCTAGATCTTTTCCGCATTCGTGCTAATATACATTATGGAACTCCGATGGACGATGACCCTGTGGTTGCCCAGATGATCTGGGACAAGGTTCGTGATTTATGTGTAGAACCGAAGCAAGAAGTCATTCTACTCGTAGGTCATGGTAGTATTTATGAGGATTTTAGAAAACGCTGGGTGAAGAAGATATCCTCACTTGCTCTTAAAGTGCAGAATATTAGTGATGTGATAGCTGTTGACTATGCTTTACTGAATCCAGATTCGGTGCGTGAACGTACCGAATATTGGCAGAAAGAGCATGGATATCAGGTAATTGTTGCTCCTCTTTTTTTAAGTGAGGGCTATTTCATACGAAAAGTGATTCCTGATCGTCTTAAGGGGTTATCTTATCTTTATACAGGTAGAGCTATTCTACCGCATCCGTTGTTATCTGAATGGATAGGTAATCAGGTACATTACATGTTAGAAAGTTTGAAATTATGATAAACAGGTGGGGTTCTTAGTATGAACAAGAGAGCTAGGTTAATTTATAATCCCACTTCAGGTCGGGAAGAGATGAAACGGCGTCTGGCAGATATATTACAACGACTCGACCAAGGTGGCATTGAGACTTCCGTCCACGCAACGACAGGAGAAGGAGATGCGACTAGGGAAGCGGCAGATGCAGTAGGGCGAGGATATGACCTTATTATTGCTGCAGGTGGTGATGGTACGCTGAACGAAGTCATTAACGGCATGGCGGAGAAGGACAACCTTCCACCGCTCGGTTTGTTTCCACTTGGAACGACCAATGATTTCGCCAGAGGGCTTGGAATCTCGAAGAATTGGGAAGAATATTGTGATGTGATCATACGTCAAGAGACGCGTCCGATTGATATCGGTAAAGCTAACGATCGTTACTTCATTAACATTGCAGGTGGCGGTACACTGACTGAATTAACCTACGACGTGCCTAGTAAGCTTAAGACGCTTATTGGCCAACTAGCTTATTATCTCAAAGGGATCGAGAAGATGGTCAGCCTGTCACCTCAGGAACTTATTATCAAGGCTAACGGTCAGGAAACCATTCATGATGAATTCATGCTATTCCTTATTGCCAATACTAACTCTGTAGGTGGCTTCGAGAAGCTTGCACCTAGTGCTACTATTGATGATGGTCTCTTCGATGTCATTGCTCTTAAGAATTGTAATTTGGCAGAATTCGTACGTGTCGTCAGATTAGCATTACGTGGTGGACATTTGAATGATAAGAATGTGATCCATTTTCAGACCGATCATATTGAAGTGACCTCACCGGGTGAAGTATTACTTAACTTGGATGGTGAGCTAGGTGGCTCACTTCCTGCAACCTTCCAAGTGTTGAAGCAGCATATGCGTATTTTTGCTTAAAGAAACAAGAAGAGAAGATAGAAGATAAAGAAAGAAGTGAATATAGCATCATGAGAAACCACCGCAGCGGCCGGAACTCCGGTCGCCGTAGCAGTTCGACCCCCATTGTCGGATTGCCGGTATCCAAGAACGATGAAGTCGTAATCGACATTATCGGTATGAACCATGACGGAGAAGGGGTAGGTCGCGCAGAGGGCTATACCCTTTTTGTGCCGGGTGCACTCCCAGGGGAGAAAACCCGTGTGAAAGTACTTAAGACAAAGAAGCAGTTTGGCTATGCCAAGCTGATGGATATCGTTCAGGCGAGTCCAGATCGGATAAAAGCACCTTGTAACATTTATGATCAATGCGGCGGCTGTCAATTGCAGCATATGGAATACAACGCGCAATTAGAGTGGAAACGACAACTCGTGGTGGACAATCTTACGCGGATCGGGAAGTTGAATGTGACAGGAGAACAAGGAATAACCGTGCTTCCTACACTTGGTATGAGTGATCCGTGGCGTTATCGTAATAAAGCCCAAGTACCCATCGGTGCATCCGAAGCGGGTCTTATTGGCGGTTTCTATGCACGTGGTAGCCATCGCATTATTGAGATGGAGACATGTCTCATTCAGCATGAAAGTAACGATGAAATCATCGCTCATGTCAAAGCCATCGGTCGTAAGATAGGCATCACTGCCTATGATGAAGAGACAGGTCAAGGACTTCTGCGACATGTTGTCGTCAAAGTAGCTTTCACTACCGGAGAAATGATGATTGTCCTAGTGACGAATGGCGCGAAGATTCCTAACCTAGATACATGGATTGCTGAAATTAGGAAGACTATGCCGGCAGTAACTAGCATCTGCCACAACATTAACACCCAAGAGACAAATGTCATCTTTGGAGATCAGACTAAGGTACTTTGGGGAAATGAAGTTATATATGATTACATCGGTGATGTGAAGTTCGCCATATCCGCGCGTTCCTTCTATCAAGTCAATCCAGTTCAGACGGAAGTGCTATATGGCAAAACGTTGGATTACGCTGGACTTACAGGAGCCGAGACCGTAATCGATGCCTACTGCGGTATCGGTACAATTTCATTGTTCTTAGCTCAGCATGCTAAGCAGGTATACGGTGTCGAAATCGTACCTGAAGCGATTGAAGACGCGCGTGCCAATGCAGAGCTTAACGGAATGAATAACGTTACATTCGAAGTTGGTGCATCCGAGGATGTCATCCCACGTTGGAAAGAACAAGGCATCACCCCCAACGTCATCGTCGTCGATCCACCGCGAAAAGGTTGCGATCCAAGATTGCTAGAGACGATCCTAGCGATGCAGCCGGAGCGGGTTGTGTATGTCAGCTGCAATCCCTCGACGTTAGCGAGGGATTTAAGAGTGCTCGAGGATGGCGGGTATAGAACGGTAGAAGTGCAGCCGGTGGATATGTTTCCGCATACGGTGCATGTGGAGTCGGTTGCGTTGTTGATAAAGAATAATACAGAATGTTGAGACCCTTATAAATACTGGGTATTAGTCTGTATAACAGTATCAGTAATATCGGTAGAACAGAGTACTAAAAAGTGCGTTGATGTAAAATTGATGTAAAAATTGATCGGAGAACAACCTAAAAGAACATAAAGATGACGCCAGGAATTTTTGATCCTGTGCGTCATCTTTGTTGTCAGGAAGTTTTATTTTTTAATAACGATTCAAACTTATCAGCAGCAGTTTGATCAGCTGGTCGAAGAGCGTGACCATAGATATTCATTGTTGTGGTAATGCTTCCATGACCAAGTCGCTCCGATATTATTTTGGCGTGTACGCCCTGGTTAATTAGAATTGTAGCAGATGTATGCCGCAGGTTATTTCGGTATCCTGATCTTTTTATTAAGCTAACGGGCAGGTTAACGTAAGAAACATAATTCTCATACTTCAATTCCAATTTATGGTAATATAGAGTTGGAGTTATGAAAAATATGTTTTATCGTTAAGAATGGATGAATGTAAATAGTACATATGGAGGTAATTAAGTTTGAAGACTCACTACTATTTCAGTTGGTTTAATGATATTTTTCCAGAGAAGCTGGTCAAATTGTTGCATGAGGATATAACAGACAGAAAATCGCTTGTTATGATTAGCGCTCAACCGTCTGGTTATAAAGATGAGCAAGTTAACAGTGATGATGTTTTTGAAAGGACATGGTTTAATCAGGCTAACATTATTTTTAATGAATATCATTTCATTGATTACCGCATGCAGAAGGAAGATGCCCAGCGATTCATTCAAAACGCTTCTGTCATTTTTTTATGCGGTGGATATCCTGTTTTGCAGAACGATTTTTTGGCGGAATATGAATTATCGGATGTTATTAAGAACAGCAATGCCGTTATAATGGGTGCCAGCGCTGGCGCGTTAAACATGGCTGCCAAATGGTTAAGCTTGATAGAGACTGGCAATGAAGTTGAAACAAGTACTATTTATGATGGTATTGGCTTTAATCATTTTGCCTATGAGTCTCATTCTAAACGCGACTACGCCACGTTTGTTCAAGGCTACCTGTTCCCCTTGTCTGAAGAGATTGATGTTTATGCTGCAGAACAGGAGAGCGCTATACGTGTAAAGGACGGCAAAATAGAAATAATGGGTCCTGTATATTTAATTTCCCACTCAAAGATTCAAAAATTGGTTGAGACGCTCTAATTAGGGTGAGTGGCTGTGACCTAACAGAATTAATTCCTCCTGATGTATAAAATCAATCAAGGCTTACAGCGAATCATCCAAGGTCTCCTCTCTATGATTGGAATACTTGTTTGTAAACAAATGCAATCTTATTATCTCCAGGACTTATTGTCGGGCAGGAATATCGAGAAATGGAAACGAATACATGATTTAGCATCCCAAAATAGGTTTATTAACGTGATTTCAACATTCGATTTATGTAAGCATCATTAAACTAAAAGGAGTAACTTTTACTATGAAGGATTTACATAATTTTGTATCAGATTACACGAAAGATAAGAAACATTTACATCTTGCTATCGGGATTATTAGGGAGGGAGATATTGAATACTTTTCGTTTTGTAATAGTAAAAAGAAAAGTATGGTCCCTCCTGAGAATATGTTGTTTGAAATCGGATCCATAACCAAAGTTTTTACATCAATTCTTTTATTAGAAATGGAACAGGAAAAACTGCTTTCCTCGGATGACATGGTTGGTAAGTTTGTGCAGAACGCTGAAAACGATTATTTGAATAAAATTACCTTGAGAAGCCTTGCTACTCATACCTCTGGATTACCTATATTGGCAACCAACCACATTTTGGCTAAAAAAAGATCGAATCCTTATTCAATGTATACCGAGCAAGATTTAACTGCTTTTTTATCTAATGCTGACTACACGGATAGCATTGGTTCGTTTGAATATTCCAATATCGGTATGGCCATACTGGGAAACATTCTATGTAAGGTGTCAGGAAGCAAGTATGACGAACTGTTACGAGTCCATTAAAGATGAATGAGACAGCCGTTATGCTTGATTCAGAACAGGATGGCAGGTTTTTGAATGGACATGCTTCAACTGGGAAAAGAGTCCCTCATTGGGATCTTTCTATACATGAAGGAGCTGGGGGTATTAAGTCATCTGTTAGCGATTTGAGTTTATTTGTCCAAGCCAATCTAAATGATGATAATCCGATAGCCTCTACACTACAAAAAAGTCATCTCCCTATATGGATCGGAAATTCAAACCGTTATTTTGGCTGGGGTGAGGATAAACTTCTAGATAAAGGTATCCTCTGGCATAACGGGGGTTCAGCTGGTTTTAATAGTTATCTAGCTTTCAACAAGGAACTCCGTGTAGGAGTTGTATTGCTATCAAATTATTCTTTTTTCTCGAATTCTCTTATGGATTATTATTTTGCTCAATTAATAAAATGGATTACTAAAAAAGAACCTTCTCAAGGAACTATGATAGACTCTACAGGCAAAAAAATATTTGAAGCAGTCATATGTAGAGAAAAATCATTAAGCTAACGGGGAACTATAGTGGAATAGCGGTTGCTTCGGCAGCCGTTTTTTATTTGTTCAACTAACGGGCAGCATTCCTGAAATGAGTAAGAATGACGTTTGAACAATAAAAGACCTCTTGATATCATAAGAATTGTCCTAAGCTGGCCAGCAAAAGGGACGAATTCGAATATCAGGAGGCAGTTAATATGAATTATAACCAAAATGAGAAGATAGCTCAAATCACTTCTCAAACGCTAATAGTTGGCGTAGATATCGCTAAGTACAAGTACGTTGCACGCGCACAGGATTTTAGAGGGCAGGAGTTCAAGAAGGCTTTCCATTTTGAAAATACGAACTCAGATTTCAATCACTTTCTAGGTTGGATTCAACAACTAATGAAAGATCAAGGGATGGAAAAAGTGATCGTAGGAATGGAACCAACAGGTCACTACTGACTCAATCTAGCTCACTTTCTTAAAGATCAACGTATTCAATTTGTCGTAGTAAACCCGATGCATGTAAAGAAGAGCAAGGAGCTAGACGACAATTCACCTAAAAAAAATGATGTGAAAGATGATAGGGTAATTGCACAGTTAGTCAAAGATGGGAGATATGCTGTACCCAATATTCGACAGGGAGTGTACGCAGAACTTCGAGTGGCGAAAAAGATACGGGATCTTCTATCTGTTGACCTACAAGCGGTTCAAGGACAAATCCACAACTGGCTAGATCGCTTCTTCCCTGAGTTTCTTACCGTATTTAAAGACTGGGAAGGAAAGTCGGCATTACAGCTTTTAAGGCTAAATGTATTACCACATGAATTAAGCAAGATTTCCGATCATGAGATCTTAACGCATCTCAGAAAAGCTGTTAGCCGTGCGATTGGACTCAGTAGAATATCTGAACTCAAAGAAGCAGCAAGTCATTCGATTGGCATGCTTGAGGGTTCGACAATGGCTAAATTAGAGCTACGCACGTTAATAGATAAGTATGAACTCATAAATAATAGATTCGAAGAACTGGATTCAAATATAGATGGTTTACTTGAACAGATTCCAGGTGTTGAACAAATGTTAGCGATTACGGGTATTGGTAGAGATACGGTTGCAGGCTTCTTTTCAGAGGTAGGAGACCTCAGTTATTACTCTCATCCTAAGCAGATCATAAAATTAGCTGGGCTGAGTCTGAGGGAGAATACATCTGGAAAGCATAAGGGACAAACAAAGATTACAAAGAGAGGGAGAAAAGCACTCAGGGCGCTTCTCTTTCGAGTAGCCATGCGTTTAGTCGCTAAGAATAGTGCATTCAAGGCTTTACATCAATATTTTACAACACGGTCAAATAATCCTTTGAAGAAAATGCAGTCCCTGATCGCAATATGTAATAAGCTTATACGGATTCTGTTTACGATTGGCAAGAAGCAGTGTGAATTCAGTGAAGAGCATATGTTAAGGGATATTCCCCATATGGCAGAACTAACGAGAGTAGCTTAGGTTTCCTTTGAATTCTTGAAGTAAAGTAGCAGGTAACCACATTTGAAGCACGGATTAACGGATTAGTCAGTAAAACAACTATAATACGGACAAAGATCCTGTCGGGCAGCATAACTGACATCCACATCATGGTAAGGTTGGACGAAGGAATTTTAGAGCGAAGACTCTGTGAGAATTGGGAGGGTAGACCTCCATGAAATATGTGGACATCCATCAGTGCGACCATAACTACAACTATTGCCATTTTTTTGGATATGAGTGGTTAAGTATATAAGGATCGTTTTTTCCCCACGTATCTAAAATTATCCTTTAATTCATCCCTTTTCCAGTATTCAAATGCTCAAATACCAATGATGCTATGAAAACTTAAGAAAACAGGAGGAAATGTGAGATAATGCTTTCTTCATAGAGGGAGGTTAGTTCAATCGTTTCGTGAGTACCACAGGAACCATGTGGAATAAATATACAACTTTACCGTATTGGGAGGTCGTGAAATGGCGTTTCCGACACATATTGTATCCGCAGGCGGAGTTGTAGAAGATGGAAATGGAAATATCCAATTAGTAAAAGCCCATGGCGATGGTTGGGTGTATCCTAGTGGGATAACTGAAGTTGGAGAAAACCTGATTGATGGCGTAATTCGTGAAATCAAAGAGGAAAGTGGAATAGACGCCACTGTTAGCCATTTAATTAGTGTTGTTTCGAATACAGCGATACATAAGTGGTATGACGGGTGTGACTGATGTTCCTACGAAGGTCATGTTTGATTTCGTGTGCAAAGCTGCGGGTGGAGAGTTAGCTACTTCTGATGAAACGAGCGAGTGTAGTGGGTTCCAAAGTGAAATGTTCTGGATTTGATTACTTTACCCATAATCCGCATGCGTTATGAAGCTTATTTGAACTTTAACGGCAATGTGAATTAAATGGAGTACGTCACTGCGACAACGTCAGAATGTAATGTCAAGATTCAAAGGCGTGTTTAGTTGTACGAGGGCTCGTGTTTTAAAAATCTTTGCACTAATGGAAACGATAGCTCAATGAACCGCCTTTTCACCAAGGCGGTTTTCTTATGGTCAAATATCATGATTAGAATTTAACATAGCCTTTTCTTAAAGAACAAATTGATAAAAATTATGGTATTTACCTATATGTGAATCATAAATATATCAATCAATCTAAACTTAGTGTAGTACACGATCTGTTTATTTACGGGATCAATACTTTTGAAAAGAAGTTTTATGCTGCCGATAATTGTATTGATGGTTATTATAGTAACATTGAAATCTCCTTTCAGGAAATAATAGCTTCCGTCATTAACGATGATCACTCCGAGTATTCTATAAGAGATTCAGTCGAGCTTTTATCAAAGATAGAGGGTATAGTTTTTGTTTGCCTCAGTTTAAAAATGAAATAATAGACAGTTTACATTCACAATGCTCTGATCCAAGAAATGATGTGAAAGACTCAATGATATTTGGCTTGGAGGTGTATGACCGAGTTAATGAGCATATTAATGTAATATCCTCGGAATGCCTCACCATAGATCTTAGAGCGTTTCATGTTTTATGGGAGCACAAAAAACTTATGCAAGAACGAATAGCTTTTTTTTTTGACAAACGATTATGTAAAAGATAAAGACGAAAAATTAGTAAAGTAAATCGAATCTTGTTATTACTGAAAATTATAAAGAGGTCCATAAGTTAATTAGTTTAATTGGTCAAAAAAAAATGAAGAAATTTTCCTGCGAAGTTTATTAGATTCAATAGTTGCTATATAAAAGATTAAGTATATATTATCTCAAAATCATGATATTTTATCATAGATTTTAAAAAAATGAAAAGATCAATCTAAAATCCATTTAAAGACATCAATTTGAAGTTACAAAACTAATGTATTACCTCCTAATCCCGAACGACTCCAGTACGTCTCAAATAGGCGTACTATTTTTTAGAGACATAAAATTGCTTTCAGAAGTTTCTAACACCATACTATTTTGTAGCGTTTGTAATAATGTCATAGTGACAACTGTCATATGTTGGATGATGAAATATGTTGTATTATACAAAAAAGAGGTAATATATATATTTTGTTATTATTTACAATTATTTTTCAATATTTTAATATTTATCTTGTAGAATTATCTATGTATGTTTATGCGATAGTAGAGAATTTATCGAAATAGACATCATTAAGTATTCGTTAAACAACAAGAAAAAGCGCTTTATTTTTTAAGTAAGGCGAATGGAGAAAACCTTAATTTAAGCTTTTATTGAAAGTAGTGATTTTTTAATAAATACTTACTGTCTTCCCGTATTAAGGAAATAGAGAATTGGACTAAACTTATTCCAATCTCTGCTTTCGATTTGTATACGGAAGAACTCTCAGTTAGTTTTAGTGTGTTTAATACTTAATTTTCCTACAAACATTGATAGGTCTGCTACACATCTCTTGAAATACCAAAATGATTATTAAATGAAAAACAATACAAACATTTTCATCTGATGGATATTTAGGATCTCAAAGTTCGGTGTATAGGCTCTAGAATTACTTACAATTTATAAAAGTAGTATCTCGACAAAAAATCTTCAAATAATTCCTTATAAGTTTTAAATATTCAATGTATGCGAATCAATTATCTATAAAGCTCGAAAATATCTAAAAAGTAACAAATTACAATAGCCATCGACGGCTTTCACCGTTGGCTTCAGCAAGGCGAGAATTTGGATCGTGAAGCTATTCAACGTACCTTGAAGACCATTCGTCATTGGCAGAATGAAATTATCAATTACCATATTGCCGGTGGACGAATGCCACCGTAGAAGGCCGCCATAATCGCATTAAAGCCTATCAGCGGAGACACTATTTAATCGCAATCGCGTTTGCTACACAGCCGGCATTTTAGTCGAATGCAATTGCCATCGCTTATCTGGCAGAAAATATCAACCACTGATTTTTTTGTTGAGCCTAAAATTGACGAAGAAATTTGAAAAAAAATTCATCGAGTGATCTACTTATTATCAAAATGTTGAATTTATTAATGGTTTGAGGAGTACGAAATATGGATGTATATACTAGATATAGAGCGGCGATCTTAGAAATTAAAAATGGAAATAGTGATATCGGATTTCAATTATTGTTGAAACTATGTAACGATGAAGACGCCGGGAACATAGTTGTCAACATGTTAATAAAAGATTTTTACGAACCAAGCCTGAAAATGATGAAGAACAGATATGAATTAAACCGAAACCTGTTTTTAGAATATCCTTATTTCTTTCCTAAGGATGTTCCAGTATATGAGGAGCTGAGTTTTTATGCTTTTAAAGTTGATGAAAAAAAATCGTGTTTATTTGATAAATCTACTTTCACGCACAGATGGATCGAAACCAATTCTGAACGTGAGACTGCATATTTTTTTTCTGAAATTAAGGAACCGTTGCTTGTTGAAAACGAAACAAATGAGTTTAATTTTAGATTTTTAATGGATAATGTACGGATGAGCGAAGATGTTGCTATAGATAACCATATATACATGTATTATGAAAACCCTGATCTATTCTATGCCCTAATGCAATTGATTGATTTTTCTGCCTTGGTTAAAAACCATCAGTTCGTTTTCTTGCTTGGGCAAGAGGAACGTCTGAAATATCCTATTGACTTTAAAGAAGTATTCGGAATTGATTATAGCAGTATGACTCCGGTACCCGTCAGACTAGAGGAGTTAAAGCGGTTGTGTATATGGGCAAATCGTCCATATTCAGGTACAGCTCTATCTCTCGATGCATTGGGGAATAATTCCCAAGTGGAATATGCTTTTGAAAGCGATTTCCATATTCTCTCTACAATAAATGACAGGTTGATTACACAGGACCCTACCTTTGTAAAAATCCTCTTTAAAGTACATAAAACGTATACACTTGATCAAATAAAATCATTTGTTAATCAACAAGAGGTTTCAATTAAATTAGCGGATCTAGAAGAATTATTTTCTCAGGCAGAATCACACTTTAAAGACAAGCAGCATTTTAATGTCATTGAAATCTTTAAGGCTATTTTTCTACTTCGTTATTTGAGAAAGAAAAAAAACCCTAGGATAGTCCCTTTGATCCTGTTTGAGCCTCATTTGCTCAATTTCCATAAAGCATACAGCCATATCATGGAACAATTTCAATACTTAACAGTCCTGACTTGCGTCCGTGATCCTATACGTGCATTTTTGAGTGGATATGAGAGAAAAAATTTAGTGACAGAAAGATTGCTAAAATTTGTACTGAATTCTGAATATGGATATTCAGATATGGTCGATTCCAAATATTGCAACCACTACTTCGCCTTTAGATTTGAAGATCTAAAATTGTATCCATCGCAAATGCTGATGGCTGCTTGTGAATTGCTGAATATCCCTTTTGAAAAGGAAATGTTATTGGTGGAAACTCCTACGGTTGATAGTGAAGGCAAACTTATTACTGGTTTCGATC
Organism: Paenibacillus sp. IHBB 10380; assembly: GCF_000949425.1. NCBI lineage: Bacteria > Bacillati > Bacillota > Bacilli > Caryophanales > Paenibacillaceae > Paenibacillus > Paenibacillus sp. IHBB 10380. The sequence continues at coordinate 64,570 of NZ_CP010976.1, forward strand.
TGACACCTTTGACAAGAGATTTTAGCGATATGATTTCTGAATTTGACAACATACGTTTGAAAATATTCTATGGACGCATTTATAAGCATTATGGTTATGAGTCTTTCGATTTGCAAGAATATGTGTTAAAAGATGAACTAGTTATGGAGCTATTTGAAATTCCATTTCGTTTTGAGAAGTACCATCAAAACTTATATGGTCATTTGCCTGATGTCCCCAATGCTGTAACTTTAAGAAGTTGGATTTTTGATACTTTAAGATCTGGTTACTTGAAAAGTAAATATGATGAAGTACTCTTTCCACGGTTACTCTCTCCAGCAGAAAAGAAACATTGAAATTGAAAACTTATTCAGTTGGATAGGGGGAGTGACAGTATGGTTTATTGGTTAACAGGCTTACCAGGAGCTGGTAAAACTACTATCGGTATGGAGTTGCACGAACATATAAAAGTTGAACATCCTGGTGTTGTTTTTCTTGACGGGGATCTTCTCCGCGATGTTTTCGGGGGAATTATGGGCTATGGAGTTTCAGATCGATTATCATGTTCAATGATATACTCCAGGTTGTGCAAAATGCTGTCTGAACAGGGTCTAATAGTAATTTGCTGTACAGTTTCTATGTTCGATAGCGTTAGAGCATGGAATATGGAAAATATTTCGGGATATTTTGAAATATACATCAAAGCCTCCTTTTCCACTCTTCGTCAGAGGGACCAAAAAAAACTATATAGCGGGTTTGATTCTGGAATTCACTCTCAAATAATTGGACTTGATCAAGACATAGAGGAACCTAAAAATCCGAACATAGTTATACAAAATGATGGCGTCTATTCTGTGGAGGAATGCGTTGGAAGAATTTTATCGCAGGTACAACTAGGCTCTAAATGAGATTTTCATGTGACTAATTCTTTGAAAAATGATAAAGGACGTGTGTTCATGAAGGTTAATTGGGATTATACAGATTTGGCAGATGCTTATTTGAAAAGACCAGAATATGTGTCATCAGCTATTGACAGTATGCTACAGAAAGTAAAACTGTCTGAACCAGGTACGATATGTGATGTAGGGGCTGGAACTGCTCATCTTACACATATGCTGGCAAGCAAAGGACATACGGTTTACGCCGTTGAGCCTAACTCGAAAATGAGAGCACATGGAATGAAAAGGACTTGTAAGCTTTCCAATGTCTTATGGTTTGATGGAGTAGGGGAAGAGACTGGAATGGAAACTGGGAAATTTGCTTTGGTCACATTTGGTTCTTCGTTTAATGTGTGTGATCAAATAGCCGCACTCAGGGAGAGCTATCGCATCCTAAGGCCTAATGGTTTTTTTGCCTGTATGTGGAATCATCGTGGTTTGGACAATCCTTTACAACAGGAAATAGAATCAATAATTCAAAAATATATTATAAATTATAGCTATGGAAGCCGCAGAGAAGATCAGTCTGCTTTAATTGAGAGTTCAGGTCTTTTTAAATGCTTAGATTATATTGAAGAATCAGCAATAATGAGTATTCCAACGGAAGACTTCATTGAAGGTTGGAAATCTCACGGGACTCTATATAGGCAAGCTCAAGACAAGTTCCAAAATATTATAGATGAGATCAGAAATAGTGTTTTAAAACATGATGAGAATGGTTTTGTAAAAGTCCCTTATACTACCCGAATATGGGTCGCTTTGAGAAATGAAGTAGTTTGAACTGAGGTGCGAATCAATGCTGAATTTTTCCACAAAGGCCGAAACCTTAAAACAGGTAGAGGGGAAAGTTGTTAAAAGTAAGGTTTTGTCACAATATTGTTTTACAGTTCGGATGTTGGAAACACAGCCAGACTTTATTATCGACTCTATTAATTCGCAGTTTGCTAATCATTTACTGATCGTCCGTTCCTCTGCACTCACTGAAGATTCTATCAACAGTTCTCAAGCAGGAAAGTTTATGTCCGTTTTCAATGTCTCAACAGAAAATGTCATTGAAGCAGCCACAGAAGTTGCAGAAACATTTGTCGATGGTTGTTTGGAGAATCAGATATTTGTTCAGCCTATGCTGACTAATATCATTATGTCTGGTGTAATTTTCACGATAGATCCTAATACAGGTGGTAATTACTATGTAATTAACTATGATAATACCGGTTCCACTGATTTAATCACATCAGGCAAGGGAGTAGATACTAACATAAGTTATATCTTCCACCATAAGAAAAGCGGAGAAAAACGATTGGATAGGCTCGTTGAAGCTGCAGAAGAAATGGTAGAATTATTTAATCATAAAAGTATTGATATCGAATTCGCATTCAATCAAGACGAGGAATTATTTCTCCTACAAGCTCGCCCACTTGTGCTTAAAATACCAATTGCTGATTATGAAGAACAGCGTAAGGCATTAGAAAGGGTCGAATCGTTTATACAACGTGATATGAAAATAAAACCATATGTGAGCGGAAAACGGACAATTTATGGAGTAATGCCCGACTGGAATCCTGCTGAAATTATTGGAATACGGCCTAAAATGTTGGCTCAGACTTTATACCGTAGATTGGTTACAAATGGAGTATGGGCATACCAGCGAAATAATTATGGCTACAAAAATTTAAGAAGTTTTCCATTAATGGTAGATCTATGCGGCCTCCCGTATATCGACACCAGAACGAGCTTTAACTCGTTTATCCCAAAAGACACCGATGAACTGTTAAGTGGAAAACTGGTGGATTATTATCTTGATAGGCTAGCTGCAACTCCCGATAAGCATGACAAGATTGAATTTGATATCGTTTTATCTTGTTATACCTTTGACCTGCCTGATAAAATCCAAGCGTTAGGCGCTCATGGATTTACAAAGCTAGAGCAGAAAGCTCTCCAACATTCGCTGCACAAAATGACTAATAACATTATCAATATGAAAAACGGACTTTGGATCGAGGATAGCCAAAAGATTAATACACTTAAGGCGCGCCACAAGATAGTTATGGATAGCGATCTAGATTTGATATCCAAGATCTATTGGTTGTTAGAAGACTGTGCAAGATATGGAACATTACCTTTTGCAGGCCTCGCTCGGGCAGGGTTTATTGCGGTTTCGCTTCTTAATTCCCTTGTTTCTATAGGTGTACTTTCAGACCAGGATTGCAGAAACTATATCGCATCACTGGAGACTGTGAGTTCAAACTTAGGTAGTGATTGGAATAATTTATCATTTAGTGAATTTATTAAAGAGTATGGTCACTTGCGACCAGGGACATATGATATCACCTCTGAGCGATATGATATGATACCAGATTTTTATTTTGGTTCCCATAGGCAATCAGCTAGGGTGAAAGAAAAGCAATCATTCACACTTGAAATTGACCAATACTCAGCCATCCAAAAAGAAATGAATAAGCATGGTATAGAAGGCGATGTTCTTTCATTTTTCGGATTTATAAAAGCAAGCATAGAAGGACGTGAATACGCAAAATTCATTTTCAGCCGTAGCCTTTCTGATTGTTTGGAGTTAATAGCTAAATTAGGAAGTGAATATGGATTCTCACGGGAGGAAATAGCACACATGGACTGTAATATCATTGACCAATTATATTCTTCTGCTGATGATATTCATGCGGTAATTGCTAAATCTATTGCAATAGGTAAAGAAAAGTATGCGGAGAAGTTAAGTCTTACGATGCCCCCGGTCATTTTGTCATATGAAGATATTTACTCATTCTCCCTGCCTTCAGGTACACCTAACTTTGTTACTTTAAATGAAGTTTCAGGAGATGTTTGTTCTGATGATTTCAGAAGAGAGGCAATAAGTAACAAAATCTTACTGATTCCAGCTGCAGACCCGGGTTATGATTGGATTTTTTCATGTAACATATTAGGGTTTATTACTGCTTATGGTGGCGTGAATTCCCATATGGCTATTCGTTCGGGAGAACTAGGAATTCCTGCGGTTATTGGAGTAGGTGAAAAAATGTTTTTAAAATATCAGCAATCCAAAACTTTACATATCAATTGTGCGAACAAAAAGATTGAAATATTACAATGAAAAAACTAATTTGCATCAGTCAACGTGAAGATTACATACTTGATTATCAAGAAAGAAGGGATGCACTGGATCAAAGATGGGCGTTATTTTTGAAAGAAGTTGGTGGAATCCCTCTACCTCTTCCTAATGTACCCAATGTAGTTCAAGATATACTCTCAGCTGTAAAACCTGATGGGATACTTCTTACTGGAGGTAACACTTCATTAGTCAATGGTGGTGACCCTTCAGAACGAGATATAGTAGATTCATTGTTAATATCTTATGCCATTAACAATTCTATACCGATCATCGGTGTTTGTCTTGGAATGCAATCCTTGGTGATTTACTTTGGGGGGACATTAAAACCTATTGATGAACATGTTTCAAGTCGTCATATGGTTAATGGGATCATTAACAGAGAGGTAAATAGTTATCATAAGCTTGCTGTAGACACAATGCCGTCAGAATTAATTGCGCTCGCTAAGACGGAAGGCGGTGTTGTCGAGTGCATCGGTCATCAGTATCTTCCTATACTGGGGATCATGTGGCACCCTGAGAGGGAAAATCAATTTAATCCAAAAGATTTACTTCTTTTTAAAAATTTTTGGCATGGTCAAATATATAAAAATACTCCATATTGAAGGGATTAGCATGAAGGCAATTATTTTGGCAGCAGGCCGAGGCAGCCGTATGGGTGCAGTGACAGATAGCCAACCTAAATGCACTGTAAAGATTTTTGGCAAGACTTTATTGGATCATTGTCTAGAAACATTAGAGAAATCGGGAATTGAACGGTCGAATATCGGTATAGTTACTGGATACAGAAAAGAAATGATCTGTGCTGAAGGCGTTCATTTTTTTTATAATAATCTATGGGACCAGACCCAGATGTTATTTTCATTGACAATGGCTCATGAATGGCTATGTAGCGAACCATGTATCGTCACCTATTCGGATATCATATTTCATGAGAATGTAGTGGACAAACTGATTAACAGCAAAAGTGAGATAGCAATCAGTTCTTATTCAGGATATTTGGATCTGTGGAAAATGCGGTTCCAGAACCCTTTTGAAGATCTGGAGACTTTTCAGTACGAAAATGGAGAACTGATAGACATCGGAAGAAAACCGTCTACACAAGAAGAAGTTCAGGGCCAGTATATGGGAATGCTTTATTTTGAACCATCAGGTTGGAGAAAAGTAGAACAGACGATAAAGCATTCCTTACATAAGTCTATAGATAAGCTGGAGATAACGACTTTACTACAGCATATGATTCTTTTAGACCACGTGATTAAGGTAGTCGATACGGATGAGATGTGGCTGGAGTGTGACTCTTTTTCGGACTTGTGTTTATATGAGAAGCATTTTAGCAAGGGAATTAGTAATGCAACTCATTCGAATGGGTAGAACACTACGGAATGGAGCGATCAATTTGTCAAATATCATATTCTTTTCTATACCGCTTTTCGGTCATGTCAATTACGGACTGAAAATAGCGAAGCAGTTGGCAGTGGAAGGTCATCAGGTTTACTATTTTTCAGGAGTGAGCTTTAAAGATTTTATACGGAAAAAAGGAGTGCAATTTTGTCATTATTCTGATGGAATCGAAGCCTTATTCAATTTGCAAGATAGTACGTATAATAAAAAAAAAATGAGTGAAGGGCTTGATCCTGATATTGATTATCTAGAAGAGCTCTGGAAGCTTTCCAATCATTTGTTTGATATTACACGCATCATTTCAAAAATTGATTTGGAATATATAAAGACTTTAAATCCAGATCTAATTCTATATGACAATATTGCTATCTGGGGGAAATTAATTGCAGAAAGCTTAGGGATAAGGTGTATCTCATCAGGGACGCCATATTGTTATAGTCAGGAAATGATCACGAACTATCCTGAAGAGTTTGCCCGTTGTATCTTGAAAAAACCGAATATTAATGGGAATTCGATAAAATCATTACTTCGCATTTATGATAAGATGCTTCATCAACATTATCCAGAGTTTAAAGACTTCCATTTCACGATGAATTATAGCGGCAGTGGGGACTTAAATTTTATTTATACCTCACGAAGTTTTCAGCTTCATCCAGAATTAATAGATGAGTCAATAAATGCTTTTGTAGGCGTTATCATTGATGATGACGATCAAAAGGCTGATATTACTTCTTATCTTTCACAGTGTAAAAAGACAATTTATGTAGCACTAGGTACTATTTATAATAATAAAAATTTGTATAAAGCCTGTATTAATGCACTACGTGGGTATGAAGCAAATATTATTATGAGCATTGGAGATTCAAATGTTTTGGAGGATTTTATTGATGTACCATCTGAATGGCATATAGGAAACCACCTGCCGCAGATAAAACTACTTGAACATGTTGATGTATTTGTAACACATGGCGGTGTGAACAGTGTAAGAGAAGCGGCTCACTTTGGTGTACCTGTAGTGGTTATTCCACAGACAGGTGATCATTTTCTAGTCGCTGAAGATGTAAAGCGTACACAGATTGGTCGTGTTATTGATGGTGAATTTGACCCTACACAATTACTGAGTGCGATTGAGGACTGTTTGTATAATCCCTCTATTCAAAGAGCATGTGCAAGCATTTCAAAGGAAATGCAACAGTGTGGGGGACTGGATGATGTAGTCAGTAAGATCCAAGCATTAATTCATAATAATTAAAACAAAGGGGGTATTAGTTCTTAATGAGGTAAGAATATTATGTAAAAAGGCGTCACTAAGACAATAAGAAAAGCAAATACAAATTACATGAAACAGATTTGTTTTGTAGTCTATAAAAAAAGGAGACTAAATTACATGGAAAAGAATGAGATAGTTATTTTGGTTGCTAATCAGGTAAAAGAACTTCTTCAAAGTGAAGAACAGCAAATCACTTTGGAAACATCAATTCAAGAATTGGGATTGAATTCTATTGCGTTTATAAAATTGCTAGTGTTCTTGGAAGATGAATTCAACATTGAATTTGAAGACGATGATTTGCTGATAGAACAATATTCGACCTTTGAGGATATGGTTAACAAAATATGTGAAAAACAGAACGTTTGAGATAATTTCAATTGAGAAAGGGTAGGTCTGTGGAACTGAGTAAATCGTACAATAAGTTTTATTGGATATGCGAAAATAATTTTCGATACTTTAGAGATAAATACCCATTTGTTCAAATCAGTGCTGGTTTGATACATCAACATGTTATTTGGACAAGCGGGGATCATGAGCTGGGGACCGACAAGCTTTTAGCTGAACCTTTCCCCGTATATTCTGTTTCCAAACTTTATACCATGCTTTGTTTTTTTGCTGCCGAAAAAGAAAATCGTGTAGCATTAGAAGATCCAATTACAAAATATTTACCTCAATTTGAATTAAAATACGAAGATGTCAACTGTGCCTCTTCTATCACTTTCGAACATTTATTGTCCCATACTTCGGGATTACAACATGAAGCATCGGTAGGAAACAATTTCTTTATGAGCAATTCTGTCAATGAGCATATCGACAGTATTAACGAAAGTCAGCTTTTATTCTTTCCTGGAAAGAACTACAACTACTCTAATCTAAATTATGATTTAATTGGCTATATTCTTAGCCAGATTTATGGTATCTGTTTCGAAACGCTAATCTGCGATTTAGTGTTGGACAAATTAGAAATGACTGATACCTATTATCAAAATATAAATATATGTCAAAATCCTTCGTGGGGAATGGTTAGTTCGATCCAGGATTTGCTTAAAAGCCTACGTGCTTTTACTGATCAGGAATATTCCAAGAACTTCTTTAGAGCAGGAATTTTGGATAGAGTACAAAGAATTTTTAATGTTAAAGTTGGACAGTATTCCGGATTTGGTTTAGGAATGAAAATAATTCGAGTAGGAAATACCTTCATTGGTATACTAACTGGTATGTACTCGGATAACTTTATCGAAATAATGTGGTCCCAGAAGTATAAACTGGGTTTTGTATTATATTTTAGTAGATTTGATAAAAGAGTACTGAAAGAATTAGATGATTATGATGTTTTCTACAATCTGATATCAGAACTCGAGAACATTAGTTTTACGGGGAATGAATTATTTAATACTTCATACTATTATCCGTATATTTGTTTAGATAAGATAGGAAGCTATCTCTCTTGTGACAATCATATACTCTACATCAAAGAAACTGATAGTTGTTTGTTTTTAAACTGCTTTGGTGAGGATTGGATACCACTCCAATGTCTAGAAGAGAATAAGTTTGTTACAGTCGGAATAAAGGATGTTTTAGAAGTCCAATTCGAAATGGTAAATAATGATATTTGTGCTGTATATGTGAATGGTTATTCGTATTTTAATTACTTTTACCGTAATGATCCCCCTAATACGAATGATCCGAAGTATCAGGGGACGAAATACCTGAGGTTTTTAGGTAGATATTGTCTTGATATCTCCCGAACAAGTAGTAGAGAGGAACGCCAGAGAATATCTCTGTATAACAGGATTAGTAAAATTGAAGTAACATGTGAGCAGGGCTGGCTGTATCTCAACAAGAAATATAGACTTATCCATATACGGGACCACTTATTTAAAAAAGTGAATGGTGAACCTGTTTGTTTTGGAGAAAACTACGTTATTGTCGGAAATATACGCTATGACAGATGAAAAATGTATCTGCTACTCGTAGAGTACATGATGACGAAAGGGAGAATATAGTAGTGAGTGAAATACTAGAATTGATAATGAAAAATGAGTTAAAAAGCTATGATACTTTAAGACTTGTGGCCAGTGAAAATATACCGGATGTTGAAGAACGGCTTCCTTTTATGCTAGATTTGTTCTCCAGATATTCATTTAACAATACTGAAACTTGGAAATATCCAAGCTATTATCTAGATGAAATTGAAAATAACGTAGAATCTATGCTCAAGGACTATCTAGATTGTAAGTTTGTTAGTGTAAAACCGATTTCCGGTTTAAATGGCATGTTGTCAACAATCGCGGCTTTCAATGAACTTGGTGATCTAGTGCTATCTCTTGATCCAAAAGATGGAGGTCATCTTGAGACAAGCGGTATAATCAAAAAAATTGGCCTTGAATCAGAGTATCTACCTTTTGATAAAAAAAAATGGAAGATTGATGTAGAGAAATTGAAATCCTTCAAGGATTTAGAACGTGTCCAAATGGTATATATCGATTTGTGTATGGTAGCTTTTCCTCAACCAATAAGGGAACTGAAGGAAGTTTTACCGAAAAAAACGATCCTTGTATATGATGCTTCTCATGTATTCGGTCTAATTTTGGGGAATCAGTTTCAACAACCATTGTTAGAAGGAGCGGATATTATGTTGGCGAATACACATAAAACGTTCCCAGGCCCTCACAAAGCGGTTTTTGCAACTAATCGTAAATTATTGAAATGGCAGTTTGAACAGTCTAGTGGACACTTTGTTTCACATCACCATATGGCAGATGTTTCATGTCTTGGACTTGTCCTTGAAAAGGGAAAGGAATATTTCGAGATGTATGCATCTGAAACTGTCCGCAATGCCGGAAAACTAGCGGAAATTATGAATAAAAATGGTATACACGTGCAATTGGAGCATTTAAATTATACAGCATGTCACCAACTCTGGATCGAATGCGGTGATAAAAGTAGCGTTGATGAGGTTATCGATCTTTTAAGCGGGATTGACATAATAGTTAATGGTGCATTGATCCCTTCTCTTAACGGTGGATGGGGTATTCGAATTGGTGTTCAAGAGATAACTAAGCATCAAATTACGGATGAGGGTATAGAAATCGTAGGAGATATTCTAACTAGCGCAATAATAGAGAGAAAAATTTCAGATGAGTTAAAAATAAAGAAAGATCATCTTATGAAATTCTGTTTCGGAAAGATGATTGACAAGAATAAAGTTCAGAATATCATTCGTATTCTTACTGAGCGTTAAAGGAGGCATAGTATGGATATTAAACAGAATATTTATTTGGATGATTGGAATTGTGTATTCCGCAAGATTCCTGAAGAAATCACAAAGCGTTCTACAGATATACTGGCCAAAGGTATTAATTATAATGACTCATACGGTTACGAACTTTTAAAGCAGAACATTAAGGATGAATTACAGGATATCGGGGAATATGAGCTTTTGTGTTACATCAGCGGAAGCCAGGCAGTTGATCAAGCAGTTTTGATAAGTCAGCACCAGTATAAATGCACTAAATTATTTAAGATGAAAGAAGTTTATCATGGATTAGAAATTATGCATGTAGATAATGCAGACCGTTCATTTAAAGAACTTGAATTATGTTACTTTTCTATTGACGAAAAGGGAGAATTGATAGCAGATGGCCTGATGGAGGCATCTAACTGCATTATTTTGACAGAACCATTATATTTATTTGCCCAGTATGGCAGTCAGGCGTTTAACATCATGAAGAATATTCAACGAATTGCTGATCAAAACCATCATATACTAATTGTGGATGAGGTTCGGTCGGGAGTATGGAAATCGGGGACATTCTTGTTATCTGAACAATTTAATCATGTGACTCCGCATGTCATCTGTTTTTCAAAAGGGTTAGGATTAAGTATTTCAATATCAGCTGCATGTTTTAATAAGCAATTTTATAATAATACTCTACTGAAAAAAATGGACGTAATAAAATCAAATTTATCTTTAAGTGAATTGGCCATTCAGAGGGCAAATGATTTACTGGGATATAGCCGCAAAAATGAGATGTTCATTAATAATAAGACTGAGACAATCAACAGTTGGATAAAAAATGGTTACAGTTCCATTGATGCAAATGATGTGATAAAGCAGTTCCATACTTCAGGACTCATTCTTGTTTTGGTTTTTAATGAGAATTTATCAAAAATGAGAGTAAAAATGTTTCGGCAGATACTTCTTTCAAAGAAGATTATTGTTAGACATTGTGAAGATAGGTTACTTTATATCAATTTCCCTATAGATACAGAGGAAGCAGAAGTCATTATTACGTTTGATATTATGAAAGAGACTATCAAAGCGGTTAGTGGAGAGTAACAATTTGTAACCGCTTAATATAACTTTATAAAATATTTTTGTATATAGGATTTTAGGGGAGGATATAAAGAATGCTAGATCTATCAAAGACAACAATTTTATCTTTCGAAATCGGTGATGATTGTAATTTACAGAAATGCCATAAAGAATGTCCGATTAACGCTAGAACTTATCTCAAACAAGAAAAACATCTTACCGTTGAAAAAATAGTCGAAAGTATCAATCAGGCAAAAGATATGAATTTTAACGGTTTTGTAGCGTTCCATAACTACAATGAGCCATTGCTTCACAAAGATAAATTATTAGAAATAATTGAAAAAGCTCAACCTTGCAAGTATTTATTGTGGACAAACGGGTTACTGTTGAATAGAAATGTAGAAAAAAATGAATTTCTAAAAAAATTTGATTTTATCTGTATTACTTGTTATTTCAAGAAGGATATTTCGTTTTTTGAACAGATAAAGGAATTTCACGGAAATGTACACATTTTTGACTGGGAACTTGATGATCGTCTCGACGCCTACTCGAGAGATTATTTTAACGAAATAGGATGTAAAAGACCATTATTTGAATTACCCATTGATTATTACGGAAATGTACATCTATGCTGTTTTGATTGGAACAATACTTATGAAATTGGGAATATTAACGACACCTCTTTAACAGAAATTGTTAATTCAGATACTTACCAAAACATATTAGCAAGCACGAAAAAAAAGCTTTTAGACAGAACAACCTGCCCTGAAATTTGCAAAAACTGCAATCACCCTTGGATCTCTTATACCAAATATTACGATATTTATTATGGGCAGCGTCAAGAATTATGTGTAAATGAGAATAAACTGGTCTTGTAGAACTAGGGTTAGTCTTTGGTGGAGAACATATCTAGCAGTTCTGAACGAGCTTTATCAAAACCAATGTGACAACGGGTAGCAAAGCGTTGGTTATAGCTTTCAAACTGTGCAACCAAGAATTTTTCTAGTGCTTCTTCATGGGGGAATTGCTCCTTACGATTCGTGTATTTCTTAATCTGTTTGTTAAACGACTCGATTAAATTCGTCGAATAAATGCTTCTCCATATCGGCTTAGGAAAACTGTAAAACGTAAAGATATAGGGGTTTTCTCGTAGGGATTTAATGACCTTAGGATAAGCGGTTTTCCACTTGTCACAGAAGGCTTTTAGCGCTTCTTTACCAGCTTGTTCATCGTTCATCGTCGGATCGATAGACGGATTTGAAGTCCTCACAGACTTCTGCTCGATCTGAGACTCGAACTTTATGGGCAATATTACGAACTAAGTGAACACAGCATGTTTGGTACTTCGCATGCGGATAGATCTCCTGAATCGCATTCACAATGCCTGTGAGTCCATCGGAGATAAACAGAAGGATTTGTTCGGTACCACGCTCTTTCACGTCCTGGAGCAGTTCTTTCCAGATGTAAGCTGATTCGGTCGGTGCAACGGCGTACGTGAGTACTTCCTTGGTGCCATCCTCACGAATTCCTACGGCAATATAGACCGCTTCCTTAGATACGGTTTTACGCTTAACCGCGATATAGGTAGCATCGATATAGACGCACACATAGCGCTTCTCAAGTGGTCGTTTCATAAAAGCATCGACATGTTCGACCATTACTTTGGTCATGTTCGATACGGTTTGCGGCGTGTAGTGGTGACCATACATTTTCTCGATTAGGTCGGCAATCTCCGTCATCGTGACACCCTTTTGAAACATGTGAATAACGAAAGATTCTAGCGTGTCATTTGAGCGTTTATACGGTGCTACGGTCTGTTGCTTAAACTCTCCATTACGATCTCGAGGAATGTTTAACTGCAGGTCCCCATACTCGGTATGAAGCGTTCGACAGTAGCCACCGTTTCGAGAATTACCTGAATTTACGCCTATACGGTCATATTTTTCATAGTCTAGAAATGCAGTAAGCTCCGTCTCTAGCAGATGATTCATGGCAGCTTCTAAGTGATTACGAAAAACCTCCGTCACATCTTTTTTTGTGACTAGAGCTTGAACTAAATCTGTTGTAAAATGATTCATAGGGAAGACCTCTCTCTGTGAATTTTGTGTGGTAACTCAATTCTACAAGAAAAGGTCTTCCTTTTTCTATTTACACAAAATATTTTACGCTCTCTTATTATGAGAAACCATTCAGTAAGGTGTAATATACCATTTTAGTTTATTTTTTAAACAAACTTTCAAGAAAGGATACATATATGGATCAGAATATTGAACAATTGATGTTGCTGTCTGATGTGCAAAAAGGCTTACTATTTCGAACTCTTTCCGAAGAAACAAATGTGTATACGGAAATGTTGTGTCTTAAAATGGCAAAACACTTCGATGCATCACGTATAAGAGAATGTTGGGATATTGTCCTGAGAAAAAACAAAATGCTAAGAAGTGCAATAAAATGTGAGAACCTAAAGCAACCTGTTTTGATTGTATTCAAAACAAAAGAGCTTGAAATAAAGGAATATGACCAAGTTCAGTCGATTGAGGATTTGATAACAAAGGAAAGAGCTGCAGGCATTGATATTTCAAAGGAATCTTTTCGTGTTGTTTTATGTAAGGATCTGAATAATGAGCATTTCATGATATTAATTAGCCATCACATTTTTGTAGATGGGTGGAGTACTAGCCTAATCGTTTCTGATTTCTATAAGAGCTATTACGGAAAGGTCATCAATAAAGAAAGGGAGTATAAAGATTACTTGCAGTACCTAAAAAATAAAGATACTCAAATGTCCGAAGAGTTTTGGGACAAACAACTGTACAACTACAGTGGGGACATGTTTTTACCCTATCAGTCCACCGATCCAAGTCATAAAGTGATCGAAAAAAAGTTGGATGTGAACACGGAAAATAAAATAAAAAAATTTATTTATCAAAACTCTATCACACTTTCAACACTTTTTTATACGGCATGGTCCCTTTTTTTATCTCAGTATAATAAAGATAACATTGATTTTGGAGTAGCTAGTTCGGGAAGATTATGTGGTAACCAAAACTTTAATGATGTGATTGGCTTATTTATGACTGTATACCCTTTTCATATGAATAACCATAAAAAATACAGTATCTCTGAATGGATTAAGCGAGTTAAAGAAGTACATATAACTTCCCTAGAACATTCGGAGATGCCTTTTGCCAAAATCAAAGAAAAACAAGGTGGAAAGTTAAAAGAGTTTAATACGCTTCTTGTAGTAGAGAACTATCCGGTAGTTACAGAAATGGAGAAAGATATACAAGTATACCAAGTATCAGAGGACACACATTATGATTTAGTAATTCAGGTCCATGTATATGATAGTCTTTCCATAAAATACTTAACAAGCGGTCAGAACTCACTTAATCTTGAGCACATCTCAAATGAATTAGTAAAAATCATATCAAAATTGGTCTCTTCAGATATCAACGAAAAGATTGAAAACCTTTTTCCGTCAAAATATATTAATGTGATCAGCTATTCTCCATTCGAGCAGGCTTATTTAAGCGACTATATACAAGAATTTGGAAGAACCTTTCATATGAACTGTCAGATTACATATAAAGATATACATTTATTAGGGACCTCTATCGATGAAGAGAGGGGGAAAGTTATTAAAAACCTTTTTATAGGTTTAGAGTATATGGTACAACAACTCCATGATGTGGATATGGCAAGGCGTACGCTTTTACAATTTGCTGATCAACTTCAATCCAATATAGAAAAAAACCCGCATGAACCAATTATAATTAACAGTATGCAGGGATTGTATATATATATGCTCGATCCTGAAATAGAAGCGTTATGTAGCGAGTTTTATGATTTAATCTTTACTACAGTAAGTAGAGCTAGGAATGTCAAGTATATTGCTGCAAATCAAGCCATTGAAGTTACGCGCACTACAGAACTGTATGACCCTGTTTCTTTTCATGAAGCCAACATACCGTACAGTAGAGAACTATATAATGCTTTGGCTGCGGTATGTTTCAGAAATATACGAGCGTTATTTGGTGATGTTTTTAAAATTATTATATTAGATTGTGACAATACCCTTTGGAAAGGAATATGTGCAGAGGACGGATGGGAAAATGTGGAATTATCAGAAGACTTTGCACAATTCCAGCGTTTTTTGCTTCAAAAAAAATCTGAAGGTTTTTTGCTCGCGCTTTGCAGTAAAAATAACGAAGAAACTGTGTTAGAGCTATTTAAAAATCATCCGGACATGATATTAACATATTCGGATTTCATTGTAAAAAAAATAAACTGGCAAAGCAAGGCACAGAATATCAAAGAGATTTGTCAGTCACTGGATCTCAGTGAATCAAACGCTATATTTGTGGACGACAATATTACAGAATGTGCATCGGTAATCAATGAACTCCCACATGTACTGACACTCATGCTGCCCTGTGGAGAGGGCGGAATAATGAATTTTATGAGGAATATCTGGGCATTTGATAAATATCAGGTGACGGAAGAAGACAGAATGCGACACACGTTGTATGAAAACAAAAAAGACCGAGATGAGCTTTGGAACACAGTTACTGATGAAAAGAAGGTAATAGAAAAGCTAAGTCTTAATGTCTCGTTTTCTACATTGAACTCAGAAAATGTTGAACGTGTATCGCAACTTAGTTATCGCACCAATCAATTTAATATGAACGGTAATCGCCTCGATATTACAGATCTGTTTAACAGCGCAAAGCAGGAAGAATCATTTGTGATATATGCTAGCGATTGCTACGGTTATTATGGAATTGTCGGTTTTGTTTCTGTCTGTGAAGATAATGATCGCGCTGTGCTTACACATTTTTTTCTTAGCTGCAGGGCTTTAGGGCGCTACATTGAGCATAAAATTTTAAATGTCCTTTTGGATTATTTTAAGAACAAAGGTATTAACCGACTTGAACTCTTTTATAAAATTACTGATAGAAATAAATACTTTGGAGATTTTTTACAAAATACAGATTGGGAAATACTCGACAAAGAATCGGATATTCATTTTTCACGTCCAATCTCTAATAAAATGAAAACTGAATTTACAGACTTGATATCGTCAGATTGTATTGGTGGAGATGTCCAACCTATTTTTAAAAACAATAACGAACAGCTTCAGTTGAGGGAGACTCACCAAGGAGGCGATTTTTCTAGCCAGAGAATATGGATTTCAGATATCTATTTAAATGCGGTCAAAAGTTCCTTAACAGCCCAGTATCTTAAACCAATTATACTTGCGAATGAATTAATGACTGAGAATGGCTTTAAGACGACGGAAAGCGTGGATGCTTCGATCCTACAGAAACTTTCCAACATATGGAATGATGTCCTTGGGAACGAAGTTAGAGGGATATCAGAAGATTTTTTCAATAGTGGCGGAAGTTCTCTCAAAGCCATGGCTCTTGTTTCAAGAATAAACCAAGAATTACATGTGAAAATGAGTATTGTCGAAGTTATGAAATATCCTGTACTTAAGGATATGATGGTACTGGTCAAACAAAAGGCTCACACTGAAAACATGGTTATTTCCAAAACTTCACTCGGAAAATATGCCATTTCACCATTTGCTGAAAGGATTTATACCATGCACACCCTTGATGGCGGCATGCTGTTTAATATACCTTTCGCATTCAGAATTCAAGGTGACTTTCAGGTGGCACAATTGGAAAATTATATGCAAGAAATGGTGCGGAACCACAGGATTTTTAGAACTTCATACCAATTGATTGATGATATCCCAACGGCTGTTATTGCCGAATCTATCAATTTTCAGATTTCAATTATTCAATCTGATAAATCACCGGATGAACTCTGTTTAAATGAGTTACTCGAGCCATTTGATCTAAATCAAGCTCCGTTGTTTAGGGTAAAGGTAGTTCGAACGAATTTAAATAATGTAAATGTTGTTTTTGCAGAATTTCACCATCTTATTATGGATGGACAATCGTTTTCTATGTTTATAGAAGAGCTAAATGCATTCTATCAAGAAGTTCCAAGTCCAATCCATGAGGTTGATATAGACTATTTTGATTACGCTCATTGGTTTGAACAATTCAGTGAAAAGGGAATTGAGTCAAAACGGAAAGAATACTGGGAGGTAGAACTAAATGGAAGTAGCGGAAAACTAGACCTTCCATATGAAATTATCACCAACCGATACAGTAAGTATGCTGGGGACCAAATTCGTTTTACTATATCGGAGATGCTTTTCAGCCAAATTCGATTAGCTGCTATGGAGCATAAGGTAACACCATATACATTTATGCTGGCCGTGTACTTCTTGTTTCTCAGCAAATTAACTAACAGCACTGACCTAAACATTGGAACGCCTGTAAGTTTAAGAGATAATAAGCAGTCATTAAGAGTAATGGGAATGATGGTTAACACTATTGTTATAAGAGGTCGGATGGATATTAATGATACTTTTGGAGTCTTTCTACAAAAATTGAATAACAAGGTACTTAGTGGTGTGGATCATAAAGAATGCATGTACCACAGTGTCTTAAATACTCTACGACAGAATGATGAAGATATGGATACTCTTTTTGATACGATGTTCGTTTTCCATGATTATAATATTCCTGACCTGCATATTCCGGAATGTACCGTCGAATATGAACCTATCAATCAACGCTTTTCTCAAAGTAGCCTGATTTTTGAGGGTATCTGCATGGAACAAACGATAAGCTGCAACTTTACCTACGACAGCAATAGATTGAATAGGGAGAGTATCCTAAAATACAAAGATATGTTTTTGAAGGTACTTGTGGATATTCTCGAAAATCAAGACAAATCGTTGCAACAGTATCAGCTTATAAGCCCACATGAAATGCAAAGAATTAGAAGTTTTGAATTAACTGAATGTTGCAATCGACCTTTTACACCTCTTCATCGACTGTTTGAATTCCAAGCAGAAATTCGCCCTCTTGATACTTGCTTGCTTTATAATGAAACTTCTTTTAGTTATGAAAAGGTAAATTCAATGGCTAATGCACTAGCGATGAGTATTCTCTCAAGGATTGAGCCGCAAGATGTTGTGATGGTGATATGCGATAAGGCACCAGAAGTTGTCGTCTCTATGTTAGCGGTTATGAAAAGTGGAGGAATTTACCTGCCTGTTTTAAAGGATACGCCATTAAAGCGGATTCGAGAAATTGCTGAAACCTGCAAAGTCCGTCTTATCATATCGAATGAACCAGTATGGTGCGGTAATATACCGGTTATCGAACCTTCTCTAGACATTGGATTTATCGTCGGGAATCCAGATGTATGTATTAATGACGATGGGGCAGCATATATCATCTTCACCTCAGGCACGACGGGAAAGAGCAAAGGAGTGATCGTTCAGCACAGATCAATTACTAACGCTGTAATGAGCAGAGCAGAAGAGTTCCAATTTAATGAATTCGACATAGGGATACTACTAATGGGATATGCGTTCGATGGGTTTATGACAAGTTTCTTTTGCCCAATTTTATCCGGATCTTCACTTGTACTGTTAGATAATATTTTTGATGTAGATGCGATTGTTGATATGATCTTGAAACACAGTGTTACCCATTTCATCGCCACCCCCACTATGTATCAGGCAATGCTTGAAAATTCAAAGATGCTAAAGGCTGACACTCTCAGAACTGTTTCGCTTGCCGGTGAACAGATCCCGACGGCCTTGGTTGAGAGTAGTAGACAAAAGCTACCTATGACAGAAGTAGCTAATGAGTATGGGCCTTCCGAAAACAGTGTTCTGTCTACCTTAAAGAGAAATATAGCTTCTGATTGCATCACTATAGGGAAACCAATTAAGAATTGCCGCGTCAGGATTATCAATAATAAGGGCGAGTTATGTCCAATAGGGGTCTTTGGGGAGCTTTGTCTATCGGGTGCTGGTCTTGCTAATGGATATGTTAATGATAATTTATTAACCCAGGATAAATTTGTTCAGGGAATTAATGGGGATAATTTTCGCTGGTATAAATCAGGTGATTTGGCAAAATGGCTCGACAACGGTGAAATTGTATTGGGTGGACGGATAAATGAACAAACAAAAGTAAACGGCTATAGAGTTGATTTGCTTGAAATCCGGAATGCTATACTACGCATGCCGTTAGTCAAAGAGTGCTGTGTGCTGAATATAGATGATTCTTTCTTGAAGTGTTACTATACGGCAGATCGCATAATATCTAACTATGAATTTATGGAATGTTTAGGTGATTATCTACCGATGTACATGATCCCTCGTGTCTATGTAAGAGTAGCTAAAATTCCAATTAATCCAAACGGAAAGACAGACACTTCGAAGCTGGAAAATTATATTATCCAGAAAGAAACTATACAGCTTTCGGACGGGATATTGGCAGGTCAATTGCTTTCGTTGTTTAAAAGAGTGCTAAACAACGAAGAAGTTACGGAGAATGATAACTTTTTTGCCTATGGAGGGACATCACTGAAAGCGACATCTTTACAACGTTTTATTGATCAAACATTGCAGATTCCCATAAGTATCGTCGATATATTCACATATCCGACCGTAGCCTTGCTCAGCGAATGGATAACAAGCAAAAAAAATGCTGGCGGTCAAAAAGCCGTGTCTATTGAGAAGTCGGCAGCAAACACAGGAAAACTGTCATTTATGCAACAAAGAACGAAATTGTTAAGCGAATCCATCATAGATAATATCCGTTACCTGTCCGATGTTACTCATCTAGAATTTAGGTTTGTTTTTTATGCGGCGTTAATGTATGCAATTCATTCCTCTATGCTTTCCAGGGCGCAGATCTTCTATATTTATAATGAAGAAAGCACTGATATAAGCCTTGTTGAGTATGATTATGATGAGGATATGGAATTGGATGAATATTTTGCATTTGTTAGTTCCTCTATTCTGAAAAATCGAAACAAATCAGATGTTAATCTTAACGAATGGATAAACGGGAAGAGTGACCGTATTGTCATGACATTCGATCCTGTATATCTAGAGAGTGGAGAGGTGTGTACGTTACTTCTTTACACCAAAAAAATTGGAATCACACAACGACAATTAGTTGTTGAATACAATTCAACTGTTATAGACGATAATATAGCTCAGTCAGTTCTTGATTCCTTTACCGACTTTATTGAGACAGCTTGGTTTGAAATGTATAAGAGTAAGCCGGTGATGCAGGAGGGGATTTAAATATGAAATTATCAGAATTAAAAAAAACAACAAATCTGAAAAAAGATACTGATAATATCGGCACAAACCAAGGTATTTCTATTATTGGAATTGACTGCTCTATTGGAAATGCTCAATCCACACACGATTTTTGGAATCATCTAAAGAATAAAGTTGACTTCATTGGAGCAATTGATAGCCGCAGAGAAAAGATAACAAATGATATTTTATCACTAATGCAAGAAGACGGGAGTAACTCACATAAGCTTCAAATGTGCTATTTGAGGGATATCGACCAGTTTGATTATTCCTTCTTCGGTATAGCACCAAAAGAGGCCTCTATGATTGACCCGGCTCAAAAGCTTTTGCTGCAATCTGTTTACCGTTGCCTAGAAGATTCTAACGTTATAGTTGACAAGTATAGAGGAATGGATATTGGCGTATTTATAGGATATGACGATACCGATTTGGTCCGTTATAAAGACGTCATCTATAAATCAAACCCTGAAATGTACAATATGGCGATACCAGGAAATCATACAGCGATTATTTCTGGTAGGATTTCAGATTATTTTGATTTTAACGGGCCGACATATGTTGTGAACACGGCATGTTCGTCTTCCATGTCAGCACTACATCTCGCTAGTACAGCGTTAAAAAATGGGGAATGTAGCCTCGCCATTGTATGCTCAATAAATTTTACGCTTACTCCGGTGGAAAACAAGAACTTTATTTTAGGGATAGAGGCTTCCGACGGACGTACTAAGACTTTCAACGACAATTCTAATGGAACTGGAAAAGGCGAGGGGATTATCAGTTTATTACTCAAACCCTATAAGAAAGCTATTGAGGAGAGGGATGCGATCTACGCTGTCATCAAAGGTTCAGCTGTGGGCCATGACGGTAAATCTAGTAGCTTGACCTCTCCGAATGTTAATGCACAAGCAGACGTACTTCGTAAGGCGTGGGACAATGCACAGATTAATCCGCGAGAATTAACTTATATTGAAGCACATGGAACAGGAACCAAAATAGGTGACCCTATTGAGGTTGAAGCGATAAACCAAGCCGTTAGCTCCTATACTGATGAAAAAATGTTTTGCGCTATTGGTTCTGTCAAAAGCAATATAGGTCATCTTAATGGAGCTGCAGGTCTCGCAGGTATTCTAAAAACTGCTTTGTGCTTGTATCATAAAGAGCTTGTCCCAACACTACACTTCCATTTTCCGAACAGCAATATTGATTTCTTTAACACTCCACTGTATGTCTGCTGCGAAAATAAAAAGATTATTGAAGATGTAATGTATGCAGGTGTGAGTTCGTTTGGTTTAAGCGGAACAAACTGTCATGTTGTCATGAAAAACCATCATGAGCAGAGGCAAGAAAATATAATTATTAAAAACTCCTATGAGGTTTTGGCATTATCGGCAAAAACAGAAAATTCCCTGAGGAGCCTTGTGCGGGAATACAGTAAGTTTCTTGTGAATGCAAGTGAAGAGGATTTGTTTTCTATCTGTTACACCGCTAATACTTGTCGTCAGCATTATCCATTTAGGAAAATCTTTGTTGTTTCATCCATCAGGGAATTACGATGTCAAATGTTTGCTTACATTTATTCCTTGAAAACTCATAATGAAGACATATTTTTTTCTAACGTTAGTTATGACATTACACATATGGATCTGAAAGGCCTTCTTGTTAATAATAAGCTAATTGACTTGAACCGTATTTTGGCTTTATGCGATTTGTATATGGGAGGAGCAGAGATCAACTGGAATAGTTGTTATGCACCATATTCTTTCTCTACTGTACATATCCCGACATACCAATTTGAAAAAACTTCATGTTTTTGGAATAGTGAAACTTTATTGCCTTCATCTCGGCGCATCGGGGGGAGTTATTGTTATAAAGCCACCTGGGTTCCTGTTCAACAAGACTCACTTTCACACAGAGATTTAGCGGATACAGTGGTGATAATTTATTCATCTACAAATCTTTCATTAAGCCTAAGCCAAAGATTGATAAAAAAATTACGTTGCGATAACCGTAAAGTCATTACAGTCAAACTGGAAGAAAACATTTCAGGTAAGACTAGCATGGATTCTTTTATTTATTCATCGCAAGAGGAAAAATATACCGAGTTATTAGCCGAAATTGGTAGTAGTACAGATGTTTCGGTAATATTTTTGGCGACATTACAAGAGAAATTTGATTATTCACTTTATGAGAAGTACTTATCTAGTAATATTTATACGCTGAATGACATTTACCGAGCGTTCAACACATTAAAACAAAGACTTAGAGATTTTATATGTATAGGTGACTATGGTGATAATGTAACTGGAGACGAGGGTTATGTTAATCCATACAATGGGGCTTTATACGAATATATAAAAGGAATACAGGCTGAAAATATGTTGTTTCCTGAAACTTTCCGTAGCATCGATGTGTGTAATGATGTAACATTTGAACTTTTGTGTGAAGCAGTTGAAATAAAGGGAAGTGGGAAATATGCGCTGCGTAATGGGCGGATATTTATAGAGACTGTCGCTCGTAATAAGGAATTGGAAGAGGTACAGATGCTCCATGATGGCGACGTTTATGTAATTACTGGAGGGTTCAGCGAAAACGTCCTGCATCTGTGCAGAACGATTGCTGAGCGTGTCCAGGTTACCTTTTATCTGCTTAGTAGAAGTGTTGAGCAACATCTGGAAAAGAAGAATGTTAACTTAATCATTTCAAACATCAAAGAACTAGGCAGTACGGTTTTTTATAAAAACTGTAATGTTTCCTCTGCTAAAGAAGTTAATACGGTATTGAATACGATCCGCGGTGAAACCGGTCAGAATATTTCCGGAATCATTCATTGCGCCGGAGTAGAGTCGGTTGGAGTTCTCAGTAGAAAATCACGTTCTCAAATTCAAGCAGTGCTTGGTCCAAAAGTTATGGGGTGCGTGAATCTTCATCAAAGCACAAAGGCAGACAATCTTTCATTCTTTTTAATGTTTTCATCAATGTCCTCCTTTGTACCCACTCCCGGTCAAGCGGATTATGCATATGCGAACAAATTTATGGATATTTATAGCCAAATCATTGCGGGTGATGCGCGAAAAGTGCTGAGCATCAATTGGCCAGCTTTCAAAGATGCAGGTATGGCTGTTAGAAATATGGTGAATTTCGAAAGAATGGTCGTGCCTGCTTTATCATTTAAAGCTTTAGCTGACCTGTGTCTATTTGCTCTTGAACATGCGGAAGGACAAGTAATCGTTTCTAATTCAGTAATTAGTTTTGAACTGGATGAGAATAACCGTTTTAATGATTATGAAGTGACTTCTTCTAACGAGCTATCGGATTTCCCAGGGATGACAGCGCTTCAAAAAAGCATTGCCACAATCTGGAGCAAAGTATTAGGAATTCGTCAAATAGGCTTAGATGACGAATTCACTTCATTAGGTGGAAATTCAATTAGTGCTATTCAACTGGCTTTAGAAATAGAAAAAAAGTACAAAATAGTACTCGATGAAAATTTTCAATACTCCGTCATGAATATACGTCAGACAGCTGAGTTGATTGAACAAATGAGCGGGGAGAATAAAGTTGTTCTAAATGCTATTGAACCGTTCAATCAATTTCTTTTTATCAATTGTTTCTACTCTTCCTTGTTTTCCGTACTTTCATATTATAAAGTACCCGTCAGTAGTTTTATCTGTAAATATAAAGCCTATGCTGATTGGAATGACGGACGATTTGACATTAAATACAATGCTCCTAACGATTTTGAAGAGATTATGTCTTCACTAGGCCTGGCGGTCAATGTACAGAGAAAATTGCAGGACTGCTTTGAACCAACTATCACAAGTTTGCAAAATGGTCATCCAGTGATTTTGTCTGTTGATTGCTTTTATCTTCCTATCAGATCCGATATGTATCAGCGTATTCACTGTGAACATAGTCTACTTGTTATTGGTTATGAGAAAAGCAAGGAAATATTTTATGTACTGGAGCAAAAAAATGCCGAGAGCCTTTCCTATCAAAAGCAAGAAATTAAATTTGAAGATATGAAAGCAGCCTATAACGGTTATCAGAACAACTTCGGGACAAAATCTACTATTGAGTTTATGGAAGTATTTCCTCTTGAAGAAGATGAAATACGAAGTGTCGGTGCTGCTAAAACTGTTTTTGACGAAAGCTTTACAAGAACAAAAGAGATAATTGATTTGTCTTTACAATATATCAATTCAATTGATTCATTCGATATTTCTGAGAAAGAGCGAGACAGTAGATTTCTGCATATGCTTAACCAGTGTATTTCTTATATCCAAGCACAGTCCTATATTAATAACGAGTTGTACCAATCTGATGACTACGGTCTTCTCTTAGCCCAAATGAATGATTTATATCTCAGGTCCCGTGTGAAATTGGTTAAGAATAATCTTATTGGTGAAAGTGGAGAAAAAGTTCGCAGGAACATGCTTACTACAGGACTACCGAATAAGATACGGAGGTTGTCATGAATCGATTAACTTATTCACAAAAAGGAGTTTATAATGCCGAATGTCTCTATAACAATTCTCCGCTTTTTAATATCGGCGGATATATTCTTTTGTCTGATATGGTTGAATATCGCATTTTAGAAAAGGCAATCAACTATTTAGTCCAAGGACAGTCAGCTTTCAGGACAATGATAACCAAGACTGACTCTGGACCTTTTCAATATGTTGTCGATCCGGGATGCATAAACATTCCACATAAGGAATTTAACCCCAGTGAGTATTTCGATTATGTATCCGAGTTGTTTAAAAAGCCCTTCAACTTATATGAGTCCCCTCTGTTCTACTTTGAAATATGTGGAATTTCGGATGGAACTTCTATTCTAATTGTTAAATTACATCATATTATTTCTGACGGCTGGTCTATGGCAGTGATAGCACGTCAGATAAGTGAATATTATGATAAATGTTCTCAGGAATTACATCCAAGTATTAATGTTTTTGATTTCCAAAATGTTCTTAAACGGGAACAAGCATATATTGAATCAAGTCATTCTCTAAAAAGCTACGAATATTTACTTCAAAAGAGGGAGGAAATATCATCAATAGAAAAAGTATGCAAATCGTCAGTAAATACGAGAGGAGAACGGAAAACATTCATTCTCTCTAAGGAATTAATTGAATCCATGCATAAGTTCGCAAATGAAAATGGATACAGTATTAATCATTTATTTACAGCTGCCTTTTCCTTACTAATTCGATATTTTGACCAGAATGACAACGTGAATATTGGAGTACCGATTTACAATCGGCAAAATGCTAACGAGAAAAATACTGTGGGTATGTTTACCAACATGCTACTTCTCATTTTAAATATCTGTGACGAGATGACCATATCCGAATATCTGAAATTGGTAAAAAGCCAATTGAGGGCCGAAAGTAAACACGTTAAGTATCCTTACGAAAAATTCCAAGAGGATATAGGAAATGATTCCGGATACACATACGAATATTCGATAAACTTTTATAATATGGAGTTTGCCGAAATGTTTTGTGGAATTAAATCAACATATCACAACGTCTACTCCGGATGCCAGCAGTATAAGCTTCAGATGATCGTATACGGGTGGGAATCAGATAGCCGAATTAATGTTGCGTTTGATTATAGGCTGGATAGTTATGATGAGGCGATGATTAATGAAGTATTTTCAGTTTTAGAAAAAATATGTTTGTGCATTACAAGAAATGATGGGGAAATTGGAGATATAAACTATATCTCAGAAAAAGAAAAACACAAATTGATAAAGGTTTATGATCATACAGAGAAAATTCATAAAAATGGGATATTTTCCATGTTTATGAACAATGTAACTTCTAATCCTTCCACTATTGCGATTATAGATCAAGAAACCACATATACTTATCAGCAGCTTTATGAACTAATTATGAAATATGCCGCCGGTTTAAACGAGTTACAGGTCCGGCAGGGTGATATAGTCGTGCTAAATGCGTCGCACTCTGTTGAACTAGTAGCTACAATCTATGCAATAACGTATATAGGCGCGGTATTTGTACCACTTGACAAAGAATGGCCTGATGAACGAAAAAGTTACATCATTAATGAAGTGACTCCTAAATTAATTCTTACCGATGTGGAATTGAAAATATCAAATTACACAGTTGTGGATCTTTATGGAGAATTTAGTTGCGGAAATTGTACCAGCCTACCGAAGTTCTCTGATAAACAACGGAAAACTTTGTATATGATTTACACTTCGGGAACTACAGGGTCACCAAAGGGTGTAGTCGTCTCAAACACAGCAGTACTTAATTATCTCTTGTGGGCCGGACATGCATATTCTGTATCAAACATGGATACTTTTCCTTTGTATTCTACTTTGGCTTTTGACTTTACACTGACCTCACTATTTCTACCACTTTGTTTCGGGGCTGCTATAAAAATATATCAGGAAAGTAAACTATTATCGCACCCTATCTTTAGTATTGTTCAAGATAATATTGCCACTATCGTTAAAGTGACACCATCACATCTTAATTTGTTGAATAGCAGATCCTATTCAAACAGCAGTATTAGGGCGTTTATTGTAGGAGGCGAGAAACTTCTAGGAGAAACGGTGGAAAAATCTATTGGCTGCTTTAATCATCAAATACAATATTTTAACGAATATGGTCCTACAGAAGCTACAATCGGTTGTATGTACTATTCATATGATGGTATTACAGCGGATGGGGCAGTCCCGATAGGTAAACCAATTGATAATGTAAGTATTTATATCCTGGATAGGAAATGTAGAGCAGTCGGGAAGTATGTTACAGGAGAAATATATATATCAGGCAGATGTCTAGCCGAGGGTTACTATAACAATTTTACACAAACAGAAGAAAAATTTTTACCTGATCCTTTTTCTCCGGGTCAAATGATGTATAAAACAGGTGATATTGCAAAATATATGTCTGATAATACGATGGTATATCTTGGACGCATGGATAGTCAGGTGAAAATAAGAGGATACAGGGTCGAACTTGCTGAAATTTCCACAATTACTATGAGAAATGAAGCGATAATTGATTGTGTTGTCGATGTTGAAGAAGAGAATGGATCTATTATTCTAGTTTTATATACGGTTTGGAAAAATGGATATACTTACTCGGAATATAGTCTACGGGACTATCTCTCAAAATATCTTGCGAGTTATCTGACTCCAAGTGAAATTTATCAAGTAGATGAGTTACCTTTGACGACGAATGGTAAATTAGACTATCGGCGGTTGTGGGAAATACGGATAGAAAGGAATTACCAGAGCAAGCTAAATAAAGATTATTTTGAAGATTTATCACCAGACGAAGCAGTTCTACTAAAAGTAGTTTCTCAAGTGCTTAACACTACAGATTTATCTGTTTACGACAATTTTACCAGGCTTGGGGGAGACTCGATTAAAGCAATTATTACTGTTCAAAATCTGCAGAACTACCACTACACTGTCCAAGTGAATGACATACTTACTAGTACAGATTTGCGCGAATTGGCTGGAAAAATGCAGAAAGAGCAGTCCAAAATAAGGGGGAAGGATGCTTATTATGGACAGGTTCGACTATCTTCTGTTATTCGTAGATTTGTTGAGACGCAGAGTCTTATGAATAATACCAGCAGTCATTCGATAGTGATCGAACTAAACAACCAAATAAGTGTGGAGAAACTTCAAGATGTTTTTAATCGGATGCTAGCTATGCACCCAACCTTGACTATGAATCTCAGTGAGGACAAACAACATTTATACTACAACCCAAAACATCGTATGAATGAAATCTCCATTCTTAACCATGGCGGTTTATGCAACGAGGATAGGGAGTTTAACTTATACAATGATCTTCTGATACGTGTAGACAGGTTGAGTTTACAAACCTTCAGAATAATTATTCATCACCTTGTCATTGATTACGTTTCAT
Source organism: Paenibacillus sp. IHBB 10380 (assembly GCF_000949425.1). Classification (NCBI taxonomy): domain Bacteria; kingdom Bacillati; phylum Bacillota; class Bacilli; order Caryophanales; family Paenibacillaceae; genus Paenibacillus; species Paenibacillus sp. IHBB 10380. Next base: position 92,733 of record NZ_CP010976.1, read on the forward strand.
GGAATATCCTTTTGCAAGATTTGCAGTACTTACTGAACTATGTAGATAAACTTGATCAAGCGATAGTTCTACCAGAAGCTGCAAGTTATGCAGATTACATTCTTCAGGAAAATGAGGAGTGTCAAGGGAAATTGTTCTCTAAATTATGTAATCAGAGTAGTAAAGAAAAATATATGTATTCCATTGAACAAAAAGGTTTGCGTGATAAATTGACACATTCCAGTGAAAACCATCATATATCGGTTGAGTCTCTCCTATACACTTTGTTTGCTAAACAATGTATGGAATCTTATGGGCTCGAGCGTATTTCGATTGAATTGGAAGGGCATGGTAGAGAACATGTTGGGGAAGGCTTGGAGCATGTTGTTGGATGGATGACACATTTTAACTATGTAAGCTTTACAAATAATATTGCCATTAACTTTCACGAGTCTTTACCTCCAGCTTTGGAATATTATGAGGATCTAAATCAAGTAGTTCGATTCAATTATCTCGGACAAATGAGGTCTCAGTACGATGCTTTTAAAATAAAGCAGCTTAAAGAGGAACTGCAAAGCTTTAAATATGATGATTTACTTGATTATTTTATGGAAGTGGACATGTTCTTCGAAAGTGATGACCAACTGTCAATTTGGATCACGACCAACACAGCAAAGTATAAAGAACCCTTGAACTTTATAAACGAGTATATGGAGGGCCTGAAATACTTACTTGACAACTCCTCCCAGGATATTAAAACAAATATTACGTATATTGATGAAGATATTGAGTTAGAGGATTTGGAGACCCTACTAGGGAAAAACATATGATGCATCAGCGAGAAAGGAAATTGTGAAAAGAATGTGTGTAATACAAGGTGAATTAGAATGTTCAATATTATGATTTTTTCATTTCCGTATTATGGACACACGAAGTGTTTGCTACATATTGCGGAATATCTTGTAAAACAGAGCCACAACGTTTTCTTTGACATCAGTGATGAATATAAAGTACAGGATTTTGTTGGTCTCCAATTTCTTGACTGCAGATTTACCTCTTTTAAACAAGCAAGTAAGAAAGTGGAATTAGAGGATTTGTACGCAATTTATTATTTTGCTGATGGAATTTTGACCTGTAACAATGAATACCTTGACCACATCGAGGATTATCGAAAATTGCAATTGGATCTAATTATATATGATTCTTTTGCTTTTTGGGGAAAACAAATAGCTCTTCAACTTGATATTCCTTATATATCCTCAGTCACTACACAGCCATTGCTGAAAGAATCTTTCCTTAAAGACAGTAACACTATTTTTGAAGGATATACTTCTGATAAGAGTGAGATTCAACAGTTAAACTTAAACACACTTCGCATGTGTGAAAAGGCAATACGGAAAAAATACAGTTTGGATTCCAGTTTTACACTTGTAGATCTACTCTGTTCTAAAGGAATGCGCAATATCGTTTATATTAATAGGGAATTCTGTAGCTATGAAGAAAATTTAGATGAATCCTACCATTTTATAGGCCCATTAATTAAGAAGGTAGGTGGAGCCTTGGAGAAGAAACAAGTGAATCAGAAAATAATTTACATCTCGTTTGGCACCATTATGGTTAAAAAGGAATTATTGTCTATATGTATAGATGCTTTAAAAGATAGGGATTTTCAAATTTATGTAAGCGCAGGGTCTGCCGCCGAATTATTAAGTGAAAAATATAAACAATTTGGGCATATACATGTTGCCGAAACTGTATGTCAGTTGGATATTTTAGAAAAAGCCGACCTCTTTATTACTCATGCTGGTCAAAACAGTATTATGGAATCTCTTTACTTTTCTGTGCCAATGCTGATGATCCCTCTTGCAAATGACGCATTTATTAATGCTCGGTGGGTTGAAAAAGAAAAATTGGGTTTTTTCTTAAAAGAGCGGGAGGCAAGCATAAAAACCGTTGGAGAAGCTGTGACTTCCCTTTACAGCAATGAAGTGATATTGAATCGAGTGCAAGCTGTCTCAATGAAAATGAAGGCAGCAATGCCGTACAATACTATCCATAAGTTGGTAGAAGAACTGTTGCATAAAAAAAAGTCTGAAAGTACTAAGGAGAGTGTATGAGTATGGTGTTTGATTTGTCTTTACTTCAATTATTATCGTTTGAAATTGGTACGGATTGCAACTTGAAATCGGCACATGATAACTGCCCTATTAACTATATCAAACGTCCAAAGAATAAACCGACGCTTACCGTTGAAAAAATATGTGAGGCGGTACATCATGCCAACGATTTAAAATTTGATGGATATGTAGCGTTTCACCATTATAATGAGCCGTTAATGTACATCAAACAAATCTCGCAAGTAATACAAAAATTGCCAAACAATCGTTTTCTGCTTTGGAGTAATGGACTTTTGATACCTCATATTGAAAGATTGGGGTATTCACTTGATATGTTCGATAAGATCATTTTGACATGCTATGACGAAAAGAATCGCGACCTTCTGAATAGAGTGAAAGACAGGCACCGAGATGTTGTAATCAATTCAGCCAAAATGGATGAACGTGTTGAGATATACGAAAGTAAATATGAGAATTTAGTTGCATGTAAAAAAGTTTTTTTAGAAATACCAATTGACCATTATGGAGAAGTGGCGTTGTGTACCCATGATTGGAAAAATACATACCGCTTAGGTAATATCATCGAGACATCACTATATGATGTAATAAGTAGCGAAAGATATCAAAATATGTTGGCTATGGCTAAAAAAATCAAATTGCAACCTGGAGCACCAGATATTTGCAGAAATTGCCAATTCTCTTATTTGACTTATAATCCTAAAGCAGAAGAGTAGAAGAAACAGAGGTGAAGATATGAATGTAGCGTATTGTTTTGATGGACAGGGAAAACAAAGTGAAAATATGTTTAAGGAACTAGTCAATTTATACCCTAGAGCGAATAAATGGTTAGCACGTGCAAATGAGGTTGTCGGTTACGATTTGAAAAACATACTTAGCAGTAAGGAGCATATAAATAGTTTTCGATATATGCCAATTGTTGTGTTTGTACTTAATCATCTCATCTATCAATATTATCAGGAATATTTAGAGTTTAAACCTTCTTATTTATTCGGTCATAGTTTAGGACATTATAATGCGTTAGTAAGTGCTGAAATTCTTTCTTTTGAGCAGGCTCTTTCATTGGTGGCGTTTCGTACTCAATTAGTTCAAAAAGCTGTTGAAGGTCATTCCTGTGGTATGTTACATGTGAAGTGTCCTTATTCCAACCTCAGCAGCCTTGAGGCACTATGTGAGACTTTAAGCGGTAGCAATCGGTATGTGGGAGTTTCCATTATAAACTCCCAAGAGGATATTATCATTTCATATGATAACTATACCCGTGAAGAGATATGCTCCTATCTTAAAGATTATAAAGCTGTTCCTATTGCTGTAGCAGCGCCTTATCATTCTCCAGCTTTAAATCCAGTATGTTCGGAATTCTACAGCTATGTTGATCGAGTTACATTCTTACCATCAAAAGTACCAATTATCTCAAATGTTACCGCACTGCCATTAGGACAGGAGAATATGAAGTATGATCTAGTTAGGCATTTGACAGAAAAGATTGATATGCGTAGATGTATGAATTATCCCTATAGTCAAGGTGTTAGGATGTATTTTCAGTTCAGCTCTACAAGGGTGCTTCCAGAACAGCTAAGCAAAAACTGTCCTAATTCAAGGTGTTACCAGATAATTAACTCTGATGACTTCGAAAAGTTTCGCAGTTACAATATAGAGTCATTGCAGCACAGAAGGCTGCTTCTATGTAAAGAAATGCTAGGCAGAACGGTGACGATGGCTGAAATCCCCACATTCGGAACTGAATTAAGCAATGAATTGCAGTTTTATATAAAGGAATTTCAGAACCTCCATGATGACAGTTTGATAGATATGCAAAAACTAAAACAAGTCACGTCCCTTTTCCAAATGGCGTTGTCCCATTTGAAAGGGAACACAGATAGTGTTATTAAAGAAATTTATCATAAATTTGGAATTCCTTTCCATAATTAGATGTAAGACATGCGAAAATCATTCAATCAAATCGTTAATATATGTTGGAAAGGTTAGGTGTAAGTGTGAGAAAGAATGAAAATAGATACAAATCAGCCCTACAGTTTTTGTGGAAGGTCATAAAACCTCATCAAAAATGGTTTATATTAGCGGCAGGTATCACATTGATTACAGTTGGATCAGGTCTTATGCTAGCAAAAACAACTCAGCTGTTAATAGATTATACAAGCTCAGGAAATAAGTGGATGATCCTGATTTCACTTCTAAAGTTTATTCTATTAATTATCGCCAATCTTGTGCTCTCATATATAAGCGGAATATGTGTATCAAGACTTGCGGCATTCGCTGGGAAAGATTTAAAGCAACACGCTTCTCATTTGTTACTTAACGCTGAGTATGGCGAGATGATCCAGTTAGAAACAGGTGATACGTTAAAAACTGTAAATTCAGACATTGGAACGGTTTGTTCCTTTATAGGTGGAGACCTTATCAGTATATTTTCGCAGTTTTCAATGGCTATAGGCGCTTTTATATACCTGCTTTTTATTAACCCGATACTGGCTCTGGTCACATTCATATACACGCCTATTGGAATATTCTTTACGCTATCATTAAATAAAAAAATGAATAAATTGTATCCTATTTGTGCCGATAGCGAAGGTCGAGCTTTATCCGTAGCAGAACAAATATTGTCCTCTATCCCAATAGTCAAGTCATTTTCCGCAGAAAAACTTATAAAAGAAAAGGTTAGACACGAATATGAAAAAGTCTATCAAGCGGATGTAAAGGTATCCATTTGGAATTCACTTATGCAAACAGCATGCTCTTCCACATCAATGATACCTAGGATTACATATTTGTTCTTCGCCGGATATATGGTGGTTGAAGGCAATCTCTCTATTGGTACCTTCATATCTGTTTTTGATCTATTGACCTTTATCATTGGCCCAACCGTATATTTTCCATTTCTTTTAAATGGATTGAATTACAGTATCGCCTCGATTAATCGAATAGTGAAAATGGAAAAGTTACACCAACAAAAGCCTGTAAAACAGATTTCGGATTACACTAATACCTTGCCTAGTGTAAGGCTTAATAATGTATCTTTTTCATACATGGACAATGCGCCTATCATTTCTAACATATCATTTGAGCATACAGGTCCAGGAATTGTAGCGGTTTGTGGTAAATCAGGAAGTGGTAAAACAACGCTATTGGATCTGCTTTCAGGATTATATGAGCCACAAACAGGAGAAATAGTTGTCAGTGGTGCAATTTCGGTCGTTTCACAGGATAGCTATTTATTTGCAGATACACTTTTAAACAATGTACGCCTCTCTAATCCTTTAGCATCGGACAAGGAAGTAGAAAATGCTATGAAGTTAGCAGGAGCAGATGTTTTTGTGTCTGAGCTATCGGCTGGTTTTGACACACTAGTAGGTGACGGAAATGCAGACTTTTCGGGCGGCCAAAAACAAAGAATTTCACTTGCACGGACAATTTTGTCAGATAGTAAGATCTGGTTATTGGATGAGCCTACAAGTGCACTTGATATTGAAACCGAATCAGTTATCCTTGAAACGATCAAAAAAGTGTCAAAAGATAAGTTGATTATCATAGCTGCCCACCGCCAGACGCTGATTGATATTGCTGAAAGGAAGATCGAATTATGAGGAACTTATTCAAAAACTTTAATATAATGACAATTGTACGTGTGGTATCACTTATGGATAATAAGAAACACAGATTTATGAATTTCATCTATTTATTTTGTTTAGTTGAGTTTTTTTGTACAGTATTGTATACGGTTGGCATTAAGGGTGTTTTTAATTCAACTGTAAATGGAGATATTAGAGCATTTTGGACTTCAATGGCGTTTATTATTGTTAATTATTTAATTTGGTGGATTTATGCTCCCATATCTACATATATAACTGAAAAAATAGCTAAAGCTACGTTGCGCGATTTTAAGACAGATTTGTGCGAACATAGTGTGCGTCTTCCAATGAAATATCATGATAGTAAATCCTCAGGTGATATATTATCGGCGCTTACAAATGATGTCCGTTGTCTTTCTGATATATACCATGGAACTATTTTTCAATTATTGCGCAGCGCATCTGGAGGAATTGGCGGTATCATCATTATGGTAGTCATTGACTGGCGGTTTGCCATTATAGTATTTGCGCTAGGTTCTTGTTCTGTACTGATCTCTTCCTATTTTTCAAAACGACTTGAAACGATTGGTACAGAGCAACAACAACGTTTGGCTAAAACAACTACGGACATGTACGAGCTTATAAGAGCAGCAAAAACCATAAGGATTTTTAATTTACAAAAAAGTAAAGAAACTGCTTTTGAGGAATCGGCAAAAGCAGAATCAGACATAAAGCTAAAAAGTGGAAAAATTAATGCAATAATGAAATCTGCACTAACCACAGTAGACATGGTATCCTATGTGGCGATAATTTTTGTAGGTGCGTTGTTTGTATATTATGATTTATCTGATTGGGGTACAGTTATTGCACTGATGGCACTTAAAGGAACAGCTGATATGTTATTTGTGGAATGTGTACAGTTTATTGCCGGTATGCAAGGAAACATTGCCGGAGTAAAACGTCTCTTTGAGATCATTGATACTCCAAAAGAAAGTATGAATGATTTAATTTATGAACAATCAGATACACAGTATCCACTTGTAATAAATCATTTATCATTTGGGTATGACGAAAAATCTACAGTCTTGTCAGACTTTAACCTCGTTTTAAAAAGAAATGGCCTTACCGCACTTCTGGGAGAAAGTGGGTCAGGAAAAAGTACAATAATGAAGTTAATTTTAGGTCTCTATACTCCTGATGCAGGGCAGATTTCCTTTAGTAGTAATGAAGAGACTTATACAAATATTAGGGATTATACGGCCTATGTTCCACAAGAACCATTCTTGTTTAGGGGGACGATTTTGGAAAATATACAGTTTGGAAACCTTCATGCAACTAAAGATAAAATTATCATGGCAGCCAAAATGGCGGGTGCAGATGAGTTTATTACTAACCTAAAGGATGGATATGACACTATTTTAGTTGATAATGGGAAAAGCTTATCTGGTGGGCAAAAGCAACGCATTGCAATTGCTCGTGCACTAGTAAAAGAAGCGCCTATACTATTATTGGATGAAATTACTTCAGCCCTTGATAAGGATACGGAAGAGCATATATTTAAGACAGTGAAACTTACAAGTCAAACAAGAGCAGTATTATTTATCACACATCGGCCGGATGTGGTAAATTGGGCAGATGATGTTATTTATTTGTAAGACAATAGTATTAGAATGAAATGAGTCAGTTAGAGAGAGCCCATGAGTGTACTGTTAGATTTACCTACCTCACCATTCACATAAGCTTAAACCATTTAATAGTTTACACTCAACTCTTATACTGATAGAGGCATAATTTATAGTTGTCATGCTCTAGCGTATTAATAAATCCAATGTTTGTTATATTGATAATTTTAAAATTAATGATCTAAAACTTAAATTTATGATTTTTTAATTGCTATATTTACACACTTAGGACTGGGAGGATATATATATGATAAATAGCACTTTAACAAGCATGTTTCATGAAATAAAAACGATTGAAGATAAAGGCATAACTTTCATTTACAGTGATACAAAAGAAGAATATATTCCATACCATTTTTTTATAGAAGGACGCTACAAGTCCTAAATCATATTCAAGAATTAGGATTAAAGCCGGGCGATGAACTATATTTATATCAGGATGCTCCTGCCCTACAGAAAGAGAAAATAATCAAATTCATTTACTACCAGATAAATTTTTTTATGAAAAAATAATTGATCTTGGAGGGACAAATGCGTTGGTTTTTGATAATGATGAACTCACAGCTCTCTTTGGACCTATTCTAAGAGCAGATTATAAAATAACAGAAGAGTATATCGCAAGTAATCATAGAAAATTAAAAAACGATTTGTTTATTTTATTCGGTAATAAAGATACAAGTAGTGAAGGGGCAAAACTAATAAATTGGAAAAAGGAAACTAATGGTCGTGTCATTTCGAAGAGTTTGAAGAAGGACATTTTTTTATTTTAGATCAAGAGTCTGAAGTGATGAATTAGTTAAATTCAACCTTAATGGCTTCAAAAAACACTATTTTGTGAAAGTTAGTATCTCTCTATCCTTCCCTTCTTAAGAATTATATTTTATAAATTGAAAAGGACGGAGACCAATTTAAGTAGATGAAATTTGGATAAATTCCCCCCCCTGTGTTTGGATTTATTGTCATAGGATCCTAGAATAAGTATATTAGATTAATAAGCTCCAGAGGATCTTCCGACCAGAAAGAGCACTCCACACATGATGACCAGAATGTCCCTAGGCTGTCAGGCTTAGGTCGCTGGAGATAATCGCAATCCACTCGATTTTTTAGAGTAATGACGGTTAAAGACGACCTTCATCGTCAGTTCCTATGGAATTGGGTTACAGAAGCAAAGTAGAAATTAAGCATAAAACATTTTTCGAGGAGAAGATATTATGAAAAAGCTGCTACCCTTTTTAGTGCCTCCTATTAGGACATTCAACTATCTAGCTTGTGATTTAGGAATAACGTCAACCATTGAAGAGGCAATACCATGGTATCATATGAATTATTTTCAATTATGTTGCCCTAAAACAGATTTAAACTTAGAAGACCATAAGCTAGTTTTTTCAGTATTAAGAAACCCTTTTTTAAGCAAAACTTATCTTTCAAAATCCTTTGTTGAAGATATTACTGATCCAATTCAGTTTATTATCGTTTCATTGAATCATGGATATTATGTGAATACATATATCAACGAATACTTCTTACCAAACCGGCATGCCTATTATTCAAAAAGCTTTTTACATGATATTCTAATAATAGGTTATGATGATGATGAAAAGATACTAAATGTAGTAGGTTATAACAGAGAAGGTCAATTTGTTCCCGAAAAGGTGTCTTATGATGATTTTCGCGATGCTTTTATATTTTGCTCTTCTATGAATAATACAGAGCAAAGAACATTCGGCTTAATAATTCCGGAAAAGGAAGATTTCCATTTTAATGTTTCATTTATATTAAATCAAATGGAAGACTTTTTAAATGGTAAGAATGATGCACAGTTTAAATACTTTGATATTCCAATTAACGAACAAGATGCCTATGGAAAAGATGTGTATGAATATATAATATCCTACATTAAGGCGAATACTACTTTTTGGGACATAAGAGTTTTTCGTTTGTTACTTGAACACAAAGTGGCTTTATTAGAACGAATAAATTTTTTGGAAAAAATGGGATATATAAAGAATATAGATGAACTTATTATTAGTAGCGAGAAACTGGTAAAGACAGCTAATATATTATTTAATAATACTCTAAAATTTAATATTACTAACGCTTTTGGAACTTATGAAAAGGATAAGTTGAGTGTACTCATTAAACAAATAGAACAACAAGAAGAGGACATTCTAAAAAACTTGATATTAAAGATCAAACAAATAATATAAGAGGCTGTTCAGGGGTTTGTCTAGGATCTGTCAAATCTTTTGTGTAACTATTTTAATAGTTCCTCCCCGAGGGGAGAAAAGTTATCTAAGATACTGCCAGATATGATCCGGAAAAAATACGAATAGTTGTAGGAGCATTTGTCCCCAATTATGTACACGCCCTTTCCATTTACGGGTAACATCATCGTAGCCAAGAAAAGCATTTTCAGTAAGGAATCGTCTGTAGGGAAGATGTTTTCCCTTTCGTTTCCTTGTGTAACTGACGGTGATAACTCTCAATGATGTTGGTCGTATAAATAATTTTACGGATCTCTGGATCTCTGCTGGGTATTTAAAAAAGTTTGCGAGTAGAGTAGTAGAGAGCCTTGCAAAACGAATACAGTTTTTGTGAAATTCGACCCAATGCCACGTAGGCGTTGGGTTTGTTGTAGTGCGCCCAGCATGGGCACTATTTCTAGGGTTAAAGTCCCGAGTGGTGAAGGCAGTAGTAGCCATTAGCTTAAGGCAAGCGTGTCCACCGTGAGGTGGAATCTGAAGGAAGCCGGCGGCAAATCTCTGGTCTGAGGAACACGAACTTCATATAAGGCTAACGTACGTTGGATGAGTTTGCTATACAAACCAAAGTCCATACTGTCGAGATGTACGAGAGTAAATGAAGCAGATAGATGGAGAGGAAGATAGCGTTCTTACCTGGGGAGATCTGTATGGCAAGCGAAGTGAACTTCGTAACCCTACTTGTGAGAGTAGGCTGAACTTACAGAAGTCAGCAGACGCCATAGTACGCAGGTTGTTGCAACGATCTGCGGAAGGGCTGAACATGAAATAGGAATTGAATAATTCAGCGTTCAAGGGTGAGCAATGCAGACAATCCGAAAGGACTTACTCGAAGGAAGAAGCGGTGAATCCGTGGGGGACTTGGCGAGGGTAGAGCTTACCGATGGCACAAAGAAAGAAAAAATTCACGCAAGGAGGAGTAAATGGATGATTCAGGAGTTACTATCACGGGGAAGCCTACTGTCAGCTTTAAAGCGTGTCTAAGCAAATAAATGAAGCCACGGCGTAGATGGCATGTCCGTAAAATCCTTACGAGAACACATTCTACAAAACTGGTTTCAAATTCGGCAAGCGATAGAGGTTGGAACCTATGAACCTAGCCCAGTCCGAAGGGTCGAAATCCCGAAACCCCGAAACCCGATGGCAAAGGTGTGAGGTTACTAGGAATTCCTACCGTATAAGACCGCCTCATCCAACAAGCGATTGCCCAAGTGTTGAATTCAGTGTTTGATCCACAATTACATTTGAATTCAAATGAATGTAATGTTTGTGTTTACTAGAACACAATTTTTCTGTCCAGAAGAGTGTAAAAGACCATAGAGTCAAAAAATTGAATATAGGGAGTCGTAGTATGTCTAATGTAAAGTTAAGCTGGCATTATCCTCTCATCGCATCTTATCCGAGACATGCATATCCTTTATCTATAATCACAGGTTTACCAAATTCCAAGCCGTGGATCTATACTTATTACGTTCCATTAGTATGTAAAAAAAATGTGGAAAATTACACTGGTATTTTTTTAGACTTTGGTTCCTTCAATTGGTTAGTAGAATATAATCCTTGGATTAATTCTCAGAATATTAAGAGAGAAATTTTAATGAAATGTCATTCAGATATCATAGGGTTCACAAAGAAATGTATTGATATGAATTACTATTTATTCATCCATCTCGATGAATTTTTCATCCCTAATACTGAACCTTTTCAAAAATGGAAAAGCCCACATGCTGTGATGATTTTAGGGTATAATCCTTTAAAAAGGACATTTAACATATCGAATTTTACTAAAAATAGAAAGTATGAACAAGATGAGATTTCATTTGAACATTATGTTGAATCTTTTCAAAAAATGGAAACTACTGAAGACTATATGGAAAATAATTATCTACTGCAAATCAATAATAATGTCTCCTACAATTATGATATCAATATTGTGATGGATATCATAAACGATTACATATCTTCAAAACGTACATCATATTCATATTATCGTTTGTCTGAAGCATTTAGCGATGATTATGTTTATGGGCTTGATATATACGATTATTTGAAAAATATTTCGATTTGTTATTATCTGACGTGGTCAAAATCGACATAAGAATTTTACATACTTTATGGGAACATAAAACATGTATGTTACAACATATTCAATATATGGGTAAGTAAAACTATATAAGACAGGTGGATAAATTTTATATGAATTATAGTGAAATTGAAAAAAATGTTTAATCCTTCTCAACTTATTATTAAAATTTGCATTAACAAAAAATACGGCTATTATTAAAAAAATAATCTCTTCCCTCGGAGATATTCGAACAAATGAAGAAAACGTGTTGAGATCTTTATTAAATGAACTTTATCGAGTTAAAAGTTTAAAGTGATCAGGCGGAGTTAGGATTAGTCTTACATAGCAGGGGACACGACTCTCACTATCCAATAGGAAGAAAATTTCATTGTTAAGATAACGCTGATTTTATAGATAATCTCGGTAAATCTAAATACCTGCCACAATCTTATCGATATCGGGATTTTCAGAATCAATTCCAATTTGATGGCGACAGGATCACAGCCTCTTGAATAAATGCGATGGTTAACTGACGATTTGAGACTTGGATCATTCGTCCTCGGGGTCCCCCCAGATCGCTCGGGCCTTTTTTCGCAACACCGGTAAGGCTGCCGCTTCAGCTAATGTGGCATCTTTTCTTTTTAATTCACGAGTTAGTGACTTCATCTCGCGTTCTTTGTCACGTAGTTCCTTTTGTGGTTTTGTAGCTTGTTCTGCAACGCCTCCGTTACTTGCACAAAAGCATCACGCCAGGCTTCCACTTGCTCTACAAACAGACCTTTCGTTCTACAGTACTCAGACAATTCGATCTCATTTAACGTGGCTGTCTCTACTAGAATGGAAAACTTATCTCGTGTGCTCCACCTCATTCTCTATTTTAACTACTGTACATTCTATTGAGAGGTACTACAACTATTGTGACAGAGGGGGGCTAGCCCGGAACTTAATTCATGATGAGATGAATAACGTATTTTCGTAAGTTCTATCAGATTCCCACTAACGCCTGTGCCCTCAAGTAACGTAAACAATCGTCGGTTGAATCTTTGATCGTTTAATTATGAAAATATAAATATCTTCATTTAATTTATATAGATCAAGACTTGGGAATTATGAAATTGATTCAATTATTTTTTCAATCGATTCCCTATCTGATATTCTTAATTGTTCTAATAAAATCGATACTTTATCATTATGTTTGTTATTGTGCATAGATTTTAAAAGCACATTTCTAATAATAAGTGCATCATGTTCTACCTTTTCAAAACAATCTATTAAATCAGAATGCGATTTAATGAAATTATTTTCAATTAAAAATTTCACACGCATCTTCATAAGTTTTTTGTGCTCATATAGAGCATGAATAGACCTTAAAGTTACACTCGGGATTATTTCTTCTTTGAGAACTTTTAAAAGGGTGTTGTATACACCCAATCCCCAAGTTCTATTATCATCCTTACTAAATGGACCTTCAAACTCTTTGTATCTATAAGAAGTGTCTTTCTCATATAAATAATCATGTAAATTATTCTTAAGATGCTCAACATCTAATGAGTATAGAGGATTAATAGGCTTCTCATTTATCTTTAACAGTTGTACATCTTTAAAGTCATTCAAGCCTGTACCTAAACTCTCTACAGCTAATTTCATAGAGTCAAAACCTATATCTTCATGAGTATAGTGGCTGTTAAAAAAATCTGCTGCATGAAACACTTTTCGATCAGAATCATATCCAAAAAGAAAGAGATCATGAGTTGAATGCTCTTTACTAGAGTAAGTAGGTATATAATAAGTATCTACACTTAAATAAATATAGTACCCCGAATTAATGCAATTAACAATAAAATCACAAGTGTCTATATTATTTGCTTTTAATAGATCTTTACTCATCGATTGCATCTCTAATAAAGGATAATAAACTCTATGCAAAGGTTCATAAGTATCTAAATAAGTATCATGATTTGTCTCACCGTTATAAGTTAAACAGAATATTTGTATATGATTATTGAAAAGCCACTCATTAAAATTATTATGTTTAGCAAGTATAGATGTAATATGCGCATGTTTAGGATAAGTTTGAATTGTAGGGTTAAACATCGGTAATTTATTTATCATTATATAACTCCCTTGGCATCTTTTTAATTGTACTTCGTTGGTAAATTATCTTCTATCCTTCGCTTCTGTTAATATGTTGGGAATTCGGCAGGCATATTGACGCCCTCAAGCAATGTTGATGTACAACTAACTATTTTCAAAGCACCCAAGATTCATGCGGTTGTCGATATCTCCGACGGGACACGCTTTTATTACCTGTCGGCAATTCAGGACTTGTTTAACAATGAGATCGTAGCTTGGCAAATATCCTCCTATCGTAACGGGTTGATAAGTGTACAAGAAAAAGAGACGTATATTGGAAGCCGTACTCCATTCGGATCAGGGCTTCCAATATACGTCTCAAGCGTACAACAAACGATTAGAAGCATTCAGCGTCAAAGGCAGCCACTCTCGCAAAGCAACCTGCCTGGATAACGCATGTATCGAATCCTTCTTTTCGCATCTCAAAACAGAGAAGTTGTATCTTCATCAGTGTAAGTCAGAAGCCGAGATACATCAAGCCGTTGAAGATTATATCTACTTTTATAACTATCAACGGTTTCAGGCTAAACTTGGCTGCATAGCTTTTTTCATCTGTCTACTTGACAGGGGTATGATCAATGAGCAAAATCAATTGTCGGCTTCTGTATTGGATAACCAAGTGTAAAAAAATACTTTTGTCTCAGCGACCATTCTGTCCCTCCCATTCTTGAACGTTGCTGTGGACTTGATGTTCATCGCGAAACCGGTGCTAGCATTGGCCTTAATGTGCCAACCGTCAATAAAGACGTTTTCTTCATCAATAAAACCATGCTTTATGATTTCAGCTACTACTCTTGTAAATATCTGCTCGAATAAGTCTGTACCCTCAAAACGCCGTGAATAGTTCTTACTGAATGTAGAAAAGTGCGGTATCTTTTCGGATAATCCATAACCTATATACCAACGATAGGCAGCATTTACTTCAACTTCTTTGATTGTCTGCCGCATGGAGCGAATACTGAATAATGTTAAGCTTTATCAATACTATGGGGTCTATACTCTCCTTGCCGAATGGTGAATAAAGGTCTATGACTAATTCATGAATAAAACCTAAATCTATCGCTTTTTCAATCTTTCTCACCAAATGTTTTTCCGGCACAAGGTTATCAAGACAAAGCATTTCTACTTGAAATTGATCTATCGAATTTTTTATCCCCATCATTGTATATCACCCATACCATTATAGTATAAATTAGGGTAATTTGGGGTTTTTACACGAAAACAGCGCATACAATTATTTCGTATGCGCTGTATATTTATGGTATAATGCGTGGAAAATGCTTATACTGTACTCTTATAGCTTTCTTGCCTTGATTACAAAAGTTAAAGGAAGCATCTTTGCTTTTTTTGCAAAATCGCTGTTATCGTCCCACGATTGCATAATTTCATCATCAGATTGCTCAATCATTTGCTCAATGACAAATCCCGCTTTTGCCAACGCATTCACATAGGTTGATAGTTTACGGTCCGATAATGCTAGCACACCTTCTCCGGCTAAATCAAGAGATACCGAATACCAAGATTCATCGAAATAACACTTGTTAAAAGCAAGCATATTATTTTCTGCAACAACACATTTGTGTATAGGATGAGACCAACTGAAAATAAATACGCCGTCTTTTTTTAGGTAAGAAGCGATCCGGCAAAAAGTACCCTCAAGGTCGGTGGTCCAGCCTATGGCATAAATCGAATAAACAAAGTCAAAATAATCCTCTGGTATGCCACATTCTTCTTCTATGGGAGAGCAGATCAATTTTGCTGAAAGACCGCACGACGTCAAATGTTGCGTTGCCTTTTCGATTTGTTTTTCTGATATATCCATACCCCATAGTTCAGATGCTTTGCGGTCCCCCTGATACTGCAAGGATTGACCGTTTCCACAGCCTATCTCCAGCATCTTTTTTCCTTAGACATCACCAAAAAGTTGGCATTTTTCTTCTGAGACAAATGCTCCATAAAAAGGAAGCACGATTGCTCCTAAAAAGTCATTACCTTTTGTATCCCAATAGAAGCTGTTTGTTTTATAAACTGCATTCTTGTCCATGCCGGCGCCCTCCCCCAATATAAATTTTCCGTACTTCATTATCCGACTACAGTTCATTATAACATGATTCATTCTTGATTAAAGGCATAAAAGAGCCATCAGCATATAGAATGTCGACGGTCTGAGGCCCCTACACTACTTGAAGTAGGGGCCTTTATTTATTTTAATCCATACTTTACGTTCTCCTTTTCCAAATGCTCTTTCCCCACCCTCAAGGATGTCACACACATGTTCTCGTATACCTTGTTTTAATAGAGAGTCAGTTAATGATCTATTTTTAAAGGTGTTTTCCAATGATCCGCTAACATATGATAGAAGTTCACCATTGTTACCTGCAACAATAACTTGTTCAGCATCAGCGTTTACGACAAGATTGGCATTATGAGTCGCTATAATGATTAGGCAAAACAACGACCATTCGAATGATTACCAACCTTGTATTTCCGACAACAGGTGATGTCTGGATTAATGGATTATCGATAAAGCAAAACCTTAAGACAGCCATCTCCAATGTCGGAAGCATTGTCGAGACTCTAACATTTTACCCACATTTGAGTGCTGTTCAAAGTTTGAAGCTCAGCGCTGCTTTCTTAAAAAAAGTCGGAATAGATCGAATTGAGGAAACGCTGGAGATTGTCGGTCTGTCGGATGTGAAGACACAGAAGGTTGGAACCTATTCGCTCGGAATGAAGCAGCGGTTGGGATTTGCCAATGCCATCTGTTCGCCTTAGGATTCCATCATGGTATAATAAATGATAAATTTTTGAGACGTGAACGTAAAGGCAGGTGTGTAAGCGTGGCAAGGAATATCTAAAGAAACTGATTAATACCATCCATGATCAGGACGCGGAGGAAGTGTATGATTTGTATCGGATTTTTTAAAAATGACTAACTTCAAAACGTTACGGAAGGAGATTATCTGGTTCTGACCACAACAGGAGATTTAGATGAGGGGCTGCTAAAAAATGAACGATATTTTGCCAAACTCTCGTTATTATAGACCTGTTTTCTATGTTTTCTATGTTTTCTATGTTTTCTATGTTTTCTATGTTTTTTATGTTTTTTAGATCGAAAATCCGTGATTTCAGAATGGATTTATGGGAAGGATTTTTGCAACAAAAATTATAATAATTTGGCAGAGAAACAAAACGAAAAAACATTGGATTAAGGAGAGAAAACTATATTATGGAACTGAAAAAAATAAATAAATGTATTTATTATTTGGAAAGTGTTAGAGAAACAGACCGGCCTGTTCTGGGGTATGTTTTAGGTGAGAACTTTTCAATTATGATTGATTGTGGAAATTCAGAGTCGCATATTGATGCATTTATAAAGCATTTGGATGATAACCATCTACCACATCTCAAATATGCGTTTATAACGCACTGGCATTAGGATCATACATTTGGTATGCATGCATTTGATGGAGAAACGATAGTATCTTCATTAACGAATGAAATGCTAAAGCGAATGAAACGGTGGAGGTGGGATGAAGAATCTGTTTTAAAGCGCTTAGAGACAAAAGAAGAAATAGAATTTTCCTATAACTGTATGAAAGAAGAATATGATAGCTTTGATAATATTACGGTTAGTACAGGAACCATTATCTTTGAAAATTCCTTAGCGTTGGACTTAGGGGGTACCACTTGCCAAATTATTAAGGTAGGTGGACCGCATGAAGAAGATTCATGCGTTGTTTATTTAAAAGAAGCGGGAATTTTATTTGCAGGTGATGCACACAGTGGTGATTATTACCATGAAGAAGGTAAGATTGATCCAATAAAAATGAAGGAATATATTGCATTTTTAGAAAACATTTCATTTACTACTTATATTCCGGGGCATGGCGCTCCTATGAACAAGGAGCAAGTAATTCAAGTATTGAGTCAATTTTGCGCTGAGGAGTAGGTGTAGCCTCGGGCGAACACAATTATAGTATGGCTATAGCGGAACTCAACATGACAAATCAATCGGTGCAAAGCTAAATCCGTCCGACCACCCAAGCGTCAGCATATTGTAGCCACGAGCGAATCTACCTGTCGTATGATCGAATACACGTGCAAGCAACTCGGCCTTCTTGCTGCGATCTTTATGAATGCCAGCACTCTTGTTTCTGAATTGAACGATTCAAACTGCTGGATGATCTTGAAGCTTAGCAGATGCAAGAATTTACGCCAAGCAAAACGAGAATGATTTAAGAAGCGATACACGACATCCTTGCCAGGTAACTATTCTCCACGATTACTCTCAAGCAAGCGAAACCCAAGTTCGACCTTGAAAAACTAAGGAGAACACAAGCTGAAAGACAGCTAAACTAAATGATTTAGATATGCCAGTTTTACGCAACATGTATCCGATTTTTAAAGATGACAGTGCAGCAGAAATTCGATCTTCGACCTTTTCAGACGGTATATTGTGGTGGGGAAGTTCTATTTCCCTCATGGCTGCAGAAGCTGGAGGGAGTGCCCTAAATGTGGGAAACTTACCATGTACTTGGGTAGTGACTGGCGGATTAATGAAGGGAGCTAGGGCCTTCGGTGTCTTTGGAGCCTGCAATCACGCGCGGAATTTGTTGTGATGCTGATGAATGCGTTGAAGTCGCAAGAAGCAGGAGCGGATCAATAAAGAAGCTTGGCATTATTGAAGGTACAGGCACAAACAAATTCAATCCTGATGCCCAAGCAACAAGAGCAGAGGCCGTAACGGTACTGCTGAAAGTGCTGGCATACAAGAGCCAGTAAAGTAAAGAACGTCAGTCCAAACTGACTTTAGATTTAAATAACAAGGGTTATCCTTTAAGCGGTAGAATAAACTGCTTAAGGGATAACCCTTGTCTAATTTCAAATATGAAGTCTCCAAACATGTGGAGTGTCATTAGTGAATGAAAAATTCAAGTTGCTACCACTTGAGTTTTTTTGTTTAAGTCAATGAGAATTTCAATCTAAGATTGTTTTTGAAAGAGGATTCCGGGAAATTTCGCAGAAAATTGTAGTATGGTAAATACATAAAGTGTTTTCTTTTAGCTAAAAAGTAAGGTCTAGTACAGAAAGTACAGCAATGGTCATTATTCTCCTTGCATCATATCCGTTAATCATAAGGGGAGAGCGGGTGAGATTTTGCCGGTGTGTGTCCTATATGCTTTGGCAGATGGACATTCAGTTGTTTTGGAAAAATAAAATGTTATTTTAATGAAATGCTAGTGACTACAAATAGTCTCTTCGAGGAGCAATCATATGAACACAACATTACTTGTAGTAGAGGACGATATTAGTCTGAATAAGGGAATTGCGCTCACGCTTGCTCAGGATGGCATTAGGATTAAACAAGCTCATGATTTGGTTACGGCTGAGACATTATTTGCTGCGGGCGGGATCGATTTGATTATACTTGATGTGAATCTTCCTGATGGGAGCGGCTTGGATTTCTGTGAGAAGCTACGGAGAGAATCGAAGGTTCCCATATTATTTTTGACCGCTAATGATATGGAATTTGATATTGTGACAGGCTTTGAGCTTGGGGGGACGATTACATTACCAAGCCGTTTAGCTTAATGGTACTGCGCGCCCGGGTAATGGCAGTATTGAGAAGGTCGGATCAACATAGTGGGGACAAACTGACCATCGATCATATGACATTTGATTTTGGAAAGATGGATTTTCGCAGTCATAACCAAGCTGTGATCCTGAGCAAGATGGAGCAGAAGCTATTGAAGATACTTGTGATGAATAAGGGTAACATTTTGACGCGGGAGCAGTTAATGGATAAGATTTGGACCCAAGATGCGGAGTTCGTAGATGAGAATGCCTTGACTGTGACCATTAGAAGACTACGGAGTAAACTTGAAGATGAACCTTCTTCACCTAAGTACATCAAAACTGTCTATGGTCTAGGTTACATATGGGTAGGTGGCAGTGCGCATGAATAAGGTTGGAGAACAACAAATTAACAGAGTCTACATCGTTTTCTCAATAGTTCCATACCAAAGACGGCTAATGCTAGAACTAAACCGAGTGCTACGAGCAGGGAGCCCACCAAGGTAGTGATGAGATTCCCGTATGTGTAATGATCCAGCCACCCAAAAAGGCTCCAGCGGCATTTCCCTTCAAATAAATGGTTTACTTAGACGGTGAAGTTGTAAATAATTTTTACATCACCGTCTTTTTTTATGTCGACACGTTCTACCAGCCTGAGCAGAAGTTTGCGATTGAGCTTTTCAAATGAGGTTAATCCTCAGCATTATACTTTTGTAGTTCCACCTGTTCAATTTTTATCTTGAAGTTCAATCTGACGAGTCTCCGCTTTTGTGAATGCCAGGTTCACGCTCCGTTCATATTTTTTTGATATGCTTTCCAATGAAAGTCGAGAGTTAGTTATCACAAATATTCTGAATATTGGAGGCTTATCATGTTATCATCTATGAGGAACAGATCCTGCGTAATATTGTTACTGGTGTTGCTGGTTGTTGGGCTGGGAGCAAATTTGTTTGGGGCTCAGGCGTCCGCATCGGAAGCGCTTCCTGCTTCAACATTGCCATCCGACAAACCAGAGGGAATGGCGACCGATTTGAACGACGCCACTGAGCTAACAGCATTCATTGATCGTGTCATGAAATCGCAAATGGACGATTTCAAAATTCCAGGCGGGGTCATCTCTATTGTTAAGGATGGAAAGAACCTGTTCGCTAAGGGCTACGGTCACTCCAACCTCGAAGAAGGCAAGTTAGTCGACCCTGAGGCCAGCCTATTTCGGATCGCTTCGACAACGAAGCTGTTTACATGGACGGCAGTGATGCAATTGGTCGAGCAGGGTAAGCTTGATCTCGATACTGACGTCAACACCTATTTAAAAACGGTGAAAATACCGAAAACCTATCCGCAGTCGATTACTTTGCGTCATCTCTTGACCCATACCGCCGGGTTTGAGGAGGGGGGCGTCGGCTATCAAATCACCACGGATCCTGAGAAACTGCCAGTGTCGATTTCAAAAACGCTTGCCAAGCATATGCCGGCGCGGGTTCGGCCTCCGGGCGAGATGTTGTCTTATTCTAATTATGGCGCCTCGTTAGCGGGACTAATCGTTGAGGAAGTTAGCGGCATTGCGTATAACGACTATATACAGAAAAACATCTTCGACCCGCTCGGAATGAAATACGCAACGGTCCAGGAGCCTATTCCCGCGTCTTTAGAGCCCTATGCCATGCTAGGCTATGCCCAAGAGAACGACCGATTCGTAACCAAGCCCCCTACGTTCGAGGGAGGTTTCCGCCCCGCGGGATCGGGCTCGGTCTCGGCTCTCGATATGGCCCGGTTCATGATCGCCCATCTACAGGACGGACGTTATGGAGATCAACAAATTCTCAAACCGGAAACCGCCAGATTGATGCATTCACCGGCTTTTCAGTTTGACAAGCGTTTACCAGCAATGGACCTTGGCTTTTATGAGATGAAGATGAACGGACTGCGCATTATTTCCCATGGGGGCGCCGACACGCTGTTCAATACTGGGCTTTATCTTGTACCCGATAAGCAAATCGGCATTTTCGTATCCTATAGCGGGGGGGATGGTGGAGCAGCAGCAGCAGGGGTGGCGAAAGCCTTTTTCGATCGTTACTTTCCGATGCAGGAAGTCATACTGCCTCCTACATCCGCCAATCTTGAGGATTCCGTGCAGAAATACGCCGGTTCCTATCAATTCACGCGCCGTAACCACACGGATATAGATAAGTTTTTCAGTTTTCTGTCCCAGATCAGCATTACGGTTTCCAATAACCAACTATCCATTGGAAGCGGAGCAGAACAGCAAGTATACGCTCCGATCGGACGGGATTTATTCCAAGAAGTCGGAGGCACACATCAGATGGGATTCCGCACCGATGCATCCGGAAAGGTCACTTATCTGTTTCTTGATGAACTTAATCCCATGCCACTCGAACGCACGCCGCTGTTCGATCAATCTAAGTTCTGGTTGCTCTTGCTTGGGATCTCAGCAGTTCTATTCATCAGCATTTTGATTGGGTTCGCTTTTCGCAGGCGTGAAATCAAAGCGATGCCGAAACCGCAGAAGTGGGCAGTTCGGCTGTCGGCAGCTACCGCCGCTTGGGCGCTAGCGACCTGCGTCGCAACGTTCTTCGTACTGTTTAACATGGATCTGCTGGATCGGCTTAGCCGCATTCCGTTATCGTTAGCTCTCTATCTGTTCATGCCTATTATACTTGTCGGATTGACCGTGACGATAATGGCTTTAAGCGTAATGGCATGGAAAAATAAGTATTGGACGGTACCGAAGCGCGTGCATTACACACTCGTGGCGCTAGCGGCAGTGGTGATGAGTTTGTTCTTTTATCATTGGAATCTATTGGGGTGGCAGTTTGGATGAAGAAACAATCCTCCCTTCGGGGAGGAACACGGTAGAGATCGGAGGAGTACACTCTTATGGCCAAAATCCTGATCGCGGATGATGATGAGTACATTCGCGAGTTGATTACCTTATTTTTGCGGAATGAAGGATTCGAGATATTAGAGGCAAGAGACGGTGCGGAAGCGCTAGCGATTGTCGAAAATTCTCAAATAGATTTGGTTATCCTCGACATTATGATGCCCCAATTAGACGGTTGGGAATTGTGCAAGGAGATCAGGCGCATAGATTTGAATATCCCTATATTGATGGTTACGGCCAAGGGGGAATCGGCGCAAAAGGTGAAGGGCTTTCAGCTTGGAACAGACGATTACGTAACGAAGCCGTTCGATCCACTGGAGCTTGTGATGAGAGTAAAAGCGTTGCTGAAACGTTATATGATTGTCTCTTCACAGACCGTACAATTGGGCGGCATTATGCTGAATCGCCGTAACTTTCAAGTTATTCGCGGAGATGAGACGTTTAATCTGCCGTTAAAAGAATTCGAGCTGCTGTTCAAGCTGGCTAACCATCCCGGGCAAATTTTTACCCGGGAACAATTGATCGCGCATATCTGGGGGATGAATTACGAAGGGGATGACCGGACCGTCGATGTTCACATTAAGCGACTAAGGGAAAAATTTGCTGGCGATTCGCAACATTTTCAAATTGAAACGGCCCGCAGTCTCGGGTACCGGTTGGTGATCACATGATCAAAACCTTATACGTCCGTATCATTTGCACGTTTCTGGCCGTTATCATCTTCAGCCTGCTATCCTCTTTCTTTATTGGGCGCTTTCTATTCCAGAAAGAAATAAACCAGACAGGACAGAACGACATGATTGCAGTAGGAGAGGAGATTATACGTCTCTATGAACAATCAAAACCCGATGATCGGGATGTGTTCATAAAGCGCATGGTGAAGGTATCCGCTTATCCGATTCATATGTATGATGCTTCTGGTAACGTAACGTTCTATGACTTAGACGATACGAACAACGTCGAAATTGCGCCGGAAGCGGTTGAACAGGTGCTGCGGGGACAAGTTTATCGTTCTCCCGGTGAGGTAGAACAAACGTTCATCGGTCTTCCCTTTCCATTCGAGGGGCAGCCGCATGCTATGTTTATGCAGTTTTCCTCACAGAACGAAAATATTATGAATCGGATGATGCTACTTGTATTTCTGCTCGGCCTATTGATTGGAAGCCTATGCATTCTCATTGCGGCTAGGTATTTGGTGAAACCTCTTCAAGCATTGACGCAAGCGACCAAACGACTTGCGAAGGGCGATTTCGATGTGGCAATACAAACGAAACGTGTCGATGAAATGGGAGCCTTGACACAAAGTTTCAATGAGATGGCGAGTGAGCTTAAACAGCTGGAGCAGATGAGGCAGGATTTCGTGTCGAACGTCTCTCACGAAATTCAGACCCCGCTAACGTCTATTTCCGGTTTTGCTGTGGCTATGAAGAACAGCAACTTGGTAGCAGACAGTGATCGGAATTATTACCTAGATATTATTATCGCAGAGAGCGGGCGACTATCCAGACTTAGTGATAATTTGCTGGAGCTCGCTTCCCTAGATTCGGAGCATCATCCATTCGAGGCGACCACATATAACCTCGACGAGCAAATTAGACAAATCGTCGTCACTTGTGAGCCCCAATGGTCAGCCAAGGGTATTCGAATTGATTTAGAATTGCCTGATGCGGTCAAAATAACGGCAGATCGGGACCAGCTTAACCAAGTATGGATGAATTTACTCGGCAATGGCATCAAGTTTACCCCCGTAGGCGGGCATATCGAAATACGCATTACCCATTCGGTGAATGAAATCTTCTTCGCGATAACCGATTCGGGAATCGGAATTGCGCCGGAGCAGCTCGATTATGTTTTCGAGCGGTTTTACAAAACGGACCCGTCGCGGAACCGCAACATCGGCGGTAATGGCCTAGGGCTTGCCATCGCTAAGAAAATTGTGACTCTTCATCATGGAAGCATCGAAATGAAAAGTCAGGTAGGCCAAGGTACGACAGTGGTTGTTCATTTGCCTATCCGATAACGGTAAGTGTTTTTAAGTTTATCATCAAGCTTATATAAATCCCCCTGTACCCTCTTCAAATTCCTGTTGTAAAAAAGTTTCCTCTATCGCCTCGACACCTAAATAGAGTCCCCATTCTTGACTATTAATCTGACGTACATATAGGAATAGGAGGGGGCACCCCCATGGTTTCCATTGAATACACATCAATCCCAAATTAAACGACATACTATGGGAGAAGTTAGCTTGTTTTTTATTTAATATAAACAGACAAAATTCGACAAATCTTTATTTTTTGTTATAAGATAAACCAGATTGATGTAAAGGAATAAATAGAACGGATGGATGAATGTGTTACATCTACTGCCTTTCATGATAGAAAAAATAGGAATCATTGTGATCGTAGCTTTTTTACTTTCTCAAATGAAATCTTTTCGTCAAATTGTACAAGGGGAACACAAAACAAGTGGGAAAATTCAACTCACCATCCTGTTCGGAGCCTTTGGAATTATAAGTAACTATACGGGGATCGAAATCCATCATAATGCAATCGCCAACCATAGTTGGTTAGTTACTATTGGTTCGGATAATGCAATTGCTAACACGAGAATCATGGGTGTTTTCATTGGAGGCTTGATAGGAGGACCCGTAGTTGGATTGGGAAGTGGGCTGATTGCTGGTATACACCGTTATTCACTTGGAGGTTTTACTGCTGCAGCCTGTGCCATATCAACCATTTTGGCAGGCGTTACTGCGGGATATATAGGAAAATGGCGCAGGAAGTCTAGGAAAATTACTCCGTTTTTTACCGTAACAGTAGGGATGACACTAGAAGCTGTCCAAATGATTATTATTTTGATAATGGCAGAACCATTCGCAAATGCTTGGGAGCTTGTTAAGTTAATTGGACTGCCAATGATTATTGGGAACGGCTTTGGGGCGTTGTTATTTGTCGTTATTATTCAGTCGGTGCTGGGTGAAGAAGAGAGGACCCGCGCATTCCAAACGAATCGCACTTTTCAAATTGCTGATCAAACGCTGCCTTTTTTTAGACAAGGGTTAAATCCAGTTTCGTGTAAAGAAATTTCCGAAATTCTGCTCTTAGGAACGGATGCAGATGCTGTTGCTATTACTGACGACCACAGGGTACTGTCACATGTTGGTGCTGCTTCTGATCATCATACGCCTCTTGAGGGACTGGCAACAGGATTAACTAAAAAAGTGCTTGAACAAGGCGTAATTCATGTAGCGAGAGCAAAGAAAGATATTTATTGTTTTCAAGATGACTGCCCCTTGCAGGCCGCTATTGTGATCCCATTGAAAGTCCATAGTACAACGGTTGGCGCACTTAAAATGTATTTCACACATCCTGAAAAATTAAATGAAGTTCAGCAAGAATTAGCTGAAGGATTAGCCAATTTATTTTCCACCCAGCTAGAATTAGCTCAAGCTGAGCAACAAACGAAGCTACTGAAGGATGCGGAAATCAGAGCCTTACAAGCCCAAATACACCCACATTTCTTATTTAATGCGATGAATACAATTTCTGTATTATGCCGTACTGACGCCGAAAGAGCGCGAGAACTACTCATTGATCTGAGCGCTTTTTTTCGCAGTAATTTGCAGGGTGCACGTCAATTACTCATTCCCCTAGAAAAAGAATTAGAACATGTTAAGGCCTATTTATCACTAGAGCAAGCTCGCTTTCCGAATAAGTATCACATTGTTTGGGAAATGGAATCAGGTCTTGAGAAAGTCCTTCTGCCTCCATTTTCCTTGCAGCCATTAGTGGAGAACGCCATTCACCATGCTTTTTCAAATATAAAGAAGAACGGAAAAATAATCATCAGCATTTATGCCGAAAATGAATTCATGAATATTGTAGTTGAAGATAATGGGATAGGCATCAAGAGTGAGAGGATGCGTGTACTTGGTGGGCAAACTGTAGATTCGAAAAAAGGTACTGGAACGGCAATTTATAATATTACTGAACGCTTGGAAGGCATTTATAATGGGAGAGCTTCATTAATGATCCAAAGTGAAGTTGGAAAAGGAACCCTAATTACAATGGCTATCCCCCTTGATCATAAAGGAGAGAATGAGTAATGCTGAGGGCATTTATCGTAGATGATGAACCACTTGCAAGGGACGAGTTGAAGTATCTTTTGCTTCGGAGTAAACAGGTAGAAATCGTCGGTGAAGCAGATTGTATAGAAGACACACTTGAACAAATTTCATCCGTGAAGCCAGATGTTGTATTTTTGGACATAGAGCTTGCAGAAGATAGCGGGCTTGAGTTAGCCAAACAATTGCTTACCTTTAATCCGACTCCTGCAATTGTATTTGCTACGGCCTATGATGAATATGCCCTTAAGTCATTTGAAGTAAATGTTGTTGATTATATCTTAAAACCATTTAATGAGAAGCGAATCCAGCAAACTTTAGAAAAAGTTCATAGTCTGCAAAGAGTTCCCGAGAAGGATAGTCAAGCTACGCCATTCGTCATACCCGTTGAACAATTCGGGAGAATAGCGGTCCTAGTTGAGGAACGAATTGTCTTAATCGATTGTCAAATCATCGCATATTTAGGTTCGAGTGAAGGCAAATGTGCAATTAAGACATTGGAATGTGAATACAAGGTGGGCGATTCGCTCATTATGTTAGAAAAAAAACTCAATCCCCATCGATTTATCAGAGTTCATCGTGGATTCATCGTAAATATTGATCACATATCTGAAATTCAGCCTTGGTTTAATTCAACCTATAATCTGATAATGAAAGAAGGATCCAAAATACCTGTAAGTCGTACTTATGTGAAAGATTTAAAAAAAATATTAGGTTTCTAGCTTAAGAAGCTATTTAGTTCTCACTATTTTGTAAAATGAAAGCGCTTTTGTATTTCACCGTTCTATATTTGTAATCCACCTTCTCTTTTCTGTGTTTTAGTATGAAAATCATAAAAATCAGTTTTCATTGAGTATGATTATCTTATATTTTAAACGGATGGAGGGATTCTAATATGAACGCAGTTACAATAGTAGTGGCGTCTATATGTATTTTATTAATCGCTTATCGTTTATACGGTACGTTCATGGCAGCTAAAATATTAAAACTTGAGGCAATGGATGCCGCAATGAAAACGCCTGCACATGAGCTAGAGGATGGCAAAGATTATGTGCCAACCAATAAATGGGTCACATTCGGTCACCACTTTGCAGCAATTGCTGCCGCGGGTCCATTGGTAGGTCCAATCTTGGCCGCACAATTCGGTTATTTACCTGGACTCATATGGCTGCTTGTTGGAGCCGTTATCGGCGGAGCGGTACATGATGCCGTTGTCTTATTTGCTTCTATGCGAAAAAATGGACAATCTTTATCTGAAGTAGCTAAAGCGGAACTGGGTCCTGTTGCGGGCTTTTGTACAGGGCTCGCAATGTTATTTATCATTACGATAACAATGGCAGGACTTTCTATGGTCGTACTTCATGCCTTAGAAAACAATCCATGGGGTGTTTTTGCAGTGGGTATCACGATTCCAATTGCAATGGGTGTGGGAATCTACCACCGGATTACAGGTCACTTAAAAGGAGCCACCATAGTCGGTTTTATCTTAATTATGGTCGGAATTCTGCTTGGGCCGAGCATCCAAGGTACAGCGCTTGGAGATTTCTTAACACTTGAATCAAGCACGCTTGCACTTATTTTACCCATATATGCATTCTTTGCTGCGGCATTACCTGTTTGGATATTACTTGCACCTCGTGATTATTTAAGTACCTTCATGAAAATCGGAGTTTTCGGAGCATTAATTGTTGGGGTGTTTTATGTAAATCCCACGATTCAATTTCCAGCTTTTACTGAATTCATTAATGGCGGCGGTCCAGTCGTAGCAGGTCCAGTTTGGCCATTTATCTCCATTACGATCGCTTGTGGTGCCATTTCAGGATTCCACGCATTCGTGGGATCAGGAACAACACCCAAAATGTTAAATCGGTGGAAAGATATTAAACCTGTAGCCTTCGGCGCTATGCTTGTTGAATGTCTTGTAGCCATTATGGCTTTGATTGCTGCTGTTTCTCTTCAGCCAGGAGATTACTTTGCAATTAACTCCTCACCTGAAGTATTCGCAACACTCGGGATGGATACCGTTCATCTGAAAGAATTAGCTGCAGAGATTGGAATGGATCTAGAAGGACGTACGGGTGGAGCGGTCACCTTAGCTGTTGGTATGACTTATATTTTCACTAAACTTCCTTGGTTTGAAAGCTTAGCCTCTTTCTTCTACCAATTTGTCATTCTCTTTGAAGCAGTTTTTATTTTAACTGCAATCGACTCTGGTACTCGTGTAGCACGATATTTGATTCAAGATTTCTTCGGAGATATCTATAAACCATTAAAGAGAACGAGTTGGTTACCTGGTAACATTTTTGCAAGTGCGTTAGCGTGTTTTGTTTGGGGCTATCTTCTCTATTCAGGGGATATCGGCTCGATCTGGGCACTGTTCGGAGTTTCCAACCAGTTAATGGCATCCATTGGATTAATTATCGGTGCAACAATTGTCCTGAAAATTGCAGATAAACGTTGGTATATGCTCACATGCTTGATTCCACTAGCTTACTTATACGTAACAGTCAACGTAGCAGGATACTGGATGGTTAAGAATGTGTATCTGAATACAGCTTCCAAAAGTTATAGTATGTTAAATGGCGTTCTTTCCATCATTATGTTGGTCTTAGGGTTAATCATTATTATTGCCGCTATCAAAAAGTGGATAGAGCTTTGGAAAATACCTCAGAAAGAATTAGCAAGAAAATATGGAATATAAATAAAAAGGAGCTTAATTCATTGAGGTTTCATCCCTATGAATTAAGCTCTAACAGTAACCACACATGTGGAGTGTTTAATATTGATGGTGTTAAAAGAAATACCTAGAATTGAAGATGTGGTAAAAACATGTGTTGACACAAAAGTGATTAGGAGCCATACTATATATATGAACAACAATAATAAAGTAACAAATGACATTAATGCTATTCCCTCGCTTGTACAATCCAAGCGTCAGATTGATCGCTATAACCTAGACATAGACGCACAGGCTATACTCGTCGCGTCTAGGCTAATGGCAGCGGGAGCCAAGCTTGGACATGCCTCGGAGATTCATTTCTCTAGATTCGGTTTATCAACAGGGCGATATCGTTTATTGGCAGATCTTGAAGATAACGAAGGAGAAGAGTTGCCTTCGCAATTAGCGGAGCATCTAGGCGTTACACGTGCTACAGTGACTGGTCTTATCGACATTCTTGAGCGAGATGGCCTAGTATCTCGGCGATCAAGCTCAGACGATGGACGTCAGAGATCGGTTATTTTGACGGAGGAAGGCGCGAAGAAGCTCCGTGAAATGGCTCCTGAGCATTTTGCTCGGCTGGAAGCAATGGTGGGCTTACTCAATATCGAGGAGCGCAGCGTATTTCTCGACCTGCTAGGCCGAGTTACACAAGGCATCTCAGCACTTACGGGCGAACTAGGTTCGGAAACCAAAGGAAAACATCAGTAATGAGTAGAACGGGCTAGTGAAGCTAGCCTATTTTTACTCTTATATAGTTAGGTTCCTAATTATTATATTGCTGAAATGAATCGCAGAACTATTTAAAAAAGTAAGGAGGAGTAACTAGATGAACAAAATGAACTACCCGAATCAGACAGATGGTGTTTACGGCATCAAGGCCGCTGGTTCCAAGGGAAAGACTTTTGTACTGTGGCGTGAAGTTGTAATGGCCTATGCTGGTCCTGCCATTATGGCAGGTATCGGGGGCTTGATCTCTGCCGACAAGGGGCTCCAAATAGGGGCCTTAACCACAATCGGTGGAACATCGGCCTTGGTGGCTTTGATTCTTGGCCTTTGGTTGCGCAGCCGAGGAGGCCGTAAACGATGGATCATCGGCGCACCTCACTTGGTTGTGGTAGGGATGTTCGCGTTGGCCGGGGCTTTGTTGGGGCTATTCGCCGCATGGGTGACATCAGATTTACTGGGAATTTTTATTCCCATCGATCACTTGGCCTGGGTCGGTCGTGTCTGGATCGATTTCCCGTTATCTGGATTTATAGCAAGCACGATAGTGACATGGCGGTGGCGTCTTGCCGTCACAACTAATTTTTCATCCAAAAGGAGAAGATAAAAATGATAGTTATTATGGGAGCAACAGGTACGATAGGCAGTGCGCTTTTGAAACGTTTGGTTGATCTTGGCGTGCCCGCCCGGGCGCTTAGCAGAGAGCCTGAGAAGTTGCGTGTTCAGATCGAGGATAAAGGCTGGTCGACTATCGAGGTTGCATCGGCTGATGCTTCCGACCCCGAATCGCTGCGTGGCGCGTTTGCAGGAGGTAGCCAGCTCTTCCTTGCAATGTCCAACAGTCCAAGACAAATCGAATTGGAGACTTCGATCATTCAGATTGCCGTCGAAGCTGGCATCAAGCATATCGTAAAGATTTCCAGTCCTGCCTTTGAGAAGAGCTCTCCAGTAGCAGTGGCTGGCTGGCATCACGAAATCGAGAAAACCCTGAACGAATCGGGTATCACTCACACTGTGTTGCGCCCCTATGCGTTCATGCAAAATTTACTTCGCCTTGTACCAACAGTCACAGCGCAAGATACTTTCTTCGGATCCATGGGCGATTCACCATGTAACTTCATTGACTGTCGCGATATCGCGGATGTTGCCGCAGAGGTTCTGACCAACCGAGAGGTATCAGGCCAAATATATACGCTTACGGGTCCGGAGATTTTCAGCTATCCCCAGATCGCGAGTAAACTATCCGCGCTGCTTGCTCGGCCGATACGCTATATCAACATGGACCCCCAAGTACTACTCAGCAATCTAATCGAGCACGGACACATGCCTCCTTGGCTCGCGAACCACGTTGTGGAAATTCAAACCATGTCTACGGTTGTGCCAGAAAAGCCTAATGACACTGTGAAGCGCTTGCTCGGCAGAGAGCCCCGCACGATAGACGCCTTTTTACATGAGTGTATAGAA
Organism: Paenibacillus sp. IHBB 10380; assembly: GCF_000949425.1. NCBI lineage: Bacteria > Bacillati > Bacillota > Bacilli > Caryophanales > Paenibacillaceae > Paenibacillus > Paenibacillus sp. IHBB 10380. The sequence goes on from NZ_CP010976.1 coordinate 124,089, forward strand.
AATTTCCGGTAGATAAGTCATTGAGTAACGAGTCACGATAGTTCAATTAACCGCTCACTTCAATCATAGGCGGTTTTTCTTTTGTTTAAAATCAAAGAGAAGTCATAATCAGGTCCAGCCATGAATTAAATGTGATAAAATAGAAGGAAACAAATGTATCTTACTTATGCTTTTCAGAATGGAATGGCTAAGTAAAAGAGATAAATTTTGGGTAGAGGGTATCCATTTTTGAATAAAATAGCAGATGTCGCGGTCCGTTCTCTATTCACTAGTCTACATAAACTTAGTAGGATTTGTACAAGGGGTTGAATGGGTTGAATGAGAAAATTAAATATCAAATCATCATGCAAGGAACCACCAGCAAAAATGTGACCAAAACCTGTAAGGAGTTTGGGATTTCCAGAACAATTTATTACCAGTGGTATAATGCATATAACAAACATGGCATGGAAGGACTTGCAGAGAAAGAAAGAAAGCCCGTAATGCCAAATAAGGTAGATAAACGAACAGAGAATCTGATTTTAAAGTACGTTGCAAAGTTCCCTGAGGATGGGCCTAAGCGAATTTATTATGAATTGCAGGATGAGGGAGTAAAGGTCGGGGAGTCAGGTATTTATAATGTGCTAAGGAGAAACGGGCTAAGCAAGAGGGAGCAGCGAGAGAGTTACGCCAAAGAGATGAAAGAAAAGAAGGGGCAAAACAGAGAAATTCGTAAAACTCATGGGGGTAAGGAGAGGCAGAAGCTCCTAGACTATAAGATGAAAAATCCGAAAAATGCCTACCCCGGCTATATGTGTCAACAGAGTATTCATTATATGGGGGTTTTCCCTAAAATCGGAAGGGTATATCAATATGTGATATATGATGTCTACTCCAGATTAGGACTAGTCAAGCTGTATAATCGTAAGTCCACCATTCACTTCATCGACTTTATGAATTTTAAAATCATACCCTTGATGAAGACATTGCACTTTGAAATCGATAATCTTGTGACCAATAAAAGTCGGGAATTTACTACAAACTGGGATAGGGGAAACCATAAATACACTGAATTTTTACATAAAAATAATATTAATCAAGTGGCCTTTACAGCAAAAAACAAAGAGATATTTCAGCCTTTGGAAGCATTTGTGGCCGTGTTGACGAAGGAATTTTATCAGCCGGCTTGGGCAGATGATACCATAGATTCCTTTGAGTTACTAGAAAAGCGGTTACATGAGTTTTTAAGACACTACAACTTCAGCAGGGTAATTACAGACGGGCCTAATCAAGGGCAAATACCATCGGATGTCGTACTTGGCTATACGGGTCAACAAGAGACCTTGCCGCTCTGGTTGTTTACGAGGAGATAATGAAAGATGGCAAATGTGAAGTGTGAAGAGAAGATTGGTATCATCGGTGCCGGAATTTCTGGTGTTACTACTGCCTATCAGTTAGCGAAAAAGGGATATACTAACATCACCATCCTAGAGAAAGATGATCGAGTAGGTGGAAAGTGTCATTCGATCGAGTACAAAGGAAAAACATATGAAATGGGTACTCTTATCGGTCTACCATCCTATAAAAATACGATGAAACTCATGGAGGAATTTGACCTCATGGACGAGGGGCCTCTATTGGAACGAGGATTTTTCGATATTCATGGGAGGAAAACTTCGCAGATTCCAATGGATCAGATGCAGGTTTTTATTGAGGAATTCAAACGGCTGCCGGATATTTTGAGCCAATATGAGACTCTAAAAGAGCCGGGTTTTCTGCATTTACCAAAGGAATTGTGTCAGCCTTTTTCATCATGGTGCGAAGAAAATGAATTGTCTGTCATTAATCAGGTATATATGCACTACTTTAGTACTTTTGGATTTGGTAGTATTCATGATGTGCCTGCCGCGTACGTTTTGAAATTTCTGAGTTACGATAATCTAATGTCCTTTATCGAAATTACCCACATGATTACATGGCCCAAGGGAGTCAGTGAACTGATAAAACGCATGGCAGACCAAGTAGAGGATCTACGACTGACTTGTGAAGTGCTCCATATGGAGCAAGAAGAAAACGGTAAGATAAGGGTGGAAACAAGCCAAGATATCCTATATTTTGATAAAGTTATTTATACGGCTTCCTTGCACCATATCAGTCACATGGTTCATTTGTCTCCGACGGACAAGACATTATTCGAGAGGATTATCTATGAGCGATTTAGGGTATACGCCTACAGGGTGGAAGGTATTCCAGAGCTTTCTGGATATATTCCCGACAACATGTATCCTGACCGAAAGGGACATATGATGGCTTGGTATTATCGGTGGGCAGATCTGGGAGCTACAGATTTGGTTACCGTTTATGTGGTGGAGAATGAAGCGATGACAGATCAGCAGATGCGAGAGACGGTAGAGAAAAAACTTCGGGAGCTTGGAGGAGAGAACATTCGTCTGTACATGATGAAGACGTGGAAACAATTTCCCCATGTAGATTCTGTTGCCCTGCGTGAAGGTTTTTATGAGCAACTTGATCAGATGCAGGGAAGAAACAATATCTACTATGCTGGAGAAATTATGAATTTTCCCACCCTTGAGAATTGTATCGTTTATGCGAAATACTTGGTAGAACGATTTTTTTGATAGATTTACAATAGTAAAAAATGATAAAAATTCAATGAATAGATGTGTTGACAAAGAAGTTTTGTCGATACATCTGTTTTTTTTACTTTCAAGTCATATTTACAACTGGATATCTTAAAAGCACCATTAACTAAACCCTCGCATAACAAATTCACCTTCTTTGGTTTAGATCCTTTGATTTTATCCAATATATCGATGTTTTGTCGGCCTTCAAAAATGTCGGCAAATAAAAAAAGAGTGAATTCATATGTAAATGTAACTCGAAAGGAAACTTATAAATCATTGATAAATCAACGTTCTTAACGATTTGATTGAGGAATAACCAATAGGTTATATTCAAGTTAAGTCAAATGATTTCAACATAAATTAAGGAGGGGTTAGTAATGTTTTTATTTGAATCCATACCTTGGTACTCTGCTCTAATGTGGTTAGCAGTACTTGCTGGCTTAATGTTTGTAAATGAAATAGCTCGTAGGAGTAAATGGATTTCGATTTTTTTGTTTTTAGTATTACCGATTATTCTTACCTTGGCGGTTTGGCCAAATACAGCAGGTGAAGGCTCCAGCGTTGGAACGTGGTTTCACTGGGTAAAAGTTTATTCTGCATTGGCAGGATGTCTAGGTTTCTTAGCCATCAGATTTGTTAAAGGTTGGAGTACTAACAAGTATCTTTTGATGTTCCCAGCAATTATATTGGCAGTCAACATTCTGGAAGCTGTTATTCGTGATTTCCAAGTGTATAGTTTGAATGGTATGGTAGATGGCGTTATGATGGTTGGAGGACCTTGGAACATCATGAATGGGGTCGCAGGTATTCTGAACATTATTACGATTTCTGGTTGGATGGGTATTATCATTAGTAAAGACAAGTATAAAGATATGTTGTGGCCTGACCAACTTTGGTTCTGGATTATTGCCTATGATATTTGGAACTTTGCCTATGTGTATAATGCTGTATCCGATCACGCCTTCTATGCAGGCGCAGCATTGTTAATTTCATGTACAATTCCTGCATTTTTCTTCAGAAAAGGTGCTTGGTTACAACATCGTGCACAGACTTTGGCTATTTGGATGATGTTTACCATGTCTTTCCCAATGTTTGTCGGGGAGTCCAAGTTTGCCGTGCAATCATCTCACAGCGAAACAGCCTTATGGGTTGTGGGTAGTTTATCCTTAGCTGCTAATATTGCTGTGTTTGTATATCACTTCTACAAAATATCTAAGCATAAACGTAATCCGCTTCAAGTGGAAGTATATACAGATTTAGCTGCTTACAAAGCCATTGCAGAAAACAACTGATAATCGCAGGGCAATCTGTTATCGATCAAGGCTATATCTTACCTCATGGCATAAACTTGAAAAATTTGACGATGACATATTTAATGCGCCGGTGAAGAAGTCACCGGCGTATTTTGTTATAATATTTGAAAAACGGGGTGGAGATTGAGCTAAACTCAAGCCTAGCCTGATTCATAGGATATCGACAGATGGCATGGAGCGAATCCAACTTTAGATGCAAATGTTTGTGTAATAAGATTGTAAGTGGCAGTAAAACCCCGCAATAAATGGAACAGGATATCTTTTATAAGCAACAAACGGGAATTAGGCGTCCCCTAATTGTACATAAAATACGTGTTTTCTCTTGTTGAAACGGTCACGCTCCAAATCTTGTTCTTTGGAAATGTTGTAAAATGATTACGTAGAACAATTTTATTATGGAGGAATACATCAAATGCCAGACGTAGTTGAAGAGCTCAAGAAAATGTCTCAAAAAAAGGGATTTGAAAATAAAATTTATTTTCAACAGTTGCTGGAAAAATGCAAGACCATAGCTTTGTCAAGTGCAGATGTTGAATTTTTAACAGAATTATATTCTTTAGCAAAAAAATTGTACATTCGTAACACAATAATGATGTCACTTGTGTTTTGTGAGGATATTGATTTAAAGGATTTTTTCTTCAAAGCCTTTAAAAAAGAACGCTATCTAGATATGAGATTGACTGCAATCCGAGGATACGCGAATTATGCCACTGAAAAAGAAGTAGAGAAACTGATGTCTAAGTTCATAGAAATTCTGATGAAGCGTCCTGAAAATACACCATATAACTATCAAGAATATGAGTTGATTCGTTCTGCTTTTGGGTTACCGTATTTAGTAAATAGATTTAGATACGCTTGTTTTATTCAGGCATATGCACAAGAAGAAAAACAATACAATGTAATGCCAGATGCTTTCAAAGGACATTTTACGATCGATGAAAAAGGAAATTCTGTCCAACTTCGGTCACCAGAAGAAACCACGAAAATGCTTGATGAATTTTGGGGAAGCAAGTAATGTATTTATGAAAGGCACGGATTTGTTCCTCCGTGTCTTTTTTTACACCTATATAAGTCCCACTGTTCCTTTTCCCTCTATATAAATGAAAGGTCATCCCTCTACCACAATCAGAAGGGAGTTCTATTATTGCGTTATGACATTAAAATTGCTTGCACATCGTATTTGACACTTCACGAACAAAAGCTACGGATCAAGTCATTTTTGATTGATTATTTTGGCACAACTCACTTCTTTCTTGTTGAAACGGGCTTTTCTATAACAGCCGTACAAGAGGAAGCAGCTTTTTTTGAGTGGATAAATACAGGTAGACCGGATCGAACGACTAAAGAATTGTTTCTTTTTGAATGGGCGGAGCAAGAGAGATGGAGAGGGCATTTCCTATTGAAATGCAGCTATTTTAATCGTCTGGAAGATAACAGCAGACGGAAGCAATTCGAGAAAATAGTTGTGCAAATGAATGAACATATGGCACGGCCCGTCGTAACACTTCATATCAAGCAAACGGGAAAATCCATCGATGTACAGCAATTTCATCATCGTGCGGATGGGAAAATTGGCTATCATTTGCTTCCTTATGCAGAAGATGAGCAGGGACATTGGCGTGAAAATTTGGGTATTGGCTTATGGATATATCGTGAGGATTTTTATCTTTTATATGAAGGAATTAAGGCGGTATATCCGCGTAAGGGGGCAGATTTTGAGAATTTTGATGACACGGGCATGAATTTTATTCGTAGGCCGGAATGGAAAATAATCCTGAAGCATTGGACGCAACTTGCAATCAATAACCCATCTAGCGCTGAATTTATAGCTTATGTAAGTCGGTGGGTGATAGCAACGCTAGAGCATGTGGATGAAATTGCGATTGAAGGGAATTTGTAATTTACCGATCCCGTGTATGAAATTTATAAGGAGGAAAGAGAATTGAATCTGAAGAGAATATTGCTTACAAAACCGAGCAAGACTTATAAAAATTATATCCATTTAATGATCACGGAGACTTCGTCAATTCAAGATATTTTAAATATCGTGAAAGTGACGGACTTCGATATGCCGTAACGTATTTTCATAACCCCTTTTTAGTTACATCATTAGAAACGCTATTAAAAAACACTTTTATTAAATACATTATACTCAAAGTTTCCATTTAAAAACGACTTGATGCCAGGGAGCAGGTGCAAAACAATGATAAATTTGGATAAATTAGCAGAGATATTTGCTAGTGGTACCTATGAAATAGAAGATGTCTACCGTTTAGTCATCCAGCCGAAAAGTATATTACGTGAATTTACGACCGTAAAGCATGGATTTCTTTTTATAATTCGTGGAGGAGCTAGAATATGTGTGAATGGAACGGTCTACGAGTTACATCCAGGATCAGTATTTCATGCGGCTCCAGGCATGCAACTGGACTCGCAAGTTATAGGACAATCAGAGTTCGAGTATTATTCACTTTTTTATAGATTGGATAAGTTAGGCGATGTAAATTGTACTCATGAATGCGACTCTCATTTTAAGCTGGAACCGGGAGCAAATCCGAGAGTGATAGAATTACTGATCATGCTCCATCAGAATGCCCATACATCTGGAGGAATTGGAAAGCTTCGTATCAAGGAATTATTCTTAAGCATCATGCATCAAGTTCTGATTGGTTGCAGGTATCGAGAGAGTGGCAGTTCTCCAAGTAAAAGGGTGATAGAGGAAGCCATTGCATACATTAACGGGCATTATATGAATCCGATCACACTCGACGAGTTAGCTGAACTGCATGCAATGAGTACCAAACGCTTCTCATACTTCTTTCACAAATATACGGGGTTCCGTCCAATCGACTATGTTGTTAATTATCGTATGGAAAGAGCCAGTGATTTACTCAAAGCAGGCAATTTCCCCATCCGCGATATTGCTGTCAGTGTCGGTTATGCCAATCCGCTATATTTCAGCAGATTATTTAAAAAGAAATTCGGTGTGTCCCCCTCCGCATACACACATAAATTAGATAATCATATATATTGAGTTTCTGATTTATGAATTACGCCTGCAACTGCTGGTGATGAACCTGAAGTGCAGTCTTCTTGCCTTTTGTCCAACTTTTTCCTTCCTGTTCCCGTCGCAGATCTGTCCTCCACATCAGCTAAATCATCAAGCCTGGATTAGATAATTATGCATATAGGATTTGTGATTTGTGTATTTGCATTTGATTGAGTCCTTGCTAAACTATATTTTGATAATGAGAATCATTATTATTTCATAGCCTACTAGAGCCTACGTTTGATCGGAGTGTTTTCTAGGAGTAAATCTATTTATATAAGAAAGGTTGGTAGAATTGACTGCAAATAGACAATTATGTATTGGCTTGTCCTTAAATGCAACTTGGATGAAAGGAGACGGCTGGCGGCGCCCAGATAGCGGAGTAGAAAAAATGGGTTCAATTGACTATTACATTGATGTGGCAAAGATGGCGGAGAAGTCAAAGCTCGATTTTCTTTTCAGGGCGGATTATCTTTATGTTAGCCCGCAGATGCTGGGCGATTCCTCTAATTTAGGCAGCCCTGACCCTACTATGATGTTTGCTGCAATTGCCCGTGAAACCGAGCGTATCGGGCTGGTTACGACAATTTCTACGACTTTTAATCCGCCGTATGTTGTTGCAAGGCAGCTTCAGTCTTTGCATTGGCTGAGCAATGGACGCGCAGGCTGGAATATTGTCACTTCTATTGAAGGCGCTGAAAATTTTGGCGATTCTCCGATGCCTTCACCGCAAGAAAGATATGCGAAGGCAATGGAATTTACTGATGTTGTACGCAAGCTATGGGAAAGTTTTCCGAAAGAAGCCATTGTTACTGATCGCGAGTCAGGCATATTTTCTGATAAGGATAAAGTGACTGCTATTAATCATTCCGGTGAATTTTTCAGTGTAAAGGGGCCGCTTTCTTTACCTTCTCATAAATCGGGAACCATTCCTTTGTTTCAAGCCGGCGCTTCGGATATTGGACGAAATTTTGCCTCTTCAGTAGCGGATGCTATTTTTGCTGCAATGCCGGATATTGAATCGGGAGTGGAATTGCGAAATGATCTGAGAAGAAGAGCCACAGAACATGGGCGTGATCCGAACACCATCAGAGTTTTGCCGGGTTTATATTTTTTCCTGGCCGATACGCGCGAAGAAGCGCGTGAATTGCATAAGGCTGCGCATGCACATTTAAGTATTGAGCGCAGACATGCCTCTCTCAAATCGGTGCTGGGTCTTGATTTAAGTGGTTTTCCTTCGGATCAACGCGTAACTGCCGATATGCTTCCCGATCCTAATCAGCCCGTCCGCAGCCGGACACATGCCGAGCTGTTGCACCGGTATATTACAAAGTATCAGCCTACAGTGGAAGAGGTGCTGGCGAGGCCGGAGGTTGTCGGATCTGCCCATTGGGTATCTGTTGGAACGGTCGAGGACGTGCTGAACGATATTATTGAGCGGTTTGAGGCCGGAGCTATTGATGGATTTATAGCCCTTCCAGGTGGTTCAGAAAAATCTATGGAAATATTTTTTGAAAAGCTGATGCCGGAGTTGGTTGAAAGAGGCTTGTTCAGAAGCGAATATATGGGGGGCACTTTGCGTGAACATTTAGGGATTACGTAAGCTATTACTGATCATTATTATAGGGATACCATTTTTGGAAGGGGTTCAGGAGAAAAATGCATAAAAAGTTTATGTTAGTTGGTTTGGTAGCATTATTGCTGCTTGTTTTGACTGCATGTGGAGGAGATAAAAAGAGTGAACAGGAATCACTTCCTCCTTCCAATAACGAAGAAACCGCACAGCCCAATGAGGAAAATAAGGTGGATAATACGGGCACAAGCGAAACTAGAACGATTGAGTATCTCGGTGAAAAATATACTGTTCCACAAAATGTAGAAAGAATTGTGATTACTGGCGCGATGGAAGCGATGGAAGATGCGGTAGTGCTTGACGTGCATCCTGTAGGGGCTAGCTCGATCGGCGGGAAGTTCCCGGAGATGTTTGCTTCGGTAACTAGCAAATCGGAATCCATAGGCGAAAAAATACAGCCGAATTTTGAAAAAATATTGCAATTGAAGCCAGACGTTATTTTAGGTTCAACCAAGTTTCAGGAAGAAGTGCTGGTAAAATTGAAAAAAATCGCTCCAACTATTTTAGTCTCGCACATTTCGACCAACTGGGATTCCAATCTTAAGCTAATGGCAGAACTGACTGGAAAGCAAGCAGAGGCAGAAGCGGTTCTGTCTAAATACAAAACAGATACGCAAGCAATCAAAGCATCGCTGAAAGACAAGCTTCAAGGTAAAAAAGTAGCCGCTCTTCGTATTCGCGGGGCACAAGTTTTCGTTTACCCGAAAGATGTATTCTTTAATCCTGTCTTGTACGATGAAATTGGTTTGGAGGTTCCGCAGCAGGTGAGCCTAGCGAAAACGCAAGAAGCAATCTCTGTCGAGCAGCTGGCGGAAATGAACCCGGATTATTTATTTATGCAATTTTCTACGAGTGAAAACCAAGATGCGCAAAATGCTTTCGAAGATCTGAAAAACAATTCCATTATCCAAAATATCAATGCCTTTAAAAACAATCATGTATATGTCAACGTGGTGGATCCGCTTATGGAAGGAGGACCTGCTTACAGCCGCATCAAGTTCCTAGAAAGTGTGCAAGAGCATCTGGATAAGTAATGGAATGGAGCAGAACGGAATGCGCTCGTTATTAAGGCGAAGAGTTGTTCAGATTGTCCTAATTCTCATTTTTTTAAGTGTGACCATCGTAGTATCTGTTTCTTATGGTTCGAAATCTATCAGTTATGCAACAGTGTGGAACGCCCTCGTTCATTTTGATTCCGAAAATATGGATCACTTAATCATTCAAACGTCGCGTTTCCCGCGTGTGATCGGAGCGCTATTGATTGGCGCATTCATGGCGGTTTCAGGGGCTTTAATGCAGGGGATGACAAGAAATTATCTTGCTTCTCCTTCGATTATGGGCGTGGCCGATGGCTCGGTATTTGTCATTACATTATGTATGATTTTCTTGCCGGCGGCTTCTTCTATGACCCTTATTATGTTCTCGTTACTCGGTTCAGCGCTGGGCGCTGCTCTGGTATTTTCAATAGCCAGAATGTTGCCCAGCGGGATGACGCCTTTAACTTTGGCTATATTAGGGACGATTATTGGGACTTTTCTGAGTGGAATTTCACAAGCGTTATCAACGTACTATCAAGTCTCGCAAAATATTAGCTTTTGGTATAACGCAAGATTGCACCAAATGGATCCAACGCTCATGAAATGGTCGATTCCATTTGCGATTGTTGGATTGTTGCTTGCTTTTGTTGTCACTCGCTCCATTACGGCGATTTCTCTTGGGGATGAAGTTGCTCAAGGGTTGGGAGTTAATCTTATCGTTATGAAAGCTTTGACGATGCTGAGCGTGGTGATTTTAACAGGAGTCTCGGTCGCCATGGCTGGGAATATAGCTTTTATCGGTTTGATCATCCCTCATATCACGAGAATTATTGTCGGGCAAAACTATAGTAAGATTATTCCTTTTACAGCCGTGTTCGGTGCGTTGTTTTTAGCCTGGTCCGATGTCATCAGTCGCTTTTTGAATCATCCCTTCGAGACGCCGATTGGTGTAGTCACTGCCTTGTTTGGTGTTCCTTACTTTCTTTATTTAGTTAAGACGAAAGGGGGAAGGGGCACTTGAGTAAGTTCGGCCAGCAAGCTCGATTTTTATTGGTATTAATATTGACTTTGGCACTTTCCATCGTAGTGATGTACGTTAACATAACGAATGGAACGTTTGATATTTCGGTGATGGATGTTCTTAGGACGATATTTCGTGTGCAGACTGTCAGAGATTATGACCTGGTTATTTTTGATTTTCGGTTACCGCGGATTGTGATTGGAGCATTAGTTGGATTTGCGTTAGGAATTGCTGGTGCTGTCCTTCAAGGGATTACAAGAAACGAACTGGCAGATCCGGGCATTCTTGGCATTCATTCAGCTGCCGGAATGGCGATTGTTCTGTACATGTTTTTTATCCAAGACATGGTGAAGGGCGCAAGCTGGTTATCCATTATGACGATGCCGATTTTTGGCTGGCTTGGCGGTATGGCTGCGGCATTACTGTTATTGCTTTTTGCTCGGCATCGAGGTGTGCTTGATCCGCAAAGATTAATTTTAGTGGGGATTGCCTTAAGCTCAGGATTCGGAGCGATGACGCTGTATATTTCATTAAAGATGGACCCCCAAGATTTTGAAATGGCAACGGTTTGGTTAGCTGGCAGCATTTATAATGCGACTTGGATTCAGATATTAGCGTTATTGCCATGGATCATCATTTTAATTCCGATCATTTGGTGGAGATCGCACACACTCAATTTATTGCATTTGGATGAGGCATCTGTCTCCGGATTAGGTTTAAATAAAAATCGGGAAAGAATGATATTTCTTCTATGCTGTGTCGGGTTAGTGAGCGCATGTGTATCTGTATCAGGGAGCATTGGCTTTGTTGGTTTAATTGCTCCTCATATCGCTAGAAAGTTAGTTGGTCTTCGGTATAAATATATCGTACCTGTCTGTGGGGCAATCGGTATGCTGATGGTATTAGTTGGAGATTTTATCGGAAAGACGATTTTTTCTCCAGCTGAACTGCCTGCAGGCATTGTGATCTCTATTGTCGGTGTACCTTATTTCGTTTATCTGCTATTTAAAAAAAAGAATTAAATAAGTGAGGCGATTGGACGATGTATAACGAGGAATTGTTTGATGTAACGATTATTGGCGGCGGTCCTGCCGGATTGTTTGCTGCATTTTATAGCGGCTTGCGTGAAATGAAAACAAAAATTATTGAATTTCAGCCCATTCTTGGCGGGAAGGTGCATGTCTATCCGGAAAAGATGATCTGGGACGTGGGAGGTCTGACGCCTGTTCCCGGCTCACAACTGATCGAACAAATGGTTGCTCAAGGACTAACGTTCCAGCCGGAGGTAGTACTTGGGGAAAAGGTCACGTCCATTTCCAAAGATGACGGAGGCCACTTCGTTATCCACACGCTCTCCAACCAGACGCATTGCTCCAAGACAGTGATTTTGGCTATTGGGGGGGGAATCCTGAAGCCGATTAAATTGGAAATCGAGGGCGCAGAACGATTCGAGGTCACAAATTTGCATTACACCGTAAAATCGCTTGCACGCTTTAAAGAAAAGACTGTTCTGATCTCAGGTGGAGGAAATGCTGCCATTGACTGGGCGAACGAGCTGGCGCCGATTGCCAAGCAGGTGTATTTGACATATCGGAAAGATACGCTAAAAGGGCATGAAGCCGAAATATCGCGCCTTGAGAACAGCTCCGTCGAGTGTTTGCTAAACACATCGGTCGAAAAGCTTATCGCCGCCGCAGATCATGAAAGGATCGAGACCGTCGTGCTGAAAAGGAATGAGGATGGTGAGTTGCTCGAGCTGGCAGTAGACGAGGTAATTATCAATTACGGTTATGAGCGGGATAAAGAATTGCTTGCGAACAGCGATGTTAAGATTGAGCTCCAAGATTACTGGATCGCAGGATCTCCGATGAGCGAAACATCGATGCCAGGCATTTATGCAGCAGGCGATATTTTACACCATGATGGAAAGCTGCATCTGATTGCGGGGGCGTTCCAGGACGCTGCGAATGCTGTGAACAAAGCGAATCAATACGTGACTCCGGATGCAAACGCGAATGGAATGGTTTCCTCGCACAATGACCTGTTCAGGAAAAAAAACCGCGAGCTGATGAAAAGTTTGTATACGAAATAAAAGTCTGGCTTTGTGGAGTGTATTTGTTCCAGATTGACCCGCATACTGGGCATGTGGAGTGCGTGGCACAGTTAGAAAGTGTAACCAATAAATACACCTCTGCTAGAACAAATAAAGACCTGCTAAAATATGAATAAAGACGTGATATAATAGGGGAAGAGATTCAAGGAGAAAGAGGCAAACTCTTCTGCCTTAATCCTTTCCCTATTTTCGTATCAAAACATTATTTATTAATAACAATAAATTAAGATATGAGGGTCAGAAATAACCTTACAGAAACGATGGGTGCTATGAAAATTGAAATTGAAAATAATATAATAGAATTTAATGTTCAATATGGAAATAGAAAGAAAATTTCAATTCATATAGATTCATTAGGTCTCATAACTGTTAAAGTTCCCAAAAATACAAGTAAAGAGATCATCATAAGCGCTATGGAACATCAAGGGAAATGGATACTTGAGAAATCACATAACATTGCAGCTGTTCGTGAAACCCCGAAGACAAAAGAGTACCATGATAAGGGCAAGTTCCTTTATCTTGGAAAAGAGTACTCTCTTCAAGAATTAATAGAGACAAATGAGTTAGAGGAAGAGGAACTCAAAAGAAATCTCAAGAAGTTCTATTTCTCTAGCTGTAAGAGGATTATAGGAGAACGAATAAAAAGTTATCAAATACAACTGAGAGTAAAACCCAAAACCATTGAGGTAGTAGAGTCTAGAACCAAGTGGGGAAGTTGTAGTTCGGATAAAAAGCTAACCTTTAATTATCGCCTAGCCATGGCCCCAATTGAGGTTATAGATTATGTGATCATCCATGAACTATGTCATCTGATTCATATAAATCATGATAGATCATTTTGGAGACGTGTAGGAAGTATTATGCCGGATTATAAACAAAAGGAAAAATTTTTAGCACGGTATGGGCATTCTATGACGCTTTAAAAATAAGGCTAAATTTGAGAATACTGCGAGAGGTTTCATTGTACGCAAGCCAGAGCCGATGCAGAATTGTAATAGCAAGTGGGGCTACTGTGATAAATAAATTCCAATCTCACAAGCCTTGAGTAACTTGGAGTGGTAAGATACCGTTCTTTTTTTGCAGATCTGTCCACGATATCTTGTCCTAAACTAGCTTCCTCAGCATAGATATATTGTAAAGAGGAGCGTGAACACAGTGGACAAGAAAGTAAAACGTTACTATCAACTGAAGCAAAAGCAGAAAGAGACAGAGCAAGAACTGACGGAATTGCGTAGTGAGATTTTGAACCATTGTGCAGAGCAGGACGTGACCGATCTTGAGGTTGGAAGTTATAAGGTGAAGATTATCCGCCAAGAGCGGAAGGAATATGATGATCATAAGCTTTATGAATCACTGCCTGACCCCGAAGTGTGGCGTATGCTCTCAAAGCCGGATTCCTCCAAGATCGCAAGCTTAATTAAATTAAATGTCATCTCGGAAGATAGAATTAGAGATACATTTTCGGTTAAGAACATCACACTGCTTCAAGTGGATAAAATATGATAGTTATTTGTTCGACATAGGCTAAAAGGAAATTAATTAATCTTTGAGAGAGACGAACTTCAGAAACATTGGGGTTCGTTTTTTTTGGTCTTCACTGCAGACTCTTTTTATGAGTGGTATAATGCGAAGTAGTTCGACAAACGATGTCTTTTGACAAAATTCAACCGAAGAAGTGATATAAGGTGAATAGAATAAGTCCGAGTATTAAACATAAAACAGTTTTTTTGCTAAATAAGTATTTTACAGGGGACTCGATTGATTACAAACAAATTATCGCTATCATTATTCCGATTTTTGTGGACCAAGCTTTTATTATTCTGATGAGTTTGCTGAATACTGCGATGATAAGCTCCTCAGGGGTTGCTGCCGTAAGTGCGGTGAGTATGGTAGATTCGCTGAATATTTTCTTGGTTAATGTGTTTGTCGCTGTGGCGACAGGTGGTACAGTCATTGTTGCGCAATATAAAGGTAGTGGGAATCAAGAGATGGTATCAAAGGCTGCTTCGCAAGCGATATCCGCCGTTGCGTTATTATCTGTACTGATCAGTACGTTCGTTATCATTTTTCATACGCCTACCTTAAACTTGTTATTTGGTAATGCTGATGCTGAGGTATTCCACAATGCCAAGATTTTTCTCATCGGCAGTTGTATCTCTTATCCATTCATTGCGATATTTCAAGCTGTGAGTGGCGTACTCCGAGGTGTTGCGGAGACAAAGGCATGCTTGGGTTTATCTTTAATTATGAATATAACGTACTTGTGTTTAAATATCGTGTTAATCACGGTTTTCGATATGGGTGTCATGGGGTTAGTGATCTCTATGATTCTAGCCAGAATATTGGGAATGGCTACTTCCTTAATCTATTTGTTGAAATATAATCATACGTTACGCTTCAAAATAAAAAATGCGCTGAGACTTGATTTTTCGATTCTAAAGAAAATTATGTTCATCGGGATTCCGTTTGCTGCTGAACAAATGTTCTTCAATGGGGGTAAGCTATTAACGCAGACGTTTATTGTACAATTGGGGACGATAGCGATGACGGTGAATGCGATTAGTGGCTCCATATCGCTGTTATTTCAAATTGGAGGGAATGCACTGAGCATTTCCATTGTAACGGTTGTTGGTCAGTGTATCGGGCGAAGGAACATTCAGGATGCAAGGAAGTTTATTAAATCTTTTATCGGACTTTCTACGGTGTTCTTCGTGATCGCAACGGTAATAATACTGCCATTCTTCCCGCTGATTGTGAAATTGTTCTCTCCGCCGGAAGAAATTATTCCCACGATATTCGCACTTATTTTATTAATAGCGATTGCACAACCTATTTTGTGGTCATTGAGCTTTATTATGCCATCGGCATTACGTGCAGCTGGGGATTCGAAATTTACGTCGATCTCTTCCTTGCTTACTATGTGGTTGTTCCGTGTGATACTAGGCTATATTTTGGGAATTACACTCCATTTTGGTATTATGGGTGTATGGGTAGCCATGGTCGCCGAATGGGGCGTTCGTGGATTGATCTTTGCATGGCGATTCAAAGGGGAGAAATGGTATGCCCACAAGCTGATTTAACAATAGAAGCTTTACAACGAATAGGTAGAATCCAATAATAATGGGAGAACTTGATCTCATCGACGAGTATCGACTCATGGTCTTTCCCGTTGTGTTGGGTAGCGGAAAACGTTTGTTCGGAGACGGGATAGGTAAGGTCTTGAGACTGGCTGATACAAAGATATTCAGTTCAGGCGTTGTTGTTCATACCTACCATCCTGCAAAAGATTAATTAACCTCATCGGTTGAAAGTGTAGAATGAAGTGCACCCCATAGAATAGACATTGGAGAACCCTCTGGGGTTCAACTGATGAAATTCATGGGGTGCATTTTTTGAAAAGTTCTTCTTTTCCAAATATCTGAATCCCGCAGTTGTGGCAAGATAACCGCCTTTGCTAACTGCCTGTTGAAATATAAGGTTGGATACGTTAACATCGTTGACAAAGTCTGCGAGAGCTATAAAATGAACTGTTCCTCTTTGGTACGGCAAGAACGGAACGGGCTTAAGGTATGATCCAAAATATAAAAACAAAGGCAAGTGAAGGGGGCATAAATCCATGACGAAAGTACTCGTAGTAGATGACGAAGTTAGCATTGCGAGCGCCATAGTTTATGCGCTTCGAAGAGAAGGTTATACGGTGGAAATGGTTGGAGATGGGCAAGAAGCACTTGACCGTGTGCAGACGTTCAAGCCCGATGTGATGGTACTTGATGTCATGATGCCGCGGCTAAGCGGATATGACGTCTGCCGCAAATTGGAAGACCAGCAACAACGACCGGCAATTCTTCTGTTGACCGTTAAGAACGATATTGTTGATAAATTGCTAGGGTTAGAGCTTGGTGCTGATGATTATATGACTAAACCTTTTGATATGCGGGAAATCATCGCCAGAGTGAAGGCATTATCACGTAGGCGCGTAAGTGATTCTTCGGGGCACCTTTCTCAGGATCAGGTGCTGATTAGACTTGCGGGACTCACCATAGAATTGTTTAGCCGCATGGTTCGTTTGGATGGGCAGCAGCTAGACTTAACGCCAAAGGAATTTGATCTGCTTGTGCTTTTGGCGCGTAATCCTGAGCGAGTATACTCCAGAGAAGCGCTGCTTGAGCAGGTATGGGATATGGGTTTTGCGGGTGGAACGCGTACGGTGGATATCCATGTGCAGAGACTGCGCAAGAAGCTGGGTGAGATGCAAGGAGTGATTCAGACGGTATACGGCATTGGATACAAAAGCACGGAGACCCCATAGTATGAAGAGGAAAATACGAATTGGCTTGAAGGGGAAAGTAGCTGTGCTGCTTGCCTTACTGCTCGCGTCCGTTCTGGTTGTACTCAGCACTTTGGTGCTTACGGGGATACGGGAGGATCAGCGTAATCGTCTGGAACAGTCATTTGCTCATGAAGCAGCAGCTGCGAATTTGAGAGTAAGGCAGGAATTTCTGACCGGAACACGAATAACGCCAGATATGTTCATGCAACAGAGCGGTCAGCGGCTTGCGGTTGATCTCGGTGCACAGAGTGGCCTGGCGGTCACCTTATATAAAGCCGATGGTTTATTCGCAGGCACCTCACTCCCGATTCAGCCTAGAACAGATGTTAAGGACGCTTTGGCTTATACAGCCAAAGGACAGTCTGTCTATATAACAGAAGGCGATCAGCTGTTGTATCTAGCCCCACTCTATCATGCGGATGAATTACTTGGAACGGTGCAGTTTCATGATTCGCTTGCAGAACAGTATGCCTTTTATTCGTGGATTCAGAATTTATTTCTCGTAACTGGGGCTGCGGTTCTGGTGGCGGGCTTCCTGATCGGATACTTATATGTCTGGCGTCAGGTGAATGTAATTGCGAGATTGAACCAAGCCGCTAAGGAGATCGGGGAAGGGAAGTATCTCGTTGCTCCTCAGGTCCATAGGAAGGACGAGCTTGGAGAGCTTGCACAAGGGATTTATGAGATGAGCGAAAGTATCTCCTCCTCCGTCAGCCAGCTTACGGAAGAGAAGCTGAAGCTGCTGGGTGCTATCGCACGGTTACAGGAACTGGAACAGCAGCAGAAGCAGTTCATCGGTAACATTAGCCATGAGCTGAAGACGCCGCTCACATCGATTCTTGCTTATGTAGATTTGCTGGAAATGTATCGTGATGATCCGTCTCTATTGGAAGAAGCCAGAGCGCAGATTGGCAAGGAAGCGGAACGCCTGTATAGACTTGTAGAGAAGGCATTGCAGTTGTCCTCAATGGATATCTATGAATTCGAGACAAAGGCGGAAGCTGTTCAGGTGTTGCCGCTACTTCAGGAAGCGGTGAATCGCTTGCAGGCGAAGGCGGGGAGATATGCAGTAACGATGGAAGCCCATTTAACAGAAGGGACCGTATGGGCTGACCCTGAGAATATGATGCATATGGTGCTTAATTTACTAGATAACGCTGTAAAATATAACAAACCTGGAGGAGCCGTGACCCTCTCAAACCATTCGTTGAAGAATCCAAACGGTGATGACTGTATGATTATAGAGGTAGTGGATACCGGCATCGGTATTCCAGCTGATGCGCAGAGCCAGATATTTGATCCCTTCTATACGGTTAACGGAGATCGGTCTAGGGCGCATGGTGGCACGGGACTCGGATTGTCGCTCGTACGCAGTCTGGCTGAGAAGCAGCACGGCTCGATCCGACTCGCCGATTCCGGTCCGAACGGTTCACGGTTTGAAATCATCCTGCCGATATATGATCTAAATACGGAGGGGACTCTAACTATACATGAAAGCCCAGACTCTAATTAAGTCTGGGTTTCGTTTTATTGTTATCTAATTTGCTTAAGTTATTTTGATTAGGGGGTACATTGTTTACAAGTTGTTTACAAGCCAGATATGTTTTTGAAATAACCTGAATCTATACTGTAGTCAACAGGGATGCTTGAAGAAGGGGTAGCATTACAAGGCTGATTGAGCTCGCAGTGTATGCTCCCTGATCGAAATGATAACTCAGGAGGACCTGTATGAAACAGATAAACGGAAAGAATAGTGTAAAGTTTTTGCTAGTTATGGCCCTTTTGGTTACCTTAATGGCCTGTCAGTCATCCCCTGAGAGGGTTACCCCAGTGACGCCGGGCAGCAACCAACCTGGGGCAGGCACGCAGACCAGTTCAGGAAGCACAGCGGGCGGACGTGATCGCAAGCTTACTGTCGTGGAAGGATCTGCACAGAAAGATAATCAGGAAGTGGCCGTAGATCGGATTCATCGTCTCGAAGGCTCCAATATCGAAGCTTGGCTTTCAGACGATGAGGTTAGAATTAATACGACGAAACTGTTGAAATCTGGGACGGATACAGAAGAACCGAAATATTCGTACACCACGTCAATCGTTGACCTAAGTACCGAGGAACAGCGAGAAGTAATGGACAATCAGCAGCAGCTCCAAGAGATCGTAAAGGAGGCTGTATCACCGGACGGTAAATTTAGCTTCATTCAGAAGTGGAAGAACAAGTATACAGCAGATAATTTTATTAAGAACCTGAGTACAGGTAAAAGTATCGCCGTGAAGGGTGATAACTATATGGAAACGGGCGGTTGGTTGGATAACGATTCGTATATTCTCGCGGCAGGTTCTATGAAAGGACGCGGAGATATACGCCAGATTGCCACAGATGGCACCTTCACGAAGCTGGCACTTGAGGATAAGGACGTCGAATATTTTAATCGATTTGGTGTGAGTAAGGGCCGTATTTACTATACGGATTTGAAGAATAACTTAAAAGGTTTTGAGCCGGGGAAGGCACAACTGACCATTCTTGCCAAGGGAGTCTGGGATTTCGAGATCTCACCTGACAGTAAGCATATCGCAGTATCAACGGTAAGTGATCAGGGTAAGCTTGGTACCGAGTTGCTTATTTACGATTCCGTAGGCAGTCTGCAAGGTTCCTTGATTGCAAAAGGCGATATGATGTCTTATCTAGCCTGGTCACCGGATTCATCTAAGCTAGCTTTTGACGTGTACACCACGGATAAGAGCGGGATGAACGGAGTATTTATTTTTGACTCCGCTACGGGTAAGGTATCTCCAATCGGTCCGTCCTACTCGCCTGTTGGTCAGTCCTACAATCCACAGTATCCGCTAAGCTGGAGCCCTTCCGGCAAACGGCTCGGCATCACTATTGAAGACAAGGCATCGTTAATTGTCACACAAGTCATTGATTTTAAATAACGGTTTAATGAAAAGGGGAAGAAGAATATGAAAAAATCAATCATGTCTCTGGTCGTAATAGGAATGACTGTATCGGGTGCTGCGGGTGTATATGCAGGAAGTAATATGCAGAAGATCACGGCATATCTTAACCATAGCATTGGGTTTAAAGTGAATGGAGCTGCTTACATTCCAGCAGATAGTAACGGCAAAAAACTAGCTCCAATCACATATCAAAATACGACCTATCTACCTGTGCGAGCGATAGCGGATGCGCTGAAAGTTCCTGTTGCGTATGACAGCAAGAGTGATCAGGTGCTGATTGGAAGCAGTCAGTCAACAGGAAACACTACTTCGCAAGTGAATTTAACAGAGGTGAAGTATAGCAAGGAACAGGTTAAAGAGATCAATAAGGCGTTTGCTAATTTTGAACACTTTCAGGCCGCATATGCTCCACAACAAATGATTAAAGGAGATACCTATCAGATGACTGGTGCTTCGGATGATAGTGTGACTCTGAGATTTAGCCATATGACCGTAAGGATTTCACCGAGAGATTACTCTGACGGTTATGAGAGCAAGACTGTTAAACTATCTAATGGAAGTGTTGCAAAGTGGTATACGCCTAGTGATACGCCAATGTTAGGCTTCAAGCTTGACGATCGGATCGTGACAATCAGCTCGGAAGATCATTCCTTGAGCAAGGTCCAAATCGAGAAGGTAGCGGTAAGCGTAGCTAAGTTGAAGTAAATAACAAATATATAGATTAGAAATTAAGATATGAAAAGGTTAAAAGCGGCAACAACGTAGATTCGTTGGATGCCGCTTTTTGGTTGAATAAGAGAGAATAGTTAGAAGGAACGCTGAGACAAGCCACTTTATGGTCAGGAAAAGGAGTTGTTGATTTAGAAATGTACAGCGTTTTAAAAGAAGACTATGTAAAATGATCGAGAAAGTGATGAAGTAGGAATCAGACAACCTAACAGAAGCATATTGGTTACATAAACGCTATTGAGGTGAACCATGAAACCAATGATTCATAATCATGAGTTTAAAATGTATGTTATAACGGTTTCGGATATAAAACGGATCTTTATTATGGAAATAGTAATTGGAGCGTTGACTTATTCAATAGCTATGAAAATTTTTCATAATGTTATCTTAGCAAGCGCGGGAGGATGGGCTGGCACAGAAGGAATAAAGAGATTGGGTATTGTTAAAAAATTATCTTTTTAACATATGATGGTATAGGTCATCCTCCATTAAATTTATTCACACTATATATTCTTTTGCCTAATATAGTGAGATTGACGACAGGTAACGAATACGTTAGTCTTAAAGACGATTGAAGAACATAGCCATGCACAATAAAATATAAGAAGTAGGGAACGATATAACACCCTGCTTCTTTTTCTTTGGAGACTATACATGCTATAAATAGCAAAAGGAGATAGAAAATGCCCACGATTACCGCAAAACCATTTGATAAAGAAATGCAAACCATATTAAGCGAATTACAATCTGGTTATCACGCAGGGGAATTGAGTAAGAAGGAAATTTCGGAATTACCTGAAGAAATATATGTAATTGAAGATGAAGATCATATGGTCGGGTATGGTGTGATTTGGGAATACCAAAGTGGGAAACAGTTAGTTCATAAGGCTGAACAAGATTATTTCAGCAGTGATGAGAGATATCTAGAAAAGGATTTCTATATTGATATTAACAACAAAAAAGATATTGTATTTATAGAAGTACTGGATGTTTTAAAAGATTTCGAACGCAAGGGTTATGCAGCTTTCTTTATAGACTGGCTTAAAGTGAAATACCCTAATAAAAAAATGTATGTATATACGATGGATAAATCACGAAATTTTTGGTACAAGCAGGATTTTGAGGTTGTAGGCGATTCGTTATGGATGTCATATAATTAAGTAATAGTAAGAAGAGACTCCCTCCTAAATTGGATGGAGTCTCTTCTCATTTGTGAACCGAAGATCGAACAGCCCGATGATCCATATTCGACAAAATAACCTGAATTGTGTGTAGAAATATTATACAGAACTACTATATAACAGTAAAATAGTCCCTTGTTTTATAGTAGTTATCACATCATTATTATTACAACCGCATTTATCTTACATAAAAACGATTATCTCATAAGAAAGGGTGGAATCTGTAAATAAGAAATGGATCTAAATAAGGATGGTGAGGTTGAACGGTAGTACATTTTAGCAGAGTTATGTAATCGCTTACAAAAGACCTTCTTAGAGCGCTTCTTTCTTGGATATTGCATTCCTCGATCACATTATTATTCTAAGTAAGATGTACTTTCTGTTTCTTGTAGAACTTGCTTTTCGAAATCAAGTTTAATAGGAGTGATAAAAGTGCGTATGTTTATTCAAAAGAGATTTTTTAAAGTAATGGTATTGTTTATGACTTTTATTTTAGCTGTTGGCACATTACTACCTGCACCAACATCGTATGCGGCAGAAACAGAAATACAAACAGAAACAGAAACAGAAATACAACAAACAGAAATAGATCCACTTGCTCCACAAAATTTAAGAGTTGTAGCGGACTCCATAACGGCTACTAGTGCAACGATAGCATGGGATCTTCATGAGGATGCTACTATCCTTGATATTGATGTTTGGAACGCTGATGATAATGCTTATTATGATTATGGAAATAATGGAACCAGAACACTGAATAAGTTGACTCCAGAAACCACGTATAAATTTTATGTTACATGGTTTGAGAGACCAGCTACGGGTGCGCATAAAAGTAATATCGTTGAGTTTACTACGCTTGCAGGAGAGGTAGAACCCGAGCCTCCGACGAACATAGGTCCAAGAGACTTAAAAGTCGTGGAAGTGACGCATAATACCGTTTCGTTAGAATGGACTCCTGTACCAGGAATAAATAGTTATTGGGTTTGGGACCAAAATAATAAATACATTACTTGGGCAAACGATGGTGCTAAAGTAGTTGGGGGTCTAGAACCAGAGACAACATATTCTTTCTTCATTGGACCTGATGGAATTCAAGCACCTGTCCTCACACCAGAACAAAAGACCAACGTAGTAACGTTTACTACACTACCTGATAAGAGCGAATACCCAGATGCACCTTTAACGGCACCAAGCTATTTAAAAGTGACGGATGTAACGGATGCCTCTGTTAAACTAAGTTGGGGCGCAAGTCCTCAAGCAACTGGTTATGATATTTATGTGAATGGGGGTTGGAGTGGAGGTACATGGGATAATTTATCAACCACTTATGAATACGCTCCCACTGAGGGGCTGATAAAAGGTCAGACGTATACCTTTGAAGTCGGGGCACAAAATCCCCCGAATAAGGCCTCGGCTAATAGTAATAAAGTAAGCATGACTTGGGGAGAACTAGAAGCACCTAAGGATGTAAAGGTCATAACGGCAACAAGAACAACAGTTTCATTGGGATGGGCCCCTACCTCGGGTGCCACAAGCTATGATATTTACCAAGATGATGTTCGAATAGGCTCAAGTGATTCTAATCGCTATGTAGTTAACACACTTACTGAAGGTCAATCTTACTCCTTCAAAGTCGTGGCCAAAAACAGCCTTTGGGAGTCCTCAGGAAGTAACGAAACAAAGGCCGTACCCGGAAGCAATTATAATATCGTTTCTTACTATACATCTTGGTCTGTCGGCGATAGAGATTATCAGCCAACCGATGTAGACGTATCCCAAGTCACTCATATTAATTATGCTTTTTCAGATCTATGTTGGAAAGCATTCGGAACAGGTGCTATTGCTTGCCAGAACGAAGATATCCCTTTACAAAAGGACTACGTGTTTGATGGTGAAATGATCATTGGAGATCCTGAAGTAGATTTGAAAAATTTCGACACTCTTGCAACAATTAAAGATCAACATCCTAACTTGAATTTAATGGTCTCTGTTGGTGGATGGTCTTGGTCAAAAAACTTCTCAAACATGGCATTGACCGAAGAAACCCGTCGAGCTTTCGCTAACTCCGTTGTTAAATTCCTACGTGAGTATCGTTTAGACGGAATTGATATTGACTGGGAATACCCGGTTGAGGGCGGAGAAACTAGTAATATCAGAAGACCTGAAGATAAAGAAAATTTTACACTCTTGGTAAAAACAGTTCGTGAAGCTTTAGATGCTGCGGGTTCTGAGGACGGCAAGTATTATCTTCAGACGATCGCATCCGGACAGGGAGATAATTTCACCGTCAATGCAGACTTTGTGAATTCCGCAAGCTATCTGGATTTTATCAATATCATGACTTATGATTACAGCGGAAGCTATGAACCACTGGCTAATCATAATGCACCGTTATATTATGATAAAAACCTTCCTAAATCCTCAGCACCTAGAAATAATGTGCAAGGAGGAGCCTTAGGCCATCTCAATGGAGGTGTACCTAAACATAAATTAGTGTTAGGAATTCCGTTTTATGGTAAAGGTTGGAGAGATTGTCCTGCTAATGGAGAATACCAGACTTGTGCCGGTGGCACTACAGAGGGATCGTATGAAAGTAGTATTTTTGATTTTTCAGATATCGAAGACAACTATGTGAACAAAAATGGATTTGTCCGTTATTGGAATGAAGCTGCAAAAGTAGCCTATGTATATAGCCCTGATAAGAAGGTCTTTATTACCTATAATGACAAAGAATCCATGATGTATAATACCTCGTTCTTGAAGTCATTGGACATTGCTGGCGTCATGAGCTGGGATATCAGTGGAGATCGTAATAAAACGCTAAGCACACAGTTAGTTCAAGACCTGCCAATCGATGGCTCTGTGAATAAGTCAGCACTAGCTGCTCCTCAAAACCTCATAGTTCATTCAAATAGCCAGAATTCTATTCAAGTGAAATGGAATGCAACGGCAGAAGCAACGGGATACGAAATTTTTGTGAATAAACAATGGGTAGCTAATACAACAGAAACACAATATACGTTAAGTTCTCTTACGGCCAACACCAATTATAAGATTCATGTTATTGCTATCGTAAAAAACGATAATCAAATTCAAAAAGTATCAGTCAATAGTAATGAGTTGAGTGTGACTACACTATCACCACCAACACCAATAGACCCTTCTACACCAACAGGACCATCCACGCCATCACAACCATCAACACCTACACCTACAACATCAACACAACCGACAAAAGGAAAAGATCAACTGGATACTCGTATTACTAAAGAAGGTGATAAAGTCATTGTAAAATTACAAACGGATGCTTCATTAGTAACGATTAATCAGTCAACATCAACAACATTCAAAGTCATGGTTAGCGATAAAGCGAAGCAGATAGAAGTTAATGTTCCTAAAGAGATCATTGCGACTATTGCGAAAAAAGGGAAACAAGCGCTGCTGTCCATTGTTACGAATGAAGTGGAGTACATCATTCCGATTGGTGCTGTTAATCTATCAGCAGATCTTAGAATCACTATCCAAACTCCTGCACAGAACATCATCGATCAACTGACGAAGTTGTCACAGTCTAATGATGGGAAGGTACTGGTTAACCCGCTTGAATTTAAGATTGAACAACTAAATCCAGACAAGACATACGTTGAGATTCAGGATTTTGAGAACTACCTTCTGAGCCGCAAGTTTACATTAAATGCTAAAGATATCGATGTGAACCGAGCTACTGGGGTTGTCTATATCCCAGGTACAAATGAGATTCGTTCCGTGCCTACCTTATTCACTGTGAACTCAGATGGGACTGTAACCGTTGAATTGAAGAGACAAGGGAATAGTATTTACACCATTGTTTCAACCAACTTTAACTTCAAGGATGTTAGCATGGGTTGGGCGCAAAAGGATCTAGCGCTGGCTACCTCAAAGCTAATTGCAACTGGAGTGAGTTCGGATCAATTCGGATCGAATAGCCATATTACACGCGCTGAGGTCACTTCGATGATCGTAAAATCTCTAGGCATTATCCCTACTGAGCACAATGAAAATTTCACAGATGTAGATCCTCAATCGAAGTATGCAAGAGAAATTGCAGCAGCGAAACAAGCTGGATTCATTAAAGGAAAGACAGAAGATACATTTGGTCCAAATGATACGGTGACACGACAAGAAATGGCGGTTATGCTTGCTAGTGCAATGAAATATGCAGGTATGAAGCACGATGCAAATCTTACACAGCTGAATCAGTTTAGTGATCAAAGTACTATTTCTTCGTATGCGAAAGCTTCATTAGCACTGATGGTTGAGCACAAAATCATTCAAGGGGTTTCTCAAATTAAATTAGATCCCCAGTCGAATGTAACAAAAGCTCAGGCTACAGTTACTGTCATGAGAACTCTTAGAACACTGGGATTATCTAATTAATATAGAAAGGCATGGAATTCATATTCCGTGCCTTTTTACTGTCTACATACATGATAACATTGGTGGAGAAATAATCATTGTTGAAAGTGTATATCTAAGGGAATTACAATACCGATAGCGACGTATACTACTGCAAAAAACAGGCAAGACAAAAGGGGCAAACAACCGCCCCTTTTGTCTTGCCTGTTTTAAACCTTAGTTCTTAGCCTTTTACTGCACCTTCAGTCAGACCTTTTTCGATAAATTTGGATATAAACAGATATATAATCAATACAGGTATAACGGTAAGAGACACAGCCGTTGCCATAAGTCCGAAGTCGGTTCCGTATTGCGAACTGATTTCATTCAACAATGCAACAATTGGACGAACGGTCTCTTTATTAACAAAAATCAATGCAGAGAACAAGTCATTATACGACCACAAGAACACGAAGATACTTACCGATGCAAATACGGGTCTGGATACTGGGAAAAAGATCTTAACGAACATCTGCCATCTATTGCACCCGTCAATAAACGCTGCTTCTTCCAGTTCCTTAGCGATGGTTGTCATATAACCGGCAATAACTAATGTCGCAAATGTCAAGTTACCTGCAGTTTGTGGTAAAATCAATCCCCAATACGTATTAACTAAACTCGATTTGATGAGAATTTCGTATACAGGAACGACAGTCGCGAAAGCAGGTATAAGTAAGGTTGCATAAAGAATGGAGTAGATTGCCCTTCTCCCTTTAAAGGTAAATCTAGACAACACATATGCGGCTAATCCACCAAATAGTAGCACGAATAATACCGTGCTTCCTGACATGATCAAGCTATTGATATAACTTTTTCCTATGTTTATTCGATCAAATGCAGTCGTATAGTTAACAAGCACAGGTTCCAAGGCTAATGAGAACGACTTATTCATAACATCTCTGGATACTTTAAATGAGTTATTAACAATCCAGAATAGTGGATATATTGTCGTTAAGGACCATGCTACTAATACAACATACATGAGGGTGGTACTTAAACTAAATCGGCTTGTTGTTTTAACTCGCCGAGTTTTATGTTCATTGTTAATGGCTGGTTGCATAAAATTACACCCCTAATAACAGCTTAGTATGTGATTTCTTCGCTTTTTAACAAACGGTTGGCAAGCAAAGCTAATATAACACCGAGAACAACCATATAAATAGCAATCGTTGAGCCGTAACCGAAGTTTTGATCGACCATCGCTTTTTTATACATATAAGTTCCCAACACTTCCGTGCCGTTCTGACCCCTTGAAATTACCCAAACGAACTCGAATATTTTCATGGTACCAGTAATGGCTAACGTAATAACAACCTTAACGTCATTCATAATCAAAGGAATCGTGAGCCTCATTGTTTTCTTGAAGCCAGTAATTCCCTCAAGCTTGGCCGCTTCATAATAATCGGCAGGGATCTTCGCCATTGCTGTCAAGAATAATACAAAATAAAAACCAACATAGTGCCATACTGTAGGAACTGCAACAGCTTTTAATGCATTACTCTCACTCAACCAAAGAATTTTCTCTAATCCTAAGTTAGCCAAAACACTGTTTAATAGACCGAAATTATAGTTATAGAATAGAACGAACAGCAACGAAATCGCTGTACCAGAAATGACGACTGGAAAGAAAAATACAGTACGGAAAAATCCCTGGAACTTACTAATATTATCAACCAGTACTGCAAGTAATAAGGCAATACCGACCTGAAAAACAATGACATATAGCATAATTTCTAATGTGTGCAATGTTGCTGCACCCAGCAGGTTATCTGATATCAAACGTTCATAGTTATCCCAACCAACAAATTTTTTGTCGAAGAATCCCCTTGTACGAAAAAAACTGAGATATAAACTCTTAAAGAACGGATAATATAAAAAGATCGACATTAACGCTGCCATTGGGAACAAGAACATCACAATATATTTTCTATCGCCCTTCATATTTATCACCTTTGATGTTTATTTTTTCGAATGCTGTTTAAAAGATTACGCCGCCTTGAAAAGAGGGGCGGCGCAGATCATATAATCAGACTTTATTTAAAATAGGATTATTACTTCTTGTTAGCATCCTCAATTTCCTTGGCCTCTTTAATCACGTCAGCTGGCGATTTCTTTCCGGTTACAACTTGTTGAACGCCTGCACGAAGAGTAGAGAATGTTTCTGGAGCAATTCTGCTGTCCACTGGATTGCTGAGCGAATCCGATTTTGCAGCCATTGCAAAGCCATCAGATACAGCTTGTGCCATACCTTCGATTTCAACAGTAGCAGCAGGAGTACCACCGTTAGCAGTAGCAACTTTTTTAATGATTTCTTTGGAAGTCATGTGTTTCAGCAATTCGATTGTAGCATCCTTCTTATCTGCATTGTCGTAAGTAGATTTAGGAAGATAGAAGCCAGTACCAAAACCACCTACAACATTGTTACCGTTACCAATACCACCAGGAATTGCAGGGAAAGGAAGTACAGTTGTATTATCTTTAACTCCAGCGTCAGTGAAACCACCAAATGCCCATGAACCTTCGAGAATCATAGCAGCCTTACCTTCACCATAATAGTTAGAAGCCATACCAAGATCGATAGTTGCAGCATCTTTAGGGAATGCGCCAAGGTCATAAAGTTCTTTCATAGCGGCATAACCTTTTTCCCAGTTAGGATCGATTCCATCTTTCAAGCCTTTAGCTTGACTTTCTGGACCAGCAGCTGCCAGGATGAAATGCTCAACTAAATAATGGGATTGGTCGAACGGAGCAGCCAATGGAATGATGCCTTTAGCAGCAAAAGTTTCAACAGCTTTCTTTAGTTTGTCCCAATCTGTAGGAAGCTCAAGATTGTTATCTGCGAACAACTTTTTGTTTACGAACAGACCTTCATAGAAACCAGTTTGTGGAGCAGCATAAATGTTTCCATCTGCTTGTCTTGTGTTCTCAAGAGCACTTGGAGAGAAGCCAGCTTTCCACTCAGGATTCGCATCAAGGATGTCGTTCAAAGGAACTACTTTACCTGCATCTACAAAGCCCTGAGCGTCAGCACCGACGAAGTAGAACAGCAAATCAGGCTCATTTCCAGTCGTCATATCTGTGTTGACTTTTGTTCTGTAACCGTCATCATTTGCAGACATAGTGTCATTATCAATCTTTACGTTAGGATTCTTTTCCGTGAACTCATCCAAAGCAGCTTGGAAAGCATCACGAGCTGCGTCAGTACCACCGAATGTTGAGAATACGCGTAATGTTACGTCCTTTTTAGGTTCCTCTGCCTTAGGTTCCTCCGCTTTAGGGTTTTCACTTGGAGCATTCTTAACCTCGTTCTTACCATTTCCACAAGCTGCCAAGAACATTGTGAACACTAACAACATACTTAGTAGAACTAACGACGATCTTTTCACTTTGTAAATCCCCCTTAAAAATGGTTTTTTAGATACACGTGTACTTGCTCTTGCTGTCTACACAGATTCTATGCCATGCATCTAATAATTGTCAATGAATTCAAAGGGATACATTTCTCTAAAAATTTAGGGAACTAATATACGAGTAATGGTGTGTAATTAATGCGAAAGTAGCTTATTTCATAGAGCGAGATTATAGATATGTCAGGAAATGTAATAGTTAGTCTTAAGATTTCTTGGAGTGATACAGGAAGTAAATAGAGCAGAGAGATATGAGGTTGAGAGGCTAAGTTGTGGGTTGTAGGTGTCATATAATGAGATGAAAATAACGATGTTGTAGTGATAGATCTAAAAGATGAGTTCCTAAATTTTAGTTGCACCTTATGAGTAGGCGAATAATACGATGGAGTAAATGCACTGTGATATTAGCGGAGAAGGGTGTGGCATTTATGAATGGAAATATTAAAAATTTTTATGCGGGTGGTAATACCGCCCATGGTTTTGCAAGTCTGATGGACTCGTCCTTACAAGAACTGGAGCGTCTTTTTATTGTAAAAGGGGAATCACGTACAGGAAAGTCAGAATTTATTCGGACAATCGGAGACCATATGGTTTCTAATGGCTATGATACCTGGTTTATTCACTGTGCCGCAGACAATGGATCTCTCGATGGAATAGTTGTTCCATTCTTAAAAGTAGGAATAATCGTGGGAAGAGCGCCATATGTCATGGAGTCAACATTGCCAGATATCGCTATCCAATACGTTAATTTAAGCGAGGCTTGTGATACGACTCAACTGATCATCCATGAGTTAGAAATTGAGCATTTAAATGAACAAATCTCTCAAGCCTACCAACAGGCGTATTCTGGCTTTGCAGAAGCGCTCCGCATTCATGATGAATGGGAAGCGCTGTACATTGCAAACATGGATTTTCAGGAAGCTGATGTGCTGACTAAAGAATATATTGATGCTCTCTACGGTGACCGAAAACTCGAGAAACAGAGTCGGGTGGATCACCGATTTTTGGGTGCCGCAACGCCTAAAGGTGCAGTAGATTTTGTCCCCAATTTAACTGAAGGCTTGAAAAGGTATCTTATTAAAGGTCGGCCGGGATCTGGTAAATCTACGATGCTCAAAAAATTAGCCGCTGCAGGAATTGAACGAGGCTTCGACGTTGAGATCTACCATTGTGGCTTCGATCCCAACAGTCTGGATATGATCATCGTACGGGATTTGCAATTTGCTATATTTGACAGCACCGCACCGCATGAGTATTTCCCCGACCGTGAAACCGATGAGATTGTAGATATGTATACTCGCTGTATAATACCTGGAACAGATGAAGAACATGCGGAAGCTGTTATCCACATCAGGGAACGATACGCTGCTCAAATGAAACAATCTATGCAATACCTAGCACAAGTTAAATCCCTTCAAGATGAGCTGGAGGCAATCTATGGCCAATCCATGGATTTCTCTCTTGTAGATCGAATGAGGGATGAAGTGCAACAAGAGTTTACCCACATAGCTGCTATCGCAGACTGAGCGAAGATTTAAGTCATTTATAATAAAGACGCTTACATTTTGCTATTGACGGATCTAGTAAGTATGAACTATTATAGTCTCATAATAAAAAACGAATTCACTTGGTGTGTTACCGTTATATTAATGGGCATGAGCCAAGGAAGCGGTCCTTATAATTATAGGTCCCTTTCCTTGGCTCTTTTTGTTGTTATTTTATTGAAACTCCTAGCGTATAGTCAGTTAGGTATACGGGGATAGTTATTATAACACGAGTCAAGATGTAATCGCTTTTTTATTGCCAAATAGAGTGATAATTCAACCAGATTGGGAGGTTATAATCGTGTTTTCTAAATGGAAGAAGAAAACAAATGAGAGTAAAATTATTGAAATTTTCTCTCCTGTAACAGGTGAATCGCTTTCACTTACTCAGGTACCTGATGAGGCGTTTGCCGGAGGCCATATGGGCCGGGGGGTAGCTATTGAGCCCACAATTGGAAAGCTCATCGCTCCGTTTAACGGAACGGTTGCTCATATTATCAAATCCAATCATGCCATCATGTTGGAACATCCATCTGGGCTGCAATTCCTGTTCCATATTGGAGTGAACACAGTATCCCTGAAAGGGGAAGGCTTTATCTCACACGTTACTATCGGAGATAAGGTTGAAGCAGGGCAAGTGTTAATTGAATTCGACATCGAGAGAATCAAGAGCGAAGGTTATCCCGTAATTACCCCCATCATTGTAACGAACGCCGATGATGTGACAACTAACTTGGAGTTATTCAGCGGACCTGTTCAAGCGGGCAGTACGGTCATTTTGAAGGCGGTTTTAAAGTCATAGTTAGTATTCCAAAATGGAAAGGATGATTAAGACATGTTAGCTTTTCTTCAAAAAATCGGTAAGTCGCTGATGCTTCCAGTAGCAACATTACCAGCAGCAGGTATCCTGAAAGGCTTTGGTTTAATTGACTATGAAAAGGATTTTCATCTTGGTGCGTTCGGATCCTTTTTAAATCAATATTTCGCCCCGTTCTTGAATGCTGGTTCGGATGCTATCCTAGGCAACTTGGCAATTTTGTTCGCTGTCGGTGTCGCTATTGGACTTGCTGGTGATGCGGTTGCAGCTTTGTCAGCAGTGGTGGCCCATTTAGTATTGGGTAAAGTCCTCGTTCAAATTCCTCTATCTTTCACCTTCCTAGGAGAAGGTACCAAGTTGGACATGGGTGTCGTTGGCGGTATCATTTGTGGTATGGTTGCAGCTTATATGTATAATAGATTTCATAAAATTAAAATGCCGGATTGGCTTGGGTTCTTTGCTGGTAAACGCTTCGTTCCGATGGTTACGGCATTCTCTATCCTTATATTGGGTATCATTCTCGGTTTGATTTGGGGACCTATCCAAAGTGCTCTTGATAGCACTGGTGAATGGCTGGTTGGTCTGGGCGGCTTAGGAAGCTTCTTGTTCATGATAGGTAACCGTTTGTTAGTACCATTCGGTCTGCATCATGTGCTGAATAACTTCCCGTGGTTCCAAATTGGAAGCTTTACCAACGCT
Source organism: Paenibacillus sp. IHBB 10380 (assembly GCF_000949425.1). Classification (NCBI taxonomy): domain Bacteria; kingdom Bacillati; phylum Bacillota; class Bacilli; order Caryophanales; family Paenibacillaceae; genus Paenibacillus; species Paenibacillus sp. IHBB 10380. The sequence continues at coordinate 156,978 of NZ_CP010976.1, forward strand.
GCTGGTGAGGTAGTACATGGTGACATAGCTCGCTTCTTAGCAGGAGATAAAACAGCAGGTCAGTTTATGGCGGGTTTCTTCCCGATCATGATGTTCGCTCTTCCAGGTGCGGCATTGGCTATCATTCATTCAGCTAAGCCTACGAAACGTAAGTTAGTTGCTTCAATCTTTATTGGTTCGGCTGTTGCTTCAATTCTTACGGGTATCACTGAACCGTTGGAATTCTCTTTTATGTTTGTTGCTCCATTGCTCTATGTTGTTCATGCAATACTAACAGGTGTTTCTGGTTGGATCATGTACGCACTTGATATTAAACTCGGATTCAGTTTCTCCGCAGGTTTAATTGACTACTTACTTAACTGGAAATTGGAAACGAATCAGCTGTGGTTAATTCCTATTGGTCTTGTATTCTTTGTAGTTTACTACTTCCTGTTTAGATTCTTGATCAAAGTTCTTAAACTCAAAACACCAGGCCGTGAAGATGACGACTTGGAAGAAGACGCTATTGTAGGCAATTCGGCTGCCGCTGGTGCTTCCGACAGTAGAGCCGCTAACATTCTAGCTCAACTAGGTGGACCTAGCAACATTAATTCAGTTGATGCTTGTATCACACGTCTTCGTCTTATCGTTAAAGATGAGAACGTTGTTAATGATGCTGGTCTGAAGAAACTTGGTGCTTCTGGCGTTATGAGACTCGGAAAAGGCGCTGTACAGGTCGTTTTCGGCCCGCGATCCGAAGAGATTAAGGACGAAATTAAGGAATTACTGTAGGCTAACACTAGCCTATTAAATTCACTTGATCTGTAGTCGGAAAAATTAAAAAACGTGGTGATCACTCCAATTGAGTTGGGAGTAGTCACCACGTTTTTTATTATTTCATGGACTACTTAAATATGTACCAACTATTTCACCTCTGAACATGTATCGTTGTTCTCTACAACACGATGATATGGGCTATACAAGCGCCAACTTTGGCAGCTGTTTATGCCGTAGAGTGTATCCTAAAGTTGGATTTAATTGAAAATTAATAACATAAATTTAACATTTTGTTAATTTAGTGGTATAGTAAGTGATTAGCACTCCTCAGTAAAGAGTGCTAAATAATGTAAATAAATAGAAATATTAAGGCTTTAAATCATAATTAGTGGTTACAGAAAATAGAGAACTATGCAGATGGTAGCTTTGCCCCTGAATTTTCACCGTAATGAACAGGTTAATCAAAAAAAATTTGGGGGCAACAGCGATCGGAAGGACAATCCATCCGCGTAGCGGTCAACTATCAACTCGATATATTGGTCAACCACTGATTTCTGTTTTGGAGTCATAAATATATCTATGATTACTAAATGATCAGATTTCTACTATCAGATTGATAAAGGAGATAACGTCATTGAATGCAAAAAAAGTATTAGTTGGCAGTCCAGTGTATCAAAAACCAGAAATATTGGAAGCGTTTTTAAATTCCTTGAAAAAGCTCAACAGGGATACTATTTCTATCGATTATATGTTTGTTGATGATAATATTGATGAAAAATCGAGTCAACTGTTAGCTGAGTTTGAAAGAGAAGAATCAACAGTTCATATCGTTCGTGGTAACGAGCAGGGGGTATATCTGTGCAATGATAAATCCCACTACTGGGACGATAGCTTAATGTTAAAGGTAGCCAATTACAAAAATTCTATCATTAATTACGCAATAGAAAATAATTATGATTATCTGTTTTTTGTAGACTCTGATTTGGTATTGCATCCTAATTTGATAGAGCATCTAAAGAAGGCTAATAAACATATAATCTCTGAAATATTTTGGAGTCAGTGGCATAATGATAGACCTTTTGAACCCAATGTTTGGCTGTTTGACGAATATGATTTGGTTCCTAAGAGATTAGGTGAAGAACTGAGCGAACAAGAGATGGATATACGACAAATGAAGTTTTTGAACCAACTTAGAATTCCTGGGTTGTATGAAGTAGGTGGATTAGGAGCGTGTACATTAATTAGTAGAGCTGCATTAGTAGATGGCGTTAGTTTTGAGCCTATTAAAAATTTAACCATACATGGCGAAGATAGATTTTTCTGCATACGGGCGGCTGTGCTTGGTATTGACCTTTTCGTTGATACTCATTATCCTGCGTACCATATTTACAGAGAGAGAGACTTAGAAGGTGTGCAAGATTATGTGAAAGGCAATGAAGCAGACATTGCATTTGTACGCCGATCTAAAGAACAGGGGAATAAAATCACCCTTTCCATGATAGTAAAAAATGAAGAAGGACGTTATCTAAATCAGGTGCTAAATAGTTTGAAGGGGCATATTGATGAAGCTGTTATTATTGATGACGGAAGTAGTGATAACACAATAAATATGTGTAGAGAAATACTTAGAGATATTCCTTTGCATATTATACAAAATGAGAAATCTATGTTTGCAACCGAGGCTGAGCTTAGGAAAAAACAGTGGAGTGAGACTATAAAAACAAATCCCGACTGGATTTTAAACCTTGATGCAGACGAATTATTAGAGGATGGTTTTTGGGATGATGCACAAAAACTTATTAATGAGCAGGAGTATGATTTTTATTGTTTTAGGCTATATGATATGTGGGATGAAACTCACTATCGCGAGGACGAATTCTGGAATGCGCAGAGTATTTATAGACCATTTCTAATGAGATACCAGCCTGATTTTAATTATATATGGAATGAAGCACCTCAGCATTGTGGAAGATTTCCTATGAATACTTTCTCTCTTCCAAAGGCTAAATCTGAATTTCGGGTGAAGCATTTAGGTTGGGCAGCACAAGAGGATAGAGCAGAAAAGTATAAAAGATATCAGCTTTTGGACCCCAATGCGATATATGGAGTTAGAGAGCAATATGATTCCATTATGGATACCCATCCCAATTTAATAAAATGGGAAGCGGTCGAAGTCATATGAAAATCGAAAAAAATAAGGTGAATGTGGGTGTTGGTTTTGTAACAGGACGTAGAAACTTTAAAAATGTGGTGAAAACATATGTCGACAACTGGAATGAATCTGGACTTGTCGATAATAAGAAAAATGCACTCCACCTGTTTGTTGCTTACGATTTGAAGTATAAAAGGACAAAAGTGAGTGATTACAAAATTACGGACGAAGAAATATTGGATATGGTGGATTCGGCATATTATTTAGGAAATTCCTCAATAACAACCGAGGCACAATATCTAGTTGAAAAGAAAGTAATTACTTTAAAAGAGGCTAACTTGGTATTTGGTGAAGGTTATGCAATGAAAAGAAATGCGGTTTTGTATTTTGCATTAAAAAATAAAATGGACTATCTCATTTTCCTGGATGATGACGAATACCCGATAGCAAATATAAAAATTAATGATAGCATCGTTTGGAAAGGTCAAGAGGTCTTATCAACACATATTAACAATATTAAATATGCTGATATGACACATGGGCATCATTGCGGTTATATTTCTCCAATACCACAATTTGATTTCAACAATAAGCTCTCTGAAGATGAGTTTAGAATTTTTGTGGAATCTATAAGCAATGATATTATTAACTGGGATTCAATAAAAGAAAAAATGAATGATGGCGGAGTTACATATGCTGAACTTGATATCATTAATAGTGAAACTATTGAAGTCGTTGAAGAAGTAAATGGAATGAAATTTATTTCCGGTGCTAATTTGGGCTTTAACCTCAAGAATCTCGATAAATTATTTCCGTTTTATAATCCACCGGGAGCAAGAGGAGAAGACACTTTCTTAAGCACCTGTATTGGTGAATGTAATATAAGGAAAGTTCCTTGTTATACCTTCCATGATGGTTTTTCTAAATATGAGAATTTGCTTACTGGAGTGCTTCCCAACAAATTAAAAGGAATGAGGGCTGACTCAAGTGTAATTACTAAAAGGTTCTTAAGAGCTTCGATCGGCTGGATTAGGTACAAGCCCCTCTTGCTTTATATTACTCAAAGAGATCATTACGAAACCGAAATTATGAAAATGAAAGAAAATTTATCAAAGGTAATTCCAAAGATTTGTGATTATTTTGGGAATGATGAATTCAAAGATATATTAGACGAACTTGATTTTTATCATGCGCATGTAGAAGAACATTATAAGGACTTCGAAAATACCAAGTCAGCGTGGGCAAAAATAATACTTTTTTTAAAAGGTCAATGAAATCGTACCTTATTTTGAAAGTTTCTTGATTTAGTAATCGGACAAATCCTCCTCAACATATTCAATTTGATGAGGGTTTGTCTTATTTGTCATCAAGGGAATTAAACTGCATATATTCCTGAAATGGAATGATATGCAGTTTAATGGAGGCCTTTACTGTTGTGCTTCGTCTTTTTTTTCTGCTACGAAACTATTAATACTGTCTTTACGTCGATCATTCTTAGCTTCAATCGCTTGCTTCTCATCAGTTGAAATCTCATCTTCGTGCACATTCAGGTAGTTCTCTGCTTCTTGTAAATTAGCTATAGTGTGGTCGATATGTTCTTGCAGATGTGCCTCATTATCAGCACGATTATCCGGTTTGGCCAAAGTTATCCCTCCTATTCAATTATAATTTTTTTAGGATGACCTAAATCGCTTGATGTTATGCGAATAAATAGGGTTTGGGTCGTTTTTTGATAACTTTAGGAATGTATTTAATTAAAAAAATAATAGGAATTTATCCCTTTATAATGTAAAAATCTCCCCTAATGATATGGATCCAAGGATATAATGAAAATGGCTAAACACATTACAGGAGAGGTGATATCATAATGAACATTTCAATTGGAGGCTATTCGTTTAACAACACGTATTTAGAAGGTAAAATGGATGTATTCGGATATTTGGAAGCGGTTAAATATCGATATAGAATGGACGTCGTTGACTTATGGAACGGCTTCTTTATTGACCGTTCGAGAAAGCCTGTTATGAAGTTAGCTGAAGAGAGCTATATTCGTAAAATTAGAGAAGCGCTTGATGAAAAAGAAATGCGGGTCGTTAATTTTGCCATTGACGGTGCACATCTATGGGACCCAGATCCCGATTTACGTAAGCAATTGTACGAGAATGCGCTTGTTCATTTGAAAGCATCCGTTATTCTAGGTGCGGAAACCGTACGTATAGATACTGGTGGTAGCTATACTGAATGGGAAACGATGAGCGAGGAGCAATTTGAATATACAGTGAGTCGATATCGTGAATTCTCTACATTCGCAGCAGACCATGGATTCCACATCGGTCCAGAAAACCATATGGGAGCTTCGCTTCTACCGCGTGAGATGAAGCGTCTTGCGGAAGCGGTAGATCATCCAGCATTCGGATTTCTTGTCCATCTTAGCCGATGGAAGGTGGATCAAGAGGAGGGGGACAGATTGGTTGCACCTTGGGCCTATCATACTCATGTTGACGCTAATACGGTAGTTGCAGACCACGCGATCGATACCATTCGTCATTTTAACGAGGCTGGATACAAAGGCTATTGGGGAATTGAGCATGATGCACCAAACAATCAATATATTGAGACGGAGAGATTAATCGGAATGGTGAAAAAATTGCTGTTGGATGCAGCTGCTGAGCGGAGGAATGAAGCCTAATGGAAACAATCAAAATTGGTATTATCGGGATTGGACAAATCGGTAAGATGCATATTCAGCAATACCAGAGTATTACTGGTGTGGAAATAGTCGCAGTTTGTGACTTGAACGAGGCCGAGGCACGACTGGTTGCTGAGCAATATAAAATTCCTCATGTGTATACCGATTTTAGAAGCTTATTAGAAAGAGATGATCTAGTCGCGGTAGACGTTTGCTTGCATAATAACTTTCATGCTCCAGTAACCATTGCGGCGCTACAAGCTGGTAAGAACGTCTATTGTGAGAAGCCGATTGCAGGTACATACTTTGATGGGCAACAAATGGTTGCTACAGCAGAAGCTAGTGGGAAGCATCTTCACATTCAGTTAGATACCCTATTCCAAAAAGAAACGAAAGCTGCGAAGGCCCTCATCGATGGTGGGATGCTAGGTAAGCTTTACCACGCTAGATCGACCGGATTCCGCCGAAGAAACCGTCCTTTCGTAGATGGTTATGGGACGCCATATTTTACTCGGAAGGAAACGGCTGGAGGAGGAGCTCTGCTCGATATGGGCGTCTATCATATTTCGCAGCTGCTCTATCTATTAGGAAATCCTACTATTGAACGCATTTCGGGTAAGTTATATCAGGAATTGGATATGTTGCAGGAAAGAAGAGAACAGAGTAGATTTGACGTGGAGGAACTGGCATCGGGACTCATTCGTCTCGCAGACGGGATGACGCTTGATATCATCGAAGCATGGGCCGTTCATCTAGGCGGCTTTGAAGGTAGCAGCATTGCAGGGTCGAAAGGTGGCATTCGGCTACCTAATGGTCTTGAAGGTGCAGAGTCACAGCCGTTCAGCTTCCACAGCACCATATGCGACATGGATATGGACAGCACGCTCAATCTCGATTTGATGGATACTCGCTGGCATCGAATTAGAGACAACGAAGACGCATATGACTCCTCGCAGCAGCATTGGATTGCAGCATTGCAAGGGCGAGTCTCACTGCTTCCGACTTCTCAAATCGCGCTTAGCACGATGTTGATCAGCGAAGGCATGTATTTGTCCGACGAGCTGGGACGTGAAGTGGCGGCTGAGGAAGTCATTGCCCATTCTCATACCACCGCGGTTTCACTGTAAGCAACGGAGGTTAATCAAAATGGACAGCAGGATGTTTTCATATATTAAAGCGTTTAATTTCTTCCTATATGGAGCTATCGCGATTTACAGTACTTTTTTTGCGCTTTACCTTCAATCCATCGGCATGTCTACATTAGAAATCGGGGCGTTGATGGCTGGCGGACCCATTGTTTCCATTATTGCTAATCCGCTTTGGGGCTACTTAAGCGATCGTCTCGGTAATATTAAGCGTATTCTTATTATCATGTTAATCGGTAATTTACTCATGATGCAGCTTGTATTTCTGGTACAGTCCTATACCCTTATTTACACGTGCATGCTTGTGTTTTTCTTTTTTCAGATGCCTTTATTCTCACAGTCCAACAGCTTGATCCTGAATAGTATCGAAGGGACCCGTCATAAATTCGGTGCTTTTCGACTATGGGGATCAATGGGCTATGCTGTACTTGCAGTAGTAGCGGGCCCAGTCATCGGTCAAATCGGTATTCAACAGCTATGGATTGTATATAGCGTAATGATGCTGATTGCGATCGGTCTTGCTTTTACGCTTCCACGCGGTGCTATGGGGACTGCATCAGGATCTGGGGGGGGCAATTATCGTTCGATGTTTAGGAATCGAACGTTTCTGTTATTTTTGCTAATTACTTTAGTGGTATCTATCCCCAATTCAATGAATTCGACGTTTGTTGGATTGTATATAGCTGAGCTGGGAGGCAATACGAGATTGATCGGTTGGTCGGCATTTTTAGCGTCGATTTTTGAAATTCCGGTATTTCTATTACTTGACCGATATTTGAAAAAAAATGTTCGTACGATGGTGTTGTGCCTTACAGTCGTAAGTCTGCTATACGCACTTCGGTGGCTACTTATGTCTGGTGCAGACAATGCGACACAAATTATATTCATTCAAACGATCCATTGTTTGACGTTTGGAGCCTTTTATTATATTGGTACACAGCTAACGGCGCTAATCATACCCATTGAATTTAGAGCCTCAGGCCAAGCGGTATATGCGCTAACGTGGGGCGGATTATCGGGTATAGCAGCTGGCTTCATCGGCGGATGGATGTTTGAGCATACAGGCCCCCAGTCGATGTATGTACTGGGCGGGGGAATGGCAACCGTGGGAGTCATTGGCTTTGCACTGTTGTATTTGTACTTGCGTGTACCCACGGTAAGAACAACGATGGAGAATTGAAGTATGAAGCTACCCTTTGTGAACGAGTCTGTGAACGAAAAGAGAAGAAGAAAAGAGAGGGAGATTGTTCTCCCTCTCTTTTTGTAACCATTGATAACGTTAAACTTCTAGTTGGTCACCCTTGACATAATCCGTATCCAAGTGATACCTCCTGAATGGATGTAATCTGTAGTGAATTACTTTTCGTAATAAAGAGTTAGTATATTTACTAAAATCTACTTCGTATGTCTGATCACGTAATGCTTGAAGCCGGCCATATTGTCGCTAACTGAGCCATCCCCATTTATGAGATTTTCAAGACGTAGAAGAGTAAAACCACTATAGTTCCATTGCATAATTTTTTCTTCTACTTTCTGGAAGTTATTTGTAGGCAGAGCATTTTCGCCGTTCAGGTGAACGCCTTTGCTATGAGCAATAGAAGATACGGTATCCACCAGCGTAGAAGGTTTTGAATAAGCAGGTGCGCTTCCGTCATCATACATTTCCAAAGCAGTAAATGTCAGATCCAGATTGTTGTCTTTGAATTTCTGAATAAGAGAGTTGTAATCGTAGTAGCCCGCTGCATTTTCTGCACTGTGTGGAGCTGTTGGATTATTGTACTGCCAGTGAAGACCAGAGATCTTCGCTCCGATAGGGACGCCGAAAGCACAATCGAATTTGTTGTGAGCTATTGAAGCAATCAAGTCAAGATGATTCTCAAGGACGCCTTGGTACCATCTAAGAAAGTCTTTACCGTAAGCCGTATTGTAACCGCCATTAGAATAGAACGCATCACCATCGCTTGGAGGGTTGATTTGGCTCACACTAGACAAGGAAAGACCCCAGGCTTGGTTTACGCCGCTCAATGAACCATACTTAGTAAGCATGGTTGTTCTAAATTTATTCTTTGCTGTGTCTGTATACACTTGAAATTTGCCACGGGAAGGATAACTCCAGCCTGCTGAATTGTAATAGGAAGGGTAGCGGAGTTCTCCAGAAGGACCGGCGCTCAGATAGATTTTGGGGATAATAGCTTTGTAACCAGTAAAGTTAGAGGCAAAAGAGGCATATAATTCATTGTATTGCTGCCCAATGCCGCGCCAGAATGGCGAAAGTGCTTCATTATTCAGATAACCGGTTTCGCTCTTGTATTTCATTTCGTCGGCGGTGCCTTTGCTCCACAACCAAGAAGGGATGGGAATATTACAATCATCCCCTGGATTTCCGCCGCAGGTATGCGTTGAAAGAATTGGAATCCATTTCAATCCAGATCTACTGACCGTGTCTGCATAGGTTTGGTAGTAACTCCAATCGAATTGATTGTCTCCTACAGCTTCTACATCGCCCCACCATACATCGGTCGTAATCCCATAGACACCGTTATCTTTCAATGTCTTCAGTTGTTTCTCAAACGCGTTCCAATCCGTGATTTTGGTCAAAGGTGCCATTACAGATACCTTGAAATCGTTAGCTACATCTGCATTGGCTGTGTCTGAACCACTAAATAAGCTCGTGATGTTGGTGAAGAGTAAGAACAGCCCCAAAGCAAGAATACATACTTTCCTCGACAATGTTTTACTTAAATTCAAAGCTATCATCCTCCTTTTTAATGAAATCAATTCCCATACTACTTTAGAAAGACTGTTTATTTAGCTAAAGGAAGCAAACTTCTGTGGGCCGATGTATGAGGTGAAACTGTAGGTTTAAGCCAATCACTATGAATTATAAGTTATTTTACATAATTTAACAATAATTATCATGATGAATTTATTAACAAATATTTCGGCGAGCGTAGCGATCTCTATACACTGGGTATGGTTTTCTACGAACAAACAAATTTAGGTCATTTGGAACTGTATATCAAAATATTAGCATGAAGTATAGTTGCATAGGTCTTCAGATTTTGTTATTATACAGAACGAACGTTCAGTATGTAATGATCGGAGTGAAGCGAGTGAATAAAAAGAAACTACAAAGTGAACAGACCAAAAAGAAAGTAGCTGATGCGTCGAGGGCACTTTTTGTTCAAAAAGGATACAAGGCGACTTCCATTGAAGATATTGTAACGGCGACAGGAAGTAGTAAAGGGAATATTTATTATCATTTTAAAAGTAAAGAAGGGTTATTTCTCTATTTGATTGGTGAATGGGAACGGGAATGGGAGCAGAAGTGGCAAGAAAAAGAGTCACTCTATAAAACATCCACAGAAAAACTGTATGGGTTTGCTGAGCAAATGATTCTTGACGATCTGAATCATCCGTTGACCAAAGCGGCTGATGAATTTTTTCGAAATGAAGAGAAGGAAAATGATATCGAAGAACGTATTTCTGAAATGGTCGCGGGACATCTTAGATTTAATCAGCAGCTGATTCAACAAGGGATTGAAAATGGTGAATTCAAACATAATAATGTGGAGAACCTCGCTATTATTCTTGAAAGTTTAATTATTGGCCTCAGTCAGATGTCCCGGAAATCGAACCAAGAGGATGTACTTGTATTGTACAACCAAGCGATAAAAGTATTCTTGCATGGGATTACAGATAACTGATCTGTACGGTTCGTAGCCATCATTCAAATCTAATAATACAGAATGAACATTCAGTATTATTCTGAGATATATAGAAACTTATTTAGATTCAAACTTAAATTGGAGGACTTCATCATGTCTTTGCTCACTAGAAACAGAGGAGCGATATTGCTCCTGATGCTCAACATATTTCTGGTCTTTACAGGAATTGGACTCGTTATTCCTATTATGCCCGCGTATATGAATGAACTTCAGATTAGCGGAGGGACTGTCGGGCTGCTTGTGGCTGCTTTTTCACTGACACAGTTCTTATTCTCACCTGTAGCGGGTAGGTTATCTGATTCTTGGGGACGGAAAAAGATTATTGTCGCAGGCATGATCATTTTTGCGCTATCCGAGTTGCTATTCGGGGTCGCGAACACGCCATTTTTTCTCTTTACAGCGAGATTCCTAGGGGGGATCGGTGCTGCTCTCATTATGCCTGCCGTTATGGCATATACAGCAGATACCACTTCCACGGAAGAAAGAGGTAAAGGAATGGGGTACATTAATGCTGCGATCACGACAGGTTTTATCATCGGTCCTGGGATCGGAGGATTCATCGCTGAATTCGGCATACGTGTACCCTTTTATGGGGCGGCTGCTGCCGGAATGATCGCTGCAATTATTACTTTATTTGTTTTGCCTGAATCTTCACCCTCAGTGCAGCGCGAGAAATCGACAACGACAGCGACAACGACAGCGACAACGACAAAAAAACAGGGTTTCTTTACACAGTTGATGCAGTCATACCGAGAGCCTTATTTTTTCAGTCTGATTATCGTGTTCGTCATGGCTTTTGGTTTGGCCAATTATGAGACGGTCTTTGGATTGTTTGTAGACCATAAATTTAGTTTTACGCCTAAAGACATTGCATTTATTATTACGTTCGGGTCCATAGCCGGTGCCGTTGTGCAAGTCACTGTATTCGGTTGGATATTAGACCAATTTGGCGAGAAAAAAGTGATCTCTATTTGCTTGCTACTTGCGGCTCTGTTCATCCTGTTGACACTGTTTGTGAACAGCTATTGGATGATTATCGTGGTAACTTTTATTGTGTTCTTATCGATTGATATTTTGCGTCCAGCCATTAGTACACAGATGTCTAAAATGGCCGAAGATCAGCAAGGGTTTGTCGCAGGTCTAAACTCGGCTTATACCAGCTTGGGAAATATCGCAGGACCTATAGTTGCAGGATATTTATTTGATCTAGACATTAATTTCCCCTATGTATCGGCGTTCTTGGTTCTGGGTTTATGTTTCTTTCTATCACTCAAGGCTGGAAAATCCAGCAGAAACACGAGACTTATGAAATCTTAATGGAGAAGATTTTCTGAAGATTTATAGCAGTTTATGTAACCCACATATTGACATTCTATACTAATACATGATATATAAAAACAAGGATTAGCACTCTGATATCCAGAGTGCTAATCTTGTTCCAACATTTCAGCTAGATTCAAACATATCCAAATAAACCATCCTATTATTTTCTTATATTGAAGGGAGAACTATTCATGGCAAAGAAAAAGTTTAAAGCAGAATCGAAAAGATTGCTAGAAATGATGATTAACTCGATTTATACGCAAAAAGAAATATTTTTGAGAGAGCTTGTGTCTAATGCTAGTGACGCTATTGATAAAATATATTACAAAGCATTATCTGATGATCAATTGGTATTTAATCAAGAGGACTATTACATTAAAGTAACGGCCGATAAGGGAAGTCGTACTTTGACAATTACCGATACAGGTATTGGGATGACGAAAGAGGATCTTGAGAATAACTTGGGAATTATCGCCAAGAGTGGCTCATTATCATTCAAGAAAGAGAATGAATCCCAAGATGGACACAATATTATTGGTCAATTCGGGGTTGGATTCTATGCAGCTTTCATGGTGGCGGATGTGGTTACTGTAAATAGTAAAGCATTGGGTAGCGATGAAGCATTTAAATGGGAATCTGAGGGTGCAGACGGATATACGATTGAGCCATGTGAGAAGGAATCGGTAGGTACTGAAATTATTTTGCAAATTAAAGAGAGTACTGAAGATGATCAATATGACGAGTATTTAGATGAATATCGGTTAAAATCGATTATTAAGAAATACTCCGACTTCATTAGATTCCCGATTAAGATGGATGTTAAGGGACAACGCCCTAAAGAAGATAGCGAGAATGAATTCGAGGAATTTGAAGAAGAACAAACCGTAAACAGTATGGTACCAATTTGGCGGAAAAATAAGAATGAGCTGACAGAAGAAGATTATAACAACTTTTATGCTGAAAAACGTTATGGTTTCGATAAGCCCATTAAACATATTCATATTAGCGCAGATGGTGCTGTAGTATATAATGCTATTCTATATATCCCAGAGAATACGCCGTTTGATTATTATACGAAGGAATATGAGAAGGGACTAGAGCTTTATTCGAATGGTGTGTTGATCATGGATAAGTGCTCAGACCTTCTTCCTGATTATTTCAGCTTTGTTAAAGGGATGGTTGACTCAGAGGATTTGTCACTTAATATCTCAAGAGAGCTATTACAGCATGATAGACAACTTAAACTCATTGCCAAGAACATTAAGAATAAAATCAAAAGTCAATTGCAAAGCTTGTTGAAGGATGAGCGTGAGCAATATGAGCAATTCTATAAATCCTTTGGCAGACAGCTGAAATTCGGGGTATATAACGATTACGGCATGGAAAAAGAAGTGCTACAGGACTTGTTGATGTTCTACTCTTCTAAAGAGAAGAAGCTTGTCTCCTTGGATGAATATGTATTGAGAATGCCAGAGGATCAAAAGTATATCTATTATGCTTCTGGTGAATCAATGGATAGAATCGATAAGCTTCCACAGACCGAAATGGTATCAGATAAGGGATATGAAATTCTGTACTTTACGGATGATATCGATGAGTTCGCGATCAAGATGATCCAGAACTACAAAGAGAAAGAGTTCAAATCGGTATCGAGTGGCGACCTAGGGATTGAATCTGAAGCTAATGAAGAGAAGTCTGAAGCGGAAGAGAACGATAACAAGGAACTTTTTGAATATATGACCAGCCTACTGACCAATAAAGTGAAGAATGTCAAAGCATCCAAAAGACTGAGAACTCATCCCGTATGCCTATCTACAGATGGTGAAGTTACAATTGAGATGGAAAAAATATTGAAAGCTATGCCTAATGGTCAAGATGTACAAGCAGACAAAGTTCTGGAAATTAACATCAACCACGAGGTATTTAAATCCTTAAAGGATGCGTATACGCAAGATAAAGAGAAACTGAATCTATATACCAACCTGTTATACACTCAAGCACTCTTAATAGAAGGATTGCCAATTCAAGATCCTGTTGAATTCACTAATGACATTTGTAAAATAATGGTTTGATAAATCGGTATTAATGAGTAACGATAAATAACCCGACACTGGTGCAAACTAGGCGGGTTATTTATCTTCTATGGGGAAAGACTAGTGGATATGGAGATTTATATGGACATTATTGAGGTTAACGCTCACAATGTAGAGATGAATATATTGCTGTACTTGGATATTTGTCATTTTGCTAACAAGATTTGAATTAGAAGGGGATTGAATGGTTTGAATAATGAAGAAGTAATGAATGAAGAAGTAATCAACGAACTAGAAATAAATGAAGAAGAAAATATTGAGGTAGGTCCAACATACGAGGATTTGAAAAAAGCTGCTAATCGCTCATCCGATTGGAGAGTACGATTAAATGCCGTTGAAGAGTTGGCTCAGTTGGACAATAAACAAGTGATCGATGTACTAACGCGCATGGCGACTAGTGATCCTGTGTATCAAGTACAAGAGGCTGCTTACCTCAAGCTCAAAGAACTGGGCGAAGATGTTCCAGCACCAGCTAAGAACAAAGGCGAGTTGTTTAAAGGATTAACTAAAATCTTGGTAAGAATTAAGAAGAGTCTGCCAGCAGATCATACGTATGAAGATTTCAAAGAGAAGTTGAAAAAGATGAGAGTTGATATTTATGATACGTACGAAGGTGACAAGGGCGATGACTTTGATAAGTGGCTCGAAGGTGTTTGGGCGTCCTTATCTAAAAAATAGTATATCTAAAGTAAAGCATCTGATGGTGAGAATCCAATCAGATGCTTTTTTGTGATTCCATCGCAAAAAAAGCAGGGAATATGTCGATTATGAGCGAATTAAACGATGTGACACTCTAATCAACTATTTATATAAGTTCAGGAGAATGGATATGAATCGACTTAGGAAAATCCTTATTATAGAAGACGAACAAGATATTGCTCGAATTATAAAGGACTATATTAGCAAGAATGGATACGAGGTTGCCATTGCTAACAATGGTAAAGAGGCCTTACATTTCATTGAGTTATTGAATCCGGAGTTCATTATTCTGGATATTATGCTTCCCGATGTGGACGGTATTGAGCTATGTCGTCAAATACGCGAGAAGAATAATGTTCCCATCCTTATCTTAAGTGCTCGAGGCAGTGATACCGATAAGGTGCTTGGACTTGGATTTGGTGCGGATGATTATATGACGAAGCCCTTCTCATTAACCGAATTATTAGCAAGAATCAAATCCAATTTACGTAGAGTTGAGAGCATGATAAGTATACCGGCGAACCTACCGGACAATGAAGATATTCTACACTTTGGAAAGATCACCATTGATAAAAAGGGATATAAAGTAACGAAGGACGGCATCGAAATTTCATTATCCGCGAAAGAACTAGAGCTACTATTTTTTCTATCCAAACATAGAAACCAAGTATTCTCTAAAAGCCAGCTATTGGATGCTATCTGGGGCTACACTTCGTATGGTGATGAAAGTACAATAACTGTGTACATTCGAAGAATACGAGAGAAACTGGAAGTTGATCCGTCAAACCCCATGTATATTAAGACAGTCTGGGGGATTGGATACAAATTTAGCTTCGATGAATGACAAGTAAGATTGGAGATACATAAATGTATTTGAATGATTGGATTAGAAAATGGTTTATAGTTGTTCTTATTTGTCTATTCATAATCATTGGATGTGGGGCAGGCTTGCTCTGGGACAACTACAGAAGTGAGAGCGAGGCTGATTCTAAGCATGTAATTAATCAGGTACGGCTCCAAGTGAGCGAGATGATGCTGTACCTAGAGCAATATAGTCAGAAGATTCATGATGATCCCAAGGTACAAGAAGCCCTCCAAGGCATGTCTCAAGATCACCATGTGAGCTTAATATATGCGCAACTGGATGGCCGTGTTATATTCAATTCTTCTCCCAACAACACCATTCAACAAATAGATTTAAAAACGGCACTTCATTATGATTTATATCATGCAAGAGTGGATATGGATACGTATAACATCGCTTTTCCTGTGGTTGATGAGGCAACCCAAGTTCAAATTGGGAATGCTCTCTTTACAATACCTGCAAGATTTGTCTTGATTGAGAAGTCCCACGCTACGCCTCTCTCTCTATTTATTATCATGACTTCGTTACTACTCATTCTATGCTTATTGATGTCTCTTATTAGAAATAAAATTAAAGTGGATATTATCCAGCCTATTCATCACTTAAAGGATTACTCAGAAGCTATTCTGAAAGGAAACTATGAGCAAAAAGCCACATACAAAGTCATGGACGAGATCGGTGAGGTCTATGCGGTGTTTGACCAAATGAGAATGGAAATTATGCATCATAGCCTTCGAAGAGATGAACAAGAGCAAGCACAGAAGGAACTGATCTCCAATATTTCACACGAAATAAAGACACCTCTAACAACGCTGAAAGCTTACATTGAAGCCATACGTGAGGGGGTCTGTCCTGATATGTCATCAGTTATGGAATATGTTGAGGTCATGCATAATAATACGGATAAAATGACGAGATTGACGGAGGATCTTTTGGTGCATGCATTAAAAGAATTAGGGCAGATCTCAGTGACGCTTACTGAGCAGTACAGTAGGGACATGTTGCTTACCATTCTACAACCGATCGGTCATTATGTTCGTACAACAGGAGTTACTTTCATTGAGCCGCCGGATATTCCCAATGTACTGATTCATGTGGATGCCAATCGATTGGAACAGGTCATATCTAACCTCACCGCCAACGCTTTGAAACATACATCTGCGGGTGATTCTATTACTGTGAATATAGAGCTTGCCCTGGGACAGTTGAAAATAACGATAGCGGACACAGGAAAAGGAATTCTTCCACAGGATATGCCTTTTGTTTTTGACCGCTATTTCAAAGGGAAGTTGAATTCCAATCCTAGGAATGAGGGGACGGGATTAGGACTCTCCATTTGTAAACATATTATCGAAGCGCACCATGGCTCTATTTCTTTCAAAAGTGTGCAAGGTCAAGGAACGGTATTTCATTGTTGGATTCCGTTATGTTAGGTTGTGTTTGTAATATTTCATTAATATTTAGATAAGAGTCTATACATAAGTGCCCTTTACAATGAGAATATAACATTATTTCAGGAGGGCTTATACTTGGTAAAGAAAGCGATCATTCAAGCTACGAATCTTTGCAAAACCTATTCCACGGGAACCGAACAATTTCATGCCATCAGAAATCTGGATTTAGAAGTTTATGAAGGGGATTTCACAGTTATTATGGGGAATTCAGGTTCAGGTAAGTCCACACTACTGTATCTTCTAAGTGGGCTTGATTCCGTAACGGTAGGTGAGGTTTACTTTAAAGAACAACGTATCGACAGCTACAAAGAGAAGCAATTAGCAGATTTCAGGGCAACTAGAATCGGATATATTTATCAAAGTATTAATCTGGTACCTGACCTAACCTTACGTGAGAATATCGCATTGCCTGGGTACATTGCCGGGCACTCTAAGAAGGAAGTGAAGCGCATGGCGCTCTCACTAATGAAAGCTATGGAAATCGAGGGACAGCAGCATCGCCTACCCTCTCAGACCTCTGGTGGACAACAACAAAGAGCGGCGATTGCCAGAGCATTGATCAATGCGCCAGATGTTATATTTGCGGACGAGCCGACAGGAAGCCTGAATTATGATCAAGGCGTGGCTGTCCTAGATATTTTAACGGATATGAATCGTAAAGGGCAGTCGGTGGTCATGGTAACCCATGATATCAAAGCGGCTTGCAGAGCTGATCGTCTTATATTGATAAAAGATGGAAAAATAGCGGATGTGTTGGAATTTGATAAGTTTGATAATACCCATATCCAAGACAGAGAATCGATTATATTCTCTTGCGTCTCAGGAAAGGGGTAAGAGCTTATGTATGCAGTTTACTCTCTTTGTTTAGCTAATTTAAGAAAAAAGAAGATACATAATGGATTGATAGGCTTACTCATCCTCTTATCGACATTACTCCTTGCTACATCGGTTACGGTTATATTGAATACAAATAATTTATTTACGGATATGCACAATAAAACACATGGCTCTCATGAGATGTTGACGTTAGGAGATGAGCTACATGACCCGCAAAAGGTACATCAATGGTGGAATGAACAAGAAGGGGTTACATCGTCAGAATTGATCCCGTTTAGAACCTTATCCGGAATGACCAATCAGGGGAAAGAGCCTTCTACAGGACTTTCAAGCCTATATTTAGATATGTTGGATACGCCTACGCGCCCTTATGCAGTAGATGAGCTTATATTTGCACAAGGGAATGAGAGTTTAAAGCCTGAGAAAGGGACGATATGGGTCCCCACTGCCATGGCCTATTTATATGATATTTCAGTAGGAGATACACTTGGATTTACAACAGGTGAGAAGAATTTTGAATTGCAAGTATCCGCCGTCATTGTGGATATTCCCCGAGGAGGACCCTTTTCCACAGGTGCACGCATATGGATGAATCATCAGGACTATAATGAACAATTTCATGCCATGCAGGGTAAAGATCAGTATATGATGGGGCTTAGATTCGATGATTATAGTCAGAGTCCAAGCTACTGGGAACAATTTGAGCAAGACATGGGTACTCCTTATCTTGACACAAAAATGAATTTTGTAGAAATGTCTTCTTTTTATCTGATTATGAATAAAGCGATTGGATTTATTATGGTTTTTCTAGGTGTCGTGATGATGCTTGTGGCTTTATTTACGATTGGATTTACGATTTCAGATGATATCTTATCCAAATATAAAACGATTGGGGTAATCAAGGCATTAGGGTTATCCTCAAGGAGAATGATTGGGGTCTATTTAACGCAATATGCACTGATTGCTATTCTTTCAATTATTCCCGGATTAATAGCTAGTCAATGGATATCGAGCGTTATAGTAGAAAGTGCACTTTCGTCCCTAAAGACGGGGACCACGGAGGCCAGTCTGGAAGGGAATCTTATAACCTTTGCTATCGGAATCTTTGTATTTATACTCGTCATACTATCTGTGTTGGTTTATTCCAACAAAGCTCGGCTCGTACAGCCTATGCAAGCCATTCGATATGGCATGTCGGAAAGTGACAATAGCACAATGACCAAACGATTCGCTGCTAAAGAAAATCATAGAATTTCCTTTGGAAGATCGCCGATCCTTGTCGTTATTGGGCTAAGAAATTTATTGAAGAATAAGAAGGCCTCCGTACTTATGCTGTTTCTAGCCACTATGATGTCAGCTGTGCTCGTGCTGGGGTTTGTTCTATTAAACAGTTTGAGTTCAAGTTCTATGAAGCAGACATCCCCATTATGGGGGTATGATGCATCGGACATTGTACTGCTGATTAAAAACAAGTCAGCATTTTCCCGTGTGGAATTTGATAAAGCGATATTATCTGATCCGAGGATTAAAAACATCGGATGGAGGAGCGAAATCAATGGTGTTGTTTCCCCAGAAAGGAATCTGAACACTGAACATTCAACTGCCCAGTCCATGAGTTTTAATATATCTGTTATGGATGGAAGTTATGATGAGATAGGATACACCACATTAAGAGGGGAGAACCCTCAAAATAAAAATGAAATTGCGATTGGAATTAATGTAGCTAAACAACTGGATAAAGATATAGGAGATGTAATAGAGGTTTATATCGAAGGATACAAACATATGCTTACGATTACCGGTATCTACCAGTCCATCGCTTCTCAGTCAATTTCAGGAAGAATTACAGTGGATGCAGTCAAAGTGAATCATCCCGATTATAACGGTTTTGATGCAGCTTACATTACTTTGAATGATATTCGAGATGCGGATTTTATAATAAATGAAATGAATGTGAAGTATAAGGACTCCTTATTAGCAGTAACGATGCAAACGTTATTAGATAACAATTTTAAACAAGCTGTTGCATCTTTAATTCTACCCATGAGTATCATGGGATTGTTATTCACTGGAGTTACAATCATCATCGTATACAGTACTAGTCGTATTAACATCAGAAAAGAAAGTAAAACATACGGCATATATAAATCCATAGGACTGACTTCAACTAAAATTAGATGGTCTGTAACGCTAGGGATTGTAGCTCTTTCTGCTATCGGTGCGGTTATAGGCATGTTTGTGGGAGTTTATCTTCTGCCCATGCTTCTTGGAAGTATTCTCTCTGATTACGGCCTTGCTGAATTACCTTTAATAATGAATTGGGCAGGGATCATTGCTATTGCCTGTGTGACTATGATTTCAGCAGGACTTGGCTCTTGGGCTTCTTCAAGAGTGGTGGCTACAACATCTCCACAAATACTTGCGATTGAGTAATGGGATGGAGGCTACCAGGTGAGTTGGTCTGAAATGTAAATATTTACGTACAAAAGCCCCAGCCTACGGTATAGCTGGGGCTTTTTGACGATCAACTTCTTCAATCATGACATGATAAGGATAAGGGTATGGTATACTAATGAGATGAATTTACTTTTCTTAGAAGAGTATTAAGGGATATCGGTTATCTCAACATACAAAGATTATTGGAGTGATGATATGAGTAAAGCTAAGGGTAAAGGCGGAACGGGTAGAGGAACAGGGAGTAAAGGTTGGACGCGGTGGAACAAAACGGATAAAGGGAAGAAGGCTATCAAACCCTATCCTGTAAAGTATGTTAAAGGATCGGAAAAAGATAAAAGCGACGGCGATAGTAAAGATGAGACCGCATTGAAAAAAGAAATTATAATCAAGAGTACAAAAAGGCACTAATTGAAAGGTCTTTGAAGAAAGAAACTTCTTCAAGAAAGACCTGCAAAAGCTCGATAAAAAATGACTTCTGACTTTTATCAGGAGCCATTTTTCTTATATTTCTACGAGAAACGGTTACGGTCCCTTTAAGGACAGTAACCGTTTCTTCTTGTGTCTATTTTTATCAGTATTTGTGGAATTATAGAACTCTATGTAATTGTACCTATTGTATATTTCGATCCTATGTCCCATAACGTAAGTAACGTAACGTAGATTTTATTTCTTTTTCATAAAAGCATAATTTATTACATTTAAATACATTAAATAACATATTTATTGAATATTATGTGAGGTAATGTGACATTTGTAGTTAAAAATACCCAATGATTTCGCTTACATTAGAGTATTTTATCCCTATTTTAGATGAATCTCAACCTTACAATAACAAACTTGGTTTCCTATAATAGGGAGTGTAGAAGAAATTATTTATAGGGAGGGTCATAGAAAATGAAAAAAAGCTTAACCATGCTTTTGTCCCTGATGTTCGTAACATCAGCTTTACTGACTGGTTGCGGAGGTAACAATAAAGCTACTACCAAAGAAGAGGGAACCAATGCCCCAGCCAAGACGGAAACTACTGCCAATAGTGAGCCGTTCGAAATGACACTGCGCCATACTCAAGTGGGAGCAGACAAGCAGAAACGTCTTGCTATTTTGCAAGATGTTGTAGGAAAAATTGAATCAGAAATTCCTGGTTTAACGTTCGAGTTGGACGGAGTGGAATCTGATGTGAACCGTAAAGAAAAGCTACGCGGTGAAATGGCAGCAGGTCAACCACCAGATATCTTTGATCTTTTTGGTAGTCCTGACTCCAAGATATATGCAAAAGAAGGGAAATTGCTAGATTTGACACCAATCCTAGATGAGTTAGGTATTAAAGACAAGTTCTCAAGTCTTGATCCTTACACTTATGAAGGAAAAGTTTACGGCTTGCCGATCGGTGGTTCTGGTGAAGGTTTCTTCTACAATAAAGAATACTATAAGAGTAAAGGTTGGAAAGCGCCAACTACATTTGCTGAGTTGGAGCAACAACTAGCAGACATCAAGGCTGATGGTAAAGTAGCACTAGCTGGAGCTTCCAAAGCAGGTTGGGTTCCTCTAATGCTAGCTAACCACCTCTGGTCTCGCTATGCAGGTCCAGATGTTACTTCGAAGTTCGTTACTGGTGAAGCTAAATGGACAGATGCTAACGTAGTTCAGGCCTTTGCGAAGTATAAAGAATGGGTAGACAAAGGTTATTTCAAAAAAGGCGAGCTAGGCTTTGAGTATGCAGAATATACAACGCAATTCACGAGCGGTGAAGCGATCCTATTGTATGACGGTACTTGGAAGTCTTCCGTATTCAAAGCGGGTCAATCCGGTGAAGGCATGATTGGTAAGGTCGGATTCTTTAACATCCCTGCAGTTGAGGGTGGAGCTGGTGATCAAACGGCATTGATGCGCGATGTAAATAATGGTTACGGTTTCTCGGCTACTGCTGCAGATGACAAACGCCAATATGCTGCTGTTAAATCGTTCATTAAGAACCTTTTCAATGAAGAAATGCAATTGCGTGGACTTGTAGAAGATGGTGTTCTACCTGCTATCAAAATTGATGAAGCTGTTCTTAACAAAAATATTACAGATGACCTAATGAGTGAAATTGTGGCTGTTCTTAACAACTCCAAATCTTCATTCCCAGCGTTTGACTCCCTTGTTCAGGCGGATGTTACAACTGAAATTAGTAACATTCAGATTCAAAGTCTGATCGGTGGTCAGACTACTCCTGAGAAAATGGGCGAAGCCTTGCAAAAGATCCAAGAAGAAGCTAACGCAGCAGTGGAATAAGGAGCAGTAAGATGACTGTACCCTGGCGATTGACCAGGGTGCATTTTTTAAAATCTCCTCACAAACACATCCACTGATGTCCAACAATCGGAGGTAGACATGAACAAAGTAATGAGAAATCCCTTGGTTTTTATCCTTTTTGTTGTGCCGGCTCTATTTCTATTTTTAATGTTTTTTATTTATCCTATTTTCAGCTCCATTTATTATAGCTTCACTAGTTGGAATGGCGTATCAGAGACGGTTAAGTTTACAGGACTGAGTAACTTCACAAAAGCGCTAGGAGACGAGCGTTTCTGGATTTCAGCTAGAAATAACGGATTTTTTATTTTATTCTCCGTTTTTATACAAGTTCCCTTAATTGTATTATTCTCGCTATTAATTTCTAATGTGAAAAGATTGAAGGGTTTGTATAAGACAGCTGTATTTATGCCTTCAATTATGTCCACGGCAGTAATAGGTATTCTATGGGGTTTTATTTATGAGCCTAACATTGGTCTACTCAATAAAATAATCGCTCTGTTCGGTGTTGAACCAATCTACTGGTTATCCGATGAGAGATTTGCAATGTTGTCCATTCTAATGACGAATGGCTGGCAGTGGACTGGATTCTATATTGTAATGGTATTGGCAGCTATTCTGTCGATTTCCGGTGAACTGAATGAAGCAGCGATGATTGACGGCGCTAACGGATTTCAGCGGGCTATGCGTATTACGCTTCCACTCATTATGCCGATTATATCCGTGGTTATCATGCTATCTATTGCAGGAGCAATGAAAGCAGCTGATATTGTGCTTGTTATGACAAAAGGCGGACCAGCAGGTTCCACCGAAGTCATGGCTACCTACATGATTAAATATGCTATCACCAACTTTAAATATGGCTACGGCAATGCGATCGCTGTTCTGATCTTTATCTTTACGCTGGTGGTTACTGTTCTTTATCAGCAGCTAGTTGCCAAGCGCACAGAAAGGATTGAATACTGATGATTCGCAACCTGAAGAAGTGTGTCCCACATATAATACTTTTGTCGTATCTGCTCGTTATTCTATTTCCTTTTCTGTTTGTGTTATTCTCATCAGTTAAGAAAGATAATAATGAAATTGCCTTAAATCCTTTTGGTATTCCGAGTGAGTTTGTCTTCAACAATTACGTTGAGGCCTGGGTAAATGCTAAAATAAGCACGTACTTTTTCAACAGTTTGTACATATCCATCCTTGCGTCTGTTGTGACTATTCTACTCGGTTCTATGTTTGCATTTGCAATAACCCGCATGCGTCAAGGAAAATGGAACGGTATCCTCTTTTCCATGGTGCTGGTAGGGATGCTTATTCCTAATAACGCGCTTATGCTACCTATTTATACTATAGTCCGTAAGCTAGGAATATTGGATACTCACATGGCTCTAATTATTCCTTATATTGCTAATTCAATTCCGTTTACGGTTATTATTTTGGCTGCGTTTATGCGCAATCTTCCTCGAGAAATTGAAGAAGCGGCAGTTGTAGATGGCTTGAAGGCTCAGGGAATATTTGCTAGAATTATAGTACCTCTGACGGTACCCGCAATGGTAACAGTCTTCATTGTTAATTTCCTGGGTAATTGGAATGAATTTCTACTAGCCAACTACTTCCTTTCTAGCGATGCACTGCGTACACTTCCAGTGGGAATGGTCCAGTTCCGTGATCAGTATCAAATGAACTATGCGCAAATGTCTGCCGGTATCGTTTACAGTGTGGTACCTGTCGTCGTTCTTTATGCAGTTCTTCAGGAAAAAATTATCGAAGGTGTAACAGCGGGTAGCGTAAAAGGATAATGTTTTTACAGTCAGGAGCAATAGCCCATGAATTTACGTTATAAATTGTTTGCGGCATTTTGGGGCCTGATTATCATCCCGTTGTTTACTCTTGGAATGATTATGTTTTTTGTTACTTATAATTCTATTGAGAAGAAATACAGCCAACAGTCGGAGTATTCGCTCAAAGCAATCAGCTACAGCATTGCGAGTGTGTTTGAAGATATGAACAATGTGACAGACAACGGGATTGCGACCTCTGTATTTCATATGGCACTTAATGCAGAGGATCCTTCAAAGCAGGATCTCACCGATGCTGAGCAACTGAATTTGAATGCCAGTCAACGCAATTTCCGCAGTCTGCTCTACAATCATCCTTCGATCAGTTACGCCTTTCTGTACAACTTTAATGGAAAAGGAAACTCGGAAATTGTATCCCTTTTCAATAAGGAGAATTTCCAACCTCTCACCTATGATAAGTTTAAAGAAAGCAGTCTGTATCATGAAGTCATGGCTCTTAACGGTTTGCCAAAGTGGGTGGCTCCTCATGAATATCCAGGGCTGACAGGTAGTGACCCTGTTTTCACACAAATCCGGCTCGTAAAGGAGTTAAGCTTCTTTCAGAATATTGGTATTCTCGTTGTGCAAATCAAGAATTGGGAGTTCGAATCGATATTTCGCAACTTGAAAATTGGTGATGATAGCCAAAAGATTTCATTTATGCTCGTGAATGATCAGGGAATGATTTTGTTCGATTCAGACAAAAAGCTAGATGGTAAAGTCTTCCAGACATTAACAACAAATGAAATATCCTTCAAAAAAGGCTTTCAGAGTTTCAAAACAGAGTTTGAAGGAGAAAAAAGCATTGTCTCTATGTACCATCTAAAGGACTATCCATGGAGTCTTGTATCTGTAACGTCGTGGGAATCATTGTCCCGGGAAGTTGCGATTTTTGCCAGATGGTTCGTTATTGTTATTTTAATCTGTTTTTTGGCAGCACTGATTTTTAATATCTTCTTTATGAACCGGATTACAGGCGGGATAGCCGTTATTGTTCGTTTTATGCGCCGCGTGGAGGATGGGGATTTAAGTAGCCGAATGGAAGAGAAGGGTAACGATGAACTCACATTGTTGGCCAAGGGTTTCAATGATCTTATGGATAAAATCAATACTCTGTTTAATCGGATTCAATTGGAACAGCGGCATAAAAATCAGGCGGAAATGCGTGTTCTACAGGCCCAGATTAAGCCACACTTTTTATTCAATACTTTGGAATCAATCAACGTATTGGCTGTGCAGAACGAGGGACGTAAGGTGAGCCAAATGGTATATAGACTCGCCAGTATTTTACGGATTAGCATTCAAGATAGAGATGAAATCACGCTGGAGGAAGAAATTAAACACCTTCACGATTATCTCGACATTCAGAAGTTTCGTTTTGAGGATTTGTTCGACTACACAATTGATATTCCAGAGGAACTTAATGGCTGCGGAATTCTGAAGCTTACACTTCAGCCGCTTGTGGAGAACAGTATTCAGCATGGCTTTGAGGGCATTGATTACAAAGGTCAGTTGACTATTAGTGGCTGGGAGGAGCAGGGAAACCTAATCCTGAGGATTGAAGATAACGGCATTGGAATGAGCTCGTCTCAGCTGTCCATGTTTCAATATATGATTAGTGATAATACAGAACAGTATCACGTAGATGAAGGTCAAAGCGAAAGCTCGGTTCATCTGGAGCGCAGAGGCCTTGGAGTCCGAAGTGTAGCTGATCGTATTCGTATTGAGTATGGCTTCAGATATGGAATATTTATTTGCTCCAGCCAGGATAACGGAACAATTATTCAATGCGTCATACCTAAATACGTGCAGGGGGAAGATCATAATGCTAAAAGTATTATTGGTTGACGATGAGGCACCTATTCTTAACAATTTGAAGAAAGTACTTCCGTGGAAAGAAATGGGAATGAGTGTTACCGGTATGGCACGAAGCGGTATGGAGGCTCTTCGTATTGCAGAAGAAGAACGTCCTGATCTCGTGCTCTGTGATATTCGTATGCCTGTGATGAACGGATTAACTTTCGTTAAGAAACTACGTGAGATGGGCCTTAATAGCGAGGTATTACTTATTACCGGTTATCAGGATTTTGATTACGCACGAGAGGCTATACGTCTTGGTGTTAAGGATTACATATGTAAGCCGATTCATTACGAGGAACTGGGAAACAAGATTCGTGATATTGGCGTCCAGATTCGAAGTAAGCAATTTAAAGATAAATTGTATACCAGTATTCCATTATTTCAAGAAGTACCTACCTTAGAGAGTGACAATATCAAGAAAACAACTGAACAGCTGATGAACACAGCTGTTCAGTATATAACAGAACGTCTAAATTTGGATATTGGTATTGAAGAGGTAGCCCATATGCTGGGTATCAGTTGTAGCTACTTCTGTCTCCTGTTCAAGAATCGTTTTAACATGACATTTGTTGAATATGTAACACTTCAACGGATGGAAATAGCTAGATTCATGCTGGCCAACAGCGATAAGAGCATTACGACAATCGGCTTCGGTGTAGGTTATCAGGAACGGCGTTATTTTACAAAGGTGTTCCAAAAGCAGAACGGCATGTCGCCAAAAGAATATAGAGAAAAATGTGGAAGAATTGTTACAAATGAAGATGCAAACGCTATCAATGTATTAGGATTGACAGAATCAAATGAAGAGGATAAACAAGTAGTAGAGTAAGCCTTAAAGTAGAGTATTGGATGCAATAAAATAGAAGGTTATGTCCAATAAAATAGAAGGTTATGTCCAATAAAATAGGCAAATTAAGACTGGCTCCTCAAAGAGCTAGTTTTTTGTTGTCTTCGTTCGTTTCCTTATATTTGTGTAGTATGAAAATAGAAAGCGTGGCCAATCATTTTAATATATGACGTTTGTCATACTCTGGACTAGACGTTTATGACTACAACAATTGGTCTGTAGCTAATATAATGGAATAAAAAGTACGAGTGACAAACAGAAGAAGTTTCTGGTGCGTCATATCGAGGAGGAAAACATACTTATGGCTCAGCCCACCGTATCCAATATGAAAAAAAATATTGCCCCTTTTGAACAAATCGATACAAAGGCAAGTATCAGACAGCTTATAAACACTGTGGTGCCTTTAGTGGTGCTATGGTATCTTGCGTATTTGAGTCTATCTGTATCGTATTGGCTTACACTTCCTATTACTATTATCGCTTCCGGGTTTGTGATCCGGACATTTATTATATTTCATGATTGTTGTCACCAGGCTTTCTTCAAGAGCCGTCTCGCGAATGAAATTATAGGCACGATTACTGGTGTCGTTGCCCTTGTTCCGTATCAGCAGTGGAAGAATACTCATTCCATTCATCATGCAACGAGCAGTAACCTTGATAAAAGAGGAACAGGAGATATGTGGGTTCTAACCGTAGATGAATATGCAGAGTCTTCCAAATGGCGTCGACTTGCTTATCGGATATATCGGAATCCATTGGTATTGTTCGGTGCGGGACCGATCTTCATTTTCTTATTTTCTTATCGTTTTAATCGTAAGGCTGCAAAACGCAAGGAGAGAATGGGTACATACATTACGAATGTATCTCTTGTGACTCTCTATGCGGTATTATGCTGGGCCATCGGATGGCAGGCATTTGTGATGATCCAAATACCCATCTTTTTCGTTTCGGCGATGCTAGGAATTTGGTTGTTCTATGTACAACATCAGTTTGAGCACTCTTACTTTGAACACGATGAAGAGTGGAGTTACGTCAATGCTGCGGTTGAGGGAAGCTCTTATTATAAGTTACCTAAGCTATTACAATGGATAACTGGAAATATCGGTTTCCATCATGTTCATCACTTAAGCCCGAAAGTGCCTAACTATAACTTGGAGAAAGCACATAATGCCTCACCTCCTCTACAGAAAGCGACGACGATTACCCTCAGCTCTAGTCTGAAGTCATTGAACTTCCGTCTATGGGATGAGAATAGCAAGACATTTGTTTCTTTTAAAAGTATTAAGCACCTACTCAAAAAGCGTGATTCAGTTGCAGAAACGATCAAAGTTCCTCGGCCAACCGTTGAAGGTGAATAAAGAATGTGTGTTAAGGATGATATGAATATATAATGAATAGTAATACGAGTGGGAAAAGGGGAGACAAGACCATGCAGAAGTGGTATCAGATTTTGCATAAGAATACGGGGCTTAGCCCGTATATATGGGTCGTATTTTATATCCTCCCTTTTTACTTCATATTTCATTCTTCTGCTACGTACCAAGTGGTTCTAGGTAGCGTTATGATCATTGTATTCTTTATTTGCTACGTACTTTCCTTTGTATCTAAGGGGTGGCCAGTATACTTTTGGACGAGTATACAGATGTTGATATCAATTACAATGAGCTTACTGTTCGGTTATGTATACTTCTCACTCTTTTTAGCGTTTTTTATTGGTAACATTAAGAATCGGGCAGGATTTCTTACATTGTATATCGTTCATCTTGTAACTACGATTGTGACGATTAATTTTGGTTTTGTAACTCGAAATACGGTAGTGATTACACAGCTTCCATTTGTTCTTGTAAGTTTGTTTGGTGTTATTCTTCTTCCAGTCACTAATTATAATCGGAACAAGAGCGATAAACTACAGGAACAGCTAGAGGATGCTAATAAGAGAATTTCTGAACTAGTGAAGCTAGAGGAGCGACAAAGAATTGCCCGTGATCTGCACGATACTCTGGGACAGAAGCTTTCACTCATTGGTTTGAAGAGCGACTTGGCCGGCAAACTAATAACGAAGAATCCAGGCCAAGCTCAGATTGAGATCAATGATGTTCGTCAGACTGCGAGGACGGCGCTCAAGGAAGTCCGGGAAATGGTTACTCAGATGCGTGGGACAAGACTCCCAGACGAGTTGTTTCGAATTAGACAGATACTAAAGGCTGCAGAAATCGACTTCACTTTCGAGGGAGACACGAATTTGACCAATACCTCCTTGATGAATGAGAACGTGATTAGCATGTGCCTAAAGGAAGCTGTAACCAATATAGTGAAACATAGCAGTGCATCGACTTGTTCGATCGTCATTGAGCCCACACGAAGTGAGCTAGTTGTGAAATTGAAAGATGATGGTGTCGGTTTAGCCGATGAATCCATATATTCTAGAGGAAATGGATTACGTGGAATGAGAGAGCGGCTTGAGTTCGTGAATGGAAGTATGGAAATCACTTCAGATATGGGAACAATGATTATAATTAGAGTGCCGAATGTTCTCAAACCAGTGGAAATGGAGGCGGGGATATGATTCGTATTGTGATTGCAGAGGACCAACGGATGCTCCTTGGCGCTCTTGCTTCCCTGCTTGATTTGGAAGAGGATATGATGGTTGTGGGAAGAGCAAGCAACGGCGAGGAAGCAGTGAAGCTGGTTC
This sequence comes from Paenibacillus sp. IHBB 10380, assembly GCF_000949425.1. Lineage (NCBI taxonomy): Bacteria > Bacillati > Bacillota > Bacilli > Caryophanales > Paenibacillaceae > Paenibacillus > Paenibacillus sp. IHBB 10380. The sequence continues at coordinate 186,701 of NZ_CP010976.1, forward strand.
ATTTGCATAAACCAGATATTTGTATTATGGACATTGAGATGCCGATCAAGAGTGGGTTGGATGTAGCTGAGGAATTAAAGGGATTTGGCTGTAGAGTGATGATACTTACTACTTTTGCTAGAACGGGATATTTTGAGCGAGCGCTTAAGGCTGGAGCTAACGGTTATTTATTAAAAGATAGCCCTAGTGAAGAGCTGGCTACCTCGATTCGTAGTATTATGGCGGGGAGAAGAATCTTCGCATCGGAACTGGTGGATGAGGCATATGGTGAAGAGAATCCTCTGACAGTGCGGGAGAAGGAAGTACTTGCACTGATTGCCGATGGTATGAATACGAAGGAAATTGCTAGTAAGTTATTTATAACAACAGGTACCGTCCGCAATTATATTTCCGTCATTCTTGATAAACTGGGCGTCAGTAACCGAATTGAAGCCATTACTCGTTTCAAGGAGAAGGGCTGGTTCAGGTAAATAAGATATGTATCAAGATAATAAAATAATACCGATGAGTAGAATAGGGCAACACGGCTCTTATTCTATTTATCGGTATTTCATGTTTCTAGGAGTGGATTGTCAACACAAAAATAGAATAATACGGGGGAACATATGAATAATGAGTCATTAACAGTGAATCGACTGCTACAGATGCCGTTATTTCAGGGCGCGAAGGTGATTGGCGGAGCGGCAGGCTTGTCTAGAGTCTAGGTAAAGCTTTAGCTGTGGAATTGGCACCTATTCGCGTAAATGTGGTCTCCCCAGGTACAATAAAGACTTCATCTCAATGGGAAGGTGTACCACAGGAAAAACGTGAATTAGCCTATGATGCGTATAAGAAATGTTTATTAGAACGAGTGGGAGAAGCTGAGGAAGTTGCAGGATCGGTCATTTATTTGATGAATAATCGATATACAACAGGAAGTACCTTATTCCCTGATGGGGGTTATATTCTAAGATAAATGAATGGACGTGTTTCATTAGTTGCTCATGAATGAGCAGTGCGGCCACCTTCCTAGACAATAGTTGGGAAGCGGCCGTTTATTGTTATCTCGGAATTTTGCACACTATTTTTTATATCCCCGTATATGAAAATAATTTTTCGAATTAACAATCAATAGTGTTGTACATAACTCTGGGTAAGCTTCAGATATAAAGCAATTTTGTCATCGAAAAGACTTTCGGTTATCCAAAATTTAATTTGTGTGAAGTGTTCGGAAGATTCTAGGAGGGTGACTGAATTAGCGATCTTAAGCTTATTTATTTCACTATGAATTTCAAATTGAAGAGCTGATAACCCATTGATTTCAACTTGTCTAGGCTTGGTGATCGTTATGTTCTTGACTTCTTTTTTATTATAATATTGATCAATTATGAGATCGTAGTAATCATAGATGCTAGTATCGGTATCAAAATTGCCCTTAGGCTCATGAAATATTGAAAGGGTCTCGTCACCATCGGCGTGAACAGCTTGGATGTCTGCTCCTGGAATAGATACGTTCTTGGTCCTCCAATCGCGTGGTAAGTTGATTTGTATTCGACCATCTTCACTTTTCACTGTTTTCACAAAGTTAGAGGAGTCGCCATTAGATAAACTTATTTTAGAATCATCTAATATCTTCAGAGATTGGGCAATTTCTCTGAAAGTTTCACCAGTGGAGAGGTCTAAGTCATTTGTAGCATTAAGGACAACTTGATAGAATGAGTTCTCTGTTTCGAATACAGCGATCCAATAAATAATTTCATATTGATCAACCATTCCGGAGTAGAACATTAGTCTGGTCTCTCTGGAATCGATCTGAAAAGGTTTGGACCGAACGGATTTAAACTGTTCGAGCTGCTTTTCCATCTGTTGATCATTAGCTTGTTCGAAATCGACTAGTGTCGCATTGCTCGCTAAGTCAGTCTTAGGTACAGCCACAATTGTTAAATATTTAGTTCTTGTTTGGTCAGTAGCCGTGAGGAGGGATGTTCCTAGCTCTGATTTTTTGAGCCAACCTGTGGGAATCGTTACTTCGACACGCTTATCATCAGAAGTAATAACTTTACCCTCTGTTGTGTCAGCTGTAGTAATCACAGGATCGAGTATACTTTCTGTAGGTAGTTTTTGTGTGGTCTTCTCCATTTCAGGATCTGTATTCAGGGATTTATTCTGACCACAGCCTGTAATAACGAGTATAAAGATTAAAATAAAAAGTAATAGATAGTTGGCAGTAGTTGCTATTTTCAAAATGCTTCACTCCATATCTAAGTGTCATTAACTGGGTTAATTTTACAAGATGGTTTATGAACAAGGGGAGGGCATAATTTCGCTGGATACATGAATTAAAAAATCACAAGATGCATCTGCACCTCGTGACAGCATGTAATAATATAGGGAAGCCGTTGCTATGAACGGCTTCTTAGGTGTGATCAAGTAACACTTACAACAATTTCAGAATCAAGCTTGACCTTGTTGTTGTTTAAGCAAGTCTCGTATTTCGGTAAGCAACTGCTCTTCTTTAGAAGGTGCAGGAGGCTCAGTCGGTTTAACTTCTTCTTTGCGCTTGAATCTGCTCAGTACTTTAATAAACAGGAAGATGGAGAAAGCAACAATGAAGAAATCAAGAACCGTTTGTAGGAACGCACCGTATTTGAACACGGCACTGCCGAATGGTTGTTCTAATCCAGACAAATCCGTATCATTTAGAAGCAAGCCAATTAGCGGCATCAGAAGGTCATTAACCAGAGAGGTTACAATTTTGCCGAAGGCTGCTCCGATGATGACTGCAATCGCAAGATCCATCACATTTCCTTTTAGCGCGAATGCTTTAAATTCTTTCCACATATTAGGGCCAACTCCTATTAGCTATTAATTATACTCCATGCATTATATCTAAATTAAGCTAGGTGGACAAGAAAAGATTATCAGCAATGAAACATTAGATACTGAAGCTCTCAATAAATTTGGTTGCCAAAGAGGACATACATTTATCCTTAATCCAGATGGCAGCGACTCTGGTTCGCAGTGCCTCGTTATGAATCTCTTTGTAGATTAGATTCTCGTTGTTGCTGAGATTAAATGCAGATTTAGAAACAATATCGATGCCGAGTCCTTCGTTAGCCCATAGTATCGTTGTACACCCTAGAATAAATTCTATGAAATTCGGAAAGCCTTTCTTTCATAAGCGTTGCACCGGAAGAAGAAACAGTACCGATGGACAACGTCCCCTTTAAACCTTTTATGAAATCACTAAGCTCTCTTTACCGTTGAATTCGTTAGTTCTATAATTTGTTGTGCTCGGTTTCTTAATATGATTCCGGCATCCATAGAAACACTCCCAAACTGAGATATAATTAAACATATGACAATGATACGAAACGAATATTTTTAATATGGAATAGGGTATGCCATAATCATAACCGGAACTAATACATAGTCAATCGATTGACATAGTATTTAAATATTATTTATGTTGGGTGCTGATGCGTGTGTTCAAGATGGCTGTATTTCTCAAGCCGTATAAAAAAGAAGTCATTATCGGTCCTTTCTTTAAGCTACTTGAGGCGATATTTGAGTTACTATTACCAACCATAGTTGCTCTGATCATCAATAATGGGATAGGGATGCGGGACACTTCGTATGTATTCAAGATGGGTGGGTTGATGCTGTTCTTATCCATTCTAGGATTCGGTTGTTCTATGATCTGTCAATATTATGCAGCACGTGCCTCACAAGGCTTCGGGACTACGCTAAGAAATAAGATATTCAGCCATGTCTCCTCACTGTCGTATGCAGAGATGGATAAGTATGGTACACCTTCGCTTATTAATCGAATTACGAATGACGTTAATCACCTTCAAGTGGCTGTTGCGATGTTAATTCGTCTTGTGATTCGTGCACCGTTCATCTGTATTGGTGCAATTATTATGTCTATGATATTGGATTTTCAGTTGTCGCTGATTTTATTGGCAGCTACACCGATCTTTGGAATCATTCTATATTTTATTATTACACGGACATCGCCACTATATCGAAGCTATCAGAAGAAACTCGATAAAATGGCACTGCTCTTGAGTGAGAATTTCTCAGGTGTACGGGTTATTCGTGCCTTTGCAAAGCGTAGACAGGAGAAGCAACGTTTCAATGAATCCTCTGAGGATTTAACGGGGATGGCGATTCATGTAGGTCGGATCTCGGCACTATTGAACCCAATGACCACGCTGGTAGTGAATGCTGCGATTATTGCAATTCTATGGGTTGGTGGTATTCATATTAATGACGGTAGGCTCTCACAGGGTGAGATCATCGCTTTTATTAACTATATTACTCAAATTTTACTAGCACTGATTGTCGTTTCCAATCTAGTCATTGTTTTTACTAAAGCCTCGTCCTCGGCCGCTCGGATTAACGAAGTACTAGCGACGACAACGTCTATTTCCGATACTGGGAATGCTGTAATTCCAATGATAGAAACACTGGGCTCGGTTCCTGCCATTCAATTTAATAACGTTTCCTTTGGGTATAACGTGACGGGGGAGGTAGCACTTGCTGATATTTCCGTTGAGATTTATCGTGGCGAGACGGTTGGGGTTATCGGCAGCACAGGGTCGGGGAAATCAACGTTTGTGAATCTGATTCCTAGATTCTATGACGCCACGGAAGGTCACATATTAATCGCTGGAGTGAATGTTAGAGATTACTCGTTGAGCCAGTTACGCAAGAAGATTGGGATCGTTCCGCAGAGAGCTTTGTTGTTTACCGGTACGATTGCGGATAATATCCGCTGGGGTAATGAATATGCAACGGATGAAGATATTCTACAGGCGGCTACAATTGCGCAAGCAGATGAATTTATTACAAAACTTCCAGAAGGTATTCATACATTAGTGTCCAGAGGTGGTCGTAATTTATCAGGTGGGCAGAAGCAACGATTGACGATTGCTCGTGCCGTCGCAGCGAAGTCAGAAATTCTTATTCTAGATGATTCTTCTAGCGCTTTGGACTTCGCGACGGACGCCGCTTTAAGACGTGCTCTGAAGGAGAACCGTGGTGAGATGACTGTGATCATGGTATCTCAGCGGGTCAGTACAGTTCAACAAGCAGATAAAATTATTGTATTTGAAGAAGGTCGGATAGCGGGTATTGGTACGCATGATGAGTTGATGGAGAGCTCAGAGGTATATAAGGAAGTCTACCTATCCCAGCTTTCAAGTGAGGAGTCGGGCAAATGAACAACAAGGACACATGGAAGAGACTCTTGCGGTATGCTAGTCGATATCACAGCACAACCCTTTGGGCAGTGCTGTCTGCGATTCTTAGTGTGATCGCAAGCTTAATCGGGCCACTTCTTATTGGTAGGGCAGTCGATCATATGGTGGGAGCAGGCGCTGTGAATTTCAGCGCGTTAGGGTTGCTTTTGATTGGGCTTGCGATTGTATACGCGCTGGGTAGCCTTTTTGGTTGGTTACTGATCTATTTAACGAATCGTATCGCCTATCAGACAGTGTATGAGATGCGCCGTCAGCTGTTCGATCAAATGAACATTTTACCACTGCAATATCACGATTCTCATCCCCAGGGCGATAGCATCAGCCGATTCGTTAATGATATGGATGCTGTCTCTGATGGGATGATTCAAGGATTTTCTACGCTAATTACGGGTATAGTCACGATTGTTGGAGCTATCGTATTTATGTTATACATCAGTCCGATGATGACATTGGTTACGCTCATTTCAGCCCCAATTTCGTTCTATGTGGCACGGTTTATTACTACACGGTCACAGTCATTGTTTCGTGAGCAGGCTGAAATTGTTGGCGGATTGAATGGTTATGTGGAAGAAATGATTGGTGGGCAGAAGGTCGTGCAAGCTTTTCAATATGAAGAGCGTTCGTTCACACACTTTGCTGAACGTAATGAGGCACTGTATCATGCGGGTGTGAAGTCTCAGTTCTTAGGTTCATTATCCAATCCAGCAACACGTCTAGTTAATAATATGACATTCTCTGTTATCGCTATGATTGGTAGTGTAGCTGTTATTCTTGGTACCATAACGGTGGGTGAACTTTCGAGCTTTCTGATATTCTCTAACTTATTCGCTAAGCCATTTACTGAAATTACAGGTGTATTAACGCAGCTTCAAGCAGCAACAGCATCTGCACAACGTATTTTCTCTGTTCTAGACTTGACGCCTGAACAACCGGACACTGAGCAAGCGTTACAGTTGAAGCAAAGTAAAGGAACTATTACCTTTGATAAGGTGAGGTTCGCATACGATCCTGAGCGTCCACTAATCACTAATTTCAGCTTAGAAGTGAAGCCTGGAACACGGATTGCTATCGTAGGTCAGACGGGGGCAGGTAAAACAACATTGGTTAATCTACTTATGCGATTCTATGATGTTGATGGAGGTAGCATTTCCATTGATGGAGTCAATATCAACGATATGACACGTGATAGCTTAAGACAGAATTTCGGTATGGTATTACAGGAAACTTGGTTATATGGGGCTAGTATCCGGGATAATATTGCATACGGTAAATCGGGTGCTACCGATGAAGAGGTGATTGCAGCAGCCAAAGCAGCTAATGCACATAGTTTCATTAAACGATTGCCTGAAGGTTATGATACGCTTATTACTGGCGCTGGAGGCGGAGGAAACTTATCGCAGGGACAGGAGCAGCTTCTTACGATTGCACGTGTCATGCTAGTGGATCCACCTATGCTAATTCTTGATGAGGCAACGAGCAGCATTGACACTCGGACAGAAATTCGGATTCAGAAAGCTTTCCAGAAAATGATTGTGGGTAGAACGAGTTTTGTTATTGCCCATAGGTTATCTACGATCCGGGAAGCTGATTTAATTCTATATATGAAGAATGGTGACATCGTCGAGAGTGGTAGTCATGAACAGCTGTTAGAGAGCGGCGGGCATTATGCAGGACTTTATAATAGCCAGTTCACTACGGCGTAGTATAGAAGAAGATAGGGTTAATATACAATGGACTGTGGTTGAGGAAGAACGATTTAAGAACAATCCATCACCGTAGTGGTCAGCCTACACTACTCTTTTTTGAAAATGAAATGCAGAGGAGATTTACAACATGTCTTTGGAAATTGAACGGAAATTTTTACTGCCGGAAGTACCTCATGATCTCATTAAGCAGGAGATATTGAGTATACGTTCTGAACAACGAATCGAACAGACGTACCTTGCGCTAGATGATAATCAAGAATTGAGAGTACGGAAAATTGTAGATATTCCTTCAGGTCATGTGGAGTTCACACATACATTTAAAGTGGGAAATGGGCTTAGCCGTGAAGAAATTGAATATAATATTTCGGAAAGTATCTATAAGCAAATTGTTCAAGCCTTTCGGGCGATTCCATTAACCAAAACTAGAATAACAGCAACGTGGGGAGATACCGTTATTGAAATAGATTGTTATGATCAGATCGAGATGACAGTAGTGGAAGTTGAATTTAATTCACTAGAGGACGCCAAGGCCTTCGTAGCACCAGAGTGGTTCGGTCAAGATATTAGTGCGGATAAGCAATATAGTAATAAGAAGGTATGGAGAGAGCTTCAAAGTAACTAGTAGAGTGTCTGTTTATAGTTTAATCCATGTATAAACTTATGGTCTGATTCCAGGGGAGCCAAAAAAGCCAATTCAATGACTAAATGATGTCAAGGGTGCTGTAATTGTGGGCATAAGCACATGCTTACTATCAAGTGCCTCAATTGGGGACATCCGATGTACAAATAATGTTGAACACCTACGTTCAATCCCCAGGACAGCTGCAAATACCTGACAATAGTAGCGGTGGAGCTAGTATTGACCTTCAATAATAAGAACCTGAAATCGGTTATAAAAGTTTGGAATGTACGTTAAATAGGTTCTAGTATTTACCTAACCCAAGCCATGGCTTGGGTTTTTTTATGTTGCGTATATTGCTGCTCAACTATTGGTATATTGATGGAAACCTTATCATTTAACTTAAAAGGTAAAGGGGAGATGACTTCCCACTGCTGTCCGGTGGATTGGATATCATAATAGAATTCCTTGCCCTGAAACTGGACATTCACGATTTCACCTGATAGACCGTCAACTTGTTTGGGTCCCAGTTGGAATTGGTCTGGTCTAACAGGGTAAAGTCCATTTGTTTTGAAATAACGGGCAACTTCATTTCCCGACCACTGTAAGGTAGATTCTGCACCATCGGGGATGAAATGTTCGTTATCCCAGCGCCCACGAATAAGATTAGCCTTAGACACAAACTTTGCAACAAATTCCGTTTGAGGGTTTAAGTAAATTTCTTGAGGCGTACCTACTTGTTCGATTTGACCGTCGTTCATCACTACAATTCGATCTGCCATAGCTAAGGCCTCACCTTGATCATGCGTTACATATACGATTGCAGAACCCGTTTCCCGGTGAACGGATTGGATTTCACGCCGCATGTCCATGCGAAGCATAGCATCGAGACTACTTAGGGGTTCATCCATAAGTAGAAGGGAAGGCTCCGAAGCAACAGCACGTGCGATAGCAACACGCTGCTTTTGACCCCCTGATAATTCGTGAGGCATGCGTTTGGATAGATGGGACAAGCCTACTAATTTAAGAACGTCTGAGATGCGTTTTTCTTCGTTCTCACGGATTTCTTGAGGCGTCTCCTTGTGACTTCGGATTGGAAAGCGAACATGCTCTACGATATTCATATGGGGCCAGAGTGCGAAGCTTTGAAATACCATCCCAATCCGTCTTTTCTCAGGAGGGACACTTGAACGGGACGTAGCTACAATGGAGCCATCCATAACAATTTCTCCAGTGGAGGGTTGCTCGAATCCTGCGAGCATACGAAGTAAGGTGGTTTTTCCACAGCCAGAGGGACCCAAGATGGCAACAAATTCTCCATCCGCGATGCTTAAGCTAATGGATTTCAGGGCGGTATAATTCCCAAAGGTTTTACTAACTTCTTTCAGTTCAATACTCATGATTAACTCCTCTACGTAAAAATATTTTTTGCATTAGGTGGAATAGACCAGCCCCAATAAAAATCAGAAAGACGATCAAACTAGATAACGCAGTCGAATAGAGTGTATCGCCAGCTTGTTCAAAGCTGAAAATAGTAACTCCAATTGTCTGTGATCTTGAAGAGTATAGAAGCGCCGATACTGTCAGTTCAGTCAGCGCCGTCAGAAAGACGAGAATTGCTCCGCTAAGGAGTCCTGGTAGCAGTAGCGGTAGCAGAATGAACACCCATTTCCGCCATGGACTGGCTCCAGATACTCTGGCTGCTTCTTCCATGGAAGCGTCGACCTGCATGAATGCTGTGACACCCGCTCTAATCTGTAAGATAAGGAAGCGGCAGACGTAAGCAATGAACAATAGGGTAGTCGTTCCATAGATCCCAGGGTTCCATCCAGGAATAGGTTGCATCCAGACCAGAATCATCGATAATGCAAATACGATTCCAGGAATCGTATAAGGAATGGAGATGGCCAGCTCGGCAGCTTTTATAAGTTTGGAAGGTTTGCGTACACGAACATAAGCGAACAATGAACCGACAACTAAACAGACGATGAGTGTGGTCAGAGCTAGTATCAGGCTATTTTGAATCGATTGCCAGATCTTTGGATTGTTGAATAGAATATATTTGTAGTTCTCAAAAGTCACATTTGTCATGCTTAAAGGACGGCCATAGGCTCTTTTTAAAGAGAGTGCAATCATCGAGAATAACGGAACGATGGTAATGAAGATTAAGCTAATCCAGAGGAGTGGACTCAACCATACCCGATGTTTTCCTAAATCATAACGAGGTTGGTCATCCATTCGAGCTGTATCATCTGACTTACTCTTGCGGACGGAGAGCCACTGTAGCAGTGTTCCAACGACGGCGATGATTCCTAATATGATAGAGAGAGAAGCTCCTCGTGCAAAGGCAGAAGGACCGAAGCCGATGATTTCTTCATAAATCAATGTACTAAGCACACTGATGTTAACGGGTGTCCCCAAAAAAGCGGGAATGCCAAAATTGTCAAGCGAGGCCAAGAATACAAGTAGCCCACCTGCCGTAATCCCTGGTAAAGCAAGCGGAAGAGTGATGTGGGTGAATTTTTTGATCCAACTTGCACCACTAGCCTTGGCTGCCCATTCTAAATCCCGCGGAATCTTTTTGAATACATTTACGGTAAACATATAGACAAGCGGGAAATGGTGAATACCCATGACGAAAATGATCCCTCCCATACTATACATACTCCATGGCTTGGTATCCGGATGTAAGAGGTGTAGAAATCCAGCCATGAATCCCTGAGAACCCATAAAGGAAGACCAGGATAATGTAAGTACATAGGATGGAAGAACAAAAGATAATAGAATCAGTAGATGTAGTAGTTTTTTGTATCTTATATTCGTATAGGCCATTACCCAAGCAGTCACAATACCGAGCACTAAAGATAATAGCGTAGACGTTATCACGATAATAAATGTATTCTGTAACGTGATCCAAAAGCGAACCTGCTTAAATAATTCCGCATAGTAACTGAGACTGAATCCTGTTTCTACCCGAATGCTTAAATAGAAAAGTTTGGCGATGGGGAGAACAAAAAAAAATAGTGTGGCTACGATTCCTAGAATGATTGCTGTTTTTTTGGTTAAGTTACCCATAAGTAATCGCTCCGCTCGTTAGTTTCCGAATAACTCCGTAAAGTGTTTTTTGTCCGCTTCACGTTCGCTTGTCAATGTAGCGATATCTCCAGACAGTAGAGTGAGATCTGAAATACCCTTCAGCCCTTCGGGTGGAGCTACACCTTTACGAATCGGAGTGTACCCGATTTCAGCGGCAATTTTCTGTCCATCTTCTGATAAGACGAAATCGACAAATGCTTTAGCTGCTTCGGTGCTGTCTGTATTATTGATAATACCGATCGGTTCCGTAATGATTGGTACGCCCTCTTTTGGATAACTTAGGGCGATGGGTGATCCTTTTACTTTCTCACGAGCAACCATATAATCGACAACGATACCATAGTTCTTCTCGCCACTGGCTACGGCTTTGAGAACAGCACCATTTCCTTTAATGACTGCCATGTTGTTTGTTTTCAATTTCTCAATAAACTCCCATCCGAAGCTGTCGGCACGTGAGAATACACCAATGTTATAAGCCGCTGCACCAGAATACAACGGGCTTGGCATAATCGCAGCATCTTTAGCTTCCTCAGAGGTGAGAATTTGCCAAGAAGTTGGTAGTGAGGATACTTTATCTGTATTCGTAGCTAGAATTGTGGCAATGATCTTTGTTCCTGTATACATCCCTTCTGGGTCCATTAGATCGGCTGCAATTTGATCTCTCTCAGGGGATTTATAGGACATCAGTAGACTTTGGCTTTTTAAATGTTCAAAAGTAACTGAATCGGCAAGTAGAAGAACATCCGCCTGAACCTGACCCGCTTGTTTCTCTGCTTGGATTTTCGCAGTCACTTCTTCAGTACCCGATCGAAAAGTTTCGACATTGATATCTGGATATTTAACATTGAAGGCTTGGACTAATTTGGTCGCGTCTTCTTCAGGCTGAGAAGTATAGAAGGAGAGCTGACCGGAGATTGAAGTAGACGGCGTATTCGATGAACCTTCTGCTGTTTCCGTGTTCGTAGATGTTTGTGTCTGAGAGCTACAGCCAGTAAAAATCAATATAGAAGCCATCATGGCAAAAACTGAACTTTTCTTTAACATGTTAGTTTGCTCCTCTTATACTCAATTTGGTCTTATTAGATACTTAAGAACGGCTTGTGCCACGCCATCTTCTTGATTACTACTAGTAACGATTGATGAAATCTGCTTCACCTGTTCTTCAGCGTTACCCATCGCAATTCCCAACCCAGCCCATTTCAACATTTCAATATCATTATCGTAATCGCCAACAGCCGCCACCCTAACACTTGGAATTTGATGCTCACGGCATAAATACTCTAGTGCAGACTGCTTGCTCACACCATAGGGATTCACGTCAAAACGCCTTGTCCCCGTTCTTGTGATTACAAAAACGTTCCACGTCTGAAGTTCATTCATCAGCTTGTCAAGTAGATCGGAATCATCACTAATGATCGTTGCTTTATAAATGGGTTCTGTACGAACGCTTAGAAATTCCCTAAGGTCATCAACAGGTTCTACTTGGATGAAGCCAATCTGATCTCGGTAATTCTCTTCTGTCAGAGGCTTATCGGTAGTTACTACGACATTAGCCAGCGGCCATTGAGCATTTATGGAGTTTAGTTCATTGACATAAAGGACGTTATATCCATACAGGTGAATATAAGCGCCTTGGCTTTCAATAAGCTTAATTAACTGATTAGCATGTTTTGGTGATAGAGGTTTTCCTGATATCAGCTGACCGGTACCTTCATTTACAATAACTGATCCGTTAAGCGCAATCAGTGGGAAATTCATTTCTGTCGCTTTAGCATGAAGCCATACAGAGGCAGGGAAACGACCGGATGCTATGGTTAGGCGTCCCCCATTGTGCAACCACGTTGCTAAAGCATCGTGGACAGCGGGTGTAATTTGTTTGTCCGGATTAAGTAATGTACCATCCATATCCAGAGCCAATAATTCATACATTCGTTGTTCTTCCCCCTTGGTTGGATTTATAAGGTATACATCAGAGATGTGTTAGGAAGATCGACGGGACCACCAAAGGCAACACTTGCTGCTTTCCGCATGAATTCGAAATCACCATCCCCCGGTAGATGGACTAGAACGAGCTTTTTAACATTAGCTTTACAAGCAATGATCCCTGCTTGACTGGCGTTCATATGCCCGATACCAGTGGTATGTATGCTCCCTTCACAAATCGTTGCTTCACAGAGAAAGATATCTGCATCTTTAGCCAAATCCACTAGAGATTCGCAATAGGAAGTGTCTCCTGAATAGACAAGCACCTTTCCGTTATACGTAATTCTTATCGCATAACATGGGATCGTGTGGAATACAGAGACAAACTCAACTTGGGCGCCGGCAATTGAGATGGTTAGGGTGGGATCGATAATCGTAATTGTTGAATGTTCTCCGTACAGCGTGTCTAACATATTAGCAGGCTCTGCGGGTGCATATAGGGAGAGTTTTTTCTTCATTTTCCCATTACGGATCGCGCCTGCAGCGGCATACTGGAGAATTCCCATATCTGCAATATGATCATGATGTAGATGAGATAGAATCACTCCGTCGAGCTTTTCTACATCTGTTTGATTGACTAGCTTACTCATTACACCGCTACCACAATCGAGGAGAATCTGCCCTTCGCCAGTGTCGACTAAATAGCCCGCGGTCGCTCCGCCTGCTGAAGGATAACCTCCCCAGAAACCTAAAATTTTGACATCCATGCTTTCACCTCAAATGATCGTGGCTGATTTCGTTTACAATTGTTCCGGTACAAAACAATTGTAAACAGTTTTTATTTTCCACGGATTAAGAGATCGTCAAGTTTGTGTAAATTACAGAATTTAAGACTGATAACCTTGACGCTTGTACTTCTAAATATTTATAGTGAGTTAGATGTTATAGTTATTGAGTTAAGATTTTCTAAATAATGAATAAAAAGGCGGACATATATGTTAAATGCCGATAACAAAAAGTTGATAGTGAAAATAAGTAAACTCTACTACTATGAATCTTGGACGCAGGAGAAAATTGCTGAGAAATTTAATGTGTCACGTCCTTTCATTTCTAAAATGCTCCAGAAGGCGCGAGAGGTAGGTATTGTAGAGATCCTTGTTCACGATGATCCGCAACAGATGTCCGAGCTTGAGAAGGATATGGAATTGATGTTTAACCTAAAAGAAGTATTAGTCGTACCCACTAGAGATATAAATAAGGAATTGGTGACTAGTGCCGTAGGTAAAGCCGCCGCTCAGTTTGTCCAGAAGTTGATCAAGAATGGTGATCGGATCGGTGTGTCATGGGGAAATACACTATATCATATGGTTAGAGAGTTCCCGTTGGAGAAAAAGGAAAATGTAAAAATTGTTCCGCTTGTTGGTGGAACAGGAAACGAACGGACAGAAATGCATTCCAACCAAATTGCCTATGAGCTGTCCAAAAAATTGGGGGGGAAATGTGAATCACTTTATGCCCCTTCCTTTGTAGAAACGGAACAACTGAAAGAGCAAATCGTACGTCTTCCTAATATTGCATCTGTTCTGGAAGAAGGAGAGAAAGTTGATATAGCACTTGTGGGGATTGGAAATCCATATTCCATGTCAACGATGGAGCGATTTGGATATTTGAGCGAAGCTATATTGGATGAACTGCGAGCGTTGGATGTAGTAGCTGACATTAATTCCCGATTCATCAATAGGGAGGGTCAGGTCGTTAACCATTCCATTAACAATAAAGTGATCGGTATTGGACTGGAAAGTCTAAAACAAAGTAATAACGTTATCGGGCTTGCTTTTGGATTGCACAAAATTGAAAGTATTAGGGCAACCTTAAAAGGGGGCTATATTCAGATGCTTGTGACAGATGAGGCAACGGCTTACAGAATTCTGAAACCTGAGACTGAACATCATCAATGAACAAAGTATAGTGCGATATGTTAGATGATGAGATAGAATCATTCACTTCTTAAGTGAAATAGTGGAGAATATCACCGTAACAGAAGAAATGTCGGATTCTTTCTTGAAGAAACAATTTGATAAGCTTGTTACTTGAATAATGCCATTCCATTAACTAAAACAAGAATCACTGCAGCTTGGGAGACACCATAATTGAAATAGATTGTTATGATCAGATCAAGCTGACTGTAGTGGAAAATTGAATTTAATACTACTTCCATTTTGCTCCATGTATAAATAAGCCCCGAAACACTCAAGATATGGAAGTTGAATTACCATTCTTAAATTCACTGAAGGAGGCTAAACAATGCAGGAGCAGAGCCAGAACCAATTGAATAATCAACCACCAGCGATGTTGAATAGGAATCACGGGGGCCATGAACTTTTTGATATGCATGAAGTGTTGTCTGGTATGATCAGTGTTCTTGATCAATTCATGATCTTCAGACCCCTCGTACAGGATAAGGAGCTTCTATCCATCTTAGATCGTCAATACAATTTCATACTCTCCCAGTACAACCTGACGGCAGAATGCTTTACTTCAGGTCAAAAACCAAGTCAAGAAACATCCACGTATATGATGCAAGAAGTGGCACAGGTGAATTATGGTCTTAGTCCAAGTCAGCCTAAAAAGCCGTATCAATCGTTAAACGATGTCAAGGATGCTGGAATTAGTGGATATATGCTTGGTTTGATAAAAACGAATGCTTCGCTTCTGACCATGGCGGCAGTTGAGGTGGTTAATCCCGTTGTGCGTCGTGTACTTGCTTCTCAAGTAGAGAACTACATCGAAATGGCCTATGAAATATTCTTGTACCAAAACAAGCATGCCTACTACCAGGTCCCTCAGCTGGCAACTTCAGATATACAAACCATGCTGAACACCTACGTTCAATCCCCAGGACAACCGCAATTGCCTAACAATAATAGTAATGGTATCGGCCTTCAATAAAACCAACATCGGTGATAGTGGTTGTTCCATGTGATCATGCTCTCCGAAATCTCTCTTGTATTTGTTACCTAACCCAAGCTATTGCTTGGGTTTCTTTATGTTACATAGCGTGAAGAACTAATATAATAGTAGTCATTGTTAGATACATCATACAAACACTGAGGATAAATCTATATAATCACTAGGTTGAGCGTATTTTGACCCATGATCTTAATCTTCAGGAGGTAAATAATAACCATGATGTATAAATCATTAGAGCTAGAAAAACCGACTACTTACGAATTGGAAGGGTTAGAGATCGGTGTTACCTCTAATTGTAATTTTCGCTGTGATTACTGCTGTGCTTACCATAGAAATGATGGACAAAGTATCGACGCCAAAGAGATTATCCGCGTGCTGGAAGAACTCCCTAAGTTAAAAAGAGTTAGACTATCCGGTGGTGAGGTCACCTTGAAGTTTCAGGACTGTGTCGAGGTCGTTGCTTATTGTGCATCCAGAGGTATTCAAACACAGTTAAATTCTAACGGAAGTCTATTGAATGCTGAACGTATTCAGCAATTGGTTGAGGCAGGTCTAACGACAATTCATATTTCATTTAACTTTACATCAGCTGAGGAATTTTCTCGATATTACAATATCCATCCCCGTATATATGAGAAAATAAGAGAGAATATTGCTATGTTTGCAGCAACTTCTGTAGATACGGTGCTTGAAACGTTGCTCTTCAGTGAAACCGAGCATCATATGAAGGAGATTAGTGATCACGTATATCAATTAGGTGTGCGAACCCATGAGATACAGAATAGTATTATTATGGACCATACAGGTTGGAAATCCATAGCTGCTCGTGAAGCTTTAAAGAACGCAGTAAATGACCTTATCAAGCACAAGAAAGAGGATACTGTGCTGTATTTTACGTGTATGGATCGTTTCGCAGAGAAACTAGGCTTTCACGAGCAACCGGGTGTATTCTTTCCTCACTGTATCGAAGGAAAGACACAGCTTCATCTTCATGGCAACGGGGATGTGCTTATATCAGAGTTGTGTCATCCAGTCATTATTGGGAACATATATAAAGGAACTGAATTAAACAAAATTTTTAGTAATATGCCGGCACCATTGAGTGAGTTTCTGGATCGGCAACCTTGTCCTGCTCTGGATGCCCTGTTTCCATCATGTGAATAAGGGTTAAGGTAAATCGAAGGTCTTACGCATCCACTGAGTTTGAAATAATTCTTGAAAAGAAGTACCTCCGATGTTTTTAATGGAGGTACTTCTTTTTTTCTCGCTGAAGGTATCTCAATATAGTCATATCGTGGAGGTAAAGAAAGCTATGTGAGAAAGCAATCATTGTAGAGGATCGAGTAGAATGATTCACTTCTCCAGTGAAATAGTGTAATGTTGTAATATTGAGCAGCAAAGGAATAGCGATAAAAGATAAGAGGGGAATATCATGGTGACAGAAGAGATGGCTCTAAATGCAGTTGTAGTAGTAACAGGAATCCCAAGTGATGTGTTGGTAGAAAACCCGGGCTATGAGGGTAGGTTTGTGTTTGTGTCCAACCTATCTAAGAAGACCTATTATGTTGAATCTGTCCAAAAGGTGAATAGCATTACACCCGAGGAGCGTGAGGATATGGAGATCTTCGGCGAGCATGATGGGCTATGTGTATATGAGGTACACCCTTGGTGGGATAAGTTAGTATAAATACACATGGATTAACTTAATCAAAAAACGCCTCCATAATGGGTAAGTTATGCAACACAAGGAGGAGATGAGATCGTGAAAGAAGGATGGGAAAGAACAGAACTTCCTACTTCTCTTGACCTAAAGCAAATAAATCAAATCATTGAACCTGTCCTTTCAGGTAAAGTGGTAGTTGCAGCTGAACGATTAGGTGGTGGTTTCAGTAATTCCAACTACAAAGTACATCTGGAAGGAAGCGTCAATCCCTACGTGCTTCGTCTGTTTAGAGGAGAGGGAGAGATTGCAGACAAAGAGCTTGCCATCTCGAAGCTCGTGATTGAAACCGTGCCTGTCGCTGATTACATATATATCGATACAAGCTGTGATACATTCGATAAATCATGGGCCATCTTGGAATGGAAAGAGGGAATCCTTTTACGTGATGTGTTTAAAATTGGAATTATCGAGGATATCGGCTCAGCTGCAGCATCTGTAGGTAAAACGCTTGCCAATATACATAGCTATACTTTTCCACAATCCGGGTTCTTCGATAAAAATCTGAATATTTCACAGCCTTTCAGCATGGACAGTGAGCAATTTCTTTCCCTTATGGAACAAAGTCTTTTTCATAGTCCATCCGGTAAATGGTTGGGGGAGGAACTCGCAAAAGAGTTATGGTTTTTTTGCCAAACCCATGGCTCATTATTATCGGAATACGAAGAAACACCCGTACTTGTTCATTCAGACTTCAACGGTTTAAATATACTGATGCAACAAAGCCCAACAGGATATGCTGTATCAGCAGTACTGGATTGGGAGTTTGCATTTTCCTGGAGGAGATATGCCGATATCGCTAATATGTTGCGGTATGAAGAGGATGGTTCAATATTTGAACAGCATTTTATTCAGGCTTACCAGGATCATGGAGGGATTCTTGAAGGAAACTGGAAGCTCCTATCCAAACTTGAGGATCTTGTTTCTCTTTGTGATATCCTGAACCATTCTACTATGGATACCCCCAACCGAATTCGTGATGTTCGGCGCTTGATAGCTAAGACTGTCAAGAACTACTGATTTTGAGCTCGATAGGAGCTACAAATGGTCTGTATGCCAAGGATATGGTATAATCCATACACTATAAAATCGTACGCCGGAGGTCCTATGTTATCCTTTGAACAAAAACTTCAGATTCTAGAATCTTTCCCTAAATTACAACGAAAGAATGTATCTCTCGGTCGAGTGAATTTCCACTTTGAAGAGAGCCAGCAGGATAAAAAGACGATTGCGCTTCACCTTCATCCGAATGGGAATGGATTCGTCTATGCGGGCCTTCTACAAGGGTATGACTCTGACGAGAAAGGGTTTGTAAATATCCGAGAATTCACTGCGGACGAATTGAAGACGCTCGTAGAGGCTTCCATTCATTCACTTTCTTCTAGTCGAGAAGAGATCCATTCCGTAGGTGACCGCATTATAGCGGAAAGTAACTTTCACGAGGCAGAAGTGTGGACCAATGATGATGAGCAACTGCTTTCTCTCGTACATGATGACGATTTATGGTACATCTACACGGGGCAGAACGTTGAAATGGTATTTGAAACATTGAAAGAAGCGAAGGAATATTTGCGAGAAGAAGGATTTACTCTTTCGAAGAAATAGTAAAAATGTGGCTTCATTAGTATTGTTGAATGAAATAGGATTAATTGTTATAGAGATACTCAAACAGGCAGTCGACTAATTAGTCGACTGCCTGTTTGAGTAGTTATTCTAGGGATAATCAGAGGAAAAAGCAATCTCTTATGAACATGAAGGATTGGATAAGAGGTGTAGCAGTTTAATCTCTATCTGATACGCATATCAGTACCACCAATAGCTCTTTAATATGTTATTGTCATTTCTATATAAGGGAGGAGATCCATTGAAATTCCAACAGAATCTAAACGACTTATCCAACCAATACGAAGACATGGTAGAACAAGAAGACCAATACATAGTTAAACTTCAGACCTGCGGGGAGTTGATGATGGATACGTTAGCGGTAATCTCAATGAAAGCCGGGATGTTGCATCTAGAAACAGTCAAGAAGGTAACACGCAGTATTCATGCGATAGAGCAAGAATTATATAATGAACTGTTTTACATTAGACTGGAGAAAAGTTTACTTTCCAACAAGATGAGACAGATGGAGTAGGTGAACCCGAAGATATTGCTAATGGGATTGAGTTCTTAGTGAGGGGACAGGGGCAATGGAGTACGAGACAGACGATTAGAGTGAATGGTGGATTTATTTAAGGATAGGAAATAATAGGCATTGAATAGCAAAAAAAGTTTCTCCACTTTTGCGGAAAAACTTTTTTTGCTTATTAAACAGTT
The DNA here is from genome assembly GCF_000949425.1 of Paenibacillus sp. IHBB 10380. Classification (NCBI taxonomy): domain Bacteria; kingdom Bacillati; phylum Bacillota; class Bacilli; order Caryophanales; family Paenibacillaceae; genus Paenibacillus; species Paenibacillus sp. IHBB 10380. Next base: position 206,300 of record NZ_CP010976.1, read on the forward strand.
TTAAGTTCGTGATCCTGTCATTCCTTTATTGATTGCTTAGAATTCTAAGAATTCTTATCATTCTTAGCTTGTCTCGGTGGAGGATACCGTGGCTAAAGAAGGTTCAGGTTTATATTTGAAGATGGGAATCAGGATCATAGCACCCACCAACAAGACAATACCGGATACACAATAAATCTCCACGAGTGGAAAGTGCTTCTTGAGGACTCCTGCTAAGGACATCATGATGACCATCATTCCCATAAACATAGGACTAAGTACGCCGTTTACACGCCCAACGTAGGATTGTTCGGTCCATTGTAAGATTAGGGTGTTGATGCCGATTTGAATACAAGGCATAGTGAGTCCATTTATAAATTGTAACGCTAACGTTAGAGGAATGCTTGTGGACAATCCCATACCTACGATACATAAGGCACTAACGCTCATACCAAATGCAAGCAGAATTTGTGGAGACACCTTTTTGGCAAGGGTCATGATAATAGCCCCACCAACTAACATAGCAGCACCATTAACCATTAAGAGAAACTGTAGGAACTCTTTCGGTTGACCCAGTCGCTCTGTGACCACGAATAGGCCTAGAGTCTGAATGATCCCAACGGAGAACCCAGCAATAGCAAATGCACCAGCGAGTACCTTCAACACGGGACTTTGCCATACATAGCGAAACCCATCAGCCAGTTCTTTACGTAAATTCAGGGCCTTGGGTTCACCAGTTTCTTCCTGTACTTCATCGGGTGGAAGACGGAAGAGCACGACGGCGGACAATAAGAAGGCAACACCCATCACGGCTATGGAGATATGAATACCAAATTGATTATATGAGAAAATACCGAGAGCAGGTCCCATGATCATAAAGATAGCGACAAGCGATTGGAACAATGCCATACCTTGTTGCAGCTGGTCGGGATGTACATGTTGCTTGAATAACTTCATGACAGATGGCTGAGAAAACTGCGATAAAATGGCGGAGACGAAAGTAGCGAGGTAGATCATCTCCCACGAACCGTACAGTAACGTCAAGAGGACGATAAGCACGGAAGCAGAGGAGAGAAAGTCACACCAGATCATGGTTCGTTTAGGTCTCCAACGATCGGCGAACGCACCTCCGATGAAGGAGAAGACAAAGATAGGTGCGAATTCAACTACCGAAATGAGAGAAATCGCCATAGGATCGTTGTTCGTTTTATCAGTGACAAACATGAGGATGGCAAAGTTTCTAACCCAGATTCCGATTTGCAGGAATAAATTTGATATGAGTATGGTTTGGTAAAATCGGTTCCTGAATAAATTACCACTCATGGGCGACGCGTGTGTCGCAGATACATTGGACATGATATACACCTCTATTTTAGTCTATATGGTTATTTTTCCTATATAACCATAAGGCATTATGGGCTACTTGGGAAGAGGGAATGAGAATAATAATACGAAAAGAAGCAATTTATACATAAGATATAGCTATTTAGAAGAGAAAGACCGATAGTATTCGGGGCATTGTCCTTTATGAGAGGGATGAGGCTTCTTTGGTGCGTGCATAAATAATGGACGGTATACACATCTTAATAAGATAAGGGGTTGAACCGAAACATTTAGATCACCCTCAAAAGGCGTGGCGCACTGTAACTATATATATATGTAGGAGGAAATATTGAATATTTGGAGTTTATTATTCTTACCTTTTGTTTGTGGTCTCCCATTTCACCATGAGGTAACATCTATTCCTGTTGAGAAACAATTACATCAATATACAGAACAACAAGGTATTATCAAAAAAGTTCAGACAGATCACCGATGGATCGCCTTCACTTTTGATGATGGACCTGATCCTCAGGAAACCAATGAAATTCTAGATGTTCTAAAACAATATCATGCTAAGGCAACTTTTTTCGTAGTTGGAGAACAAGCAACTAAATATCCGGATATTGTGCGCAGAGAAGTTTCGGAAGGGCACGAATTAGCGAACCATACGTATAGTCATACGGATTTCAAACATTTATCCAAAGAGGAAGTAAAAGAGGAAATTGTAAAGTCTGAGAATGAAATCTTGTCAATTACAGGTCAGCAGACAATCTTATTTCGTCCACCAGGAGGGTACTGTAATGATCTAATCATGAAGACAGCAGAGCAACTGGGATATACCGTGATTTTGTGGACATGGTATCAGGATTCCAAGGATTGGAGTAAACCGGGAGTGCATCAGATTGTGAATCGGGTGGTCTCCAATGCCCATTCAGGCGATATCGTATTATTTCATGATCGAATATCTGGTAAATCTCAAACCGTTAAAGCCTTAAAGGTGATTTTACCTGAGTTACAAGAACAAGGGTACAGCTTCGTAACGATATCTAAATTATTGGGTTCCAATCAAATTAGATACCATATAGGACAAAATTAAGGCAAGAGTATAATAAAAATTTCTATATAAGGAGTGTTACATTAGTGAAACGATTGTTCCTATTGTGGATGGTGTTAGGATTATTTGTTACATTATTTCCTTCGAATACGGTAGTAGCTACAGATGTCCCACATCACTATGGTTTCATAAAGAGTAAGAATGGTGCGCTACCTTCTATTGATAATGAAGCCTTTAAGGGGATATTGAAGGAAAATGGTGCTATATTTTTAGGCGATACAACGAAGAAAGAAATTTACCTCACTTTTGACAATGGGTATGAGAATGGATATACAGTAAAGGTTCTAGATATTTTGAAGGAGAAAAAAATACCGGCCGCCTTTTTTGTAACAGGACATTATGCGAAAGATCAACCCGAGCTATTAAAGCGAATGGCGAATGAGGGTCATATTGTAGGAAATCATTCTTGGGGGCACCCAGATATGAGCCAAATTTCTAATAGCCGTGTGACAGACGAGCTTGAAAAATTGAAGAATCAAGTCCTAGAAACAACAGGACAGAAAGAAATGCGTTTTATGCGCCCACCCCAAGGTATCTTTAGTAAACGAATGCTTGAAGTAAGTAAGGAACTTGGGTATACGAATGTATTCTGGTCGATTGCCTATAAAGACTGGGATACTAAGGACCAAAAAGGATCAAAATATGCTTATGATCATGTCATGAAGCAACTTCATCCAGGCGCTGTAATATTACTTCACTCTGTTTCTAAGGATAACGCAGACGCTTTGAGGCAAATTATCGATGACACGCTTAAACAGGGATATGAGTTCAAAAGCTTGGATCAACTGACAACTAAGAATTATTAATGAGAATTGTAGATAAATAATGAGTTGGAAAAAGAGCCGAGAAGTACGATATCATCGTACTTCTTGGCTCTTTTATTTGACATAACCTTGATCTTATTTAATTGTAATTTTCATTTCATGGGTTAGGCAGAACATTAGAAGAGCATCTTAAAGAAAACTTCTAGTGCTGAACGGTTGTTTTTACTGTTGACTGAATCTTTCACGGCTGGTACTTGAATGGGCAGTTCAATTTGTTTAGGTTCACTGTTAGGAGAATCAATCATATACAATGAATAATCAGATGTAGACGTGGCAAATGCCTTATCTACCATAAAATATAGTGTATTTCCTATGGAGACGGGATGATTTGTAAATTCACCAAGCGATGTCAGTTGCTTCTCTTTAGTAGTTGACGGTTCATAGGAATACAACTCATACTCGAATGTGCCTTTGTCATCCGTTTTAGCAACGGATTGGTAGTAGAGAAGATCTGACTTTTCGTTCCAAGTGAAATCGTAAATATCTCTCTCGCGTGTAGGTGAGATGACTGTGCCTTCAGATTTTGTATCGTTAAGTGGGAATTGAAAAATCTTTTGCTTCGCGTTGAATATATCGTCAGCAGTTTTAGCATGAGCGTCATCCATCATTGCGACGTAGATGTATTGCCCATCTTTGGATATTTGTAAGGAGTCTAATTCATATTTCTCGAGATATGTATGCCTGATAGGTTCTTCTTTAGTTAAATTTTGCTCATACACATCGAAATCATGGGCACGTTTGGACGCGATGGGAGAGTAGTTTTTGAAACTACCCGCTTGTAGGAAAAAGACGGAATCTCCATCAGGGGCCCATTCAATCTCTGTGATATTACTGTCTTTTTCAAGCAGTACGGTGGTCACGCCCGTGCGAAGATTGACGATCTTAATCGAGCTTCTAGGCTCAGAGGAGCCGTACGCGTTAGCTTCGATGAATGCAAGACTTGAGCCGTCTGGAGAAAAGTCTGGATCAAGCAGTCGTTCATTTGAGTTAACGAGTGTTTCTTGTTGGTTTTGCTTTGGATCATAGAGATTCAGGGTGTTTATTTCACTTGTAGAGGTCACATATACGATTTGACTTGCAGAGACATCATAAGCACCTGTTAATGGAGATTTAAGGTCCTCCGCTGCAACAGTCTGTTGTAGTGGTATTACCGTGCTCGCTCCAATGAATAACAGGGTAGATAGTATCGATATACGTATAGCATGAATATGGGGAGTGAATAATCTCATTAGATTCCTCCTATTGGTAATATTTATTTAAATTATACTGCAAAACATGTTTATTTACTTGATTAGATCATTTTGCTAAAAAATAATTGTTGGGTTAAAGCTCCTAGTAAAGGTATTATAGATATAATTAAACTAAAGATATAGGAATCATATATTCTAAATACGTATTATTGGAGGCAGGGTATGAAATTTATAAGCACAAGAGGTCATGTAGAGTCCCAAGGGTTTATTGATACGGTGCTCATGGGTTTGGCTGATGACGGCGGACTGATGATCCCGGCTGAGATCCCGGTCATTTCACCAGCTACTCTGAAAGAGTGGAGTAAATTAAGCTACAATGAGCTATTTCTGCAAATCTTCTCGCACTACACGAATGAAGAGATTCCTTATGAAGATCTGAAGGAAATGGTGAATAAGAGCTACGCTAATTTCCGTGACTCTGAGGTCACACCTGTGAAGAAAATGAATGATTCGCTCTTTATTCTAGAATTATTCCATGGCCCTACGTTTGCATTTAAGGATGTAGCTTTGCAATTTATGGGTGAATTCTATTCTTACGTATCCAAAAAGCAAGGTAAAATCATTCATATTCTTGGAGCTACTTCGGGAGATACGGGAGCGGCAGCCATCCAAGGGGTACGAGGTAAGGAAGGCATTCGCATCTGTATCTTGCATCCTTACCAGAAAGTAAGCAAGGTGCAAGAGCTACAAATGACAACAGTCGATGATGATAATGTATTGAACCTTTCTGTAAAAGGGAATTTCGATGATTGCCAGAAGATTATTAAAGAGTTGTTTGCAGACTTAGATTTCAAAAGTAAACATCATCTCCGAGCGATTAATTCGATTAATTTTGTCCGTATTTTGGCGCAAACCGTCTATTATTTCTACGCATACTTTCAAATCGAGCAAGGAGAGAAGTCGAAGAAAGTTAACTTTAGCGTCCCATCAGGGAACTTTGGTAATATCTTCTCAGGTTTCTTGGCGAAAAAGATGGGCTTACCTATTCATAAACTGATTATTGCGACAAATGAGAATAATATTCTTGAACGGTTTGTTCAGACAGGCGAATATAAGCCAGGTGACTTCAAGAGTACGTATAGTCCTTCGATGGATATTCAGGTGGCAAGTAATTTTGAGAGATATCTCTATTATTTCTTGGATCAAGATGCTGAGAAAGTATCTGATTACATGAAGAAGTTCCAAGAAGAAGGGGAAATTGTGATCAGTCCAGAGGATCTAGATCGTGTGAAATCCGACTTCGAGGCTTATGGTGCTAACAACGAGCAATGCTTAGAATTGATTAGTAAGTATAAAGCTGATTATGGCTACTTGCTAGATCCACACACAGCTTGCGGTATTGCCGCTTATGAAGAATATAATGGTGAAGATGAGATTTGTATCTCATTCGCTACTGCGCACCCTGCTAAATTCGATGAAGCGATCGCACAATGTGACATCAAGCAAGAGTTCCCTGCAGAAATTGAACAATTGTTCTCCATGTCACAACACCAGTCCGTTATCGATCATAACAAGGAAGAAATCGTAAGACAGCTTGAAGCATTTTACGAGAGATAGAGATATATAACATAGCGACAGAAGTAATGTCGAGAAATAAACGAAATAGCCTACTGACAGGATCACATGTCAGCAGGCTATTTCTTTTTGTGAAGGAATCGAGGACAGCATAGGAGATTGAATAAATGGATTATACGATTCCGAGTCGCATCCGGTAGCTGAATAAAATATCACGGGATTCCCCAGCAAATACCTGTGATACATATTCACGAAACCGCTGTACTTCGGTATGGAGCTCTTCCGCGCCCCATTTGAGGGCTGTTTGCAGCCCACCTTGGCTAAAAGCAATGTTCACGTATCGGTCTGCATCGCAGAGTTCCCAATGGTGAAAGACGATTTCTCTGGCGAAGCGGAACAATCCAGACTCCTGAATGTGCTGTAAATGCTCATCCTTGTTCCATTTATGCGAATGCTGTTCCTGCGGAGCCAATTGTGCTACGCGGGCATCGGCTTGGGCAATAAGTTTCTTATACCGTTCTTCAACTGTCCAGTCGAAGATGGGAGGCCAGTCGCAGTCATAAGCGGCGAAAATACCTCCAGGACGAAGAATACGGGCGAATTCGCGCAATGTGCTGTACGGCTCCATCCAGTGGAAGGATTGGGAACAGGTCACGATGTCTACACTCTCGGATGGTAGTCCTAATTCATGAGATAATCTTTGCTCGAATTTAAGATTTGGCGGCTTCCCGATGGCTTCCCACTTGGATAATGCAACCTCACGCATATCATCACTGGGCTCAAAACCTATAATGTGTTCTGCATTATTCAGCCATATAAATAAGGATAGACCTGTGCCACAACCGACATCCACAACCGTTTGGGGATTGCTACGCAAATAGGTTGTGAGGATATCAACAACCTCCTGAGGTGCGCTTGGACGATTCTGATCATACAGTGCACCAAAACCGGCAAAACGTTCAACATTGTTTTTTCGTACCTCTTCAATCATTGGGTACCACTCTCCTAAATTAATTTCTGTGTCTCTATAACTTCATAATTTCGATAATGAGGTGTTCTAATCCTGTACAGTAGGATGGATTGACATAAAGTTACTGACAATATAATCTAAAATTATGGCTACCCGTAATCATTACTTGCCGAAACAGAGTTCTATGCTGATCGTAGCGTAGCGGTCAGTTATCAACACTATACATTTTTCAAGTACTGATTTTGGTGTTGAGCCGAAATTATCTCGTTCAATATGGAGGAGCATAGCATGGAGGACTTGATTAAGTTAGAACATATCTCGAAAGATTACGATCAAAGGCCGGTCCTGCGAGATGTAACTTTTTCCATAGGCAAAAAGGAAACAATAGCGCTGATCGGTGCAAACGGATCTGGGAAAAGCACCCTATTACGCATCATTTGTGGTCTAATTAGACCTTCAAGCGGTAAGGTTCACAGTAACTTTTCCAAAGAGACGAGAATCAGTTATGTACCGGAGCGATTCCCTAAATTAAGGCTAACCCCTCAGGAATATTTGTTGTCTATGGGCAAAATCCAAGGATTGAATAAGGATTTTTTAAACCGTCGAATAGAGGAATTGATTGAACAGTTCGGGTTAACGGAAGCTAGGGGCAACCGAATGAATTTTTTTTCAAAAGGGATGCTTCAGAAAGTTAACATTATGCAGTCGCTTCTGGCTCGACCCGACCTGCTAGTATTGGATGAACCTCTGTCTGGTTTAGATGCTACATCGCAACAAGATTTACGACGCTTATTACAAGAGTTGAAACGACAGAATATCTCGATGGTTCTGACGTGCCATGAGTCTGTTCTATTGGACGAGTTGGCAGATCGTGTCATCTCCTTACAGCAGGGAAGAGTTGTATTAAGTACGATGCAGGTTCAGAAATCTTATACCATGATTCATTTCAAGCGCCTCTCACATACTTCTATCTCTGATCTGGAGCAATTAAGGGGAGTGGTGAAATTGGAGAAGGTTGAAGGAGACTACCATTTATATGTTGAAAGTGAAGCTTCAGATCAGGTCTTACTAACGATACTAAATAGCAGTGGTTCGGTATTATCGGTTACTCCAACAGAACACAAAGAATGGATAGCCAGTGATTCACTATCTATGGATAGGAGGGAGAAGTAGATTGTATATGAACTTATTGTTTTATTTGCTCCGCAATTACAACCGATCTTATAGATTCATCCCACCGTTATTCACGTATTTAATTTTTGTCGGGCTGTTCTACACCTATAAACCTAACCCGGTGATGGGAAGTTTCGCGGTTACTGCTGTGTTATCTTTCATTGTCACGGCGTGGATTTGCTACAGCTTTATGCAGTCTGAAAGTCCGATCCAAGAAGAAATAACGCTATTACACTTGAAAAGTCCAGCGAAATATTACATAGGTTTAATTTCGTCGATACTTCTAATGAGTCTCTTGCTGCTAATTGTTGCAATGGCGTATCCGATTATTGGCGATAGATTTGACAGGCCCATTGGAAGTGAGGACATCATTGTCGGATTTCTTTCCCATTTGGGATTATCGTTTCTTGGAGCGGCGATAGCGGTCTTTTTTAATAACAAATTTGTCAGTCGGTCCAGTGTCGCCATAGGAGGTATTTTATTCGTTATTATTCTGTCTTTTTGCCAAGGGAGCATCACGAGCCAATGGGGTCCTTCTTTGGAATGGATCACTTGGATTCTCCCACCTACATTTCATTCGATGAATCTGTTAATGAACTATGAAACGTATTCTGGTGGAGAAATGATCTGGTTGCTAGCTGTACCCTTTATATATTCGCTTATCCTATTTACGATCTTTGTCCAATGGATGAAACGGAAATAATCGCAAAAAAAGAATTGACACTATGAAAAGAAGATATTATGATAAGCACCGAGTGATAATGATAATTGTTATCGATAACGGTATGAGAGCTGTTATAAATCACCTATTGGAAACAGATAGATATAATAGAGGGGGAAGGTTTCATTGCGTACTGTTAAATCTTCAGCATTCATATTGTTATTATTATTGGTCTTAGTGGTTTCTGCTTGTGGAAATCAAGGAACAAACACGAAAGGTAACGCTTCGACTACAGAGACAACCACCAAGGATGGTGATAACTCTTCAAATGGAGAGAAAGCCAGTGGTTCTACAGAGACGCGAACCATAACACATGCATTGGGTGATTCAATAGTTACAGGTGTCCCGAAGCGTGTTGTCGTATTGGAATGGTCCTATGCAGAGGATGTTCTTGCACTTGGTGTTCAACCTGTTGGTATTGCGGATATCGAGGGTATGAATCAATGGGTTAATATTCCCGTTAAGATTGCTCCTGATGTGACAGATGTGGGTGATCGTGGGGCGCCGAATATGGAGATTATTGCTTCACTTAAGCCAGACTTGATTATTGGGCTCAAGACAAGTGTTGAGAGCACATATAAAGAACTAAGTAACATTGCACCGACGCTTACTTTCGAACCTTATCCTGCTGAAGGACAAGATGATCAGTATGTAGAGATGGAAAGAACCTTTAACACGATAGCCGATGTACTGGGCAAAAAGACGGAGGCTGAGACAGTTCTTAAGGATCTAGATAAAACTTATGAAGATGCTAAGGCTAAAATTGTTGCTGCTGGAAAAGATAAAGTTCCATTTGCTCTCGTTATGGCTTATAGCAATCAGAATGCAGTGACATTCCGGATATCTACAGATAATTCTATGGCTGTTAAAATTCTGGAGCATATCGGCCTGACGAATGCTCACAAATCTAATAAATTTGAAATATACGGATTTACAACAGCAGATGTTGAAGCATTACCGGCTCTACAAGATGCGAATCTCTTACACATGATTCAGGATAATGACAATGTTATTGAGAATCAGTTGAAGGATAATCCTGTGTGGAAGGGTCTAAATTTTGTGAAAGAAAATAGAGTTTATGCTCTTGGAGGTGACATGTGGCCATACGGCGGTCCACTGTCTGCACAAATTATGGCACAGAAAACGGCTGAGCTACTGACACAATGAGTTCGCTCAAGAGGAAGCCTGCCTTAGGTTCAGCCCCAATGAATATCCATCCAGCCCAGCACGCTAATTCAGGTGCGGGCTGGAAGCCGTTATGGATGTTGATAGGCGGTATTGTGGCTTTATTAATCATTATGTTCGTCAGTCTTACTCAAGGGTTAGCGAACATATCCCTAAATACGGTTGTGCAATCCATCTTCTCACCACAGGATATCGCAGACCACCATCTGATACGTAGTGTTCGGATGCCTCGTACAGTGATGGGACTTCTATCCGGAGCGGCATTAGCCGTATCTGGTGCCTTGATGCAGACGGTTACACGTAATCCGTTAGCTTCAGAGACCACACTCGGGGTAAATGCAGGGGCTTATCTTGCCGTTGTGGCAGGTATGATTTTCTGGCCGGCTATGCACCATCAATATGCGCTCCCACTAGCCGTCATCGGTGGAGCCATGGCTGCTATGGCTGTCTATGCCTTGGCTGGATGGGGGAAGAGCACGCCTATTCGTATCGCACTTTCTGGAATGATTGTCTCACTAGTCATTTCATCGGTGACGAGTGCTTTGATATTGCTAAATCAACAGACCACGCAAGGCATTTTTCTGTGGGGATCAGGATCGCTTATTCAGAACGATTGGGATGGTGTACTCTTCTCTTGGCCTTGGATTGTTGCTGGATTGACTGTGATGTTCTTAGCATCTCGAAATCTGGATATCCTTACACTTAGCGAGGATGCAGCACGTTCTTTAGGACAAAAGGTTGTCTTTACAAGGTTCTATACGATGGGTGCGGCTATTCTGATAGCCTGTGTGAGTGTGAGTATCGTTGGACCGATAGGTTTTATTGGTTTAATAGCACCACACTTAGTGCGTTTATCTGGTGTGACTAAGCATAGATGGCTGATTCCGATTACAGCTATATGGGGAGCTGTTATTCTTGTAGGCGCAGACACGGTGGCCCGAATTTTCGTGGATGCTTATGGGGAACTACCCGTTGGAGCAGTAACTGCTGCTATTGGCGCTCCTTGGCTCATTTGGCTTGCCATGCGGGTATCACGTAATATAGGCAGCGGAGAAAACTCGGGTACATCTATGAATATCGGTCATAATCTGAGATTCGGATCATACAGATTATGGGTGATGGTATTGAGTATTCTCTTAATTGTAGTTTGGATGTTCAGTCTCACTAGTGGGAGTTTACCCATTCCTTTATCACAAGTACTAGCTGTATTAACAGGTCATGGTGAGGATATGTATCGGCAAATTTTAATAGATTTCCGTTTGCCACGTTTATTAACAGCGGGTCTGTCCGGAATGGCACTAGCAGTAAGCGGAAGCTTGTTACAGAATGCAGTACGGAACCCGCTGGGTGACCCGCAGATTATAGGTGTTACGAGTGGTGCTGGAGCGGGAGCATTGTTGATCATCGTTGCGCTCCCTCAATTATCTATTGTCTGGCTACCTGTAGGTGCAGTACTTGGAGGTATGGTAGCTGCGACCATTGTATATGCAGTATCTTGGAGAAGAGGACTGAATCCTACGATTCTGACCCTCGTAGGCATCGCCGTAGCAGCTGTAGGTTCTGCCGTAATCAATCTTATGGTTGTCCATGCCCAATTAGCTGTTGCACCTGCTCTAGCTTGGATGGCAGGAAGTACCTATGGACGAGGTTGGACAGAAGTGTCTATCATTTTACCTACCATTCTAATTCTATTGCCACTAGCCTGGTTGTTGGGACGTAAGGTAGATCTTCTATCTTTCGGAGATCAGAGTTCAGGTGGACTTGGCCTAAATGTTCGCAATACAAGGTTACATGTAGCCATCATTGCTGTATTGCTGGCTTCAATCGCTGCTGCGAATGTGGGAGCAGTTGGTTTTATAGGATTGTTGGCACCTCATGCAGCAAGAATGCTAGTTGGATCGAATCATCGTAAGGCTATGGTTATTTCTGCACTACTTGGTGGCGTACTACTTGCAGGAGCGGATTGGATAGGTAGGATTGTCTTGACTCCCAAAGAGCTGCCTGCGGGTATTGTTACTGCGCTGATTGGTGCGCCCTACTTGTTGTTTCTTATGTGGAGCTCCACTCGGATGAAATCTAAATAAGTTATAGAATATAAGAAGTTCCGGAAGAGACAGATCCGGAACTTCTTTGGCACGAGTTCATCCTCTGAGGGATAACGAGAAAAAGAGGAATAGGGAATGTGCAGGGAAAGAGTACAATGGAGTAGAAGTAGTAAGTCATACCATGACTTAACTGAAGGTATATAAAGAGGAGGAGAATGGAATGAGTGAAGCATTTTTGTTCGGTCTAATTGAAAAAGTGAGAGAAAGAACAATGGAGCAAGTAGAAAATGTCCCAGATTCTCAAAGAGATCTTGTACCTACGGGGTTTAACAACAGTCTTCGTTGGCAGCTTGGACATATTATTACGACTGCTGATAGAATCATACTTGGTTTTGCGGGGATGGAATCTAAGATTCCAGACTCATATGTCAAGTTATTTGGGTATGGAACTAAACCAGCAGATTGGCAGGACGAACCACCCCATTGGGATACTCTTATTCTTCAGCTGCGGGAGCAATTTCATGCTCTACAAGAAACGCTTCATGACAAACTAGGTGAACCCGTAGCCGTAAAGGATAACTTTGCAAAGGCAGAAACGATTGGTGAACTAGTACAGTTAAATATGTCTCATGAGAATTTACATTTGGGTATGATCACAGCTATGGTGAAAGTGTTAAACCTGAATATCCAGTAATGCGATGAAGGTATCCTTGCTTTTTAAATTCATGTCAGCACTATAAAGAAGAAGCGCGAATGAATAGAGCGGTATAGGTAAAAGAGATTGATAAAATGACTTATCCAAGCCGTTTTATCAACCTCTTTTTGTTTGTTTTTAAGCTGCTTATTACACTCCAATGAAATAAGATGTGGCCGACAGCAAAACGATACAGGTCCAAATTCACGATACAACTTCATTTTCCTGATTGGGAATGACGAATGACACGGTAGTCCCCTCCCCAGGCTTGCTCTGGATAACTAATCCTTTACCATACAACTGTTCCAGCCTTCGATTTGTGTTGATAAGTCCAATTCCTCTATTTTCCTTGCTCGAATGATCTAAAAGCATATTTACTTTTTCTTCATTCATTCCCTTGCCGTTGTCCTTTACCTCGAAGAAGGTCCCTCCGTTTTGGCGATGAATTCGGATTTGAAGCGTTCCACCCTTGGATTGGCTTAGCAGGCCGTGCCGGACCGCATTCTCAACCAGCGGCTGAATAGTGAGTGGTGGCAGGCGCAGATCTATGTCTGGCTCAATCTCCCATACAATATCCAGTCTGTCTTTAAACCGTTCTTTCTCAATAAAGAGGTAGGCTTCAATGAGCTCTAACTCGTTGGAAAGCGGGACAAGCCGTTCTAGATTGATGAAATTAAAGCTGATCCGTAAATAAGACGAAAAAGCGTCACCCAGTTCACGCATTCTCTCCGTATCAATATAGCTCAAGGCCATAAGCGAGTTCAGGGTGTTGAACAAGAAATGGGGTTGAATTTGTGCCTGAAGATAGGCGGCTTCCATGCTCAGTCTTTCATTGAAAGATTGCTTTAACGTCGTCAACGACCAGACACGGTATTTCAGTTCCAGAGCGTCAACCGGTTTGGTCACATAATCGTTGGCACCAGACAGAAAACCACTATAGATGTCTTCAGGTTGACTGCGGGCTGTGAGTAAAAGAATCGGAAGCTCCGAAATCGTGAATCGTTCCCGGATCATTCGGGTTAATTCATAACCGGACATATGGGGCATCATCACATCGGAGATGACTAGATCCCATTGCCCAGTATTGAGCAAGTTCAGGGCCTCCTTGCCAGATAAAGCCGAAACAATATGATAGGGCTCGGCTGACAAAATGCTTCTCAGTACCTCTAGATTTACTGGATCATCATCGACTGCCAATATGTTCATGGTTTCCTCCGTTGGAGGCGGCGTTAACTTCGTATCCTGAATATCGGCCCAATTAATGACCATAGTGGCGACATTGTTGGCGCTAACCTCATTAGAAATCTCGTCATTCTGAGGATGAACCGAGATAGCTTCGTGGAAATCTCGGGCTTGGGCATAAAGTGGAAGCGTAAAGGTGAACACAGAGCCAGCCCCCGGTTCCGATTGTAGCGTCAGTTGCCCTCCATGCAACTCCACAAGCTCCTTGCAAATACTTAACCCAAGTCCAATGCCTCCGGCGTTGTTGATACCGCTCGCACCTTGCTCATACCGCTGCAGCACACGGGCTTGGATTTCCCTTTCTATTCCTGAACCTGTATCCGTCACATGAATGACAGCCTCTTTGCCTTTGGATTCAGCAGTAATAGAGATCATGCCCTCATGGGTGTATTTAATGGCATTGTGAAGCAGGTTGATTAAAATTTGCACCAGTCTCTTCTCATCCGCAAAAACTGGAGGAAACGACTTGGGGATGTCCATACGTAACTCTAGTGGTTTTCCTGCCGTCATGAAATCAAGCATGTCGATAACACCGGAAGCAGCAGACTGGAGATGTAGTTGTTCCTTGTGCAAGGTGATTTTTTTGTCTTGGAGTCTTGTAATATCAAGCAAATCGTTTAGAAGATGAGACATGCGGCGACTGACCGTAATGAGTAAGTTCATATCCTTGAAGCTCTTCTCGTTCAGGAAGGCTTTCTCATTAATCATGACCTTTTGGGCGATATTGATAATACCATGTAGTGGCGTCCTCAGCTCATGCGAGGTATTGGCCAAAAACTCATCTTTCAGTTTGTCTGTCCGTTTGAGCTGCTCAGTAAGCTTGGTATTCTCTTCAGCATTGTTGAAATACTGTTTAAACCAATAGGAAGAGAACGTGACGATGGCTGCGATCATATCAAACGGATAAAAGGTGACTGTGACGAGCCCTATATTTTGAAGAATCCCCCAGGCTACGCTGCAGGCGATGCTGGTAACTGCCAGAAGCAGGAATAGGGCATTACGATGCTTTTGGATAAACACTTTAACGATTAAATAAATCACCTGTATTAGAGGTAGTACATACATCAAGACGAAAATAGGGAGTGAATAATATATGTTCTGTACAGGGGACAGAAGAATGAATGCAGAGTACAGGCCGAGCGCGACAGACAACAGTTGGAACAGCCTTCCCCCCTTACCATTCCTAGAAAAGCCTTGAGTCAGTATGAGCATGAGAAAAGTGGCAAGCATATAAGAAAGCAACTTGATTTTTAATGCCCAAGTGTAATTGATCGGCAGCCAGATCAACAGCAGAGAGTCATTATCGATCGCAATCGCGATGCTGACGAATAGCAGCATTAGTGCAAAAATAACCAATTCCTTGCGCCGCTGGTTAAACAAGTACAAGATGACAGCATATAAGGTATGCAGCAGCATAATGACAAAGGTAAACAGCTGAAATCCGATGGAATACCATCGTTCGGTGTCGATAGTTGCCTGGGACCCGAATTTAATCGACTGGACAATGCCTCCAGACTTAGGATTGTCAAAGTTGGATGCTTGAATGAGCAGCTCAATTACCGATTGGTCGCCAGCGATATAGGAGGCGGTGTAGGAGATAACTTTGGGCTTGTAGCCCTCTGACTGTTCGGCAAGCACCCCAAACCCTCCTAATTTCTCTCCATTGATGATGATTATGGAAGTGGCCTGAATATTCTGAATCCAGAAGCCATAGGGTTGTTCGAGGGGCTTGTCGATCAGTATACGGAGCCTATAGGTTCCGTAGCCATAAGAAGAATTTTTTTCGGTTGATAAAGCACTGCGCCAATCGCCAGGAACCTGAACATAGCGCTGTGAAACAGAAGACTGCGATTTGGCATGGGTAAGAAACTGCTCAGGGTAAAATTGCCATTCGCCATCCAATGTAACGGAACGAGAGTTCTCGAAATCCCATCCCCGCATGTCCAGCACACCTTGAACCACCTGAGGGTGTTCAGGCGAAGAATGCGTGGCATTCCAGGACAACCTCAGGCTGAGAAGGAGGGCAACGAAGAAAAGGAAGACTATAATATTTTTTCGATTAGATGAAGTTGTTTTTGTTTTCATAGCTCAAGTAAATTCGACATACTTCGGCATTTTCCTTTTTCTCGGATCGTTTTTCAATGAATGAACCCGTAAAAAACCTTGTTTTTACAAGGTCTTTTACGGGTCCAATGCTTCCTTTTCTTGTGATACCACTAAAAAGGTGTAACTTATAATATATTAGTCCAACGCTAACCAAACAGCCTGCATTTGACTCAAACTTTGTTTCACATCGATTACGCGTTGATTCTCAGAACCTCGCCATTGTAGCTTCAGATTCCTTTGTTCTAATATGAATTTACCATCAATGAGGACGTCGCAATATGTGAGTAATTCTAACTGGGATTCATCTGCGATAATCTCCTCGAATGTGTATCCTGACCAGATCCAGATATTCTTATCGATACATTCGTTCTTGACTCTTTTGACTAGGCCCAGTAATCCTTCTACATTTTGAAAGGGTTCTCCACCGAGAATGGAGAGTCCTGATATGAATACATAATTAATATTTAAGTCACGAATGACCTGATCCTCAAACTCTTGTGTATAGGGCGTCCCATAATCGAAATTCCAGGTAGCTGCATTGAAGCAACCTTTACAGTGATGCTCACAGCCTGATGTGAAGATCGCATGACGCAATCCTGTTCCATTGATGACATCGAATTTCTTATAATCTGCTATATTCATGTATCACATATGCTTTACGCGAGAGAGGACTTCTTTTTGTTTGCCCGCATTAAATGGTCTTTGACTGGGCTCAGATAAATATCCACAACAGCGTCTAATAACGGATGACGTTTTGGGATTGCGATTACCGCAGTTGGGGCACTCGAATCCGGTGTTGGTAGCTTCAAATTCACCTTCAAATCCACATACTAGGCACTTATCAGTTGGAGTATTCGTCCCAAAGTAAGGTACATTCTCATAAGCGTAATCCCATACCGCTTCTAGTGCTTCAGGATTCTTAACCAGAGAGTCAAATTCACAGTAGGTAATAAATCCACCGCTGGCATAATAGGGATACTCTTTCTCGAACGCGATTTTCTCAAAGGGTGTCACTTTCTTATTGACATCTAGATGGAAAGAATTCGTGTAGTATCCTTTGTCCGTTACTCCATCGATAACGCCGAATTGCTCCTCATCTAATTTACAGAAGCGATAGCATAGAGATTCTGCTGGGGTCGAATACAGACTGAATCCGTATCCTGTTTCATTCTTCCATTGTTCAGTCTTTGCACTCATATATTTCACAATGTCTAGGCCCTTCTGACGAAGGATGTGATCGTCGAACATATGTCTACCATATAACGCAAGAATGGTTTCATGAATGCCTATGTAACCAAGAGAGATACTAGCTCTACCGTTTACTAATAGATGGTCAATGCTATCTTCCGGTTGAAGTCGACTCCCAGCGGCACCTTCCATATACAGAATAGGGGCTACCTTAGCTTTGACACCTTTCAAGCGTTGAATACGGTACATTAGGCCTTCCTTGCACGTATCTAATAATTTATCTAGCAGTAGGTAAAATTGTTGCTCTGATCCTTCAGCCTGTATGGCGATACGAGGCAGGTTGGCGGTTACGACACCCATATTGAATCTACCATCGTGAAGTTCTTGTCCATTCTCTTCATATACACCAAGAAAGGATCTGCATCCCATAGGGAATTTGAATGACCCTGTAATCTCTTTCACTTTGGGTACAGAGATGATATCCGGATACATACGTAGTGTGCTACATTTTAGCGCTAGTTTTTTAATATCATAGTTAGGGTCGGTTGGCTTTACATTCACGCCTGCTTCCATCCCGAAGATCAGTTTAGGAAATACTGGAGTTTTACCGTCCTTACCCAAACCTCTAATTCTATTCTTCAGAATAGCAATTTGAATCTGGCGTTCTTCCCATGATAGACCTCGACCAAATCCGAAGGTGCTGAAGGGGGTCTGGCCGTTGGCACTTACGAGTGTATTGATTTCATATTCCAAGGATTGAAAGGCATCAAAAGTCTCTTTTTCAGTGAGTTTCTTGGCATACTCAAAGCATCTTGGATATTCACTGTTCAGCGTACTATTGGTATAAGAAATATCTAATCCATCGATTACACTAGCATCGACCATATAGAGCCATTCTAGGCCATTCTTGTAATGCTTCTTGAAAGATTGCGCAACATAGGGAGCTAATATGACATCGATCTCGTTTATCGTATTCCCACCATAAATATGGCTGGCGACTTGGGCAATAATCTGTGCAGTAATGGCCGTTGCTGTTGTAATGGATTTGGGTGTCTCAATCTGAGCATTACCAAGCTTGAAGCCATTTTCTAGCATCCCCTTAAGATCAATCAACATACAATTATAAATAGGAAAATAGGGGCTATAATCTTGATCGTGAAAATGAAGATCGCCATTGTTATGCGCTTCGACAACTCTTTTGGGAATCATGTAGGTCTGAGCAAAGTCTTTAGCCATAATTCCTGCGAGCAAATCTCTTTGTGTCGGAATCGTTGCTCCATCTTTATTCGAATTCTCTTTCAACACTTCTTCATTGGTCAGGTCAAGAAGACCTTGTACTTTTTTGTCGAGACTGCCTCGTTCACGCCTTTTCAGCGTTCTTATCTCACGGTATCCAATATACTCCTCGGCAGCATCTTTTCTTGAGCTATTCATAAGGGAGGACTGGACTTCATCTTGAATATGTTCAATATCAATCTTTTCATATTTAGAAATTTTAGCTGTTACTTTATCTGCAACACGTTGTGCGACATCAATATCTATTTGTTTGTCCGTTCTATCCATAGCCTTACATATAGCATCGATAATTTTCTGTTGATTAAAGGGGACTTCAGATCCATCCCGTTTGATAACTAACGTAATAATCACCCTTTCTCCAGTTCTTATTTCGTGAGTAGTATATCATATCAAATAGACTTTGTTATTTATGTCACATAGTTTTCATTGTTTTTTAGAGATTAAAATTCAAGAAGAATACGCTTGACATAAATCAACATGTAGTGGTTACTATCCACAGCTAGACATAAGATATAGTATATACTTAAATAATGACCAGAATTTCTGGCTTGATATGATGGGTAAGGTTATTTCTGTAATGATAAAAGATGTGCTAATGAACTGGCTGTATTAGTGAATGACGGAGTGAAAATAGGAACTAAATCGAAGTAGGGTGGCAATACAAATAAGCTGTCAAGGAAACCTTGACAGCTTATCTAATGTTTTTGAACAACGAAGGGTATGGACATGGGGATTCAATGGTTAGAAGGGGGCATCTCCGATGATTGCCGTATGAGACGATCTTGTGCCGCAACGGTATGGGGTACAGGTCGATTGGACTGAACAGGGTCAGGACTATCAAAGTCTATACCATACTCATCTTCAAGCTGACGCTTTAGATTATAATCTTCTTTTTGAGAGAGTAAATCACGAGCTTCTAGACGTAATAGAAATTCCTTTCTAACGATGATTGAGTGAAGCAAACAAACCATCCAGCTAATAAGGAACAGCGACATTCCCGAGTTCGTCTGCCAGCTAGGATGGGGAAATGAGGCAGCCATACTGATGCCCACAAAGCATGAAAGGGTATAAATAACCGCCCAAACCGCCCAACGTTTACTTTTTACTCTTATAGCAATATAGACGAAGGCTGACCAGTTCATGAAAAAAACAAAATTTAATAAAATCCACCAGGATTGTACGATGTTCCACGCTAATTTTTTGTTTTTCGGCTCCACGCTATGTATTTCCTCCCCGATAAATATTCTATGGTATAGTTTATTACTGCTGATTATTCATCCACAGTTTACCATATACATTGTAAAATTCGTAGGAGGAAATTTGCTATGCACAAGAGTTATATGTTCGACCCCGTGTAAATCAGAATAGCATCTCGGAGGAACTCCGCTTGTCCTTGCTGCTTCTTATCATAGTATGAAGTGAACCTCTCATCATCTACATACATCTGCGCAACGCTTGCGTGAGCCTCTTTGCTGTAAGTGCTCCAGTAGTAACTCAACCATTGTCGATGTAAGTCTGCTACTTGTTGAGCTAACTCGCTTGAAGGATCGCCTGTGGCAAAAGCTTGAGCAAGGACTTCATGAATAGAGATATCCAACTGCTCAATCTCAGCAAATTGGGACTTTGTCATTGCTTTTATTTTTTGATTGGATGCATTGATTAGTTCATCCGAATACTTCGTTCTAATCTCCTGCCCGTATTTCGCTTCATTCTCATCAATCATCGTTTGTTTGAAGCCTTCGAATTTCTCTTCATTGGTCATCGTAATACGCCCTTTCGTTAAGGCCAATGTTTTATCCACATTAGCGATTAATTGGTCTAACTGTTCTCTTTTCTCAAGAAGTTTCTCACGATGTTCTCTTAGTGCATACTCCCCGTCAAAAGTTGGAGAAGTTATGATCTCCTTAATCTTATCTAAGTTAACGCCAAGTTCTCTGTAGAATAAGATTTGCTGTAATCGATCAATCTCAGATTGACCATAAATACGATACCCTGAAGAATTCGTTCTTGCGGGTCTAAGAATATCAATCTGATCATAATAACGTAAGGTTCTTGTACTTACTCCTGCCATATGAGCTAACTTCTGTATGGTATATTCCATGTTTAATCCTCCTAACAAGATAAGCGTATATCTTTACGTAGCGTTAATGTCAATAGATAAGATATGGAGAAGATCTTTGATGCATAAGATAATAGGTATTAGCTCATTCATAGAGTGATTTCACTTCTTTTTCTATTTTAGCTCAGGTGAAGGCCCTTGGAACGATGGTATTATTGTATAATGTACTTATCAATGGGAGGGAATGACATGACACTAATTACACAATTAACTCATCAAGATGAGTTTGTTGGATTTTATTTATTGAAGGAACTCGAAGTTAAACAAACAAATGGAACACCACCTAAAGATTATTTTGACCTCACTCTGTGCGATTCTAGTGGACAGCTATCCGCGAAGTTCTGGGATGTGTCGATAACAGATAAAGAAACATTTTTTCCAATGGATCTAGTGAAAGTGCAGGGAATCGCTCATCTATATCGTGAGAGACTTCAAATCAAAGTAACGAAGATGCGCAAAGCAATTCCAGACGATGGGGTATCCGTGACGGATTTCATTCGTTCAGCTCCGATGACACCTATTGATCTTGTTCATACTATCAAGCGGGCTCATGAAAGCATTGTTGATGAAGAGATTAAAGCGATCGTATCTTACTGTATTACGAAAGTAGAAGATAAATTGATACATTCTCCAGCAGCAAAGATGCATCACCATGCGTATTTTGCAGGACTTGCTTATCACATGGTTAGGATGCTCGAGATCGGGGAGTTTCTATGTAAACAGCGACCATTCCTGAATGCAGATTTCATTAAAGCTGGTATTATTCTGCATGATATTGCTAAGCCTGAGGAGATGGTATCACAGTTAGGTATTGTCTCGGAATATAGTGTGCAGGGTAAGTTGATCGGACATATTTCGATGGCCTCTAACTGGATTACCGAAGCGGCTATTCGATTGAATATAGATCTTAATAGCAATAAGGTTCTTGGGTTACAGCATTTAGTATTGTCTCATCACAATTTAGGTGAATGGGGGAGTCCTGTTCAACCTCAGACGCCTGAAGCTGTAGCATTACATCATATTGATACCATGGATGCGAAGCTTCAAATGGTAGAGGATGCGCTAGATACGACACCTGAAACGGATGAATGGACAACATATATTAGAGGACTCGAGAATAAGGCCATTTATCGGTTGAAAATATAACAACCTGAAGGGTTCGAATGATCCAGGAGAATGATGAGAATGGTTCAGTTACTATCTGGAGCTAACGCTTTAACGTAAATACTTGCATCATCCAAGACTTTATGCTTATAATAAGCTCAATTCAATTGAATGCAATATCTACCATGATGGAGACAAGTAATCTGATGCACCCTAACAGGGACGGTACGCCACCGATTGAGAGCGCACCGCGGGAGTTGCACTGATGAAATTCACTCCGGAGTTGATTTCCTGAACCGCACCCGGGTGCAGTAAGGAAGTCCGGCACACGCCGTTAATTGTGTTAAGTGAGAAAACCAAAACATTTGGCTGTCTAACAAGGGTGGTACCGCGGATATATCCGTCCCTTGCGAGACAGCTTTTTATTATTTTATATGGAGGATGATGAGGGATGAATAAAGATTTAGATCAATTAAGAGTTGAGCTTAATGAAGTGAATAGCAAACTATTAGGGTTGTTGAATGAACGCGCGCGTCTCAGTTATGAGATTGGTGTCATCAAGGAGAAGCAAGGTGTACCTAAATTTGATCCCATTCGTGAGAAAGAAATGTTAGAGCAAATTATAGCTAGCAATCAGGGTCCTTTCGAGGATAGTACGATTAAGCACTTGTTCAAAGAAATATTCAAAGCCTCGCTAGGTATACAAGAAGAAGATCATAAGCGCCAGTTGCTTGTTAGTCGTACACAACATGCGAAGGACACCGTTATTCCTCTAAAAGAACAGACTTGGGTCGGTGGTGGTTCACCTGTGATGGTGGCTGGCCCATGTTCCGTTGAATCGATGGAGCAATTACGTACTGTGGCTGCTGCTCTTAAGAAGGCAGGGGTTCAGGTCATGCGAGGTGGAGCGTTTAAACCCCGCACCTCTCCGTATGATTTCCAAGGACTTGGAATCGAAGGCTTGAGAATGCTCAAGGAAGTAGGCGATGAATTTGGACTTTCCATCATCAGTGAAATTGTGCATCCTGCACATATGGAGATTGCAGCTGAAACGATTGATGTCATCCAAATTGGCGCACGTAATATGCAGAACTATGAGCTATTGAAAGCGGCGGGCGAAGCGAAAATTCCTGTGCTGCTCAAACGAGGTATTGCGGCAACACTTGAGGAATTCATTCATGCCGCTGAATATATTCTATACCACGGTAACTCTCAAGTGATGTTAATTGAACGCGGAATTCGTACGTATGAGAAATGGACACGTAACACGCTGGATATTTCAGCAGTACCACTATTGAAGCAAGAGACTCATTTGCCAGTACTAGTCGATGTGACTCATTCTACAGGACGTAAAGATATTCTACTTCCTTGCGCAAAAGCGGCTCTAGCTGCTGGAGCTGATGGGATTATGGTCGAGGTGCATCCAGATCCGCAAACGGCTCTATCTGATGCTAACCAACAGCTGGATATTCCGCAATTCAATGATCTATGGAGTGGGCTTCAGGCATCTGGATTATTTATTCCTACGAAATAAGTCTATTTAGTAAATATATCCTGAGTTAAGTAAATAAAAAAAGGTTATTCGAACAATATGGGCTAGTCTCTAAAGGTCACATGGAAGTGAAGGGGGAAAAGATCGAAAAGATAGCGATTGTAGAGCATGGAGAAACACAAAATATGATAGATGCCGCCATCGATACGACTATTCCGGAGATTATTGAGAAGCAATCTACTGCAGAAGTTGATGCGGTATCAGGAGCATCGAAATCCAGTGAGGCTGTTATCCAAGCTGTAGAAAGTGCGCTACAGAATGCGAAGAAGAACTAAGTAACTTTTTATTAAAGGGGAGTGTCTGAAGACCTGTAGAAGGCTTCGGACACTCCTTTTCTTTAGTTATGGAACACAAAAAAATACTCAGCGTCTCCGCCGAGTATTATATATTATCGTACTTTAAATTTTAAATTGGTTGCGGGGGCAGGATTTGAACCTGCGGCCTTCGGGTTATGAGCCCGACGAGCTACCGGGCTGCTCCACCCCGCGTCATTAAAAGCAATGTTATTCTCAACCAGAAACTAAGTATATACTACAATGTACTGATAATGCAAGTGTTTTGTTGAAAAATGAATAAATATGTTGAAATTTCAGAAAAAAACATCTATAAATTTTGAATAGTGTCATGTCAGTAAAGCAAGGGAATGTTATAATTTGTGGACAATGATTACTAGCTTTTGATTAGACGGGGGAGAGGCATTGAGCGCTACATTTGAAATACACAATATCACGAAGAATGATTGGAATGAAGAGGCCCCGACTTTCAAATACTTATTTTCTAATATCTCAGCAGAAATATTGCAACCCGATCGAATTGCGATCATAGGTACCTCTGGACAGGGGAAGAGTACGTTATTACGAATGCTGGCCTTGCTGGAGGCTTCAGATCAAGGGGATATCCTCTTAAATAAAACTTCGTTTACGCAAATGGACTCTCGTATTTGGAGAATGCAAGTATGTTATGTGGCCCAACAAGCCGTTATGCTTCCCGCAACTATAGAAGATAATTTAAAGACAGTGAGTAGGTTACATGGTATTCCATATGACCAAGACCTCGCAACTCGACTATTAAACGAGATGGGTCTCGATTATTTGGATATGAGTAAGAATGCTACTGATTTATCAGGTGGTGAAAAACAACGTATCTCATTAATTCGATCATTGCTGCTTCGACCCAGCGTCCTTTTATTGGATGAAATTACGGCTTCTCTCGATAATAATATGACCCGGAAAGTAGAAGATGTACTACTTCAGTGGCATTTAGAAGAAGGGACAACCTTGTTATGGGTTACGCACGATCTTGAGCAAGCCAGCAGAATAAGTAGAAGAACATGGTTCATGGGAGAGGGCACTTTGCTGGAAGATAGTTTGAGTGCTTCTTTTTACGTTGAACCAGCAACAGAATTAGCGCGGAAATTCATTCAGGTTCCTGAAGGTAAGGTGTTGGTATGACACTAACGGCTTTGAGTTTTACGCTTCTGTTCATCATGCTAACGATGTTTATTTCAGTTTGGAAGAAGCTTGATCTTGAGAAGGATATCGCCATTGGAACCATTAGATCTGCGGTACAATTACTTCTGGTGGGTTACGTATTGCAGTTTATTTTTCAATCCGATCAGATGATTTATTCGATATTAATTATTATTTTTATGATCTGTATTGCATCATGGAATGCAGGCAAACGGGGGAGAGGAATTCCCGGTATTGTATGGCGAATTGCGCTAGCCATAACGACCATGGAACTTTTAATGATGGGGATTTTGCTAGGTCTGCATGTGATTCAAGCGACGCCACAATATATTATTTCAATCAGTGGGATGACCATCGGAAGCGCCATGATTGTGTCAGGATTGTTCATTAATCATATCAAACAGGAGTTCCGAGCATCCAAAGGAGAAATCGAGACCTTATTATCTCTTGGTGCGACAGCACAACAGGCTATTCATGATGTTAGGAAGCGAGCTGTGAAATTCAGTATGATTCCAACCATCGATGGGATGAAGACCGTGGGTCTTGTACAATTACCTGGTATGATGACAGGCATGATCATAGCAGGGGCAGACCCCGTTGAAGCTGTGCGTTATCAGATTCTTATTGTGTTCTCTTTCACGGGTTCAGCTGCAATGACTAGCATGCTTCTGAGTGCGTTAATCTATCGGCGCTTATTCACACCGGATTTGCGTGTTATGCAAATCAACAACGAAAGGTAAACCGGAAAGGTCCAAACAAAGCACACAATGACAGGATTTAAATCAATCTAGCTATTATTATTCAATTAAGGGAGTGAGCAATATGGGCTGGGTTGAATCTTTACAGAGGGCAATCGACTATATGGAGGAGCATTTACTGGATCATATTACGATTGAAAGTATCGCCGAACAAGCGAATGCATCGGTATTTCATTTCCAAAGAACATTTGCGATATTAACCGATATTTCTGTTGGTGAATACCTTCGACGGAGACGTTTAACTATTGTTGCACAGGAGTTATCCGATACCAATATCAAAATAATTGACCTTGCCTACAAATATGGCTACGACACTCCCGAGGCTTTTTCCAAAGCATTTCGTAAGCAACATGGCGTAACACCTAGTGAAGCACGAAACAATATGGGGAAGCTGAAATCTTATAACCGCTTGGTTATCCAGGTGAGTCTGAAAGGGGCAGAACCCATGAAGTACAGAATTGTTGAAAGAGAAAGTTTCGAAGTAGTAGGGGTTAAGCGGGAATTTTCATTAGTTAACGATGAGAATCTTAAAGATATTCCTGAATTTTGGAATGATGTTAATCTTGATGGTACAAGCGATTTATTATTTAAGTTGAACAAGGGGGATATAAAAGGCGTACTTGGTGTATGTATCGATAATCGGGATACGCAATCTAAGCAAACCATGGATTATTGGGTAGCTACAGAATACGAAGGTGAATTACCGGAAGGATTATTGAAGCTTGAAGTACCAGCATCCAAATGGGGGGTATTTGAAGTTCACGGACCTATGCCGGGTGCCATGCAAAAGGCATGGAAACAGATATTCTCAGAATGGTTTCCTTCAAATCATTATGAGCATGCGTCTACCCTTGAATTAGAGGTGTATTCAGACGAAGATCCTTTCAGCCCCAATTTATATTCTGAGATCTGGATACCCTTGAAATAAAATTCATTCATTTTCTAATAGAAACAATAAAATAAGAGGATAGTATCTTTTATTCTATAGCTCAAATAAGAAAAGCCGATTCCTTAACGTATAGGAATCGGCTTTTCTTGAGTACACAAGAAATAATATACCTAATATATGGAATGAAATGTCCATTTAATAGTAGAATTAGTACATAGTAATTATTGGTAAGTAAAAACAAGAGAATATTTTAATGGGTCTAAAGAACTATCATGTTTGAGATAACATTTTTATTTGTAATTAATCGTTAGGGTGGCTAAATATACAGTGGTTACAATATTTTAATTAAATAGTTACAAAAAATTAATAATATAATTTTGTATTTATTTTCCTGAAAATGAGAGAAATAGACGATTTACGTTCCTGAAAGGCATAAATAAATTAAGACCTAAGACTGATTATCCTATAGTATAGTGCGATTTACAATGGGACAAGCACAAGCATCTTAGGAGGTAATAACAACATGAAGATTAGAAACAAAGTGATCACTGCTTCACTTACAGCGATAATGTTGTGCGGAAGTCTATCTGCTACGACCCTAGTAAATCAAGTGAATGCTGCTACATCTACATCACAAGTAACTTGGGGGGTAAATTTACGTTCAGCGCCGTCCACTTCATCAACTGTACTGAGAGAAATTCCTAAAGGGGAAAAAGTATCCGTACTTGGTACATCTGGAGCCTCTTGGTTGAAGGTTCGAGATTCTAGAGGGAAAGTCGGCTATATCTCCTCCTCATCTAAATATACGAAGGCCATTGGTAATGTCAATAATAACAGTAGTTCCGTTGAGAAAATGATAGCAGCGGGCAAGAAGTATTTAGGAACCCCCTATGAGTACGGTTCAAGTCGTTCGAGTACATCGACGTTTGACTGCTCAGCCTTTGTCCGTCAGGCCTTCATTGATGGTCTAGGGATTAAGCTTCCCGCTGATTCAAGGGGCCAAGGTTCTTATGTGAAGAATAAAGGGAAGACAGTTAGCGATTGGAAGAAGCTGAAACGTGGTGATCTTATGTATTTCATGTCTTATAAAGGATCGAGCGCTTCCGCTTATTCTAATGTGAATAAATCTACAGCTACCATTACGCATACGGGTATTTATTTGGGAGATGGACAAATTCTTCATACGTATTCTAAGGAATCGGGTGGCGTTACGACCAGTAAGATTGCGGGTACGCACTGGGAGAAACGTTTTCTGTATGGGGGAAGCGCACTATAAATAAATGGGTTAGTGATAACCATGAGTTAACTATTTTATATATATCATGATAAAGCTGGTTCCGATCTCTCTAAAGAGAAGGACCAGCTTTATTTGTGTTTTTTATGGGGGAGTAGCGTTAAATTGTAGAATTTATTTCTGTCGTAATACTTACGCCATGTTCGTCTGCGTCTAAATAAGCGATGATACATACAGATCTTATGAAGATCTCAAGTTAATGAAGTGATGGCATACCTTGGCTGGGATTTCATCGGTCCCGCAGTGCTCGCATATTCTATATGCCTGTATGCTGTAATGCTCATGCTGTCATTAACTCCTTATTAGGGTTCGATTCCCTACTCGCCTTCCACGCGAATTTTCTGGTAGAACAAAAAAAGCGAAATAGTGTAGACCTTTTACAGGAATTCTCAGGCAAGCATTCGTGCGGAGCACTGTAGGTTAGGACTATGCAATCGGTGGATACCGACGAGAGACAATGAGGTAGTGTGTACGATGAACGACATGGAGCGTCCCCGGGCTGAAGTGGAGTTCGGGTTCGACTATTGGTTTCTAAGTACAACAACTCATGATCTTGATTCTTAAACCTGATTCCGTTCTGACGTATAGGAGAATTCCTGATTAGAGGGTCACAATTTTACTACTTATGAATGTTAGCAACTTTTACATATTTATTTATATTATTTATTGGGGGTATAGCCATGTTTACTAAAGTGATTGTAAAGAACGATGAACGAGGTCTACTTTTTAAAAAGGGTAGCTACGTGAAACATCTACAACCAGGAACATACCGTAACTTGTCATTCTCTGATGAGACCATTATCGTGCAAAATGTGACGAAGCCGTTTGCTGTACCGAATAAAGAGTTACACCTATTTGTGCAAGACACGCAGCTTATTGAAGAGCTAACCATTGTAGATGTGCAGGATTATGAGTATGTGCTGCATTATGAAGATGGTAAATTTGTCTCGATGCTAACCGCAGGAATGTACGCTTTCTGGAACGTAATGAAGAAACATACTTTTGTGAGGGTAGATATAAGGAATCCTGAAATGGGAGCAGAAGTGGATCTTGCGGTGGTTCCGAGGTTGCATGGCTATTATCAGACATTCGAAGTGGCGAGCTATGAGTCAGCGCTATTGTTCTATAATCATGTATTGCAGCGAGAGTTACGCCCAGGAAAGTATTACTTCTGGAAAGGACCTGTATCTGTACTTGTGAAAACAACGGATTTACGTCAGCAGCAATTGGACATGACAGGCCAGGAGATTATGACAGAAGATAAGGTAACACTGCGGCTGAACTTTGTGTGTCAGTATAAGGTTGTGAATCCGATTAAGGCTTTGGAGATTAAGTCATTTGAGGAGCAGGTCTACATTGTCCTTCAGCTTATTTTACGTGAATATGTGGGGACATTGAAGCTGGATGATCTGTTAAAAATGAAACAGGAAATTGCAAATTTTGTTCTCTCTCGCTTGAACGAGCAAAGTGATCATTACGGAGTTCAGTTTCTATCTGCAGGGCTGAAGGACATCGTATTACCTGGGGATATCAAGGATATTCTGAACACGGTATTACTGGCAGAGAAGAAAGCACAAGCCAACATTATTACACGTCGTGAGGAGACAGCTTCTACCCGTAGCTTGCTAAATACAGCGAAGCTTATGGATGAGAATGTGACGCTCTATCGTCTTAAGGAGCTGGAATTCTTGGAGAAAATTTGTGAGAAGATCGGCACGATTTCACTCACGGGTGGCGGAAACTTACTAGAACAGCTAAATTCGTTGTTAAGTGTAAAGGGAGTGGACAAATAATCATGAACGGTTGACAAATGTTGGAATGCCTATTAAAATGATTGAAATAACTGAAAGGAGGCCGATGAATATGTTGCAATTCAAGCTAACGATCCATACTCACAATTACAAAGGAAAGTCCATATCATCGGTCTCAAACGGGATTGCTTGATCAATAATTAAGTTTATGTACCGTTTTTCTAAAGTTTACTTAGATTATTGAAGGTGTATTAAAGAAGCCATGGACGCTGTATGCTGTCCATGGCTTTTTTTGTATTCACACATATAACCAAGATAAGGATCTTGTTAGAGAGGGACAGTGATTACGATGTAAGATTTACGGATTTATACAAGATTTTTAAATGAGAGGAATTAAACCGATATGAAAGAAACTTATTATCAGCAGATCCAGTTGCCTTCAGGGCAAGTGCATGTCTATGCAGGACCCTCGCTGTTTGCAGCCTTAGATTATAAAGTGTTCGAAATGGCGAACAACAATTTACAAATACCGAATCAGGTCTACATGGGGTATACGCCAGATGTGCACGTGGGTGTGGGTACCTGTATTGGAACTACGGCGGTATGGAATACTCACGACGGTTATGTCTCACCTTCCATTGTGGGGAGTGACATTGGCTGTGGAATGAGGGTTCATTTAACGAATCTGCATAAGGATGAATTGAAGGATGTTAAATTGCGCCGCAAGTTGGTAAAGACGATTGAGAAATATTTGCCTGTCGAGGAGCATGCTCGGGGACATTTCTCTGACATCCGATTAGAACATATTGTACAAAAGGGACTACATGGCCTTCCTAAGAAGTATATCCCAGATGGGTATACGCCGCGTAAAGCATCTTCCTTGACGCATGTGGAGAGTAGTAAATTTAATTTCGACGAGGAAGCGTTGAATTTATTTCCTGAACGGGTCTGGCATCGCTCACATCGGCAACTGGGAACCCTTGGTGGGGGGAATCATTTTGCAGAAATTCAGGCTATTGAGATCCCAGAAGAGAACCGTGAGATAGCAGAGGCTTGGGGATTATTCGATGGGCAAGTCGTTGTGATGATTCATTCAGGTTCCCGTGCTTGGGGCGGTTCAGTGAGTCAATATTGTAGCAGCAACATGGCCAAAATGATGAAAGCAGAAGGAATGGGGACGGCAGATCCTAAGCTACTATTCGCTCCGTTATCCCACCCTTTGGCTCAATCGTATGTAGATTTGATGTATTCAGCACTGAATTACGCCGTTGTGAACCGTCATCTCATTGCCTATGCGATTAGAGAAGCGGGGAAGGATGTCTTTGGATCGAAATTTGAGATGAGAACGTTATATGATCTGATGCACAATTATGCTTGGGAGGAGGAGCATGATGGGAAGTCTTATTTTGTTCATCGTAAAGGAGCAACCCGAGCGCTCCCTCCTAACCATCCAGATAATCCAGAACCCTACCGGGTAAGTGGTCATCCAGCACTTATTCCTGGATCTATGGGAACAGCTTCGTACATTATGGTCGGCAGTGAAGGTGGGAAGTCTAATTTTCATTCCATCTGTCATGGGGCGGGGCGCATTCGGTCACGTAGTGCTACCAAGAGACTCATTACAGTTGACGAATTCTCTTCTTCGATGCGTGTAGGGATGGAGGATGAGATTGTTGTGAACCAGCGATCGTTAGAATCTATGATTGATGAATCCCCACAGGCGTATAAAGATGTGGATCAGATTATTGAGAGTGTTGTGGGAGCAGGATTAGCTCAAGTCGTGGCAAAATGTAAGCCTCTGGCTACAGTTAAAGGAACTTAGTTGTTTAGGGGTTATTTGTAAAATTATAAATTGGAAATAAGTTTAAACTTGATATTACATGATCATCTGCCTGCTGATTATTGTAATTTTCAAGTTTAATCACCTAATCAAAAATATTTAAGTAGAATTTTGTTGAAAAAAGTCATATTTTGTGGCATCTTAGATAAGTTGGTAATAAGAGTAATTTGAGATTATGGTCAGAGGGGAGGGAATGGAAATTGGAAACAGATAATAATAAAATGTTATTACCTGTATTGGGAGCATTGTTAGCTGCGATCATTGGAGGCGCTATATGGGCGATAATCGCAGTCGTAACAGAGTACGAACTTGGTCTTGTAGCATGGGCAATCGGAGGATTGACCGGTTACACAGTTGCTATATTGGCTAGTAGGAACACAAGCTCATTTCATCAGATTATAGCGGTCATCGCTAGCTTGATTGGGATCGTATTAGGTAAGTTTTTTATGTCCAGTTACATATCGAATGACGGTTTTGAGGGTATGTTTAGTAACTATTATATTCAGCAATTCCAAGAGAACTTCACTGATTTTTTCGCCGGTAAGGATATCATCTTTATCGTACTTGCGGTTGTAACATCATGGCAGTTGCCAAGTAAAATGTCTAATCGTAAGGCTGGATCTGAACAACCTGTTGCAGCAGAGTAAATGAAATAATGTGCCCTTATCTTTATGGATAAAACCAACAAAGATAAGGGTTTTTTTTATTTTTTTGTGAATATAAGAAAGGTTAAGTTTTTACTATACCTTGCTTATATTTTTACTAGAAAACGGTTATCGTCCCTTTAAGGGAGGGTAACCGTTTCTTTCTGATGAAAGCAAAAAAAACCTTGACGTATCTCTAAAATAGATTATGATAAATGTATCGAAACGATATATCGAGTAGATATAAATGAAAGTTGGGATTGAATGTTAGAATACATCATTCTAGGGTTATTGATGGAAGGAAAGATGAGCGGATATGATCTGAAGAAAACGATCGATAGCTCTGTAGGTTTCTTTTATAAAGCAAGCTTTGGAAGTATCTACCCTGCATTAAAAAGGTTAACGGACAAAGCCCTTGTATCTGTAGAAGAGATCGAAGATAGCAAGAACAAAAAGCTATATTCACTTGTACCGGCGGGCAAAGAATCCTTCTTAATCTGGTTATCCGGGCCGATAGAGCTATCCCGTAATGATCATTTGATTAGAATATTTTTCTATGACCATTTAGATGAAGATATTCGCCAGCAACGTTTAACGGAGTATGAAGTCAAATTGGACCATGAGATTCATCATCTTCAAGCCGTTCAGCAGATTGTTGCCGGAGAACTCAAAGAAATTGAAGAGCCTGAGAATTACTACTATCGTGTGTCAGTCTTAGCGAATGGATTGCAATTTTACAGTATGGAAAAGCAATGGATTAAGGATATCAAAGGGAGGAAGGAATTAGATCATGTCAATCCAAATCAGTAACCCATCTTTCTCAAAGAGACGCCCTGTCTTAGCGGTTATCATTATTGAGGTCCTATTATTGTTGGCAGTCTTCGCTGCGGGAGCTTACGCTACGATTAAGGAGCTGGATTACACGGCACCCGTGTTAATATCATTCATACCCATCGCACTTGTGTTAATTATATATTTAACTTGGAAGCGT
This sequence comes from Paenibacillus sp. IHBB 10380, assembly GCF_000949425.1. Lineage (NCBI taxonomy): Bacteria > Bacillati > Bacillota > Bacilli > Caryophanales > Paenibacillaceae > Paenibacillus > Paenibacillus sp. IHBB 10380. Next base: position 239,336 of record NZ_CP010976.1, read on the forward strand.
AAATGGAGCCAAATGGGGTTTCAATCCCTTCGTGAAATTCCCAAGAATAACTGGCTATATTATCTGCCCCTTGTTGTGATTCTAGTTGTCCTTAGTTTTAATGGCTTTAGGAATGTTACGGTGTCCGAAGTATTGTTCTTTATCTTCTTCACGTTGTTAGTTGGCTTTGTGGAGGAGACGCTTTATCGCGGCTTAATCCTAAGAACGTTGCTGGCTAAAAGCGTTACAGCAGCAGTGGTTACATCTAGTATTCTATTCTCTGTGACTCATCTTCTAAATTTGTTGTCAGGACAGAACACCAATCAGACGATTCTGCAAATCATCTATGCGCTGGTTATGGGTGTTGCATTAGCCTTACTTATAGTAAAAAATAATAATATTATTCCACTCATTCTATTTCACTTTTTACATAATTTAATTCAGTTTTTAAGTATTAAGAATGAAAAAAATTCAGTGTTAGGCTATGATATTCTCATCATTGTGATATTGGTTATGTACTGCGTATGGTTACTAATGAGCTTGAAGAACAGGAATGTACAGCCACAGATCAATAAGGAATCATCTCTGGTGTAGGTGTTTGGGATGTTACATGATAGATGTGTTGGATTGTGAAGCCCTGTTGCACTTACCTTCACAATCCAGTATGTAAAAGGCTACCCAGGTTGGGTAGCCTTGTGATGCAGGTAGTTGTAATTATTGATTGATGACTAGAACGCCACAAGGGGGATTTCCACTAATCTGAATTTCTCTGATTTGGGAATCTGTCAGAATGCTGCTTACTAGAATGAATGAGGAAGTTACATTGTTAAAACTCAGATTTCTTAGATTGGATACGTTGGTATTACTACGAAATACGCGGAAAGACCCTTGGAAGTTATTGCGAGAGAATAATACCAATGTGAGACTACAATTATTTACTACACTTCTGACTCTGAAGCTAGAAAGGAGATTGTTGAAACGAAATGCGCCTAAATTCCGAACAGCGACACCGCCACGTCTAAAGTTGATACGTCTTCCTGTGAAGTTAAAGCCTGAGAAAAAGGAGAGTCTAAGATCTCTATTTGCCATTTTTACTATCACTCCTTGTGTGAGATGATAACAATATATGAGAACCTTCCAACAATTGCGTAGACTTATATGCACAAGTAAAATGTCTGTTTTGTGTGGAGGGGCATAAAGCTAGGGTGGAGGTCGGGATGAATCTCCCCTCTTACTAAAGTTGTTGCATAGAAAAAGGACATGACTAGATTGATCGTTCATAACGATCATTCCAGTCATGTCCTGCGTGTATCACAATTCATATCATTACATTTCTTTATTTATTGTTATTTTTGCTCACAATACCAGCTTGGTAATTAAGGAGACTTATCATCTGTTCTGTGTTTTGGTGAACTCTATCATTTTGTAGTCGAGCAAAAGATAAGGTGTCCATATATTTCTCTGTAGGAGCAGTTTCATCATTTTCCTGTTTAATCTCACTTACTAAGATTTTTGTGCCATCTGATCTGACAATATATTGTCTTACATAGCCACCTTCTCGACTGGTAATCAACTGACCCGTTTTTTCTTCCCTCTTCTCTTCGTTTATTTTCTGTTGTTGTTCTTCTAAATTAAACTTAAATACCAACGATGAGGGATTACTTTTAGTATGATGGACTGAAAATCCAAAATTACTATTTCCTGATTCAATACGCATATCATGACCTCCAATAATAACTTCAATAAACTTTATATCGGTATGAATTTGGAATTGCTTTAGTATAGTAGGTGACTTGAGCAGAGAAATGATTTAAGACGTAGTGAGCGAATATTTTTCGAATCGACTGCAAGCCTTGTGTAGTAAGGGCTAAGGTGGATTTTGGAAGGTGGCCAATTTACGGATTGGAGGTTCAATGCAGAATCAAGAAATACCTCGGTCAAAAACGTTGATGCAGTAAGGGTTTACGGCTATGGAAAAACGGGGTTTTATCTGAACGTAGTGGGATATGAAGGTAGGATTACATCATTGTGGTATTGGTTATTATGTACTGTGTATGGTTACTTATGAGCTTGAAGAACAAGAATGTACAGCCACGGATCAATAAAGGATCATCTCTGGTGTAGGTGTCTGGTATGTTGCATGATAGATGTGTTGGAATATGAAAGGCTACCCAGTTGGGCAGCCTTGTGATGCGTGTAGTGTCATTATTGTCTGATGACCAGAACGTCACTAGGGGCATTTCTGCTTGTCTGAATTTCTCTGATTTGGGAGTTGGTTAGATTACGGCTTACTAGAATGAATGAGGAAGTGACATTGTCGAAGCGCTCATTTCTTAGATCGGCTACATTGGTATTACCACGAAATACGCGGAAAGACCCTTGGAAGTTAATACGAGAGAACAACACGAGTGTGACCTCAGAGCGGTTCACAACATTTCTGACTCTGAAGCTAGAGAGAAGATTGTCGAAACGAAATGCGCCTAAATCCCGCACAGCAACACCGCCGCGTCTAAAGATGATACGTCTTCCGGTGAAGTTAAGCCCTGAGAAAAGGGAAAGTCTAAGATCTCTATCTGCCATTATTACTATCACTCCTTTTGTAAGATGATAACAATATATGAGAGCCTTCCAACAATTGCGTAGACTTTTATGCAAAGTAAAATGTCTGTTTTGTGTGGAGGAACAGTTTCATCGTTTTCTAAGTTCACTGACTAAGATTTTTGTGTCTGTATTTAAGTCATATGATAGGGATGAAACATACAATCTATTTTAGTAGTAACAGTAGACATGTTCGTCATAATTACGTACGATATTGGAAGAGACGCATGTTGGAGAATTATCTCAAAAAATGAGCGTAAGGTTATTATATTATGAAGTAATTGTAGAGAATGATCCTTTGATCTCCATTATTTGAAGTAGGGTTTCAAGTGGAAATGCAGCGATCGAATATTTTGTCGAATCGACTGCAAGTTCTTGTCTAGTAAGGGTTGAGGAGGATTATTGCGAGGTCGTGATTTTACGCATTGGAGGTTCAATGCAAAAGTGAGAAATGACCTCGATCGAAAACGTTGATACAGCAAGGGTTTGGGGTTGTGGGAAAACGGGGTTTTATCTGAACGTAGTGGGATATAAAGATATTCGCCCTTAACTTCTTCCAGACGTGATTTTACGTTTTATCTGAACGTAGTGGGATATAAAGGACTATAAGCAAGAGGTAATACCTGAAACAAAACCGTTTTATCTGAACGTAGTGGGATATAAAGTATATATTAACAAGAATAAATTGTATGTTCGTAATTTGTTTTATCTGAACGTAGTGGGATATAAAGTTATTAAGCTGCGCAATTTAGTTAGAGCTTTTAAGCGTTTTATCTGAACGTAGTGGGATATAAAGAGAGAAGATGAACGTAAAGGTTTCTCGAACGGTATCGTTTTATCTGAACGTAGTGGGATATAAAGTACAATGTAGGGTGCATAAGCGATAGGTCAATCGTCGTTTTATCTGAACGTAGTGGGATATAAAGTCAGTTGCGTTAGTTCTTTAGCGGTCACTTTTGTTGGTTTTATCTGAACGTAGTGGGATATAAAGCTTGATTAAATCCTTAAACCACAAGAGTACACCGCTGTTTTATCTGAACGTAGTGGGATATAAAGTGATCTGGCACATAGCTTCTTGATGATCTTCTCTCGTTTTATCTGAACGTAGTGGGATATAAAGAGAGAAGAAGGATTCGACTGGGATTATTGGGCAAAGGTTTTATCTGAACGTAGTGGGATATAAAGTAATAACAACGCGCTCGCCCACCGCAGCTTTACGTTGTTTTATCTGAACGTAGTGGGATATAAAGTAGAGAAGGCTGTGGTGGATTACAATTGGAACAAAGTTTTATCTGAACGTAGTGGGATATAAAGCATAAATATCAAGATGTTTTCGATCACATTACGCCTGTTTTATCTGAACGTAGTGGGATATAAAGTTATACAGACTTGTTTGACTTATCACAACTGTTCAACGTTTTATCTGAACGTAGTGGGATATAAAGTATTCTATTGATGAAATGTTCGCTGACGTCACAGGCAGTTTTATCTGAACGTAGTGGGATATAAAGAGATGTTCCAAATTACATAGAGATGAGAGGTGTTAGCGTTTTATCTGAACGTAGTGGGATATAAGAGTCTTTTCGTTAGGAGTGATCGTGATTTCTGGATCGTTTTATCTGAACGTAGTGGGATATAAAGATTGGTGAGGCCACCATAAGAGACGCGTATATCTCGAATTGTGCGATGCGCTATTACGTCAATAGTGATAGTGAAACTATTTTCAGTATTTAGACAAAAAAAGAACCGCTTTTCAGCGTTTCTCGTTCCCTGCTATTCCATCCGACGATTTCCGAATAACTCAATAAAGTAATAATCTCATAATACTGCTATTAAGAAAACGAGTGATATCGAAATAACTACGTGTACACCGAAAAAGGATCATACCCAATCGTATACCACGAGCTAACCTACGGAGGGCACTCGCCATCTTATTTTTGATATCGATGAGTACGCCGCATTTGTGATATGACATGCCGATATTATTTATTAATATCTGACCTTGGATAAAATCGGGGATCCTATCACCACCAGACAAAATACAGAATACTTGGAGCGGGTTACCGGGCGTAAGCCAATTCCGATTTACCATATTCAAAATTCACTGGATGTGTTGCAAGAAATTATTGATGAAGATCATGACGTCATTGCAATTGGAGTAGTGTACTGAAATCCGTAAGTCCTGGGAAACGGCACTTGATACCATTTTGAAACGATTCGGGGATAGCGTTAATTTTCATGCACTGGGTCTCGGATCTATTCATATGCTGCTTCGCTACAACTGGTTTTTAGCAGACGCGAGCTCATGGCTAAATGGCCGTATCTTTGGGACACGTACCACCATGTCAGGGATTTTAAGAGTTCCTAAATGGATGTCTTCACAAATGGTCCTCGGATTCAATGTACGTAATCTAGGTGGCCATAGAAGATTTACATTTCAGATATGCAAATTGAATTAGATGTATTCCTTCCATTAGTGATACTTCAGCACACATCAAGCTCGTAGGCTTGATGTGTGATTTTTTTGTTTTGGGAGATAGAAGTACCAAAAATCATGATTTAGAGGATGGATTAGATGAGCATTCAGTCAGTAATTAAGTAAATTTTACAGACCCTGTCATGAAGATGAGGGCCTCTATACGCTGAATTTCGATTTAAACACATTGGGCTTTGTTATTATTAGTTTTATATTATAGTAATCGTGGGTATTTAGGTTCGGTTTTTTATGAATCATTCATTCTATTTCGATACCTGGTAACAAATTAGGAATACTCTCCCTTCCAATTCGTATGACCGTTTTATCAAGTTGTTCATTCTTACTCTCAACAGGTTTATAAAAATTTCCATTGATTTCAAACGTATTAAGAATATTGATCATTTTTTCTTGATCATAAATATTCAATGAATATAGATATCCAGCTCCTTGGCTTACACTTAGTTTTTGTAATTGAACAGATTTTAAAGCTGATACAATATTCTTAATATGACCTGAATCTGTTACTATCATTTTATTTCCATCACTAAATTTCACTTCTATTTTTTTTACATGTAGTAAGTCGCTTTCAATAACTTGTGTTAAAGGAATAACTTCTTCACTAATCAATTTCTCATTCCCCTCACTTTCTTTGTTGATTGCACATCCGGAAATACATACTATTACAATAAAAATAGCTAAATATCCTCTTATCTTACTTCTCATTTGATTACCCTCCTCACGCTCTTTCTATAATAGACGTTTTTTCAAAACAATATGTTCCTGAAGTTGGTGATTTTTAAAAAAAGGCATTCCCTCATTATTAATTAGGGAACACCTTTTTCAACAGTATTGTTTATTGAGGCACAACTTTAACTGTCTCATTCCAAGATAGTTGTGGCATATAAAGGTATACGTCTGTAGGAGTATTTGACCAAGTATCATGTACAATAACATATCTAAACCATTTCAAGTTCTGATCTGTATCTTGATATTCTTCATAGCCAACACCAGTCATGTCGTGATCTGAATAAGTAGCGTCGTTTACAACGTTAATAATATCAGGCCTATTCGCATTCATTTCTGTTTTATGTGTATTAAAATTTGCACTACCACGGGATACGGATACAGTGTATCCGCGGTCGCTCCAAAACTTTTTCATTCCGTTAACACGGTCATCCCAGCCGGTTCCACCAGCAGAATTCGTGTTCATATAAGAAGAAGAAGCAAGAACATCAACCAATGTATCATCTGTTGTAGAACTAGCTAACAAACTTGAATACCCATTATTTTTCCAATACCTAATTATATTTCCAAACGAAGTTGGGCTACATCCCTTGCGCCAAGTAATGTCAGGAACACTTGAAATTTTCTTGGACGAGTAACTAATAATAGTAGCTGGTGCTATTTCTGACATCAAAGAGGGATTTTCCACAACAAGAGTGTTCTTTTCTGGTATAACATTCAAATCGAATGACTCTCCCTGTAAAAAGCCGTTACTTAGGAATTCATCCCGATTCATAATTTTTTCTTGACGAACGTCATAATAAGTAGATTCATCTTTTTTGATATAATACTGTGTAGCTCCAATATATACTGCTTGTTCCTCACTACCAACTAAATCCCTGTAAGGATCTTCGCCCTCTCTGGTAGATTCTAAAACGGTCGGATTATCAGCACTAACAATTATATAACCTGCTGCATAATCTTCAGAATTTACGGCAAATAAAAATGAGGTGAGTTGGCCATTAAAATCAACAAGTGGATATTTAAAGGTTAAGGATGAATTTTGCCAATCAGGAGTATTTAGTGAAATAGTGTCAATATACTTGGAAGCTACATCGGCTGCTTGTTCATAAACTGATGAGGTTTCTGTTGTCGAATCAGTCTGTGAATCGTCCGCAAAAGCAGATAATGGGGTAATCACCATCATAGCGGACAAAACTAGAGTTAATATAAACTTCTTCATAAAAAAGTACCTCCCTAATTAATCGATTTTTTCAACTAACTTACTATAGCTTACTAACAAGGACACCCCTTCTCTTTTAAAAGCTACTCTTTACTTTATTACGCAAGAGCATTAAAAGTAAGAATTCAATTAGCGTAATAAAGTAAAGAGCGCAAAAATTGGTTTCCTTAATTGTATTGAGAAAGAAAGAGATGAGTAATGTCTCTTTCAAACTCGTATACAATCATAAAATATACTAATATTAAGTTAAATACTAATATTATCTAATAATACCTTATTTTAACTTTATTAGTAAATAAATAAATTTAATTCGCATTTAAAATAGAGTTTCCGGTGGCTTGACTCCTCTAAATCAATCCAAAATGTGAGTATTCTTTTTCCTAAATTTTTAATAATTGGGGAAAAATTTTATTTGCTTGATTCGGGAGAAGCAGTATCGGTATATGCAGAAATTGATAGTGCAATAAATAGGGCCATTAATAATAGCTTGAGAACATTTTTTCATAATAATTACCTCAAAATAAATTTAGCTAGGGTGATTTAATGTCTTTATCTGCGGACTCTAAATGTGTTCTAAGGTTGTTGATAAGTAAGTTTTCTAGTCTATATAATTCGTCTTCTAAGAATGTAGTGGGATATAAAGCTTTTCTTTTGATGGATTATATTGACGAGATAACAATATAAGCTAATTAGAACTTTGAAGTTTTTTGTGCTAGGATTATACAAGAGTAAATTTTATTTGAACAAAGAGGGATATAAAAAACGTTTTGTATTTAATATTTATAAAATTTATCTGAACACAGTGGGAATTAAATAGTTAAAAAGAAAGAGTTGAATTGCTATCAAAGCATTCAACTCTTTCTTTTATGGAGAATCTACAATATAGTGAATAAAATCACATTATCAAAAAAAATGGAAAATTTATCTTGAAATTTAGAGTGAATTAAGTATAAGATATGAGTGAAATAAATATCCTAACGTATTGTAATTTAAAAATGGAGGTATGAGTATGAAGGTTCTTTAACGATCTATAATGAAGCTGTGTGATAATTACTTACAAAAATTATATATTAATGATAATATACAACTATATTCCTAATCGTGAATTTATATAGTTCTATAGTCATCGAAAAAGCTAAAGTTAGGAAGTGAGAAGATGAGACTATCTATAACTTATCAAGTTTCACGTATTCCCATTGGTTACAGGTTCACAATACTTTCTTTATTGAAAGAAGCTTTACAGCTAGCAGACAAAGGGTATTATGCTAGTTTGTATGAGCAGAATCAAGATCGAATGAAGCCTTTCTCCACTGCTGTTTATTTAAGAGATTTCACTTATAAAGAACAAGAAATTTATCTAAAAAGTCTAACTATAACCATATCTAGCTTCGATATGGCGTTTATGCTACATATTTTTAACGGGTTGCAACGTCTAGGCACATATGAAACTTTTGGTGAAGAGTGGGTGCGAACGGATATTATAATGTTAAAAGAAGCTGAGATTCACGGTGAGCATGCCTACTTCTCAACCTTATCTCCTATTCTAATAGAGAATAAAGAGGGCAAGCCTGTTCATCCTTTCGAAGCTTCATATAGAGACGAGTTTAGTTACTATGCTGCATTGCGTATTCGAGAATTAACTGGACGTGAACCCTATCGTAAGGTGAATATTGAACCTCTAGCAATGAAAAAAACGGTTATTCGCGAAACTAACTCAACATTCCGTAAACAAGGGAATGACCATACTTATCTCTACTTCACTGCTTATCGTGGACAATTGAAGTTAAGTGGTCATCCTCATGATCTGCAACTGTTGTATCAGGCAGGTGTGGGTAAACGAGCTTCTCAATCTTTTGGGCTACTTGAGTATTTACGGGAGGAGTGACAATATATGAGCGCTTCAATCGAGATTATTGCTGAAGATTGGATGATGACAGCAGGATTGATTGGTTTAACACGTTTGTTCGATAAAGAAGAATATCCTTCTTTTCAGACGAATAGGGGTATTATTTTAACAGAAGAACAAATTCAACAATTTCCCGAGAAATATATACGCTGGTTGATACAGAATCATAGTATTGTGAAACGGGATGTAGGACGTATGGAATGGTCTATTGATCAAGTCGGACGTGCAAAACTTGTATCTGATCATAATACCGATGCTGAACAACAAGAGAAATTGACGGTAAAAGTAATTGAAGCTGCAAAACATCTTCGTAAGTCCATAGGAGATCAGGCTAAGAAAGTTGAAAAATACTTTTCGGATGCGCCAGAATACCAAGAACTATTGACACTCATTGAAAGATTAGAGATTCTTTCCAAGAATAAAGAGGCTTATATTGAAGCCGATCAGATCAAGCAAGCTAGAGATGATTATGAGAGAATCATGTCAGTTCCGTTTATTAATGAAAGACTTACGCTTAATTACGTAAGATCGGTCATGTTAGAGCCTTTTTTCGGACAGACCTCCATATTGCAAAAGACATTTGCCTCTAAATCTACGCAACAATTTATTGAACAACTGGACAAGGACTTTGCACGTCCGGCTTTACAAGATTTGCAGTTATATGCAGAAAGACAGAAGGAAATAACAGAATCGGATATTTCAGCATTACTTCAAGAACATAGTGAGACGAATAAATACTATAGAAAATGGTTGAAATTAACCAAAAAATTAAAGACACCACAGGAAGTGTATGATTTTTTGGAAAATGAAGTGTTACGATGTTCCTTAATAGATGGATTGCTTGCTACACAATCTTTCGAAGAAAAAAGCTTTGTACCTTTAGGTGTGTCTAAGAATAATTCGTATAACTTTAGTTGGGACTTTGATCGAGATATCTCCATTCCAATGAGTGCTATTGCTCGCTTAGTTTTATTCGCGGTGCCTATTGGACTAGCCATGTATAATCGCCGTATGGGTACAGAGGAATTTAATGAGAATAAGCGTTTTTTCGGTATGGTAATGACCCAGAACTCCTTCATAGAGAATGTTAATAATAACAATACGTATTATACACTTCGAAGCGGTGGTAATACGATGGGAGAAGCCATCACAGGGTTACTTGATGAATCACGAGATAAAGCGCGAAAGATACATCAGCAGTCTTATTTTTTTATCGAATTACACTCTGATTATTCAGCTAAAAAAACACTGTTGGAATATTATCATATGCCTCCATATCTCGCTACTTTCCTGAGCAGTTATGGGAAAACCCTTCACTTAATTCATCATACTCATGCTAAAGATACTTTTCTTAGAGCTGTACTTAAAGGGCAAGATCCTAAAGAAACAATTTATGAACTTCTCAGGGTGTCTATCAAACCCACACTAAATTCAAGCAATCCAACAGAGATAGCCAAAGTTGCTGAAAGCAAGCGATTGGCCGATAGCGCTTATCATGCAGTTATAGCCCGAAAACGAATTTTGCAAGCGAAGAAAGGGGAACAAGAAATGGCCAACTATGATGAAAAGATTTCTCGTATTAATAAACAAGGTAAAATTTTGGGTATTTGTTTAACTTCGGGTCGTTCAGCAGACTATGGAGAAGGTAAAGTATATCAAGCAAGTGGACGCAAAAAATTAGACGGTATTGTCTATCGATTGCTTAATGCAGCAAAATCCGGAAATAAGGCAGAGTTTATGGATACTGTGTTCCGTATGTATATGTCCGCTAACACATCAATTGCAAGGAAAAATAGTAGCTCAGACAAATATATGGAAGTCTCTAGTGATTTTCTTGAAGGTTTCAAGGAGAATGGTTTGGATTTTGATACGATAGCTAGTTCCTTTATCGCCGGCTTACTCGGACAAAATTCAGAAGAAAATAAAAATGAATCTAATCCATCCATAACTGCCAAGGAGGCTACCCAATCATGAGTAAAGCACTGACATTGACCACTATATTCCGCGCGAATTCCCTGAATTATGGAGAGGGGATTGCTAATATATCTGAGCTCAAAAAAATCCATCGTGGTAATGGTGATGTACTCACTTTTGCTTCACGTCAAAGTATCCGTTACGATATTGTGCGATTAGGTAATGAATGGTTCAATTGGAATCTACAAACAGTAGATAAAACTAAGGGAACACTTCAATTTCGGGAAGATATCAGCATTGCTGATTCTGTTGAAATGGATCTATTCGGTTATCTCAAAACAGGCAAAAAGTCACAAAAACGTCCAGCTGTTGCTCGTCTCTCACATGCAGTATCACTTGAGCCTTACCGTAGTGATATGGAGTTTCTTAACAATATGGGCTTTGCTGAACGAATCGATGAGACACCGAACCTTGCAAATATTGAACAACATGAGAGTTTCTATACATATACAGTAACTATTGATTTGGACAAGATTGGTATAGATAAACCAACTGGAGCTCAGTCTGTGGAATTACCTACAGAGGAAAAGGTAACTCGTCTGCATCAATTGCTTGATATATTGAAATTACTAAATCGTAATATTCGTGGTCGTCAGGAAACACTAGCTCCACTGTTTGTGATAGGAGGTATCTATCCGGTGGCCAATCCATTCTTCCTTGGCCGAGTGATGCTAGAAACGCAGACTAAAGCATGGAATCTAAATGTAGATGCTCTTAAAAATGTAGGCAAGACAACGTTCGGTGGGCAAGAGATGGCTGATTTCACTCGTATAGGATATGTACCAGGTGTCTTCCATAACGAGGCTCAATTTGAGCAATTAGGATTTGATCATACAGGCACGGTTGAGGAGTTTTTTGTGGCAATGAAGAATGAAATTGAAGACTACTTTGGAGCTTCTGTACAATGAAGGTGCTTCGACTAGAGTTATATCAACAGACGGCATGTTATAAAAAACCGTTGGCATTCAAAGTAGCTGAGACCTATCCATTACCACCGCATTCAACAGTAAAAGGGATGTTGCATGCCATTTTGGAAGCTAAAGAATTAATTCCAATGAAAATTAGTATTCAGGGCAACTACGATACATTAGTCACGGACTACCAGACACATTACTTTTTCAAAAGTAATAAGACAGAAGAGTTTGCTCTAACAACGGCTGGATTAGGTATTGAACGTGAATTTAAAGATATTACAACGATGCCGATTTATAGTCATATGTTATATGACGTCAATCTAATTATCCATGTAGATGCTGCTGATGACGTTCTGGAGAAGTTGGAAAAGCGAATTCAAGAAGGTAATATACATCTAAGTCTTGGGCGTTGGGAAGATCTAGTGCGTATAGATGCTTGTGAGTGTGTAGAGTTAGTCGAAGCGATGGAAGACTTGATCTTAGAGAATAGTGCTTTTATTCCTCAGGATATGCTTGCAGCCAATAGGCTGGCTCATTTTCCATATAGTCTGAATTGGACTTATCGTATTATACAAGGTGTACGTGTATGGGATAAGTTGCAAGTAGGATATGTACAAGCGGGGGTGGATACGTCTATTTCTTGTGAAGAGTTGTGGTTAGATCCACATGGTGATGGAGTGTTCTTTGCACAACCTTCTGAATAGAAATTTAATGAAATGTAGAGAGAACCGGATTCCGCGTTCTCTTTTTCTTACACTCGTATGTATAAATTAAACAATATAGTAAATAAAGGGAGTCTGTTACTATGATTTTTTATGCGAAATCTTCACCTCCATTACCTTATACAGAAACCATTCAGCAACATACGGAAGCATTAATAACATGCTATCATCAATTAAAAAATGGCTATGAATCTTCTTTGAAGCTAATGACTGAAAGAGATTGGCAGCTTCTCTACTGGGCAGTGAAATATCATGATGTAGGTAAATATGATGCTGTGTTCCAGAATAAAATTTTACGAGCAATTAAACAACCATCGGTTACAACTAATTGTAATTACGATGTAAGGCATAACCATGTATCTGTTCTGGCCATTCCATTCGGAAAATTAGGCTTGGATCAAGAAGAAGAACTGATTTTGGTACAAGCTGTAGCTTTTCATCATGAAAAATCAGTTACACCTAATCATAAACAAATTGGTGAAATATATAAGCAACATATTTTACCTCATTGTGAGCAGATTGAGTTAGAGCTAGACATCAAGTTAAATCTTAAGTGTATGACTGCGAAGCTCAATTTGATCTCGCACAATGAGCGAATCCGTGAAAGTAGTGGTGAATTATTTCAGCGATATGTTCTTATCAAAGGATTGCTCCATCGTCTGGACCATGCAGCTTCTGCGCATGTACCTGTAGAGCTTGCTACAGATATGAATGTAGGTGAGTATGCCAAACAATTCATAACGAATACCTTTGATGATGGTCCGAATGCATTACAACTATTCGCGACACAACATCAATATGAGCATGTTGTTGTTGTGGCACAGACAGGCATGGGGAAGACTGAAGCGGGGTTGTTATGGTTAGGGGCAGACAAAGGATTCTTAACCTTGCCATTACGTGTCAGTATTAATGCGATGTATGAACGAATTATTAACAAAAAGAAAATTGGATTTACGCGCACCTCTGGAAAGGATGCAACGATTGAGGAAGCAACAGGTTTACTTCATTCTACCAGCATGGATTATCTGCATGATGTCATGGAAGCGGATGATGAGTCTATGGAAAAAATATATTCGCAGTCTAGGCAATTTGGTAATAAACTAATCATTTCTACGATTGATCAGATTCTGAAATTCCCTTTCTACTATCTTGGATTTGAGAAAGAGTATGCGACAGTAGCTTCCTCCAAAGTTATTATTGATGAGCTACAAGCATATGATCCACGTATTGCCGCCTTGATCGTAAGAGCGATGGTACTTATTGATCGTATTGGTGGATCATTCATGATTATGACAGCGACACTACCGGACTTTTACTATAAAGCCTTGAATCGTAAACTGATAAATTCTCAGCTCCCAGTAGCCTATGGTGAATTTATTGATGATACGGTGATACGGCACCACGTGCAGCAAGAAGATGCATCTATTCTAAATGAGAATGTACTGGCTCAAATCATAGAGGATGGTGAGAAATATAAAGTATTGGTTATATGTAATACGGTTAAGCGTGCTAGAGAATTATACAATTTGTTGAAACAAAGAAAGCGCTCAAATCCCATACATCTGCTTCACTCTCGTTTTATTAAGAAGGATCGTGTTTTATTAGAGAAAGATATCCTTGATTTTGCTAAAAGCTTGGATCATGGAATATGGGTGACCACGCAATTGGTGGAAGCGAGCTTGGATATTGATTTTGATCGGATGTATACAGAAATGTCTTCACTGGATAGTCAATTCCAAAGGTATGGCCGGTGTAATCGTAGAGGGGAGAAATCTACAGATGAAGTGAATATAAGGGTATACACCCAAGGTGCTTCAGGTACTCAGATAGGAAAGAACTCGGTATATCATGATGATATTTATAATCGGAGTATAGAATTATTTAGCAAGTATCCCTCTGGAATTCTACTTGAATCACAAAAACAACAAATGATCCAACAACTATATGATGAGAAGGAATTAGAAGGTTCATCATTTAAACAGTTATTTGATGATACTTTAACACAGTTGGAAGAACGTCCGATGTATGAAATTGATAATAAAGAAGCTCAGGATTTACTGAGAGATATACATGAAGTTCAGGCCATTCCTATGGCGTATCTTGGAACAGAAGAAATTGAGGAGGCTTTGGATTTATGGAAATCTACCAAGGACAGGAACATGAAACGTAGAGCCAGACAAAGCATTGAACAGTTTACGGTAGGGGTTAATCAAAGATTAGCTAAGAACAAAGGCGTACTAACAGAATTCCCATTAATTCGAGACTTATATTATGTGGACATGGTTTATGACGAAGAGACTGGATTAGATGCGAATGCGGTAACAGCGCCGATAACATGGTAAATCTTAAGCTTATTGAAAGGTGAGGAGTCTAATATGTCGATTCGTGGAATTGAAATGCACTATTATGCAGTCTGTAAGCGTAAATTGTGGCTATTCAACCGGGGGATCGGATTCGAGCAGCAGCATGATCGTGTAGAGGAAGGTAAAGTTCTGCATGAGCACGCTTATGGTAGATTAGATAAAGAAATTAATATTGATGATATGGCAGTCATGGATGCAGTAGATGGAGAATACGTCCGGGAAGTTAAGATTAGTAGCAAGATGGAGCATGCAGACCGTCTACAGTTGTTATATTACTTGTATTTGCTTAAAGAGCGCGGTGTGGAGAAGAAGGGACTTCTCAGCTATCCTAAGGAAAAAAAGACGACGGAAATTGTACTTGGACTGGATGAGAACATGGAAGTATTGAAAGCATTAGATGGCGTACAAAAGATACTAGAGGGAAATTTACCACGTTATAGGAAACTTAAGGTTTGCGCAAAATGTGCATATCGAGACTTCTGTGAATCTGGCGAGGGCGGTGATGATGTATGAGTAGTGGAAGAGATGTATTTATTTTCTCAGCAGGTAAATTGCATCGAAAGCACAATACGTTATATTTTACAGATGAAGAAGGTAAGTCACGGCCATTACCTGTTGAGCAAACAGAGAATCTGCATTTATTCGGTAATGTTGATTTTAATACTTCACTTTTACATATTCTAACTCAACATGATGTAAGACTGCATGTGTACAATCATTATGGATATTATGATGGTACTTACTATCCTCGTAATTCACGGGTATCTGGTTATACTGTTGTTCGGCAAAGTGAGCACTATCTAGATCTAAGTAAGCGATTAGTTTTGGCTAAGGCTTTTGTCCAAGGTGGTGTCCATCATATGATAAGGAATCTCCGGAAGGCAGGAGAAGATACGAAAGCCCATATCGATACGATCAATGCTCGAGTTGTACTATTGGATAATGCGAACAGTATTCCGGCAGTTATGGGCGTGGAAGGACAATGCCGTCAGGTATATTATGATGCATTTACGTTATTAGTAAAGAGTAACTTTACTTGGGTGAGTCGCAGTAGACGCCCTCCACAGGACCCTTTAAATGCTCTGATCTCTTTTGGAAATGGGATGATGTATACCACTGTCATATCAGAGTTGTATAAAACAATGCTTGATCCAGCGATCAGCTATTTGCATGAACCCTCAAGCAAGCGTTTCTCACTTAGTTTAGATATTGCAGAAATTTTCAAACCTTTAGTCATTGATCCTCTTATCTTTAGTCTTGTAAATAATCGTCGCATCCAGAGTAAACATTTTGAGGATACGGACGGAATGGTCTATCTGAATGAGGAAGGTCGTAAAATATTTTTGGCTGCATTTGATGAAAAAATGAAAAGCACTTTCAAACACCGAAAGTTGAATCGAAATGTAACTTACCGATATTTAATTCGACTTGAGGCATATAAGCTAATAAAACATGTCATTGGTGATGAGACTTATAAACCTTTTAAGGCTTGGTGGTAGACATGTTCGTTATAATTACGTACGATATTGGAGAGAAGCGTGTAGGTAAAGTCTGCAAAAAGCTACGTGAATATCTGGATTGGACGCAAAACTCGGTATTTGAGGGTGAAATCACTAAGGGGAAACTAACAAGGTGCCTTGCAGAATTAAGAGATATCACAGATGAAATGGATTCAATATATTTGTATAAAGTAGCTAATCCCAAGGCTATTGTAAAAGAAGTGATCGGAGAGGATCGTTCCTTTGATCGATTATTTTTGTGAGAGTTGTTAAGTAGAAGTGCAGTGAACGATTATTTTGTCGAATCGGCTGCGAGCCTTGTGTAGTAAGGGCTAAGAGGGTTATTTTGAAGTCCATGATTTTACGCATTGGAGGTTCAATGCAAAATAAGAAATGACCTCGGCCAAAAACGTTGATGTAGCAGGGGTTTAAGGACGTGAAAAATCGGGGTTTTATCTGAACGTAGTGGGATATAAAGTCGTATAGCCATCATTATCAAGCTCTTGTGAAAAGTGAGTTTTATCTGAACGTAGTGGGATATAAAGTATTGTGTGCCCTAACCACCATGTCGGGGAACTTAGTTTTATCTGAACGTAGTGGGATATAAAGTAGTACCAAGACATCCTTATTCCTCCCTGCACACTTGTTTTATCTGAACGTAGTGGGATATAAAGTACCAAGGTATGGACGGGGAGAAATTATACATTGAGGTTTTATCTGAACGTAGTGGGATATAAAGTCTGTTGCTACTATCAATCACATACAGCAACGAAGCAGTTTTATCTGAACGTAGTGGGATATAAAGATAAATAGTGATTATACGATATGTGTTGGTGATGTAAGTTTTATCTGAACGTAGTGGGATATAAAGGAGAAATCAGCATTAACAACAGCAGTCGGATTCATAGTTTTATCTGAACGTAGTGGGATATAAAGGTCGAGTACTGGAAGCGATCCGCGGGAACTGTACGAGTTTTATCTGAACGTAGTGGGATATAAAGCCCTAAACTGTTGCAGCATGGCATCAATCTGTTCTTCGTTTTATCTGAACGTAGTGGGATATAAAGACCTGTACGCCAGTACAAAAAATCGTGTCCCTGGGGTTTTATCTGAACGTAGTGGGATATAAAGAACGTATCTATCGTCTCGGTCTTTCGCATAAAAAGGAGTTTTATCTGAACGTAGTGGGATATAAAGATCTCTTCCCAGTCACCATTCTCACTACAATTCATGTTTTATCTGAACGTAGTGGGATATAAAGAGTATGGAAATAGATGAAGTATGCGAAGAAATAATGTTTTATCTGAACGTAGTGGGATATAAAGTTTACTACAGCACTACGGCAAGATGATGTTGCATTGTTTTATCTGAACGTAGTGGGATATAAAGCATTATGAGGGTCATAAGCGATACCTTTAAGCTTGAGTTTTATCTGAACGTAGTGGGATATAAAGGATGATTCCAAGTGTTTTCCTAATTTACTGAGAAATGTTTTATCTGAACGTAGTGGGATATAAAGCAATATATTGTTGCATGTGAGGGCGTACAATTACTAGTTTTATCTGAACGTAGTGGGATATAAAGAATGATCTTTACCCCGTCCGTAGTTAGAAAGAACAAGTTTTATCTGAACGTAGTGGGATATAAAGTCTACTGGGAGGGATGCCGTTTTAAGTAACTCTTTTGGTTTTATCTGAACGTAGTGGGATATAAAGAGTGAATCTATTTATTGTGAAAAGAAAATAAAGTATGTTTTATCTGAACGTAGTGGGATATAAAGTTTATACGTGCAGCAAAGAGCGGGCATGGGATGCCGAAGCGGAGGGGCTGACCTCATTGCGCGATATGGCGAAACATTTGATAGACAGATAACATTAGTGATGGAGCTGCCTTGGCGCGCGGCTCTCTTTTTTATTGGAGTAACGAATCGGCAATACTAGAGCTTTTATCGGCTGAAGGACTACAAGTCGGAACTAGACTCCTGTCACGATTCAATTTCTGTCGCATATCATGAATTCGTATCTATCACGTAACGAGTGGAGTGGGAATAAACAATGGCAACATCCTATATGGATTACACGAAACCAGATGTTCAATATTTTTTTGATGTCAATAAAAATCGATTGAAAACTAGGAACGCTGAAAACTTCATTAATCGGTTGGGACGGGAAAATTTAAATACGCTTGGTGACGTTTCATTGCTTGATATTTATTTAAGCAGAGGACGTGTCGTTGAACCGCATTATCATCAAAATGCAGCAGAACTTGTTTATTGCATTTCAGGATCTGCGATGGTTTCTCTCATTAATCCTTTCAATAATATAATCACCAACGTTACGATCACCCCAGGACAAGTGGCCAATATTCCGCAAGGTTGGTGGCATTGGGAAGTAGCTCTAGAGGATAAAACCCACTTGCTCGCCATATTTGATGCTCCATATCCGGAGTATATTTTCGGGTCTGATATTCTTACGAAAACGCCGATAGAAGTCCTCTCCCATACGTATTGTTTAGATCCCGAATTATTGAAGAAAGTACTTAAGCCACTAAATAACGAAACCATCGTAATTGGGCCTACGGATGAATGTGTGATGCAAGCTCAACAACAGCAGCAACAGCACCAACAGCACCATGCTAATGCTTCTTTTTGTAATGGGAGCAGTCATCCCAACGCAGCACCTCAATATCATTATCATCCACAAAGCCATTGTCATAATGGGTATCCGAATCGTTGATTGTTCTGAGAAAAGGTATTGGAGAAGTAATCTATCTGCTTGCAAAGAAGAGGAGTGTGTTTACTTCTCTTCTTTTTTTGCATTCTACTCGACGTTTCAGTGATTCCACCATTTTGTAAGTGTTATACTTAGTATACTGTCGCTCTCGAGTACATCTTTTTTTTGAAATTTCAAGCATTAGAAACGGGAGGACGCATTGATGCTACAAAGCAAGTGGAAAAAAATAGATTGGATGATTGTAGTCATATTGTTGATATTCATGGTCATTAGTGTAGCTCTAGTACATAGTGGCATCTCTGCTTGGCCCAAATTCGAAGGCTCCGATAAACGAATGGTGTTTTATTACCTTGTGGGCTTTATTTGTTTTTTTGGAATGTTTCTATTGGATTTTCGACTTCTCCTTAAATATCACTGGTTTGTCCTTGCTGTGGGTCTATTCTTACTTGTTATTGTCCTGTTTATAGGAGATACAGTGAATGGGGCGAAGGGATGGATTGAAATCCCAGGGGTTGGCCTGAATATTCAGCCAGCTGAATTTTTTAAACTTGTGCTTATTATTTCCCTTACTGCCTTACTTGGGCAGCGAAATAAAATGGAACTTGCCTTTTGGCGAGATATTGTACCGCTTTCTTTGTTTGCATTGATACCCTTTGGCATTGTTATGAAACAGAATGATATAGGGAATGCGCTTAGCTATCTTGTCATTTTGTTAGGAGTTTTGTGGATCGGCAAATTGAAATACTCACATTCCATCATTATATTACTTATTCTCACAGTATCTCTCTTGGTAGGAATTAAATCATATATTGCTTTTCATGATCAGATCGTAACGTATTTGGAGAGTACTGATAGACAACATTGGCTGAATAGAATAGATCCTTGGTTACTTCCTGATGAGGCTAGCAGTGATGCGTCTTATCATACTAGAAATGCCCTTGTGGCTATCGCTTCTGGGGGGATGTTTGGAGAAGGGTATATGAAGGGATCCTATGTTCAATTTGGATTTGTACCGTATACGTATTCTGACTCCATCATTGTTGTAGTAGCTGAGGAATTCGGGTTTATCGGTGTGTCGGTACTTGTGCTGCTCTATTTTATTCTGATTTATCGGTTAATTATCATTGCATTAGAGTGCAAAAGGCGAGAAGGACCTATTCTTATCGTTGGGATTATAGCTATGTTATTGTATCAAATTTTTGAGAATATTGGCATGTTCATAGGTTTAATGCCCTTAACTGGAATTACACTGCCTTTTATCAGTTTTGGAGGAAGTTCTTTATTGATTAACATGCTTAGCATAGGTCTAGTAATTAGTATTCAGTTGTATGGGCAGGATGAAGATGAGCTGGTAGCTACACATTTATATAAGAAAGTGGACATGGAGAATGTAGAGTGAGAGAATACATATTATATAATTTGATGAGAGAAAGGAATTGAGAACACGATGATACGATTTGGTGTGATTGGAACGAACTGGATTACGGAGCGCTTCATTCAAGCGGCAGTAGAAACAGAACAATTTGTCCTGACTGCGGTCTATTCACGCAAAGAAGAGAAGGGCAGAGTGTTTGCCGCTAATTATAACGATCCTAAGGTCTATACGGATTTGGAGCAAATGGTATCGAGTGATGAATTGGATGCGGTATATATTGCAAGTCCTAATTCTTTTCATGCAGAGCAAGCAATTCTATGTATGAATCACGGAAAGCATGTTTTGTGTGAGAAACCAATGGCTTCGAATTCGGCTGAATTACAGAAGATGATCGATGTGGCACGAAGTAATAATGTCGTATTAATGGAAGCTTTGAAATCTACACTCATGCCTAATTTTAGAATTATGAAGGATAATCTGTATAAAATAGGTCGGGTGCGGCGCTATTTTGCAAGCTACTGTCAGTATTCATCACGTTATGATGCTTTTTTACAGGGAAAGGTTCTGAATGCTTTCAATCCTACTTATTCTAATGGTTCATTGATGGATTTGGGAATTTACTGTATATATCCTATGGTGACACTGTTCGGTAAGCCTGATACGGTTCATGCCGTGGGTATCATGTTGTCTTCGGGAGTGGATGGTGAAGGTAGTATGGTCATGCGTTATAAAGATATGGATGCGATTATCATGCATTCCAAGATTGCTGATTCTTATTTGCCTACAGAAATTCAGGGAGAGAATGGGACGATGGTCATTGATAAGATCAATCAGCCTTATGATGTCAAAATCCATTATAGAGATGGTACGGTTGAAGATCTGTCCCGTCCGCAGGTACATGAATCTATGTTCTATGAAATTCAGGAGTTTATAGGGTTGTTACAGAGTAATCAACGGGATAGCTCAATCAATTCACTGGCGAATTCACTTATGGTGGCAGAGGTGATGGAGGACGCAAGAAAACAGATCGGTCTTCGGTATGAGACTGATTTATTTTAGTGTGCAGAATCAGCTAAACATTCAAGCTGGATAGAATATAGCTTCATAAAGTAAGGAGAAGAGCATGTTTGATCCTACCGTTTATGAGAATTTAAAAGTGGCCTTCGAGAACCATGTGTACGATTTGGACAATCTAGATAAGCAAATTATGATTACGAATCGGATCGACCGCATGGAGTTGTCTGTCATGTCTAGATTGTTTGCGCTCCAGTTCTCTCGGCTGGATCATGAGGATATCGTTGCCGAGATTCGGCTGGAATCCTCTGTACAAGATCTGGCGAATGAAATATTGGAGCTACCAGATGAAGTTCCGGGGTGTGTGCTACGAATATTCTTTTATATGCCGATTGCGAACGTTACTGTACAGTGCAGACAGATTGAAGAGATCATCCAGAATATTTGGAAGCCTGAGTTGAAGCCTATACAGTCATTAAGTTACGTGTACGGGGAAGAGCATGCGATCCATACAAATACGATAGAGCTGAGATTCAATCGTAAAATTAATGAGGATCAGATGGATGATATTCCAGAGTTGATCGGTCATGTGCTCCAAACGCTTGATGAATTGCAACACATGGGTATGGCATAAACGAAAGGGTGTTAGGAGACGAAGAATCTTCTCGTTACAGGGTATCGTGCACATGAGCTCAATATTTTTAATCAGAAACATGTGGGCATCGAATATATCAAAAAAGCGATCACAGGTAAATTGATTCCCCTCATAGAAGATGGGTTAGAATGGGTGATTACGCCTGGACAGTATGGTGTTGATCTATGGGCCTGTGAAGCCGTCATCGCTCTGAAAGAACAATATCCCAGCTTGAAATTGTCTATTATGTCAGCTTACCTCAATCCAGAAGAGAAATGGAAAGAAGATAAGAAAGATTATTTCAATGATATTTTAAAGGGTGTAGATTATTATGGTATCGTCAGTAAGCAACCGTATCAGGGAACATGGCAATTCACTGCAAGGGATGACTTATTATTCAGAAAAACAGACGGAATCTTACTGATCTATGATGAGGATGCAGGTGAGGGCAGCCCTAAATTCATGAAGGATAAAGCCTTAAAGAAGAACATTCAGGATGGATATGTGTATTTAAACATTACATCAGAAGATATTCAAAGCATAGCGGATGAAGAGAATGATCGTTCATTTGATTAAAGGTGAGTGTAAGTACTTAAGACAGTAAGCCATCGGTAGAAATACAATTCCACCGATGACTTGCTGTCTTATTTGTGTGTTTTCACTTTCTGATATGTAGATGCTATAATGATGTCCCATAATACATTGTTAAGTTAAGGAGTACAAAATGAACATACTGATTGCAGATGATGATCTCGACATGCTCAGAATAATAGTCGCGTATTTTAGAAAAGAAGGTTTTCAAATATTCCCCGCTCAAGATGGAGAAGAAGCTCTGGATATTTGTATGAATCACAAAATAGATTTGGCAATACTCGATTGGATGATGCCCAAAGTAAGCGGTATAGAAGTATGCAAGAGATTAAAAAAGCAACAATTTGCTAAGGTATTGATGTTAACTGCAAAAGGTGAACAGGAAGAAGAATTGATGGCGTTACAAACAGGTGCTGACGATTACGTGCGTAAACCTTTCGAACCTCGTATCTTGATTTTGCGGGCCAAGAAACTACTTCATATGGAGGAAGATATCACACTCGGGCGTTTGCGAGTAAATATGCGAGGCGGAAAGATCTATAAGGACGGAGTCGACCTGGAAGTTACGAATAAGGAATTCCAGTTAATGAAGTGCCTACTTGAACACAAAGGGCATATTCTAAGTAGAAAAGTATTGTTAGATCAGGTGTGGGGATTTGATTATTTCGGGGAAGAAAGAACAGTCGATACTCATATTCGGAGACTTAGGGAGAAAGTGGGAGAAGGATTAATTAAGACGTATCGAGGCAGTGGATACAGTCTGGAAATTCCCTATGAGTAAGCTGAGTCGAAAGTTATTTTGGCGTATTGCGTGTATGATTTGTTTGGTATTCGCTGTTTCATTCTTGGTAACTACGTTTTTTCTGCCTAAATATATTCTGTATCAGCAAAAGATGAATTTAGCGCAACTGACCAACCACATGAGCAATGAAACAGTTGAATCTCTAATCCAAACGAAGAGGGAACTGGAACAGCAATACAACGTAACGATTGTAAGCACCGATTTCGTAACTAATCCGAATGATTTGAATGATGCTATTCGAACCAAGTTAAATAGCGAAGGCATTACGTTAGCGAAATTCTGGCTAACGGAAGATAGTATTCAGGATCTTAAATATGGGAATCCGGTCTACAAGTTGTATAGTCAGACGAAGCTTAACACCAGTTTCCTTGTCACGATCCTCCGAATGGACGATACACTCTTCGTCATCGGTGATACGATTGCGCATTCGGATCAGTCGATTCGAGCCGTTAATAAATTCAATTTGTATATTGCCATCAGCGCACTGTTCTTTACCCTTGGATTAGCGTGGGTTATCGCAAGACAAATCATTCGTCCTCTGAAGGAATTGGCAAAAAACGCCGAAGATATCTCCAATCTTCAATTCCGTACAACGAACATAAAGACGGGTGATGAAATTGAATTGTTGGCGGCGAGCATTAATCAGATGAGCGATAAATTGAAGGAAGCGCACCTAGCTCTAGAAGAAAAAAATCAAAATTTACGGAACTTTATTTCTGATATTTCACACGAGTTAAAAACACCCATTGCTTTGATAAAGGCTTATTCCTTGGGCATCAGAGATGAATTGGACGACGGCACATTCTTACATGTTATTGATAGAAAAACAGATGAAATGTCCCAGTTAGTGGACAAGTTGCTTCACTTAGCCAAGCTTCAGAATGAGCCCTATTCGATGGTGGATTTTGATTTCCAAGCGTTACTTGAGAGTGTTCTGGATAATTTCCAGGTCGCAATACAGAAAGAGCAGAAGATTGTTGAGGTGGATGGTAGTCAACTTCTACATCCTATGGTTCGAGGTGATCAACAGAAAATCGGGATCGTTCTGGATAATTTTATAAGCAACGCGCTTAAATATTCGAGTGAACCCAAGATAGGTATATCACTAGTGAATGAAGGAGATCGGTTGGTATTTACAATTCGAAACGGCATTCGGGCCTGGGATGAACAGGATGTGAATCAAATATGGCAGCCTTTCTTTGTATTAGATAGATCACGGAATAAACAGCTTAGCGGGTCGGGTCTGGGGCTGTCCATCGTGCAAGCCATCTTAGAAAAACATGAGGCGCCTTATGGAATTCATGCAAAGGATAAAGAGATCGAATTTTATTTCTCCTTGCCGATACGTTCAGATTAATGAAGATACATGGTGGCGATTTCGCTGCGATATTTTCTTGAAATAGTACGCCTAGCCAAGCGGATGTAGCTCATACCCATGCCTTCCCACCCAACATAGTAACTCTTTCACCAAGGACGCCGAGAGGCGTTCTTCTTGTTTTGTCATATTGGCGTAACAAAGATAGAATATGCTTATTTTCGAGGTGATTCATAATGAACAATGTAAGAAAGAAAGATGGATGGTCAAGGGTAAGAAACGGTTTGCTTATCTCGACCATTCTAGCTACTGTAGCTGGATGCAGTCTTAACTCCACGGTGCCTTTAGAAACGAAAGGCCAGAACAGCAGCCAAGTGGAGAACATAGAGGCCCCTTCAGAGAAAATGAACTATTGGAATGAACAGCGAAGAGGGTCCAATTTCATGAATTCCACTTCGTTGCTGGGCAATTACCAAGCAGCTAAGGAACAGGGAATTGAGTTCATCCGGCTCGCGCCTGACAAATGGGGCAAAGAACGAGATCACTTGTTCAGCGATAAACCGGATAGCAAACCTAATGAAGATTTTCTGATAGGTAGTTCGGATCGATATGAGGGGATTGTGGAAGAAGATTTTGCAAGACTCAGAGCAGATCTGGATGCGGCTGAAGCCAAAGGGATGAAAGTCATATTGACGGTACTTAGCCTACCCGGAGATCGATGGCGGCAGTTTAACGGGGCTAAGAATGATGATCGTATATGGCAAGAGCCTGATTATCATAGTCAATCGGCCCTCTTCTGGAAGGATCTTGCCACCCGACTGAAAGATCATCCTGCTATTATTGGTTATAACCTTATTAATGAGCCACACCCGGAAACAGCAACAGGTTTTAATGACTTCTGGACTCAGGATTACACGGAGTGGTACGCCAAAGTACAGAATACAGCAGCAGATTTGAACTCGCTCTATGACGTGATGATCAAAGCGATTAGGACCGTTGATACGGAGACGCCCATTATTGTTGATTCTGGACTTTATGCAACGCCTTGGGCATTCAATTATTTGAAACCTGTGGATGATCCTAACGTTCTATACGCTTTTCATATGTATGAGCCTTATGAATTGACTAGTCAAAATAAGAAAAAAGGATTCACTTATTCTTATCCGGGTACTGTCAAGGTCGGAAATGACGAGAAGGAAATGAAGTTTGATCGCCAAGCCCTTAAACAATTCTTGGAGCCGGTCGCCAAGTGGGCAACTGTTAATCATGTACCCGCCAATCAGATTATTGCATCAGAATTCGGAACCAACCGAATGATCAAGGGAGCAGATCAGTATATGGAGGATCTGATTTCTATTTTCAATGAATACGGCTGGCACTGGTCTTTCTATGCATTTCGTGAAGATACTTGGGATGGGATGGACTATGAATTTGGTAGTGAAAAGCCGGGTTGGGAATATTGGGATGCGAGAGATAAAGGGGAACTCTTCATTCATGCCCCATCGAACAATCCAATTTGGAATGCCATCAAGAAGGGCCTTACGCAGTGATTTACAGAAGGATACGGATTACATTGTGTATGAGCGTTCTTTTAGTTTTAGGAATCGGGTTCTATGCTGTTGAGATTGAACCCAAATCTCTGTCAGTGACTCGAATCGATATTGCAAACAAGTACGTACAGAAGTCATTCGATGGCATTGAAATCGTTCAATTCTCAGATACGCACTTAGGCCCCGATTATACAGTTGATCAGCTTCAATCTTTAGTCGATCGTATGAATCTTATGAATCCGGACATGGTGGTATTTACAGGTGATCTAATGGATCATTACACACAATACGGTTCTAATAATAGAGAGTTGGCCCAAAAGGTATTAGCAAAGATAGAAGCTCCCCTCGGTAAATATGCCGTATATGGTAATCACGACAGGGGAGGGGGAGGAAGTCGGGTATACAAACGATATATGGAGGAAGCTGGGTTCATCGTACTAGTGAATGAGGTCCACTCCATTATATCGGCTACCGGTGAAAGGATGAACATAGCAGGGCTTGATGACTTCTTGTTGGGAAAACCTCAGATTCAAAGTACACTTCAATCACTGCGTCCTCAGGATTTCAATCTGCTCCTCGTCCATGAACCGGATGTGGTGGATCGATTCATGGATTATCCGGTTGACCTACAGCTCTCTGGGCATAGTCATGGCGGGCAAGTTCGTGTTCCCTTTCTAAAACCACTTATTACAACTTCGTTAGCCAATAAATATATGGAAGGGCTACACTCACTTCAAGGAAAGAGTAGGCCACTGATGCTTTATGTAAATCGAGGGATCGGAACCACCCGATTGCCTATACGTCTATTTGAAAAACCGGAGTTGACCGTTATTCGATTGTTGAAAGGATAGTAGAGTCAGGAATGCCCACTTTATGAGAAGTATTGCATAAGGTGGGCATTTTGAAATAGGAACGATCCGTAAAGATTAAGTATAATTTTATTTTACTTATGAGATTTAATCTATACGTGATACCCTTATGGGTAGTAATAATAAAAGGTGAAATTATTTTGATAGATAACGGTATCGGGAGGGGTATTTTATTGGGAAAATCAGTTCAGTTGTTGGATGGGATTGAAATTCGTCATTTTCAGCAGGATGACATGCCATTACTTGGTGAATTGTACAGCTCGGTAAACTCAAGGGAGAATGCTAGTTTTTGGTGGGTGGGCGACCCTGATAACTGGGTTAATGTGTTTTGTGCTTTTGAAAAAGGAAAAATGGTGGCTAAGGGGCAAGTGAGTATTATCAATATTGTTCCGTCTGGTCGTTCCGCTGAAAGCAAACATTCGATCTATCTTAATTTAAAGACCATCCCAGAAAGAGAATCTGATCTTAATTTATTAGAACAACTCTATCCATATCTTTTCTCGCGTGCCATGGAGTTAAAAGAGTCCTTGTCTAAGGAATACGCTACATTACTGTGTGTGGGTAACGATTCGTCGGAGATTGCCAATAGTCAATTTTTCATTCAGCGGAAGGGCTTCCGTCATAGGGAAAGTTTATTTACAATGAAACGCGATCTTACAGAGTCAATTCCAGAGTTGCAATTAAGTGAGAATCTTCAATTTACGCATTGGAAAATGGAGTCCTCTCATGAAGAAAGCGAATATTTAGAGTTGGAAGCAGAGATTTGGCCTGATACACCGCTAGGAATGGAAAGACTATCTCAATACAAACAAAATCCACTGTGGACAGCGATGGTTGTTCGCGAAGCAGATACGATTGTAGGCAGCTTAATGGCATGGCAGGAAGAAGATAAAGGGGTTATAGAAGGTGTTCTTGTACGTGACCCATGGAGAAATCGTGGCATTGCGAAATATATGCTGTCACAAGCGCTAAACTATTTAAAGGCTAATGAGCTAGATTCTGCTGAATTGATGGTATTAACTACGAATATGTCTGCGTTGTCACTGTACGGATCTGTTGAATTTAAAATGATCAAAGAGGAAATAAGATATTGTATAGAGCTTAATTAGATAAAAAGATGGATTACAAAGAAACGGTCATCTCTGAATGGTCAATTTCGATCAGACCAATCGAAAGGAAATAATTATAATGATGAAATTAAGTTTAATGCAGAAGGTCATGAATACAGTTGATGAACAATGGAGAAGTAAATTTGCTGAGGAGTTATTAAATGCTTGGGGTTATGATGAAGGTACAGTATTTTTCTATCGTTCAAGTGCAAATTCATTATTTATCTTCAAGCAAGATGGTAAGGATTATTTCCTAAGGTGTATTGATTCAACTGAAAAGGATGTACACGCTATAGAATCTGAAATCAATATTCTTGAATACCTCTGTGAAAAAGGGTTGAATGTAGTTAAACCTATAAAATCAAAAAATAATAAAATCATTGAAGTCATTGAAACGGATTTGGGAGTATACCATGCAGTGGTATTTGAAAAATTACCAGGTGAACATCTTGAAATGGATGAACTTACGGATGAGCAGTTTATGACATGGGGTGCTTCATTAGGAAAATTACATAATGCTACTAAACAATTAACGAAAGATCAGATAAACAAACGAAGTAGCTGGGAAGAGCATTTTACTTGGATCAAAGAACACTTGCCCACACATGAATTATCCGCAACCCAAGAGTTGGGGGAATTAGAAAAATGGGTGAAGGACTTACAGTTTTCTGAAGACGATATCGGTTTAATACATTATGATTTCGAACTAGATAATTTGCGGTGGAGTGATAGTTCATTTAGTATATTGGATTTCGATGATGCTGCGGTATATTGGTATGTTGCTGATATTGCCTATGCGTTAAGAGACTTATTTGATGAAGATGTGGATTTTAATAATAGTAAGTTCCAAGCATTCATAAAAGGGTATAAGCAAGAAAACACAATGAATGGATCGCTATTGGTTGAATTATCTGGATTTTTGAGAATCCATAATCTATTGTTATTTACTAAATTACTCAAAGTAGTTGATGTTCCAGAATCAGACAGCAATCCACATTGGTTGCAGGGTTTAAGACAGAAACTGATTAACATCTTAAATACATACAGAGATCGTTTTGATAGATTAGCCGAGGAAGGTTAGCAGCTCCCTGAATTCTATGATCGGACCACATGAACTGCATAGAATCAAATACAACATGATGTAAATTATCAAAAAATAGAGATCCTTGTTGCATATCTGCGATGAGGATCTCTATTTTTGGTGAGCACTCTATTGGTTTACCATTAAAGTCAACCTTCATCGTTACTTCGGTATCTTGGACTCTGCCATCATGATGACTTGCGAAATTTGCTTCTCCCAGTCGTATACCTTTTGTTGAGAGGTGTGAATGATTTGCATTTGATCATACATTAGCGTGATATCTTCAGCGGCGGTAACTGCATTTCCTTGTTTTACACTAGTTTTATAACGTTTCTCTGATGCCGAATAGATGTGTCTTGCTGCAGCAACCGTTTTATTCTCTTCTGTAATCTGTTTTTTAAATTTTTGAACAGGAGCGAGTACATCCTTAACCAACTTCACCTTGCTTGCACGCTGTCTTCTGGCGGCAGAGAGCGCTTCTTTTTTAGACTTTATATCGGTACGAGCAGCCAATACGGAAGTTAGTATCTTATTGCGCTTTAGATCGAGCAGGTCAGCTAGCTTCTTATCCTTATTCTGCTTAGCGGCAGTAGCCTGTTTGCTTAATGCCGTGAATTGCTCTAATAGAGGGGAATGCTTCCGTAGAGTCTGATCTACTTCTATTTGCATACTGTTTATCCATTTCAGGTCTATGACCTTGATCTTGGCATTTACCCATTTTAATGCATCATTATTCTTTGTACGTTGATCTTTAATATGCTGAGTTTCCGATAGTACGACTACTTTCAGTGCTGCAACATCATCGTGAACAAGATTGATGTGTTCCAATGCAGTATCCCAATGATCCGCTGCACTTACATGTGGTGCATTCACTTGTAACACAATCAATACACAGAGAATCACAATCATTCTACTCCAAGCACTTCTTCTACTTGCATCGTTCA
This sequence comes from Paenibacillus sp. IHBB 10380, assembly GCF_000949425.1. Taxonomy (NCBI): domain Bacteria; kingdom Bacillati; phylum Bacillota; class Bacilli; order Caryophanales; family Paenibacillaceae; genus Paenibacillus; species Paenibacillus sp. IHBB 10380. The sequence goes on from NZ_CP010976.1 coordinate 269,749, forward strand.
TTAATTACCTCAACCCCCATCTACAAGAATGATAGTGCATAAAAAAACACCTCTCAAGAAAGGCCATTACGCCTGTTCTTGCGAGGTGCTTCGCTCGCTAAGCTTGTATAATTTTCATTAATATACCCTATATTATGGAAGGTGTCAACTATATAGAGAACGTATGTTTTTGTTGGAGGGATTGTTTAACGAAGAAACGAAAACAGCGGCGGCTTCTTTAATAGAATTTGAACTTGCTATAGCTGATATAACGGATACGCCGTCTGCGCCAGCAGCAATGACCGAAGCAGCATTGTCTATCGAGATTCCACCAATGCCTACAAGTGGAATAGAAATCCCTTGTTGTCGTAATTCATGGAGTAATGTTGTACCCAGCACTTCTCTAGCATCGTCTTTGGAACGTGTTGGGAAGATCGGGCCGACTCCCAAATAATGTGCCCCATCTTTTATTGCTTGCTGTGCTTCCTCTAGGGTATGCGCAGAGACACCGATAATTTTGTGGGAACCAATTCTCTCACGGATGGAGCTTGCAGGTTCATCCTCTTGCCCAACATGGACACCATCTGCGTTAACGGCGATTGCGAGGTCGATATCATCATTGACGATGAAGGGGATATGATATTTTTGACATATTTGTTGAAGCTCTCTGGCGAGTGTCAACTTGGCTTTACCGACTAAGGATCCTACGCCTTTTTCACGAAACTGAAATAGAGTAATACCGCCTGCAATCGCCTCAGTTAATACCTCACGAGGATCTTTCCTACAATTGACACTACCCATAATGAAATAGACTTTCAGCAATGAACGAACAGATTCATTATGATTAGTAGACATACTCTGTACCTCTCTTTCTCCGCTGATAAGCAAAATGGTTCGTTGGACCATGCCCTGCACCGATTCCTAATGGGTCCTCTATAGCAGCTTGGATAAATTGTTTCGCTGTTTGAACAGCGTCCAGTACCGATTTCCCTTTAGCTAACTCTGCTGTAACCGCAGCTGAATAAGTACAACCTGTACCATGTGTATGTCTTGTTTCAATCCGTTGATTCTCCATATAGATGTAACTATGCCCATCATACACAAGGTCTACGACTTGATCGGTAGAAGCATCATGTCCGCCCTTCATGACGACATAATGAGAACCCATCTGAAGAATACGTTTGGCAGCCTCTTCTCGGTCACTTAAGCTGACGATGGACATCTCTGTAAGGATCTCTGCTTCTGGAATGTTGGGAGTAGTGACCAAGGCAAGTGGGAGAAGTACTTGGATGACAGATTTAATCGCTTCTTGTTGCAGTAGTGTAGATCCGCCCTTGGCCACCATCACTGGATCAACGACTAAGTTGCGCCAATGATACTGCTCAATCTTGGCTGCTACAATCCGAATAATCTCGCCACTGAATAGCATCCCTGTCTTTAATGCATCGGGTTCTAGATCTTCACCTATCGAGTCTAGTTGCATAGCAATCGTCTCGGCGGTCATGGGGAAAACACCTTGAACGCCTAACGTATTCTGTGCAGTGAGTGCAGTAATGGTTGACATGCCATATACACCTAATTCTTGAAAGGTTTTGATATCGGCTTGAATGCCTGCTCCACCACCGCTATCTGATCCTGCAATCGTCAATGCTTTATAGATATGCATCTCTTAATTCCTCCAATTGTCTTAGTGGTGAGTAGACGTACAACTTTTTAGACTTGGTGAATATGGGCTCTTTGTTGTAGAATTTTCGGTGATACGCTAGCCAATTGGTTCAATAATTCAATCTGAAAGCTTCCAGGTCCTTGATGCTCTGTCATTTCAGCAGCTATTTCAGCGGCTACGCCATAGAAAGCAAGTGCTTCGGTAACCGATTCCAACCAAGATTGTTCGCTAACTTCGCTTACAGCTAAGAATGCCCCGATAATAGAACTAAGCAAGCATCCAGCCCCTGTAACTTTAGTGAGAAGAGGATGACCATTACTTGTGATGTAAGTCGTGTGTCCATTCGTAATCACATCTTCTTTCCCCGTAATGACAACAATACATCCTAACTTTAGGGCAGCCTTTTGTGCTAGGAGTACCCTATTGCCTTCGCCAGCACCCGCATCTACCCCTTTAATGGACCATTCTTCACCCACGACATGCGCTACTTCTGCAACATTGCCCCTGAGCACAGCAAGCTTAATCTCCTGAGTGATTCTCTGAGCAATCGTTGTTCGGTAAGTTGTAGCGCCAGCTCCAACCGGATCAATAACGACTGGAACATGATTCTCATTTGCAGATTTCCCTGCGATAAGGATTGATTTCACAACACTTTCATCGAGCGTTCCAATATTAAGAACGACTGCATTCGCTAATTTAGCTACATCGGCTACTTCTTCATGAGCGTGAGCCATGAAAGGTGAGGCACCTAAAGCGAGAAGCCCATTGGCTGTGAAGTTGGTAACGACTATATTCGTAATATTGTGTATAAGCGGATTGCACTGACGAACTTTTGTTAGATATGTCATGTTTAACATCCTCCTGAATTTAAGTGGGTTATATAGGCTATGATAGCCAAATAGCAACACAATCCTTGTAAAACAATAAAGACCCAGCCATTTCCACAAGGAAATGAGTGGGCCAAAAAGTTCAGTCAAGCAATTCTATGCATTGCATGATGTGAAGATTTCGTTCCACTTCCCTCCGCTGGTATAATCCAGATCAGGTTCCAAGGGTCCGAAGCTTAAAAGCTCGTCTCAGTCGTTAGACTCCCCTAGTGAAAAAACAGGCTGTATTCAATTAGTTCTGTTAAGAATATAACACGAAATTCCCATATGTAAAGCGACATGTGGGAATAAATATCGATTCTGTATCACAATTATGCCTAAACCTGTGGTATGATTATTTTTGTCCTGACACCACATAAGTACCAGCAGTAGATAAAGGAGGAACTCTCCGTGATTTCGTTGCATCAGGTAAGTAAAACTTTCGTGAGTTCAACTAGCCACTTCCAAGCTGTCAATTCTGTGTCTCTTCAAGTAAAGGAAGGCGAGATTCATGGAATTATTGGAACAAGTGGTGCGGGTAAATCGACTCTGTTACGGATGATTAATTTATTGGAGAAGCCGGACACGGGTAGTGTTGTAGTAGGTAATGAGGATTTGACTAATATGACTGAGAAGGAGCTTCGTGAAGCTCGCAGGAATATCGGGATGATCTTTCAGGGATTTAATTTGGTGAGCAATAAGACGGTTAGCGGAAATGTCTCCATACCACTTGAATTAACTGGATTACCGAAGCGTGAACGTGTGGAACGTGTGAGTGAGTTCTTAGAATTTGTGGGCCTACAGCATAAGGCGAAGCAATATCCTTCACAATTAAGTGGAGGAGAGAAGCAGCGAGTGGCGATTGCCAGAGCACTTGCGAATCGTCCTAAAGTATTGTTATGTGATGAACCTACATCCTCTTTGGACCCAAGTACGACAGAGGGGATTTTGGATGTGCTGAAACAGCTCAACCAGAATTTCGGACTCACTATTGTTATCGTAACACATGAAATGGAGGTCGTCCGCAACATGTGTCACAACGTATCGGTTATGGAATTAGGACGTCTAGTCGAGACTAGAGTGGTGGATCAATCCCATGGTTGAATATATCATGCAGTATCAGTCTGAAATATGGAAGGCTATAGGAGAGACTTTTGCTATGGTGGGGATATCCATTGTTGCAGCTATTTTAATAGGACTTCCATTAGGTACTTTTCTATATTTGTTGCGAAAAGGTCAGCTGTACGAGAATGGGTTGCTCTATGGTATTTTGAATATCATAGTCAACGTTGTTAGGTCATTCCCATTTCTTTTACTCGTCGTTTTTTTAATTCCATTTACGCGAATTGTCGTTGGAACAGCGCTAGGTACGCTTGCGGCTTCGGTGCCGTTATCCATAATGGCGATTGCCTATTATTCGAGGTTAGTGGAGCAGTCACTTCTAGAGGTTCCAAGAGGTGTGATCGAATCAGCTTCATCAATGGGAGCATCAACCTTTCAGATTATCGTTAAATTTATGTATGTTGAGGCTCGCTCGGGACTCATGTTAGGTTTAACGACTTCTATTATCAGTTTCATCTCTTACTCAACGGTGATGGGGATAGTTGGTGGTGGTGGAATTGGCGATTTCGCTATTCGTTATGGGTACCAACGGTTTGAAACGAAGATTATGGTATTTACTATCATCATTATGATTATATTGGTGCAGGTCATTCAGTTTGCAGGTAGTTATATTGCGAGACGGCTCGATAAGAGATAATTTATGGGGGAATATAAAGATGAATAGAAAAATAATGATGATGTTAGTTGTTGTACTTATGCTAGTTGCAGCGGGTTGTGGAAATAATGAGAAGCAAGCGGAGGAAAGTAAGAATACTCCGACAACCAGTGAAGAGACTACATTGAAAGTAGCTAGCCTCATTCCGCCAATGACAGAGGTATTGGAGCTTGTTAAGCCTCTATTGAAGGAAGATGGTATTAACCTAGAGATCGTTGTTCTATCCGATAATGTACAGCCTAACAACGCTTTGGCTAATAAAGAAGTGGATGCTAACTTTTTTCAACACGTTCCTTATATGAACCAATATAACGAGGCTAATAAATCAGAATTGGTTGGGGTGCAACCTATTTACAATGCGGTGTATGGTGCTTATTCTAAAACGTATAAGAACATTGAAGATTTACCAGAAGGTGCAACGATTGCTATCGCTAACGATCCATCCAATATCGGACGTTCACTTGTTATGTTCGAGAAGAATGGACTTATTAAGTTAAAAGAAGGCGTGGGAATTAACGCGACACAAGCGGACATCACAGAGAATGTGAAAAAGTTCAAATTCAAGGAAGTCGATTTGTTGATGCTGGCACGTACACTAGATGATGTGGATCTAGTGGCTATGACTCCAGCTTATGCTAAGCCTCTTAATTTAACACCTAAGAAAGATGCGTTAATCACAGAAGGCGACGATTCTGATTTCGTAATTACTCTGGTAGCGCGTAAGGACAATGTAGACTCCGAACCTATTCAGAAGCTTGCGAAGCGTATGACAAGTCCGGAAGTGAAAAAGTTCTTCGAGGATAATTACGGGGAAATAGCAGTACCTGCTTTTAAATAACATAAATATGTAAGGGGTATAGCCACAAGGTGGCTATACCCCTTTTTTATAAATATTAGAACATAGAAAATCTCTAGTATTTCATGGGTAAACGATTACCGTCCATTGGGGATGACACATGCTGATCCTTGATGGGAGGTGAGGTGATGCGATACCTTTCAAGTGCCTTTCTCGAAGATTCTAGCATGCGTTTCTTCAAATAATCGCCTTCGATGATACGTACTCTTTTACCGAGGAAACGAATTTTGGATAGAACATACTCACGCTCATTCGCTATAAAGCTTAAGCAGATTGTATATATTTGTTCAGTTGCATCATAGATGACTTCCTTCTCGAAGCAGGAGAAGGCATACAAGATACGGGATAATTCTTGATTGTAGGTGTTGACGACCTCAAGTATGACTTGATCTTTAAGCTTATCCAAAATCTGTTGAATGTTCGTGAAGGCTTGGACAAGTACCTCAGGTGAAGTAGATTGTTCTGACACCGATACGATGTGGTCAAGTCTCGTGTTCATCAGCGAACGATGTCTAAGATGGTACCACAGTAGGTACCATTCTTTTTTGACCATGGAATATTCTAATTTATAGGGAACTCCGTTCTGCGCTGAAGTGGTGCTTCCGCCCTTCAAACGATAAGTGATGACGATACTACTCTTGTTCAGAATGAATCGGCGACAAGAACGTAGAAGGGGATGGTAGACATGCTTCTCTATACTGCGACCTTTTTCTATGAAATGTTCTTTGAAATCAAGGGTAGAGTCTTGTTCTAGAACGTTCTTCAATTTATGTAACGTACTCTCAGGAAAAGCTGCCGTTGCCGCTGGATGTTCAAGCATGGTCTTAAGCCATGCTCTCTCCTGTGAGGTGATCATGAAGGTACCGGAATCATCTAGACGAGAGATAATCTGATAGTTAAATATTTTCTCAAATAGATTCATAATACGATTGAAGCTCCTTCCATTCGGCGATCATTTCACTTCGTAGCAAAGGTGGCTCTAATATTTCACAGCTAGACCCGAAACTACGGAGCCAAGGTTTGATCTCGTTGGAGCCATTGACAACAATTTCATAGATGAAGGATTGTTCATCTTCTTCTACAATTTGTCCCCATTGCCCCTGCAACAACACACGTTCTTTAATAAAGTTTGGTTGTGATAATCCAGGATTAAAGAAGCGAACGCGAACCGTGATTGAGTGGCCTGTATCAATTAACCAACTGTATTGAATCTTCTCCTCTAATTTCTTGTACACAGCATCAAATAATTGTTCAGAGACCTGTATGTCTTCTCCAATCTGAGTCATGCCCTCTAAGCGATATTTCCTAATCCCCTGACGTGAGTCATGAGAGAGTAAGTACCACCTTCCATATTGATGGTCGTATACTACCTTCAGGGGGAGCGTTAACTCTTCACGTCCCTTTGTCTCGCGTTCGAAGATCGGGTTGGTATTTTTGGAAGCATAACTTTTCTCAGACTTAGGGGAGAAGTATAGAAACTTTATTTTACGATGGTTGTGGATCGCATCCAAAAGTATAAATAGATGAGCCTCATCCAAAATACGTGAATAGTAGTGGTACTTATATAAAAAAGGTTGTATAGCCTGCTTCTCGGTATGGAGTTGTGCCACGTTCTTCTTCAAGCTATCACGGAGTAAATAACCTTGTACGGAGGGAACCTGTGTATTAGCCATCACATCGACAAAATCGAATAGATCGATCAGTTCATCCTCAGACAGTGCCTGAATCAGATCATTCTGAATTCGATATCTATGGGGGCGTATGCCAGATTCTCTTACAATCACGCCAACCTCTTCTAAATATTTGAGGTCTTTACGTATTGTTTTCTCATCCGGTTGAGCAGAGTCGGCGGATAAGCTACCACAACATAGATCTAAAAGTTCCATAGCCGTTAATGCGTTGTGATTGTGTAAGGCAGCTAAGAGCATAGAGATTCTTTGGCTCTCAGACTCCTTGAGGGACTTCGCACGAAATAGAAATAAGAGCATAGGATCGGCAGAATCATAGTAATCTAAACGAATGGCTTCCGCTAGTTCTAAGCTTTGTTCATTAGGGAGCTGTTGAGACATACTATGGTTGATTTCTTTTAATTTACGGATTGTTTTATCAAAAGTATGGACAGAAATACCGAGACGATCCGCGAATTGTTGGCGACTATAAGCCCCACTTGTTAGGACAAGCATACGTAGAAATTGAATCTCTTTATCAAAGCTTTCCTTAGCCATGTCAACCTCCGATTGTAATGCAGATGAATAATATCTTCTCATTGTAACAGGGCTGCCGTCGTAAGTACCCAAAATTATTATTTATCGCCATACTTTTGCCATGTTCGTTTACGCTTGAATAAGCGATGATAAGTGCAGAAGAAGATAAGGTACTAGAAAAGTATAGATGCGATGAAGTTAAATGGAGGAGATGAATATGCCGATTATGAAGCAACATATTATGCAACAATTGAGAAAGATAGAAGAGGAAGAATCCGTTAAGATCATATATGCTTGTGAGTCTGGGAGCCGGGCATGGGGATTTCCATCAAAGGATAGCGATTACGATGTTCGTTTCATATATGTGCGCCCCGTAGAATGGTACTTATCTATTTTTGATAAAAGAGATGTTATTGAACAGCCCATTAGCAATATGCTGGATATTAATGGTTGGGATCTCAAGAAGGCACTTTATCTGCTTAAAAAATCGAACCCGCCCTTGCTGGAGTGGCTACAGTCTCCGATTCTGTACTTGGAAACGACTTCGATCGCTGAGCAGATTCGCGAGATGTGTTACTTTATTTATTCCTCACGAACCAGTATGCAACATTATCTCCATATGGCGAAAGGGAATTATAGAGATTATCTTCAAGGGGAACAGGTCAAAATCAAAAAATACTTTTACGTGCTGCGTCCGATTCTAGGATGTCAATGGATCGAACATCATCATACCATGCCACCGATGGAATTTGATCGATTAGTTGATGAATGTATTCCCAAGAATAGTGAACTGAGTGCAGCCATTGAGAATCTCCTTGTGCGCAAAAAGGCAGGAGATGAAATGGATTATGAACCAAGAATAGAAGTTCTTAATGAATTTCTGGAAGAACGTATAGCCTACTATGAAGCATTGGCACCTAGAATGCTTACCGCAAAAAGTGAACATAAAGAACAATTGGATGCCTTATTCCGGTCTGCACTACAAGAGGTCTGGATGTAAATAGAATGACGATATACTAATAAAGCCGATCCGTAGGAATGAACCCCACAGATCGGCTTTAATATGGTTATCTCATGAAGGTCATGTTAAGTCCAATACCAGAAGAAACCTTCCCGATCCCATGCTGCTTTACCTCCATGTAACTTTTTAAATGCCTTTTTGGCATCTTTAGAAATGGATGGGTTCCCATTCTCGTTAACATAAATAAATGCTTCACCGAAGTTAGCTAGAATATGAGAAACGGCTTCAGTCTGATCTAACCTCCCAGAAGACTTTACTTCATTAAGCATCCATTCAGCCACTTGATCTGCTGAGTATTCCATGTGTATCTCTCCTTATATCTAAATATAGAAAATAATGCTTTGATGTAAGGAACATTATACATCTCGATTTGAACAATAACAAAGCATCTTCTTTATATCTCCAATAGACCAATGGATTAGAGGCATTGTTGTCATCCAACATTTTGTACAAGAAAAAAGTGACATTTGTCCATTGCCAAATCTTGATATTATATATAATATAGATAAGTATGCGAATGATAATCAATATCATTGGATTTAGAAAGGGAGAAATAAATGCAATACTCAATAAAAGCAGGCGAAGAAGTAGAGAAACCATCAGCTGTAAAATATCCATCTCGTCCATGGGCGGCAACGTTAATATTAGTTGGTGGAATGATTGCGCTAGTATTTGGGATAGGTCTGTGTATCTCGTTAGGAGCAGCGGATATTAAATTGTCAGTCGTGTGGGATGCTATTTTCCACTTTAATCCTGAATTAACGCAGCATCAAATTATACAGGATTTACGTTTTCCACGTGTTCTTGGCGGAGCCATGGTAGGTGCCTGTTTTGCAGTAGCAGGTGCAATTATGCAAGGAATGACACGAAATCCATTAGCTGATTCCGGGCTTCTTGGATTAAACTCAGGAGCAGGATTTGCGCTTGCGCTCTGTTTTGCTTTTGCGCCAGGTCTACCCTTTTTGTATTTAATTATGTTTTCATTTCTCGGGGCAGCACTTGGAGCAGGGCTTGTCTATGGCGTAGGATCATTCTCTAGAACAGGTTTGAGTCCAATTCGTCTTGTTCTTGCAGGAGCAGCGGTTAGTGCTTTATTGTCTGCGTTAAGTGAAGGTATTCAGTTATATTTCCGTATTGGACAAGATTTGGCTTTTTGGTATGCCGGCGGAGTAGCTGGAACGACTTGGTTACAGCTCAAAATTATGTTTCCTTGGGTTGGAGGGGCAATTATAGGTGCGATTATGCTATCTCCCTCCATTACACTCCTTAGCCTCGGGGACGATATTGCAGCAGGACTTGGTCAACGAACCAAATTAGTCAAATTACTTGGAGCGATAATCGTTCTAATATTAGCAGGTTCGGCTGTATCGGTTGTCGGTGTGGTTGGTTTTGTAGGACTGATTATCCCTCACTTGACACGTATGCTTGTAGGTGTTGATTATCGCTGGATTATACCTTGTTCAGCTGTGTTGGGGAGTCTGCTTGTAATGTTAGCAGATTTAACAGCACGTATTATTAATCCACCCTATGAGACACCTATTGGAGCGTTAATTGCTCTGATTGGCGTACCGTTCTTCCTTTATCTTGCACGTAAAGAAAGGAGAGCATTATAAATGTCATCTATTGAATCGCAAACATTATCAGCAGATCGCCGAAAGAAAGTTCGTGATATAACAGTCATCTCGATATTTAGTGCACTCATTATTATTGCGTTTATGATCAGTATGAATACAGGGTTCATCAGGCTTTCACCGATGGAATTGTTACGTACTTTATTTGGATATGGTACAGATAAACAAGAACTTATTCTATTTGAATTTAGACTTCCACGGATTGTTATTTCTGTCCTTGTCGGAGCAGGACTTGCTGTCTCAGGTTGTATTTTACAAGGAATTTCACGTAATGCACTGGCTGATCCTGGTATTCTGGGGATTAACGCAGGAGCAGGGCTAGTAGTCATGCTGTTTATTTCCTTTTATCCAACAACGACTGCTGCACCCACTTTCTTATTGCCAGTTCTAGCTTTGCTTGGTGCAGGGTTGACAGCCATGTTAATATACACACTTTCCTATAAGCGTCATGAAGGAATATCTCCTTCACGGTTGTTATTAACTGGAATAGCAGTGGCTGCTGGAATTAGTGCAGTTACCATTGTACTTACTCTAAATCTAAGACCTGATCAATATCAGACCGTGGCTACTTGGATGGCAGGTAGTATCTGGGGATCGACTTGGAAGTTTGTTCTGGCTTTGCTACCGTGGATCGTCATATTAATCCCTTACGTTATGTCAAAAGCTCGCGTACTTAATGTCTTGAGTCTGGGGGATCAAATGGCTCAGGGCCTTGGAACGAGAGTCGAAAAAGAACGTTTATTGCTACTAGCCGCTGCAGTGGGTCTTGCCGGTTCTTGTGTATCCGTTAGTGGGGGTATAGGTTTTGTCGGTCTGATTGCTCCTCATTTAGGGAGAAGACTTGTTGGACCTCGGCATCAGGCACTACTTCCTGCATCAGCTTTAATTGGTGGTTTTCTTGTTATTGTAGCCGATACTCTGGGTCGTTGGGTTATACGTCCGTCTGAGGTTCCAGCGGGGATTGTCGTTGCAGTCATTGGTGCACCTTACTTTCTCTACTTACTCTCACGGACAAAGGGCTAGCCTATTTCAACCTTTTTTTTAAAATATATAGAAAGTAGGTGCAACGTGCTACGTCGGTTTTTTTCATACTATCGGCCTTATAGAGGGCTTTTCATATTAGATTTCGGTTGTGCAATTTTTGCAGCTATTCTTGAATTAGTCTTCCCCCTTGCTGTAAATAGGGTATTAGATGATTATCTTCCGGGCGGGGACTGGAGCGTCATTATATGGGCGTGTGTCGTCTTGTTAGCTATTTATGTAGTGAGTTCTGTACTGCATTATGTGGTTTCCTATTGGGGCCATATGTTAGGCATAAACATTGAAACAGATATGAGAAAAAAGTTGTTTGATCATGTTCAGAAGCTTTCTTTTCGATTTTTTGATAATACGAAGACAGGGCATCTTGTATCCAGAATGACGAATGATTTGATGGATATTGGAGAGATTGCTCACCATGGTCCTGAGGATTTATTCATTGCTGTAATGACGTTGGTGGGTGCGTTCTCTTTAATGTTATCTATCAATTGGCAGCTGGCAGTGCTTACTTTCGTGATTGTTCCCTTACTTATTTATTTATCTATTTATTTCAGTAAAAAAATGACACGTGCCTTTAACCGTATGTTTGCGGATATTGCTGACTTTAATGCTCGTGTTGAGAACAACGTAAGTGGTATTCGTGTCGTTCAAGCATTCTCGAATGAGACTCATGAGAAAAGTCGCTTTGCTGTCAATAACGAGCGTTTCCGTCAGACGAAGTCGATTGCTTATCGCATTATGGCTTTGAATTCATCACTAAGTTACATACTTATGCGCTCCGTTTCTTTATTTGTTCTCGGTTGTGGTACTTGGTTTGTCATAGAAGGACATATGACACATGGTGAATTTATTGCTTTTGTATTGTTATCCAATGTGTTCTTAGATCCTATTCGAATGATTAACCAAGTTATTGAGATGTATCCCAAAGGAATTGCAGGCTTCAGACGATACAACGATTTACTTGAAACAGAGCCGGATGTGGCTGATCGTTCCGATGCAGTCTATGTTGATCATCTGAAAGGTGACATTCAATTTAAAAATGTGACCTTTGGTTATGAGAACAAAGAAGATGTATTGAGAGATATTAGCTTAAACATTCAAGCTGGGGAAACCGTAGCATTTGTTGGACCCTCGGGAGCGGGTAAGACCACGATATGTAGTTTGTTACCGCGCTTTTACGATGTCAAATCTGGAAGTATCATAGTGGATGGTATGGATATAAGGCAGATGAAGCTCGAATCATTGCGTAAGCAAATTGGGATTGTGCAGCAAGATGTGTTCTTATTCGATGGAACCATTCGAGAGAACATTGCTTATGGTAAGCTCGACGCAACGGAGGCAGAGATTTGGACTGCAGCGAAACGTGCACAATTGGAGGAAATTATTCTGTCACAGAATGAAGGGCTGGATACGCTAATTGGTGAGCGCGGCGTGAAATTATCCGGTGGACAGAAGCAGCGGCTTTCGATTGCACGAATGTTCCTTAAGAATCCTCCTATTCTTATTCTCGATGAAGCCACTTCAGCGCTGGATACGGAGACAGAAGCAGCTATTCAAGAATCCCTTGCTGAACTATCAGAGGGTCGCACTACATTAGTCATCGCACATCGCCTAGCAACGATCAAGAATGCCAATCGCATTGTTGTCGTTACAGAAGAGGGCATTACCGAACAAGGAAATCATACAGAATTGCTAGCGGCTGGTGGTATGTATAGTAGATTACATCGTGCTCAATTCAATTTTGATATATGACGGAAAGGTTCATGAAAATACGTTTGTAAATCGATAAATCATATTGGAGGAATTGTCATGACTGAAGGATTAGAACTGTTTGATGTTACTATTATCGGTGGAGGCCCCGCAGGAATGTACACTGCCTTCTATAGCGGTATGCGTGATCTAAAGACAAAATTGATTGAGTACGGACCTGAGCTGGGAGGACGTATTCTTATATATCCTGAGAAAATCATCTGGGACGTTGGGGGGGTTACTCCCATTATGGGAGAGAAGCTAATCTCACAGCTGGATGAGCAAGCAAGAACGTTTGATCCAACCGTATGCTTAAACCAGCAGATTACGAAACTCGATAAGTTAGCTGATGGAAATTTTCTATTGACTGCCGCAACGGGGGAGAAGCACTTGACTCGAACGGTTATTCTGACCGTTGGATATGGTATCTTGACCATGCAAAAGTTAGATATCGAGGGTGCGGATCGTTATGAAGTAACCAATCTACACTACACCGTACAAGAGCTAGAAGGTTTCCGTGGGAAGCATGTCCTTATCTCAGGAGGCGGTAATTCAGCAGTTGACTGGGCGAATGAATTGGAACCGATTGCTGCAAGTGTCACCGTTGTACATCGTCGGGATCGATTCGGGGGGCATGAATTTAACGTGCTTAAGATGAAGCAGTCCTCTGTAGACGTACGGACACCCTACGCATTGACTCAGTTACATGGAAATGGAACATCAATTGATCAGGTGTCAGTCACGCACATGGAGACTGAGGAAGTTATCCGATTTGATGTTGATCATGTCATCATCAATCATGGTATGAGGTGTGATTATGGTCCGATACTCGATTGGGGACTAAATATTCAAGATGATTTACTTGTGGTAAACGACAAGATGGAGACAAACATACCTGGGATATTTGCTGCAGGTGATTTTGTAAGTCATCCTAGCAAAGTACGGCTGATTGCAGGGACTTTCGTCGATGGAGCACTAGCTTTGAACAGTGCTAAATTATATATGGATCCCGAAGCCTCTAAGGTGGCGTATGTATCTTCTCATAATGAGCGCTTTGTTGAGAAGAATAAGAAGATTGAAGCAACTCTGTAGTCGATTCATCTCATGGTTTGAGGTTTAATTTATCTAATCGAAATCATGACTTTAATCATGATTTCGATTAGAATAAACATAGTAACAATAAACTATTACATATGAATAAGAGGAAAACTAAGATGAGTATTTATGATTTTAATTTTCAAGCTGTGGGAATGAATGGTCAAGTTAGTTCATTAGAAGCCTTTAAAGGAAAGGTTGTATTGATTGTAAATACGGCCAGTAAATGTGGATTTACTTATCAGTATGAAGATTTACAAAAATTATATGATCGCTATAAAGACAAAGGATTTGTGGTATTAGGGTTTCCTTCCAACCATTTTGATGATCAAGAACCTGGTAACAATGAAGAAATTAAAACTTTTTGTAAGTTGAATTACGGGGTAACGTTTCCTATGTTTGAAAAGTTGAATGTGAGAGATGAGCATGCTCATCCATTGTTTAACTATTTGACAGCGGTTAAGCCGTTTAAAGGATTTAATCCTTTTCATCCTGTATCTAAGCTATTAACTTCAGTCATCAATGAGAAAGTGCCAGAGTATATGCATGGCGATTCTATTAAATGGAATTTCACTAAATTCTTATTAGATAGAAATGGTAACGTGATTCATCGTTTTGAAGCCATGACAGATACCATTGATATGGAGCAGGATATTGAGAGCTTATTATAAGAATGAATGAGACTTAGTACAAGTATTAAGTCTTTTTATTGTTATAACTGGAAGATATGAAGTTAAGGTTTTGATAAAACAAAGATTTCTTCATTGGATTTAATCTTCGACAAGTTTTGTAGTTTTATTGTATAATGAATGCAAATCAATGAATTTGCTTAAAATACGTCATTTTATAAAGTGAATGTGACTATTGTAACAGAGTAAGATAAGATAACGTAGTATTATTAGCTTAGAATTGAAACATCACATTTTAAACATTATGAATATGGATCTTCGGGGTAGGTGAAATTCCTAACCGGCGGTGAAAGTCCTTCTATCTTTGAATGAACTTAAGCCCGCGACTCGCCATTTTGAATAAGAAATGGTGACTGACTTGGTGAGATTCCAAGGCCGACGGTAAAGTCCGGATGGGAGAAGATCAAGAGATTGGCATGTTGTGGAATTTAAATTCCCTACAAGCTTATTTGATCAGCCCCCGCTTCTATCGATTAGTGTCGATGAAACGGGGGCTTTCCGCATAAGAACCCCATATTCAGGCTAAGGGGATAGGGATATGGATAACGAAAGTGTAAATGTACAAAAGAAGCTATCATTACCAAAAGAAAAGGGGAGCAGTAGTGGCTTCTGGTTAGTTGTATTGGGGGCTGCGCTCTGGGGTGTTGATCCTTTATTTAGGATTATATTGTTGAAGTCACTTACTTCAACGCAAATTGTATTACTTGAGCATATTATTATTGTGCTATTTGTTGCTCCAATATTGTGGAGACAGCGCAGTGAACTCCGGGGACTTGGAATGAAGCATGTTGCTGCATTACTCTTTTTATCATGGGGTGGTTCAGCGTTTGCAACGATATTGTTCACGAAGGGATTGGTTGATGGTAATATCAATGCTGTATTGTTACTTCAGAAATTACAGCCATTGTTTGCCATTATCTTGGCTAGAATGTTATTGAAAGAGAGATTGCCACGACACTTTTCCGTTTTGTTCATTTTAGCTCTTGTGGGAACGTATTTACTGACGTTTGGTTTTAAAGTGCCATTTGGTCATTGGAATGAATTTGTTCAAGTGGGTAGTTTATTCTCACTTGGTGCAGCAGCTCTATGGGGTGGTTCAACGGTTATGGGACGTTTAATGGTTGGACAAATGAAATACGAGACGGTGACTTCATTACGCTTCATATTGGCTTTACCTCTGTTATTTGCTATTACATGGAGTGAAGGAGCAGCTTGGAATTTACCTACGGGAACCTTAGCTATTGCGGGAGTATCGCTCAATTTATTGGGTCAAGCCTTGTTGCCCGGATTACTTAGTTTACTCGTATATTATAAGGGACTAACAACGACCAAGGCTTCGGTAGCTACATTTGCGGAATTAAGCTTCCCTATGGTCGGTGTCCTGATTAACTGGATTGTATTTCAAGAGATTATTACGAGTGCTCAAATTTTAGGATTCGTTCTTATATGGGGCGCATTATTCGTTATCTCTAGACAGAGCCAATCGGTAAAAGCGGGATTGTAGACGCTCTGTTAAAGAGAATAGACTTAGAAAGTTAAGTTACGTTAGGTTCTAATTGAATAAGTGAACGGCAATTGAACAATAGTTCAATTGCCGTTTTTTTGTCTTGTACATGTCGTGTTTAATCAAAATCTATTGAGACGACGTCTAAGTGTAGGCGCCGTATTTTTTTGAAAATAGTTATAGAGGTGGGTCTGGTTCGTGTATCGAAGTACTGGAAGGGTGTATTATTATGTTCATGGCAAAATCATATATGCTATGATAATGTAGTGTTTACATCATGAATAATATAAGTTACTAAGGCGACTAAGGAGCAATGAATATGAATCAAGATATACAACAATTTAAAGCTGATTTCTTCAAAGCCTTAGCGCATCCCATGAGAATTCGAATCCTTGAAGTCCTATGTGAAGGGGATAAGAATGTTAATGAGCTACAAATTATTTTAGGGTCTGAAGGTTCTGCTGTATCTCAGCAATTGGCTGTATTAAGAAATAGAAATGTCGTATACGGATTGAAGGATGGCACCTCTGTTATTTATTCTTTACGAGATCCACTAATTAAAGATTTGTTGACGGTTGCTAAGCAAATTTTTGATAATCACCTTGTTGATGCTATCTCACTACTAGAAGGTATACGGAAAGAGACATAAATCTTCGGACGGGGAGATCCTTAAGTAACGCTAGGGGTCGCCTTTTTTGGTGATTTTTGTGTTTGACATGATCAACTGATAGGCGTATTGTTTTCTATATATTCAAATAATCAAATATTCAAATATTAGAAAAAGAAGGTACATGGGATGAAGTGGACAGGAAGGTTCGAGGGTTATAATAAATCAATGTTACGGAAAGACCTTATCTCTGGACTGATCGTGGGGATTATCGCCATTCCACTAGGGATGGCATTTGCTATTGCTGCTGGAGTGAATTCGGAATATGGGATTTATACAACGATCATTGCTGGAATTATCATTTCTCTGTTGGGTGGATCCAAATTTCAAATTGGGGGACCAACGGGTGCATTTATTCCTATTATTTTCGCTATAGTTATCCAATATGGATATGAAAATTTATTGGTTGCTGGTTTCATGGCAGGGATGATTCTAGTACTCATGGGTGTATTTAAACTAGGGGTGCTCATTAAGTTTATACCTAAGCCGGTTACGGTCGGGTTTACTGCAGGTATTGCTGTAATTATCTTCAGTGGTCAGATAGCCAAATTGTTAGGACTACAGGGATTAAAGAGCCATGAGAATTTCCTGCCTAATATGAAGGAAATCGTTATGCATATCACGACTATTAACTCATACAGTGTCATTACTGCAGCCCTTTGCTTCGCAGTTATCTTACTAACTTCTAAATTTCTACCAAAGATTCCAGGTTCGTTGGTTGGTCTTGTGATATCGAGTGTAGTTGCAGCTATATTTTTTGAAGGACATGTAGCTACCATTGAATCTTCCTTCGGTGCTATTCCGAGTTCACTTCCTCAATTTCATATACCAAATATAACATGGGGTACTGTACAGAACCTCATAGGTCCAGCCTTTCTTATTGCTATGCTGGGTAGTATTGAATCTTTGTTATCAGCTGTCGTTGCGGATAGCATGTCGGGAAGTCGTCATAATAGTAACCGTGAACTTATTGGGCAAGGGATCGCTAATATGGTGACGCCATTGTTTGGGGGGATTCCAGCGACGGGGCTATTGCCCGAACGGCAACGAATATTAAAAGTGGGGCAGTATCTCCATTATCCGGCATTATACACGGAGTAGTTGTTTTCTTAGTTCTTATATTATTTGCTCCTTACGCATCTCATATTCCATTAGCCAGTATGGCACCTATCTTAATGTTGGTGGCGTGGAATATGAGTGAACGCAAAGAGTTTATGCATGTATTAAGAACAAGAACAAGTGACTCACTTATTTTACTGATTACCTTTTTATTGACGGTATTTACAGACTTAACAACAGCAGTAGAAATAGGCCTAGTGTTAGCTATCATTATATTCGTGAAGCGAATGAGTGAAATTCTGACAGTTACGAAGGTACTACCTGATCTCGATGCAGTCGACGAGCATTTGAAGGGACATATGGTAACCGAAAATCACGATTGTCCACAAATCAATATCTATACGATTAAAGGTCCATTATTTTTCGGCGCAGCAAGTTTATTTGCTAAATCTATCATGGACACGATTCATAGGAACCCTAAAATTGTGTTACTGAGAATGGGTAAAGTACCTTTCATGGATACGACGGGTGACTCACAATTAGCTAGCATTGTGAAATATTCTAAGGCTAATGAGGGACAGGTGCTCCTATCAGGTATTCAGTCCCAACCTATGGAAGTATTGAGAAAGACGGGATTGTGTGAGCTGATAGGAGAAGAACATTTCTTCGAACACACGGGAGAAGCTATTAATCACGCTCTGCACCAATTAGATCGTAATAAATGCGTGAATTGTAAGCACTTTGCATTTCGTGAATGTTCGGCGTTATCGAATGTTACTCCCAATGTAGCAACACTGGTAAAGCAAGATGCTAAGTCCATTGGAGTGAGTCCTCAATAAACTCGGTGGATAATATCCTCAAAGGCTGGTTCCTCCATATGAATATCTTCGACCTCGCCCCATGTGCTCAGCTCACGAAGAATGTCCATAGCATTCAATTCTTCTCTGTTAATTTCGACGGTGACATCGTGATCATTGGTTTCAACGATATTTATGGGGTGCGTCGACGATACTGGAACATGAAATTCGCCAGTAAAGGCTACAGTGATTAAAGTAGGGAGACCAATCTTCTTTCTTAGATGTTGGATTGTTCCATCATAAGTTAATTCACCGTGATTAATGACCATGACCCGCTCACATAGTTGCTCAATATCGTCCATATCATGGGTAGTGAGTAGGACGGTCTTACCAAATTCTTTATTAAGCGTCTTCAGGAAACCTCTAATGTTTCGCTTTGCAGAGATATCTAGACCAATGGTAGGTTCATCCAGGAATAGGATGTCTGGGTCATGAATCATAGCTGCGGCAATATCAGCTCGCATGCGTTGACCCAGTGATAGCTTGCGAACGGGTGTCGCCCAGAACTCTTCTAGATCTAGCAATTCTGCTAATGTACCTAATCTCTTCATTTTGTCCTTGGGGTCTACTTTGTACATGTGTGCTAGGATGTCATAGGAGTCCTTTACTGGTAGATCCCACCAAAGCTGGCTACGTTGTCCGAAGACGACACCTAACCGTTGAACTACAGAGCGACGATCACGATGGGGATTCACACCATGAATACGAACTTCTCCAGATGTTGGATGGAGAATGCCAGTTAGCATCTTAATGGTTGTCGATTTACCAGCACCATTAGGACCGATATAACCTATGAAATCTCCTTGATCAATAGTGAAGTTAATGCTACGTACCGCTTCTCTTATATGATATTGTTTGGAGAACAGTGTCCTGAGCCCTGAGAAACGACCTTCTTGCACAACAGGGGTGTGGAAGCTTTTACTTATATTCTTAACTTGTATAATAGGTGATTTAGTAGACATGATATCCTCCTTCTCCGTTAACTTCCCGTACTTTGATATTTCGTCAATCCGAACGTCCAGAATCGTAAAGCGGCAATTAAGCAAATCATAGCAATGCCTGCCACTCCGAAGAGAATCCAGCCTCCTAGTTCACCTCGCAGAATAAATAGTGAAGGTACATAGTTAACGAAGCCCACAGGAATCACGACAAGTAGCATAGATTTCAGCCAACTCGGATAGATGGTAAGCGGATACCTCGCCGCGGTATGCGAAGCATCTTCTGTGAGTGTTTGTAGCTCAGAGATACGTGTAAGCCAGAAACCGATCGTTGCCGTAGCCAGACCAATTGAGAACAGAATGACAGCACCTGTACTAATAATGAAAAGCGTAAGTGGAATGGCTACCCAAGTAATCTGACCAGCATGAATAAGACCAATCATTGACCAGCATAGAATAGCTCCTCCTTGCAGAAGCTCACCAAGCATTAGTCGGAAGTTTTGCGACATGAGTGCTAGTAATATAGGGATGGGTCTAGTGAGAAGCTGGTCTAGATCACCACTAACTAAATAATTCTCAAGGTGATGTACATCGTTAGCGAAAGTGCGATAAATGGTTTTGGAAAGTGTCATGACGCCAAATAGGTAGCCAACTTCATACAATGACCAGCCTTTAACGGCACCAAATTTATTAAGCACGATGGCGATCATCAAAAATTCAGCGATTTGAATGAGAGCGGCTAGGAAGGACGATAGTAGAAAATTAAATTTATATTGCATCCGGCTTTTCAAGCTGGTCCAGATAAGAATCGTATACATTCTAAATAAGAAATGGTCATTCATCCGCCCTGTACCTCCACTTTGGTGCGCAAGATGCTAGTGACAATGAGACACAAAAAGGTTAGGAATATGCACCAGAATAACGAACCAAGCAGGAGAGATCCATCTTCGAAACCAAGATAAATACGAGTTGGAACATATAACAGGAAGGGATAAGGTGATAGCCAACTAATGGTTTGCAGCCAAGACGGCAACCATTCGAGTGGAATGAAAAAGCCAGCAAGCAACGTGATCATGGCATGATTTGTCCAATGTAGCCAATTGGATTCGGTCGTCCACAGTGCAGTTACACCGATGAGATAGTTCATACAGATAGCTAGATAGGCAGCACTAATCAAACCTAAGATACAATAAAGAATGGAAGACCAGTGATTGGGGACTCGAAGTGAGAATACGAGAAGGTAAATGGCGTAGATAGGGATAGATTTGTACAAAAATTGATAGGTAATTTGTCCCCATTCCTTGCTCATAAGATGTGGGAATAGATGAACGGGTCGCATAAGATCAAGTGAGATCTGACCGGTTCGTACAGATTGGGGGATGCCTAGTCCGTTAGTCATAAATCCCGAAATCCAGAGCGCAGCTTGTGTAAATGCAATGTAGCTGACCATACCTTGAATTCCGTATTCTCCGAGGGAGCGGCCCTCGCCGATGCCGATCCAGATGGAGGCATACATGTAGCCGAACAGTGCGCTCGCAATATTATGCAGCATATGAGCGCCACGATATTGCAAATTACGGTTGTAAGCTTTTGAAGCCAAAGTTAAATAAAGCATGAAGCACCTCCGATAAGTGTGTGGACGAGTAGATTCGTCGACTTCAGTCAAGGTGAAAATGAGAGAAGGGCAATATCATACCAATATATGTATCTTGTGGCAAGATAAATTTTTATGAATGATAGTCATACTTAATTGGATTCCATTTCCTGTGAACTTTCTTAAAGATATAATATAATCCACAAAGCATGCTAGGGTTATAGGAATATAGTGAATGGGAAGGGGTTATTCAATTGAAGAGAGTATTAGGTTTAATAGTCTTGATTTTGTTGTTTTGCAGTGTAGGTATTCCACACGCGAGTGCTGCTTCTCGTACATTCAAGCTAGATAAGAATACGGTAGCTTCGCTAAAAGCAGGGAAGATACCTGGCTTTGATATTCAGTTAGGGATGAAAAAGTCTCAAGTAGTGAAATTACTGGGTAGTCCGAAACGGTCGTACAATTGGACTGGGGGGCAATTCTGGATATTCAACAAGCTTCCGTATGCAGGACTTTGTTTCAATGTTCCGGGCTCTCCCGCTGGCCAACTATATGGAGTATCCATTGGTAGAGAAGGGTTCCCGAACAAGACATTTGCTAAAGTAAAAGCGCAGTTAGGAAAGCCCAGCTATATCGGCGAGGATGATGCTGAGGGTGGCTATGTTATGATGTATGAATATGGTGAGGTAACTATTTACTTCACCGCAGATACGTTATCAGGAACTATAACAGGAATCGATGTAATCAACAAATCGCTAATAGAATAACAACTACTTTACTTTGGAATTTATTTTGAAAAGAAGCTTGCTAAAGTCAGATTTAGACTTGAGCAAGCTTCTGCATTTGTAGTCAGAAAAACTCAACGAATTCATTGACTGGCTTACGGTAGCCGCGTGGTCTTATTTTTCGCTTGTTGTCTTTTCCAATCGTGATCATCATAACGGGAACCAGATGGTCTGGCAGATTCAAGGTGGTCTTGATCGCTTCTGGATCGAAGCCAATCATTGGACAAGTATCCCAGCCTTTATCTTGGGCAATCAGCATGAACTGCATCGCAGACAGGGACGCATTACGGATAGCTTCATCGCGTTGAAAAGCATCATTTCCTATGTAGGCACTGTTAATAGATTCGATTTGTTGATCGAATTGCTCCTGCGACATTGCACCTAGCATCTTAAGTCCTCCGTATATTTCTGGTGCTTGCAGATAAGCATGCTTATCCCCCAGTACTATAATGACTGCTGAGGCTGAGTGGATTTTATATTGGCCGTAGGCACCCTTACGAATCTCTTCTTTTAAATTCTCGTCGGCGATAACTTTATAGTGTGTATGTTGAAGATTATAAGCCGATGGTGCCAGGCGAGCGTAAGAGAACATTTCCTCCAGCTCATTCTGAGGGATCTTGATACCCTCCACAAAATTCATAGCTGATCTGCGAGATTGAACTAAATCTATAAAAGTAGTCATGATTTAAGCCTCCATATCTTATTGTAATAATTGTATTGCTAATATTAATAAATCAACTTACTAATTTATACTAGTTAACTTAAAGTAACATATATTGATACTGGTCGTCAATGATGAAATGTATTATAGGCAATAAAATTTCCTCAGTCAGAACACGATATGGGATACAGAGCGTGACGAAAGTTGTGAAATCATGTAAAATGGGCTACAAATATATCTAAGCTATTTACTTAAAGAATAGGGAGAGAAGTCGCTATGGAGCAACAACAATCACCGTTGGTTAAGCAATTAGGAATGGATAAGCATGTGGAAGGCGGATGGTACAAAGAAGTATGGAAAGCATCTTATAAAATTCCTAAAGAAGTATTAGGACCTGAATACTCCGGTGCTAGAGCTGCAGCAAGCTCAACGTACTTCTTATTACACCCAGGTGAAGTGTC
Source organism: Paenibacillus sp. IHBB 10380 (assembly GCF_000949425.1). Classification (NCBI taxonomy): domain Bacteria; kingdom Bacillati; phylum Bacillota; class Bacilli; order Caryophanales; family Paenibacillaceae; genus Paenibacillus; species Paenibacillus sp. IHBB 10380. Next base: position 292,846 of record NZ_CP010976.1, read on the forward strand.
AGAATGGCATGTCGTGTTGTCAGATGAACTATGGCTGTATCATTCTGGAGGTCCTGTGGAACTCACATTAGGTGGAAGTGAAAAGAATCCCGAAGAGGGCGAGAAAATTATTATTGGGATGGACATTGAGAATGGACAACAGCCACAAGCACTTGTACCCGCTAAAGTGTGGCAAACGGCAAAAGCCCTGACCGATGAACCTGCATTTGTAACTTGTATTGTAGCTCCAGCTTTTCATTTCGATGATTTCACACTTATTGAGAAATAGATCGGCTAAGAGATAAATAGTATAGATAAAGAGGAATCTTCCAAATTTATGGGAGGTTCTTTTTTTTTTTTGTATTTAATGTATTTAAGAGACTGGTATGGAGTATCTTCACTACAAGAAACGTGAAACCCTGCGAAACGAAGAAGGGTATGTCCTTTCCGTACGCCAAATGACAGGGCCAGAGAGTGTGTTTGGACAACTAAAGAACAACCGGGGATTTCGGCGTTTTCTATCTTTGAGATAGTTATTTATTTTTACATAAAGTGTCAACAGAATGCAAAATTAACATAATTATTACAAAAAATTTACATTAAATAATTGACTAAAAAATTAAATATGTTATGTTATGGATAATGATCTTTAATATGGATTTATTAATAATAATAATTAAATAACACTAATAATACCATTTTAGGAGGGCGTTATAGTGTGACTGATCATCTTCGCTTTACCACTAAATAACATCAATCGCTAACACTTCCAACTCTTTTATGTTCATTCAATTGGACAATTTCGTAGAAATTAATTAGAGAAATGAGGTCTGCAGATGACAAAAATATCCTTTTTGTTCCCAGGACAAGGTTCTCAATATGTAGGTATGGGGAAAAAATTGTGGGATCAATTCAATACGGCAAAACTATTATTTGAAGAAGCAAATGATACGTTAGGTTGTGATCTTACTAAACTATGCTTCGAGGGCAGTCATTTACAACTCATGCAGACTATGAACACACAACCAGCTATTTTGACTGTAAGTGTCATCTCTTTTGAAATTGGTAGACAAGAACTTGGATGGGAACCTTTTCTTATGGCAGGGCACAGCCTTGGTGAATACTCTGCTCTTGTATGTGGAGGTGTTATGTCGTTTCAGGACGGGCTCCGAATAGTAAGGAAAAGAGGAATGCTTATGCAGGATGCGGCTTCCTCGGGTCTAGGAGCTATGGCAGCAGTAATGAATGTTTCTAGAGAGCAGTTGGAGCAATGGTGCAGCGAGATTTCTACAGAAACCAAGCAGGTTGTGGTCGCATGCTGTAATTCATTGCGACAGCATGTTGTGGCAGGCCATCAAGAGGCCATCAGCGAAATTAGTGACAGGTTGAAAGTGATCCCTAGTGCTAGTGTTAAATATTTGAATGTCAGCGCCCCTTTCCACAGCCCAATGATGAGCTTAGCGGCAGACAAATTGGTAGATGAATTGAATCAATACGAGCTAAAAAACTGGCAGTGGCCCATTATTTCAAATGTGACTGCTCTTCCGTATGAGAGCCAAGAGCTGGTTAAACTTCTACATCGTCAAATGACACATCCGGTTCGTTGGTTAGAGACGATGGAATATATGTATCGGAATGGAGTCAGCCAGACGGTAGAAATCGGGCCCAGGCAGGTACTGAGTCAACTGATGAAAGAAAGCTTTCCCACAATACGGACCCATCATTTTGAGAGCCCGGATGAGTTAGAGAATTTACGCGCAACGTTCGATACAGTGCAATATGGTCGTACAGCGATCAGCGCCCGTATTCAGGAAGCTTTAACCGCAACTTTAATTGCCCGGAACCGCAATAAGGATACTGAACAATATATGAAGGGTGTTATAGAGCCTATCAATCATGTCAAAAAGATCATTGACCAAATTAATAATGATAGAGATATCAACATGACCAAAACGATGGATCAAGTAAGGGAACTTCTACAATTTATATGTATTAGCAAGCAACTATCTACGGATGAACAGTTAAAAATCGTAAAAAAACTACCATAAGTGCTTTAAGGGTAATGTGTGAATGAATCGATAATACATTGTTTGGGGAGGAAGAACATGTTTACGAAGCAATTTACAACACTAATCGACGTTATTGAAGAAAGAGGGAAATCGGAAAATAGAGGAATCACCTTTATTGAAAGTGATGATCATGAAGACCGTCTCACATATAAAGAACTGTATGAACAAGCGTTAGCCTTTCTCGGTAATCTTCAAGCATCAGGAGTAAGTCAGGGGCAGGAAGTTGTGTTTCAAATAGAGAATAACCGTTACTTTATCATTGCTTTTTGGGGTTGTATCTTAGGTGGAATAATACCCGTTCCGGTCAGCATTGGAAATAATGATGAACACAAGAGCAAGGTATTTAAAATTTGGGATGTGTTAGCTCGTCCCTATATGGTGACAGAATCTAAAATACTGGATGATTTACATAAATATACAATAAAGAGTGGTCAGAACGATCTATACGACTTGATTCGAGACAAGGTTACGCTAATTGACGATAGTGATCTATTTTTACAACAGCATCCGGCACAAGTGTACACCGCCAAATCGGAAGAAATTGCATTTATCCAATTTTCTTCAGGTTCAACGGGTGATCCGAAGGGGGTCATGCTTACACATAAGAATCTTATTTATAACACTAGTGGGATACTTAATATCTCGAAAGTTACCGCAGAGGATTCATATTTACAATGGATGCCCCTAACTCATGATATGGGGTTAATTTGCAACCATATTTCACCTGTCGTAGCTGAGTTGGAACAGTATATTATGTCGACTTCTCTATTTATTCGACAGCCATTACTGTGGATTAAGAAAGCAAGTGAACATCAAGTCACTGTTATATCATCCCCAAATTTTGGGTATAAATACTTCTTACAATTTTTCAAACCAGAAAAGGTAGTAGATTGGGATTTATCGCGAATTCGTGTCATATATAACGGGGCCGAGCCAATATCAACAGAGTTATGCAATACTTTTTTAGACACACTCGATGCCTATAAATTGAAACGCACTTCTATGTGTACTGTATATGGTTTAGCTGAGGCTTCTGTCGGAGTTTCTTTTCCTAACGTTGAAGATGAGTTTGTGACGATTTACGTGGATCGTGAACAATTGGGCATCGGGAAACAGGTTGTCGAGGTAGACGCGCATTCTGCTAAGAGCTTGTCCTTTGTAGAGGTTGGTTATCCAATTGATTACTGTCAGTTTCGGATTTGTGATGAGAAGAATAACGAAGTGGAAGATAATATCGTTGGTCATATACATATTAAAGGGAATAACGTGACTCAAGGGTATTATAGAAATCCCGAAGCGACTCGAAATCTATTAACTTCTGACGGTTGGGTGAGGACGGGAGATTTAGGATTTCTTCGTAACGCTCAGTTGGTAATAACCGGTCGTGAGAAGGATGTTATTTTTGTTAATGGACAGAACATATACCCCCATGACATAGAGCGGATCGCAGAGGAAGTCGATGGAGTAGAACTCGGAAGAACAGCCGCATGTGGGGTTTATAATTCGAAACTGAAGAAAGAAGAAATTGTTTTATTTATCGTTTCAAAGAAGAAGCTGGAGAAACTGATCCCAACTGTTGCGGAGTTAAAGAAACTTCTAAATCAAAGGGGCGGATGGGAAATTGCTGACGTAATTCCGATTAAGCGTATGCCCAAAACGACTAGCGGAAAAGTACAGCGGTATAAGCTCGGCCAGCAGTATGAAGACGGGGAGTTTGCAGATATTTCACAGCAATTAAGAAACTTTGCACTTGCTACTGAAGTGGAGAAGGACGATCTGAGTAAAATAGAGCTCACCCATAGTGAACTTGAGCGGGAAATACAAGTTATTTTTCGTGAAGTGCTGGAAAGAAATTCGGTCAGCATTCAGGGCAGTTATTTTGATATGGGGGCAAACTCTCTACAACTGGTTCAAATAGCAGATCGGATAGAACAGAAATTTTGTGTAAAATTAAAAGTTACTGATTTGTTTGCCTATCCATCAATTATCGAATTATCCAAGTACCTCAAATCTGAATCAGGCGAGAGGATCAAGAGTGATTCTAACCAGAATGAAGATACAAGAAGGCAAAGAGATATCGCCATTATCGGAATTTCACTTAATTTACCGGGTGCTTCAGATCTCCAAACATATTGGAGCAATCTAGCAGAAGGCCGCGATCATATTGAAGCTTATAGTGCTAGCAGACGAGAAGATGCTAAAGATTATTTATCAGTTATAGGTTGGGATAAACAGGAATCAGAATTCAGAGTAGGTGGTTATTTAGAAGAAATCGATACGTTTGATTATGCTTTCTTCAAATTAACACCTAATGAAGCAAAATTCATGGATCCGAATCAACGATTATTTACGCAGCAAGCTTGGCATACGCTTGAAGATGCGGGATACGCAGGGGACAAATTGCGCGGTCGAAGTGTAGGTGTCTATGCTGGATTTTCAAAAGTTGGGTATGATTATGAACGACTTATTTCCAAATATGATCCTGAACGGATCTCTAATTATATCGTAGGTAATTTACCGTCAGTTTTAGCTAGTAGAATTGCTTATTTTCTTGATTTAAAAGGTCCAGCAGTGACCATAGATACGGCCTGTTCTTCCTCATTAGTTGCAGTTCATATGGCATGCCAAGGAATTCGGAACGGTGAATGTGAAATGGCTATTGCCGGTGGAGTTAGGGCATCACTATTGCCCATTTCATTAGGATTAGATATGGAATCTCAAGATGGGCGGACTCGAGCGTTTGATGCTGATTCTGATGGGACAGGGGTAAGTGAAGGGGTAGCATCTGTGCTATTAAAGCCGTTAAGCCAAGCGCTGCAGGACGGGGACCATGTGTACGCAGTCATTAAAGGGAGTGCAATAAACCAGGATGGTACGACGATCGGGATTACAGCTCCGAATCCAACGGCGCAGACGGAAGTAATCCAAGCGGCATGGAAAGATGCGGGCATTCATCCGGACACACTTACTTTTATAGAAGCCCATGGTACTGGAACGAAGTTGGGTGATCCTGTCGAATTCTCTGCTTTGGAAAAAGCTTTTATCAGCTATACAGATAAAAAACAGTACTGCGCGCTTGGTTCCGTAAAGGCGAACATTGGACACACATTTGAGGCGTCTGGGATCGCCGGTCTGATCAAATCGGTTCTCATGCTTAAACATCGACAGAATCCGCCGTTAGTTCACTTTCGCCAACCCAATAAAAATATAAATATTGAACAGTCACCTTTTTATATCAATACAGAACTAGCAACTTTTGATGTGTCACAGCAACCGTTACGCTGCGGAGTCAGTTCTTTCGGTTTTAGCGGGACGAACTGTCATATCGTCATGGAAGAATATGTAGATAAAAAAGTGGATGAACAGGCAAAAGACATTGTCCAACCCTATATATTTACTCTATCAGCAAAAAACGAAAGCTCGCTTAATGAGCTAATCTATCGGTATAAGAGCTATGTATCCGCATCTTCGGGAGACTCTATTGCGGACATTTGTTACACGGTTTCTACAGGCCGTGCTCATTTAGAACATCGACTTGCTTTCGTGTGCACGACGCGAGAAGAATTGATCCATAAACTTGACGCCCTGATTTCAGATGGAGACCAACCCGGAATATACAAGGGAGTTTATAGAGTTGTTACAGAATCTGAGTATTTACGAAAGCAGGGCGAAATAACAGAAAATGAAATAAATGAAATTAGCGAAGAAATGACAGAGGAACTGGTCGCGATTTCATCGGCTTCTATAGCAGATTGGGATCGATTAAACCGAATATGTGAAAGGTATGTTCAAGGGGCCAGAGTGAATTGGGAACATTTATACTCCACTCATCCTGCTAGGAAAATCCCATTGCCTTTATATCCCTTTGATCGTAAACGTTGCTGGATAGAGATTGAACGCATCGATAAACAAGAGGTGGAGCCGAGATTCATGCAATCAAATACGGCTGAGTTGCTGATGACGACAACTGAAGTATCTGACCACTCGTCTGAGGTACAAGAAACCATTAAACAAATGGTAAGCCAAGCTTCAGGATTAAATGTAGAAGAGATTGATGAATATGCTCATTTCTTGGAAATGGGTCTTGACTCCATTATGCTCGTCCAAATCCGTAAGGAAATAAATCAAATCTTTCATGTAGATATAGCTATTGAACGTTTTTTCGATTCTATAACCAATGTGGACAGTTTGACACAATTTGTAACCCAAAATGCCAATTTACACCCAATCAGATCCAAGAGACAAGACGATCCAATACAAAAAGATACTGTGTTGAATGGTTTGGAAGAGCAACGGTTACAATCGGCAGCGACTGCTTCAGCAGAAATTGAAGATCGGATACAAGCGACGGTGGGCGATTCTGCGATTGAGCGTATTTTCGCACGACAGCTTGAATTAATGAATGTCCAACAGCAGAATGTATCAGATATTGTTGGACGACAACTGGAACTATTAAGCGGTCGTTCAATGAACGAAGGTATTTCTCAAATGAAGGTACAAGAGGTTCGTCCTCTAAAAGTAGTCAAAGGCGGACAGGATGAAGTGAAACCCTTTATTCCTTATCAGCCTATGATCATCGGAGAGAATGGGGACTTTACCGAACAACAGAGGAAATACTTGAACCAATTTCTTGATCAGTATATGAGCCTTACGCAGGGCTCCAAATCATATATTCAACAGACTCGTTATGTGCATGCCAATAACCGTAATGTTCCGGGGTTCCGCTCTTATTGGAAGGAGATTGTCTATCCAATCGTAGCGAAGCGTTCTTCTGGAGCAAAGATGTGGGATGTAGACGGTAACGAATATATCGATTTAACAATGGGATTCGGTGTCAACTTATTAGGTCATAATCCTGATTTTATCGTTTCGGAAATGGAGGCTCAAGCCTTCTCTTCGTTGCCGCCATTAGGTCCGATGTCTGATCTGGCCGGGGAAGTAGCAGACAGGATTAGTCGAATTACAGGTGTGGATAGGGTAGCCTTTTACAATTCAGGCACTGAGGCTGTGATGGTTGCATTACGTACAGCAAGGGCCGCTACAGGACGATCGAAAATAGTCGTATTCTCCGGTTCTTATCACGGTACTTTTGATGGGGTACTAGGAGTTGCTCATCCAGAGTCAGATGAGGGGTCAGCGCTCCCTATGGCACCGGGAATACATGCGAATTACGTCCATGATGTGTTGATGTTAAATTACAATAAGCCAGAATCATTGGATATTATTCGCAAGCATGCACATGAATTGGCTGCAGTCATAGTGGAACCGGTACAGAGTCGTAGACCGGATCTGCAACCACATCAATTTTTGAAGCAGCTCCGGGAAATAACTTTACAATCTGGTACAGCTCTTATTTTTGATGAAGTGATTACTGGTTTTCGGATTGGTCTGGGTGGGGCACAAGCTTGGTTCGGAGTTCAAGCGGATCTTGTTATTTATGGGAAGGTGGTCGGTGGCGGTTTACCTATTGGTATTGTTGCTGGCAAAGAGCAATTTATGGACCCTATTGACGGTGGAACATGGACCTTTGGAGATGCTTCTTATCCATTGAAGGCAGCTCAAAAAACGTTTGTGGGGGGGACCTTCTGTACCCATCCGCTCACAATGCGTATGGCATTAAAGACAATTGATTACCTTGAATCACAAGGCTCCAAGCTATATGAAGAGCTGAATCATAATACGAACTACCTCGTGTCGGAATTGAACTCTTTTTTCAAAGAAAGAGGCGTTCCAATCCATATGGTTAATTACGGCTCACTGTTCCGGTTCGTATCCTTTGGTGACATCGAATTGTTCTTCTATCATTTAATTCATAAAGGTCTTTATGTATGGGAAGGGCGTAATTGCTTCTTGTCCACAGCACATACACAAGATGATATTGATACCATTATTCATATCGTGAAGCAGAGTGTCAGTGATTTACAACGAGGTGGATTCCTACCAGGTACTCCGCATCCGCCAGATGGTGACGATGGGAATAAAGTCGTTCGTGAGCAGGCAGTGGTATCACAGAAAGAGGATGAATCCGTTACTGCAAGCTTGTCGAATGAACAAAAACAACTGTGGATTGCTTCTGTAACAGGTGGCCCGGCTTCTGCTTCATTAAATGAGTCCGTATTGCTTAAGATGAACGGAGTACTGAATATACAAGCATTGAAGCAAGCTGTAAACACGTTGACGAGGCGGCATGAAGCACTACGAACAGTCATTGATCCTAGCGGCGAGTTCCAGGTCATTATGCCGGAAGTCGAAGTTCCGGTCATCGTGGAAGATTTCCGAGGAGAATCAGCGGATGGTAGCAAATCCAAGATAGAAAGTTGGTTGGCAATAGATGCTGCTAGAGCATTTGACCTGCATGCTGAACAACCGTTATTTCGGATAACAGTGCTACAAGTGGCTGACGCGGAGTATCTTATGGTGCTTACCTTCCACCATATTGTCGTAGACGGTTGGTCCATTGCCGTGTTCGTAGGGGAACTGGAGGTAGCTTATTCTGCTATATGCCACAATTATATACCTGAGTTGTCTGAAGCTGTACCGTTTCGTTACTACTTACAGTGGCAGGAAAAGCTACAGCATAGCGAGGAGGCCGATAAAGCAGCGACATACTGGGCAACTAAATTTAATAAATCTATTCCAGTGCTGCAGTTGCCTTCCCCTAATGGACATTTGTCTAAAAAGACATTTAATGCAAATAGGTATACCTTAAAATTAGATCGCGTTATAACGAAAGAGCTAAGAACATTAAGTATAAAAAGTAAAAATAGCTTGTTCATCACGATGCTCACAGCGTATAACCTGTTTTTGCATCGGTTGGCAGGGCAGCGGCACATTATTGTCGGCATTCCGACGGCGGGACAGTCCCAGATGGGTGAAACCCATCTGATAGGTAACTGTGTGAATTTGTTTCCGGTATATACCCAGGTCGATGGCAGTGACTCCATTACGGATTACCTTCACACTGTCAAGATGACTATGCAACAACTGGATTTATATCAAGGTTTCTCTTTGGCTAAATTAGTCGAAAGAATACCGAGTGTCCGGATGCCTGTCATTAACATTTTGTTCAATATGGATCGACCAGTACGGAAATTGAATTTCAATGGGCTGGATACGGAGATCATTCCCTATCCAGTGCAGTATTTACATTACGATCTGTTCCTGAACGTGACGGATATTAATCAGGAATTGTGGCTTGATTTCGATTACAGTACCGATCTAATTGAACCAGATGTCATGAAGATTTGGGCAGAGGCGTATCGGCAGTTACTTCTGGGTATGATTCAGGACTCATCTGTAACGGTTTCTCATTTATCGCTGTTAAATGATGATCATGAGCAGACTTTGACAGAGATTTGGAATAACAATGGGGGCAGATGTGTACTTGATCTATACAGACGTCCAGCTCCGATGGGTGTTGTAGGTGAAATGTTTATGCTTGATCTGAAGGACAACGGTTTCGTAGCAGGTTCATCCATTGAGAGGAACATTCCTTTAAACGAAAACATAACTAAGACGGGGAAACAAGCTGTTATCATGCCTTCCGGGGAAATGATAATATGCGGTGAAGTTCAGCGGATGGCGCTAATACGTGGATATCGTGTGAATCTAGCCCAACTGGAAGAAGCATTATTGAAGCTCAAGAGCTTGAAACAAGCTCAAATTGCAATCCGAACGTTAGATAGGGATAACCAGCAAGAATTGATTGCGTATGTTGCAGTACCAAAAGAGTCAGCTAATCTGGCACGGATCAAAGCGGAGCTGGCAGATACACTACCTGAATATATGATTCCTCCTCATATTGTACTGTTGGAATCGTTCCCTTTGCTTGCGGATGGGACGATTGACGATCATGCTCTTCCAGCACCAGACACCGAACATAACGAACAAGAACCGTTGAATGAGACGGAGGTTACACTTGTTCGTATGTGGTGTGAAATGCTTGGAACGGAACGAGTAGGCGTTCATCAACATTTCTTTTCGCTTGGGGGAAATTCATTGAAAGCGACGGTCATGTTGTCACGAATCTATCAGGAATTCGGACACCAAATCCCGATCGGACAATGGTTTCAATATCCTACGATTAGAGAGCTAGCAAGTTTAATTAGCGGTGGAGAGGGTAACTTGTATCAGCCGATTCCTATTCAGGAGCAACATGAAATATATGAAATATCTACAGCACAAAAGCGGATTTACGTTCTCGATCAGTTGGAGGCGGGTACTTTAGTCCACAATATTCCGGGTCAGATTGTAATGGAAGGGAAGCTAGATGCAGATCGATTAATCGCTGCACTGCAACAAATCGTTAGTAGACATCATGTGTTCAGAACGACGTTTGAAATTCTTAATGGTGAAATTGTACAACGATTAGGTGAAGAATTTATATTGAACGTACCGTTTACGGATTTGCATAATCCGTCGGATGTGGAACAGAGATTCCACAATTTTGTGAAGCCGTTTGACTTAATAGAAGCACCACTGTTCAGAGTGGAACTTCTGAAGTGCTCAGAATCCGAACATATTTTGTTTATCGATATGCATCATATCATCTCAGATGGCTATTCAATGGCGATATTCATGGAAGAACTTGTGAAACTATACGAAGGGCAATCGATGCCTGAATTAAGAATTCAGTATTCCGACTTTTCCGTCTGGCAACATCAAATTCTCAATGAACAACGGATAAGTGAGCAAGGAACGTATTGGCTCAAGCAATTTGAAGGCGAAATTTCAGTCTTAAATTTACCAACGGATTATCCAAGACCGACTAAGTTGAGTATGGAAGGGAAGAGGCTAACCGTGCGCTTGGATGAACGGTTGACGAAACGGCTTCACCAATTGGCACAACAGACCGATACTTCCTTATTCATGGTAATGCTGTCTGCATATAACATTTTGCTGCACAAATATACGGGTCAGAATGATCTGATTGTGGGTTCGCCCGTATCTGGACGTAATCATCCGGACATTGAATCATTGATTGGCGTGTTTATTAATACGGTCGGAATCCGTAGTTGTTCATTAAACGACAAGGTGTATCGCGAATATCTTGAAGAAGTGAAGTACAATAGCATCGCTGCATTCGAAAATCAGGATTATCCGTTCGAATTACTTGTGGACCAACTGAATATACGGAGAGATATCAGCCGAAATCCATTGTTTGATACGATGTTCATTCTGCAAAATATGGATATTCAATTATCATCCAGAGTAGATGTTACATTCAGACCGATTGAAAGGAATCTGGGCGTGTCACCATACGATCTGACCTTAAGCGCTGAGGACTGGAACGATCAATGTATTACGCTCCATCTGGACTACAGTACAAAGTTATTTAAGGAAGAAAAAATCGAACGGATGCTAACCCATTACGTGAATATTGTGAATAGTGTAGTAGATAACGTAGATGTGCACATTTCACAGATTCATATGTTAACTGAAGAAGAACAACAACAGTTGCTATTTGATTTCAACGATACAGAACTTCTGTATGACAAACACCAGACGATCCATCAATTGTTTCAACTTCAAGTTGAACGTACACCAGATGAAATTGCTATTGAAAGCGGCAGTAAGCAATACTCCTACAATGACTTAGATGTAAGATCCAACCAATTGGCAGCAGCTCTTCGTGAGCAAGGGGTATTGCCGGGAACCGTTGTGGGTGTAATGGTTAAGAGATCAATCGATATGATTGTCGCTTTGTTAGGCGTATTGAAAGCTGGGGGCGCCTATTTACCAATTGATCCTGATTATCCAGTGAATCGGATCGAATACATGTTGACAGATAGTGCTGCACAAATTTTACTTACGCAATCAGATTTGATTGATCAAGTTGAATGTAATGCGAGAAAAATATGTATTCATGATGACAACTTATACACGAAAGAGATCGATAACACGCGATTTCAAATGAACAACGCCGACCATATTGCATATGTCATTTATACGTCTGGCTCAACAGGTAATCCCAAAGGGGTGATGATTACCCATCAAGCAGTGCACAATTTTATCAATGCGATGTGTAAAATAATTGATTTTACGCCTGGAAAAACAATACTAGGGCTGACGACGATCTCTTTCGATATTTTTGTTCTTGAAACTTGGGTGCCGTTGACGAAGGGATTAAAAGTAGTCATTGCAGATGAAATAGAACAGATGGACCCCAAAGCACTACATCAGCTCATTACTAATCACAACGTGGAGATGTTACAAATTACGCCATCTCGTTTGAAAATGCTAATGGCGGACGATCCGGTAATGACTTTTCTCGAAAAAGTAACCGACATTATGGTCGGTGGAGAGCCTCTACCTATTCATTTAATGAAAAGGTTAAAAAGTTATGCACACTTACGGATTTACAATATGTATGGCCCGACGGAGACCACGGTATGGTCTTGTGTGAGCGATTTAACATTTAAAAATAATGTAGACATCGGTCATCCTATTGCGAATACGCAAATTTACATTGTTGACACAGATAATCAACTCGTACCGATCGGTGTACCGGGAGAGTTGTGTATTGCGGGAGACGGTTTAGCTGCAGGTTATTGGAAACGAGAAGATTTAACGGAACAGAAATTCGTCGATAATCCACATGTTCAAGGGTACAAAATGTATCGCACAGGGGATATGGCGAAATGGAGAGAAGATGGCTCCGTTGAGTATTTAGGAAGAACAGACCTTCAGGTTAAAATCCGCGGATATCGGATCGAGTTAGAAGAAATTGAAAAAATGATGATTAAGCAATTATCGGTTCAAGAAGCAGTTGTGGTAGCCAAAGAGGATGAAGATGGCAACAGTTATTTATGTGCATACTTTGTGCCAGAGGGAGAGACGGAGCTGGGTCAAATAAGGGACAACCTGTTACAGGTGTTACCAGAATATATGGTACCTTCTTACTTTATTCCGCTTGAGCAGATGCCGTTAACACCGAATGGGAAAATTGATAAAAAGGTGTTGCCGAATCCGGAAATAAGCTATTCCAGTATTACTGTATATGTGCCACCACGCGATGCAATAGAAGAACAATTAGTAACCATATGGCAGGAGGAATTAGCTCTTGATCAGGTCGGAATAAACGACAACTTTTTTGAACGAGGAGGGCACTCCTTAAAAGCGACAATAATGAGAGTAAGGATGAATAAGGAATTTGGAGTTGATATACCATTGAGGGGGATCTTTCAATATCCTACGATCAAGGGAATATCCGAACTGCTTCAGCGCATGGATCAAAAGATACACATAGAAATTCCGGTTGTAGAGAAACGGGAGTATTATGGTGTGTCAGCAGCTCAAAAACGATTGTTCATATTGGATCAAATGAATGCTACTAATACATCGTATAACATGACAGCGGCCTTTGAAATACAGGGAGAATTGAATATTGGTAAATTGGAAAACACCTTCAATACAATGATGCAACGGCATGATGCATTCCGAACATCATTTAAGATTGTAGACGGTGAGCCGGTACAAATCATTCACTCTGATATCGAGTTTAAGCTCGAGGACTACGGAAAAGTAAAGAGCACTGAACTGAAACGCCTTACAGAACAATTTATTACTCCATTTGATTTAAGTGTAGCTCCGTTATTTCGGGCAAGTTTGGCTCAACTAAATGAACAGCATTATGTGTTGTTTATCGACATGCATCATATTATTTCAGATGGTACATCTGTAGGTTTGTTCATTGATGAGTTTAACGCCCTGTATAGCGGTAGTGAACTTCCTGAACTATCGATTCAATACAAGGACTATGCGGCATGGCATAATGAACGATTTGTTCAAGGCGTTTACGAAGAACAGAAACAATATTGGATGGGTAAATTTGCAGGGGAGCTTCCAGTGTTAAACATGCCAACTGATTTCCAGAGACCTCAACGGCATAGTTTCGATGGGGGTAAGGTTGAGTTCATCATTCCAAGTGGACTTTCGTCCAAGTTAAAGAAGTTAGCAGGAGAGACAGAAACAACACTGTATATGATTTTACTAGCTGGATATAGCATCTTATTATCCAAGTATTCAGGACAAGAGGATGTCATTGTAGGTTCCGCCGTAGCTGGAAGAGATCATACTGATCTACAGCAAATGATGGGGATATTCGTAAACACGCTTGCGATGAGAAGTAAGCCAGAAGGTGGAAAGAGCTTCCGTTCCTATTTAGAGGAAGTAAAAGAAACGTGCATGAACGCTTATGAGCATCAGCAGTATCCATTTGAGAATTTGGTAGAGGCACTTGCGATTCCGAGAGATTTAAGTCGCAGTCCACTATTTGACGTTATGTTAACAATGCAAAATGCGAGTGTGGAATCATTCCAAATGGAAGGATTAACGGTCAATCCGTATCCATTAGAGCAACAATCGACAAAATTTGATATATCACTACTTGCAGAAGTACTCGCAGATGAGATTCGCCTGGAATTTGTATACTGTTCTAACCTATTTACAAGCGAAACCATGCAACGGTTTGCTCAGCACTTTGTCAATGTACTCCATGTTGTATCAGAACAGAGCGAGCTTACCTTGGCAGATATCTCACTTCTATCTAATGAGGAGAAGGTTCAATACCTCGCTTTAAATGATAGTACAGACGCTAGAAGGCAACCGAAATTCAGTACAGTGGTCGAATGGTTTGAAGATCAAGTCAAACGTTCGCCTGATCGAATCGCTCTCGTATATGGGGAAGAAAGATGGACCTTCTCTGAACTGAATTCTAAGGCTAATCAGCTTGCGAGAATGATGATTGAGAATGGTTTCATGGAAGGTTGCGGTATTGCTGGAATCGTTATGGAGAACCGTCCGGAGACGATTGCGGCCTTGTTGGCTACGTTAAAAACGGGCGGAGCTTATCTACCTATAGATCCGGAGTTCCCAATTGAACGGGTCGAATATATGCTCAACAATAGTGGCTCCCGATACTTATTAACGTATGAACAACATTTAGATCAGGTGGGGTCAACGATTCAGGTATATTTGCTAGATCGTTTAAAAGCATATGAAGGACATGGCCATAACTTAAATATTCAAGTGAAAGAACATGATCTTGCCTATGTGATTTACACGTCAGGAACGACAGGTATACCTAAGGGTGTCATGCTCGAACACCAGAATGTTGTTAATTACATTCACTGGTTTACCTCGACATACGAGATTAATAGTAGCGATAAGACGATACTTCTCTCATCTGCCAGTTTTGATCTTTGTTATACCGCTTTATATCCTGCACTTGTCAGTGGTTGTGAATTGCATATGCTCGACCGACATGATTATGTAGATCCTGAATGTGTGCTGAATTATATTTCATCTTGTGAAATTACCTTTCTTAAGGCTACACCCTCCTTATTCCATATTATGGTGAACCATGAGCGATTTAAGACGAGAGATCTATTGGATTCATTGAAACTTATCGTTCTTGGAGGGGAAAAGATCAAGGTTCAGGATATCGAGCAATATTATGAACAATATCCACACACAATGTTTGTGAACCATTATGGACCAACCGAAGCGACAATCGGGTGTGTTGCTCATTCAATAGATTTGGTTGGATTCAAAGCATTTCACCAGCAGCCTGTAATCGGGAAACCGATATTTAATACACGAGCTTACATTGTTGATGCCTACGGCAACCCGCTACCAGATGGTGTTCCAGGAGAGCTTGTTATCGCTGGAAATGGACTTGCGCGGGGGTATATAAATCAAAGTGAACTTACAAAACAAAAATTTGTCCAATTCCCGTTTAAATCTGGAGAGAGGGTATATAAAACAGGAGATCGGGTCAAGAAATTACCGAATGGGGACATTGAGTTTATTGGAAGAATAGATCAACAAGTCAAAATCAGAGGTTACCGAGTAGAGCCGGCTGAGATAGAAGCACATGTAAAGACGTATTCAAATGTTCAGGAATCCGTACTGATGGTCAAAGAAAGCGATGGTACAAAGTACTTGTGTGCTTATATTGTCACGCAGCATGCTCTAAGCGCCGCTGAGGTCCGGAATTATTTGGCGACACGGTTACCCCATTATATGCTACCTGCGGCTTTCGTTTTCCTTGGTCAAATGCCTTTGAACGAGAACGGGAAAGTAGATTATAAAGCGTTGCCGGAGCCCCTTACAAACATTGAGTCTTCAGAATCATACTCAGCCCCTGTCAACGATATCGAGGAAGCGTTGGTGCAAGTATGGGAGGATACATTAGGTGTTAAGGGAATTGGGACAGATCATCATTTCTTCGAATATGGTGGGGATTCAATCAAAGCATTGCAAATCTCTTCTCGGTTAATGGCGTATGGTCTGAAGATGGAAATGAGAGACTTATTTAAATACCCTAGAATTAGAGAGTTAAGTAGGTATGTCCAACCATCCACCAGCGAAATAAGTCAAGAATTGGTGACAGGTAAAGTGGAGTTAACTCCAATTCAATATCGGTTGTTTGAGCAAAAGTGGGAGCATGTAGGCCATTACAATCATTCCCTCATGTTGTATAAACCCGAAGGTTTTGAGGCGGAGCTGTTAACACAATCATTTGCCCATATGGTTGAGCATCATGATGCTCTGAGGATGAGCTTTAGCAAAGGAGATAACAGTGTAGTACAGTTCAACCAAGGGCTAGAAGGACACACGTTTTTTAAATTAGAAGTCATTGATTTTACAGGGAAAGACGATTATCGAGCTGATATTGAGCAACAATCGGCAAGGCTACAAGCTGGATTGAATATCGAGCAAGGTCCACTTATCCAATTAGTTTTGTATCGTACAGATATCGGTGATTATTTGCTTATTATTATTCACCATCTTGTGATAGACGGTGTATCTTGGCGGTTTATTCTGGAAGACTTCACGATGATCTATAAGCAATTACTTGAACAGAAAACGATTAAACTTCCTGCGAAGACGAATTCCTTCAGTGATTGGTCAAAGCGTCTTGCGAAGTATTCAGTAAGTAAAGCGTTGCTGAATGAAACAAAGTATTGGAGTCAAGTAGAGCAGACAAATACGGTAGAATTGCCTGTCGATCACATCATCGAATGGAATAAAGCTTGCGATCATGCCATTGTGAAAATGACATTGGATACTGACATAACTCAAAAGTTATTAACAGATGTGCATCATGCTTATAGTACGGAAATAAATGATATTTTGTTAGCAGCCTTGAGCCGGACGCTTCAAGAATGGGTCGGTTCTGACCCTGTGCTTATTCAGATGGAAGGACATGGACGAGAAGCAGTGATTAAAGAGATCGATGTGTCGAGAACAGTTGGTTGGTTCACATCTGTATTCCCATTCGTACTTGGAACAGAAGGAGTAAATGAATTCTCAGAGATCATTAAGACGACCAAGGATAATTTGCGGCGTATACCTGGCAAAGGACTTGGTTATGATATTTTACAATATTTAACTGTAAATGATTCATCAGTAAACCTTCCATTACAATTCCAACTTAAACCGGAAATCGTATTTAACTATTTAGGACAGTTTGACAAGGCAAGCGCTCAGAGCGACTTGTTTGAACTTTCAGATTTGTCCACTGGACCGGAGATAGGAGGGCAGATCGAGAAAGTTCAGAAGTTGGAGTTAAACGGGATGGTGCTTGGAGGTAAGTTGACAATGGATTTGGTTTATAACCAATACCAGTATGATGCGGACACGATACAAAGGTTGGCAAACCGGTATAAAGACCATCTAATCGAAATCATCCATCACTGTTGCCACAAACAAGAAAAGGAAATGACACCTACAGATTACCAATACAATAAGCTGTCACAAAAACAGCTAGATACTATCTCTAAAAGACTAAAAGGGAAGCGGTAGGTACGGCTAGATATTGGAATGGACCGGATTGTTATTAATCCGGTTCGTATAGTAGATGGGGAGTGAATAACAAGTGTCCAATCCTGAAATAGAAAAAATATATCCACTAACGCCAACACAAGAAGGGATCCTGTTCCATTCCCTAATGGAACCCAATTCTGAAGCGTACTCTGAGTATGTTTCATTTACAATAAAAGGGGATATTCAACCGCAGATAATGGTGCAGAGTTTTATCAAATTGATCGAGCGTTATGACGTCTTAAGAACGGTGTTCATCTATACAGATGTGGATCAGCCGCTACAGATTGTCTTGGAAAATAGTGAACCACATATACACTTTAAGGATATATCTGCTCATAGTGATGAGGAGCAGAAACGTTTGATTGAGGATTATAAAATTCAGGATCAGGAGAAAGGCTTCGATCTGGAGACAGGGCCATTAATCAGAATGGCTATGTTCAAAGTCAATGAACAAATCTATAAAGTGATCTGGAGATTTCATCATATTATTATGGATGGCTGGTGTCTTGGTATTCTAGCACGAGATTTATTTCATATTTATGATTCCTTGGCGGGAGGGATTCGGCTACAACTGGGCTCTCTTTATCCATACAGCGACTATATTCAATGGTTAAGCGAACAGGATCAAGAAGAAGCTCTACAATATTGGAGGAATTATTTAGAGGATTACGAGCTGCGGGCAGTTATCCCATCCTCCAAAGGTGCGATACTTGAAGCAGGATTTGATCACCAAAAATATCATTTTAACTGGGATGCTGAGACGACCAGTAGACTTCAAAAATTTGCTGTAGACAATCAGGTTACGTTAAGTACGTTGTTTCATGCGATTTGGGGTATTCTGTTACAACAATATAATCATAGCGAAGATGTTGTCTTTGGTTCGGTAGTATCGGGAAGACCTCCTGAATTACCAGGGATTGAGAACATGGTCGGTTTATTTATTAATACGATCCCGTTACGAGTTAAATACGATACAAGTTCTACCTTCAAGGGTTTATTGAATGAAGTACATGATTCAATTCTAGATGCGAACAAATATAACTATGTCTCGTTGGCAGATATTCAGTCGGGAACTGTACTTAAGAATAATCTTATTAACCATATTATCGTGTTTGAGAATTATCCGTTGGATAAGGTAGTTGATGGCGATGAAGAACATCTTATTTCAATGATAGATAGTGAAATGATAGAACACACAAATTATGATTTGGACGTCACTGTATTTCCAGAGCGTGAGCTTGAAGTGTTGTTTACGTATAACGGATTTGTTTATGATGAGGATTTCCTTCGAAACGTAGAAGGCCACTTGAAACAAATTGTAACGATAGTATTAGAGGATGTAAATGTTAGAGTACAGGACATTGAAATGATCACCGTAGAAGAGAAACAAAGGATATTATCTAATTTTAATCAGACAGATACGGCCTACCGGTTCGACAAGCCTGTACATCAGCTGTTTGAAGAGCAAGCACGTAAATATCCACAAAAAATTGCGCTCATCTATAAAGAGGAGCAAATTACCTACGAACAGTTAAACAGCAATGCGAATCGGCTTGCGAGAATATTTATGGAACGCGGACTGCAGCATGGTGATTTTGCAGCGGTAATGCTGGAACGCTCCCCGCTCATGGTCGAGAGTATTTTGGCAGTATGGAAAGTTGGTGCGGCTTATATACCGGTGGATGTCCTTTACCCAGAAGAAAGGAAAGCAGGTATCATAGCCGATTCGAATGCTAAGATCGTAATCTCTATATCAGAATATGTAGAAGAAGGACTGTGTGCACGGTATCCGAATAGGTTCGTAGATGTAGGCAACCTCATATATTCATCAGATGAAGCTTTATCTACTGATGTTAGCCACCCGGTAGCAATTAACGACCTGGCATATACACTATTTACCTCTGGATCAACTGGCAAACCTAAAGGTGTAATGATCGAACATCTCGGCATGTTAAATCATATATGGGCCGAAGCAGATGATCTAGCATTGTCAGAGAATATCGTGTTTGCACAAACGGCGAATCATTGTTTTGATATTTCAGTATGGCAGTTTTTCGGCGCCTTAGTGCTTGGTGGAACAACAGTCATTTATTCAGATGATCTTATACTTGCACCTGAGCAGTTCTTAAATCAAGTTATTGATGATCAGGTGACATTGCTTGAAGTTGTGCCTTCATATTTAACGGTCTTGTTAGATTTAATGGAGGAGAAGTCTATTCAATTCCATCGTTTGCAGCATTTGATGATTACCGGGGAAGCAGCTACCCCTGCACTTGTAAAACGTTGGTTTACTCGTTGTCCAGATATTAAGATGGTGAATGCTTATGGACCGGCGGAGGCTTCAGATGATATTTGTCAATATGTTATGGATCAGGTACCAGCATATATAGAACATATCCCAGTTGGGAAGCCTTTGCCTAATATTCGTATGTATATCGTGAATGCTCAAATGCATTTGTGTCCGATTGGAGTGACCGGTGAAATTTGTGTGGCTGGAATTGCGGTTGGAAGAGGTTACCTTAATGATCCAGAGCGAACGGAAAAGGTCTTTATGGATGATCCATTTGCATTACAGTCGGGTGTTAGATTGTACAAAACAGGAGATTTGGGAAGATGGCTACCGGAGGGTAACATCGAATTTATAGGGCGCAAAGATCATCAGGTTAAAATTAGAGGTTTTCGAATTGAACTGGGTGAGATCGAGCATCGGTTAACAGAGTACGATCAAGTTCGAGAGGCTGTAGTTATCGTTAAAGAAGAGAACGGGACTGGAAAATATCTATGTGCTTATTACACGGCAAATATAGACATCAAACCTTCCGATATCAAAGCTAATTTATATACTTGTATGCCAGAATATATGATTCCGCAAGTCTTGGTACAGTTAAAGAACATGCCGCTTAATGCAAATGGGAAGATCAACCGCAGTCAATTACCTGAGCTTGTTCACGAGCGATCGGATACACCCTTTATACCCGCCAGCAATGAGATAGAAAAGATGCTGGTTACCATTTGGAGAGAGGTTTTAGGAGTGGAGAAGGTGAGTACTAAGGCTAACTTTTTTGAATTAGGTGGTCACTCTCTGAAAGCAACTGTTATTGTTTCTAAAATAAATGGGGAGCTCAGCGTGGATGTGAAAGTGAAGGATGTTTTTCAATTTCCGACCATTGTTGAGTTGGCACATCGAATTCAAGGATTAAGCGAATATACGACAACAAAGATTTCACCAGTTGAGATAAAAGACTATTACCCGGTCAGCCCCGCACAAAGAAGAATGTTTGTTTTACACACGTTGGAAGAGTTGGGATCAACAGCTTATAATATGCCGTTTGCATATCGTGTTCAAGGTTATTTGGATGCTGAGTACTTTAGACATGTAGTTACTAAGTTTATCGAACGTCATGAAGGATTTAGGACATCTTTTCAAGTGATTGATGGGGAGATTGTACAGGTCATTCATCCAGAAGTGGAATGTAAGCTAGAGATTGTGGATTTGCGAGACGCTTCTAACGATGAAATAAATCTAAGGGTATCATCTTTTATTCAACCATTCGATTTAGAGGTAGCTCCATTATTACGGTTTCAACTGCTTCATACCGGACAACAAGAGCATATTCTTCTCATTGACATGCATCATATTATTTCGGATGGATTGTCAGGAGCTATTATGCTGCGTGAGTTAGAACAGCTATATAAAGGTGAATTACTGACACCACTCGAGATTCAGTATAAGGATTTCGCAGTCTGGTTGAACGAACGGCTTGCCAGCGAAGAGATGAAAGAACATGAGACATATTGGTTAGAACACTTTAGCGGTGATTTGCCTGTACTGAACATCCCGCTGGATTATAGAAGGCCGCCCTTGCAGAGCTTTAACGGTCATACATTACATTTCACGATAAATCCCGAACTTTCAAGAGCTATCAAGGCACTTGTCAGTGAGTCAAGCTTTACTCTGTATTCGGTGTTGCTCGCTGCCTATAACGTAATGTTAATGAAATATTCGGGACAAGAGGACATCGTTGTAGGCTCACCGATAGCAGGCAGAAATCATCAAGATGTACAACAGATGCTGGGCATGTTTATTAATACTGTGGCACTTCGCAACTTTCCGGATCGTAATAAGACGTTTCGTCATTTTGTCCAAGAGGTTACGGAGCATACGCTATCGGCTATTGACCATCAGGATTTACCGTTTGAGCGATTAGTGGAAATGC
Organism: Paenibacillus sp. IHBB 10380; assembly: GCF_000949425.1. Classification (NCBI taxonomy): domain Bacteria; kingdom Bacillati; phylum Bacillota; class Bacilli; order Caryophanales; family Paenibacillaceae; genus Paenibacillus; species Paenibacillus sp. IHBB 10380. The sequence continues at coordinate 314,942 of NZ_CP010976.1, forward strand.
TTGATGTTGCCAGAGATACAAGTCGCAATCCACTGTTTGACACCATGTTCAATTTGACAGATACGGAGGAACAGGAAATTCATATTGGTGGAATGCTTCTGACACCATACGAGCTTAAGAATAATATTGCTAAATTTGATCTTATGCTTGATGTGTACACAGATATTTCGGAGATCCACTTCGATCTGCAGTATAATACTGACTTATTTACGATATATACAGCAGAGAAATTCGGACGTCATTTAATAGAAATTCTGAATAAAGCCACTGCTAATCCGGATCTTCTGTTAGTGGAGCTGGATATGCTGACGTCTAATGAACATAAGGAAATGATCGATTTATGTACAGGAAGAGGGGCCGATTATGACTTTAGCCGAACTGTGCATGAACGGTTTGAACAGTTCGCAGTGGAACAGCCAGGTCGAGTTGCAGTGCTGTATGGTGGCAAAGAGATTACATATGCGGATCTGAATGCACAGGCGAATCGAATGGGTCATTATCTCCGTAGACGGTTAGGTAATTTCCAACCAGATACGGTTGTATCCGTTATGCTTGAGCGTTCTCCTACCTTTATTCAAAGTGTGCTCGGCGTGTGGAAGGCAGGCGGAGCTTACGTTCCTATCGATATTGAGTATGGTGTAAAGCGCAAAGCAGGCATATTAGAAGATTCTGGCGCTCAAGTGCTAATTACCCGTTCTGAATATTTGAAGGATGGATTGGATGCTTTATACGGTGGACTCATTGTATGTCTTGATCAGATTGAATCTGAATTATTGGAAGAAAATGATGACAATGTAGGCGTTAAGTCTGATGTAAATAGTCTAGCGTATATTTTATTTACCTCTGGATCGACAGGCAGGCCCAAAGGTGTAATGATCGAACATCTCGGCATGCTGAATCATATTTTGGCGGAAGCAGATGAACTAGGGTTGAATGGCGATCTCGTATTTGCCCAAAATGCAAATATTTGTTTTGATATTTCAGTCTGGCAATGTTTCGCCGCACTCGCACTAGGTGGTACAACAACGATTTATCCAAATGAACTTGTAATGGAAGTGGAGCGATTTATAGAGCGGGTGATAGAGGATAAAGTTACTCTCTTAGAAGTCGTTCCGTCCTATCTAGCGGTTATGTTAGATTCTATGGAAAAAACAAAGATACAGTTACGTTCTTTGCGTTATCTAATGATTACGGGAGAGACGATAAAGACGGATTTGGCTCAGAGATGGTTGGAGTTACACCCTGACATTAAATTAATTAATGCCTATGGTCCAGCGGAGGCTTCTGACGATATAAGCCAATACGTCATCGACAGCATACCAATGGGGATGGAGAACATTCCAATCGGTAAGCCTATTGCCAATGTAACCCTCTATGTGACAGATGAACAGATGAAATTATGCCCAGTTGGGGTGTTCGGGGAAATCTGTGTATCTGGCATCGGGGTAGGTAGAGGATATATTAATGATTCGGAAAGAACGTCTCAGGCGTTCATAAACAATCCTTTTGTAAAGGATGAAGGCAGAAATATTCGTCTCTATAGAACTGGAGATTTGGGACGCTGGCTCCCTGATGGGAATTTGGAGTTTATCGGGCGCAAAGACTTTCAGGTCAAAATTAGAGGATTTCGCATCGAGCTAGAGGAGATTGAAGTTAGTATTTCACAATATCCGAATATAAAGCAAACTGTGGTACTGGCACGCGAAGATGAGAAGGGGAGTAAATATCTGTGTGCCTATGTGGTAATGGAATCATCTGATACCGCTCTTGAAGATGTCTATCTTCGGGCACTCAAGGATCATCTGGAGAGTACGCTTCCCAACTATATGGTGCCTGCTTATTTCGTTACACTAGATCAAATGCCTCTATTAATTAGCGGTAAGATCGATAGAGCTGCTCTACCTGCCCCCAATCAAAGCACAGTTTGGAAAGCAGACTATACGGCGCCGCGAAATGAAGTGGAACAAGTACTAGCAGTGATTTGGGAAGAGGTTCTAGGAGTTACACAGATCGGAATCGACCATAATTTCTTTGGACTTGGAGGAGATTCGATCAGGGCGATTCAGATTTCCTCTAAATTGAGTAGTAGTGGTTACACGTTGAGAATGAAAGATCTGTTTCAAAATCCCGAGATCAGAAAATTGTCTAAATATGTTCAGTTAAATAACCGCGAAATAGATCAGAGTCCAGTAGAAGGGAATGTTGAACTTACGCCAATTCAACAATGGTTTTTCGAATGTGACTTCTCACCCGTTAATCACTGGAACCAAGCTGTTGTTTTATTCAAAAAGGATGGTTTTGAGGTAGATCTATTGTCAGAAGTATTGACAGAAGTGATCAGGCATCACGATGCATTAAGAATGGTTTATACGCGAGAAGAGGGGAAATGGACCCAGTATAATGAAGGACTTAACGATAGGGCAGAGCGTTCATGGTTTGATTTGTTCGTAACAACAGTACCAGACGGGGACGAAGGACGGATAGAAATATCCCGAGACATCGACCGGCTTCACGGAAGCATAGATTTAGCACAGGGACCCTTGGTCAAATTGGGTTTGTTCAAGAATAGTGCTGGAGACCATTTGGCGATCATTATTCACCATCTCGTGATGGATGGTATTTCTTGGCGCATTTTGTTTGAGGACTTAACGATGGCCTACAATCAGGCAGCGAATGGTGAATTGGTTCGACTACCAGCCAAAACGGATTCATTCCAAACTTGGGCAAAAGGGTTAAGGGAATATGCGAACAGTAAAGTTATGAGAAAGGAAATCGAATATTGGAACAAAGTAGAGTGCTTAGAAGTAAAGGCGCTACCTAAGTCGAGTAGCCCTTCAGATTCGATTAAAGTGGTAGATAATCTGATATACAGCTTCCAATTGTCGAAGATTGAAACGGAAAATTTGTTGGGAAAAGTACATGGAGCATATAGTACCGAAATCAATGATATTCTGCTCACTGCCTTGGGGAGAGCTGTACGGCAGTGGACAGGTGAGGAGAAAGTTTTAGTATGTCTTGAGGGACACGGCAGAGAAGAAATTATAAAAAATATAAATATTAGTAGAACGGTGGGCTGGTTTACTTCTGTGTATCCGGTTGTGTTAGATATGCTAAATTCACAGGATGTATCCTACCACATCAAGTCGGTCAAGGAAAATATAAGACGGATCCCCAACAAAGGAATCGGTTATGGGCTGTTAAGGTATCTCACAACGGAAGAGAATCGTGAGGATATAAAGTTTAACCTAGAACCGGAGATTAAATTCAACTATTTGGGGCAATTCGATACGGATGTGAACACGGACGTATTTAGCATTTCTGATGTTCCATATGGACAAACGGTAAGTCCAGATGCAGACAGAGAAATTGCATTAAATATCGGGGGACTAGTGGAAGAAGGCGGATTGATGATGTTTATCGAGTACAGCCTTCAGGAATATACGGAAGTAGAAATAACTAAGTTTGGGGATTATTTCAAAAAACAACTGACTGAAGTGATCAAGCATTGTATAGAGAAAGATGTGAAAGAGGTAACACCTTCCGATGTAGGTGCAGATGTGTCCATTGAGGAGTTAGAAGCCATTATGTCGTTTTATAACCATTAAATTATGTTCAGGGAGAGATGGTCATGAACAAAAAACTATCTATTGCGGGGGTATATAACCTAACCCCAATGCAAGAGGGGATGTTGTTTCATTCCTATTTAAATACGGATTCCCCTGCTTACTTTGAACAATTTTCTTGTACAGTCTCGGGGATACTGGATGTTCAATTGTTGGAGGACAGCTTTAATGTTCTAATCCAAAAATACGATGTGTTAAGGATGAATTTTCTCCACGAAAATATGAAAAATCCAAAGCAAATTGTGTTCAAAGAACGGAAGATGTCCATCTTTTATGAAGATATATCTCATATGAATACGTCAGATCAAGATCGATATATTAGAAATTCTATTGAAGCAGATCAGCAGAAGGGATTTGACTTGGCCAAGGACATGTTACTTCGGGCCACTGTGTTGTATGTAGATCAATATAAGTATAAGTTGATTTGGAGCTATCATCACATCATTTTAGATGGCTGGTGTTTAAAAACCATTGTGCAAGAACTGTTTGATGTGTACAAAACTTTAAGTCTGGACTTGCCTCTTGAACTCGACGATGCACCTCCCTTTGCGAATTATATTCAATGGTTAGACCAGCAGGATCGAGAAGAGGCACAGACCTACTGGTCCGATTATTTGCGGGACTATGATTCAGAGATTGAACTGCCGTCTCTTGGTAATCGGCGAAATGGAGTTGGCAAGGAACGAGACCCAGCAACGTTACAACGTGAGGGGAATCAACAAGAGGATCGAAACTATACGATACATGAGGAAACAGTTTTCAAGTTGGAACAGCTTGCTAAATCCCATCAAGTAACACTCAACACCGTATTACAGTCCGCATGGGCATTGTTAATGGGACGATACAATCGAACAGAAGACGTTGTCTTTGGTTCAGTCACATCGGGTCGACCGGCTGATGTGGAAGGAATAGAACAAATGATAGGATTATTTATTAACACAGTCCCGTCGAGAATTACATTTCACGGACAACAATCGTTTGCTTCATTAATTCAACAAGTTCAACAAACCTCCTTAGAAACGCAAAACTACGATTTTTACCCACTTGCAGAAATACAGTCCTTATCTTCTAAGAAACAAAAATTGATCAATCATATTTATGCTTTTCAGAATTATCCTGTCAGTGCTGAAGTGCTAGATAAATCCGATGAACCCTTTCATATTAGTGATCTTGAGGATTTTGAACAGACTCATTATGATTTCAACCTTATCATGATGCCAAACGATGGTTTGAAAGTAAAATTCAAATATAATGCTGCCCTATATGATCATGCTATGATGGACCGCTTGTTTCAACACTACGAGCAAGTGTTAAACACGGTCAGCCAAAATGCAGAAGTGCTGATTCGAGATATTTCTATTGTCACAATCGAAGAACATAATCAAATACTTCATGAATTTAACGATACCCAATCTGAGTATCCGAATGATCAGACGATCCTTCAATTGTTCGAAACACAGGTTGAGGGAAATTCTCAACAGATCGCAATCGTATATAAGGATATTAGGGTCACCTATAAGGAATTAAATGATAAGGCAGATCATCTTGCAGCTAGATTAAGACAAAGAGGCGTGAAGCCAGATCAGGTTGTTGGGATCATAGGCGACCGTTCATTGGACACTGTTGTTGGCATGCTTGGGATATTGAAGTCAGGTGGCGCTTATTTACCAATTGACCCGGAATACCCTACAGACCGAATAGACTATATGTTACTCGACAGCAAGGCGCAATGGGTAGTTACTCCAAAGTGTTATGCGGACCGTACGGTGAACGGGGTTGAGATGATCGTTATTGATGCTGATGAGCAAGCTGGAGAAGTCCATTCCTTTTCTCAACAGCCTTATCCGAAGCTAACCTCATCTAACTTGGCCTACGTAATGTATACTTCAGGTTCGACGGGCCGACCTAAAGGGGTTATGGTCGAACATCAAAATGTGGTGCGGCTGGTCAAAAACACTAATTATGTACCTTTTAATAAAGGGGATCGTATTTTACAAACAGGAGCTCCTGTGTTTGACGCCTGTACTTTCGAAATATGGGGTGCGTTGCTGAACGGTTTAGAGTTGTACATTATCGATAAGCAATCGATACTGGATCCACAAAAGTTGGGGGAAGCGTTACGTGAATATAATATAACCACAATGTGGTTAACATCACCACTGTTTAACCAATTGGCTCAGGAACAACCACAACTGTTTCATTCACTCCGTTATTTAATCGTAGGGGGTGATGCTCTTTCTCCTAAACATATTCACCGGGTGAAAGAACAGTGTGAAAGAACGACGATCATAAATGGTTACGGCCCGACAGAAAATACAACATTCTCGTGTTGCTTTACTATTAATACGATTGATGAGATGAGTATTCCGATCGGTGGACCGATTGCTCATTCCACGGCTTATGTGGTCGATTTATATGGACAATTAAGTCCAATCGGTGTTCCCGGTGAGCTGTGGGTAGGTGGTGACGGTGTTGCTCGAGGTTATATTAATAATGAAGAAATGACTTCGGATAAGTTCATCGATAGCCCATTTGTTACAGGAGAACGTATTTACCGCACAGGAGATGCCGTAAGTTGGCTTCCAGAAGGAATGATTGAATTTGTCGGTAGACTAGATAATCAAGTGAAAATTCGAGGATTTCGGATTGAAATTGGGGAAATTGAAGGCCGTATCCAATTGCATGAATCCGTTAAAGAGGCAGTAGTAGTGGTGTGGGATAAGGGCGATGGACATAACGTTTTATGTGCATATGTGGTATGTGATGGTGAAGTGTCCACATCAGAGATAAGACAATATGTAAAGGGATATCTTCCGGAATATATGATTCCTTCATATTGGATATTTCTTGATCAACTACCCCTTACTGCGAACGGTAAGGTTCACCGCCAGGCACTACCTGAACCTGAAGAAAATATCATGTATGAAGGAACATATATAGAGCCTCGTAATGATATAGAGAAAAGATTAGCTGATATCTGGAGTGAGATTCTGAAGGTGCACACCGTTGGCGTATATGATCATTTCTTTGAATTAGGAGGTCATTCTTTAAATGCTTTAAGGTTAGTCAATGAAATCAAAAAACAGTTCCAAATGGAGTTGCCGTTGGCTGACATATTTGAAAACCCTGTATTAGCAGAGATGGCAGTACGAATCAGCGGAGCTGAGGAAGTATGTTATACGGCGATAGAACCAGCCGAGATGGCTGAATTTCATCCTGTCTCCTCGGCGCAAAAACGGTTATTTATCCTAAATGGAATGGCAGGCACGGACACCGTTTATAATATGCCCTTTGTTATGCAGATAGAGGGTAAGCTCGATATCAATCGTTTAGAACAGGCATTCAAAACGTTAATTTCACGTCACGAGTCATTACGTACTTCCTTTGCTTTTCTCAAAGGAAATCCTGTTCAACAGGTACATGAGAGCGTATCTTTTGCAATAGATCATTTAGAAATCAATAATGAACTGGAAATAGAAGACATTGTTGAGAAATTTGTTATTCCATTTGATTTGGGATCAGCTCCTTTACTTCGTGTTGGATTAGCCAAGCGACAGGAAGAACAATATCTATTAATTGTTGATATCCATCATATCGTAGCTGACGGTTCTTCCATCGGAGTTATTGTGAAAGAATTCAGTGCTCTATACAACGATAATAGTGTGGCTAGTCTAGAGGCCATACGAATCCACTATAAAGATTATGCGGTCTGGCAGAACAAACAGGTTGGTCTCGGTGCTTTGGAACAACAGGAGAACTATTGGCTTGATCAATTCGTGGATGACCCTCCAGTCTTGAATATGCTGACTGACTATCCGAGACCACAAGTTCAAAGTTTCGAAGGGGCTGTTGCATCCGTAGAAATCGACGGAGAACTGTCGTCTAGGTTAAAGCAGCTAGCAAGTGTAACGGGAACAACGTTGTATATGGTAATGCTTGCCGCTTACAGTGTCCTGTTATCTAAATATACATCCCAAGAGGATATCGTTATTGGCTCTCCAACAGCGGGTAGATCTCATGCGGATGTAAATCATATGATCGGTATGTTTATCAATACGTTGGCTGTACGTGTAAGGCCGGAAACTGAACAAACATTCTCTGTTTTTCTAGAAGGAATGAAGCAAACGACACTGAAGGCTTTTGAAAATCAAGAGTATCAATATGAAGATCTTATAGAAAAACTCGGATTAAGACGGGATATGAGCCGCAACCCACTGTTCGATACTATGTTTACGTTACAAAATATAGATATTCAGGAGGTCGCCTTAAACGAACTAACCACCCAATCCTATTCATGGGAGGGTCATGTGTCTAAATTTGATTTGACATTGACAGTGGTAGAACAAGAACAAGGATTGTTGATTGATGCAGAATATGCGACCAAATTATTTAAACCCAGCACGATAGCGAGGTTGCTAGAGCATTACACAAATATTTTACGAGCTATCGTAGCTAACAGAGAACTAAAACTCTCTGAAATTGAGTTGCTGTCACCAATGGAACGGCATCAATTGCTTGTTGACTTTAATGGCACTCCTACGGAATACTCGCGCAATCGTACGGTACATGAATTGTTCGAGGAACAGGTGGAGAGAAGACCTAACAACATCGCAGTTGTATACAAAGATCAGCAAATAACTTACAAAGAATTGAACGTACAAGCGAATCGACTCTCTCTAGCGTTACGTGCTAAAGGTGTCAAGCCGGGGAGTATTACGGCCATTATGGTCGAGCATTCAGTTGAAATGATTGTCAGTGTGTTAGCTGTATTGAAGGCTGGGGGAGCTTACCTTCCAATTGATCATGAATATCCAAGCGACCGCATTACTTATATCATTGAGGATAGCCAAGCGAGTTTATTGCTAACCAGAAGTAGCTTGATCCAGACATGGGATTCGAATGTTCAAGTGATCGACTTGGAAGAAATGATAAATGAATCACAGTCATTTCCGCCGATGTCATCGATAGTCTCATCCTCTGATCTGGCCTATATTATCTATACTTCTGGTTCAACCGGTAAGCCAAAAGGAGTCATGATCGAGCATCATTCCTTAAGTAATATGACGCAATGGTTTCAGACGTATTATAAACTAACAGATTCAGATAAATGTACGAAGTATGCTGGATTCGGTTTTGATGCCTCGGTATGGGAAATTTTCCCGACTCTGTTATCAGGTAGTGAACTGCACATTATTTCAGAAGAAATTCGATATGATGTACAACAGTTAGCAGAGTACTACAATAGAACGGGAATTTCCGTTAGCTTCCTGCCCACTGCTGTTTGTGAGCAGTTTATCCAACTAGATAACCACTCACTTCGCATGTTGATCACTGGAGGAGATAAGCTCAGAGTATATAAGGACACGCCTTATGAGCTCGTTAATAATTATGGTCCAACGGAGAACACGGTTGTTACTTCAGCATTTAAAGTGAATGAAAAGTACGACAACATTCCCATCGGTAAGCCGATCGACAACGTAAGAGTCTATATTTTGGATCATAATAAGAGGCTTCTTCCTATCGGAGCTCCTGGAGAACTATGTATTGCAGGGGATAGTTTAGCCAGAGGATATGTTAATCATCCTGACCTGACAGCGGACAAATTTATGGAGGATCCTTTTTATCCTGGAGAAAGAATGTACAGAACTGGCGATCTGGCGAGATGGCTACCCGAAGGGGATTTGGAATATCTAGGCCGTATAGATGAACAAGTGAAAATCCGTGGTTTCCGAATCGAATTGGGAGAAGTTGAAAGTGCGATTCTAAAGCAAGCAGAGATCACGGAGGCTATTGTTGTAGCAGTAGATAACCAGCATCAAGAGAAGGAACTGTGTGCGTATATCGTTTCGGCTTGTGAACTTAAGGTGAGAGAACTGAGAGGGCATTTAGCTCGGGAATTGCCTGAATATATGATCCCTACTCAATATATATTTATAGAGGAACTACCCCTGACAGCGAATGGAAAAGTGAATCGTCATGTGTTACCACAACCGGATTTTACATCCGCATCGTCAGACAATGATGTCGCGCCTCGCAATGAAACCGAAAAGAAGCTTGCGGGTATTTGGACGGATGTTCTCAAGGTCTCACCTATTGGGGCGAATAGTCATTTCTTTGAGCTTGGAGGGCATTCATTAAAAGCGGCCACGTTGACAGCGAGTATCAATGAAGCCTTCCACGTAGAGCTTCCATTAAGCGGAGTATTTCATAATCCGATACTTGAACAGATGGCTGTGTGCATTGATACTTTAGAACGAAGCGTCTACACAAGAATTGAACACGCACCGCAAAGAGATCATTATCCGGTATCGTCTGCACAAAAACGGTTGTTGATCCTAAACGAGTTAGAAGGAGCAGGTACAGCCTACAATATGCCATTTGTTATGCAATTGACCGGCAGGCTGGATCGTAAGCAACTACAGCATACGTTCGATGTTCTTATTCACAGACACGCTGCTTTTAGAACTTCGTTCCAGCTTAAAGACGGGGAACTGATACAAATTGTGCATAAGGATGCTCCGTTTACCATTCATGAGATGGAGATTAGCGATGAGAAGGGCGTCATTGCCGATACCGTTAAGCAATTTGTCACACCGTTTGATTTGAGAAAAGCCCCGTTAATTCGGGTGGGATTGGCAATATTGAACAAGGACAAGCATATATTGATGATCGATATGCATCACATTATTTCTGATGGGGCATCGATCCGTCTTTTGGTAGATGAACTGGGTCTTCTATACAGTGGTGGTAAGCTAAGCGAAAATGTACCACAGATTGAATATAAAGATTATGCAGTCTGGCAGAGTAAGGTGCTTCAAAGCGAACAGTTTAGGAGTCAGGAGCAATATTGGTTGGAGCGTCTCAAGGGTGAATTGCCAGTATTAACACTTCCTACCGATTATCCAAGGCCACAGATGCAGAGCTTCGAGGGAGATAGTATTTCTGTCACAATCGATAGGGACTTAAGCTTAAGAATAATAGAATTAGCTACTGAAACAGGGTCTACATTGTATATGTTTTTACTTGCGGCATATAACGTTTTGCTATCTAAATACGCAAATCAAGAAGATATTATTGTCGGAACACCGTCAGCCGGAAAATCTCAAAAAGAATTAGGAAATGTTATAGGCATTTTCGTGAATACACTTGCGATTCGCAGTCATCCAGAAGGAAATAAGCGCTTCAAAGACTTTCTAGAAGAAGTAAAAGAACATACGATACAAGCGTTTGAGAATCAACAGGTTCAATATGAGGATCTCATCGAAAAATTGGATATTCAACGCGATGTAAGTCGGAATCCACTGTTTGACACAATGTTTGCGGTAGACAATATCGGGGTGGAAGAGATTCAGTTAGACGGTCTGCATATGGAATTGTATCCGTTTGATAACAAATCCTCCAAATTTGATTTAATGGTTACAGCTACAGAAGATAAGTTGGATATCCGTTTGGATGTTGAATATGGGGTTAAGCTTTTCAAGAAAAGTACGATAGAACGATTCATTGCTCACTACATTCATATTTTACGAGCTGTGACAGATAACATGCAGATGAAACTATCCAGTATTGGTCTGTTGCTGGAGGAAGAACGTCGTCAGATTGTCGTTGACTTCAATGGTACAACAACAAACTATCCTCACCAGACTATACATGAACTGTTTGAGGAGCAAGCTTCTTATAATGCAGATCGGATCGCGCTTGTATGTAATGATACGGAGCTGACTTACCGTGAGCTAAATGCTAAAGCGAACCAGCTTGCCCGAATATTACGGAACAAAGGAATTGGCCCTGACCGAATTGTTGCAATTATAGGTGACCGTACTTTAGAGATGATAATCGGGATGCTTGCTATTCTGAAAGCCGGAGGGGCGTACCTTCCGATTGATCCGGATTATCCAATGGATAGGGTCGAATATTTCCTTAGGAACAGTGGAGCTGAAATTATGCTTGCCCGGAGTTGTTATACAGACAGGGGTATCGATGGAGTAGAAGTCATCGTTCTAGAATATGACCGACTAGATGACAAGAATGCCCCTAATCTTCATCACGATACCAAACCCAACCATCTCGCTTACGTGATGTATACGTCCGGTTCTACAGGTCTACCCAAGGGTGTAATGATCGAGCATCTTGGCGTTGCACGGCTGGTGAAAAACACGAACTATGTACACTTTAGTGAAGAGGATCGGGTATTACAGACGGCTGCTCCAGTATTTGATGTCAGTATTTTTGATATTTGGGGAGCGCTTCTGAATGGAGCGCGGTTATATTTAGTCGATAAATTTACTTTGTTGGACCCGATACGAGTGGAATCGGTAATACAACAAAATAACATTACGACTTTATGGTTAACATCACCACTATTTACCCAGTTCGCTCAACAAAAGCCGGATATGTTTCGCACTGTACGTTACTTAATCGTAGGCGGGGATGTATTGTCACCTAAACATATTCAACTTGTGAGAGATCACTGCGAACAATTAACAATCGTGAATGGATATGGACCAACGGAGAATACTTCATTCTCTTGCTGTTTTATCATTGAAGAAACATTTGAGAAGAGTGTGCCCATTGGACAGCCAATTAGCAATTCAACTGCATATATCGTAGATAAAAATGGTAATTTGAATCCAATTGGTGTTCCTGGGGAACTTTGGGTCGGAGGAGATGGTGTTGCACGCGGGTATATAAACAATGAAGAGTTGACCAGACAGAAATTTATGCCGAACCCATTTATAGAAGGTGACCGAGTCTATCGGACAGGGGATGCGGCGAAATGGCTTCCAGACGGTACGATTGAGTATATTGGAAGAATGGACAATCAGGTTAAAATTAGAGGTTTTCGAGTTGAAATTGGGGAAATCGAAAACTACCTTCTCAGTCATCCAGCCGTCAAGGAGGTAGTGATTCTCGTCAAGCATAACGAAGAAACCAACAAATTCCTTTGCGCTTATGTGGTGGCAGAAGGTGAATTAACAGTTCATTCTGTTAAAGAATATTTGAATCAGCAATTGCCTGATTATATGATTCCGTCCGCATTTGTATTTATGGAACAACTCCCATTGAATGTGAATGGGAAGGTGGACCGCAAAGCGCTACCTGAGCCGGAATATAGTGGAAGCAAGTTAGAATATACAGCGCCAAGAAACGAGATAGAGAGTGAAATCGTACAGATTTGGTCTAAGATTCTTGGGATCGAGCGCGTTAGCATATATGACAACTTTTTTGAACTCGGCGGGCATTCATTAAAAGCAATTCAAATGGTATCGAAGCTGATGGAATTCGGATGGGATGTGAGTATTAACCAAGTATTTGCACATCAAACACCTGCCGAATTAGCGGTTTATGTGAATAAATCGATGGTTCTTCATAAACATCAGATTACCGATATCCAGATAGCAGAACAGTGGCTCAGCGAGAATATACAACGGACATGCAGATGGATGACTTATTTGGTTGAGGACGATGAATACTCAGTCCTCCACATTTCTGGTCTTGATGAGGCGCTGAGGTCAGAAATTGAACTTCTGATTACAGAACAGCTTGATCATACTATTCAACCGCATTACATCATTGACTTTGATGAACTTCCTGTAGGGTATTTAGAGCAGAAAATAAGTCGACAGGCGTTTAACGCAATTCTTAATTTACAGCAGGGACAATCTTCACATTGGGTGGACAGCATACTTGCACCCATTGAGCGAATGCAGGCGTTGTATACGGACGAAATAATAAGCGGTCAAGTGGTAAAAGAATATGACATTTCACCGTCCCAAATGTATCACTTTAAACATAGGGATGTTTCAGGAACGATGGTGAAATGGCATAAGGCAATTCATCCAGAACGGTTACGACAGACGCTACAACACATTGTATCTAATGAAGAAGTGATGCGAAGTGTACTGGTTCAAGGGAAGGGAGATGAGGATTGTTACTGGCAGCTTTATGAGCAGCCGGAACATTTGAATTTACCCATGATTGATATTTCTCACTTTGATCCTAATACACAAATGGATATCCTGAGATTATTAATGGACAAGTTCTTCATTAAACCCTATTTGGATTCTGATTCAATCATGTACCGTGTGCTACTTATCAAGCAGAATGTGAAAGAATATTTGTTGTTGCTCCCATTCTCTCATACGATCTTTGATTACATGAGTAATGAGATTCTGCGTAATCAAGTGAATGAACATTATGAGACCCTGAATCAAGGAATGGTTATTGAGAACAAACGAGGTGTAACTTTTACAGACTTTATTGCTCAAATTTGCAGAGGTCCAGAACGCATATCAGCTACTAAATTCAATGAAGTCTATGATATTCACAGTTTTGGTACTTCTTCGAGACAGATTGCCACAAGAATGCAACGTCACAGCAACGATACGTTGATGACTATTATTAACCATGACATCAAGATAGACATTCAATCGGATCAGCTTGATGCTGAGGATAAGTGGAAGACAGCGATGGGTATTTTTGTGAGATTTTTCAGCACTTACTTTGACATGGAGCAGATACCGATGTGGATGACCCACTTTGGGAGACAGTATGCTGATGAATCATATTTTGATATCGTCGGTGAATGTATTGATTACATTCCGCTCTTGCTTAATAGTGAAAAGGATATCGATATTCAGTGTGAAATGATAACACAAAAAATACAGTTAGCATCTGATCATAACATCCATTTTGCTAATCTGTTGTACAACGAATCGGTAGAGCCAGCATTTTTAGATGCTAGAAATGCACTTCTCAATGCTTTTGAGGAGATGCCTATCAATTTCAATTATTTAGGCGAGCTTAGTGAAGAAGCGGATTTAGATTATTTGGATGCAGAAGGTGTGAATTGTGACGATCCGAATCGGATTCTCTACATGACCTGGCACAAGGGCAACAATATTCATATTACGATGGTGCTCCCTTGCGAGGAAGACAAGGATTCCATTCGCGATTTGCTGGATGAGGTAGCACAAAAACAAATACATGGTTATACTTCTGGACAATTGAAAGGTGTAAACATATGAGGGATTCAAGAAACATTGCTATTTTCAGTTTAAGTCGGTTAATCTCCGAGCTTGGAACGTCTGTTTTTCGCTTTGCGCTGAGTCTTTATATTTTAGATTTAACAGGTTCAGCAAGTATGTTTGCTCTTGTGTTAAGTTTTACTTACATTCCAGGTATATTTGTTAATATTTTTGCAGGAGTGTTTGTTGATCGGAGCAATAAAAAACGAATTATGGTGATTACAGATTTACTTAGCGGTATTTCTATCTTGCTGTTGATGTTCATGTTTCAATTCTTTCATGACAGCATTATGTTATTTATCGTGTATGCGATGGTGCTTAGCACACTTCAAGCTTTTTTTATGCTAGCGGTAAATGCGTCTGTTCCCAATATAGTTGCTACGGAAAAGGTAGCTGCCGTGAACTCCAGCAATCAGGGTATAGGTGCTCTGATCAGTATATTGGGTCCAGTAATTGGAGCTGTAGCATACAGTAAATTTGGTCTGGAGAAAATCTTTTTGCTGGATGGAGTATCATTTATTCTTTCAGGTTTTCTTAATATGCTATTGATATTTACAGTTAGAAAGGATCATACGGTAGAGCAGAAACGTTATTTGGACAGTTTGAAGGATGTCTACCACTACATTAAACAACGTGCTGCCATTAAGTATCTGTTGACAATCTTCGTAATTATTAACTTTATCATTGGACCTGCTTTATCTCTCATATTACCTTTTATTGTCTATCAGGCACTGAAAATGTCGCCAGAGCAGTTGTCATATATTGAAGCAGCATTAGCAACAGGTGTTATAGTTGGGGCTTTGCTCGTATCGGTCCCCAAAATCAATCGGTTTGTAACAAATAAAATTTTCATTCTTATTCAGCTTCAAGCGCTAATGATTATTTTGTGGATGTTTCCGAAATGGCCGATCATTGATACTAATGTACACATTGTACTTATGGTCGGATATATGATCGTATTAGCGTTTACAGGTGTATTCAATACAATGGGAAATATCCCAATGCTCTCTTATGTACAAATTTATATCCCTGAGCATATGAGAGCTAGTATTTTGGGTGTGGTAAGTACGGTCACCACCATTGCAGTACCCGTCGGTATGTGGGTATACGGTGCTACATTGGAAGTGTTTGACTGGTCATATATCACCGTGATTTCTGGTGTAGGTCTTCTTATTGTTGGTATTATCGCTCATCGTAACCGTGAACTTAGAGAGTTTTTCAGCCAGACTATCGAACCAGAAACGATTAGAACGCCGGGAGTACGCGAAGTTGATATCTAGGTATGGCCACAATGAAAAACGAAAACTAAGATTGACGAGGAGGATGAAGAGAAGATGAAGACGTTCGAAATGCTAGAGTCCAATGTTAGGTCTTATTGCAGAAGTTTTCCAGTCGTTTTCGATAAAGCGAAGGGTGATCAAATGTTCACAGAAACAGGTGAATCTTATATCGATTTTTTTGCGGGAGCCGGTGCACTTAATTACGGTCATAACAACGAATTTATGAAATCTAAAATTATGGAATATGTCGCATCAGACCGGATTATGCATGGATTGGATATGTATACCAAAGCGAAGGAAGAATTTATAGTTTCTTTTTCGGAACACATTTTAGAACCCCAATCATTGAACTATAAGCTACAATTTTGTGGTCCGACGGGGACAAATGCTGTGGAGGCAGCATTAAAGCTTGCACGGAAGGTGAAGAATAGAACGGGCGTCTTTGCTTTTATGGGCGGCTTTCATGGAATGTCACTAGGTAGCTTGTCGGTCACCAGTAGCAAATCGATGCGTGAAAGTGCGGGGATGCCGCTAAGTAATGTTACCTTTATTCCTTACGGTCAGTCATTTGAAGGATTGGATACCATCAGATATATGGAACAGATCTTTTGTGATACGCATTCCGGGATCGAAAAACCAGCGGCGATTATATTGGAAACTGTTCAAGCGGAGGGCGGTGTAAATGTAGCTGAGATTGAATGGTTGCAAAAACTGCGGCATTTATGTGACGACTATGATATTTTGTTGATCGTTGATGATATCCAAGTAGGCTGCGGTAGAACGGGACCTTTCTTCTCGTTTGAACGAGCGGGTATCATTCCTGATATCGTTATTTTGTCCAAATCGATTAGTGGATATGGGTTACCTATGTCCTTACTTCTTATAAAACCAGAATTGGATATATGGGCTCCAGGAGAGCACAATGGGACATTCAGAGGGAATCAGCTTGCCTTTGTTGCGGCCAAAGCTGCTTTAGAGCTGAGAATGACAGAGAGACTTGAGAATCAAGTGAGTGAAAAGGAGGCTTTTCTGAAACATTATTTGAAAAATGAAATTGAATCAATAGAACGTGGCATTCAAATTCGTGGTATTGGCATGATCTGGGGCATTGATGTATCTCATCTGGGTGAAGCTGTAGCCCGTGATATTACATCTATCTGTTTTAAAAATGGGCTCATTATTGAAAGAGCAGGTCGCAATGATACGGTGATCAAAATTATGCCTCCCCTGACGATAGATATGGGGAATTTAAAGAAGGGTTGCGATATTATTAAAGAAAGCTTCAGTAAGGTTTGCAATACATTTAGCGTTCTATAACAATGAACGGTTTCAGAAGACACTAAACAACCTTAGTCCGGTTAAGAACCGAACCAAGGCTGTTTAGTGATGTTTTTATATATATGTTTACTTGACAAGGGAGTTCAGCTGTAATGATTGTAACATGAAAAATAATATAATGACATGTACCTTGCAATAAACAGTAGTGGATGTTAATATATGTATATAAAGGTATTGAGTATTACACAGTACTGAGTAAAGTGATGGTGAAGAATATTGAATATTCAATTTAAGAAAGGTGTGTTGAAGCTTTGTGTTCTCGTCTTGACGGCTAACAAAGATCGTTATGGATATGAACTAGTGGAACAGATTTCACAGAGATTTGAAATAGCGGAAGGCACGATTTATCCGTTGCTAAGAAGGCTTGCCTCTGAAGGTTTATTTTCTACCTATTTATTTGAATCGATGGAAGGACCCCCGCGGAAGTACTACAAGATTACGGATCAAGGAAGGAAAGTAATGAATGAGCTTGTAACTGAATGGGGAAAGTTTGCTGGAGGAGTACAAGAGATGGTTCAGGGAGGTTTGGATGAGTAAAGAGATGTATTTAACCGAGTTGTTTCAATATCTAAAGCCACTTCCACCAGATGAACGAGAAGAAATTATGGCAGATTATGGCGAGCACTTTGAACAGGCAGAATTAAAGGGACGTTCAGAGAAAGAGATAATCAGCAGGCTAGGAAATCCGAGACTGGTCGCTCGTGAGGTGCTTGCTCAGACTGAAATTCAGAAGGCAGGAAGATCACCTTCGCTTCCTACCGTAACTAAGGCAGTTATGGCGACAGTTAGTTTAGGTTTGTTCAACTTGATCATTGTTTTGCTGCCGTTTGTTGCCTCGCTATTATTGTTTGCTGGAGTGTATGGGTTCGCATTCTTTTTGATAATATCACCAATCCTGTTGTTTATTCAGCACCAGTTGGTCTCTATCTTCATCAACGACTTCTTTCTCATGCTGGGCTTTGTAGGCTTAGGACTGTTGTTATTGATCGGAGCTATGAAATGCACTGGTGTATATTATAAACTTGTTATTCATTACTTGCAGCATAACCTGAGAGTCATAGGAAGGATATGATCTAAATTGATTAAAAATCCACGAAATATATTGAGGGTTGCCATTGTTTTAATTATCGTTGCTATCATTGGTAATATTGCGATGTATATGATGGGGAATTCCCCTTTTAATGTAGGGGAGCTTGCAATAACTAAGAACATCCAAGCGGATCAAGTAACGGATCTAAATATTGTTGCAGAGACAGGATCTGTGAAAGTAATCCCAGTTAAGGGGAATGAGATCCAAGCGACACTAGAGGTAAAGGCGACAAAAAAATCAATAAAAGATTACCATTTAAATGTTAAGGAAGACCATGGTCGTGTCCAAGTTGAGATTATACAGAACAGTAGAATGCGCCTTTTTGATCTCTATACGGATCTGCAGCTTACTGTAGGCATACCCGCTGTGAAGATGAAACAGCTTCAGATAGATACGGATACAGGGAACATTAATGTATACTCGGTTAATGTTAGTGAATATCGGCTTGCTAGTGATACTGGTCGTATTGAAGTTAATGTAATTGAGGGTTTGTTTGACATAAAATCAGACACCGGGAATGTTGCTATAGCTCTTGAGAAAATTAACTACGACATCATCGCTACAACGGACACAGGGAATATTAATATACAGACGGCCCAAGCGCCTGAAGCGCTTCGTACCAAACTAGAGACAGACTCAGGGAAAATAAATGTTACATTGCCTCATTACAAAGATGGTTATATCGGTGACGGCGGCCCATTGATTAATCTTGTCTCTGATACAGGTAATTTACACATTGGAAATAAATAATTAATTACAATCCACTTTAACCCCACGAATCTAGATGAATGAGACGGTTTGCTGCTATGCTTTACCGGTCATCTCGACATCATGCTTAATACACCTCAGTGAATAGTTACTTTTTACCCAACCCAAGATCATAACAATATAAATTACTAATATATGCTGTTTAACTCCGTTATTATTTGCTTCATAGGCATGGGGGAGAAGCGTAAGGACTTCTTCAACGAAATTAATGTAAAAATTTTAAAATAATAAAATAAAATGTAATTTGATAGGGGATATATGTATGATAACGGCTAATATCAAAAAGACAGTAATGATCGAAGCAGTTGACTTGTGTAAGTGCTATTCCACTGGATTGGAACAATTTCATGCAGCAAAAAATGTTAATCTTAAACTGTATGAAGGTGATTTCACTGTCATTATGGGCAGTTCAGGATCGGGTAAATCAACGCTTTTATACTTGCTAAGTGGTCTAGATAGTCTGACTTCTGGAAAAGTGTATTTCAAAGGGCAACGGATCGACGAATATTCAGAAAAAGAGATAACTGATTTTCGGTCCAACAAAATTGGTTATGTATATCAGTCCATAAATCTAATTCCAGATTTTACTCTGTTCGAAAATGTTGCATTTCCAGGATATGTGGCTGGACGTAGTAAAAGCGAAATGGATGAGCGGGCGACTATGTTGTTGAAAATGATGGACATTGAAGTACAGAGTGATCGCTTGCCATCTCAAGTATCTGGTGGGCAACAGCAGCGAGCAGCCATTGCTCGTGCGCTGAGTAACTCGCCTGAAGTTATTTTTGCCGATGAGCCAACAGGGGCGCTCAGTCAAGAGCAAGGGACGATAATATTAGATATTTTGACAGAGATTAATCAGAATTCTCAATCGATCGTTATGGTGACACATGATATCAAAGCAGCTTGTAGAGCAGATCGATTGATTCTTGTAAAAGATGGGAATATCGATGATATATTGGAGCTTGGGAAATATACACCGAAAGAAATGAAAGCAAGGGAAAACCAAATTTTCTCATTCATTTCAGGGAAGGGGCGGTAACGAATGTTTCCTGTATGGATGTTATGTTGGTCGAACCTGAAAAATAAAAAGGTACAGAACGGCTTTATGGCTATAATCATCATGCTCTCTGCACTGCTCCTATCTACTGCCGTGTTAGTGGTTAACAATACTAATCGCGTGTATGAGGATATGCATACAAAGGTTAATGGTGCTCATCAGATCTTAAGGTTTGAGAATGGCATTCACGATCCATACCGGGTTAATCAGTGGTGGGCAGAGCAAGAAGGAGTTACTACTTCAGAAGTGATGCGATACCGCTATCTGTCCAGTATGGTTCATGATGGAGAGGAAATTCCCAATGTAGATTTGTTTATGATGGATACACCGAATGCACCATTCTCTGTCGACAAGCTTTTGTTTGTGCAAGGGGGGGAGAGACAAACGCCCGAACCTGGAACAGCCTGGATTCCGACATCGCTTGCTTATTCCAACAATATTCAGGTTGGAGATCGGATTGAATTTAAAACAGATAAAGAAACAATCCAATTGCAGGTCGCTGCAGTAGTTGTGGACATCTCCTATTGTTCACCGTTTGCAACAAGCGGGAGAATTTGGATGAATGATCAGGATTTTAATAACCATTTGTCAACATTACAGGGTAATGACATGTATATGACCGAAATGCGTTTTGATGATTATAGTCAGAACAGAACTTACTGGGAAAATTTCGAGAAATTTTTAGGTACTCCCTATTTGGAATCTGTGAAAGACTTTGAAAGTATATCATCCTACTATATGATAGCTAATCAAGTTATTAGTTTTATTATGGTTTTTCTAGCTGTTGTCATGATATCAATTGCATTGTACACACTCGGATTTACTATTTCTGATGCGATCTTATCCAGTTACAAAACGATAGGTATCATCAAGTCAGTGGGATTATCCTCTCGCAAAATTATATCTGCATATGTCACGCAATATACGTTGATCGCCTTTGTGTCGGTTGTTCCAGGGATTTTGCTTAGTTATTTTTTCTCCAACAAAATTGTTAGTAGCTCTATGGCTTATCTGAACACAAGTTCGTCGAATATGAATATTCAATTTTCGGGTATTGAGATATGGGTTGGTCTTGGGGTGGTCACCATTATTTTTCTATCCGCACTGCTTTTCTCATATAAAGCCCGTGGTGTAGAGCCTGCGCAAGCCATTCGTTATGGAATGTCAGAAAAAGAAAGCTCAAAGATGTCAAGCCGTATGAATACAGGGAAAAAGAAACTGTTGCAACTTGGTCGTCTTCCGATTGAATTCATCATCGGGCTAAGGGGAGTGAGAAAGAATATTCGTGGCTCTTTACTGATCATCCTCATTACGGCCTTGTCTACATCTGTCCTAGTATTTGGATTTATGTTCGTATATAGCATTTCTTCTATCCACCAAACGATTGCAAAATGGGGATATGATTCGGCAGATCTATCCGTGAGGATCGATAACCCTGCCAAACTTACCTATGAACAATTACATGGAGAAGTATTGTCAGACAAAAGGGTAAAGAACTTTAGCCTATACGGGGATGCCAATGCAGTATTACCGATTAGCAAGGAACTTGCAGCAGATATGGAACAAGATTCCATGGGAATCTTGCTCACGGTAGCTGATGGGAATTATGACGAAATAGGCTATGAAAATGTAAAAGGACATAATCCGATCAAAGACGATGAAATTACGATCGGTGTGAATGTAGCCAAGAAACTTCAGATAGATGTAGGTGATCCGCTGGACATTTACATTGAAGGAGAAAAGTATACACTCACCGTTACGGGAATTTATCAGGCGATAGCGAATATGTCCAACACGGGTCGAATAACAGCTGATGCGGTCAGAAAGGCCAATCCCAACTATGGATCTGCTATGAATACGATCTTCATCAATCTTGAAGATGGCGTTTCTATCAATCAATTTGTAAACGAATTGCACAATAAATACGGGAATGCACTCTGGACAGCAAGTCAAGCTACTTTGGTAGATGAAGTATTCTCTCAGGCAGTCACAATTTTAATATTACCGATGTCGGTGATGGCATTACTGTTTATTGTTGTAACGTTTATTATTATCTACAGTATATGTCGCATTAATATGAAAAAAGAAAGTCGAACGTATGGCATATATAAATCGATAGGTATGACTTCTAAACAGATTCGTCTGTCGATCGGAGCAGAAATATTGGTCGTATCTAGTATTGGGGCCATAGTTGGAATTCCATTCGGATTGCTAGGTCTCCCGCCATTACTAAATGTTATTTTGGCGGATTACGGAATTGTTAAAGTACCGTTAATTATGAATGGGGGAGGAATTATAGCGATGATTCTCTTAAGTATTCTAGTAGCATGCCTGGGTTCTTGGTTTGCATCCAGAGTTGTGCAAACAGCATCTCCACGTATCCTGACGGTAGAATGATTTGAGATCATCTGTCAACTCAAAATGAATGAAAGTGGATATTTGAAAACAAGGGGTTGTCCCAAAAACCATTAAAAGTGGCTAGGGATAACCTCTTTAAATTGTTAAATAATTCAATATTATTTCTGATTTATCAAGTATTTCCATGGTAAAATATATATTATTGACAGAGCGAGGAGTGATCGCGGCAATGGAATTATATTTTAAAGATAATTTTTTTAATGCAGGCATCTCAGATCTTATGAACGAGGCTGGTGAACCGGTTGGAAGCATCGATTTAAAAAGTGCTATCGGTTCTTCACTTGATGTGTATGATTCTACAGGTGCAAAAGTGTGTGGAGGGAAATTTCGATTTTTGTCTAATAAATGGGGAATAATTGATAATAAGGACGAACTTATGGGTGTGCTGAGAGCTAGAATGAGCTTCTTTTCTAAAAAATATGAGTATGATGCAGGTAATAGGGGAACGTACGAAATTACTTCACCGGCTTTTTCTAAGGAATATAATATTCAAAGTGCCAATGGAGAGACAGTGGTTACATTCGCTAGAGTAAACGGTTGGCTTCAACCTGGAGCATATGGTCTGCATAATAAATCATCAGAGTTGAATCATTATGAACTGGTTGCAGTGGTTATGGGAGTACATGAAATTCAGAAGAGATCGAGGTCCAATTCAAGCGCAGGTTAGTAAATAAAAGAAATAAAAGGAATCACTGCTGTCATGAGCGGGATTCCTTTTATATTTATTATACATTTGTGTTCGCTTCTGTTTAAGGGTAGGTGTAACTTTAACGGTGGGCTTAACACCATGCCATGAGCCCCTGAGTAACTCTGGATTAACTTTACCTTGTTGTGCAAGTTTTTGTCTTGCCTTTTTAGCCTTACTTATAGACATGTTTTTGTTCCTCCTATATTTAGCTTAATGATATGGATACTTTCTTATTATACGCTTTTATCTACGATTATGTTTCAATTCATCGATAGGATCTATTTTTCACTTAAACGGAGAAGGAAATCAACGATTTCATTAAGAACTATCATAATGATTATCGAAATCTAGTAAACTTCCTATTGGGTCGGCTGTGGCTTTCTTTATGAAGTGATGAGCCAGCGAAAGCCACACGACCTTATTGGAATTCTTATTGGTCTAACCTTTAGGCAGGAAGCATAGACTCTACCTCATCTATAGCTTCAGCTTCCGTTGCTCTAAATTGAATGTTGTATAATTCGGCGTACAGTCCATTCATCTCTAACAGAACTTCGTGAGAACCCTCCTCGACGATAGTACCTTGATCTAATACGATAATTCTAGAAGCTTCCCGCACCGTGGATAATCTGTGCGCGATGACCAACGTTGTGCGATCCTTCATAAGTAAATCAAGGGATTGCTGAACAATCCGTTCGGATTCGTTATCCAAAGCGGAGGTAGCCTCATCCAAAAGAAGAAGTGGAGCGTTACGAAGGAAGGCTCTCGCAATGGCTATACGTTGTCTTTGTCCACCGGATAAGGTCGATCCATGTTCACCTAATAACGTGTCGAAGCCTGCAGGCATCTTTGAAATAAACTCTTCTGCGCCTGCTAGTCGGGCTGCTTCTTGAATATCTTCATCGGTCGCATCGCTTGCGCTGAAGGCGATGTTGTCCCTTATGGTTCCCGAGAATAGATAAGGGTTCTGAGGTACATACGTAATCATTGCGCGTGTTTCTTCGAGTTGATCTTGAACAGATTTCCCGTAAATGGAGATGGTACCAATATCCGGTTCATACAGCCCACAGCATAATCGAGCAAGTGTCGTCTTTCCTGAACCGCTAGGTCCCACAACAGCGATGGTCTCCCCAGGGGAGATATTCACATGAATTCCAGCAAAGAGTGATGATTCACTCCCATCAATCGAAGGGTGTCTGTAATGGACATTCTGTAAGGACAACGCGGCGATTCCGTCAGAAGCCAAGGGGAATGAGGTAGGTTGTGGTGAAGAATTCTCTGCCCCTTCTTCTGGCATTTCGAGAATAGCGAATACACGATCAGCTGCACCTAAAGCCTCTTGTACCCCGCCCCATGTCTGAGACATCTGCACAAATGGCCACTGCACGCGTCCCATCAAGAGGATAAATGCTAGTACTTCACCAGTCGACGTTCCTCCTCTAATAGCAGACAAAGCAATTAAAGCAGCACATGCAACCATGACCAGATTATTGATAAATGCTGATGATTGCCACAATAGTCCGTTTAGAAGAGTCCTCTTTTGCTGCAATTGGTTCAACTTCTCGCGTTCAAGCACATATCGTTTTAGAAGAGTTTCTTCTAGGGCGAACGCCCGCACGACTTTCATTCCCTGTAATGTTTCTTGTAACAGACCACGAAGCTCTGCCTCTCTCTTATAAATCTCAGTGGATAATTTACGTAGCTTTCGATCAAAGAAACGGCCAGAAAGAAATACAATGGGTCCAGAACCAAGGGCTAGAAGTGCGATCCACACGTCCATTTGGGCCAGATATAGAAACGAAACAAAACAGAGAAGAAGATTGTACCCAAGATCGTATACAATGCTATCTACCATACCGATCGCCATACCTGCATCCTTATTATTGCGTGAGGTGAGATCTCCCGAATGCATCGATTGGATTTGGCGGAAAGGAATCTGTTGACTTTTATCGAAAATTTTGGCACGAAAATCCCAAGACATACGACTCTGCACAACGAATCGGAAGTAATGTTGTACTATGATACAACAGATAATAACGACACAGGCCGTTGCACAAATGACCGTCACACGCATAAGAGAGTCCATACTCGAACTATTGATCGTATCAATGAATACCTGCTGAACGACTGCAAAACCGATGTCCATAGCGAGTCTGGCAGACAGAAGGAGGATGGCAACAATAAATCCGATACGGTAGGGAACGGAATAAGACATCAATCTACGTAGAATGTACCCCAATTTATGATCGGCGGAATTTTTCACTTTCATGCTTCGACCTCCATATCCTCAACAGAGACATTCTTTTTCTTGAAACTTGTCTCAACCATGGTTCTATACTTACCTTCTGAAGCCATCAACTCGTGGTGTGTGCCTGCTTCAACAACAGACCCCGCTTCCATATAATAAATTCGATCTGCATCTCGAATGGTGGATAATCTGTGGGCGATAACTACGGTAGTTCGACCATACATGAGTTCTTTGAGTGCTTGTTGGATAATCTCTTCATTATGGCTGTCAAGTGCTGCTGTGGGTTCATCGAGAAGCAACAGCTTCGGCTGCCGTACAAATGCTCTAGCAATGGATAAGCGTTGCCGTTCTCCTCCGGACAATGTAAGTCCTCGTTCACCGATGACAGTCTCGTATTGTAAAGGAGTTGTCATGATGAATTCGTGAATACCTGCGCTTTGTGCGGCTTGAATAATGTCATCATATATGGCATCTGGTTTTCCCCATGCGATATTCTCATATAGCGTACCGGAGAAAAGATACGATTCTTGAGAAACGTAAGCGATGTTATTACGCCAGACACGAGGATGGATGCCGCTTAACGGTATATCGCCGCAGCTTATGCTACCTTCAAGGGGTTCATAAACGGCAAGAAGTAAATTAAGGAGGGTGCTTTTGCCACTACCACTAGGTCCTGCAAATGCCGTCACCTTCCCAGGTTCGATCGTAAGTGAGACGTCAGTCAACACTTGATCATCACCATAGCGGAATCCGACTCGCTCGAATGTGATAGAGTGTAAACCACTAACAACGTGATTGGTGGCTACAGACATCTCTTTGTGATCGTTATAAAGATCAGATTCATAGTCTATTCCCTCTTCTTTCAGATCGAGGACTTCAAACACACGTTTACCTTGTGCCAAGGAAGCTTGCATTTCAGTCCATAGGTTGGCAAGGCGAGATACGGGGTTCGTGATTTGCTCGAAACAGTAGAGGAATGCTGCGATAGCTCCTACATCAAGTTGACCATCAATGACGAGGTAACCACCATAGGAGAGTACGTACAGCAAACCACCAAGTATAACGGCTAGGGGCATGTTATACCCCACCGCTTCTATGCGAGAGATAGGTAAATGAATTTTAAAATATTGCTTCACTCGTTGTGCAAATTGATCACGAAGCTTGGGAGCAAGTGAGAAGGCTCGCACGACCTCAGCACCTTGTACGGTGTCTTGAATGAAAACTTGTTGTGCTGATTCTACTTGTTGTCTTTGCTCATGCATGGAGCGCAGACGAGAAGTGAAAGGTATCATGACTAGAGGTACTAAGGAGCAAATGATCAGAGTCCCCAAGGTTAATACATATTGGAGGGACAATAGGTACGTAAGGAGGAAGGTGAGTTGCATCAGATTGGTCAGCAACTCGATTGTTTTTTGATTGATACCTTGTTGGGCAACAACAGCAGAATCATTAATACGACTTATAAGATCGGCAGAATGATAACGGTCTAGATCCTTCATATGTACTTTTAATAACTTAGAGAGCATAGAGGCTTGGAGTGTAGCAGTCGACTTAAATTCAAGTAACCCTGATAAATAAGTTCTGAGGAAGTTTGCGCAAGCATCCACGATAACGACCACGGCACCAAATATGAGACTTGACACCAATAATGGCATATCCTGATTTGTAGCGGCATTGATGATACGACGTAAAGACTCGGCCAAGGCCACAGTCGCAAGCGAGACGACCGCGGCCAGGAGACACAATATAATATACCGACCCAAGTAAGGTTTACCTAGCCTGATTAATCGTTTCAACGTGCTAGAAGTAGCTGGTATGGCTGGGTTAGTTACAACCTCTTCTTTCATTGCTCCGCTCAAGTTACATCCTCCCAATGATCAATTAGATTCACTTCTATTTACGGGGCTAATTAGTAATCTTCGTCCAGCATGACTCTAGTTGTTAAAGCTAGCAATTCCCGCAGTTTATCCACATCCAGATGGTAATACAGTCGATGGTCTTCCCTTTTCAGTTCAATTAGATTTAAGAAGAATAAGAAGTTGGCATGATAATTGACTGCGGCTGGCGTTATGCCGAGTTTTGTTGCTATTTCCTTTCCATAGTGAGGACGTTTTCGTAGAAGCATTAAGAAGTCTAAGCGTCTTTTATCTGAGAATGCCTTTAAGAACAGTTCTGTCTTCTCTCGATCGGCAGCAGGGCCGAATACGCGATCGTTATGTATACCGAAAATAACCCATCCAATCCAAGAGGTTCCGGTATTAAAGGTTAGGTGGTGGTTACCTATTTGTGAAATGAAACTGATATGGAAGGTTGTGGGTATGTCATAGATAGCTGGATCGATTTTGTTGATACCACGAATGAATCGCTCGGGATTGGTATGAAAAAGTTCTTTGTAGACTAGTGAAGCTTGTTCAGACTCTTTCCTAAATTGATCTCTCCAGAGAACAAAGGCATCATGGTAGAACTGGCGAATGAGTTGCATATACCGTAATTTCGTCTCTTCTGGATGGGCAAGACATTCGAGTAGTGGTTCATGTGCTTCCACAACCTCCGGTTGAGGTTTCGTTTTTTTTACGATCTCAGACAGCAAACGCAGGTCCTTTTTGACGTCCTCCCAATCCATGTCTTGTAGAAGCTCATCCATTTTATCGTAATACACACCGAACACCATTTGTGCTACTACCTTTTCTGCAGGAGTCTGCTCTAGACTCGTAATCCATTCTTCTGCAGACTGCGGTTCCACCGAGGAACCGATCGATTCATAGAAAGCGAAATCAAGTCCTTTATGTAAAAAGTGATATTGGAAAAAAAACTGAAGCTCCCGAAGCGTATGAGGTGACAATCGTGCCTGTGTCTCTTCATGAAAGGACAAAGCAAGTGGGTCCATCTCAAGTTTGTAATCCTCTGCTAGTGCGAGCATTTGCCCTTCACAAGCGATCATCCCCATGGAAACAATCATTTCTATAGCCTCGTTGTAGGCAAAACGGATATTTTTATTTAATAAGTCCTTCATGTTGTCCTCCTTGTAGTATTTTTTTATATTCATTAAATATTAAATGGAATAAACCAACATTTAATTATGACTTAATGTTAAAGTAAACCATAATCTACTTTTTGTAAATATAAAAATTATGATGAAGGGTAGAAAGGGCTAACTATAGTTTCAAATGAGTTCTTTGTGTTAACAGAAAAAAACGTGAAATTTTTGGGGGTTTGCAAGGGTAAATTTGGACAGTTTCAATTTCAGAGACTAATAGATCAATTAACAAAAATTAAAAATTGACGGCTTGTTAAAAGCGTTATAGTATAAATGAAAACGGTTTCACGAATTGGAATATGTTTCTGTTTTAGAATGATCTACAAGAGTGCTGACTATTATGAATGTAGTGGATTATCAATTGAAATTTTAAAAGGAGGGATATTAATTTCTGCGCAATCGTTTGCATTTATTGAATCTCAATATGGAGGAGTGTTGCTCAAGTGAAGTCTGCTTATAGAAGGAAGAAAATGTTATCGATCTTTATGACTCTTGTTCTTATTATTTCGAGTATCGGGTTATATCCCTTACAAGTAGGTGCATCTGACAATGATCCAACGTATTCAGTGGACAAAAAACAATTAAGTCTTGCTAAAGATACGGAAGTCACATTTAAGTACAATGCCATTGACAATAGTGTGATTGCTGACTATGTTCAGCCCGTAGATAATGTTAATGCTGTGCCAGCGGGGCACCTTCGAATCCATTACAACAGAACTGACGGAAACTATGTTGATGTTGGATTATGGTTGTGGGGAGATGTTGCAAAAGAATCAGGGGGGTGGCCATCAGGAGCAACTCCTTTCCCGGTTGGACAGGTAGACAGTTATGGCGCTTTTGTGGATGTTCAGCTCAAAGACGCAGCGCAGAAGGTCGGCGCCATTGTTGTAAATCGTAAAGACGGGACCAAAGATGGTGGAGACAAGCAAATGAAGATGACGACGCCTGAGAGTAATGAAGTGTGGATCAAAGAAGGTTCAGATCAAGTAACTACGTATGAACCAATTAATATTCCGGCAAACACGGTTCGTGTACATTATCAAAGAACGGATAATAACTATAGCTCCTATGGGATTTGGAACTGGGAGGATGTAGCAACACCTACGGACGATTGGCCATCAGGTGCGACCCCTTTCCCGGCTGACCAAGTAGATAAATATGGGGCCTATGTTGATATCCCCCTCAAAGAAAATGCGAAGAAAATGAGCTTCTTTGTTGTGAATCGCACCTTAGGTGATGCAGATAAAGAGGTTAACAGAAATTTTAATCTTTTAGATAAATACAATCAGTTGTGGATTAAACAAGGAGACAATAACGTATACGTTTCTCCTTTCGGGGAAGTGTCTACCAGTCTTTTGTCCGCAGAAATATTAACAGAAAGTAAAATTGTTTTAGGTTTTACGATGACCGAAGGTCTGGAAGCAGAAGCATTAAAAAGTGAGCTAACCATTACAGACAAAAACGGTGATGCCGTAACGATCAATAGTGTTAAAATAACCAGTCCAACAGCGATTGAAGTGACTACAACACCGTTTCTAGTGGAGAATGCCCCGTTAAGTGTCACCTATTCGGGAAGGAGCGTATCCGCTCTCACAGGCTGGAGAATGATCGACGAAATGTACAACTACGAGGGTGATGACCTCGGAGCAACTTATAAGGCCGGGAATGTAACGTTCAAACTTTGGGCACCTAAGGCAAGCTCTGTTATTGCGAAGGTATATGACAAAGTCGATTCTACGAAGCTCATTGGCAGCGTTAACTTAACAAAAGAAGACAAGGGTGTATGGTCTGCTGTGGTTGCCCCGGGGGAGCTGGAAGGTGCCAGTGTTACAGACCTTAAAGGTTATTTCTATCAGTATGAAGTAACGAATAACGGTGAAACCAAACAAGTGCTTGATCCTTACGCCAAATCGATGGCTGCATTTACAGTCGATACTAAAGGTGACGTTGGCTCTGATGGAGACGATGTAGGAAAAGCAGCTATCGTGGACTTGAGCGGAACGAATCCCACGGGTTTTGACTTTGCTAATATTAACGGATATGAAAAAAGAGAAGATGCAATCATATGGGAGATCCATGTTAGAGATTTCACATCGGATCCATCTATTAAAGACGACTTGAACAATGCAACATGGGGATCCTATGATGCCTTCAAAAGTAAGCTGGGCTATATCAAATCTCTTGGTGTTACTCATGTTCAATTGCTTCCTGTAATGGCCTGGTATTTTGGGGATGAAACGAAAATGAACGAAAGAGAACTTGAATATTCAGCTCAAGACAATGAATACAACTGGGGATACGACCCACATAACTATTTCACGCCGGATGGTGCTTACTCTGAAAATCCAGCAGATCCGGAGCTCAGAATCAAAGAATTAAAGGCTATGATTGATGCCATTCATGATGCCGGCATGGGGGTAGTCTTGGATGTTGTATATACACATATGGCTAAAACAGGTTTATTGAATGATATCGTTCCTAACTACTATGCATTTCAAGATGCAAATGGGAATTTCATAGGAGGTTTTGGAAACAATCTAGCTACAAACCATAAGATGGCTGAGAAATTAATGGTAGACTCCGTTAAATACTGGTTTGACGAATACAAAATTGATGGAATGCGCTGGGACATGATGGGAGATGCAACCTATGATTCTGTTCAGAAGGCTTATGATGCAGCAGCTATAATCAATCCTAACGCTTTATTCATAGGTGAAGGTTGGAGAACCTTTGGTGGAGCCGCGGCTGATCCTTCGTTAGCAGGTAAAGGGGCAGATCAGGACTGGATGGATAAAACAGACAGTGTGGGCGTGTTCTCCGATGAGATAAGAAATGAATTAAAATCCGGATTTGGTAATGAAGGAGAGCCGAGATTTATTACGGGTGGCGCGCGCGACATCAACGTGATCCTCAATAATATCAAAGCGCAGCCAAGCAATACGGCTGATGATGACCCGGGTGACATGGTCCAGTATATCGAAGCCCATGACAACCTGCCGTTATATGATATTATTGCTCAGTCGATTAAGAAAGATCCTTCCATAGCAGCAAATGATCTGGAGATCCATAAGCGGATACGACTTGGAAATCTGTTAATGCTGACTTCCCAAGGGACCGCCTTTCTCCATGCAGGACAGGAATATGGCCGAACCAAGCAGTGGAAAGCAGCAGGAAAGCCGGAACAGAAATATCATGAATCAGCAGATGAGACAGGTGATGTGTTTGGATATTTCGTACATGACTCCTATGACTCTTCCGATGCAATTAACAAGTTTGATTGGGAGAAAGCAACGAACGAAATGCAATATCCTGTAAACAATACAACCAGAGAATATACAGCAGGGTTGATAGCATTAAGAAAATCGACGGATGCGTTTAGACTAGGTGATAAGTCGCTAGTAGACTCTAATATCACTTTGATCTCAGCGCCAGAGGTTCAATCGAGCGATCTCATTATCGGTTACAAGAACAAAGCAACAGATGGAACCGGTCATTATTATGTATTTGTGAATGCTGACAGCACGGAGAGAACCATGACGTTTGATGAAGATTTAACAACAGGTAAGGTTCTAGTAGATAACGATGAAGCAGGGCTCAATGAGGTTTCTGCGAAATCTGGATTTGTACTTACGGCGGATTCTATTATTCTTGACCCTTTAACTGCAGTTATTATTAAACAAAATACTGCAGCAGCAATTGTTAGATCGTTAGAACCCGACAAAACCAACTACGCTCTAGAAGTAGGTAAAAGTCATCAAACAGCCTTAAATGCGAAATACGATGATGGCAGCCAGAGAACGGTAACGAATCAAGCTACGTACGTTTCAAGTGACATGCAAGTGGCTACCGTGACGGCAAAAGGCTTAGTAAAGGCAGTCGCTAAAGGTACTGCAACGATTAAAGTCACTTATGGCGGCAAGACAACAAATATAACGGTTACCGTTACGACGGAACCAGTTAACGACAAGCGTTACGTCCAATTCAATTACATCCGCCCAGATAAGGATTACAAAGATTGGAATCTTTGGGTATGGAACACGGGTGTGAAGAATGACCAGATTGATTTTGAAAAGGTAGAGAACGGTGTGGCGTCTGTGATGATGATTGAAATTGGACCTCAAGCGACGGGCGTCGGATTTGTTCTTCGTAAAGGTACAGATTGGAACACTGCTAAACAGGATTTTCCGGATGATCGCCTCATTTCGGTGACACCTGGAGATACGTTTACCAAAGTTAAAGTGACGAGTATGGTTAAAGAACTTGATATTTTACCAAGCATTAGGGGACCTGTTCTGAAGGATGGTAACATGACGTTTATGTACAGAGACGATGTTCTTTTCCAAAGCGGTCAAATGCCTACAATCACAGGTGTGAAAGTTAAAGTCAACGGGATGGAACAACTGATGATTTACGATCCAGCTAAGGAATGGTTCAGTTATACGTTGACTAACGTGAAGAGTGGAACTTATGAGTACACTTTCTTGGTGACGAAGGATGGAAACACGACCGAAGTGACGGATCCACACAATACAATCAACGGAAAATCGGTTGTCGAATACTTCATACCTGTGGTGACGATCAAATCGAACGTTAATCCCTCGTCGATCACATCTAACGAAAATGCGGTACTGACACTGAATGTTTCATCAGATCAATCGACGACTTACAAGGAAGCTTATATGAATCTTACGGCATTGGGCGGACCTTCGAAAGTGAAGATCGACACGGATCTTATGGAACAGACTCTTGCAGTGAAGGATTCGATTGCTACTGGATTGAAGAACATTCCAGTGGTGATTTCAGAGGTCTTATCGACAAGTTAGATTACATGCAGCAGTTGGGCATAAATACATTGTGGATTACACCGATTGTTGACAACATCGATTTCAACAAAGGTCTTGATTTCAACAGTAAACAGTATGGTTATCATGGTTATTGGGCCAAGGATTTCACGAAGATCGATGAGCATCTTGGCGATCTAGAAACGTTCAAAGAGTTAATCGATAAGGCCCATGATAAAGGCATTAAAATTATGGTAGACGTTGTTTTAAATCACACGGGATATGGTCTTAAACCAGGGGACACTAGCCCTGACATCACGCAGGAAGACAAGGACCGTTTCGCCAATATGCTGAGAACAGACGGGATCTCCGCAGATGAAGATCCGATAAAGGGGGAATTAGCCCAACTTCCTGATTTCATCACAGAGGATGTTGACGTTCGAGAACAACTGATGGATTGGCAGGCGGGTTGGCTGGAACGTGCTACAACAAATCGCGGGGATACGATTGATTATTTCCGTGTAGACACCGTAAAACATGTTGAAGACACGACATGGAAAGCATTCAAGAATAGATTGACTGCCATTGACCCGGATTTCAAAATGATCGGCGAATACTATGGTGCAACTGTAGATAGTGAAGGAGGTATGCTCCAAAGCGGTCAAATGGATAGTCTTCTTGACTTCAGTTTCAATGAGAATGCAAGAGATTTCGTGAATGGAAATATTGCATCAGTTGAAGCTTATCTGGCTGACCGTGAAGCGAAGATGGATAACACAAGAACGATGGGACAGTTCCTGAGCAGCCATGATGAGAATGGGTTCCTGTCCGATTACGTAGCAGGAGATAAAGGGAAACTAAAAATCGCAGCAGCGCTACAAATAACTTCCAAAGGACAGCCAGTCATTTACTACGGAGAAGAATTAGGGCGTTCTGGAAAAAATGCAGGCGACATGAGTAAGGGAGAATTCAGCGAAAACCGTGCGGATATGCCGTGGGATCAGTTAGAAACGGAAAAGCCACTGCATGATCATTATCAGAAGTTGCTGAATATCCGAGCTAAGTATTCCAAAGTGTTCTCTAAAGGAATACGGACATCACTTGCTGCATCGAATGAAGAAGGATATCTGGCATTCAACAAAAATTATGAAAATAAGGATATCGTCACAGTCATTAATACGACAATAGCGGCTAAAAACATTACGATGAGTGTACCTTTTGTGGCGGGAAGCCAATTGAAGGATGAGTATAGTGGAGCAGTCTACAACGTAACGAACAATCAAAAAGTAAGCTTTAGTCTTCCAGGTATGAATGAAGGTGGAACCGTCATTCTTGCAGTTACTCCACCCGTTGATGAGGGGAATGGTAACGGAAATGGAACGGGTGGCAGTAGTGTCACTGACAGCGGTAACAGCAATCATGCTATCCAAAAGATCGTTAATGAAGAATCTCTGAAAAGTGGTAGGGAGATCATATCCATTAACCTCGGAGAAAAGGAGAATGGTGTTCTGCTTCCGTTGAGAACAGCGGAGCTTGTGGGATCGAAGTCGATTGAAATCAATAAAGGCGATTTCACGATTGTGTTTCCTTCTTCGTTACTGAAAGCTATTCAGCAATCGATTCCGGCTGGGCAGACTGAAGGCGCGCTCATCTCCTTTAAGATGGATGAAGTGCAACAATCTATAGCAGAATCTCTTCTTGGGAAATCAGATAGCTCGACAACGAAGTTGAAGTTGGCGAGTAAGATGTTCAATTTCAGTCTGTCAGTACAAACGAAGGATGGAAAAGAAGTGAAGATAGACCGTTTCCTAACACCTATTACTTTAGTCTTCAACGTTGACCCTGCGGCGGATAAAATGCTTCTTGGTGTGTATTTTGTTGGGGACGATGGGAAATTGGAATACGTTGATGGTTACTGGGACAACGGCAAGCTTAAAGCGGACGTTTATCGTTTCAGCAAGTATGCAGTATTAGAATACAACAAATCATTTACTGATTTGGAAGGTCACTGGGCGCAAGCTGCTGTGAAGGAGCTCGCGGCCAAACATGTGGTAGAAGGCACGACCGATAGTACATTTAGTCCCGAGCAACGGTTGACCCGTGCTCAGTTCGCAACGATGCTCGTTCGCGCTTTGAACCTAAAGGATGCAAGTACTGGTACTGTATCCTTTAAAGACGTCGATCGTAGCGCTTGGTATGCTTCCGCAGTTTCCGCTGCCCACCATAACGGCTTGGTGAATGGCAAGAATAAGTTCACATTTGCACCTCAAGAAACCATCACACGCGAAGAAATGGCTGCGATGATCGTACGTGCCTATAAGTTAAGAAACGCAGCATCAGCGGTACCGATGGGTTCGAGACCTGTGTTCATCGACGAACAGCAGATTAGCTCATGGGCTGTTGAAGAAATTCAAGCAGTCAGATCACTTGGATTGATGAATGGACAAAGCAAGAATAGATTCGTTCCTAAAGCGGACGCGAACCGTGCGGAAAGTGCGCAAGCCATAGTGAACTTATGCAACAAAATGTAGTAAAACAAGGCCAAGAACCTCCCATGTTTCATTCAAGTGGGGGAGGTTCTAATGGCTGAATTTCAGAGTATTTAGTAAGCTTGGCCTCAACATGTTACAATAGCATATAAAGGAGTGATCACATGGCAATAGAAATTCATGTTCAGGAAACACCGAATCCGAATTCAATCAAGATCAATACAAATCAGACCATATTTGAAGGTACTGGGAGTACATCATTGAAAAGTGGCGATTCAACAGATCATCCCTTGGCGAGTGCTCTACTCAGTATAGAAGGTATTGACAATATATTTGGGATTAGAGATTTCGTAACGGTGAGCAAGGATCCGGATGCACAGTGGGACGATATTCTACCCAAAGTAGAAGAGGCTTTTAAAGTAGTGTATGGCTGATTGATGCACAGATGAGTCAAACTGAAAAGTTTTAGAAGTAGATAGAAAAAAGTTCATTAGAACAATGGTGACCCGTTAGATCTACGTAAACGTGTAGAAGACGGGTCTTTTCCAATGCTTATTTAGATATAAATTCAGACTAACCAGATTACAGGGGCTTATCTGTTGTAGCATAGGAAATTTGATGTTGGATGACGAACAAATGTACTAGAGATTTGGATGATTTGAAGCTCGCATGAGAGAGGCAGGTTAATCTATTGGATAGACCTTTAGAAATACGGAATAGCAATCAATGAGTTTTCAGCGCAGGAAGTGAAGTTTGCCTTCACACATGTAATGCTCCAAATGCATTCGAGTGAGAACAATCGACTCCGTCATCTTTTCTACAACGGAGAATTGGAAATCAAAGGAGTACCCCGGGCGATGAGGTATTATAGCGTAAGGCGCAAATGAGTAGGGGAGAAGACATCGAATTCAGCAGGTGTATGCTAATTTACATAAACTCTCAATCAGAATATATTGATGTAACCGCAACTGACATTGCTTATTATCAGCGGTAGAGCCGTATGTGATAGCAACGAAGAAGAAATAGGATAAAAGACATAACCTGACAGTTGAGCTGTAAAGTTTATCTGTCTTTTTTGTCTATATCTGCTCTATTTTGTTGAATATGATTGAATATTAGGAGGATATTGGAATTGGAAGGCGAATATATAACTTTGAAAATAAGAAAAGATGTGCTGAGAATATAATTTGGTCTAATGAGTGTCTCCTATAATGGTGAATTTCTAGATCAAAATAACTTCCTTCAAATCAATTCTCTTATGACCTAATAACTATGAATTATTTGGAGGTGTTTAGTTGCTATCGGGACGACAGTTAACGGTTTTAAGCAAAATAGAACAGGCTTTTGATAATGACAATACGATTGTTCATTTACATGGGCCAGCCGGGGGTGGGAAAACGACCCTAGTAAAAGAATATGTCCAATTTGTAATTTCGAAATTTGAAGATTGGTCGGTTTATTACATAGAGGGCAAGAAAAATCCTGTGGAAGCTTATGCGACTATTACGCTTGCTGAAGGAATAAATCGGCCAAAACATGAATTATCCGGCTTTAACCTCAATTTTGGGTTTAAAATTGCAGAACTTTTCAATTTAGGTATCGCAGGAGTTTTTCAAAAAAAACCTGAATTCGATCCCAAGGTGAACTTTGTGATTGGAGAGTTGAGAAAAAAGACAACTTCCAATATTTTAATTGTAGCAGACAGCTTCCAATATTGGGATACGGCCTCTCAAAGTTTTTTGATGACACTTAAGAATTACCAGAAGAAACTGCTTGGTAATAAAAGCGTGAAAATATTACTGGTCACAGATGATGATACAAAACAACTGTCTGAGTATATTGATCTCAAGACACTGTATTTCGAAGGCATGGAATTAACATTCTCTCTTCCGGGAAAATCAGAATTGCGCGAATTACTTTATTTATTAGGATATAAGGATTTGAAAATAAGTGAAGAAGAATTAGATATCATCATGTCTATTACAGGTGGTCATCTGGAAATTATCAAACTTTTTATTGAGGGATATTTTTATTCGAAACAGGGGAAACTATCAACCGATTCAAGTTTAATAGATGTCTTGAAAATGCTTGAGTATAGATTGGACAGGTTTGGTGAAAATAAAAAAATTCTCTCTAATGTTTTGCAGGCCTCATCTATTATCAGTGGAGATTTTAAAGCGGAGCAAATAAAATATCTTCTCGGAGAAAGCACTGATATCGATGCTTTACTTAAAGAATCTTGTGAAGGCACCATACTTAAAGAGAGTAACCACTTCATCTTTTCAAATGTTTTTATTCAACAATTATTCTATGAAAAATTAAAAATGAGCGGTAATAACTTCAAATTCAAAATAGAATATGCGAAATATTTAAAGGAACAAGAGCCTGAAAATTATGTGGGTAGAGCCTACTATTTATCTTCTGGAGATCATAATAATGAGTTTAGCTTTGAGATTATAGAATTATTTACGTTAGCTTATTGTCGAAATATTGAAAGCTCTACTGAAGATGCCGAATCTAAAAGGATCGAAATATTGATCAAAGAAAAAGTAGATAGTTGTATGCATATTCATGGAGTAAGGACACAATATAATAATTTTTTACATTTGAAAAATGCGTATGGGTTATATTTTCAAGAGAAATATGACGAAGCTAACAAAGAGTTAGATCAAGCGTCCTTAACTGGACCGATGCTTTTGATGTCAGAAATAAAACGGATGCGACTAGTGATTGCTTTAATGCTAAATATGAATACTAAGAATGTCAGACGCTTAGCCGGAGAACTTCACGACATTTTGCTTGAACTAAAGTGGCATGAAAAAGAACAATGGTGTAAGATCGCATTCACATTGTTTTCAACTTATTCCAACAAACTTGATGATTTTCATCAGAGTGAAAACATTGTTAACGAGTTACTTGCCTTCATTAATATGAATTATAAAAATAAACTATTTGAATATATGAGCAAGATCATTTCCCGTAAAGCTAGTGTTTTTAAAAACGCAGCAGTATCCAGACATTATACGGCTGATAGTGTTGTCTTTTTTGAAGACAGAAAGGATTATTTACAGTATTACTTGGCGCTCTGCAATCATTCTGGAAATTTGCTTGTAGTTGGAGAGTATGATAATTCGATATCCGGATTGCAGAAGTGTCTAGAGTTAGTAGCAGAACATCCCATTCTTCAATTTCCATCTCAAGATAAGGTTTTTAACAATTTGATTCTTGCAACTTTCTTGAAAAAATATAGGGAAACACAAGTTTTTGATGAGAAATCGATATCGTATGCGATAGCTGAATTCGAAAAAGAAATTTCTGATGTTTCCTGTGAGAGTAATGCTATCCTCTACATAAACTTGATCAATCTATATGTCATAAAAGGAGATTATGACTCAAGTCACGATATGCTTGACAATCATTTAAATAAAATTTTAAAGGGTAATGAAGATAGCTTCTATCGTTATCATATTTCAAACATAAATCTATCAATGAGTATTCTGCAGCAGTCGTGGAAAGAAGCTGCGAAATACCTAAACCAAATAGAAGATAATTTCCCAAACTTTCACAAAAAAAATGAAGATTTAATTCAAAAGCGTAATTATGCTTTAAGTTTATTAGTTAATAATAAAATTTGTATGAGACCTGATCAACTGGATAAATGGGTCTATGAACACTCCAATCCTCTGGATGATGCTGGAGGTTTCTACTGTCGTCTATTTTTATTTTCGGATTTGCAATTTACATCTATTTAAACTCGGAATGTTTATATACTAGACTAATAATTGTGGAATATATGTCTTCATAGGCGAGTTGAAGTCTGCTGAATGAATATGCAAATGAACTATGGCTTGTCGTATATGGTGAGGTTGCGATGTCTATTAAATAGGGAATCCCATTATAGTCAATTCTGAAATCTATTCTGCCGTAGTTAGTCAGATTGGTCAATTGGGCCACTTGAATTGCAATATTTTTAACATGCTTAGTTGTACTGACCCGTAGCTCATCAGATAATGAATAAAACTCGTATTGGTCATGGAAAGAA
The DNA here is from genome assembly GCF_000949425.1 of Paenibacillus sp. IHBB 10380. Lineage (NCBI taxonomy): Bacteria > Bacillati > Bacillota > Bacilli > Caryophanales > Paenibacillaceae > Paenibacillus > Paenibacillus sp. IHBB 10380. The sequence goes on from NZ_CP010976.1 coordinate 354,825, forward strand.
TGTTCGTATGTCAGGATATCGGATTTTAATTTGTTGTTTCCATCTATTGAGATGCCTACCGGTTCCATGGCATGGATATCATCATCAGATACAAACAAGGGAACCTCACATTCGTAACCCTCAATAAATTGTTGTAATAGAATAGGTCTATTTGTTGGTGAATAAAGACCCTCAAGTATTAATAGCGTGTTCTCATCAAAAATAAAAATTGAATTCATATCAAGACCAATACTCGCTGATTCATGCATGGGTTTAATGACTACTTTTGTCCCAAAAGTTGGTTTTTCTTGATTAATCCATCTATTATTTCCCGAAAATACCCAAGTTTTTGGTGTGTTGATCTTATGTGCTTCCAGATATTTTGTATACATGTATTTGGCCCGACAGAAAGAGGTGATTAAAGCATTAGATCCTGTATAGGGAATCGCCATCAAATCACAAAAGGATGGAATCAAAGACTTTTTTCCTACATGCTTTCCATTTCGTGATAGATTATAGACCAATTTGTTGTTTTTATAGTAAGATTCTTCAAGTATTTTTGCTATGAAATTAATTTCATTAAAAAAGGAATTGACATAGAAACCTGCTGCCTGGATACCATTATATATCTCCGAGTATTCCTGATCCGAGAAAAATTCGTTATAATCGGAGAATTCCATTTTTTGACCATTGATCATTCTCGTTTGTGAGCGAGAATTGGTTAACAGAGCAATTTGATATTTATTTTGTATTTCGGGAACTTGCAGCTTTAATTGTTCAACAAGAATTCTGATATCATCCATAAATAACACCTCCAAATAATTCATAGTTATTAGGAGGTCTCCAGCCGGTTACGGGGATTAAATTGGGAAAGGACATCTCGTTTTCTTTTTACGGAAACTTCTGTGTAGATTTCTGTAGTACTTACGCTGGAATGACCCAATATTTCCTGGACGGAGCGAAGATCGGCCCCGTTCTCAAGAAGCTGTGTTGCAAAAGAATGACGCAAATAGTGGGGAGTGGCCTTTTCATTAATATTAGCGAGTTTCCTGTATTTGGTAAAAATATCTTCAATCCCATATATGGATAAGGCTTGGCCATACTTGTTCAGAAATAAAGTATCGATCTTTGGCTCAAAAAGCTCTCTAACCTCGATCCAGTTATTAAGTTTATTGACAACCTCAGTGCTGGATAAATATAGTAACCTCTCTTTACGCCCCTTTCCAAAAATAACAACAACTTTGTTCTTTAGATCGATATCCTGTAGATGAATTTGTGCGAGCTCTCCAATTCGTATTCCAGTTGAGAATAATAAATCAATGATGGCATCGTTCCGAATCGATAAGCGAGTGTGAAATGGAGTGGTCAGTTTGTTCCGATCCATTTGAGGCGAATGAAGCAATCGCTCTATTTCTTCTATTGTCAGTGTTTTTGGAATTCTCTTTGTTGTTTTAAATTTCTTTCCGAAATTATGAAGAGGGGATTGCTCAATCCAATTCTTTTGAACCAAAAATAAAAAAAAGGCCTTGATTGATATGTATTTTCTTTTAATTGTAGAATCTTTAAGTGGGCTGGAACCATTGAAGCTATGGAAATAGTGGTGAAGGCTGTCACTGGTTATAGTTTCAATATTGTTCTCTGTTAGCCAGTTGTGAAGCCTGCTCAAGTCAGAGAGATAAGCTTTAATAGATTTGGAGGACAAGTTTTTCTCAATAATTAAAAAAGAAACATATTTCTCAAGATACTCATGTAGTTGCGAAGCGGGAAATGCCAATGATATTCCTCCTGAAGTATAAATTTATTTTTGGAACAGTTGTTAAAATTATATCAGGGTTTATCGAAAGAATGTAAAATCATCAATCTATTTAAGATGAAAAAACATGGGGTAGCTTTTAATGTTATTTAGAGAGGGAAATTGGACAGATATCTATAAATGTTCATAATTTAATGATGGACACTATCATGATCACCTGTTAAAATAGTAACTGATAATGATTATCAATATCTCATAATTACATAAGAGTGAAATAAGTGCTCTAAGCCATAATGATTGTTAGCTGCTTAATAACCGAGAGGAAGTGAACAGTGTGATTGTAACAGAAGCCTTAGACATAGCTTATGACCAACATTTGATTGTGAATCAACTGCATTTAGACATTCCTACTGGAAAAATTACGGCTCTAGTAGGTGCGAACGGTTCGGGTAAGTCCACGATACTTAAAACGATTGCTAGACTGATGAAGCCTAAGAGCGGTGTTGTGTATTTGGATGGTAGATCTATTCACGAGCAAAAAACACAAGATGTAGCTAAACAATTAGCTATTCTTCCCCAGAATCCAACGGCACCAGAAGGGCTTACTGTTCAAGAGTTGGTTCAGTACGGACGTTTTCCACATCGGAAAGGAATGGGTTCTTCTCTAAGTACGAAGGATAGAGAAGTTATTGCTTGGGCCATTGAAATGACTGGAGTGAGTGAGTTCTCTGATCGACCTGTAGATCAATTATCGGGTGGGCAGCGTCAGCGTGCGTGGATTGCAATGGCGCTTGCACAAGAAACGAATATTTTATTCCTAGATGAACCTACGACTTTCTTAGATATGGCACATCAGCTTGAAGTATTGAGTTTACTACAAAAACTGAACGAAGAGCAGAAGAGAACAATTGTGATGGTTGTTCATGACCTGAACCATGCAAGCCGGTATGCTCAGCATATTGTTGCTATTAAGAAAGGGACTGTTATTAAGACGGGAACTCCGCTTGAGGTCATGAGACCAGAAGTTCTGGAAGATGTCTATGGTGTCAAAAGTGATATCATTTATGATCCACGAACAGGTCAGCCATTGTGCTTACCTTATGGGTTAATCTAATTTTAGATGAAATAAGAAATGACAGGAAATACCCTAGATTAAGCTATTAAAGATGGTTACTGTATGCGTCAGGAGCTATCTTTTTTATCGTTTATCGGTAAATGATCGTGCAAACAGAACAAAAAACCAGTCAAATACTGGTCAAGACCCCATTTAGTAGACAATTGAAAAAACACCTAAGCAGTAAACTGGTGTCGGTACTGAACCGGCGTCAGTTTTTTTAATTTTCGCTGCGGACGGCTTTCGTTATAAAACTGGATAAATCGTTCAATTCTTCTTTGTGCCTCATCCACATTTCGGATATTATAAGGATAGAGTCCTTCCGTTTTGAGATGCGAGAAGAAACTCTCCATTGAGGCATTGTCATAACAATTGCCTCGACGAGACATGCTGATTTGGGCGCCAACCTTTGGCAGCATGTCGTGGTAATCGTAGGACGTGTACTGGAATCCCTGGTCGCTATGCACGACTAATCCAGACACGTCCTTTATCTTTTTAAAGGCTTTCGAAAAGGTCTGTAGAACGAGCTGGTTATCGTTGCGCTTGCTCATTTGGTAGGCTACAATCTCGTTATTGAATAGGTCTTTAATCGCTGAGAGATACAGCCAAGTATCTCCTACACGGTACTGGGTCACATCGGTTACCCACTTTTGATTGGGATGTTCTGCATGGAAATCGCGCTTCAATACATTTTGAGAGACCCGCCCACCTACCTACCGAAGAGATATAATTGCAACGATGTTTACGACGAATCTGCGAACGAATCCCAATAATCTGCATAAGCCTGTATACCTTCTTATGATTCATCCATACACCGTGATCTTGCAGTAAAAATAGTTGGATTTGCCGGTAACCATAAATTCTGTCATAGCGCTTGTAGACTTGTCTAATCAATACTTTGTCCTCTGCATTCTGATCTTGGACCTGGCGTTTAGCATATGCGTAATATCCACTTCTGGAGACGCTAAACAACTTACAGAGTCCAGTAATACTGTACTGCTCTGCTGCTTCCCTTATGATGTTGTATTTCTGAGTGATTCCTCCTGTTTCCAGATTTCCAAACACTTTTTAGCATCTCGTTCTCCCGTTTCAGCTGATGAACATATCGATCCTGATCTATATATTCCTTACGACGTCCCCGCTGATCCAGCAGACCGAACTCTCCTTGCTCCCGATATTTCCTCATCCAACATTTAACCCGGTCTTTATCCTGAATCTCCAGATGTTCCGTAATCTTTCGGTACGTCCACTTTTCCTCTGTATGCAAGCGAACTGCCTCTAATTTTGTCTCTTCTGAATACGTTTTTAACTTTTGCCCTTTGATTGCCATAAAAATACACCCCTTAAATTTCATCGGCATACCCAGGGGGTTTTTCCAATGTCTATTTTAAGGGGTGCACTTCACCTACGCTAGCTGTAGAGAAGGGGTCTTTTTTTATTATTTGTTTTACTTCTAGAATTTTGAGTTGTTTTTGAGAGGAGTACCGCAAGATGTCCTCCACTCATTTTTGTATTAACTTGGTTAAAACAAAAATGACCCATATGAAGGCACATTCTTCAAAGTGTGCTTCTTATGGGTCTTAGTTCAGGAACATCCGCGATCTTCATCACGCTTTGTATATATTCCTTAGCCTGTGAAGTTACCTGCTCCTGCAATCCCACTAAAGTTTCTTGCCTGCATGTTATTATATTGATCTGTGGTAGCTGCGTTTGTGAAAATCTCGGCTGTATATTGGATTTGTCCTGATGCAACGGCTACTGCTGGTGGGAAATCAACTGCAGAAAAACCAAAAGCTTCATTTTCTCTACTGATAGCAACGCCAAAATTTGTTGTGAAAATAATTGTCCCGTCTCTGCGAACACGAATCGTGTTGGTATTAAATAGCGGGTTATTTTCCGTTTTTACATATCCCGTTAAGACCACACGGACGTTACTCTGATTTTCTGGTAAAACTCCAGCGGTTTGGATTCCGATATCTCCGAAAACATGGGGAGTAGCTGCTAAAGGGATTATAACAGGAGTTGTATCAGAACTAGCTTGGTTGGATATTCTTAAATCTACAAATTGGATTGTCATAATATATTCACCTCCTTGGACTTATAATATGATAGGAAGTGTTGGATATCTTGGACTACTATCAAAATCAACAGTTAGCTATACAAGAAAGGTGATTTTTTTAATAGATTTAATCAGCTTGAAATAGTTATTATGAAAAATTAAGAGATAGCGGAAAAGTGAAAGAGGGGTTCAATCTAACGAGTTCTGTTAGTTCATAATTTAATGATGAACACTATCGAGATCACCTGTTAAAATAGTAAATGATAATGATTATCAATATCTCATAATTACATAAGAGTGAAATAAGTGCTCTAAACCATAATGATTGTTAGCTGCTTAATAACCGAGAGGAAGTGAACAGTGTGATTGTAACAGAAGCCTTAGACATAGCTTATGACCAACATTTGATTGTGAATCAACTGCATTTAGACATTCCTACTGGAAAAATTACGGCTCTAGTAGGTGCGAACGGTTCGGGTAAGTCCACGATAATATTTTATTCTTAGATGAACCTACGACTTTCTTAGATATGGCACATCAGCTTGAAGTATTGAGTTTACTACAAAAACTGAACGAAGAGCAGAAGAGAACAATTGTGATGGTTGTTCATGACCTGAACCATGCTAGCCGGTATGCTCAGCATATTGTTGCTATTAAGAAAGGGACTGTTATTAAGACGGGAACTCCGCTTGAGGTCATGAGACCAGAAGTTCTGGAAGATCTCTATGGTGTCAAAAGTGATATCATTTATGATCCACGAACAGGTCAGCCACTGTGCTTACCTTATGGGTTAATCTAATTTTAGATGAAATAAGAAATGACAGGAAATACCCAAGACTAAGATATTAAAGATGGTTTCTGTATGCGTCATGCGTCAGGAGCTATTTTTTTATCACTTATCGGTAAATGATCGTGCAAACAGAACAAAAAACCAGTCAAACACTTTGTTTACGTGTTTTGACTGGTTTTTGTTTAAGCTGTGCCTTTTCTCCGCACCATTTGGTTTAATACTTCTGATAATACTAGGCCGACTGCAACTGATCCAGAAATGAGAAAGGCCTGAGCAGCCAATTGCACGGCAGTATTGTAATCATTCTCTACAAATCTACGCGTAGCATCATAAGCTAGACCACCTGGTACCAAGGGAATGATACCTGATACGCTGAAAATAATGACAGGCATTTTATATAGCTTCGCAAATAGCTGGCTGATCACGCCTACGATGACGGTTGCTGCTAGCGTTGAGAATACACTGTCTACGTTGTTTAGAATTAGAGTGTAATAGACTAGCCAGCTAAGCATGCCCACAAGACCGCATTGAATGAGAGATTTTTTGGGTGCATTAAAAAGTATGCTGAAGGCTGCGGAAGCAATGAAACTAGTGACTAGCTGTTCAATCATGACGGGAACCTCTTTCAATTAAAAAATAGTGAGAACAACGGCAATTCCTGTTCCAATGGCGAAAGCCGTTAGAAATGCTTCTGCTCCTCGCGATAATCCTGAGACGAGATGACCTGCCATTAAATCTCTGACTGCATTGGTAATCAGGAGTCCCGGAACAAGTGGCATGACGGAACCTATAATAATTTTATCGAGTGCTTGACCGAAGCCTATGTTAACCAAGAGGAGTGAGAGAACCCCAATTAGGAATGAACTCATTAATTCAGCGAAAAATTTAACCTTTACTAAGCGATGTAAATAAATTAAAGTCGAATAACCCAATCCCCCACAAAGAATAGCTGGACCAAAGTCGCGCCACCCGCCTTGGAACATGATTGCAAAGCAACCGCTTGCTATCGAAGCTGCTATAATCTGAACCCATATTGGAAAGGCATGAGTCTCAACATCAACTTGCATGAGCATTTCGTGTGCTGTTTGGACTGAAATTTGACCGGAGGTTAGTTGTCTTGAAATACCGTTAGCCGTCACTACTTTTTGGAGGTCTGTTGTACGTTCAACTATGCGTATTAATCTAGCTGATTCAGTACCATCTGCTTGAAAAACAATACCTGTTGGAGTCACATAGCTATGTGAGTGTGGAAGTCCGAGGGAAGATGCTATGCGATTCATTGTATCTTCGACACGATACGTCTCTGCTCCACTCTGGAGCATAATTTTTCCTACAAGCAGGCAGACATTAATAATGTCGTGGGTTGTATGATCTGATTTGATTTCCAAGTCCAATCTTCTCCTTAGGATGCTATCTTACCATCTAACGTGTATTATTATTCCAATACATTCACGGACATTATAGCATGAAAGAAGAGAAATTATTACTGTTCATATATTGTACTGATTTGTAATGATCTGTAATGAAATTGAAATCTAATTCTCATCGTATTTTAATGAACCAAGCTTATAATATAACTTAACCCCTATAATAATATAAACTTTAGACCCGTAGCTCGTTGCTGCGGGTCTCTTTCTGTGTAATTAGGCATAAATCTGGGGGAAATCTTCTCATGTTGGATATATAGGCTTTACATTTATTCAGTCATAGTGTACTATTTAACTAGTACAGAGATACATTAAGTTTAGAAGGAGGTTACTACATTGTGAGCATTGAATTCGATAACAATTTACCGATCTACTTACAGATTATGAATCATATCAAAAGACAGATCGTAACAGGAATACTTCAGGCTGGGGATAAAATTCTCTCAGTTCGTGAACTAGCTGCCGAATTACAAATTAATCCGAATACTGTTCAGAGAACGTTCCAAGAGCTCGAACGAGAAGGAATTGTCGAGACTAGGCGCGGGTTGGGGAGATTCGTGACAAGTGAGGAGTCCAAAATTATGATCATTAAGAGGGAAATGGCAGGAGATCTGTTGAATCACTTCATTATTGGAATGCAGGAGCTTGGATTTGAGGATAACGATATTGTAACTATCGTAGCTGATGCGGTTAAGAAGAATGACGAGAGTCAAGATAAGGAGGGCGTGAATCGTGGATAGTCTATTGCGACTAAATGGTGTAAACAAAACTTATGGATCTAAACATGCATTAAAGAATGTAACACTTGAGATAGGGCCAGGGAAGATCGTAGGTCTACTCGGAAGTAACGGGAGCGGCAAGAGTACGCTGATGAAGATTGCTGCGGGTCTAGTTCAGCCCACTTCTGGAGTTGCATCAATAGTAGATCTGCCCTTAGGACAGAGAAGTAAGGGAGTGGTCTCCTTTATGCCAGATCGTCCTTTGACAGAGCCTTGGATGAAAGTACGAGATGCCCTTACTTTTTATAAAGATTTCTATGAAGATTTCGATATAGTAAAGGCACGTGAAATGCTTCAATTCATGAAACTGAACGAGGGAGACCGTGTAGGTATATTATCTAAAGGAATGAGTGAAAGGCTACAATTAACACTGGCTTTGTCACGTGATGCTAGACTTTATTTACTTGACGAGCCGATTGGGGGAGTTGACCCCGTCGCTCGTGGTAAAATTTTGGATGCGATTGTACAATACTACAATGAGAATAGTAGCTTGGTCATCTCCACTCACCTCGTCCGTGATATTGAACGAATCTTTGATGAGGTCATCTTCATACGTAATGGAGAAGTGGTTATGCAAGAAGAAGTAGAGAATTTGCGGATTAAATATGGAAAAAGTGTAGATGACATGTTTAAAGAGGTGTATGCAGAATGATGAAACTATTGAAATATGATTTGAAGCGTAATACAAATATGCTCATTGGAATTGCTGCTATTTTATTGATCGTGCAGTTATCGATTATGTTATTCATCGGTATTAATGAGGTTCGGCTAGTCCTTAGTATCATGGCTTATTTTACAGCTGGAATCATTGTTTTTGTAACGATGATTAAGACATATACCTACAATATTAAAGCATATCAACGCAGATTATTACCTGTGCATACGTTCCATACGGTTGTGTCACCCATATTTTTGGGTATGAGCTGCTTGTTGGTTTTAATGATTGGGGCAGGGACACAAGGATATATCTATTCTTCAAAGATTCCACAATTAGCTAATCTATGGGAAATGGTCAAGATGAGCTGGACGGATACTAGTATCGTTCTACTTAGTGGGTTGTGGTCAATTATCTATCTAGTCATTATGATCTTCTTAGCCATTACGATCGCATACAGCATCCGAATGAAAGGAAGCTTTTGGTTTGGAATTGTAGCTTTCTTACTCGTATGGAATGGATTATCTTGGATAGAGTCTCTTATATTCAACAATCAAGATACGGAATCATTCCAAGTTTATTCATTACAAATTGATGTTACTCAGAATCATATATTCACAGGAACCATGATATTCGAGATGATCTGTGCTGTTATATTCTTGTATATTATTGTGAAATTGCTAGATAGAAGAGTAGAAGTATAAAGACAATAAAATGGATGTCCAGGGTCCTACTAAGGCTCTTGGCATCCTTATTTGTTGTTTTTTTGATTAACCAACTCAACCTAGAGATTTACAATGGTTAGGCGTACAATGGTATTTGTGACGCGAAAGGACGTGATGGAGATTGAACTACTCGTGGAAGCGTAACTTAATTGTGCTGTGGATTGGGGTTTTCTTTTGTAGTACGGCGTACTCCATTTCAATACCATTCTTACCTATTTTTCTAAGTACCGATCTTGGGGTAGAGAGTAATATTGAGATTTGGTCAGGATTTGCTTTCGGTATTACTTTTCTGGCGAGTGCTCTGATCTCGCCTTATTGGGGCTCGCTTGCAGATAAGTATGGGCGGAAACCGATGCTTATTCGTTCGGGATTTAGTCTTGCAGCTCTTTATTTTGTGAATTATTTTGTGACGGATCCCTACTGGTTCTTAGTGGTTAGAGTTCTTCAGGGGTTGCTTGCTGGATTCGTTCCAGCTGCGATTGCCATGGTGGCTACGAATACGCCAGAGGATAAGACAGGTTATGCGCTAGGGATTATGTCTACATCTGGAGCAACAGGAAGTATTATCGGGCCCCTTATTGGTGGGGTAGTCAGTCACTATTATGGGAATCGAAATGCATTTCTTTTCTCAAGTGTAATTGTGCTATTCTCAGCTTTAATAGCTACTTTTTTTGCAAAAGAACATAATTTCGATCGCAAGGCGGTCCGTTCCCATGTTCGTGATGATCTGAAGATGGCCGCTGCAAATCCTACCTTCATGACCCTGATGGGACTGGTATTCATCACGACATTCTCCATAATGATTCTGGAGCCATTGATTACGGTATATGTTATGGATATGGGCATATCCAAAGATAGTGCATCACTTAGCTCGGGGATTGTATTCTCAGCTGTTGGGATTGCAACGATTATTATGGCACCACAATGGGGTAAAGTGGGTAGGAAAATTGGTTATGTTAAGGTATTATTCATTGGCCTGATCGGTGGAGGTATCGGGAATATTTTGCAGTTTTTTGTAAGTGGTTATATCGAATTCGGGATGTTGAGGTTCGTATATGGCTTGTTCTTTGCAGCTGTATATCCCACAATCAATGCCTTGATTGTGCAAGTAACAGATTCTAACTTTCGGGGAAGAGCTTTTGGTCTGAACCAATCTGCCTCACAGATGGCCACTATGGCTGGACCTATTATTGGGGGACTGCTTGGTACTTGGATGCCTATAAAATGGATATTTATTATTAATGGAGCAGCGCTAATAGGATCAGCATTGCTTGTCCGAGCAAGAATGACGAATCGAATTGTTGTGTATCCCGATCAGGACCATGCTTAGTGGGATAGAGTATAGAGGATAGATATGCCTTAAGCCTCAGATCGAAGACGATGTCTTTGATCTGAGGTTTTTTATCATGTCATTAATGAATTCTTTAAAACCACATTTCACAAGAGACTATAAATAGGACGAATAAAAATGTCGATTGTGATTAAACTACCATTGAATCCATACAATTCCAACAAGGGGTGACATCATTGGAAGCAGGACAACTATTACTGGAAGAGATTAAGGATAACTTGCGTGGAAGTATGGATGTCATTTATCAGCCGTTCATAGTGGATGGAGCTTCATTTGTATTAATTTATATCAATTCTATCGTCAAGAAACATGAATTGCTGGAATATGTTATCACCCCGTTACTACAGGATTCAGAAGTTCAATCAGAGCAGACCGTGATCGAGCGAATAGATAATGGGACATTTTTTTCTTTGGTTTTTAATAGGTCAATTGAAGTGAAGGTAATTACGAATGCTATCGTGTCAGGGCACGCTGTACTATACTGCTCAGGATTATCTTATTTCTGCTTGTTTTCTATCGAGGACTTTCAGACAAGGTCGATCTCGGAATCGACGAATGAAATTGTGGTCATTGGGCCACAAGAAGCATTTAATGAAAATATTAATGTGAATTTATCCATGTTACGTCACAAAATTAAACATCCTGACCTAAAAACAATGCGATTCACCATTGGGCGATATACCAAAACTACGGTTTATTTAACTTATATTGAGGGCATTTGTAAACAGGAGGTACTAGATGCAGTCTGTACGAAGCTTGCAGGCATATCCATTGATGCCACTCTGGGGACAGAATATTTAGTGGAAATGATGGAGGACTCTCCATTTTCACCGTTTCCGCAATGTCAGAATAGTGAGAGACCGGATACATTAGCAGCTGCACTACTTGAAGGCAGAATTGGAATTATGCAAGATGGAACGCCATTTTCTCTCATTGTACCCGTGACCTTTTTCTCCATGCTTCAATCTGCTGAAGATTACTATCAACGATTCTATTCGGCATCATGGATTCGGTTGATTCGACTTCTTTTTACTGTAGTTTCTTTTTTACTACCTTCTGTATATGTTGCTGTAACTACTTTTCATCCGGAGATTATTCCAACAGACTTATTGATTACCATTGCGGCAGCTCGTGAGAATATTCCCTTTCCTGCTTTGATGGAGGGATTGATGATGGAATTAAGCTTTGAGGCGCTAAGGGAAGCTGGAATTCGTATTCCTAAGCCCTTAGGCCAGACGGTATCTATTATTGGAGCTCTTGTGATCGGACAGGCTGCTGTACAAGCTGGAATTATCTCAGCTCCGATGGTTATTGTTGTATCTATCACGGGGATAGCTTCATTTATTATCCCTCATTTCGAACTGGGTCTCACATTTCGATTACTTCGTTTTCCCGTGTTGATTCTTGGGGGGACACTTGGATTATTTGGCATTGTTTTAGCATTATATGTGATCTATTGGCATATGGTCGGTCTCCGCTCTTTTGGTACGCCTTTCATGCAGCCGATTGCTCCTATTGTGTTCAAGGATATGAAAGATGTACTGGTTCGAGCCCCATGGTTCTGGATGAAGGAGAGACCTCAAGCTTATGTAGATGATAACAAAAAGAGGATGCGGTCCAAATGAGGAAGATGTGGCGTCAGGTTTCTATATGGATAGTGTTTACTTCGAGCATCGGATTCTTAACCGGTTGTTGGTCTACGGTAGAAATTAATGAACGTGCATTTGTAACGGGGTTATATATTGATAAATCGAAAATCCCAGGAGAGGTGGAGGTAACAGTTGGCACTCCTCTCTCTAACCGTCTGGTTTCGGGTCAAGTATCTGGAGGAGGGAGTGGAGGGAGTGGAGGAAGTGCAGGCTATCCTTATGCATTTATTACTAAATCAGCCAAGACGATTCCTGACGCATTAGAGGCCATCCAAGTTGATATAACACGGCAGCTTTCCTGGGGGCATTCACGTGTCATAGTAGTCGGACAGGAATATGCGAAAGAGGGGATTACTGATTTAATGAATTGGGTTTCAAGAGAGCCGTTGTTTCATCTGAGCAACTATCTCTTGGTTTCTTCGACTAAAGCTAAGGAGGTTACAAAATTAACGCCTGTATTCGAAGAGTCTCCTTCAGAGGTATTACGACATTTTGCTAATCAGCACACCATGCTGGCAACGCAGATTATGGATGTTCAGATGGCTAATAGATCTCATCAAGATGTTCTCACTCCGTATCTCATCTCGAGTCAAATGGAAATGGTTAGCGAAAAAGGGGAAATCAGTGATTGGGTTGGGGTGAAGGGTGGTGCCATCCTAAGAAATATGAAAATGGTGGGCTCGTTAAATATAGAGGAATCACAAGCGCTAGGATGGGTACTTGGCGATCTAGATCATTTAATCTTCTCTATAAAGGATAAGGGAGCAAGTATAAGTTTATCCAATTTGGAGAGCACAATTATTCCTGAGGTTATATCGGATGAACTTGTATTTCATTTCAAATTGAAAGCAAAAGGAGAAATCGTCGCTATGCATCCAGAGATGCGGAACATTGAAGCCTTGAAGCTGATCAAGCAGGCAGCAAACGTTGAGATTAATGAAAGATTCGAGAGCGGGTTGAGTACAACTAAATTGAAGGGCGCTGATGTGCTTCAGCTCGGTTATCAATTGGAATGGAACCATCCCAAGCTCTGGGACAAATATAAGGATCATTGGAGAGATTATGTTCGTAACGAGCTCCGATATACAATCGATACAGATATCAATATTCAGTATTATGGTACTGAGGCGATAGACCATACTCCGTAAAGGAAAAGAGAGATGCAGTCATGCTATTAATCATCATATTAATTGGAATTTTTTGGTATGAGTGGAGGTGGAGAAAAAGTAAGCAAAAGCGAGAAGTAATGGTATTGTGGAGCATTATGATTCTGTTATCAGTTTGGAATATGATGGCTTACTTTAAGGAAGAATGGCCAAGTCCAATTACAATCATTATGTTCCTTTTTGGTTGGGTGAACAATGTACTCAAATGACTTGGGGGTGAAATGTTGAAGATCACGACGGGGCAACTGTCACGATTTGCTTTTGTATACATAATTTCAGAACCGTTTGCGTTCTTTATAGGCCATCTGTTAAAAATGAGTGCTTACCAAGGCTGGATGTCGCTTATTGGTGGTTATTTGCTTAGTTTGATCTTATTATACTTTACCGTCAAATTGGGTAGTATTGAACCGGGGGTATCCTGGACTGAATTCGGAACCAAAATCATGGGGAAATGGCTTCATTCATGTGTGCTGATTCTTGTTGTTTTATTATGTATCTACCTGATTTCGATTGATATTGAGAATTTTTCTATATTTTTTGGGACTATGTATATGGGGAAAACGCCTATTCAGGTTATCATTATTCTGACGACTATATGTATTGCGCTAACGGCTAGATCAGGGGTAACTACTATTGTTTATATGGCGGAAGGGATATTCCTCCTTATTGTTGGTAGTTCTTTAATTACTGTTCCAAGCATGTTCGGTGGGTCTCATTACGATATGCTGACTACACTCCGGACTCATCATGATCTTAAAAAGGCAGCGGTAGATTCTTTATCTACACTTTCGTGGTTCTCGGAATGGTTTCTACTAATATTTCTTGCTCCGCAAGCTATCTTCGGACGTAAAACGCTTCGAAGTTTAATGATATATGGGTTCTTGGTCATCGTGATGGTCATGACATTTTGGTTACTGTGTCTTTTGAATTTCGGCCCTTACTTAGGAGGGGATTTGCGATATCCAGTGTTAGAGGTGATACGTCTTGCTCGTTATGGTGGTTTTCTAGATAACTTAGATCCATTTCTAATAGCATTTTGGTCTACCACCATGTTTATACGAAGTTCGTTCTTGTTATATGTGGCGTCGATTTGCTTGGCTCGGGTTGCCAAATTGCAAGATTATCGCTCAACAAGCTTCATTCTTGGAATTACTGCGGCTACTTTTGCCATTCAATATTCGTATAAAACAGACGTATATGAGAAGGCGACTTACTCTTATGAGCTGTCTGTTTTTCTCGTACTGGTGGAATGTATTCCTATACTATATGTATTCATTTACCGGATACGATTTGGAAAAATTAAAAAACCAGAAACTTAAATTAGCCTATCCGATAGAAAGGTTTATCCGCTAAATTAGCACATCGTATAAATTTATCCTGTTTCATACACCCATCTTTCGTTTATGCCTTGTTAAGTAGATTATTCTTTTAGAAGATGAAGCTTCGGTATCGAGGATATACGAACAACGGGAGGAACGAGAAGTGGTGAAGAAGAAACTCCGGTGGGGTATCATAGGCTGTGCGAGTATTGCAGAGCAATGTGTCATGCCAGCAATTCAACAATCATCTACAGGTATTATTGCGGCGGTAGCCAGTCGAGATTTAAAGAAAAGTAAAGCCATGGCCAAGCAATTTGTAGTGCCTACAGCATACGGTAGTTATGAGGCGTTGCTACAGGACAGTGATATAGACGCTGTATATATTCCTCTTCCTAATCACCTGCATAGGGAGTGGACTATTCGTGCCCTTGAGGCAGGGAAACATGTGTTGTGTGAGAAGCCAATGGCGATGAATACTCACGAAGCGGAGGAGATGGTGGATGCAAGTAAGAGAGCAGGCGTTCAGCTTGCTGAAGCTTTAATGTATCGTTATCATCCGGTGCTCGAACACGTTCGACGATTAATTAAGGCTGGAAGGATAGGTGAAATTCGTGCTTTACGTGGTGCCTTCACATTGAACAATTCAGATGATAAAGATAACATTCGTTATCGTTCAGACTGGGGAGGCGGTTCATTATATGATGTGGGTTGTTATCCCCTTAGTGCAGCTCGTTTCTTCACGGGACTTGAGCCAGAAGCCGTAATGGTGAATGCATTCTTCTCCGAGGAACACGATGGAGTGGATATGATGGCTTCAGGACTTGTTGAATTTGCGGGAGGATTATCACTTACCTTTGATTGCGGATTGTGGGCAGAGGAACGAAGATGCATTGAAATTGTAGGGACACGTGGAAGGTTTGAAATTCCTCATGTCTTCTCAGGCAAGGAACAGTCTGGCTATTATTTATATTCAGGGCGTCAGCTTAGACAATATAGTGAGAAAGAAACCAATGCATACGTCCACCAAGTGGAGAGCTTTGCTCGTAGTGTGTTTGGAGAGATACCGCAGCGTTTTCTACCTGAAGATACTATTAATAATACAAGGTTACTTGAAGCTTGCTTACGCTCAGCTAAGCAGCGCAGAAGAATTGTACTAGCAGGGCCCGATAGGGAAATATAATGTTGAGTCTTTCTATAATAAACAAAGAGGATATCCCTCGGCCCATTTAAATGGTGTTGGGATATCCTCTTAAGAACGTAAACTAATAACGAGAATTCTGGTTCATGAATCGATCTGTCTTACCTATAAGATCTGCTAGTCGAAGTGAGTCCACCTAGAGTCTCTGCTCCTACACGATTCATGGAATCTAGGTTCGGATTCACTGCACGTGTGGACATGTTCATCCAGTCTCCTGCTTTTATGGTAGCATCGGGTTGAATATTCCCTTGTTCATCAGGTATTAATATGCCATGTTTTAGGTTCTCTACAAGTGATTTCTCAGAAGGGTGATTCTGTATATCTTTGGCTTGATTAGAAGTTGTGCTAACCGGTCCATAATAAGTGGTACGCCATTTCCCGCTTTGTGCATCTAGCCAAACGTTGCCTAGTGTCGATTCGCTCCATTGTGGTGCATACACCAGCTTAATACTCTCTGGGATTTCAGCGTTTCCAGACCAAAAACCTCCAAAATTACTATACTTCAATTGAAGCTTCAAGTTGGAGAGGTATAACTTACGGGCTTCTTCCTTGCTAATCGTTGGGTTACTATTCTGAGGAAGTGTAGTTAGGTCTGCAATGTCTCCAACATAGAAGGTAAGTACGCTACCATCTGCACTTAAAATGACCTGAGCTTGTTGAAGTGTTTTTTGAGTCCTCAGAATGGGTATAGACGTATTTATACACCAAGGCACGCTAGGAGAATAGATTATGTAATAATGGGTTATGACTTAAGGAGATACAAGTTTCGAATTAAGGACTAATAAAGGGGAAATAACACATGAAGATAAAGCTAACTCCAGAACAACGAATCACACTACATGGGTTTAACAATCTTACTAAATCGCTAAGCTTCAATATGTATGATATTTGCTATACCAAAACAAAAGAAGAACGTGAAGCCTATATAGAGTATATTGATGAACAGTATAACTCGGATCGATTAACGACCATCCTACAGACGGTAACCGATATTATAGGTGCGCACGTATTAAATACTGCTAAACAGGACTATGTGCCACAAGGAGCAAGCGTAACCATCTTGGTATCAGAGGGACCGGTGGTAGAAGTCCCGACTGAATCATTTGATGAATCTCCAGGACCGCTTCCAAGTACGGTTGTTATGCAGTTAGATAAGAGTCATATCACGGTTCACACGTATCCTGAGTACCATCCCGATGAGGGAATTAGTACTTTCAGAGCGGATATCGATGTCTCGACATGCGGGGAAATTTCGCCACTCAAAGCGCTTAATTACTTAATTCATTCCTTTGATACAGATATTATGACGATTGATTATCGAGTTCGGGGCTTCACGAGAGACATAAGTGGTCACAAACTGTTTATTGATCATGATATTAATTCTATTCAGAATTATATTCCTGAGGAAGTTCAGGGATTATATGACATGATCGATGTGAATGTGTATCAGGAAAATATTTTTCATACTAAATGTAAACTTAAAGAATTCGACTTAGATAACTATTTATTCGGGTATACGAAAGAAACATTAAGTGCTCAAGAGCAGGAGAAGATCACAGAAAGAATCGTTGAAGAGATGGACGAAATTTATTATGGCAAAAATATGAGCCGTGGTTATAATAAAGGAAATTAAATGTGACGATCACATGGAGAGGTGTAACGACTTCTTTTTAGAATCGTACGGGAATTGTCCGCTTGTTGCTGAATATTTCAGATAATAACCTTCTACACCGATAACACTATAAGCGAAGGGAGTATCCGCGCTTCCTTGCTTAAGTGGAGTATATTTTAGAAATTGATGGCGCTGAAAGGCGTCTTTCTTTGCAAGGATAATCATTATAAATATCATATAAAGTAAATTTAACTAAAATGAAAGAGGGGAGGAGAGATCATTATACAGGCTATCCCTGATCATTTAGATTATGGACTTTCCGTTGTATTTGTTGGCTTTAATCCTAGTCTTCGTTCAGGGGAACTCGGACACCATTATGCTAATCCACGTAATCATTTTTGGAGAATTCTACATAAGGCAGAAATAACACCTCGGGTATATGATGCTTTCGAAGATGATGATCTGCTTAAGTTAGGGTATGGTTTTACGAATATCGTCGAGCGGCCTACACGTGGAATAGATGATATTACTCGTGAGGAATATGATAAGGGAAGGGAAATTCTTCGTGCTAAATTGAAAGAGTATCGTCCGGATATTGCTTGTTTTGTAGGCAAAGGTGTCTACACACAATATAGTCAGAGGTCCAAGGTGAAATGGGGATTTCAAGAAGAATCAGTGGTGGATGGTATCCATGAATTCGTGGCACCTTCATCTAGCGGACTTGTTCGCATGCCAATGGATGATATTGTTGAGATCTATCGTCAATTGAACGCTTTTATATTACGTTAGCTTCAATATGCTAAGAAATTATCTGCTACTACCAATTTGTTGAGTGTGATGCAAGAGAATATGAATTCTATCGCAGAGGGCGTAGGGAAAAGTGGCTTCTCTCAAAAGGAATCGGGTATTACCGTCGTTGATTCGAAACGGAGGTATGAACTCAAAAGCACGTTGTTGAAATCATATTCTTACTGTTCTTATAAATCTAATGTGCAAATAAAAAAATGCAGCTCACCTACAATGTAGGATAAGCTGCATTTTTTTTTATAATACTACCTACATAGAATGAACTAAAGACGAACCCTCATATTCATGATCTTTACTAGGATCTATAGAGTTTGGAGAGTGTAAACTTTAGTTCAATCTATATATTTAACTGTACCAGCCCCACGTGAAGATGAACAATGATCCAAAGATGGTGACCAAACCTACAAACAATGCATAGGCGATATTCAGATAAAGTTCTTTTTTGGTGCTTGCCATTTCACTAATGTGCATGAACACAAACAGCTGTAAGGAAGCCTGAATGATGGCGGTCACTGTCAAAATTCCCACTTTGGAGGCAAAGGGAATATCAAGTAAGGCAGTTAATGCAATGGCTGAAAGGATGAGGGAAGAGAGATAGCCCATTACATGGCGAATTGGAAATAGCTGTTTCATCATGTCACATCAGTCCTTTCAGATAAACGAAGCTAAAGATAAAGATCCATACAACGTCTAGGAAATGCCAGTAAAGAGAGAATATAAAGGACTTATTGGCTGTAGCCAATGTGAAGCCTTGTCTCTTGACTTGAATTAAGATCGAAACTCCCCATAATAGACCAAAGGCTACGTGAGCACCGTGAGTTCCTAATAATACGAACAAGCTGGATACGAAGGCACTTGTTGATAATGTCGCTCCTTCATGTACATAAGTGAAGAATTCCGAGATTTCAATTCCAAGGAAGCCAAGACCCATTAGTAAAGTAAGAGCGAAAAAGATCATCATGGGTTTCTTCAAACCAAGTCGCATACTATGAATCGCAAGACCGATGGTGAAACTACTTGTAAGTAGCAAGAAAGTTTCGACCAGAACACCAGATAGTTCGAATAATTCAGCTCCGTTTGGACCACTTGCATAACGATTCACTAAAACGAAATAAACGGTGAATAGGGTAGAGAAGAGAGCAATTTCTGCTCCTAAAAAGATCCAAAATCCAAAGATTTTGTTACTGTTTTCTTCTGATCCATATTCAAGCGGTTTAGTGGCATCTATTTTCATAGCGTTTCACCCCGCAATTTCTTTTCTGTTTCAATAATTTCTTCCACGGATACGGTAATTCCATGATCTCTATCGAAGGACATCGTAGCTAAGACGATTAGAATTCCAATACCTGAGATAATAGCTGGAGTAAACCAACTAAATACCAATGAGAATCCAAAGACGAAGAAGACAGCAGAAAGAATAATAGGCTTCCCACTATTACTTGGTAAGTGGATCGGTTCAATCTCACCTTCAAAGATCGGAAGGTTCTCATGCTTAGCAGACCATAATGAATCTCTACCTTTGATATTTGGAGTGATAGCGAAATTGTATGCAGGAATTGGGCTACTTGTTGCCCATTCCAGTGTACGCGCATCCCATGGATCTCCATTGGTTTCACGTGGGCTATAACGGATACTCCAATAAACATTATATACAAGAATAACGAATCCGAAGGCAAGGCCTAATGCACCCGCAAATGATAGTAAGTTGAGTGGACCAAAGCCTGTTTCTGCCGAATAAGTGTACATCCGTCGAGTCATTCCTTGTAACCCTAAGAAGAACAATGGGAAGAATGTTACGTTAAACGAAATAGCAATCCACCAGAATGCGTGTTTCCCAAGACGTTCATTAAGCTTGAAGCCGAACACTTTAGGGAACCAGTAATGGAAGCCCGCAATAACGGCAAAGACTGTACCTGGAATTAGAACGTAGTGGAAATGGGCTACTAAGAACATTGTATTATGATATTGATAATCGGCACTGGCCATAGCCAACATGACACCCGTAACACCACCGATTGTAAAGATGGGAATAAAGGCCAGTGAGTAAAGCATCGGAGTCGTGAAAGTAATCTTTCCCTTTCGCATGGTAAACAGCCAGTTAAAGATCTTGACTCCCGTAGGAACGGATATCGCCATGGTTGTAATGGAGAAGAATCCGTTGACCATGGCCCCTTGACCCATCGTATAGAAGTGATGCGCCCATACTAAGAAGGACAAGAGTGAGATGACGACCATACTAACGACCATGGATGTATAACCATACAAGTTCTTCTTCGAGAATGTCGAGATAATTTCACTATATATCCCGAATGCAGGAAGGACAACGATATATACTTCAGGATGACCCCATACCCAGAATAGGTTGGCCCATAACATATCCATCCCACCATTGGACATCGTGAAGAATTGAGACCCGAAGATTCGGTCAAACATCATTAGTGCAAGCGCAACAGTAAGTACTGGGAAAGCGAATGCAATAATAACACTTGTGATCAGAGATGACCATGTGAACATCGGCATGCGCATAAGCTTCATACCCGGTGCACGCATTTTAAGAATAGTCACAATGAAGTTAATCCCTGTTAATAATGTACCAATACCAGAGATCTGTAGAGCGAGAGAGTAATAGTTATTCCCGACCGTTGGGCTAAACTCTAGACTCGCAAGCGGGAAGTAAGCGGACCAACCAGCGTCTGGTGATCCTCCGATAACAAATGACAGATTTAACAACATGGCTCCTGCGAAGAATAGCCAGAAGCTAATGGCATTCAATCGAGGGAATGCTACGTCTCTTGCACCAATCTGGAGCGGTACAACGACGTTCATAATTCCAATAATAAATGGCATAGCCATAAAAAGAATCATAATCAGACCATGAGTTGTAAAGATCTCATTGTAATGTTGTGAATCCAGAAATTTATTCTCTGGAGTGGCGGTCTGTAACCGCATCATGATGGCATCGACTCCACCACGGAACAACATGATCAGAGCGGAAAGAATGTACATGACCCCGATACGTTTGTGGTCTACGGTGGTTAGCCATTCACGCCACAGGTAGCCCCATTTCTTAAAGTAGGTCAACCCGACGATAATCGCAATAGTAGCAAGAACGATACTAGCCATGGCGCCGTAAATCATCGGTTCACCGGTAACGAAAAATTCGTCCCATTTCATTAGGATTTGACTCCTTTCAGTATGTGTAAATAACATTTTAATTCGGCGTAGGAGTAAAGATCCTAATGCCCTTCGTGACTTGTATGTTCTGTATGTTCAATATCATTGCTACTGTCCTCGGCTGGAGATTGAGGTAACGGTTCATTGGGATCTACATTTGGCACACCATCAAACTCGGTTTGTTCAGGACTTGTTGGAGGAGCTGGATGTTCTTCCTTGTTCTCCTGATGATCCATATTTCCGTTCTCCATATCTGAGTGATTCATATGATCGGAATGATCTCCTGGAGCTGGACTAAATGAGAGATGGGTACTTGAGAATGTTTTGCGTCCTACATAAGCGGTAGATAGTAAACCTTTAAATTCCTCTTCATCTAGTGTAACGGCAGTTGTCTTAACTTCCTCTACCCATTTGTCATACTCGGTAGGACTCATGGCAAGTGTTTCAAATTCCATGTGTGCAGTACCCTCACCACTGAAGTTCGAATTCCTTCCTAAATAAGAGCCCTGTTCATCAGCAACTAAATTTAACTTATTAATCATGTCACTCATCCCATATTTCTGTCCTGCTAATTGAGGGATCCAAAGGCTTGTGATCGGACCGAATGAGTATATTCGCAATTCAATTGGACGATGGGTTGGGATGTTTAAATAATTTACTGTTTCAATCCCTTCCTCTGGATAGCTGAAATGCCATTTCCAGTTGGACGAAGCTGCATAGATTACTAATGGTTCTTGATCCTGATAACCTTCAGGAACCTTCTCCACTGCCATTGTTGACTGCACTGTTACTACGGAAAGAACAGTTACAATGATAATGGGAATAGTGATCCACAGAGCTTCTAGCCATTTGTTCCCTTCCTCATGTGGAGGCATGTAATTATCATCCGATTTGCTGGAGCGGTATTTCACCAGAAAGACCACAAATAGAACATAGACAACAGCTAATACTACAAGCATCATAAGAATGGAATAGATGATCGTATCGGACAAAGTTCTGGCAGCGGGTCCCTTAGGATCCAACACCGCAATTGAACTACATCCTGATAAGAGCAAGACAAGGCTCATGAATAGTACAAGTAATGATCCTCTTTTTTTCATGATGAACTCCTTCCTTCTTTTATAAAGTTATCTTTCATTTATTAGGCATACGTTTAAATTCCCCATCCTTATATTAGAAAGTACTTCGACACTTTGCAAAACCCAATTGAAAGACTATTTGACAATTAATGGTATAATAATGTCTATTTTCGTAATAAACTGTGTACAATATGTTACGGCTGTGGGTGCGTGTGATAGAAATCACTGATATATCAATGTTTACAAGGAGTTCAACGTTTGTTCATATGTTGATGATAATTACTTAGATTGTCACAATTGCGACCGTATTTATTGTGAGAAATGACCTTTCAAATATGTTTTATTAGATTATTATGGATGTAATGAGTCAGAAATATTTATGTAAGCGTTATGCAGTAATTGGGAAGTAACAGTATTGTAACATTTTCTAGGGGAATTCAATGTTTGTGTATAGCGCGAAAAGAGGTTGAACAGAAAATCATTTCTGTTCAACCTCTTTGTTTTAAATGGCACATAACTACCCGATATTAAAAAGTTTTGGCTAGGGTGATTAAACCTGTAATAGTAATAACGTTGAATAGCGTGGAGATAAGCACGGTTTGAGCTGCAAAATCAGGCTCGTTGTCATATTCCTCAGCTAGAATGGACGTGTTAACTCCTGTAGGCATTCCAGAAGCAATCAATAGGGCTTGAGCAGGAATACCCTTAATACCTAATGCAAATACGAGAATGCAACCAATCGCTGGTCCAATCAGAAGACGGAGAAATACGCTGATATATACGTCAATTCGATAAAGTTGTAAAGGGTATTTCACAATTTGCGCGCCCAGCGTCAATAATGCAATGGCAACCATAGCTTGTTGCGCATAAGTTAATGGCTGTGATACGAAAATAGGTAAAGGGACCTTTAAAGCATGTAATAGTAAACCAAGAGCTAAAGCGTAAGGTACAGGCATTTTTAGAAAACCAATAACTACACTTCGATAATTTCCCTTGAGCTTCACACCTTGAATGGAAATAACACCATACGTGAAGGTGAGTAGACTTTGTAATGACATTCAGAGTGATACATACTCATGAATACAGCAGCTGGTGTAATACAATAAAAATTTATTTTGGCGAGTGTGTATAGATCAAGTTTAAACACTCGTTGTATCCAAGATCCAATTCCAATAAGTACGAATACGGGTAATACGACTTCAAGTATGATGTCTACGATCATTGTATTCAACTTCCTTTAAGTGTAGATTTTCTTACTTCTATGCGATAGAATCAGATACATTGTATATTTCTTGTAACAAGGCAAGAAGTTCATCGTATCTAGGAGGAAAATTATAGTGGGAAGCTATACCATCCATGTCGATCACATCAATAAAGTAATAAATTGTAAAGTGGCGGGTTCATTCTCAGCAGAGGATGGAACCGCTTCTATTGAAGCATACCAAAGAACGATTTCTTCTTTTACTGTTTCTGAATATGATATTGATATTGATTGCACGAAATTGAGAGTCACTAAGCCCTCTTTACTTCCAATGCTTGAGGGATTTTTCTTGATGTACAAAGCAGACGGATTCAAAAGAATTATATTCCGTGTCTCTAACAATAGGATCGTGAAGATGCAGTTGAACCGTATCGCGCTAAAGGCAGAACTGACCAATCTTGAAATTATTGAAGAAGAGTTAAAGTAACTAAGCTACTTATCAGGTGCTGAATAATGAATAACCACATGAGATATTAACTCATGTGGTTTCTTTTTATTTGATGAATAGGATTATAAATTTAGTTTGCTAATTTCAGATTTCAATAGGTTCGCAGACTGCTTGAATAAGGATTGCTCTTCATCATTAAGAGGAAGATTCAGGATTTCCCGAACGCCACTGCGATCTACAATGCTGGGCACGCCAAGGTATACATCCGATACTCCGTTAGTATCTTGTAGTAAGGTAGATACACTAAGGACAGCACTCTCATCGAGCAGAATAGCGGCTACAATTCGGTCAAGAGCCAAAGCAATAGCATAGGAAGTGGAGCCTTTGGCGTTAATGATTTCACTAGCTGCATTCTTAGTGTCAGCGAATATTTCATTTCTCATGGCTTCGTCGAAATCAAGGCTAGTCCCTGCAATGTTCGCTAAGCTCCATACCGGTAATTCAGAATCACCGTGTTCTCCAATGATATGAGCGTGAATGCTTCGTGGGTCAATTTCTTTGTGAGAACCAATAAGATAACGGAATCTTGCGCTGTCTAGAAGCGTTCCTGAACCGATAACCCTATGAGAGTCCCATCCGCTAACCTTCCATGTTACATAAGATAATATATCCACCGGATTGGTAGCGATAAGCAGAATACCATCTTGGTTATATTTTGTGATGTTCTGGATAATATCTTGGAATATCCCTACATTTCGTTTGAGTAGATCAATACGGGTTTCTCCAGGCTTCTGAGAAGCGCCTGCTGTAACAATGATGATATCGGCGCCTGCACAATCTTCATAATCGCCCGCCCATATCTTTACTCCTCCTACGAAGGGGAGACCATGGTTCATGTCGAGTGCTTCTCCCAGAGATTTTTTGTGATTAACATCAATCAGTACTAGTTCTGTTACGCGATGTCTCAAGAGTAATGTGTACGCAGTCGTTGTGCCGACGGCTCCTGCTCCGATAATGACGACTCGGTTAGGTTTATAAGTTGAATTTGTCATCATGAGTCCACTCCTTTGTCTTTGTTTAACTAGAACTTACGGCTGGCACCGCCACCACCAGAAGATCCACCCCCGCCACCGCGGAAGCCACCTCCAGATCCTCCGCCATATCCACCACCGCCACCGCCGCCACGACCACGGCCGTTTCCTATCATAGACAGTAGTGTCATGCTGATGGCACCCTTGAATAAAGTGAAATCCAACACTAAGAAAATAACAATAATAATAATCCATATGAAAGAGCCTTTATCATTGCTAGCTTCCTGTACCTCAGGTAGTTGGATAGATTGTGGAGACAGGCTATCTTGAACATTGTATTCAATCGACACTTCATTATACAAAGACTTATAGGTCTCCACAATCGCTTGATCCGGTTTATTTTCTTGAATATAAGGGATGGTTATACTATCGATGAATCTTCCGACCTTACCGTCAGGAAGAGCACCCTCAAGTCCATAACCTACTTCAATTCGCACCTCACGTTGCTCCAGAGAAAGGAGTAGAAGTACACCATTGTTCAGTTTCTGATCACCGAGTTTGTATTGTCGAAATGCCTTGTTAGCATATTCCTCAATCGTTAAATCGCCTAAAGTGGGTATGGTTAGTACCGCAATCTGTGCTTTAGTACGGTCTTCTAGTGCTCGGCCCAATCTTCTAAGCTCATTCTCCTGTTCCTGTGAGAGTAGATTCTCGAAGTCCTGCACATAGATATCTCCTGAAGGAGCCGGAACTTCTGTTGCTGACCAAGCCACAGTTGATGTCAGTATACTGAAGAGTATGGCCATTACCGTTGAACATAATGTTAATTTTCTTAGAAGATTGAAAGATAATCCACGGACCACTTTATTCACAGGCCGTTTACTAATCCGTCTCATGTACTTGTACCCAAGACACCCACATATTTAGCTTCCTGTTTAATATGAAATGAGGTATCGTCGTTGCCAAAGTCCACTTCTGGATTAGTTCTAGATTCCGGGGTTGTTGTGAAATATCCTTTTTGATCAAATCCAAGTAATCCTGCTAGGAGGTTGCTCGGAAACCGCTTGATGGATCTATTGTAATCGGCCACCGCATCATTATAATCACGTCTTGAAACGGCAATCCGATTCTCTGTGCCAGCAAGTTCATCCATCAACTGGGTAAATTGTGCATTGGATTTCAAGTCGGGGTAGTTCTCTACAACAACGAGAAGTCGGCTTAGGGCACCTTGAAGTTGTTCATCCGCGACAGCCTTTTCATCTGGGTTTCTAGCACCGCCTAGAGCAGCGCGAGCATCTGTTACCTGTTTGATAACATCTTTTTCCTGTTGAGCGAATCCTTTAACTGTATTCACAAGATTGGGGATAAGATCGAATCTACGCTGTAAATCGACTTCGATTTTACCCCATTGCTGATCTACCGTTTCCTCTGCGCCGACAAATTTATTGTAGCTGCTTACCAGCATGATGATGAGAATAACGATAATGGCACCTACAACTACGATAGGAATGAGACACCCTTTTCCTTTTGGCATATTTATATTCCTCCTTCTTATACGTTTATTACGCTTGTACGTAACTCTTGAATCGTGGTTTCTAATTTTATCATCGCTTCTTCGATAATTTCACGTGAACATGCCACATTCATACGCATAAAACCCTCTCCATGCTCTCCGAAAAAAGCTCCATTATTTAAAGCGATCTTGGCCTTATTCAGCATAAGAGCAACCAGTTCCTCTGAAGATATTCCGAGTGCCCTAAAGTCGATCCATAATAAGTAGGTAGCCTCCGGCATCGTTACCTTAAGCTCCGGTATATGCTTCTCTATATAGCTTATTACATATTTCATATTCTCCTGAATATATAATAGACAGGCATCAAGCCATTCCTCTCCTTCAAGATATGCAGCTTGTGTTGCGGCTAAGCCGAAGGGATTGATGGAGCCTAACGCATACTTCTGCATCGCTTGCTCAAAGATACTTCGTAGCTCCGGATTAGGTATAATTATATTAGAAGTGTTCAGTCCAGCAATATTAAACGTTTTGCTCGGTGATGTGCAGATTATTGAATATTGCTCTGTCTCCTTAGAGAGAAGTGCGTAGGGTGTATGTGAGCCCTTGTCGAAAAGTAGATCAGCATGAATCTCATCGGACACGACAAGGATACGATGACGGGCACAAATAGCCGCTAATCGACGGAGTTCAACTTGTGACCAGACTCGTCCGTTGGGATTATGGGGACTGCACAGAATCAGTAGCTTAACATCCTTATCGATGAGCTTCTCTAATCCTTCGTAATCCATGACATATTTACCATCCTCTAAGAGTAGAGGATTCTGAATAAGTTGTCTTCCATGAGATTCAACGACACTATAGAATGGTGGATATACGGGTGTCTGTATAATCACTTTATCATTAGGTTCAGTAAAGGCTTGTACAATGATGCTCAGTGCTGGAACAACGCCTGGACTAAACACAATCCATTCCTTGTTAATATCCCACTGATGACGTTTTTTCATCCAATTTACAATAGCTTGGTAGTACGATTCAGTCTGCATCGTATAGCCTAACACGCCGTGTTCTATAATTTGTTGTAGTGCACGGAGTACAGCAGGAGGTGCAACGAAATCCATATCAGCAACCCACATCGGGAGTGCATCTGTTACTCCAAAAACTTTTTCTATACCATCCCATTTCTCTGAAGCAGTATTCTGACGATTAATTTTACGATTGAAATCCATGATTGATCCCCCTAGATGAAATACGTGTCATTATGATAAGTAAGGTATTATTATAACATCGAATGAAGGAATAGATTCACACAATCCTGAAAGAATGGTGATTCACTATATGCTCAAATCCTTAGCAGCCATTACATCGTATCGTCAAGGTGATTTAAGTATTGTGAAACAGGAGCCTTGGTTACAGATCATAACTTCTGCAGAAGAAGTGATTGTTAACATCGAAAGAATTGACTCCATCAAGGAGCTCACGATAGGGAATCCTGTACTTGATTATGTAGAGAAGACACTTAGAATATTAGATGATCTGGTACTTTCCTTCTGGGTTAAGGAGATTCTAGAAGAAGTATTAATCTGGTCTGAAGTGGCTAAGGGAGGTACGGTTAAAGAAAGAATAGCTTGGCAAAAAGAAGGCGTGAATTTGTTCGTACATAATATAGGTTCAGCTGAGTTATTCAGTAGATATGGAAATGCTGAAGTAAGCGATAGAATGAATGTGATCCATTCGTTAATTGCAACCCATGGATTGATCGGGCAGTATTTGCGTGGTGAAGTTATGTTTGCGGAGAACAGCCCTTTAACAGAGCTGGTTACTCAAGGTATGTTATCGCCACAAGAACTAACAGACGTGTTAATACCCCTAAATGAATGTGTGATTGGTGCGGTTTCACCTGAGTTGTGGCTTAGCATTCAGCCTGAAATTGAACACAGCATTCAGCAAATTGTATTTGGGGATATCTCCGACACTTTAGCTGTGAAGGACCGAATTCGCAAATTGAGAACAGCTACAATCCAACGCGGAGAATCATTCGAAATCGAGCTTAAGAAGATAGAGCAGACAATCCAAGTGGATATAGAATTGGCACTCCTTGAACACTATACATTGTGGTTTGTCGAAGCGGCATTACAAGATTTCACATTGGAAGAATTTATTAAGGTGTTCATGTTAGTCCTTCATAGTGAGAATATACAGAACATTAGACATATCAGCTTCGAGCCACTGATGAACACGATGTATTATGATTATAAAGGTGCTAAGAAAATGAATGTTTATAAAAAACGGATTATTGAGAAGTATTTGCAGGAGTTCTCATGGCAACTTATCCGTAGTGGAGTAACCATAAATAATCAACATCTTAAGCACACCACGTTGTACAAAAGAGATCTCCCCGACACACTCTTCTTTACCTTTGAGTTCTCGGCGGCGGCAGAAAAATTAATTGAATTCTGTATTGAGGCAGAGAAATCACCTCTTTATGAGAAAGCGGTATTACTGTTATTTGATCTATTTGATTTACGTCGAGATGCTTATGATCGGTTCAATAATGAGGAAGAATATTTGTCTGATATGAACCAGACCGCAGACTATAAGAAAGTGATGCTTCAACATATTGTAGGGCGGAAAATATTGGATATTGGTCCTGGTGGTGGGATCATGTTGGATCTTATTGAACAGGAACTCCCGAATGTGAAACCTATCGGAATAGATATATCTTCGAATGTCATCGAAGCTCTGGAAAGGAAGAAACAACTTGAAGGACATACATGGGAAGTAATGAAGGGGGATGCACTTGCCTTACAAGAGTATGTCGAGAAGGGAACGATCGATACTGTCATTTTCTCATCTATTTTGCATGAGCTTTATTCTTATATTCCTTACAATGGACATAAATTTAACCATGATACAATCGCAGCCGCGTTAACAAGTGCCTATGCGGTACTCTCACCAGGCGGACGAATCATTATCCGTGATGGAATTATGACCGAACCTATGGATCAAAGACGAAGAATTGTTTTTTATGAACCCGATGGTGTGGACTGGCTACGTCGTTATGCTAAGGATTTCGCTGGAAGAGAGATTGAGTTCGAGGTATTGAGTGGTAATGAAGTAATCATGCTAGTGAATGATGCTATGGAATTTCTGTACACTTATACTTGGGGAGAAGAAGCTTATGTTCATGAAGTCCAAGAACAATTCGGATATTTTACACCATCACAATTCCATGCGTTCATCATAGAAACACTGGGAGAAGAGGCTAGCATTCTTGTCAGTCAGCATATTCTCCAAGCGGGGTATACAGAGGAGCTTAGTCAACGAATAAAGATCATGGATGAACAAGGGAATGAGATAGATTTGCCCGACAGTACTTGCTTGTTGGTTATAGCTAAGCCGGAGTGAAATAGGGCTAACAGGTAGAAAGATAAGATTAGGTTGTCATGATGTTAGAGTCAACGACGTATACGAAATATTCCTTCGATTTTGTTAAGCGGGAAGAGGATTCTAGAAGGGTCCTTCCCCTTAGCCTGTACTTCAATGAAATCAAGACCGATTTGTACTAGTTTCATTTGATTAAAAGCATTGCCTGAGGGAAATGTGGTTCGTAAACCAATAAGGATGCTATTTCGAGGTGGAGGAATATCGAACACTCGAACCGAATTCAGACTTGAGGGTACGAATAACTCTTGCTGTACTTGAATAAAGTTTTTCTTGAAAACTTTTTGCAAACGACCAGGCTCCAATCCTAAGCGAGCGGCATTAATTTCAACAAGATGACCTGTGAGTTGTGCTAGGCGTTGTTGAAGAGATATTTTTTTGTGAAGTGGACGTATTATCAATGATGATCCCTCCAAAGTGTTTACGCTATAGTATGAGAGGAGCCTACACTCACGTGAAAGATAAATCGCCCAAAAGTATCACTCCAATCACAAGTAATCTATCGACAAGTACTAGATCTTGGACTATGGATGGTCCTAGTATTCAGATTGATCCATTATTTCCATATTATCTAAATCGCTCTGCCGAAAGTGTGGCTGATGAAATATGGCTATCAGGCTATCGTATCGTACATTATTTTGTTGTAAATGAGAGTCGAGTGTCGGGAGAGCTAATCGATGCTCTGCATCAACGAGGGATAGCTGTGTGGGCTCTTGTTCTTGGGAATGGTACGTTCGATGTAAGTCATCTTCCTCCTAATTATCCAGAATGGCGAATGGAACTACTACAAGATCCGAAGGATGGATTTGAACGATTATCTTTTTTCTCACCAGAGTATGTATTGTGGAAGAAAGAAGCTGTAGCGAAGCTAGTTACGGATTATCCCTTCGATGGTATTGAAATTGCGGAATCCTATTTTCCTGAGTGGGATGGAATACGTAGTGGTGTATATGGAGACATCGGACCGTTGGCAGAAGAAGCATTTCAAAGACAGTGTGGGCTATCTTTGCCAGACTTTCGGAATAAGCAAGCAGCAAATTATTATACAAAAGTGCAGGAAGTATATGAGAGTTGGGTATCTTTGCGAGTAGAGGCAGTAAATGATTTCATAGCAGAAGTTATCGATGGTGTGGGCGGAGTGCGAGAGATTCGTCCGGATATTAAGGTGGCTACTTGGTCGCTTGCGGTGAACGACCCTGAAGTAGGGATGAAGCTACGAGAATGGCAAGGAATGGATGCGTTATCTATGATTGAGCTTGTGAAGCCAGATATGCATATGATTCAGACACATTGGCCTGATTGGATGCAACGGAATCTACCTGCAGATTACTCAAAGTATTATGAGTGCATTACATTACCCATCCGGAAAGCCTTTCCTGAATTACCGCTAGGAATACAGACAGATATCGGTTCTAGGGCATCTATGGTTCGTAATCAGCGCTGGTTGAATCAGTTCCAGAATACTGTGTATGATCTAGGTTATGATACATGGACCGCTTATGAATACCATTTAGGTGGTTATATGGCAGAGGAGCCACCTATGCCATTGGTTGCGAAGCTTATGGTAAACCAACTGATTATTTCATATAGTAAAAGAATAGATCCTCAATCTGTTACATCAATCCTCATCTATTGTACTTCCCAACAATCGTCATCCAGAGAAAAATCATTTCCAACCCTTACCCTCCATATAGACCCGATCCATGATCCCTCCATTAAGGTAGACGGTAATCGTATGCTAATTCATTCCAATCAGTGGCCAAAGCATCCCTTTGAGGTAGAGATCACGGGCGTGAAAGATACACCTACACTATGGTATTCTAAAGGAAAGAGAGCCAATCATGTTCCTGCGGGTATTAGAATAAAGGTGGAGTAATCTTGCTTTTCACGAAAGGAGTCTGTTGTAATGCAGTGGATCGCTATGTTGACGATGCTTATTGATCATATTGGGGTTATCTTTTTTCCTGATGATATGACCTTGAGAATGATTGGTAGGATTGCTTTTCCCATCTATGCATATGCGTTGGTACAAGGTCATTTACATACATCGAACCGGATGCAATATGTTTCCCGATTGTTTTATATCGCCCTATTATCCCAAATTCCATATCAATTAGCACTTAATCCTAAGGGTCTTAATGTAGTCGTGACATTATTTATGGCCGCAGGTGTTCTAAATATTCTGGATAGATGTTCATCGAAAGTGTTGTCAGGGGGAATAATCCTACTATCCTGTATCGTCATGGATATCCTCCCATTTGATTATGGGGCATATGGGTTGTTATTAGTTGTATTATTTAGATATCTATCTGGTTATACGTTAGTCGCGGGGCATTTTGTATTAAACTTTATTTATTTATTCTACTTAGGCTGGCTTTTGCAAATTCTCAGTATTTTACCAACCATGATTTTCGTATATGGTCCTCAGCTTTGGAGTAAGTTAGAATCCTTAAGAGTTCGTAAATGGGTGTGGCGTTCCTTCTATCCACTTCACTTAATTATATTAGCTATAGTGAAATTGCTGTAATTTTAATCTGATTCACAGGAAATTTTCATCTTACATTAATATAGTCTTACTATAATAAACGTATCCCCTTTAGATATATAGTTTTGAATAGACCTGAGTCCGCTGCTCAGGTCTATTCTTTTGTAAAAAAATAGAAAAAACAAACGTTCACCCGTGATCCCATTAGGACGGATTCCCTTTATCCTTGGTATGTTATAATAATCAGAATAGCTAGTTTTGTTGTATGCTGAAATTATGGAGTTGATAAACCTGGAGATCAAGGATCAATACAGACGTACTTTAAGGGACTTACGGATTTCCGTGACCGACCGCTGTAATTTTCGTTGTAGATATTGTATGCCAGAAGAAATATTCGATAAGGATTATGCCTTTTTATCTAAAGATCGTATTCTAACTGTAGATGAGATCGTACGGTTAGCTCATATATTTACGAATCTTGGTGTGCAGAAGCTCCGTATTACGGGGGGCGAACCATTATTACGTAAAGATTTACCTGAAATTATTGAACGGGTAGCTCAGATTCCCAAAATTGAGGATATTGCGCTTACAACGAATGGCAGTTTATTGGCTAAGCAAGCACAAGTATTGAAGAATGCCGGTTTATTGCGGGTAGCCATAAGCTTAGATGCATTAGATGATGACACCTTTATGCAAATGAATGGGGGGCGTTCGCATGTGCAACCCGTTCTAGAGGGTATTGAAGCAGCTGCAGAAGTGGGTCTGGAAGTGAAAGTGAACATGGTCGTACAAAAGGGAAAGAATGATGATGCAATCTTACCGATGGTTGAGTATTTTCGCTCTAAGGGTCATATTCTTCGTTTAATCGAATATATGGACGTCGGAAACACCAATGGCTGGAACTGGAATCAAGTGGTGAGTAAGAAGGAACTATTAGAAACCATTTATACAGCATGGCCATTGAAACCTATAGAGCCTAATTATCTAGGGGAGGTAGCCTCTCGATATCAGTTTTTAGATGGAAAAGGCGAGATTGGAATTATTTCATCCGTCAGTGAGGCATTCTGTTCTTCTTGTACCAGAGCTAGATTGTCAGCAGACGGTTCATTATATACTTGTTTATTTGCAAGTAAAGGATATGATCTACGCACGCTCATTCGTTCAAATGCTACAGATGAAGAAATGGTTACACACCTGATTAACATATGGCATAATCGACATGATCGGTATTCGCTGGATAGAGGAAAGGACGGTCACGATGGCGAGAAAGTTGAAATGTCTCACATCGGTGGATAGTCTATACTATCATCATCCCATAAATACCAAGAGGTGTCCCTTTGAAGGAAATGTGACCCGTAAGATAAACACTTAAATTTTTCAAATGGCACTGACACCCAAAAATGTACATAGTAGATCTAGCGTATTCAAATCCAACCCTCTTAAAACCATGTATATTCATGTCAGCTAGTTTACATAAAAACCCATTATCGAGACAATTTTAACTGTAAAAAAAACTAGCTGCTATGGATAGCAGCTAGCTTCTAATTATTGTTTAATTACGGTTTATAAAAGGTAGTCGGGTTATAGAATTTACTAGCGTTCGCACCTACTGAAAAGTTAAGATCTGTTGGTGCGATAATTAAAGGGGGGAATTGTAAAATATGATTATTTTTAAGAGATTAATGTATATTTTTTCTATATTGGTCATTCTTGTAGTGATGCTTTTTGGGTTTGTCGAATTTAAAAAACACTCTCTCAAAGTGAAAGTGCAAGATTATTTAGTAACAAAAGGTTACAAAAATGAAGAGATTCAATCTATCACCACATATTTCTCGAAACTTCCACCTTTTAGCGCGAAAGTTATTTTTAGTGACGAACCGGAAATTATCTACTATTACATGAATGA
The DNA here is from genome assembly GCF_000949425.1 of Paenibacillus sp. IHBB 10380. Lineage (NCBI taxonomy): Bacteria > Bacillati > Bacillota > Bacilli > Caryophanales > Paenibacillaceae > Paenibacillus > Paenibacillus sp. IHBB 10380. Next base: position 389,486 of record NZ_CP010976.1, read on the forward strand.
TAAGGGGATAAGACAATATGGCACCCCAACAGGTCAGACTAATTCTACAGTTAAGTTCAAGCACAAAGAAACAGATTATTGATTAGTACTTATATTTCAGCACTAGAATCGCGATAGTGTAAGGCTCTGTCTGAGCGTTATATTGCTACTTTTATAAGATTAGTTAGTTCGAGAATATTTGATAGACTAGGAAAGTAATATTCCAAGAAAGCCCGCTAACTATAAGTGAATTTTGACCCTATATGTGGAATTTTTTAAAAAAACTACAATCTAAGCTGTTAGAAGATGACTTCTGTATTCATCGAGGGCACTGAAAAAGTCCATATAGAGCCCTTCCACGAAAAATCGCGAAAGGGTTCTATTTTTTGATCTTATGTAGATTCTTCAGTTGGATAAAAATAACCCCGAAAGGCCTATAGAATAACCAACTTATGAATCGAAGTAAACCAAGCGTACATTCTCCATCTATAATTACAGATCCATTGTTACTTAAGCCCATATAACATTGTTAAAAAAACAAGTCTACTTTATCTGGATTGTTCCAGAGACCCCCCTTTTTTATCAAGGATAATTTCAACGTCTGATAATCCTAGTTCAAAAGTGTTTGATTAAGATCAAGGGCATTTCCTTCCCCTTCAACATATGTAAGATGTTCCATGTCATTTTCAAAATCATACGGAACTCCAATAATGTCCAAACAATAAATATGGACATAATAATTAGAAATTAAGATCGCGGTAGTTGTCACGATTTTATAGAACGCATGTAGTTAATTAGTTTGTATCTTATTAGCTTCATTAACCTCGTCAACTCACGTCTTTTTCGGGATTGAGCCATACCTGTATGAATTATCATTGCTCACTCGAGGCCTGCTTCTGGACGGTGTAATGTAATACTAAGACTGTATAAGGTTTCTAGTAAGGTTGCACCTTTCGCTGGGCCTGATAACCAGGTAATATTCCACATCCAAACTTGATTCGGTTCTGTGGCAAAGTGACTTGTAAGTGGCTTAGATGCTGACTTCATACTATGTCCGCGATGATACTGTTGCTCATGCTTATGAATAACTCGATAAAAGGTAGACTCCGAGGCGAGGACAAAAGTGTCCTTTCTTACGGGTAATTTATGTATTGATCAGATAATACAGCCGCTTCGGTATTCAAGTTAGTAGCACTAAACTCCAACTTTTTATGCATGAGATGAATATTTATTGAAAAAAATATAAAAGTTGTAATCTATTAGAAGGTGCATTGTATAAATATATAGAATATATACATGAATACCACTAAATATTATTATCTTGAGGTGCTGCATCTATGAAGTTTGTACCCAAATTGATGGTCATTGTAATCGCGTTGATATCATGCTCATTAGCGCTCACCTTGGTTATAGGTCAAACCTCTGGTGGTAATTTGCAGAAGAGTACAAAGACGATCACAGAATGGCAGTTCAAATGGGGATCAGAAGCTGTATTGAATATAAATAATAGAGCGTTAGATCTGGATGAGGATTGGTTCACGTATAGACAGAGCGAGCCATTACCCAGTAAACCTAGTAATACGAATATAGCATGGATCAAAGTATCTATCCCTGTAATGAAGTGGAGTAATCCTGCTATTCTAATAAGTCGAATTTACGGCAAACATATCGTAATGAGTATAGATAATAAGCTGATATATGAATCGAATCGAAATTATAGCTATGATGCGCATAAGATTGTAGTACCCCTGAATCCAAGCGATACTGGTAAATTACTGTATATAGGAATAGAGGCAGAGAAGGCAAAGATAGGAATCCATAGCAGCATAATCTTAGGGGACTATACTGAGTTGTTCTCGAAATTTGTGAAGCAGGATATTATTGATGTGATTATTGGGAGTGCCTTTATTTTTATAGCCGTTGTTATGCTGATCTGTACCATCTTTATTACAAGAAACTTTGTATCCAGCTGGGTTTCTTTATGCGTGATTATTCTATCAACGGGAATTCTAGTCTTGACTTATTCTTCATACTTGTATGATCTTTATGGTAATTATGGAAAAACGTATACATTTTTATTTGATTGTGCTTTATTAATTATTTTACCTACTGTAACTTATTTCTTTGAAAAAATACAAGGGAATGGCTATCATGCCATTATTTCTAGATACAGAAAATTTCAAATTGCCTATTCTATTCTTTGTTTTGTATGTATGATCGTAACCGTCGTTGCTCTAGATAAGTATCATGAGCTTAACTACTTCATATCTGTCACTCTATTAGGATATACGATGATCATTCAATGTCTAATGTTATTAGTGACTTTAATTATTTATGCAGTCAAAGGGAATAAGGATGTATATATTTTCTCGATTGGTATTGGATTATTTACTGGAACATCATTACTAGATCTAATCATATTCTATATTAAATCAGGTAACTACGAGTTTATTTTATGGAAATGGGGGATTGTGGGCTCAATTACTATTCTTATCATTATCATAGGAAGGAAATTTGCTGATAGTCACGAGCAAATTGTGAAGTACTCCAAGGAGCAGGAGTTATTTAATATTGAACTACAACGTTCTGAGAAGATGGAGATTATTAGTGAGTTGGCAGCTTCAGTTGCACATGAAGTTAGAAATCCGCTTCAAGTAAGCCGTGGATTTATACAACTTCTAATTGAAGAGAATGAACAGCAGCAACAGCCATACTTATTAATGGCGCTAGAGGAATTGGATAGAGCCTCTAGTATTATTACGGATTTCCTAACCTTTGCAGAGCCTGAATTTGATCAGGTAACACGATTGAATATCAGTAAAGAGCTTAGGCATATTGAGGAAATCCTTTTACCTTTAACTAATTTGCAGAACGGAATTATAACCATCGATGTACCACACGATCTCTACGTAGCAGGTAATTCTTCGAAATTCAAGCAAGCATTCATCAATATGATGAAGAACAGCATTGAAGCCTTGAATGACAACGGTGATATTAGAGTATGGGCGTATGAAGCAGAGGCTGAAGTGGTTATTCATATAAGAGATAACGGTGAAGGTATGGACCCGATGGTGATATCTCGATTAGGAGAGCCTTATTTCTCCAATAAGACGAAGGGGACTGGACTTGGATTGATGGTAAGCTATCGGATTGTTGAAGTGATGAATGGGAGTATAACCTTTACAAGTGAAAAAGGAGTAGGAACGGAGGTTATAATCAAATTTCCATCTATCCTATAATAAACAAGGAGAGATGGAAATTTGAAGACCTCTTAATCCTACCCCTTAAGTCACGATTATGCTATAAAGTACATTAGATTACCACTTGGCTCTTCGTTGACTATGATTAAGATTTATTTCAGATGGATTTGAAGGAATAACCAAGTAAAGTTCGTCAGAAGATTCCTCGACAGCTTTAAGTTTAATGTGTTCAGGGATAATTACTCCAAGTACTTCTTTAATTGCGGCTTTAGGATCTGCCAAAAGAAGCTCCTTAAAACTTGGGTCCTCCCATGCCTTATTAATAATTTGTGTTTGAAGGAGAGCCTGTGTTGTCAATAGAATCACCCTTTCGAATTTTGTTAATATTACCATAAAAGTATAGCATGGACATAATTATAAATCTATTACTTTCTAGTGTTTTCTAGCAACCAGTAATGTAGACCGCCTTGCTGTTGCAATATTCTCGATTCTTCAATTTCTTGAGCATCTTGTGATAGATCATTCACTAGCATTTCATGAAAAGAGAGCAGATGCGTAAGCTGGATATCCCGGCTTAGAAGATACTGATGATTAGCAGTGGCAATGTCTACATAGTTTTTCATAATACTTCGAACATAGATTGAAGTTTTGACTGAATCTACAGTTAGTATTTGGTGTGGGTAGTGCTCTTTCTTAATCATGGACAATAAGCTGTTATAGTTACCATCTGCAAGATCTTCTTGCCAATCGACCCAGTCATCGGACATTTGCAATGTAATTAGGACACGTTCAACGAGATCGGATACGGTAGGAATAAGATCATTTTGACCAGACAATAGAAGAATACCCGTGCTAGATAGTTTGAGAGGAGCTGACTTTTTGGCAATCATACTTGGATCTGACTGGAAGTAATCTTTATGGTTCTCATTAGTAAGACCGTCTGACCACTCTCTTATGTATTGGTTAAAGTAAGTCCAGAATGGTGAATCTGAAGCGAAGTAGGATCTATAGATGTCAAGGAAGTGCAAGTAGAATAAATTGCTTAGGATTAGTTGTGATCTGTCGCTATTCGAAGGTTCATCCATGAGATCGTCCTGAATGAAAAAGTATAGCATTGCGAATACGTTGCCTAAGGAAAGCTTTCGGTAATCTTCATTGGAGAGAGTTGAAGTCTCCTTCATCCAAAAAGGTAAAAGATAGCAAATATAATTTTTGGTGCTATCCTCAGAATGGATATTAAACTTGTTTAAGTAGGACAGTCCCTTATGATCAAGGGAAGGCGGAAATTGTGAAATGATTTCTTGAGCTTCTACAAAAACTTGGGATATTTCATTATCAAATTCTTTTAACCATTCCATAGCATCACCTGAATTATTAAAATTTCATTCCCATGATAGTAAATGAAATTATGTCATTGATATATTATCATAGTTTTACAAAATAACCCATTGTATTTCTGAAGTATATAATATTTGGAATAAAAATTTTGGTATTCCATATTTTTTTGAAGGGAAGCTTGGAACTTTGTCGAATGATAGTTAACATTATGTTTATTTCTAACGCTTGAGGTGCTAGTATGAAGTTCGTTTCAAAATGGTTTTTATACATAATCGTTATACTGTCGATATTATCGTCGTTAGTAATAACGTCTAAAGATACTAATGCAGAGGCAGCAACTAAGAGTATTACCCAGTGGCAATTCATGTGGGCGAATTCAAGCAATACGGGGTCTGAGATCACAGCCAACCCTTCTTCGACTGAATGGACTTGGTTGGAGGTTGATCAGGCTCTACCAATGGGTAGAGAGGAAAGTGATGCAGCATGGATTAAATTTCGATTACCGAAGTCAGATTTATCATATCCAGCTCTTTTAATTAAACCAATTCATGCTCAGAGACTATCTGTATATATGAATACAACTCTAATCTATGAAGTTAGTCGAGATTATGGATATGATTTTAATAAGATTTTGTTGCCGATTCATCATCAAGATGCTGGTAAAGACATTTATATACACGTACAAACGGAGACAAATAGAATAGGTCTGTTAGATGAACCGAGAATAGGTGATTACCAAACCATGCTAAATGTATTTGTGAGAGAAGATTTAATTGATGTTATTTTGGGTAGCTCAGTTATTTTTATAGCATTAGTTATGCTGATTTGTACTTTTTTTCTGAAAAAAGTACAAATGCCTAATTGGTTATCTCTTAGTATTGTTTTGATATCGATAGGGACGTTGATCTTGACGTATTCTCCATTCCTATACACTTACTATGGAGAATATGGAAAGTTGTATATCTCCTTGTTCGATATATCTTTATACGTTTGTTCCCCAGGACTTACATATATATTTGAGACGATGATTGGGAGAGGCTATCACTCTATCATTCGGAAATATAGGAAATTTCAAGTCATATATTCATTGTTAGGCGTAACGTTTATGTTTGTTAATTTAATACTTGATAATGCTTTATTTCGTGAGTATTATGTGTTTTCTGTTACGATCTTAGGAATTCTTATCATTATACAAGGGATTTTACTTGTGACGAGTGCAGTATATTATTCAGCAAAAGGAAATAAGGATGCGATCATTATCTCCATCGGTTTTGCTGTGTTCTCCTTGTGTGGACTATTTGAAATGATATGGTTCTATATTCAAGACGGTGATTATGATTTATTTCTATGGAAATGGGGCGTAATGGGATTTGTTATTTCTTTAATCGTTCTGCTCGGCCGGAAGTTCGCTCTGAATCATCAGCGGGTTGTGGAGTACTCTAAGGAATTGGCATTGTTCAACAATGAGCTGCAACGATCGGAGAAGATGGACATCATTAGTGAGCTTGCAGCATCTGTTGCTCATGAGGTGAGAAATCCATTGCAGGTGACAAGAGGGTTCTTACAGCTACTGGAGGAGAAATCCAATGGGAAGGAAAAAGGTTATCTTAAGCTAGCGCTTGAAGAATTAGAAAGAGCTTCGAATATTATTACGGACTTCCTAACCTTTGCTAAACCAGAAATTGAGCATGTTTCCATACTAGACGTTGCACATGAGTTCAAGCATATCGAAGGGATCCTTATACCTTTAGCTAATTTACAGGGAGGAAGTATTCATACCAGCATCCCTTCGAAATTAATAATCAAAGGTAACTCATCCAAGTTCAAGCAAGCTTTTATTAATATGATTAAGAATAGTATTGAAGCTCTTGGAGATCGTGGTTTCATCCATATTTGGGCTTATCAAGAAAAGGATCAGATTGTCATCCATATTCAGGATAACGGTGTAGGGATGGGAGAAGCAGAGATAATAAGACTAGGGGAGCCCTATTATTCTAATAAAACGAAAGGAACAGGGCTCGGTCTTATGGTCACCTATCGTATTGTAGAAGCCATGAAGGGTAAAATTAAGTTTAAGAGCGAAAAAGGAAGTGGTACGGAAGCGATCATTACATTTCCTGTGGCTGCGGAAGAAGATATAGCAAGTGAGGAATAATAAAAAAGGAATTGAGCAGATGATAATATGCTCAATTCCTTTTTTAGATTGATTATTTCTCGTTAGAATAAGATTCCGAATAACTGATGATCTTATGCGTTCACAATGGACCTACATTATAGAGTTCCGATTGTCCAATTATATATGACAATTATTCTGAAGATCTATCATAACAATATATAATTAAATACTTCGTATGAGTTCTGATATTGCATTTTAACTACAACTATCTTATGATATTTATGAAAATAATTTTCTTTGTAATTATCTAATATAATAAAATTATTTTCATGAGTAGGAGGTTTGTTCGTGGCTCCCATACTGCAAGCATTAATTAAGGAAAGAGAGAAGCTTTCGCTTCTAGAACAACGGCTAGTAGATTATATTTTAGAATTTCCAAGCAATGTAGTTCGTACGAGCATTAAAGAATTAGCAGAGCTATGTGGGGTGAGTCCCGCTACAGTAACAAGATTCTGCAAGAATTTTCATTTTAAAGGTTATCCTGATTTTAAATTGAAACTTGCAAGTGAGATCGCACATCTTGATGGAGAGGCCAATTCTCTTTACACCTCTTATCAGGATATTGTGGCAGGTAATTCACTATCTATCATTATTGAAGCGATGCAGTCCAACCATTTAACTTCGATCCGCGATACGACGTCATTATTGGATTTGGGACGTTTAGAACAAGTTGTGGATTGGTTATGTCAGGCACCAAGGATTGATTTATATGGGATGGCAACCTCCTCCATTGTAGCGCAGGATTTCTATCAAAAGTTAATTCGGATAGGCAAGAATTGTACAGCATTTGCAGATGCACATATGCAGATTACATCTGCATCCACGTTGAAGCCGACTGATGTAGCACTCGCTATTTCTTATTCCGGCGAAACACCGGAAACGATCGATGCTTTGAACTGTGCTAAATCAAGTGGAGCTTTCACAATCTCGATAACATCGTACGGAAAGAGCACGTTGGCCTCTGTCGCGGACATTGCCTTATTCTCTTCTTCTTTAGAAAAGGGTATGCGCAGGGGAGATATGGCTTCACGTATTGCCCAGTTACATATTATTGATATTCTGTTTATGGGAATGACCAGTAAAGGCTTTGATTTTTTTGTTCCTAATCTAGAGCGATCTTATCTTAATGTTCAAAAATATCGTAAAAACTAAGGAGGAAAAATATTAATGAATATCTACACGTTTCAACATGAAGAAGATTTCGTCGAGACAGGTGCCAATCTGATTGCAAGCTTGCTTCTTACTAATCCTAAGGCTGTATTGGGACTTGCTACAGGAAGTTCACCTATAGGTATTTACAAGCGATTAATTGATATGTACCGCAAAGGGTTTATTAGTTTCTCTAGAGCTTCTTCTTATAATTTGGATGAGTATGTTGGGCTTCCAGCTGGGCATTCCGAAAGCTACAGAACTTTTATGGATACTCAGTTGTTTGATCACATTGATTTACCTCTAGCTCATAGCCATATTCCTAACAGTAACGCTCAAGATTTACAAGAAGAATGTAGAAGATACGACCGTATGCTAGAAGACCACGGCCCTGTTGATTTACAATTGCTGGGCCTCGGTCACAACGGACATATTGGATTTAACGAACCTGATACTAGCTTAGTAGGGGGAACGCATGTCGTGGAACTGCAGGAAAAGACACGTACGGCGAATGCAAGATTTTTCCCTAGCTTAGACGATGTACCGAGACAAGCCATTACGATGGGTGTAGGAAGTATTTTGAAAGCCAAACAGATTGTATTATTAGTACGTGGAGAAGAGAAGGCGGAGATCGCCAAGCGTGCGCTCCAAGGTCCAATCACGACAGATTGTCCAGCTTCTCTGCTTCAATGTCATCCTAATGTCGTTGTGCTGCTAGACCAAGAAGCAGGGAGACTATTAACATGAGTAATGATGCCGTACCACAACTGATTTATGGCAAGTTGTTAACACCTCATGGTTTCATTGATCATGGCGTTCTGGCTCTAGAAGGAGAGAATATTGTATACGCAGGTGAAGCACAATGGCTTCCATCTCGCTATATGGATGGGGCAGTGAAGGTTGAAGCGGTAGACCAATATATTATTCCTGGTTTCATTGATGTTCACGTCCACGGTGGATATGGACAGGACTTTATGGATGCTGGGCAAGAAGAACTAGATACGATTACTAAGTTCCATTGTTCTCAGGGTACAACGACGATGTTAGCGACGACAATGACGGCTCCTAAGCAAGCTATTGATAAGGTATTAGAAGAGGTAAATACGTATCAGAAACGTGGAATGCCTTATGCTCAACTCAGTGGTGTACATCTAGAAGGTCCTTTCGTTAACCCTAAATGGTGTGGTGCTCAGAATCCCGAACATATGATTCCTGCCAATCTTTCTTGGCTTAATGAATGGGAATCAAAGTATCCTGGACTGATTAAACAAGTAACGTTAGCTCCAGAAGGCGAGGGAGCGCTTGAGGCAATACTTTGGCTAAGAAAACACAATATTACAGCTGCACTAGGGCATACGGACGCTACCTATGATGAGGTTAAGGCAGCTGTAGAGATGGGGCTAAATCAGTGCGTGCATTGCTTTAATGCAATGACGCCATTGCATCACCGTAATCCAGGGGCGGTAGGGGCGATACTAAGTGATGAACGCATTAGAGCAGAAATTATTGCAGATGGTGTTCATGTTCATCCTGCGGTCGTAACGATTCTTGCTCGCCTTAAGCAGAATAATAATCTAATACTGATTACCGATGCTATGTCAGCCACGGGTCTATGTGATGGTGAATATATGTTAGGTGATCTCCCTGTAATTGTTCATGAAGGTATAGCTACTTTAAGAGATAATGAGGGTGCTTTGGCAGGAAGTACTCTGACGATGATTAAGGGATATCGTTATTTAATTCATAACGTGGGCCTTACTCTTGAAGAGGCTTCTCAAGTAGCTAGCTTAAATCCAGCTATCTCTCTTGGCATAGCACAGCGTACCGGAACTTTGGAAGTTGGCAAGCAGGGAGACGTCCTGTTGCTAGATAAAGATTTGGAGCTCCAAGGTGTATGGGTAAAGGGGAAAAAGATTTCTTAAAATATAATAAAGTTAAGTTTTAACGATACTTTCTTATATTTCTACGAGAAGGGGCTGTCCCAAAAGTAGATTACTCTTATTGATGAGACAACCACTTTTTCTAAAAAAAGAACTGATGTCAGAGAAAGCAGGTCAAGGTAGTTATCCTTGGTCTGCTTTTGGTATTTTTGTTCCATTGCATATATAGTCCTTTTCCAAAAGGGGTTCAATTTGACCTGTAGAATCATTTATCTTGCTGAAATATTTAACCTATGGTGTAGGGGAATAATCATCGAAGTTACTTTTTTCATGTTTACCCCCACTTTTTTTGTTCTTAAATACATATTTCTAGGTGATAATACCTAATTGTAATAATGCTAAATTATACATAAATATCCAAAATGAACAATCATCCTGTTTTTCGCGCTTTCTTCTAGTCTAAAATGATCACTAATATGAGATGTTCTCCGTTCTATATGTTTATCTTTAGATCTTACGCCCCCTATTTTAAAATATTATAGCTATCAATTTACCCTCGCCATGAATCTACCAAAAGAGATACAAGCTTACAGACATAAGTAGAAGCACACATTACTACGTAAAATAGTTCTATCTTCACCCCCAAATTATGACTTTATTCTACAATATTCGTAAAAGTTACTTCCAGCCTATACTCCATTCTCTAATATATGGGTAATATGGTTGTATACTCTACACACTATCAAGCAAGTAATCCCAAATTTGGAAGAGTTGGCATCTTGGAATTGATCATCAAGTATTGTTTTACCAAAAAATGAATGAATAAGGAGAAAAAAAGAATGACAACACAACGTTTTAATCTTCACCTGTCTTCCAAGGTAACAGCACTCATGGTAGGTTTTTCAGTTATCTTATTAGGTTTCGCATTTTCACTAGTATTCGCTCAAAATGCTTCGGCTCACGGTTATATCGAGTCACCAGCGAGCCGTGCTTATATGTGTAAGCAAGGCGAGAACACGAACTGTGGTTCTGTTCAGTATGAACCGCAAAGTATTGAATCCATCGGTAACTTCCCGACAACAGGTCCCGCAGATGGACAAATAACGGGCGGTGGCATCTTTAAAGAACTTTATGAACAAAAATCGGATCGTTGGAAAAAAGTAACCCTTCAAACAGGCCTTAATACATTTACATGGAAATTAACTGCTCCTCATGCGACAGACAACTGGAAATATTACATAACAAAAGCAAATTGGGATCCAAATAAACCGATTGGTCGCGATGATATTGAGCTTCTCTGCTCATTTGACGACAAAGGAGCAAAACCAAATCCTTCGACATCGCATCAATGTAATATCCCCGCCGATCGTACAGGGTATCAGCTTATCCTTGGCGTATGGGATATTGCAGATACTCCAATGGCTTTCTATCAAGTTATCGATGCAAATATTGTGAGCAATGGTACAGTGCAAGGACCGACAGTGCCTGCAAATGTTAGCTCGACTAACAAAACAGCAACAAGCGTAACGCTAACATGGACAGCTTCTACAGCTCCAACAGGAATTGCAAAATATGAGGTATACCGTAACAGCAATCTCGTTGGAACTTCGGTAACAAATTCCTATGTAGATCAAGAATTAACAGCTAACACAGCTTATGTGTATACTGTGAGATCCGTTGACGTAGCAGGTGGGAAATCACAAACTTCTCCAGCCGTAACCATTACAACATCCGCGGATAATGGCGGTAACAATGGCAATACGAACCCAGAATGGATCTCAACAAAAGCTTATGTTGGTGGAGAGAAAGTACAATATAACGGCACTTCCTATGAAGCTAAATGGTGGACACAAAATGAAATCCCTGGTAAAGCGCAAGTATGGAAGTTAATCAGTGATGCAGGTCAAGGACCTACAGTACCAACAGGCGTTCATTCGATGAAAACGACATACACAAGCGTTTCACTCATGTGGACAGCTTCTACAGCTCCAACAGGAATTACACAGTATGAAATCTATTCTAATCATATTTTGGTTGGAACGTCGACAACAACAGCCTATGAAGCAATTGGGCTTTCAGCCAACACATCTTATGTGTTTACTGTAAAAGCTATTGATGGCGCTGGAAATAAATCACAAGCTTCATCCGCTTTTACTGTGAAGACCTCAACTGATGGTGGAACAGGCGGAAACGAAGGAAATAATTATCCGAAGTGGGATGCAACAAAAGCTTATGTTGGTGGAGAGAAAGTACAATATAACGGCGCTTCCTATGAAGCTAAATGGTGGACACAAAATGAAATCCCTGATAAAGCACAAGTATGGAAGTTAATCAGTGATGCAGGTCAAGGACCTACAGTACCAACAGGCGTTCATTCGATGAAAACGACATCCACAAGCGTTTCACTCATGTGGACAGCTTCTACAGCTCCAACGGGAATTACACAGTATGAAATCTATTCTAATCATATTTTGGTTGGAACGTCGACAACAACAGCCTATGAAGCAATTGGGCTTTCAGCCAACACATCTTATGTGTTTACTGTAAAAGCTATTGATGGCGCTGGAAATAAATCACAAGCTTCATCCGCTTTTACTGTGAAGACCTCAACTGATGGTGGAACAGGCGGAAACGAAGGGAATAATTATCCGAAGTGGGATGCAAAAAAAGCTTATGTTGGTGGAGAGAAAGTACAATATAACGGCACTTCCTATGAAGCTAAATGGTGGACACAAAATGAAATCCCTGATAATGCACAAGTATGGAAACAAATCTAATTTACCCGATAAAAGAAAAGACCCTAGATTAAGCTGCTAATAGATGGTTCCTGTATTCATCAGGAATCATCTTTTTTACTGCCCATTGATAACGATCAGTGTTGTAATATATTGCCATCCAACCGTTCAATCAGCTAATCTAAGGTTCGATCTACAATTTTTATTTCTAACGATGTGGATTTATAGGTTTATTTGAATCACTTAACTTCGGTGTACGTATAGGTAGAGGTGATTAAACTTAAGGAGTTGGAGATGGATGGCTTACATTGAGACGCAAGAACAGTTACAGGAACAGCTACGACAAATTGTGAAGTGGGAAAAGACGCAGAAAAAGGTATGGATTTGGGAGAAAATAGGTCGTATACCGTTTATGCTTTTGGACAAGCTCACACCCAATGTAGTGCGTGAGAAGTTGGGAACCGCACTTAATGAAATAGGAGGCTTTATTCAGACGGGTGGGCAGTATTTAGTCCAAGAGAAGTCCATGTTGAAGCGTCTGCATAAGGCTTCACAGCTAGGAGATGCTCAAGCCCTTCAACCAGCTTCTATAGTTGAGGATAAACTATTCACTCTGGAGCAGGTTAGACAGCTTCCCTTAACGATTATGGATGAGGTAGCAGATGAGTTGATTGCTAGTAGAGTAAAGCTCGCAGCTGCACAAGGAGCAACAACGGGAATCGGGGGAATATTCACGGTAGCGATCGATATTCCTGTCGTTCTGGGAATGTCTCTTAAAGTGCTACAAGAGCTTGCACTTTGTTATGGATATGACCCTAATAAGAAGCAGGAGCGCATATTTATTGTGAAATGCCTGCAGTTTTCACAAGCAGATGTAGTGGGAAGGAAAGCTATTCTAGAGGAACTTACTGCTCATTTCGACAACAACAACCGCGAAGATCAAGTCTTCTCTCAATTGCAAGGATGGCGTGAGGTTGTCCAGACTTATATAGATAGCTTTGGATGGAAGAAGTTGTTTCAGCTTGTCCCGATTGCTGGAATATTGTTCGGGTCTATTAGTAATAAGGGAATGATGGAGGGGGTCGGCGAAGCGGGTAAAATGCTCTACAGGAAGCGGAGAATTGTACAGCGATTAGAAGAAATGAAAGAGGAGGACACAAATACACCGCTTGGATAACATGATGCCTCATGATCCAAACGGTGTGCATTTATTTATACGTAAAGGTTCAATCCTGTGATGACCACTGTTTTAACTTGGAATCTGACGGAAGCAGATATGTCAGAATTCCTAGTAGGGGTAGAAAACTACACATTTGCATAACAGATGTGATTCCGATGGAGTCCATCCAGTTACCCAGAATAAGTGAACCTAAACCACCCATTCCGAAGGCCAGACCTGTAATAAGTCCTGATACAGTACCTATTTTGCCAGGAATAAGCATCTGTGCATATACGACTGTTACAGAGAAGCTAGAGAATATAACAAGGCCGATGAAAGCGAGTAGAACGCCTGTCCAGAACAGATTAGCATATGGAAGAAGTAGGGCTAATGGAGCTGCACAAATCATCGATGCGAATATCATATTTCTTTTGCCGAATCGGTCCGAGAGTGGCCCGCCTAAGAAGGTACCCACAGCGCCAGCAGCCAGAAACATAAAAATATAAATCTGTGAATCATGAACTGAAAGATGGAATACTTCCATTAAATAAAATGAATAATAGTTACTTACGGATGAAGCATACCACGAACGAACAAACACAAGTAGAATCAAGACGATGAGTGCATAAATTACTTTTTGTCGTACGTCAGGGTTCATCGTTCGAGTGTTTGTTTTCTTCTGATGATGGCCGTTTGTTAACGTGCGCCCATACCATCTAGCAATAACCATCTGGACAGCGATGCCTGCCGCTGCTACACCCGTGAACCATATCGCTCCAAATTGACCAAGTGGAATAAAGATCCACATGGTCAGCATAGGGGCAAGGGATTGCCCTGCATTGCCGCCTACCTGAAAGATGGATTGTGCAAGACCACGACGTGAGCCAGCAGCCATATGGGATACGCGTGAGCCTTCTGGGTGAAAAGCAGCTGAGCCGAGTCCCACGAAAATAACCGCGATTAGAACAGATGAATAGTTTGCAGCGTACGCAAGCAATAGCATGCCTGTGAAAGTAAATCCCATCCCGATCGGAAGTATTGCGGGTGTGGGTCTTTTATCTGAGAACCATCCCACTACAGGTTGCATAATAGATGCCGTGAAATTAATGGCGAACGAGATCATGCCAATCTGGGCAAAGGTAAGGTTCATCGATTGCTTCAGAATTGGAAAGATAGCTGGTATGACGGATTGAATGGAATCATTAAATAAGTGTACTAAACTAATGGCAATCAATATCCAAAATATGGTTGGATGATTATTATCTTCAGGGCTTGGTTGTAACTTCGCACCTGCTTTGGGGATGGATAGGCTCAGATAGGTGACCTCCTAGGGCATGCAAATTTCAAATTATGAACTAAGAATATGAGGGTTCGTCTTTAGTTCATTTTATCTATTATCTACGGTTTCGGGGTACATGTCATGATTCATCAGTCTATGTTGCGCCATAGCTTCGTATTTCGTATTTTCCTGACCATAGTTACAGTAGGGATCAATAGATATACCACCACGTGGTGTGAATTTGCCCCATACTTCAATATATTTAGGGTCCATTAACTTAATAAGGTCATTCATGATAATATTCATACAATCTTCGTGGAAATCTCCATGATTACGGAAGCTAAAAAGGTATAACTTCAGAGACTTACTTTCAACCATATGAATATTAGGAATGTAACTAATATAGATTGTAGCAAAGTCCGGCTGACCTGTGATCGGACAAAGACTAGTGAATTCAGGACAATTAAACTTAACGAAGTAATCTCGGTAGGGATGCTTGTTCTCGAAGCTCTCTAGAATCTCGGGGTCATATTCAAAAGAGTACTTCGTTCCTTGATTCCCGAGAAGAGTAATATCTTTCATTTCATCTTGTTGTCTTCCAGACATGTTCATTCTCCTTTTGTCGCTATTAATCATAGCCAAATGATATTTTATTTTATACACCTCGTTTATTTCCCCACACTAACGTATGAAGCTGAGGAAGCACTCGAACGTTATTAAGAATAGTCGACTCCATGACCTGTTCAATTAACCACTCATAACGTTGCAATAGAAACGAGGTGTGGTCCGTTATATCCATCGTATGCACGTCTGGATTTCCAATCTGGAGGAATAAAGGAACAGTAGGATAACGTAAATGGATCTTCTCAGAGTAGTTCAAATCAATGGCATCAAAGATAACGACTTTTAGACTGTGTGTAAAAGGAGCAGGACGTTGCTCTAGACGCTCCAATATATAATCAAGCTTCTCCCAATCCGTGCTCATGCCAGAGCTTGGAGGCTTAGGAGACAAAGTGACCTCATCAATATCCAATAGCCAATCTTGCCATTTAGAGCCTTGCGTCTCTACTGCAACCGTAATATGGTGCAAATGAAGTAAGTCTATCAGTGAACCTAATTGAGGAAGTAGGGCGGGGTTGCCACCTGATAGAGTTACATGAGAGAATCGTTGCCCCCCAATATCGGATAGTTTCGTCCATATGTCCTCCGGCTGCATGGCTTGGATCTGGTCAACACCACTACCGTCCCAAGTAAAGGCTGAGTCGCACCACGAGCAGCGATACTCGCAGCCCGCCGTACGAATAAACATGGTCTTGGTCCCAATGACCATGCCCTCACCCTGAACGGTGGGGCCGAATATTTCCATAACCGGAATAGGAGGAGATGACTTGCCCTTACTCATTAAATCATCCACTCCCGTCTAGCCTCAGCATAGCTGGTTGGTGTCTCATACAATCTTACGAATTCTGTACGTGTTGTGGCTTCTGAGGTCTGATGTATTCTAGTACTCAGGGCCATCTCTAATTGTTCAAATAGCCATACGACCATATTTTCAGCTGTAGTGTTCATCTTCGGTAAAGTTTCATTCAAATAGCGGTGATCTAGATAGGGTTCAATAGACTCTTTCCAGATCGTTTTGATATCTCCGAAATCCACGGTAATCCCCACGTCATCAGGGACACCGCTAATACCGAAGACGGCTTTATACGTGTGTCCATGTAAGTTTTTACATTTGCCCTCATACGCATGTAAGTGATGAGCAGCGTCGAATGTGAACTCTTTGCACACGAGTACTCTTTTACGATGATAACGTAGCTCTTGATGATCTATATCCTCACCTAATCGCTGCAGTTGGTCAACAATGCGAAATTCCCCTGGAGTTCGCATCATGACTGTACCTTGCCTTGCAACGGGGAGGAGTTTCGCTCGGCAGAATACTGCTCAAGACCAGCCTTCCGAAGCTTGCATGCGGGGCATTCTCCACATCCATCGCCAATGATGCCGTTATAGCAAGTTAGTGTACGTTCCTGTACATACTCAAAGGCCCCTAACTCATCAGCCATTTTCCACGTCTCAGCCTTATTTAGCCACATTAGAGGAGTGTGGATGACAAAATTATAATCCATGGATAGATTAAGTGAGACATTCATCGACTTGATGAATACATCCCGGCAATCAGGATAGCCACTAAAGTCTGTTTCACATACACCTGTAATAAGATGTCTGGCACCTAATTGTTTCGCGAGAACTGCGGCAAAACTAAGGAATAGTAAGTTACGACCCTCTACGAAGGTGTTAGGAAGCTCTCCTTCTTCGTGTGAAATTTCTTGGTCGCTACGAGTGAGTGCATTAGGAGCAAGCTGATTCAGGAGACTCATATCGAGAATCGTCTGTTTGACACCCAGATCCGCGGCTATACTTGCCGCACATTCAATTTCTAGCTTATGACGTTGTCCATAATCGAACGTCACTACCTCTACCTCAGTAAAGTGTTGTTTTGCCCAGAATAGGCATGTGGTGCTGTCTTGACCACCGCTAAATACGACGACTGCTTTTTCGTTTGTAAACATAAAAAAACCTCCCTATCTTCTTTAGATTCTTAGAAGAGAGAAAGATTCATGAACTAGTTTCCAACTCAAAAACAATCCTTACCC
This sequence comes from Paenibacillus sp. IHBB 10380, assembly GCF_000949425.1. Taxonomy (NCBI): domain Bacteria; kingdom Bacillati; phylum Bacillota; class Bacilli; order Caryophanales; family Paenibacillaceae; genus Paenibacillus; species Paenibacillus sp. IHBB 10380. The sequence goes on from NZ_CP010976.1 coordinate 407,035, forward strand.
GTAATGAAATAAGGAAAATAGTTTTTTATAGAGGGAGTTCGCGAACCTCTCCCATGCATGTATGCATGGATCATCTTCAATTGTTTCAAATCCACATAAAGTGCGTGTTCAAAAAGTTGACTTTTTGAACAACCTCTTATGGGATGTTGAACGAGATTCATTATAACATGAACATTATTTAATAAACACACCTCCGAAGGGAATCACTTCTCTAAGGATGCGTTTGATGACGCCTTCATTCTCCATTTCCTTCTCTAGCTTGTGATTCTGCCTTCCCGCTTGATATAGGACAGTACCAAGTCCAGTCATCTTCCAATGATAGCTCATGTATTGGCTAGCTAGGGTGTTCCCATAGACTGTAAGTTCCAGCTTTGCATTCTCAGGATAGGCAACGAGGCTGCCAGCATCTACATACAGAGGCTCAGTAGGATGAAGCTCAGTTTCACATACGGGTCCTTGTGTTAGGATACCAACTGTTCCTGTACCCGCGAATTTCACTTTGACAGCATCACGTGTGATAAACATATTTTTAATTCGTAAAAGTCTAGTCTGCATCGTGATGTCATGACTATAGAAAAAAAGACTACGGAAATCATAGAGCAGATCACTTCCCTCTTTCAGTTCGACAGATTTCATAGCAAAACCAGGAGGTAAAGCTGCAACAAATTGGCAAGGGCCTGTCATGTCGGCTTGAATCAGTCTACGTTTACGAAATATCCCTTTCACGTTCATGAAGCGATCACTACGACCATCGGAGGGACCACGATAGGATACAATCTGTTCAGGATGGAGTAAATGGAGCTGTTCTTGATCTCTAAGAGAGAAGGTCACAGCTTGTCCGATTCCACCATCGTTGTGATTATTTGTCTGGATCTTCATTTATACCGTGCCCCCTGAAATTACTATTTATTAGATCTTTGCATGATGAATCTTAGGGTACGTATAAGAATGAAGTAACCTATGAATAATGCAATCGCCCAGATAATAACGACTTTGATTTGTTGTGTACGGCTTTGCTTTGAACTTTCAGCATCCTGTAATAATGTAATGGTCTCTGTAAGCTGACGATTCTGCTCCATCAGACTTATTTGTTGTTCTTGGTAATTCTTGATATTTACTCTTGCTTCTTCGAGTTCATTAAGGGTTTGTTGGTAGTTCTCCTTCAGTTTATTCACTTCACTGGGAATTTCTGAGAGCTGCTCAACTCCATTATAGAAATCAGTAAAATAATTAGCGTGAGCTGTGGGTGACAAGAATAGAAGACAGCCAGACAAGAGTACAAGGAAGAAAGAATAGATGATACGTATTTGATCATTCTTCATATTAATCACCGCCTAAAGTTTGTAAAGGATTGATGTGGGTTATATGTATCAATACACTACTTAAAGGACTACGAAAAGGATGCAAAATTCTGAAAAAAATATATATAAATATTCATTACTGTTAATGGCGAGCCGGTAGGAAACGGACTCTTAATCGATAAAATTACACTTATCTACCTATCAAGATGGAAGGTGAATCTTCCATTGATGCAGAGAGACAACGGAGTTATCGTAAATTTCAATCTAATCTAGGATGTAGAATGAGTCCCACACGTGAGTGGGGCTTTTTTTATGTAAGAAAATGTTTAGTGTGAGTTCAAGTTCGATTCTTTCCATTATACTAAAATAACATAGTTATGGCTTTGACTCTATTGCATAAAATGTAAAAAAATGTCGGATAAATCTATAAAAAAATAGCTGAGATGTGAGGATAATATGATATTTTGTAGTCAATAAGGTTAAAGCTTAATAGAAGATTCTTCTCATCAATGTATGTTCTGCAACTTGTAATGTAGATGGTCATAGAAAGTACATATATAACAATATATCTTCAGATGAGCCGGTTCGCTAATATGCGACCGTTTTTTTTCTATATTTTACAAAAAACGACACGAGAACGTACGTTCCCTGACAATCAGTTGTCAATTTATATTGGTACATTAAGTATATGAGAGGGGTAAAAAATATGAAAATGGGGATTGAAGCAAGCTATTCTTGGAACCATGAGCACATATTTGCCAGAGGTGCCGACAAAATATACTTATTAGTCCAATGGTATGCGGGGATGTTACCAACAACAAGAAGAAGATCCACACCTAAGCTACTAGCTCGTGACGTTGAACTATACTTATGGCTTGAACCATATATAAAAATTGAACGTATCTATGGATGTGAGGATGTGAAAGGATCTCAGCAGTTATTAATCATTCCGCTGGGGCATCTTTATAATGGTATAAAGCAGAGCTTAATTGTAGAGTGTACTCTTCTACCATCTCAAACAGCAGGTGTGAAGCATGTGCTTTCTGCACAATGGAGATATAAGGAGGGAAATAGAGGAAGAGCTAAGCAACTTTCAGTCGAAAAAATTAATATCCACTACACCTACGATCTAGGTCGTATCCGGAGTGTTGGAGATATTAATGTAGAGAAGCATATTAAATTACTTAAAACCCCGACAGTGGTAAAGGAGGCAATTAAATGGTTTGAATCTGGAGATGTGGATCAAGGTGAATATATATTAAGGAGAAAGGGAGATGAATTGCTATTGTTTGCAATTCATTCGGGAGATCCCAAGCTTATTGAAGAAGCTGAGATGCTGTATCGATTAAGTAAGCATTACGCCGATACATACCGAGGATTTTCATGAGAGTGAAATTAAATATCGGGACTATACTATCATTTTTTTAGTATTTCATGTATAAACATAGCTAAATAGTTCCATATAATACCAAGATTTTAGAAGGGTAATATACCTAGAAAGTCGAATGGACTAGTTGCGCAACATTTAATGAGTCTATTTTACTACAAAAGCTAGGGGAGTTTATATGACTGACAGGCTAATCCGCTTAATGCGTATCATTACGTTAATTCAAGCGAGGCCTGGTATTCTTACCAGGGAACTTGCGGAGCGTTGTGGAACTTCAGAACGTACCATTTATAGGGATATGGTCGCGCTTAGTGCAATGCATATTCCTATTATTCATAAGGGGCATGGAAAGGGGTATATGTTCATAGGCAACTTTGCTCTATATCCGTTAGATTGGACGGATGAAGAGATGCAGGCCTTCTCTAAATTGAATACAGTGATGGATCAGATCACACCCTTACTTCCCGTTGAATTTCAAAGTGCCTATGAGAAAGTCATGGCAGCTAACTATAAGTACAGGACGGACAGAGCTGAATTGGTGCAACAGTTAAGTGATACGCATGGTATTGTGGTAAATGATGAACGTTTGTGATCTATAATTTGACGGTTCTCAGCTAAATAACGTACACATTTTTTAAGCCAAAATCCCTAACGGTGATTTTGGCTATTTTTTTGTGGGATAGTACAAGCGGAGGCAGTTTAATGTAGGTAGCTTTTTTTTATGATAGAATAGTAAAGGCGATCATGGAACCTGTGATCATGAACGCGACTAACTATACAAGGAGGAGAATCAGTGAGTGATTACGTACCAGATCGATCGCAGCAAGAATCTTCAAAAGACAAGAACAGCTTTAACTTGCGGATCAATCTATTTTTCTTTAGTACATTCCTCATATTTTGTGTCATTATCGTACGTCTGGCGATTCTGCAGTTCGTAGAGGGACCAACACTCACGGGCGAAGAAACAAGAAGAGATGTTAAAAATGTACCGCTTAATCCAATAAGAGGAACCATATTCGACGCAACGGGAAAGGTGAAGTTAGCTTATTCCACCCCGACGCAGTCCTTATATATTACGTTACAGAAAAACTATAGCGATAAATTGGATGATAATGGTAAAAAAGTTAAAAGTAAAAACTATCCCGAATTAGAAAAGATAGCAGAAGATATCGTAGCTGTTTTTGATCAACATGGTGAATTTGGTAGTACACGATTAACAAAAGAAGATGTTCTGGATGCTATGGATATCAATTACAGAAAATATCAAGGATACGTCCCTCGGCGAATTAAGATGGATGTTACGGAGAATGAAGTTGCATATTTCATGGAACACAAAACGGATTTCCCAGGTATAGAAATTGTGGAGGAGAATATTCGTCATTATGATGCGGATACAGTTGCTGTACAGACCGTGGGATATATTAAAGATTTCAAAAGATCTAAGACACTGAAAAAATATGAGACAATTAGTGCAGATATCCAGAGTGGCAAGGAGCTAGATCCAGGTCTGATCTACACTGAGCCTGAGTTTGTAGGTTTTGATGGCTTAGAGCTGATGTTTCAAGACGAGTTACGTGGTAAAAGTGGATATAGAAAAGTTCCTGTCGATCCAAGGAATATGCCTGAAGGTGTAGATGAAATTGTTGCACCGGAGAAGGGGAATGACATCTATTCCACTATTAATAAAGAGGTACAGGTAAAGACAGAAGCTGCCATTATGGATCAATTGAACTGGTTGCATCGTAACCCCGTTTCTGGGAAGCTTCATCCAGATGCAACTACGGGCTTTGCTGTAGCGATGGAAGTGAAGACAGGTAATGTCGTTGCCATGGCTAGTATGCCTGATTATGATACGAATCTTTGGAGTTCAGGAACGATAGCCTCGAAGGATTGGACCAACAAGGTTGAATTCATCTATCAGAATGGGACCATTCGTGCTTTTAATCCAGGTAAGAGTGGTGCCCATCCAGAGTCCGTGGTTCTTTTAGGTTCTACGATTAAGCCACTTAGCGTATTGATTGGTTTGAATGAAGGACTGTTCACAACGAATACCTATTACAATGACACGGGCGCAGCTTATTTTGGTAAGGAAGGTCATCAGGCAAGGGTTCGTAACTCGGGTGGGCATGTATATGGTTCTATGGACCCTGCAAGAGCAATTGAGAAGTCTTCTAATGCATTTATGGTGGATAAAGTGGGGATACCACTGAATAATAAATACGGATCTAAAGTGATTGAAGTATGGGATGGATATATGAAGGATTTCGGTCTCGGAGTGGTTACGGGAAGTGGGCTTCCTGGAGAACAGAGCGGAATACGTGAGTATACGAACGAGATTGAAAGTACGCAGTCTAGAATGGCGTATGCATCTTTTGGTCAAGGAGGTAAGTATACGACACTTCAGCTCGCGCAATTCACAGCGATGCTGGCTAATGAAGGGAAGCGTATGAAGCCCCAGCTTGTTAGTGAGATTAAAGATAGTAATGGTAAGGTAGTGAAGACGTTCGAGCCAGAAGTGCTTAATACGGTGAATTTCCCTAAAGCCTACTGGGATGAAATCCACCGCGGCATGAAGAGTGATGTATCCGCTTTTGGCGACTTCCCTTATTCGTTTGCCCGGAAGACGGGTACCTCAACGCAGGATGTTGGCCCCAAGAAAGTGGATAACGGCGTATTCATCGCTTACGCGCCACGTGATAATCCGGTATTGGCCGTCGCGGTCATGATTCCGGAAGGCGGATTCGGTTCGCAAAGCGCCGCGCCGATTGCACGGAAAATATTCGATGCGTACGACGAGGTTTATGGATTAGATGGAACACCTCATCCTAAGACAGATACTACAGTTGACTAAGCAGAATAACGTCAGCTTACAGGGTACGATTTAGGTGAGCATATGATAGGAGGATAATGATGAGTAACCAATACAAATTGTTAGCGTTAGATATGGATGGCACTTTACTTAGAGATGATGAAGAGATTTCACCCGAGACAGTGAAATGGATTAAGAAAGCTGTAGAACATGGCATACATGTCTGCTTGTCTACCGGGCGAGGGTTTGCCGGTGCTTTACCTTATGGTGAACAGCTAGGCCTTTCTACACCTATGGTTACTGTGAATGGAAGTGAAGTATGGAAGGCACCACATGATCTTTATCGTCGTTCTTATATGGATGTACAATTAGTTAAGGATATGTACGAGATTGGAATGAGAAAGAATTCGTGGTTCTGGGCTTATTCTGTGGATACAGTCTATAACAAGGAACATTGGATACAGAAGCCTATTGAAGACGAGCAGTGGCTGAAGTTCGGTTATCATATAGAGGATCATGACGTTCGTCATGAAATATTGATGGAACTACAGAACTTGGGTGGACTTGAGATTACTAATTCTTCACCGTTTAATTTAGAGATTAACCCGCAAGGGGTGAATAAGGCAACAGGGATTCTAGAAGTATGCCGATTACTTGGGATTGAAATGTCTGAAGTGATCGCTGTGGGGGATAGCATGAATGACCTCGCTGTCATTCAGCAAGCGGGTCTTGGTGTGGCTATGGGGAATGCACAGCAGGTCGTGAAGGATGAGGCGGATGTGGTGGTTGCAACGAATAACGAAGATGGAATTGTAGAAGTCATCCAGAAGTATATTTTTGGATAGGAGTTGGGTTTGAGTGACAATACTTGGATGGATTCTCATCATTGCTTTGTTTGGAGTAGGAATGGCGGGTGCGGTGTTCCCGGTTCTTCCGGGGGCATTAGCCATTTATTTAGCCTTTTTTGTATATGGTTGGTTTTTTGGCTTTGGTGCCTTCGGAGCATGGTTCTGGATCATTCAAACATTAATTGTCGTAGTTCTTTTTGTAGCTGATTATATCGTAGGTGCATGGGGAACTAAGAAATTTGGTGGTTCTCGTCTATCTGTCATTCTAAGTACGATTGGTGTCATTATCGGTCCCTTTGCCATACCAGCCTTCGGTCTTATTATTGGACCGTTTATTGGAGCTTTGGTTGGGGAATTGATATCGGGCTCATCGTTATCGAAGTCGGCAAAAGTAGGCTGGGGATCCTTGGTGGGTTTATTTAGCAGCATGGTTGTGAAGGTTATTTTACAGATCGCTATGATCGTTGTTTTCTTTATTTGGATCGGTAGGTACTAACCTATGAATAGTAATTAAAGTATGTCTTACATGCGCTCTGCTGGTTGATGGAAAGAAGGGGAAGAGGTTTGGCGAAGAAGGAATCTTTTATTAAAGGAACACTTATTCTGACAGCGGCTGCTTTAGTTGCTCGTGTGCTGGGGCTTGCACAACGGGTTCCATTGGAGCATATGCTTGGAAGTGTAGGTAATGCTTCATTCGGTATTGCTAATACCGTCTATTTAATGTTATTAACAGTGGCAACAGCAGGTATCCCTAGTACACTTAGTAAAATGGTGTCGGAACGTTATGCATTAAATAGACCGGGTGAGGCTCAGCGGGTCTATCATGCGGCTTTACTATTTGCTGCGATGGCAGGGGTTATTATGACACTGTTGGTGTATTTTGGCGCTCCTTATTATGCAACATATGTAGCGAAAGTACCGGAATCTGCATTAGCTATCCGTGCGCTTGCGCCAGCCTTACTATTATTCCCGACTATTGCCATGATGCGTGGCTATTTCCAAGGTCGCAACAACATGGCAGCTGGCGGTATTTCACAAATCGTTGAACAGTTTGCTCGTGTGGGTACGGGGCTTATTTTGGCATTCGTATTACTGAATATGGGCTATAATGATAGCTGGGCGGCCGCTGGAGCTTCATTCGGTGGGGTGTTAGGAAGTATCGGAGCGTTTGGGGTTATGTTGTACTATACGGTCAAAATGCGTAAGCAGGACAAGGTTGCTCTACTTCAAAGTGGGCCCGATGCAGCATTACCACTGCTGAGGATCTACAAAGATATTTTTACGTTATCTATACCGATCGTTCTGTCCTCACTGGCCGTGCCAGTAGTCAATTTTATTGATTCTTCCATTATTAAAGGCTTACTAATTCCTCAAACGGGTGAATCCCAAGCCACATATCTGTTAGGTATTTTGACTAGTCGTGCGCAGAGTATCGCAGGTATTCCACCAATTCTGGCAATTGCGCTAAGTACATCACTAATACCGATTATTTCTGCTGCTTTTGCACGACGGGATGAGGAATATCTGAAACAACAGGTTACGTTAGCGATGCGGATCGCTATTCTAACTGGCATGCCTATTGTCATCGCACTTTGTGTGGCATCTTATTCTGTAAATGGTCTTATATTTAGTAGTCTGGATAGTAGCGGAATTATTATGATACTTACATTCGGTACTATATTCCAAATTACAATGATGACATCCAACTCTATTCTGTTAGGGATAAGCAAAGCAAAAGTATCCATGGTGAATGTCATGATCGGGATTGTGGTGAAGTTTGGCGCCAGCTATTTACTAGCTCCGTTCTTTGGGATTTACGGCATTATCGCAGCAACAGGTCTTTGTTTCCTAGTGATCACTTTACTTAATTTGAGAACGTTGAAGAAGATTGTTCCTTTCTCCATTCTGGGATCACGTTGGGTAAGTTTCCTTGTCGCGGTGGTTGTATCGGGAGGAGTTGGGTTCGGCCTGAATCAAGCGGGTATTCAGCTTGTACATATTATGCCCGATAGATTAGCATTTCTAGTGACCTGTCTTATCGTTGGGGGAGCTGTTGTCGTTGTTTATTTGGTATTACTTATTGTCCTAGGCGTACTTAGAGAACAAGAACTAGCTAGTTATCCACGTATGCTTCGGAGAATATTTACTCCCCTTATGAAGTTACAACCTTCACGTCTGAGAACTCGTAAGCATGAAGTTGGATCAGAATAATGGGAGATGCTCATTTATTTATGCCCATGATATCATGAGCTAAGCTAATCTTTTGTATCGCATTACGATGATCATGACTCATTTCAATCAGAAGGGGTCTTGGAGGCTGAGTGATATATTGAGTCAGTTCTTCCTTATCCCTTAACCAATCGTAACGAGGAATAGGATCATACGGCATGTCGTACCATACATCATTTAGAATAGGGCTATAAATTCTCTTCTCAAGGGGTAGCCATTCGTACTTTAATAGCTCTGAACTCTCATGTAGAGAGTTTAGGGCTGTTTCTTTGTCCGTGGTAAACAATTGAGGCCAATACTCACTACGTGAACCTTGGTGTTCGGTGTGAAGAGCATATGTCGTTACTCTTTCTAGTACATCTTTGTAGCCAAACAAAAGACCATAAAGCGCTTTGCCAAGATTAATTCGTTCATCAATATCGGAGAAATTCTCAAGTACTAAACCTACTAATCCATATGTAGGTCCTGTATTTTGTCTAGTGTTATCGGGGTTATGTTCATCACGACTGCTTCTACCTAAGGGAAATAAAATTTGGTTGATATGGGCGAGATGCTGCATCCTATACTCAGAACTTTGAAAAATATTTTTTTGAAAATAGTTATGCTTTACCACACGCTCTTCGATATAATGCTGCTCATTAATTATGAGACCGACAGCTAAAAGCGCACTATTTCGATCAATCCAGAAATTATTCCAGAAGGGTGTCATGAAGGTTGAAATATGAAAGCTTGGTAAAAGGTGAAAACAGCTACTTCCGATTCGTTTACTGTGGATATAGAGCTGTAGTTGTGGATATGCATCTTGAAAGATAAGTGCATTACAGCGTTCTAACATTCGGTAAATGTCATCTCGAAGAGACGATGTCATCAAGTTCTTCATCAATTCCCCTTTGAGATCACTCATGTTCCAGCCTCCATTACGAGATACTAGATGAGCTAAAAGTGCCCAGTGAAGCTCGGGATATTGTTCATAGCATGCTAAATAAGCTTTCGTCCGTGTCATATTACTACGATTGGCCTGGGTGGTTGCATCACGAATTTGTTGTAGGATGGAGAAATCTTGCTCTGTTAAGGACTGGACGCTACTGTCTTTCTTGTATAAAGAATTGTCATGTGAACGATTGATATCGTCGGTTGCCCGTTGCACTTGCATACGAATGATATGGGCTGTCTGCTCATTCCATCTTAAGGATCTACGATGCTTATGAAATTGGCGGGATAATCGCCAGCAGGTGTATTTACCTTTTACCACTTCGGTTACATTCTTAGGGAATGTACTTACAAGGCTCATGATCTCAGTGAATCGGTGGGGATCCGTAGGATGCATATCAGGCATAATGATTTTCCTTTCTAGGTAGATTAGACTAACAGATTAGTTCCTACCCACAGTATGTGTTAAAAATTTGACTTCCACTCTCTATTTTGTTTCACTTAAATAAAATAAGAGAAACTAAAGAGGGTAGATCTTAATGGAGAAAGTAACTTCGAAAGCGGAGTTTGATGTATCTATTCAATCTTCAAGACTAACCGTAGCTTTATTCACAGCAGATTGGTGTTCTGATTGTAGATATATCCATCCGTTTATGCCTGAGGTTGAGAAGAAATTTACACACGAATTGACTCTTGTTGAGGTAGACGTAGATCAGGTTGGGAGCGTAAGTCAAGAACAGAACATTTTGGGAATTCCAAGTTTTGTTGCTTACACAGACGGAAGAGAATTAGTTCGGTTTGTGAACAAGCTTCGGAAGTCACAAGAGGAAATTGAGCAGTTCCTACAAACTGCTGTAGATGTGTATAACACAATTCACAAGTAAAAAAATCACGTCACTCCGCTGAGTGACGTGATTTTTTGTGAACATTTTGTCACAAAGGGACTATGGTAGAGTTATACTTATCAGGTATAATTGGAAAGTATTCTGTATATGTTATAACCAAAATTTGATCGCAGGTGAGATATTTGAGTGCTAAACAATTGAAATGGTTGAGTTATGCTACTTTTTTTGTTATGTTCTTTGCTACTGTAGGAGGAACGTTTGTTTCTAAAACGGGATCGGGTCTTGGGTGTGGTCATGAATTTCCACTGTGTCACGGGAAGTTTGTTCCAGCTCATACGGTGGAGTCGCTTATTGAGTATTCACACCGACTGGTCAGCGGAATGGCAGGGTTATTGGCCCTCGCTACTGTTATTGCATTCTGGCTGTATAACAAGCGTCGGGATCTAAGAGTATATGCTGTGATGACTTTAGTGTTCGTATTAGTGCAAGCTGTAATGGGTGCGCTCGCAGTAATCAAGGATCAATCATCTGCTATTAAGGCGCTTCATTTTGGATTTTCACTGATCGCTTTTGCCAGCTCATTAATGCTTGCACTAGGGATACGTAGATTTAGTAAATCCAAAGGTGATTTAGAACTTGTACTATTACCACGAGTAAGCATAGCTTTTAGGAATTTAACTTGGTTTACGACTATTTATTGTTACGTTGTAGTCTATGTTGGAGCTTACGTTAGTCATACCAATTCAGCAGGAGGTTGTTCAGGTTGGCCTCTTTGTAATGGCGAGGTGATTCCAGAATTAACCGGTGGAGTCGGAATTGCCTTCATTCACCGACTCGCTGCCCTATTGTTATTTATAATGATAGCTACGATGGCTCATTTCGCCTATCGTAAACATGAAGGTAATCGTGAGGTTCAGATGTTAGGTGTTGCAGCGGTATTACTGTGCTTAATGCAGGTATTCAGTGGTGCTGGAATCATCTTTGCTCTAGGAAACGGTGAGCTATATGTGTTTGCTGCTTTACTGCATAATCTGCTTGTTTCCTCCTTATTTGGAGTTCTTTGTTACCTTAGTGTAAGAGTATGGCAATTAAGCAAGCCTGCCGTCATTAACCGTACTCACTAGCCCATGATTTCCCTGTACTACATCAGAACCGCATGTGGCATTGTAAAGATGTGATATATCCAGCTATGATTGTTGGTAAACAGTTCTAGGAAGATTATTATATCGGATATCGGAGAATAAATAATCAGGGAGAGCTTGCCATGCTGCGTAAGTTACTTGTAGATTTATCCCATGAGGATAACAATCCGTTAATAGAAGATGCTAATCAAGCTATGTTACAGACCATCCAGTTGTTACAGGAGGAAATGAATGTTAGCGAAGACCCAACGCATGATCTACGTAAGATAGAGGTCTGGACACGAGGCCTTATCTTCTCACTTTCGGAGTTGGAGCAAAGTTACGTTGCTGCCGCCTTCTTTAGAAGATCTATTAAAATGGGATTCATGGATGATATGACAACTCAGGAACAAATGGACTACGCGCGATATGTTTATTTCTACAAGAATGGATTTATTCGTGTACTTTCTGTACTGGACAAGCTAGGCACAGTTTTGAATGAGCAATATAATTTACAGACAGCAAAGGTCAAAGCTCAATATTCGTATTTTTCAGTAATGCGACAACTTACCCTCTACAAGCAGCATAACTCTTTGAGTGAACAGCTATCAGAGATTAAGGATTATTATCGAGAGCCTATTAATATCTTGAGGAAACGCAGAAATGCAGAAATTCACTATATGAATACGGAGATGGAAGATGATCTCTGGCAACGGCACCAAGGACTTCACGACAAAATCGTGCTGGAAGATGTAGATAAACATTTATTGGAGTTGAAGCTAGGCATGGACATGATTTGCAAGTCTCTTTCTGCTGCTTACCATTATATTCATGATCAATGGCACAACAAAACATTAAATGCTAATTCTAATTCAACCTAACAGGTGAATTTTTCTTTTTGACAAACATCATAAAAGATTCTATACTAACAATACTTAATTTCATATCGTATTTTCTTATCGAGAGAGGCGGAGGGATAGGCCCGATGAAGCCCGGCAACCGATTAAGGAGTAATGAACGTTATCACTCTTTAATGTCATGGTGCTAATTCCTACAGATCGCATACAGGCGTTTCTGGCAGATGAGAGGCATTGTCTTTACACAAAGAGAGCCCTTTTTCATACTGTGAAATGGGCTTTTTATGTTTTCTTTTCTATATTTTTGATATACGTCATGAACGAAGGAGGGACTTACATTGATTGAATTAAAGCAATTGACGAAACAGTACGGTAAAGGTGGTCGAGTAACTACCGCACTATCTAATTTGGATCTGTCAATTGAGAAGGGTGAAATATTTGGAGTCATCGGACATTCAGGTGCGGGTAAAAGTACACTTATTCGATGTATCAACTTATTAGAGCGACCTACATCAGGTGAAGTATGGGTAGATGGTGTAAATTTAACTGCACTGAACACCCAGCAGTTGCAGAAAGAACGACGAAGAATAGGTATGATTTTTCAACACTTCAATTTGCTATCCTCTGCCACGGTGTATGACAATATTGCGTTTCCTTTGCGCTTAGCTCATACATCTAAAGAAACGATTGAAAAGAAGGTTAATGAATTGTTAGCCCTTGTAGGGCTAGAGCAGCATCGTGATAAGTATCCAGCGCAGCTCTCTGGTGGGCAGAAACAACGGGTAGGTATTGCGCGTGCACTTGCAAGTGATCCCGAAGTACTGCTGTGTGATGAAGCGACATCAGCACTTGACCCGCAGACAACAGATTCTATTCTGAAGCTACTGCTAGACATCAATAAACGTTTCAAACTAACCATCGTTCTCATAACCCATGAGATGCATGTTATCCAAAGTATCTGCGATCGTGTTGGAGTGATTCACGAAGGTGGAATTGTTGAGTATGGAGCAGTAACGGAAGTGTTTCTTAAGCCTAAACATGCCGTTACACGAGACTTTATTCGTGGCGAAGCTAGCGGTAACGAACTGTTACAACAAGCTATTCATGCCACTCATCTTGCATCCTCTCAAGCCGTGAAAATTACCTTCCTAGGTGAAAAAACGTATGGGTCAATTCTGTCGAAGACAGTACGAGAGACTGAAGTGGATTTTGCTATCCTGCAGGGTACGATATCTACGATCAAGGATACTCCTTATGGTCAATTGATTGTACGTTTTGAGGGTGAGAAGGATGGTATTGCAAAAACTATCGACAAGCTTGTTCAGCAAGGTCTTGATGTGGAGGTGATGGAATGATTCTTAGCTTAGATTTCTCTGAAATTGTTTGGGACGAGATTGGAACTGCCATACTAGCTACATTGAGTATGTTGGGTACTTCTGCGGTATTTACGTTTATTTTAGGACTTCCACTCGGAATATTTCTTTATCTTGCGTCACGTTCAGCTTCTAAGAAAGTACGCTTCACGTATACTATTTTGTCTTTTGTTGTTAATATTTTGCGATCGGTACCATTTATCATTCTGATAGTGGCTATGATCCCAATTACGAAAGGGATCGTTGGGGTATCCATGGGAGTACTAGGGACAATTCCACCGCTAGTTGTAGGTGCAGTACCCTTCTTCGCACGGCTTGTGGAGACAGCATTAGCAGAAGTGGATCGTGGTGTTATCGAAGCAGCGGAGGGGATGGGGGCTTCTACAAGTCAGATTATCCTACGTGTGTTACTTCCAGAGTCTAGACCAGGTCTCTTAGCAGCGATAACCATTACCGTGGTTACGCTTGTGTCCTACACCGCAATGGCGGGTCAAGTAGGCGGAGGTGGATTAGGTGACCTAGCCATCCGTTACGGTTACTATCGTTATGAGATGGAAGTGATGTTGATATCCGTAGCACTGATAATCGTATTAGTACAATTACTTCAAATGGCAGGAGATCGGCTTGTACGTCATTTTATAAGAAAATAATGGTTGCGTGATTATAGTAATACCCGAATATAAATTCGGTCGCATATAATTCATATTATTCTTATCGAAGAAAAGGGGAATGGACAAATGAAGAAATGGACACTTGGTTTTGTAAGTATCGCACTGGTAGTAGCCTTATCGGCATGCGGTAAAAGTGATGAAACAACATTGAAGGTGGGGGCTACAGTTGTACCTCACGCAGAGATTTTAAAGCATATTAAACCACAGCTAGAAAAAGAAGGAATCAAACTAGAAATTATAGAATTCACAGATTATGTTCAACCCAATACACAGTTATATGAGAAACAATTAGATGCTAATTTCTTCCAACACCAACCTTATCTTGATGTTGAGAACAATAAACGCAGTATGGATCTTGTCTCTGTAACATCTGTTCATGTGGAGCCTCTTGGAGCGTATTCCAAAAAGTACAAATCTATCGATGAGCTACCAGAGGGTGCTAAAATTGCTATTCCAAATGATGCAACCAATGGCGGTCGGGCGCTTAGCCTATTAGCTAAGAGTGGCTTAATTAAGCTTCAGGATGAGAATAAAGTAGAGTCTAAGCTAAGTGATATTACCGAGAATCCGAAGAAATTTGTAATTACAGAGAATGATGCAGCTATTTTACCGCGTCAACTGGAGGAAGTTGATCTAGCTGTTATTAATACAAACTTTGTTCTTGATGCGGGTCTAGATCCAGTCAATGATGCACTTATCATTGAAGGTAAAGACAATCCGTATGCGAATATTCTAGTAGCACGTCCAGATAACAAAGATTCGGAAGCTATCAAAAAATTAGTGGATGCACTAACATCTGATGACGTTAGAAAATTCATTGAAGATAACTACAAAGGCGCTGTAATACCAGCATTTTAAAGAGGTTATTTGATTATAACGATTATGCGATTCAACTATCCAATCCCGCAGGACCAATTTGGTTCTGCGGGATTTATATTTGTAGCGTAGACTTAAATCTTTTATACTTAAAGAATCATCGTTGTTTGGAGGAGGAGTAGACTTGAATGGTAGAGTAGCCCTAATTACGGGTAGTGCAAAGGGGTTAGGTAAGACGACTGCGCTGGCATTAGCCGATCAAGGTTGTCATATTGCTCTTAATTATGTCCATAGTGCCGCGGAGGCTGAACAATTACGTGCTACCATTCAAGCTAAAGGTGTGCAATGTATAGCTGTTCGTGCAGATATTTCAGATTCGAAGCAGCTTGAAGAGCTAGTAGATAAAGTAAGTCAACAGCTAGGAAGTCCAGATATTGTTGTGAACAACGCCGGTCCATTTATTCGTGAGCGCAGGTTGTTCCTTGAATATACGCAGGCCGAGATTATATCCCTCATTCAAGGAAACTTGATTGGGGCAATGCTACTTGATCACTTAGTTATTCCCTCAATGCGCAAGAAGAACTGGGGACGGATTATTCATTTCGGATTTGGTCATGCGGGGGAGGCAAGAGCTTGGCCACATCGTGCTGTTTATGCAGCAGCTAAGACAGGGCTTGTCTCATTCACGAAGACATTAGCAGTGGAAGAGGCTCCCTATGGTATTACGGTGAACATGGTGTGTCCAGGAGATATCAGGGGAATGAACAAAGAAAAATCAATTGCAGAGGTTGAGCATGTAGAGGATTTGGAGACTCCGCGGGGTAGACCTGGGAGTGGAGAGGATATTGCACGGGTTATTCAGTATTTATGTCACAAGGATTCTGACTTTATCACAGGGAACATCATGGATATTTCTGGAGGCCTTGATCCCATAAGACCATGGATAAGTAATCAAGGATAAACGAGTTTGTCATCTCCGTAGGAGACATTCGTTTACCCATGAAATAAGGATAGAAATTTTATACTTTCAAATATTATAAAAAAAGTCTTGGTAGACTCTTTCGAGGAGACCAAGACTTCATTGTTTACCATATATTTGTTTCTATATTTCTATAGATGTAGGATTTAGAATACTTGGACAACTTCTTGTATACCTTCAACTTCTTCAAGAAGTGCACGTTCAATCCCAGCTTTCAAAGTAATGGTGGAGCTTGGGCAACTGCCGCAGGCACCCATTAATCTGAGTTTTATGATGCCGTCTTCTACGTCGACCAATTCCACGTCACCGCCATCGCGTTGTAGGAACGGACGAAGTTTATCCAACACTTCTAATACCTCATCATACATGGTACTTTGTGCGTTTTCGCTCATTTTGTTCAACTCCTTCCTAAGTGTTATTATAGTACAAATGATCACAAAATAAAATGGCTATATAGATTGAACTAAAGTTTACGTCTTCCATGTTAGTCTTTAGTTCTTCTATATAAGTAAAGCAGGTGAAATGAGAATGAGACCTATCATAGAATTTTGCACGAATAATATGCATTTCGGTACGGATGAAGTGATGGATAAATTGGAGTCCAACCCTGATTATGATGTCATTGAATATGGTTGCCTGAGCAACTGTGGCCAATGCTACATGATGCCCTACGCTATGGTTAATGGTGAAAACGTGTCAGCGAACAGCTCCGATGAATTATATAATGTCATTATAGAAAAGATCAAGGAAGCAGAAGCTTGGGAGAACCTAGACTTAGATTAACCTAAATGACGTTTAGATAACCAGAGTACACCACTTTTTAGAATACGTGGAACTCGTCCCATAACGGATGTTTTACCCATAAGTCCAAATCCAGCCTTCTTGCCTAATGCCCCTAAAGTACCTTTGAGGTGGAGAGCATTCAGTTTCGGTGTCTCTCCTCGCCACAAAGCGAGAATAACATGAGCTACTTGTTCTGCTTGTGCGCCGGCAGCTTGTGCACTTGGAGCGAAGGGTAGACTTGCACAATCTCCAATGACATACACATCAGTATATTCTGGTATTTGAGAAAAAGAATTGAGTATAACTCTTCCACCGGGGTCCTTAGCAATCAGGAGATCCTGAACGACTTTGACAGGTTGAATACCTGCTGTCCAAATCGTCTCATCACTGAGAATCGTTTCATCTCCATTATACAGCACGCCATCTTCTACACGTGTTATTGAAATTTGAGAACGAGTAGCAACATCATGTGACTGAAACCAATGTTCTACATAGACAGATAATTTAGATGGAAATGAGGATAACACACGGTTACCTCGATCGAGAATGGCGATATTAAGATCAGGTCTACTCTCACGAAGTTCTGCTGCTAGCTCTACACCACTAAGTCCACCCCCAACAATATTAACGTTCCCATAAGGCTTCACATTGTTCAATTGCTGATAGGTCTGACGTGTATTTGAGAAGGTCTGAATGCTTCTAGTGTACTCCTCGGCACCTTCA
Organism: Paenibacillus sp. IHBB 10380; assembly: GCF_000949425.1. Lineage (NCBI taxonomy): Bacteria > Bacillati > Bacillota > Bacilli > Caryophanales > Paenibacillaceae > Paenibacillus > Paenibacillus sp. IHBB 10380. The sequence goes on from NZ_CP010976.1 coordinate 424,707, forward strand.
ATGCCATGATAACGATCGGTACATCCTAAAGCGATGACTAAATAATCATATTCAATGATATCTGATTGCGATAAGAGTACTCTTTTACCTTCTAGATCAATGGAAGTAATTTCACCGTATTTGATGGTGAGCTTAGGGTGTATTGGAAAGGAGACACGTAGATCGAAATCAGATGCTGTTCCAGCTGCTAGTGCATAATATTCTGTTTTGAGTCCTTGAAAGGGCATTCGATCAATCAATACCAATTCTACATCTTCAGGAAGATGGTTATTAAGGAGCTCTTGAATGATCGCGAGTCCTCCATATCCTCCGCCAAGTACGACCAATTTTCTCATAACATAATACCTCTCTTTATCCGCACATAGATGCTACTTGCGTGCTATTCGTACACTTGGATCTCATTATAGAAAGTGTCACGTTCAACTGGAATGCGTCCAGCTCCTTTAATGAGCCAGATTAACTCTTTGCGAGTTAAGCCTTCTGGAGTTAAAGCGCCTGCTGCGTGGCTAATACGTTCTTTAATGATGGTGCCATGAACATCGGAAGCACCGAAACTTAGAGCAACTTGGGTTAATTGAGCACCAATATTAATGAAATAGGCTTTGATATGATCGATATTGTCCAGCATTAGGCGGCTAATGGCGATGGTCTTAAGATCCTCATAAGCAGAGTTGCGACGCATAATTCCCGCGTTCTTATTCTTCGGTTGCATGGACAAAGGAATGAACACCATAAATCCATTGGTTTCGTCTTGAAGCTCACGAATTTGAACCATATGCCGAATTCGATCTTCATGACTTTCGATAGAGCCGTATAACATGGTCGTATGTGTCTTCATACCCAATTGATGAGCAGAACGATGCACGTCTAAATATTGTTCCACATTCGCTTTATCGACTTTCATTTTTTGACGGTATTGATCTGATAAAATTTCAGCCCCACCACCCGTTAGGGACTGCAATCCAGCCTTCTGAAGACTTTGTAATACTTCAGTAGTACTGAGACCGCTTATCCGCGTGAAAAATTCAATCTCAGCAGCTGTGTAAGCCTTTAATGTTACATCGGGATAATGATCGGTTAAAGTTTGTAAGGAGTCTACATAGTATTGGAAAGGTACGTGACTATTATGTCCACCAACAATATGGAATTCGCGAATACCTGGGTGAATATGTTGATCGACGTACTGAACCATCTCTTCACCTGAAAGCGTATATGAACCGTCTTCTCCTTGGTCTTTACGGAAATTACAGAAAGCGCAATAAGATTCACATACGTTCGTGAAATATAGGCTCATGTTCTCAATGAAGTATACTTTTTTTCCGTTTTTGCGTAAGTTTACTTGGTTAGCTAGCTGCCCTAATGTCAAAATATCATCGCTTTCATATAGATAGACACCGTCTTCAATGGAAAGACGTTCGCCATTCTGTACCTTTTCTATGATCGCTGTCATTTTGTTATCTGTAAAAGGCGTTACGAGTGTAGACATCGTGATCGTTCCTCCTGTTCGATAGACCCTTGTCTATTTGTGAATAAATACTGACAATTATCTCTACTTCATTCCTTTCCTATTATAGACCTCTGTTTGCAGGCTTCGCAATATGATGAAGAGGAAAAAAGGGGTTGACTATAAGAGAAGTTCACTGATTCACTTGAGGGCAACGAGGTTGTGGAGTATACTTGGGATAGGAACAATTAGAAATAAGTTAGACACTCGTTAGATTGAGTAACACTTGTCTATGTAAGTGGAATCAAGAAAGAAGTTTAGAAAGAGGAGGTTAAACCATGATTAATATTAGCGAAACAGCATCAGATAAATTAAAAGTGATGCTCTCTGAACAAGAACTTCCCAATATGTTTCTTCGTCTTGGTGTACAACCAGGTGGATGCAGCGGTTTCTCATACGCCATGGGATTTGACGATGATGAGACAGAGAACGATCTATATATGAATGTGAATGACATGAAAATTGTCGTGGATAAAGAAAGCATTAAATATTTGGATGGCCTGGAAATTGATTTCGAAGAGTCAGGTATGTCAGGGGGCTTTACCATCAATAATCCGAATGCATCAGCTACGTGCGGTTGTGGATCAAGCTTCCGTACAGCGAAGGATGCAGGGAAGCCAGCTGCTGAGGGCGAGTGTTAATTGAGGTTAAAGAACGTTCGAGGTATAAGTAACAATAGTTAAATGTACGTGAATTCCAACCTCTTGAACCGTGGTGTGACATTTGCACACGCTTCTAGGAGGTTTTTTTGTTATGTTGTATGGTATCCAATTCAAAATACCTACCAACATTCCGATAAAAAAGGAATGTTGGTAGGTATTTTGATAATTGATTAGGAGGCAGGGGTTATAAATGTATGATTGATCATCAGGACGACCATAGAAGCTGCTGCTATCGAAAAGGCAATACAGCTCATACCAAGAATACTTCGTTTTTTCTTTATAAAATTAAAGCCGATGGCAAAGATCAACACGGTCGTCAAAGCAAGTGTTGCAGACATGCCGACGATGGCGATCCAGTATAATACTTCGAATAACTGTGACAACTTGATTCCAACCTCCTTTTTTAAAATATAAGAAATATTAAATTACCACTATACCTTGCTTATATTTCTACGAGAAATGGTTACCGTCCCTTTAAGGACGGCGAAGCCGTTCCTTCTTATTTTATCCATAGTATATCTGATTTACAGTAGTAAGCCAATATTTCTGGTGGAATGATTTGGAGTTAACATTTCCAAAATCATGTGACGATGATGGACAATCATCCAAGAAATAAGTTAGGTTTGCGAGTATGTTAAGGTATATCAGCCAAGTGGAGGTGGTAACATTGGCGGGAAGACAATTAGCTAGCAAATGGTTAAAGACTGAAGCGTTGTTGACGGATCGTAGGATTGTTCCATACATTCCTCATACGATGATATTATCCCCATCCCATTTACAGTACATGTTACGTAAATATCGGATGGTCGTAGTGAAGCCTATTGTAGGTGGAGGTGGTTATGGGGTTATTCGAATGACTAAAGATTCTAAAGGTTATACATTAACTCACTTATCTCAAACGATAAGACATACTCATTTTCATAATATATACCTTGCCTTGAATCGAATGAAGGCGCAACGTAAATATTTAATACAACAGGGTATATATCTAGCTACTATTAAGGGACGTCCAATTGACTATCGGGTAAAAATGGTGAAGGTTCATCGGCACTGGGTGTTTCGTTCTATGGTTGGCCGACTAGCAAAGCCAGGGTTATTTATTACTAATCTATGTAAGGGAGGAACACAGCTGACCTGTCTACAGGGCCTTAAAGCCTCAAGATTGCAAGGCTCTAGTCATCATAAGTGTCAAGAGATGAGAAAGCTTAGCATCATCTGTACGGGGATTATGGAGCGTCATTTTCCGGGAATAAATGAACTTGGATTTGACTATGGAGTAGATGTTAATAATCGGATATGGATCTTCGAGGTCAATACGAGACCACAATAGAAAAGTTGAATTTTAATAGTTTAATAATGGGTATAAAGGTTATTTAGTAGATATATGCCAAAATATGAAAATATATTTTGACATTTTTTGATAGTTTTTTAGCCTGTGTATAACAATTATCCACATTATCCACTGCTGTTTTACTGGCTTTAATGCACTTACCAACAAATTATACACAGGATTTCCACAATTGCTTGTGGATAAAGCGAACGCTTGTTCCGCTATCGATTGTTTGATATGATAGATTTAGGAAAAAAAGGAAAGGCTGTGAGGATGATGGCTATATTAAGTGATGAAATGTTGTTGGAATCTTACTATCTAGCAATAGATTTAAAGCTTGAGCATGATTTCATAACGTTGTTGCTAGCTGAAATACACAAACGCAGATTACAATTTCAACAACTGATCATGGTGTAATTAGAGCACCTTACCGTTGGTGGAACGTTTTCGCATTTTTATCAGACTTACGGAGGTGTCTCATACATTATTTACTTACATGATCTAACACACATAATAAGGGTATCCTAATTAGACGGCTGTAGTACAGATCGTCAAGCACAGGATACCCTATTTCTAATCTTTATGAATAAATATATATTTTTTACATTTTCATGTTGCTACTGTGACCTGGTGAAAGACGTGCATCAGGATCTAGGTACACTTTCGCATTATTAACAGCAGTCGGAGCCTCGCCAAAACCTACAGCAATAAGCTTCAGCTTACCAGGGTAAGTTGTAATATCTCCTGCAGCGAAAATTCCTGGGATATTGGTCTCCATTCGTGTATCTACTACGATTGAATTACTCTCAATAGAAATGCCCCATTCTGCAATAGGTCCTAATGAAGATATGAAACCGAAATTAATAATAACATCATCCACTTCGATCTCTTGTGTTTCCTTAGTCTTGATATGAGAAAGGGTTACTTTGGTGATCGTCTCTTCGCCGTGAAGTTCTACGATCTCTGTAGGTGTTATAATGTTCACCTTAGAAGCCATTAAGTTCTCAACACTGTGTTCATGCGCACGGAATTTATCACGGCGATGGATGAGTGTTACTTGTTCTGCGATAGGTTCAAGCATAAGCGCCCAGTCAACAGCAGAGTCACCGCCACCACTAATGAGTACTTTTTTACCTTTAAAAGCGTTGAGGTCATTCACGAAATAATGAAGATTACTTTTCTCAAAGCGATCTGCACCTTCTACTTCTAACCTACGTGGTTCGAATGCACCAACGCCAGCAGTAATGATAATGGCTTTGGAAGAGTATTTACCTTTATCCGTCGTTACAACAAAATGGCGTTCCTCTATCTTCTCTACGGCGATTACTTTTTCTTCAAGTCGCAAAGTAGGATTGAAATGCTCCATTTGCTGGTACAAATTATTTACAAGTTCTTGTGCAGTCACTTTAGGGAAACCAGCGACATCATAAATGTATTTCTCGGGATATAGCGCAGCAAGTTGTCCACCCAATTGTGGCATACTTTCAATAATGGTTACGGATGCTTGTCGCATTCCGCCATAAAATGCCGCAAACATGCCTGCTGGGCCGCCCCCGATAATGATCAAGTCGGACATTTCATCACCAGTGTGTGGGGATGTCATTAGGTAAAGCACCTCCATATATATGCGATTTAATTTATATAATCTTATTCATTATAATCGTACTGGCCTTATCTGCAAAGTTCGGGTGTACATAAACACATATAAAAAACATTTAAATATGTATTTTTTCGTATGAAATTGAGGTGGGAAGGCATTAAAGGTAGCATTCAGCATGAAATAACACTTGATCTTTTAACTGGAAATAGCTAGTATTTCAATAGTATGTTAAGTTGATGTTTGTCTATTTTCGAACAATTACTCTGTTATGAATATTATCATTGATATTTATTTTGATAAAATAGGAGTGAAAGTTTAAAATAAATGTGAGAAATGTCTCAATCACTGAATTGTGAAGCTTCTCAATCTATTAATGTGTATATTTTCACTAACCACATAGGCTACTTACTATAAAAGAATGAACTAGCTGTTTCTTACGTCTTAGTTCATTCTCTATATAGATATATAAAGAAAAAGAAGGATTTGGAAGGAGTAAAATTAGACCATGAGTAGCATTCCCAAAATAGTTATCCTTGGTGCTGGATATGGAGGAATCCTAACTGCACAGCGTCTTCAAAAAGAATTAAATTACAACGAGGCAGACGTGACGTTAGTTAACCGTCATGATTACCATTATATTACGACACATTTGCATATGCCAGCTGCAGGCACAGACAGCATCGAGAATACACGTATCTCCATTTCAAAGCTGATTGACGAATTTAAGATTGATCTTGTGAAATCCTCGGTAAAAGAAATTCGTCCGCAAGAGAAAAAGGTCATATTGGTGGACGGAACTCTTTCTTATGACTATTTGATCGTTGCTTTAGGTGGAGAGCCTGAAAGCTTCGGTATTCCGGGACTTGATGAATATGCGATGACGATTCGTAGTATTAACTCCGTGCGCTTGATTCGGAAGCATATTGAATATCAATTCGCACTTTACAAGAATGAGAAGACGCCACAAGAACGTATTAACTTTGTTGTAGGTGGCGCAGGATTCAGCGGTATTGAGTTCGTAGCTGAGTTAGCGGATCGTATTCCTGAACTGTGTAAGGAATATGATGTTGATCCACATCTTGTTAATATCTACAACTGTGAAGCAGCTCCAACGGCATTGCCTGGATTTGCACCTGAACTTGTTGAATATGCGATGGATGTTCTTAGAAGAAAAGGCGTAACATTCAAGATTGGTATTGCCATCAAAGAATGTACACGAGAAGGCGTACTCCTTGCAACAGGTGAAGAGATCAAAGCAGCTACTGTAGTATGGACTGGAGGAATTCGCGGTAATCATATGATCGAAGCTGCAGGCTTCGAGACAATGAGAGGTCGTGTCAAAGTGGATGAGCAATTACGTGCACCTGAATATGACAATGTGTTTATTATCGGTGATAATTCACTTGTTATGAATCCAGAAGGTCGTCCATATCCACCAACAGCACAAATTGCTATGCAACAAGGTGTATGTACAGCTCAGAATGTCGTATCTACGATCCGTAATAAACCACTTAAGAAATTCGAATTCAGCAATAAAGGTACCGTTGCCTCGCTTGGCAAAGGCGAAGGTATTGCTGTTATAGGTAATAAATTGTTAAAAGGTTGGAGTGCCGCACAACTGAAAAAAGTGGTTGATATGAGGTATCTCCTTACTATAGGTGGTATTCCGTTGATGCTGAAAAAAGGAAGATTCCTATAAGATGCGCCATTGCAGCGTTCAAGTCCGTGGGTTGCTTACGCGTGATGAACTGGATCGTTATAATGCATTAATGGAAGTAGGTTCTTTTCTAGAGTCTAAGGAATCCTACGACCTAGCTTATACGATTCAAAAAGAAGTAGATATCCTCATTCTTCCGGCAATCGAAAGATTGAAGGATAAGGGGCGAGCTAGGGACGCGGCGACAGTAGAGTTCCTAAATTCTCTAAACTCCTTGAAGGATGAAGAAGAGGAATAAGATCGTATTAATAAGGATTTGCCATCGTTTTGAATGGAGGCAGGTCCTTCTTTTATGGGATCATTATACAAAAATGCCTTCTCCAGTTCTTAAGCTGGACAAGGCATTTTTTATTTATGTTACTAGCACTTTTACAAATTACAATTTAAGTAATTCTTCAAAAGATTGTTCATTTAGTAGACTACCAACGTAGAATGATCCAAATTCACCATAACGGGCACTAACTTCGTCAAAACGCATCTCATATACCAGTTTCTTGAAATGAAGGGCATCGTCAGAGAATAAGGTTACGCCCCATTCCCAATCATCTAGACCTACAGAACCTGTAATGATCTGCTTCACTTTACCAGCATAACTGCGTCCAATCATACTGTGGCTACGCATCATTGTTTTACGATCTTCCATGGTGCGCATGTACCAGTTATCGTCTAGATTACGTTTCTTGTTCATCGGATAGAAACAAATATATTTATTCTTAGGTAAGGTTGGTTTCAAGCGAGCGACTACTTCTGGATTCTCCATTGGATCTCCACCGCTTGCTCCGCCTATATAGTTACTCAATTCAACTACGCTTACATATGAATAAGATTTGGTAGTATATTGAGCAAATGTAGTCTTGTTAAAGGCAGTCTCGACAGCATTTATCTCTTCTAACGTTTCACGAAGGTGCATGAATACAAAGTCGGCTTTTTGTCCAACGATCGTATACACTGCGCTGCTTCCTTTTTTGCTGGTCTCAATCTCTGTCCAATCTTGTAGAAAGGCTTGAAGTTCATCGAGTGCCATCGCTCGATCTTCATCATCAGCAGACTTCCAAGCTGTCCAGTTAATAGAACGGAAATCATGTAGTGAGTACCAACCTTCTAATGTTAAGGCAACTTCTGACATATGATTATCACTCCTATGGGTATGTAGTTTACTTCTAGCTTTGCTTCCTATTGTATCCCATTGAGAATGATTAGAGCAAACGATGACACAATCTATTCACGAAGTGTTCGTTGCTTCGTTATAATTTTTTTAGTAAACTATCTACTAGATTGTATTTCTGTGACATAATTAATAGAACAGGCTCAATAAAGATGAGGTGAACTGATCAAAATGCAATTTATTCCTGTGCTTGTGCTGATGGTATTGTTTTTTGTTATGATGTTCGGCATTGGATTTATTCTCAATATGTTAATGAAAACTACATGGTTTCCGTCTTATTTGTTTATCATTGTTATTTTACCCATCGTCGTGTATTCCTTGTGGGATCGAAGCGCAACGTTATGGACTCATTTAGCCTCATTCCAAATGGTTGATTATTTCACAGGGATTGCTGGATTAGCAGGGGCTATATTAAGTGGTTGGTCGATTCAAAAGTTACGTGATGGCGGATATAAAATGTTCTAAAGCGAGTATACATGCGAAGCAGCTCTTCCTTTTAGGAGGGGCTGCTTTGTTGTCAGTAATTAACACGAATTACGTCGAACGTTACTGAGGATTTATGTTAGAATGGTAGAAGTCTATGTAAACGATGGGGGGTTAACCGATGCGCATGAAGAGTCTATTACATTATACAGAGAACCATAGATACTGCGTTTATCGTGATTTCTGTCTCAGCAATCTGGACAACAGAATGTTGAGTAACACATACCAGCCCATGGTCGGAGCGTTCGCTATTAGCTTATATCAATTGTTGTTTCAACAGATTCCTAATGAGAAAATAGGTTATTCTCACACAGAACAACAGCGCCGACTTTTCTTAACGCTTGGGCTTGAGCCAAGTGAAACAGGTCGGAAGTTTCTTATTGAGCAGACTTCTAAACTGGAAGCGGTAGGTCTATTACAAACAAGTCGTATTTATGTTCCTGAGAACGATGATTATATGTACGAATATGAATTGCAGGCTCCTTTGACGCCTACAGAATTTTTTAATACACAGCATTTAACGCTTCTATTACGTGACAAAATCGGGAAATTTGCTGTCCTGTCTTTGCGGGAGGAACTTTGGGCAAAGGAACCTGATGAATGGTCAGGTACATCGCGGAATAAGGAAAACATTTCCGTACCCTTCTATGATATTTTTGAACTTAATACGCATGTCATTGATTATGAACTGGAGCAAGCCTTAACTGAAGTATCTACAACGAGACAGCCTGGGATGCAATTAGGAGAAGAAGGTGACGGTCTGAACTATGCCGAAATTATTCTTCGCTTTCCACGTGGTTCTGCGAATCGACATTTTGTAGAGAAGCTACGCTTTAACTTCGAGCAGATGGGGACTATCAATTATGTCGTTAATAAATACGATCTTAGTGTGCAGGATTTATGTCGATTATTAGATGAGGATGGTATATTCACACCCGAAGGAGACATTCAAGTAGATGAATTACAACACCAAGCTAATCTACATTTCCGTCAAGGGAAAAAGCGACAAGAGCAACGTGAAGTGTTGAGCGGTAAAATTGTTGCAATCCGTCAAAATGAGGAGAACTCGGACGGGGCCCTTCAGCTGGAGCATGCTGTGCAAATGGAGTATTATGTTGAGGTACCCATACAGTTCAAGACGAAGTGCGACATTCATCAATATAATATGATGCTTCGCAATGAACCCTATACGAAATTGCTCAAAACATTCTTTCCAGGTTCGGTGCCTGATAATTTAATTGATATATTTGAGAAAATTGATCTTAGTTATAAATTACCTGGGGAAGTTATCAATGTGTTAATTCATTATCTGATGTCTTTATTGTCTACCAATGGTGACCAGCGCATTAACCGTAATTTTGTGGAGGCCATTGCTTCTAATATGCTTCTTAAACAGGTTAATTCGTACGAGAAAGCAGTGCAATATATTAAAGATCAGTCGAAAGTGAAAGGGAAGCAAGCCGCAGCAACGGGAGGCGGACGGGCTAGATCATATGGTAAGCCAGTGAAGATGAAGCCCGAGATTCCTATTGTTCAGGACAATGGGGAAGATAATACGGTGTCTGAGGAAGATTTTGAACAGATGATGAAGTTTGCAGCAGAGATCCAAGCGAATAAGAAGAAGGGCGGGGCGTAATCGTCAGTAATCTTAACTTGTGAAGAAAGGAGGATCAAGACGATGGAATCAATAGGCGATCTACTTCGGCAGATGAAAAATCCGGAATTTCGCAAACGATCACAAGCCATCACGAACGAAGTGTTGAACAATCCACTCGTTAAGGAACTTCGGGAGCATCATCCTGAACTTGATGAATCGACTCTAAAACTAAATATGAGCCGGTTGTATCAATACATTGGTGACAAACGTAATTGCGATAACTGCCCAGGACTTGAACGATGTCCGAACGATTTTCAGGGGCATTTTAGCAAGCTAGAAGTACAGGTTGTGAATGGTGCCGCAGAGCTTTACGAGCGAAAGGTGCCTTGCACTTTGCATACGAATAAGCAACATGACGATCAGGTGAAAAAGCGAATTCGTAGCTTTTATGTCGATGAACGAGCATTAAATGAAGGATATAACGAAGTTGAAATTATGAGTAAAGATCGGCTTCGTGTCCCAGCAGTGAATCAGGTATTTCGATATATTGAAGATACGAAAGAAAAAGGTCTCTCCACACGTGGTTTGTATCTCTATGGTTCATTTGGAACAGGAAAGACATTTTTGATGAGTTATTTACTACATGAGCTTGCTATTGCTGGACATACCGGCGTGATCGTATATATGCCTGAATTTGTAGAAGATCTGAAGTCGATGATGACAGACAATCAGAAGCTGAAGGAAAGCACGGAAATCATGAAAAACTGTGATCTTCTAATATTTGATGATATTGGGGCAGAGAATTTGAATCCCTGGGCAAGGGATCATATCATGGGCTCAATTTTGAATTATAGAATGAATCGCAAACCGACCTTTTATACGTCCAATTATACGCTTGAGGGTTTGGAGAAACATTTGAGCTTCACGAATAAGGATGGAGAAGAAGGTTATAAAGGTCAAAGGTTGATGGATCGGATTTCTCCATTCGTAGATGTAGTTTATTTGCATGGGGAGAACCAACGGGGTAAGAATTAAGGATATACAACTTTGTTCCAAAAGGACGGCATTCGTTTCGTTAACCTATGAAATAGGGATGAAGTTTAACGTTCTAATATTATAAAAAAAGTCTGGCCTCCATTGAAGGAGATCAGACTTTTTTTTGATGTACATGTTAACCTGAGATGATGAACTTGATAATAACCATTGCGGCGAAAATAACGGTCATAAAGAGGGTCATTCCACCAACGCCAACTATTAAATCAAAAAGATCATTTCGCGGCTCTTCATTCACATGGTCTCGTGCATCGTTGAAATGTACGTTAGTGTCCATGAACAATTCCTCCTCATAAAGGTTCTTTCTTTTGCACATGATAATAATCATAGACAAAGGAGACCTGAGTTGCAATAAGTATACCCAATTCCCAAAGATTTTGTAAAGAATATCTATATATTTTAAAAAAACGGATTTCACATTGACCATAAGTATGTGATATACTTATAACTGTCCACAAAGACGTATCAGTTTAAATTTCTCTAACTTTCCTATAAGGAGGAAAAATATCATGGCTATTGTTAATGTATCCGATCAGTCCTTCAGCACAGAAGTGGGAGGTCAAGGAACGGTTTTGGTAGATTTTTGGGCGCCTTGGTGTGGTCCTTGTAAGATGATTGCTCCAATCTTGGATGAATTATCTACAGAATTAGGTGACAGCGTGAAGATTGCAAAATTGAACGTTGATGAAAATCCAGAAACAGCTTCCCGTTTCGGTGTTATGAGTATCCCAACACTAATCTTCTTTAAAGATGGTCAGCCTGTGGATAAAGTAGTTGGATTGAATTCCAAAGAAGCATTGAAGAACATGATCTCTAAACACCAATAAGGTGTATGTTATACCACAGCGCCTCCGGATTATCGGGGGCGCTTTATTAATAGTAGTACAATTCCCGTAGGAGAAGGGGGTGTAGTATATAACCATGGAAGATTTAACAATGACTGATCATGAACGTGATAAAGCTGCGGAGAACATCCGTCATAAGCTGGCGTTATTGCCCGATCAATCGGGATGTTATTTGATGAAGAATAGCGAAGGCACCATTATTTATGTCGGTAAGGCAAAGGTTCTGAAGAATCGTGTACGCTCCTATTTTACCGGAAGTCATAATGGGAAAACACAATTGCTCGTATCTGAAATTCGCGATTTCGAATATATCGTGACAGGTAGCAATATGGAAGCACTCATCTTAGAATGTAACCTTATCAAACAATATCAACCACGTTATAACGTATTACTTAAAGATGATAAGACCTTTCCATATATCAAAATAACGAATGAGGCTCATCCCAAATTGGAAGTCACTCGGCGTGTATTGAAGGATAAGGCAAAGTATTTCGGGCCCTATCCTAATGCCTATGCTGCCCAACAGACGAAGAAGCTGCTTGATCGCATGTATCCGCTTCGTAAATGTGGGGTTATGCCGAAGGAAGTGTGCTTGTATTATCATATGGGACAGTGCCTAGCACCTTGTGAGAAGGAGGTTCCTCAGTCAGCTTACGAACAGATCACACAGGAGATTAGCGCATTCCTTGGTGGCGGACACGAGCAGATAAAGAAAGAGCTTCAACGGAAGATGGAGGAAGCCGCAGAAGAGCTTTATTTTGAGCGGGCTAAGGAACTTAGGGATCAAATTCTGAATATCGATGCGATTATGGAGAAACAGAAAATTACGACTTCCGATGCGAGAGATCGAGATGTGTTCGGATTTGCTGTAGACAAAGGTTGGATGTGTGTGCAGATTCTTTACATGCGCCAAGGGAAAATGATCCAACGTCATACCTCTGTCGTTCCGTTTTATGGAGAGGCATATAGTGATTTCATATCGTTTGTTACCCAATATTATAGTGATAATCCAGCTTTACCTCAGGAAATCCTGCTTCCCGATATGTTGAAGGAAGAGCTTGAGGTTGAGGTAGATACTGGTTCTGTGGACGAAACGCCAGTAGCTGAAAGTGAAATCCATACGTCGCTTATATCAGATGGGATAGATGAGATAAGTGGGGCCTCATCCTTGCAGGAATGGCTCGGTGTTAAAGTACTCGTTCCTATGCGTGGATTGAAGAAACAGATGATTGGAATGGCCACTGAGAATGCGAAGGTAGCACTGAATGAGAAGTTTCGTCTAATCGAACGTGATGAAGAGCGTACCTCCAAAGCGGCATCGAATCTAGGCCAGGTTATTGGGTTAGATTCTTTACATCGTATTGAAGCATTCGATAACTCTAACATTCAAGGAACTCATCCTGTATCTGCCATGATTGTATTTATTGATGGGAAGCCTGAGAGAAAAGAGTATCGTAAATACAAGATTCGTTCTGTTGTTGGAGCGGATGATTATGAAACCATGCGTGAAGTCATCAGGCGTCGATATGAGCGCGTGATGAAGGAGAACCTTGAGATACCCAACCTTATCGTTGTTGACGGTGGTAAAGGGCAAATTTCTGCCGCTGTGGACGTGCTAGAGAACGAGCTGGGTTTATTTATTCCAGTATGTGGATTGGTCAAGGACGTGAAGCATAGAACATCGCAGCTTATGGTTGGTGATCCCGCAAAGGCAGTATCTCTTCCAAGGGACAGCCAAGAGTTCTATTTATTGCAACGGATTCAGGACGAGGTGCATCGATTCGCGATTACCTTTCACCGTGAGCAACGTGGCAAGTCTATGGTAACCTCCCGCTTAGATTCCATTCCGGGGATTGGAGAGAAACGTCGTAAGTTGCTATTGAAGCACTTTGGTTCACTCAAAAAAATAAGAGAGGCCAGTCTCGAAGACTTTAGGCCTCTCTCAATTGGCGACAAGCTCGCCGCTTCGATTATTGCAGCACTTCAGGAGGAGTCGTAACATACGGCTTCTCTTTCTTTTTGGAATTAAACAGGTAGATAACGTAAGCTACGATTGCTGGCATGATCATAGAGACAATGCCTGCTGAGACATTAGTTATATCACCAAGCACGAATAGACTAAAGCCCATTAAGATGCTGTCAAAAATAACGTGGCTGAAGAGGGCAGCAATAAAACCATATCGCAGAAATATAAAGCTAAAGATTAGCCCGATTACAAGAAGTTCAATAGGTCGCGAGATGACGGGATAGATAGGATATAGGGTATGTCCTAGCGCCCAAATGATGGTTGGAATCAGACAAGCGATAAAAGTGTTCTTAACGATCTTCTGCATCATCTTGATACCAAATAAACGGTAAACTGCTTCTTCGGATATTCCTGCCAGCCAAGCTAATAGCGGAAATGTCCAAGGATAAAGCATATTAAAAGGTGATTGTGATGAATCGGTTGTGGACCAAGTATGCAATGTGTGCTCAAGCACAAAGAATAGGATAGATTGGACCCCAAGTAATATTAATGCCCATAAATAGCCTACATACATACTATTTAGCACGTATGAGCCATAGCCCGGTTCTTTGGACCTGGGCCATGGATTTAGTCCAGCTTCTTTTCGCCATAAGCCATTCCCACCAACCAGTGAGAAATAGAGTAGAGCAGACATGATTAATGAAATGATACCCGTACTAATGAGTGAGAATGTCATATCATTAAGCGTCTGTCCTTGTGCCTCTAATGCGGGCATCATATTGTATGTGCTTAGCATGGATACAGCAAAATAAAATACACTCAAAAATATACCTCTTACAAATGAAGTATGTGTATGTGTTAGTGCGCTGTAAATGATGGCCAATATGCCGAATACTAGAGTTAGAAGTCCATAGCCTAGTATAGTTAACCATAATGCTGTCGCTGTTTCCTTCTCTACATATGCAATGTGATCTGTTGGAACTGAAAAGGCGGGTTCGAAGGAGGAAATTCCTTTCACTCCAAAAATAAATTTAAATTGCAGAGCAGCATCACCAATCTTCGTATTAGGATCAGTGTACACGAGGCTGGATTTACTATCCTGGGTGACCTTAAGATTGGAGCTCTTATATCCCCATTGTTCAAGCCATGGTTCTGCGAGCTTTTGTTTATATTCCACCTCTAATAACTCATCCATAACTGGTGTTTTTACCGGGATTTTACTCTCCTTAGATGCATAGCTAAAGGCAACTACTTTGCCTGTGTTCATATGTACATCTACATTAAGATAAGTATCTACTTCTGTCAGACGGACGCGAAAAACATCATAAGGAAAAGACCCTTCAAATTTAGTTGAATATTCTTTGATGAGCTTATTCTTGGATAAGTAGCCATAGAAGTCAGATTTGGACTGGTAAGTGACAATGGCATCCGCATCATTTTCATCTAGAATAATGCCGCCTAATTGGGATTGTGCAAATTGCGTGGCAGCTTGTGTAGCTTGATCTTTACTGATTATTTTCACATTCAGCTGTTCAGTCGAACTTGAAGACATGGCAGGTAGTAAAAAATTGAAAATGCCAAATAAAATTAGACCTATTGCCCCAAGTATACCCAAAACCTTATAGTTTGCTTTAATCTTCAAAGGTTGCCCTACGGAATTCATCTAATACCCCCTAAATATAAATGTGTTGAACCATCAAAGTAAACATAACATACGTTTCATCTTTAGAACCAGTTCCTTATCTAGAATTGAACTAAAGTTTAAGTTCTCCAAGTTCTATAGATTCTAAAGAAAATCAAGAATACGAGGGACGCCTTTAGTTCATTCTATAAGTGTAGACTAAATGATGAAAACATGATGAAAATGGAGAGATATTACGAAATTTCATGAAAAGTGTATCTCTTATTCATTTAGTATACTCAATTCGGGTTTATTTCCATTCTTTATTGAAAATAAAGCTTTGTATAGTATGAAAATAAGGCTTATAATCGGAATGCAATTTAATATTACGCCGAATTTTCTTTTGAATTACGGGGGAACCAATATACAACCGATACGTCTTTAACGTTGAGCGTTGTTGGGGTGAATTTCGTTGTATTACAACGAATAGGGTAACCTGTGCATACCCGAATCCGTCAGCTAACCTCGTAGGCGATATGCTAGCAGGAACCAACCCGAAAGGCATTGGATTTCCGATGTCTTTTTTCGTTGATCTTTTTTAAGGGGCGAATCAATTGAAATTTCATTTAAAATGGTTAAGATTTTCTCCTCCACAGATTTTGGTCATGGGATTTGCAGGGATTATTCTCATTGGAACGTGCCTGCTTATGCTACCAATCTCTAATACTACTGGAAAGCCACTCGGTTTCATTGATGCGTTCTTCACAGCAACTTCCGCTACTTGTGTAACAGGGCTTGTTGTAAAGGATACCGGAATCTTCTTCAGTACATTTGGACAAGTGGTTATTATGTCACTTATACAAGTAGGTGGTCTTGGAATTATGACTGTGGCAACCTTATTCTCTTTAATGTTGAAACGCAGAATTTCTCTACGAGATCGATTATTGTTACAGGAGGCTATGAACCAGAGCTCAATGGAGGGAATCGTTCGCCTGATCCGTAAAGTATTGCTTTTTTCATTCATTATTGAAGGAACAGCGGCGATAATCTTGACGATACGATGGGCTTTTGATATGCCCTTCGGTAAAGCTCTTTATTATGGTGTGTTTCATGCCGTTTCGATGTTTAATAACGCCGGTTTCGATTTGTTTGGTCACTTCCACAGCTTAACAGGTTATGTATATGATCCAGTTGTAAACTTCGTAGTGATGTTCCTTATTGTATCCGGTGGGATAGGATTTATTGTACTTGCAGACATTGTGGATTTCCGTAAGAATCGTAAATTTTCATTGCATTCTAAGGTAGTATTATCTATGACAGCAGCTTTGATTATATTCGGAGCGCTCGTTATATTTGTATTTGAGTTTACGAATCCAAGGACACTCGGGTCACTTAACTGGGGAGGTAAGATTCTAGGTTCTTTATTCCAATCTGTCACTCCACGGACGGCAGGTGCGAATACGATAGATATTGCGGGTATGCGTCAAGCGTCTCAATTCTTCATGATTATTTTAATGTTCATCGGAGCTTCTCCAGGATCGACAGGTGGAGGAATTAAGACAACCACATTCACGATTATTATAGTTGCCGTTATCGCTATGATGCGAGGACGTGACGATATTGTACTGTTCCGTTATCGGTTAGCTCAAGAGAGAATCTTCAAGGCACTGACTGTTATGCTTCTGGCTCTCTTACTCGTAATAGGCGTATCGATGCTGTTATCTACCACAGAAGATACTAACTTTCTTATGATATTATTTGAGACTACCTCAGCCTTTGGCACCGTTGGCTTGAGTATGGGAATTACTCCAGAATTATCAGTGTTTGGTAAGGTATTAATTAGTCTGACAATGTTTGCTGGTCGTCTAGGTCCACTCACACTTGCGTATGCACTCGGACCGAAAAAGGGTAAAGAATTATATCGGCACCCAGAAGGAAAAATAATCATTGGTTAATACAAGAAATGGATTAATATAAAAGGGGTATAGAGCTAAAAATGAAAAGACAGCAGTTTGTTGTTATTGGTTTGGGGCGTTTTGGATCTGCGCTAGCACTTGAGTTAATGGCCTTGAATTATGAGGTGCTCGGGATTGATAGGAACGAAGAGATTGTAAGTGATATGAGTGAATTCCTGACATATGCAGTGGTAGCGGATGCTTCGGACGAAGAGGTACTGAAATCACTAGGTGTTCGTAACTTTGATTGCGGTATTGTGGCCATTGGAGATGATATCCAAATGAGCATACTCGCTACTATACAATTAAAGGAACTTGGAGTTACGCAAGTTGTAGCTAAAGCGATATCAGTGCTGCATGGTAGAGTACTTGAGCGGCTAGGAGTAGATCGAATCATTTATCCCGAGCGAGATATGGGAATACGAGTTGCTCATCAACTCGTATCCCCGAATCTGCTGGACTACATCGAGCTTTCTAAAGATTATACGATTGCAGAGATGAGTGTTCCAACATGTCTAGATGGGAAGACCCTCTCAGAGATTAATACACGTTCTCGGTATGGTTGTAGCATCGTAGCTCTTCATAGACCTCATGGTATTATTGTAGCTCCTACGGCTATGGATCAGGTTCATACGAATGACATTATGGTTATCATTGGCTCTAATGAAAGTATTGATCAATTTAAGAATGAAGTTATAAACGCGAATTAAAGAGGGCCTCTGTCTCGTTAACCCATTGTCTTGCTGCTGTACTCAGCTCCGCGTGTTCACCGAAGATGAGTGACGTGGTCCGCCGGGTTTCCTTCAGATCTGGGATGTGAATAACAATAAGCTCGTTATCGTCAAGGAGTTGCTGGTGCAGATAGGATTTAGGAAGAAGTGCCGCAGCTTTAGAAGTAGGTAATAAACGAACGATGGCTTCGAAAGAATCAATCTCCATCCGTATATCTGGCTTCACTTTACATTGTTGAAAGAGTTCATCTGTTAATTTCCGATACCATGTTCCATTGGAGAAAACAATCATGGGTAAATCATGCAAGTGTTCCATTTGAACTTCCTTGGATTCGGCAAGGAGATGATGACGAGGCAGAACCAATTCTAAATGATCTTCAAATAGAGGTATGCACTGTAATCCTTGCTCAAGGATGGAAGAAGCAACGATTCCAACATCTACTTTCTTCTCACGTACGGCGGATACGATTTCATGTGTTTTGCCAGTTACGAGCTTAATTTCTGCGGATGGATGTTTGTCCATGAAAGCATTTATTAATGGAGGAAGAGTCGTCTGTAAAGTAGTCAGACTAGCTCCAAGCGTAACTGTCATTTGGCTTCCATCCTTAAACTGAGCAAGTGTGCGAAGAAATGTATGTTGTTGTTTTCTTTGTTCCAAGGCAAAGGTGTAAGTTAACTGACCTATAGAAGTAAGGACAAGCCGTTTCCCCTTGCGGTTAAAAAGGCTTACGCCTAAATCATGCTCGAGCTTGGAAATCTTGCGCGATAGAGCAGGCTGAGAAAGATTAAGTAGCCTAGATGCTTGGTTAAGACTCGATTGTTCGACGACAGTTGCGAAGACCTCTAACGCTTCAAACATAACAATCACCTCATTCGTTTAATTTCTTATGCGTTAATGTTATAACTATTAATAATTATATTGCAATTCCATTATAAGATAAAAAGGAGTAACATGAAAAGTGCCACAAGTTGTTCACAGAATTGTGACAGGAAGGGCTGAATTCAGCTATTTATTGCGGCATTTCTCACTTTTTATTTATATTTAACGATTAATAATCACATTTTGTTGAAAACGCTGTCTCATGGAAAGGGGAACAACTATTTATGAAAGGCTATTATTCCAGAAAGCTGCATTCGCTACTCGGTGTTATTCCGCTCAGCTTTTTTATTCTGGAGCATTTAGTAACGAATTTCGCCGCTTTTGAAGGTGGTAAGGACGCCTTTAACGAAGGTGTGGCTTTTCTTAACGGCTTACCACTCGTGTTATTCATGGAGATGTTTCTTATTTGGTTACCTTTGCTTTATCACGGTGTCTACGGTTTATACATTGCTTATCAGGCTGATTCAAATGTGGGGAGTTATAAATACGAACGAAACTGGCGTTATTTATTTCAACGTATCACAGGTGTTCTCACATTCATGTTCATCATTTGGCATGTATATGAGACAAGAGTTCAGGTGGCTCTTGGGAATGTCACACATGAAGAATTAGGTGGTGTTATTCACGCCGCTGTAATGAACCCGATCACATTTACATTGTATTTAATAGGTGTAATTTCAACGGCATACCATTTCTCTAATGGGATTTGGTCATTCCTCGTAAGTTGGGGAATCACAGTTGGACCACGCGCGCAGCGCGTATCCTCTTATGTATGTATGAGTCTATTCGTGGTTGTATCTGTGATGTTTGTATTATCTCTTATCGCTTTTCGTGCAGTTGAATTCGATACAGCTTCAGCATTCATAGAAACATTCAAGTCAGTTTTGAGTTAGGGAGAGTGAACTGAAATGGCAACAACTAATATTATTATTGTGGGCGGCGGTTTAGCAGGGTTGATGGCCACCATTAAAGCGGCAGAAGCGGGCACTCATGTTCATTTGTTCTCATTAGTACCTGTAAAGAGATCTCACTCCGTATGTGCACAGGGTGGAATTAACGGAGCGGTTAATACCAAGGGAGAAGGAGATTCACCTTGGGAACATTTCGATGATTCTGTATATGGGGGAGACTTCCTAGCGAATCAACCTCCTGTTAAGGCGATGTGTGATGCTGCACCTGGTATTATCCACTTGATGGATCGGATGGGTGTTATGTTCAACCGTACACCTGAAGGTTTGCTTGATTTCCGTCGTTTTGGAGGCACGAAATATCACCGTACTGCCTTTGCTGGGGCAACGACAGGACAGCAATTATTGTATGCACTTGATGAGCAGGTTAGGCGCTATGAATCAGAAGGGTTAGTCACGAAGCATGAGAACTGGGAATTCCTATCGGCAGTCATTGATGACGAAGGAATATGTCGTGGTATTTGTGCACAAGACCTTAAGACGATGGAGATCCATACTTTTGTTGGGGATGCGGTTATTCTAGCAAGTGGTGGTCCTGGTATTATCTTTGGTAAAACAACGAACTCTGTCATTAACACAGGTACAGCTGCAAGTGCTGTTTATCAGCAAGGCGCGTATTATGCCAATGGAGAATTTATTCAGATCCATCCTACGGCTATTCCGGGTGATGACAAGCTACGCTTGATGTCAGAATCTGCGCGTGGAGAAGGTGGTCGAATTTGGACTTATAAAGACGGTAAGCCTTGGTATTTCCTTGAAGAGAAATATCCTGCATATGGTAATCTAGTGCCACGTGATATCGCCACAAGGGAAATTTTCGATGTGTGCGTTAATATGGGACTAGGTGTTAATGGTGAGAATATGGTGTATCTTGATTTATCTCACAAAGACCCAAAAGAGCTAGATGTAAAACTAGGTGGAATTATTGAAATCTATGAGAAATTCATGGGAGATGATCCAAGAAAGATCCCTATGAAAATATTCCCGGCAGTTCATTATTCTATGGGCGGTATTTGGGTAGATTACAATCAAATGACAAACATCCCAGGGTTATTTGCCGCTGGTGAATGTGAATATCAATACCATGGAGCAAACCGGCTAGGCGCGAACTCTTTAGTGTCGGCTATTTTCGGAGGTATGGTTGCGGGTCCTAAGGCAGTCGAATATATCAAAGGTCTGAAGAAGAAGGCTGAAGATGTACCTAAGTCATTATTTGATCGCTATACCAAGCAACATACAGATAAATATGAGAGCTTGTTGAATATGAATGGTACAGAAAATGCCTACGTGATTCACAAAGAGCTAGGCGAGTGGATGACGAATAATATGACAGTTGTTCGCTATAACAATAAGCTTGAGGCTACCATTGAGAAGATTAAAGAGCTTAAGCAACGCTACGCTAATATCAATATGACGGATAAATCTCGCTGGAACAATCCAGGTGTGGCTTTTACTCGTCAGTTATGGAATATGTTAGAGCTGGCACATGCGATGACATTAGGGGCACTGTTACGTGATGAGAGCCGTGGTGCTCACTATAAACCAGATTATCCAGAACGTAATGATGAGAAGTTCTTGAAGACAACGAAGGCTAAGTGGACGCCTTCAGGTCCAGAGATCACTTATGATGAAGTGGATGTCTCCTTGATCGCGCCGCGGATTCGTGACTATTCGAAAGAGAAATAGGAAGGAGGAACTCAGATGGCAGTTGATACAACTAAACCAACCAAAAGCAAAAGTGTCAAACTCATAATTACTCGACAAGATGGACCTGAGGGAAAGTCATACGTTGAGGAGTTTGAACTACCTTATCGTCCAAATATGAACGTAATTAGTGCTCTTATGGAAATTCAGCGTAACCCAGTGAATGTCCAAGGTCAAGATATCGCACCTGTATGCTGGGATTCCAATTGTCTTGAAGAAGTATGTGGCGCATGCTCGATGGTGATTAACGATAAGCCTCGTCAAGCCTGTGCGGCACTCATTGATAACTTAGAGCAACCTGTACGTATAGCGCCTATGAGTACTTTTCCCGTCGTTCGTGACCTTGTTATTGATCGCAGTAGAATGTTCAACGCGCTAAAAAGAGTCAAAGCATGGATTCCAATCGATGGAACGTATGATTTAGGACCTGGGCCTCGAATGCCTGAGAAGAAACGTCAATGGGCTTATGAATTATCGAAGTGTATGACTTGTGGTGTCTGCCTCGAAGCTTGTCCTAACGTGAATGAGAAGACAGATTTCATCGGTCCTGCTGCTCTATCTCAAGTCCGTCTCTTTAACGCTCACCCTACAGGTGAAATGAATGCAGAGGAACGTCTTGAGACGCTTATGGAAGATGGGGGTATTGAGGGTTGTGGTAACTCTCAGAACTGTGTCCGTTCTTGTCCTAAAGGAATTCCATTGACAACTTCTATCGCAGAGCTTAATAAGCAAACGACGAAGCATATGTTCAAGCGCTGGTTAAGTGTATAATCTACAAATCTAATGCTAATGGGTACGATTGATAACCTATGAACACCTCTGCATTTCGCATATGCGATTTTGTGGAGGTGTTTTACTTTGTTACATAGAATAATACAGTATAGAAGAGTATTACGTGATTACTGCGTCCAAAGCTTTCAGAATGGGTATGCAGGCTGGTTACTTTACGAGAACGAGTCAAAGGAGTGTGTTTCGAGAACTCGACGATTGGATGAGAAGAAGTCTTCGAATAAGCCTATGGAAAGAGTGGAAATTACGGAGAATAAGGTGAGGAAACAAATATAATATGAACCGCTGTATACCGAACGATGTATGGTGGATCGAGAGGTCGGGGGCTAGCCCCCGACCTCTCGATCTTATCGTACAGGATATGAAGTAAACGAACAAAAGCAAAATCATCTAAAGTAGAGATTTTGTATACGGAATGATGCCAAGGTTTGCGTAGCTACAACTGTATATGTCCCACTTGGTAAGTTAGGTACAACAAACGAATCTACGCCCGAGTCACCAAAAGGTCCACCCCACGCCGTGTAATGAGAATTACTATAAACAAGTTGTCCACTTTCGTTATATACATTTATACCGTAAGGATAATGGCCAGAAGGTCCACTATACTGCCCAATTACAACAAGCTCACCTTGTCCTTGAATCTGTTGTCCAGTGTTGCTCGCAGAAGCTGACAGAGGAAGCATTGCAAACACGAGGAAAAATAGCATAAGAATGGATAGGGTTTTTCTTTTCATTAATATCATTCCTCTCAACATATTAGGGGGAAGGTGTCGAGTCTAGTGAAGGGCGATAGCTGGCCAGCATTTCTATTAATTTCAAATCCCCATCAATAGAATATCACATTAAAACTAGAATACAAACAAATAATTCCAAATTAATATATTTTTTTGACTTTTACCCAAAATATAGGTTTATTGGGAAGTGGAGGTCAACACTTAGCGGTTTATGTAATCTGAATATTGAATATCATCGAATTACATACTTAACTCACATCATGGAACACTACTCACAGTTCACAGCCTTGATCTACAACATGGGTGTCGTGTTATAATTAATACAAATAACATAGACAAGGGTGAGCTATTTCAGTTTTTCGAGAGTCGAAAATTGATAAACATCCTTTTACCGATATAAAAGCAAGAAGATCGGGGTACCAGAGCTCTTCTAATTATTATAATATAGTCGTGAATCAGGAGGAATGTATATGATATGCCGAGAATTGAAGGAAGCCTGGGTCATGATAGAACAACACCAACACGGATTAATTGCGGGTAAATTTGCAAATGCTTTCAATTCTAAGCTTTTCCTTGAGAGTAAGCGTAAAGATGAAGCCATATATGCGATATATGAGCATGATCGGGGCTGGATTGATTTGGATGATACTCCCTTCTTGAATACTTCTGAGGGTACTCCCTATACTTTCATGGATTTTCCGATTGCTGTTAAGTTAGCTTTCTACTCCAAGGGACTAGAAGAAGTACAGGCTGAGAGTCCATATGCGGCACTGTTATGTAGCTTACATTTTGAAAGGTTATTGATCCAAGCTGACATAGAGCACCCTGCTTTTACTAAATATATGGAGCAGGAACGACTACGTAGAGATCACATCCAGAAGCAATTGGGCATCACAGATCCGGCGTCAGAGGAGGAGCTCATCTTTCATTCGTGGGTATTGCAGTTCTGTGATGACCTATCCCTCTATTTATGTTTGAATGAGCCAGGATCAGATAAAGAGCATGAGCACCCGTGGTGGCGTGATGGATTCACCATATCTGAGAATTTTGACTTTACTAGTGGAGGGATGATCCAAGCGAATTGGGTCGATCGTAATAAAGTAAAGCTTACGCCTTTTCCATTTGAATCATCATTATCGATTGAACTAGGTTACCGATATGTATCCAAAAGTGATATTCAGAAATTAGGATTGTCTGATGCATATATGCAGAGTGAGGAAATTCGCCATCGCTTTGAAATTACTGCTAGCTAGAATGAGAGTTAGGACAACATATCCACTGGTATGAGTAGGCTCATTGTATATTTTGAAGCTGCCTAAGAGAAGTTCACGATGAGCGTGGACTTCTCTTTTTAAGAATGATATTGGAGGTTGCAATATAATGAATAGTAAGGAACGTTCCTATGGGGATCCTCCGACAGAGATTCCTTCTAGGAGGGATTCCCCAAAGCATAGAGTCGATAACAAGATGACGAGAAGGCAATTTCTTCGTAGGGGTGCATTAGCAGTTATAGGTGCCGGATTATTTACAGGGGGATACTCTTGGTTGTGGGAGCCACGGCATTTATCTATAGAACGTGTTCAGCTTACCTTCACAAAGCTTCCAGCTGCCTTTGATGGATTGAAGGTTGTCCAATTTAGTGATCTTCATCTAGGACACCACTCACATGAGAATGATTTCAGCGAGCTCATGGATGCCATCATGAGCCAGTCCCCTGATCTGATCTGTTTGACAGGAGATATTGTAGATAGCCATGCAGAGCAAATGACGAGCTTCGTTCCTTACTTGGCTTCACTTAAAGCCCCTCTAGGGAAATTTGTTGTTTTAGGTAATCATGATTATCGGGGGCAGTACGATGAGGTGGGTCGCATGCTAACAGAAGCAGGTTTCATATTACTGCGGAATTCGCATCGTCTGCTGAAGAAGGATGGGAAGGCCATAGCCGTCGTTGGATTGGATGACCTTTTACAGGGAACACCTGATCCAGATCAGGCACTTAAAGGAGTTCCAGACGGAACGTTCTCTTTGTTGCTTATGCATGAACCGGATTATGCGGATACGGCGGTACTATACCCATTTGATATACAATTGTCTGGACATAGTCATGGAGGTCAAGTAAGATTTCCACTGATAGGTGCAATTACGACACCTGCCGGTTCTAAGCGATATATTCAGGGATTATATGATTTTCAACCAAGCGGTATGTTACTCTACGTTAATCGTGGCTTCGGAACGACTCAGTTGCCTATAAGGTTGTTATGTAAGCCTGAGTTGACGGTATTTACTTTGAATTCTGGAGATAAGTAATTCGTCTGTATGAATACACCGAATAATGGATAAGAGTATTCCATAGTTCTGCGAGTACTAGGTTGTGTGAGGAGAAGAGGAGCTTGCTGAATAACGGTGTGTTAGTAGGGAAACAGGTTCAGTTAAGACCACTTAGAATCCATGATGAAGCTGACGTATGGTCTTTGTTATCTGATCCTCAGATTAGGTGTTCCATGACTAGAAGCACGGGTTCTTCTTATCATAGTTCTAAACAAGTTCTAGCACAGCTGCTTAGTCGAAATCAGCGAGATTCTTTGCATTTCGCGATATGTTTATGTAACGAAGGGGAGAAGTTCATTGGGATTGTTTCTTTTCAGCGCTGGAATTCTTCTAAAGGCAAGGCTATGCTGGGCTACATGCTAGACAGTTCTTACTGGCATCGAGGATTAACGACAGAGGCGGTTGGCCTTTTGCTTCAGTTTGCAATTAACAATCTCGGTCTGCGAAGAATTGAAGGTAGATGTCGTAAAACGAATAAGGCTTCAGCTAAAGTTATGCTAAAGAACGGACTCGTATTGGAGCGGGTTCTTCCACTCATGGATGGATCAGACGAAGCCAGTGAAGATGGAATTCACATTTATGGTCTGACCATAGAGGAGGGTATTCAAGCACTTGATGGAGATTAAGGTTTATCAACAAGGAGGACATAAGGTATTGTGAAGGCAGAAACATGGTTTAGACATCCTGTGGGTATTTTGATTAGTTCGCTGGGAGCAACGGTATTGTGGGGAAGTGCATTGCCCATAGTCAAGTTGAGCTATGCTCATCTGAACATGAAGCAGGGAGATTTTTTTGGTCAATGGGTATTTGCAGGGTATCGATTTACGATGGCTGGAATGATTCTACTCTTACTTTCAACGATGTTGGGGAAAAGTACAAGTATCGGCAAACAAAGGTTACCTTTATCTAGGTTATTTCGGCTAGGTGCGATCCAAACATTTATGCAATATTTATTATTATACGTAGGATTAAGTTATAGCTCGGGGATCGAAGGATCGATACTCGTGGGGTCGACATCTTTTTTTCAAATATTGACTGCACGCTTTATGGCACCTCGGGAAAAGCTTATCGCAGCTAAATGGTGGGGACTTGCAATGGGCTTTGCAGGGATTGTTGTCATGGGTTTCGGACAAAGTGGTGGCCTTCATTTCCATTTCGGTATCGGATCAGTCTTGCTACTAGCTTCGGCGGTCTTTGGTGGTTTCGGTAATGTGTTGGCACGGCAGGAAAGTATGCATGAATCCGTTATTTCATTAACAGGTAAACAAATGCTCATTGGTGGACTGGGACTACTCCTTGTTGGGGGAGTGAACCGAGGATTTACTCCTTATTCATTCGATGGACAGGCCGTGGGATTGCTGATCTATTTATCCTTATTATCTGCAGCTGGATTTGCACTTTGGAATACAGTCATGAAATATAATTCGGTAGGAAGAGTCTCAATGTATCTATTCTTTATCCCTGTCTTTGGTGTCATCTTATCTGCATTCATTCTGCAAGAACAGGTATCAAGCTGGGTTGGATTATCACTTCTATTAGTCGTTGCTGGGATTATTACAGTAAATGTTTCGGGTCGACAATCTAAGCGGGTGGTACGTGAAATATAGGGAATCTATTTATGGTTATCCAAAGGGCAAGGTTTGTTACACAAATGAAATATAGTCGTTACGTGTCTTTAACAGTGATAGGTTATTATTATCACATAACCCCCCTTTTTGAATATATGTTTGGACCCGTTGCTGGCGGGTCCTTTTTTTTTTTTTTTGCGGCTCACAAGAGTACAAGATATGGAGTATTAAAATATACATATATTTGTGAAGAATATCACATATTTATTGATTTGTTATATATAGTGTATTTAATGAAATATAATGGGATAAAACTCGAGATAGGTGGAATGGTATGTTCTCATATATTGTGAAAAATATGTACAGACATAAGCTGAGATTATTTCTCACGTTCATATTGCTTGTGACTAGTTTCATTCTTGTGAGCTTTTCGCTTCAGGTACTGCTCAATTTCTCCAATATGATTAACAGTAGTTGGACGAAGGGAAGGCGTGCGTGGGGAAATTTTATTTTCATAAATAGTGTTGAGGGTAATCCGCGGGATCAGTCCCACGAATTACCCTTTTGTCATGTAGTCTAAAGAAGTGGAACGACTTGTTTTTGCTTCTGTTTGTAGTACACCCACTCTTTAAATCCTATTTCCTTAAGGCGGGTACTCACTTCTAACAACTCTTCTCCCACTCGTTCAGGCTTATGAGCATCAGATCCGAAAGTCACATCGACACCGAAATAGTATGCTCGTTCAAGTATTGTATCTGATGGGTACCAGCCCCCACTTTGTTTCGTTTTGCCTGAGGTATTGATCTCAATGGCAACATTACATGCTGCAATAACTCTCAGGGTCTCATCAATCTCTTCATGAGCAATAATGTCAGAGAAGCGAGGATAGTTCCCTTTCATAGCGTCAATATGTCCTAGGATTTGAAACATACCACTACGTGCAGACTCCTGAATCATACGGTAATATTCTTTTTTGACTGCGATTTGCTGTGTATCATTTAATTTTTTCCAGCGATTAGCATTGAAGATACTAATATCCTCTACTTGATGGACAGAACCGATAATATAATCAAATGGATAAGCTGCGAGTGTCTTGCGATAGAGCTCAGCATGGATTGGAAAGTAATCAGATTCAATACCTAACAGCACATCGATGACCCCGGAATACTCCTTTTGAAGTTCAAGCACTTCTTGTACATAGGAGGATAACTCAGATTTAGCCATAGAGATTAATGGAAATGCTTGCTCCTCTTCTCTGCCAAAGAAAGGGGTATGATCGGAAATTCCGATGACTTGAAGGCCGGATGAGATGGCTGATTCGATATAATCTCGGATATTACCGGAAGCATGTCCGCAGCGAAAATGGTGTGTGTGAAGGTCAAATTTCAAGTTGAGGACACTCCCTTATATAGTTATTCTGAACTGATAAACTGCGTTTCTGGCATGCCTTTCAGGTCACTGAGGAACTGCTGCATAGCAGAGTTTAAATATCGACCTGATTTATAGATAACACCTACTGGATGTGTAACCTCAAGTTCGCAGATGGGAATAATCTTGAGTGTCCCTAGACGAAGCTCTGACGTGACAGCCAATTTAGAAATAATGGCGGCACCCAGATTTAGTTCTACCATTCGTTTGACTTCTTCACTACTGGATAGCTCCATCACGACGTTAGGAACAATTTTGTATTTCTTAAATAAGTCATCCATAAATCTCCGACCTACGGTATCCGGTGAGAGCAGAATGAGTGGGACATCTCTTAACACCTCTATTGTAGCTATGTTTTGCTTGGCAAGAGGATGTTGTGGTGATACAACAAGTTGAAAAGTATCGTAATAAAGAACTGATGTAATTAAGTTAGGATTGCGTTCGATAAGATAACCAATTCCAACGTCGATGGTCCCATTTTCTACATTATTATAGATTTGGCAAGAGGACATAGATTGAATATATGTTTTGATTAAAGGAAATTGATCCTGGAAATATGATAAAACACGGGGTAACATTTGAATGGCTATTGAAGTTGTTGTTCCAAGAACGATATGTCCCTGAGGAGTTTGATTTAAATCCGAAAGTCGTTGTTTAAGTTCTTCGACGATGGACAAAATTCGCTCAGCATGTTCAAGAAATACATCTCCACGATCTGTTAATGTAACAGGCTGATTGCGATCTACAAGTACAGTTTTGAACTCATCCTCTAAACTTTTAATTTGGGCAGACACAGCAGGCTGGGTTAGGTTAAGTAACTCTCCTGCCTTGCGGAAGCTCATGGTCTTAGAGATGGTTAGAAGTGTCTCCAACTGACTAATGTTCATGCATGACCTCCTTGAAAATATATTTACAATTCTTCGTTCTCGGCCGTATCTTTCCTTAAATTATAGGTGATTCCGTTTGACAGGGCAATGTGGCATTACTTTTCCATTCACATTTTGAGATTTTTGACCGATAAATATATAGGGAAAATATTGCATCGTTCAAATTTGGAATAAACAGATGAATATATAACTAGAAACATAGTGAATTAGAACTATCATCTGGAGTGCTGGACAATATTAAGTGATTTATTTTTGGGTTTAAAGTATAATGATTTTTAAGAAAAACGGGACTTTTGATACCGTGACAAATTTCCTGTTTCAAGGGGGCTTACTTACAATGAAAGCAGAAATTATTAATCCGTTCATAGAATCAGCGCGGATTGTAATTGAACAGGTCATTCAGATATCACCCTCTACGGGGAGTCTCGGAATCAAGGATATTGAGTTTAATAAAGACCATATCTGGATTCAAGTGGGGATGACCGGGCAATTAACTGGTAATATCGTGTTTGGACTTCAAGAAGATGTTGCGTTAAGAATTGTATCTGCCATGATGGGCGGTTTTGTCTTGACAGAGATGGATGAGATGGGACAAAGTGCAATCTCTGAACTCGGTAATATGATTAGTGGGAATGCTAGTACAATCCTTTACAATCAAGGTGTGATTGTAGATATTACTCCCCCTAAGTTTATCATGCTTGAGAATCTTACATCAAGTTTCCCTAGAAAGGCACTGAGTATTCCCTTGCTAATGGATGGTATTGGAGAACTGGATATTCAAGTTATGATATCGTAGACTAAACGATGAACTGAATATCTCTTCCCCAATAGGAGGACTAAGGATTATGATGAAGGATAAAGTAGTAGTGATAACAGGAGCCTCCAGTGGCATTGGGGCTTTGACAGCAAAGCTGCTATCCGAGCAAGGGGCTATTCCGATACTGATTGCACGCTCTCAAGATAAGCTTGAAGCCGTGGCGAATCAATTATCAGGACAACACGAGCTCATCGTTATGGATGTTACGAAGCAGGAACAAGTGCAGAATGTAATGAATGATATTATTCATAAATATGGACAAATAGATGTTCTGCTTAACAATGCTGGTTATGGTAAATTTGAGTCTATTTTGGACATGTCCATAGAACATTATAGTGATATGATGGATGTCAATTATATGGGTACTGTTCGTTGTACGAAAGCTGTTCTCTCACACATGTTAGAGAGGGGAGAAGGTCATATTGTGAATGTGGCTTCTATCGCAGCTAAGATTGGAACAGCTAAGTCGACAGCATATACAGCTACTAAGCATGCTGTATATGGATTTAGTAACAGTCTTCGCCAAGAGCTACGTGGGACAGGAATTACCGTGTCCACTGTGAATCCGGGACCAATCGATACTCCTTTTTTTGAATTGGCTGATCCTACAGGTGGATACGTAAATAATATTCGGTGGTTCATGATGAAGCCTGATCTTGTTGCCAGCAAAATGGTGAAGCTTATGGATAAGAAGCAGGAAGAGATTAATCTTCCTTGGTTAGCTGCTGTGGGGATATGGTTCTATCAGTTATGTCCACGTTTTGCAGATAAACTGACATACAGAATGATGAATAAGAAATGAGTAGGGCCGGCTCAATCGAGCTGGCTTTTTTGAAGTATCAGAAATGATTAACTTTTAATTTTTGGGACGATGAAGTCGCATATTCTTAAATAATTATAAGTATTCATTTAACTTATTGGCTAACCATTTGGTGGGATAACTATTTTAGCATATAATGATATTGAAAGATAACGAATGATATGAACATAAAGGATGGACTTAAATGAATTTAACTTCTTTTGAAGAACTAGGTATCCATACGGATTTAGTTAATAAACTATCCGAATTCGACATCAAACAGCCTTCTCCAGTACAAGCAGAGGTTATTCCTGCTGTGATGCAAGGAAAGGACGTTCTGGCTCATTCTCAGACAGGAACAGGCAAGACTTTAGCTTATTTGCTTCCTATTCTGCAAAGTATTGATGCTAATCGCAAATCTACGCAAAAGCTGATTCTGGCACCTACACAGGAGCTAGCTATGCAAATTGTGCGGGAGAGCGAGCGTTATGGTGAGCATCTTGGAATTTCTGTACTCGGTGTAATCGGGGGCGCGGCAATTAAGCGGCAAATAGAGAAACTAAAAGTACCTCGACAGCTGCTAGTGGGTACCCCTGGACGAGTACGGGGATTGATCGAAATGCGTAAAATAAAAATGCATGAAGTAACAACGATTGTAGTAGATGAGGTAGACCAAGTCTTTCAACTCGGTGCAGCTGGTGATGTAGATCATATTATTCGCAGCGCTCAACGTGATCGGCAATTATTATTTCTCTCTGCAACGGTGAGTAAGGAGACAGCAGCACTCGTTAAGCGTGAGATGAAGGAACCGGTAGAGGTCGGAATTGATCCAGAGCAGATGACTGCAACGGGACTTGAACATTTCTATTTCGTATCCGAAGAACGTAATAAACCGGATACTCTCCGGAGATTAATTCGTCACTATAAACCGAAGAAGGCCATTGTTTTTGTGAATACTACTGAAGATATTGCTGAAGTGGAAGCTAAGATGAACCATATGGGACTTAGAGCACAAGCGCTATATGGTGATGCTGACAAGATGTCTCGTAGTGGCGTACTTGCAGGCTTCCGTAGTGGGAAATTCCAAGTGCTAGTAGCAAGCGATTTAGCTGCGCGTGGCTTGGATATTGAAGGCTTAACGATGGTTATCAACTATGATCCAGCGACAGACTCCGAGCATTATGTGCATCGTGCAGGTCGGACAGGCAGAATGGGACGTAGCGGCATTGTGTTATCTATTGTTACGGATCGTCAAATCTTCATTATGAAAAAATTCATGAAAGAACTGGATGTCACCATTGAACTACGTGATATGTTCGGCGGTAAAGTGATGCACCCTGACGAAGCGTCATTGGGAAGCCAGGCACGTAAAGTGTATTCTGATAAAGGTGAGACTGTAGCTCCTCGCAAATATGAGGATACTAAACGTAAACCTAACGTAACAGGGGCTGGTGAGGCTGGGCATAAGAAGGTAAGCAATGATACTAGCTACAACACCAAAGCCGCGTCAGAGATAAGAGAAGTCGCTCAAACGAAGGGGCAACAGGGTGAGACTCCTACGGTTAACTCAACTAGCACTCAGCCCCCATTCAATTCAGTGAAACCTAAAGGTAAGTCAGGTGGAGGCAGTAAAGCAGAACGTGAGCGTGCACGCAAGAATAAAGGCGCACCCAAGTGGTTGAAGAATAAGCCACCACGTGTGTAATATACTGCAAGGGGTATAGGAGCAGAGAAATATCATAAAGTTGTCGCCCTTCTG
The DNA here is from genome assembly GCF_000949425.1 of Paenibacillus sp. IHBB 10380. Lineage (NCBI taxonomy): Bacteria > Bacillati > Bacillota > Bacilli > Caryophanales > Paenibacillaceae > Paenibacillus > Paenibacillus sp. IHBB 10380. The sequence goes on from NZ_CP010976.1 coordinate 457,597, forward strand.
CTCGGTAGTAGCTATTATTAATCGAGGTGAGAATAATGAGTGATACACCTGTACTTGATATTCAATCATTAACCGGCGGCTATAGCCTAAATCGTCCTGTTCTGCATGATGTAAATTTTGAGGTGGGAACCGGGGAAATGATCGGGCTGATCGGGCTTAATGGTGCTGGTAAAAGTACAACCATGAAACATATTTTAGGCCTCATGTCACCTCAAAAGGGTGATATACGTGTACATGGTAAAAAAAGAGATGATGATTCTGAAGCCTATCATAGTGCGATTGCATTCGTGCCTGAATCCCCACTCTTATACGAAGAGATGACGGTTAGAGAACATTTAGAGTTTACTGCACGAGCTTACAATGTATCCAAAGAAGATTATGAGGAACGGTCAAGTCAGCTATCCGAGCTATTTCGGATGGAAGACAAGATGGATAGCTTATCTATCCACTTATCCAAAGGAATGAAGCAGAAGGTCATGATTATGTGTGCATTTGTAGCACGCCCTTCATTGTACATTATTGATGAACCCTTCCTCGGACTAGATCCGCTTGGAATTCGTTCTTTGTTAGATTTCATGCTGGAGTTAAAAGCAACGGGTGCTTCCATTCTATTGAGTTCACATATTCTGTCAACCATAGAGAATTATTGTGATCGTTTTATCGTGCTTCATCAGGGTAGTGTTATTGCTCAGGGCACTTTGCAAGAAATCGCCGAACAAGCAGGAATGCCGGGAGCTCCATTAGAGGAACTCTTCTATACACTTGTTCAAGGTAAGGTCTGAGTATGGATCTGAAGAGTCTTCGAGTTGAGCGACGTAGCCATTTTTGGGGAGAAATCATTCCTTATTTAGGATATGTCATGCAGAGTGGTGTTGCGGTACTGTTTATGTTTGTGTTGATTACTTTCTCTGCATGGTATACATCTCTTGTACAGCATATTCCAGAAGGGCTACCTATTCGCTGGATCATGTTAGTGCTTTTAGTCCCATTGACGGTACAAAGTAGTTTTCGAACTTATTTACAATCACCAGATGTCGTTTTCTTGCTACCGCAGGAATCAAAAATGAATCAGTATTTATCAGGAAGCTGGTTTAGCGGTGTAGTGTATAAGTTAGTAGGTCTTCTGTTAGTTTTCTTAATCGCTTGGCCGCTTTATGTGCGAAGTGATGCTGAACCAAAACCATTCTGGACATTTCTGATGCTCCTCGTAATCCTCAAAATCATTTCAAGTTATGGGGGATGGAAGGAACTATCCATGGTCTCGAATCGTGCGGCTATGGGATATCGGCTACTTCGGTGGGGGGTTATGATACTCGCTATTGCCTCGTGGCTATGGGAGCCTACTGGCAAGAGCCTTGTCTATATTGGATTACTATGTATCACCTATATCGTAGCGGGGAAATTTCCTGTTAAGCATCTAGTAGCATGGGAGCGACTTATTGAGAAAGAGAAAACTCAAATTGGTCGAGTGATGTCGGTATTGGGTTGGTTCGTAAATGTTCCAGAACGCCAACAACGAGTGTACTCACGCCGTCTGCTCTCAAGCTTAGGAAGCGGGATACCTTGGAAATCCAATTATGCTTACAGATATCTTATTACGAAAAGTTTCATACGTAGCGATATTCTTGGCATTATTATTCGTGGAGGCTTGCTCGGATTACTGCTTATCTGGTCGACACGCGGGAGCTTGCTTGCAAGCGGTATTTATTTGTTCTTTCTTTTCATTATTGGGATGCAGTTATCGTCTCTTAAGCGATATCACAGTGAATCCTTCTGGTTAAATATATATCCAGTTCAACCAAATAGCAGACAAGAGAATGTGACGGTGTTTGTATTCCGAGTGATTACAATCATCGCTTGTATTCTGTGGTTACCTTTGCTAGGTACAGGGTTATCACAAATAGGTCTACTGGTGGGGACATTAGTTGCAGGATTATTGATGTCTGTGTTATTCCGTATTCTTCTTTCACGTAAAAGTAGCATGGATCCAGATGAGGAGTAATCTAGCTCAGGAGTAGGTATATATTTATACAAAAAAAGGTGCCGTCTATTTATTATGGACGGTACCTTTTTGTATGGATTGATTACCAGAAAGAGCGTGTGATAATAACTAAAAGAATGAAAAGTACTAATATAGCACCAGTGCTGTTATAAGCACCGCCGCCGTATCCACCTCTGACTTCTCCTGCACCCATATTCATTCCCCTTTCATAAGGAAGTAATTCTGTACATCGTATTGTATGAAAGGAGGGAACTAGGTGATTGGACGCAACCCAATAAATATAAAAGGATTAATTTCACAATTACTTTTAAAATCTAAGAAAGCTCACACCAAAATCAGTGCTTGAAGGTTGATAAATGACCGCTACGCTTTTACAAGACAATTCCGGTATCGAAGCTACGATTAGCATAGAACTCTATTTTCAGCAAGCACTGATTATGAATTAGAGTCTATAAGCAAGTATTAGTTTTTACTATTCTTTCTTATATTTCTACGAGAAACGGTTACCGTTCCTTTAAGGACGGTAACCGTTTCTTCTTGTTAGGATGTAGTTTGTAGATCTTGAACGCCTTGATAAATCAGACTATAGAGATCCTCTAAATATTGTTCATCAATACATGAGAAAGCGATTCGTAGATCATGCTCTCCAAGAGCAATCGTACCCACACCATATTCATGAATTAAGTGAACACGTAGAGCTTCAGCCGTCACCGTCTTAAGCTTCAAGCACATGAAGTAACCAGAATTAAAGGGATAGTAGTCCCATACTTCCTTATACTTATCATTGTCCAGTAATGCTTTAACTCGGTTTGCACGGCCTTTCATAATTTGGAACTTCTCTTCTTTTTGAGCTGCAAATTCAGGAGATTTAAGAGCGTCCAGTACAAAAGTCTGAGAAGGATGAGCACCACTAGAAATGGTTGCACGAATAATTCCTAATGTTTTTTGTTCCAAGGCGGTTAGGACATCCTTGCTTTCCGAAGCAAAGGTTATAAAACCAACCCGGAAACCCCATACAAATTCTTCTTTAGTAGCTCCATCTATTTTGACTGCCAGCACCCGAGGATGAATTCCAGCAAGTTTACCAAACAAAGATTCTTTCATGGAATCCTCGAAGAATAGAGAAAAGTAGGCATCATCAGTAACGACAACGACGTTAATACCTGCATCAGCGGCGTCTTTGATGGCTGCAACAATTTCTTCACCTTCCTGATTTCCAGGGGTATAGCCTGTAGGATTGTTAGGGAAGTTTAGCAGAACGATAGCTTTACCTTTATCTTGCTGAGAGAGCAAAGCTTCACGAAGTCCAGCACTGTTGAATGTCATATTCTCGGTGAAAAGCGGATAGTTAACCGTTACTCCATGACGACGAACGCCAAAAGTAAGCTCATAGTTCTCCCAATTCTTATCAGGATAAATGACAGCATCACCTTCATCACAGAACAAATCAGCGACAATGCTCAGACCATGTGTTAGCGCATTGGTTACAACTGGGTTTCCAAAGGATTTATCTTGTAAGGTAGGATTTTCTTGCAGCATTTTGCTGCGCCATACCGTACGAAGCTCTGGTTTGCCTGCTGGAGGAGCATAGCTGTAAAGATCCTTGGGTGCATAGGCGGATAGTTTGTCCTGAATCACACCTAAGTGCATAGGAACTCCACCTTCAGTGGCGATACCAATCGTAGCATTGTATTTCTTGGCGTGACCTGAAGCTTCTGCCGATTGACTAAGAATTCCTTCTTTTGGGAAATAGATCTCTCTTCCGAGTGTCGATAACATGTCATAAACGTGAGTATTAGAAGCGTTGATACTTTCATTTAACTGTCCAGCAAGTGGGTTCATTTGTTCCATCCTTCCGAGTCTGTTTAGGTATGGGAAAAATCAATTTTCGCTGGTTCATATTATACCACTTAGCTAAGAAAGCGTCACTGAGAAATAACAAACTATGGCGAGTATGGGCAGTATTTTTTCATAAGCTCGATGGTTTCCTCATCTTGAGGTAAAGAACGCTCTTGAAGTCTATTTATAACCTTGTCCATCTTAGCTTCTGATAAATTCTGACCGAACTTGAACTTAGCGATCACTTGATCAGGGATAATTCGAACGATAGCGACCCCATGCAACCTTGGCTCATTCTCTAAAACCATGTTTGCGGGGTTACGTCTAGGTTATGCTGTACTTCCAAGTTCACTTGTAGAGCCTGTAGTCTGTGCAAAGGCACTGTATGATCCATTCTCGACGGGCGTACTTGAGCAACGAGCACTTGCACACTTTATGAGTCGGGGTCATTATGGGAGACATTTACGGCGGATGACTCGCATTTTTGGAGCTAGATATGATATGCTGTGTAGCCTAATGACTAAGCATGTTCCAGAATTGTTTACGTTAGTATATAGTGATGCAGGTTTACATATATATGCCCTTTGGCGACAGTCACCGCAACAATTTACAGCTTTTGTATCTGCTGCAAAGGCTAGAGGGGTAGAGTTTAGGGATGCTTCGCTCTATCAGATTGAATCCGGTTTACCGGCTGCTTGTTTGGGATTCGCTCATTTAGATGAGAATACGTTGACTGAAGGTGTTCTGCGACTCGCGAAGGCATGGAAAGATGTGCAAAAACAGTCAGGACATAGTATTATTATGAAGAGAGAGTAGTTGAAAACATAAATGAGGGGGAAATCACGTCATGCTGCATGCAGCGCCGTCCTCTTTTGAGATCAAGCCCGCTTTGGCCAAAATTGTATGTGAACCGAATTGGAAATGGCAAAAGCGAGAGATTCCAATGCAAAATTATGATCTGTTCTATGTATGGAGTGGAGAGGGTACGGTGGTTCAGAATGATGAATCATTCACTGTCGGTAAAGGAAGTTGTTTTCTATTCCGCCCCGGAGACCATACGAGTGCAGTGCACAATCCACAGAAGCCTTTAGTGCTGACTTATATACACTTTGATGTATTAGAACCTGTGAAAGAAATTCCACTTCCTTATCGAACCGTGCGAGAAACAGTTGACTTTGAATATATGTTAGCTCGTTATGTACGATTGTTCTTAGTACATACCTATGCAGCTGAGGAAGAGGGGCAGCTTATTCTTAAGCAATTAATGATTCATTTATTGCGTGAGGACAAGGAGAGTCCTGTGGAGAAGACTGTTAGTAACCAGCTAGCAGAAGTGATCCTAGAAATATCGAATTATGTGAAGCAGCATCCGGGGATTCAACATCGTGTGGAAGATTTGGCGGCCCGTGCGGGATTGTCACCACGTTATTTCTCCATCAAATTTAAGGATTTAATTGGTTCACCTGTACAATCTTACATTATTAAGACACGTATTGAGAGAGCTCAGCATTTATTGCAGCATGCTGGGATGAATGTTACAGAAGTAGCTGATGCTCTGGGTTATCGTGATATCTTTTTTTTCAGTCGTCAATTCAAGCAATATACAGGACAGAATCCTTCGGAAATTCGTTAATTAAGGCTAGAGAGGAGGTATAAGGAATGAATTATAGACGGCGGTTTCGTAGCCGGGTGAGTGTTGTGGTTCGCGGCAGTTTATTTCAGAATCGCTTAAGACGATTGAAACGGAGCGAAGCTGAAAGTGCAATGTGGTTCTAAACCTATCTATGAATGAAGATGAATAGATGAAATTATATATGAGGTACAAAAACAGCTTGGGAAATATATTTTCCTGAAGTTGTTTTTTTTGTGATTGTTGTGTAATCTTCAAGAAAGCGAAATGGGGAAGGGGGAGTTTACCATGAGGAGGAGTGCTCAGTCTAGGCGTGTTGCTCTCGTTACAGGGTGTTCAAGTGGATTTGGACTCCTTACGAGCATAGAACTTGCCAAGCAAGGATATGTTGTCGTGGCAAGTATGCGTAGGCCAGAGGCAAAGGATGCCCTGTTAGAAGCAGCCCGTGTTGTAGGAGTAGAATCATCTATCGTCGTAGAAGCAATGGATGTACGGAATGAAGAACAAGTCACATCAGTAGTTCAGCAAATTTATGAATGTTATGGTCGTTTGGATGTGTTGGTTAATAATGCAGGAGAAGCACTCGGAGGATTAATCGAGGAAATTCCGTTATCTGTTTGGCGCGAGCAGATGGAAACAAATTTCATTGGGATGGTGTGTGTTACTAAGGCTGTTCTCCCACTGATGAGGGCAAGCAACGGAGGCAGAATTATTCAGTTGAGCAGCATTAGTGGTGAAGTGGGGTTTCCAGGATTTGGGCCGTATGCGTCCTCTAAATTCGCGATGGAAGGATTCAGTGAATGTCTTGCACTTGAGGTCAAGCCCTTCGGTATCGACGTAGTTCTAATTCAGCCTGGAGCTTACGGGACACCGATCTGGGGTAAAGGATTTTCTTCTATGAGTACTAATACAGATTCGCCCTATCAAGAATTATTGAAGTCTATTCTGAGTTATTCTAAACGGAGTGCTGAGGACGCAGGTAACCCTTTGGATGTAGCCAAATTAGTGGCACGTGTCGCTACCATGAGGTCCCCAGCATTTCGTTATCGAACTCCTTTAGGAACAACCGTCACTATGCTTGCGAAGCGAGGGTTACCAGAACGTTGGTTCCAGCGAATGATACTCACCCTTTTGACAAGGAAGTCTTAACGAGGGGTAGACTGATCAGAAATATGCATACGCCCTAGGTATTGACCCATACGTACGGCATCTCCAGTCTTCAGATCGCTAGATGGGGTAAAGGTGCCGTTCTCAGTAAGAAGGACAACGGTGGACCCAAATTCGAAATACGCTAAATCATCACCCTTGTCCCATGCTGTGACGTCCGAATCACTATATTTAATACTACTTACGTTCATGGCTCCGACCTTTACGACAGCGATTTCTCCAAATGTATGCTTGATGTATGTAATGAGTCGTTCATTACGGCTTAACACCGATGGCATGTGCGTCATAGCGAAATCATTCACAGGATATACCCGGCCCTTTATATGTTCGCTTTCTACCTTAGTTCCAGTTACGGGTGAGTGAATGCGATGATAGTTGGTTGGACTTAGGTACAACACGAATACATAACCATTCTTATATAGCTCTAGATGAGGGGAATGATGAAGAAGATCCTTTACCGTATAATTCTGTCCCTTAACGTTCAATATCGTTCCAGAAGAGATGGGACCCATTGCTGTAATTAGGCCATCTACAGGGCATGTTAATGAATGCTCAGAGTCATCAATGGGTCTCATACCCGTTTTGAGCTTGCGTGTGAAGAACTCATTAAGCGAACGGTATTCATGTATGTCTTTTTCCGCTTCTAATGCGGGAATTTGATAGGTTTTGATGAACATTGGGATGAAGTATCGGCTTACTCTGCTGTGAGAAAAGCGACCCATTATTTTAGAGATCGATTTTCTGGAAGAGAGCTCAGTCATTAGCCGTAATATTTTTTTTGCCATGGTCATTCTCCCTTCAGATGTAAGTAAGCACTCTGCAATATATTGACATAGAATAGATTTTAAATCAATAAGGATGAGATATAAATCGATTAAGCCAACTTATTATGCGCTCATGTAACGTATAGGAGGAAAGCCAGAACCCTTAGATCAGAATATGAAAAAAGCAGTTCCCCCTGTACATGGTTATTTGACTAGGGATCTGCTTTTTTTGGTGCTGTCATACTATTAAATTTATAGGTAGAAGATCAGTATTATGTTGCTTCATAGGGTAATAGGTACTCTTGATTGAATAGAAAACGAGCGTACCCCATCGGTTGTCTATAGGAACTCTTCCAGGTTTCCATAAGTTTAGCTTTCCGAAATCCATAACGTTGATCTCTCCCATTACATTCGATAAAATACGGATGGCCAGAGGATGTGAGACCGATGTCCATTCCTAGGTCGGCAGCAAAGGGAATATATCTCTCTAATTGATGTGCAATACGGAGAGCTAGTTGCCCCACTTGATCGATTATCAACTCCGGTTGAAGATTCTCAAGGCTCTTAGAGAGAATATACTCGATAGGGAAAACCCCTCCACCGTGAGCAATATTAGTAACAAAAGTATTAGAGAGAGCAACTTTTGCGAACATACCTGTAATTTGCCACTGGCTATTTAGTCCACGTTGGATCGTAACTCGTAGATCATAAGGGCAATCATTGTATGTTGCAAGCTGGATGCGTTCTTGAATTATATAGGGAGTAAGGAGGATCTGGTTGCGTAGAAATAGAGGAAGCTTTCCTTTTATTAATAATTGGGTAATCGACGTTCGATCTGATCCAGGCCTAGTATATGTTAATTCCCAGTTTGGTTTGACATATTGAAGTCTCATAATTCCCCGTCCTATACTACCATTACATGGTTTGAGAATAAGATCATTATAACGAGTCATCATGTCTGTGATGTTGGATGTAGTGGCATCTGTCGTATGAGGAAGAAAGGGTTGTAACGTAGTATCCTGATTGAGTAACTTGTGTACCTCATCTTTACCATACCGATTAAAGGTATTAAAGATAATGAATCCCTGTTTAAGTAATTTCTCTATTGTTTGGTTGGCTTTAGCATCGGTATAAATCGCACGATTATGGATAATGCTCGGAATGGGCATGGCAGTCCTTACATATTTGTGTTTTTGTTTAAGATAGGCTGTGCATTGACCTGTAGTCAGATTTAAATCTTGTAGCCTCAAATAACAAGGAATTAACCCATACATTGCCGCGGCTTCCTCGTAATTATCAATGGACTCTACTCCAGTTGCGCTATTGGGTATTCCTAGGTACGTTTTATTATTAAACAAGATCCCAACATGGATTCGTTGCACAGCCGTCCTCCTATTCTGTTGCTGCTCTAAGATTTGTACTTGATATTGTATGTATTAGCGGATGAAGAGAAAACGGACGGCTGTCCATACTCAGGTGCCTATTTTTTATTAAACTCGGTGACATTCGCCTACGAATTTGCATATGATGCCCAAGATGCATTACGTCAGGAAGGAGCGAGTGCTTTGAAAAAAAAGGTGAACAGTCAATCGGCCAAAGCCAATAAGCGCCTCTATTATGTGGATAACCCGAATTTGCAAGAACTGGATTTAATTAATAAATCCAAGAAGGTAGGACGTCAATTCCCAAAAGAGAGCAATCAAGTCAATGTTCATGCTGTATCTACGCCAGTTGCAGATGATGAGGTTGAATCTAAAGACACGAGCATGACGGGGACAGAAGATGTGCAAGCAGAGCAAGAAGAGCAAGAAGTAGTTGTAGCCGAAGAGTATTCTATAAATGATGGAAATGTGACAGAGGAGGAGAATAGAGAGGTAGAATGGATTCTGGCTGAGAAGAGAATGCCAGGTGCCCCCCAAGCCTTCATCTATACAGAAGACCTAAGTCTTGGATCTGTGACAGCAGATAAAATTGCAAAGGGAGCTATTGACCGTACCAAGTTGCAGCAAGGTATTATCGCTAGTGAATTCATTGCAGACTACGCTGTGACTCATACACAGCTTGCTGATGGTTCAGTTATTTCTTCCAAAATTGCTCATGATTCAATCATTGAGGAGCACATTGTAGATAGTTCCTTATCAGGTAATAAGATTCGTGATCGTTCTATCGGTGGGGAGAAAATCAAAGATGGGAGTATCACCTCTTTCAAATTAGCCAATCAAATCATTGATGCCAGCAAAATCGCAGACGGCTCGATTGGTCCTCGTCATCTGAGTCATGTGCTTATCTCGAATGAGCTGTTGCAGGATGAATCTGTCACTGGTAGCAAGATTGCTGGATCCAGCATACATGATCATCATTTAGTAAATGAAGTGATTACGACTTCTAAGATTAGCGACGGAGCAATAACAGGCTCTAAGATTCGGAATGGCGAAATTACAGGTGATAAGCTTGCGAATCAATCTATAGAAAGCATTCATCTTAGTGATCACTCGGTGACTAAGGAACATATTGCGAAGGAATCCATTGGCAGAGATCAATTAGCTCCTAAGAGTGTGAATTCTGAGCAATTAGCCCCAGATTCTGTAGGAAGAATTCATCTTCAGCAAGGTGCAGTAACTTCACAAGTACTTTCACTGGATGCTCTTACAACAGAGCATCTAAGAGGGATCACATTGAACGGAAAACATATCGGCTCAGGTGAAATAATAAGTGCTCATCTTGCGGATCAAAGTATAGGATCTAATAAGCTTGCCGACCAATCGGTGGGAACCATTCATATTGTAGAACAGACCGTTACAGCATCTAAAATTGCAGATCAGAGTATTCTGCCGCATAAGATCGCTGATGAAGCCGTACTGACAAGGCATATTTCCAAAGCAGCCATTACCGGAATGCATATTGCAGCAGAAGCTATTATCGCTAAACATGTCCGTCCTGGAGCTATCCATGGAGGACATATGACAGCAGATAGTGTGTCTGATATTCACTTACAGTCGCATTCCGTGACTTCAGATAAAATTGAAGTGCGGAGCATTGAAGAACAGCATATTGCGGATAGCGCCATTGTGACAAGGCATATCCAAAATTCAGGTATAACGACAGATAAACTTGCCGAGGGTAGTGTGACCTTTAGTAAGCTTTCTGCTGGAGCTGTTGGTGGACACATTATTGCTAATAACGGTGTTACTTCTCATCATATTACTACGGGGGCTATAAAGGATAAACATGTCGCTGAGCAGAGTATTGGCTCAGCTCAGATTCAAGCTGAAGCTGTTCAGACTAAGCATATTGCATCAAGGGCTGTGTCGATACAGCAATTACAAGAAGCAAGTGTAGACACGCATATCCTGAAGGATGGTTCTGTAATAGCAAGTAAATTAGCATTGGGAAGCATTAAGACGGAGCACTTAGCGCACGGAGTGATATTCCCACAGCATTTGGCAGATAACGCTGTGACTTCGCTTAAGTTGTCCCCTGAGAGTGTATCGAGTGATAAAATTCAGGATTTGGCAGTGACATCATCTAAGCTGGCAGATGGAAGTATTGGACATTCTAAAATCAAAGCTGCGTCTATACTGAGCGAGCATTTCGCTCATGAAGTAATCGGGCCCGAAGCTCTGGCTAAAGGGGCGATAGGTTCCGAACATTTGCAAGAGCAATGTGTGGAGGAGAGACATTATGCACTTGAGTCAATAGGGGGCAATGTCCTACAACCTGCATCTGTAGGTCCAGATCATCTACGAGTACACAGTGTGCAGGAGTATCATCTCGCACCGGAAGCTGTTACTTGTGAACATTTAGCAGAAGAAGCTGTAAGTACTTGTTCTTTACAAGATGGTGCAGTTACGACTTCGAAGATTGGATTAGGGGCCATAAATAGTCAACATTTGGCGGCTTCGTCAGTGAATGGTTCTGCTCTGCAAGAGGGTGCAGTTACAGCTGTGAATCTGAGCGGAGCGGCTGTAGGAAGCGAGGCGCTTCAAGAGAGTTCCGTGTGCTCAAAGCATCTACAAACGCAAAGCGTACAGATGAAGCACCTTGCTTTAGGAGCAGTAAGTGCGGACCATTTAGGGATTTCTTCTGTAGGAAACGCAGCACTGCAAGAGAGTGCAGTTACTGCGGCGAAGTTGGCTGTAGAAGCTGTTGGGAGCGAAGCGTTACAGTCTGGAGCTGTAGGGGCCACTCATCTGCAAGTGAAGAGTGTACAGGAATGGCATATCATGCCAGGGGCAGTTATCAGCGAGCATTTGGCAGCATCCTCTGTAGGCAGTACTACGCTGCAAGAAGGTGCAGTGACGGCCGCGAAGCTGGGAGGGGCGTCAGTTGGAAGTGAAGCGTTGAAGGCCGGAGCGGTAGGTTCGGAGCATCTGCAAGCACAGAGCGTGCGGAAATGGCATCTTGCACCCGGAACTGTAGACGCAGCTCATATGGCTATCTCCTCTGTAGGCCATACTGCGCTACAAGAGGGTGCAGTTACAGCTACGAAGCTAGGTGCGGCTTCCGTAGGAAAAGAAGTGTTGCAAGCAGGGGCAGTAGGTTCTGAGCATCTTCAGCCTCAAAGCGTGCATAAAGGACATTTAGCGCTTGGATCTGTTGGAGCCGAGCAGATTGAGGCATCCTCCGTTAGTGAATTAGCACTTCAACAAGGTGCGGTCACAGCAGATAAGCTGAGTGTGGAATCGGTAGGTAGCGAAGCAATACAGTCAGGTGCTGTGGGCTCAGAGCATCTAAAGGTTCAGAGTGTTCATAAGTGGCACCTTGCTGATGACGCACTAGATGGTATTCATCTAGCAGCATCTTCTGTGAGCACTTCAGCGATCCAAGAAGGTGCGGTTACGTCTGCGAAGCTGGGTGAAGATGCGGTAGGAAGTGAAGCGCTACAGGCAGGAGCAGTAGGGGCAGGGCATTTGCAAGCGCAGAGCGTGCAAGAATGGCACCTAGCCCCAGACTCGGTAGTCAGCGGCCACTTAGCGGCTTCTTCCGTGGGTAGCCTGGCGCTGCAAGAAGGTGCAGTCACATCTGCGAAGCTGGGCGTGGAAGCCGTAGGAAGCGAAGCGTTGCAGTCAGGCACGGTCGGAACGAAGCACTTACAAGTACAGAGCGTACAGGAGTGGCATATTGCACCAGAAGCCGTTGTCAGCGACCACCTGGCAACGTCCTCTGTGAGCACTTCAGCGCTCCAAGAGGGTGCAGTTACTGCGGCAAAGTTAGGCGAGAATGCGGTAGGGACGGAGCACCTGCAAGAGCAAAGCGTGAATGAGTGGCATATCGCAGTGGGTGCGGTAGTTAGCGAGCACTTGGCAACGTCCTCTGTAAGCACTCCAGCGCTCCAGGAGGGTGCAGTCACGGCGGCGAAGCTAGGCTTGGATGCGGTAGGAAGCGAAGCGCTACAGGCAGGAGCAGTGGGGCCAGAGCATTTGCAAGAGCAGAGCGTGAAGGAATGGCACTTAGCTCCAGGTGTGGTAGTTAGCGATCACTTAGCGGCTTCTTCCGTAAGTAACCTAGCGCTGCAAGAAGGTGTAGTCACGGCTTCGAAGCTGGGTGTAGACGCCGTAGGAAGCGAAGCGTTGCAAGAAGGCGTAATAGGTTCTGAGCACCTGCAAGAGCAGAGCGTACAGAAATGGCATATCGCAGTGGGTGCGGTAGTCGGCGAGCACTTGGCGACGTCCTCTGTGAGCACTTCAGCGATCCAAGAAGGTGCGGTTACGTCTGCGAAGCTGGGTGAAGATGCGGTAGGGAGTGAAGCGCTACAGGCAGGAGCAGTGGGGGCAGGGCATTTGCAAGCGCAGAGCGTGCAAGAATGGCACCTAGCCCCAGACTCTGTAGTCAGCGGCCACTTAGCGGCTTCTTCCGTGGGCAGCCTGGCGCTGCAAGAAGGTGCAGTCACAGCTGCGAAGCTGGGCGTGGAAGCCGTAGGAAGCGAAGCGTTGCAGTCAGGCACGGTCGGAACGAAGCACTTACAAGTACAGAGCGTACAGGAGAGGCATCTAGCCCCAGGTGCGGTAGTTAGCGACCACTTGGCAACGTCCTCTGTGAGCACTTCTGCGATTCAAGAGGGTGCAGTTACAGCGGCGAAGCTAGGCGAGAACGCAGTAGGGACCGAGCACCTGCAAGAGCAAAGCGTGCAGGAGTGGCATATCGCAGTGGGTGCGGTAGTTAGCGAGCACTTAGCAACGTCCTCTGTGAGCACTTCTGCGCTCCAGGAGGGTGCAATCACAGCGGCGAAGCTAGGCTTAGATGCGGTAGGAAGCGAAGCACTACAGGCAGGAGCAGTAGGGTTAGAACATTTGCAAGCACAGAGCGTGCAAGAATGGCACCTAGCCCCAGGTGCGGTAGTTAGCGACCACTTAGCGGTTTCTTCCGTAAGTAGTCTAGCGCTGCAAGAAGGTGTAGTCACGGCTGCGAAGCTGGGTGTAGACGCCGTAGGAAGCGAAGCGTTGCAAGAAGGCGCAGTAGGTGCTGAGCACCTGCAAGAGCAGAGCGTGCAGGAATGGCATATCGCAGTGGGTGCCGTAGTCAGCGAGCACTTGGGAGCGTCCTCTGTGAGCACTTCAGCGATCCAAGAAGGTGCGGTTACGTCTGGGAAGCTGAGAGAGGATGCGGTAGGAAGCGAAGCGCTACAGGAAGGAGCAGTGGGGTCAGAGCATTTGCAAGAGCAGAGCGTACAGGAAAGGCATCTAGCCCCAGGTGCGGTAGTTAGCGACCACTTAGCGGCTTCTTCTGTGGGTAGTCTGGCGCTGCAAGAGGGTGTAGTCACAGCGGCGAAGCTGGGTGTAGACGCCGTAGGAAGCGAAGCGTTGCAAGAAGGCGCAGTAGGTGCTGAGCACCTGCAAGAGCAGAGCGTGCAGGTGTGGCATATCGCAGTGGGTGCCGTAGTCAGCGAGCACTTGGGAGCGTCCTCTGTGAGCACTTCAGCGATCCAAGAGGGTGCAGTTACAGCGGCGAAGCTAGGCTTGGATGCAGTAGGAAGCGAAGCAATGCAGAAAGGTTCTATAGGCTCAGAGCATTTGCAAGAGCAGATTGTGCACAAGCGGCATCTTGCATTGGGAGCGGTAGGAGCGGAGAACTTGGCGAAGTCTTCTGTCAGTGGGGCAGCGCTGCAAGATGGGGCGATCACTGCTGCAAAGCTGGGCTTGAAAGTGATTGGCAGCGAAGCGTTGCAAGAAGGAGCAGTTGGTGCTGTTCACCTGCAAGTACAGAGTGTGCATACGTCACATATTGCACCGGGAACGGTAGGCAAGGATCACTTGACGACAGCATCGGTGAGTAGTTCATCAATAGAGGACGGAGCTGTTACTGCAGCGAAGCTGGGTGTTGAGGCGGTAGGTACTCATGCGTTACAGGATCACGCGGTTACTGCTGCGAAGCTTGGCATAGAAGCGATAGGAAGTGAAGCGATCCAAGAGGGTGCAGTCGGTTCAGAGCATCTGCAAGCACAGAGTGTGCAAGAGTGGCACCTCGCATCTAAATTGGTTAGCGCGGATCATTTGCAGGAGGGAGCTGTTCATAGTACACATCTGGCGCCAGAATCCGTCAAACCTGAGCATCTCGCATTTACACCTGTATATGGTAGCTCTAGTGAGCCGACGCTACAGCAGTTTGGAATGACACCTTTTATTTTCAAAATGGGAGAGAATTGCGTGGAGGTGCCGGTTACCTTCGAGAAATCTTTTCCAGACATTCACTATGTGATTGTCGCCATGTGTAATCATCCTGACTTTTACGCATCATTGAAATCACAACGAGAGGAAAGCGCCAAAATTGAAGTCGTTCGGCGTGAAGGTGGGGGATCACAGTCGTTTGGATATTTATCTTGGATCGTAGTGGGTTCTTCACCACATATAAGCTAAGTCATTAGAAGCATCAGACAGTACTTGCTTGCTTTATTTATACCTTCTATAGAAACGGGTATCGTCCATATGGATGATACCCGTTTCTATTTCATGCATTTATACATATTCAATGTACAAACGCCGTTACGTGATAATCGTCCTAACATAAACTAAATATTAACAAGATTATCTATATAGAATGAACTAAAGACCAACCCTGGGACGAAAACTTTAGTTCAATCTATCTACATTCACATTAGGGGGGAGAGAGGGACGGTATGAGAATGAGACTCCATTCCTCTAAGAGAGTAAGCAAGGATCGGCATTCGTTAAATGATGTGCGAAGAAGAATTGAGAAAGCTCATCATGGTGTGCCCATTGTTTCTGTTATTATTCCAGTGATGAATGAACGAAAGACGATTGGCGCTATCATTCGAGAAGCCAGACGTATCCATCGGAGTGTAGAAGTGCTTGTCGTGGCTAATGGATGTACAGATGGAACATCATCTATAGCTAGAAGGTACGGAGCGAAGGTGTTGGAATATGAGAAACCATTAGGTCATGATGTTGGAAGAACATTGGGAGCACAGGTAGCTAGGGGAAAAGTATTATTGTTTCTAGATGGTGACATAGTTATCTCTGCTAAGGAATTACGTCCATTTGTGGACGCCGTTCTTTCTGGGACTGACGTCGCTCTTAATCAATATAGTGGCCCCATTAAAAGGAAGCAGGCTCACCCCGTTGTATTAGCCAAGCATGTGCTGAATGATATGTTGTCTCGTTCTGATCTTAAAGGCGCTTCAATGACAGCTATTCCGCATGCTTTAAGTCGAAGAGCGCTCGAGATTCTAGGAACGGAGTGTTTATCGGTTCCTCCATTAGCATTAACCATGGCCGTACACTCCGGATTGAATGTAGCCACAGTTCACGTTCTCCAGGTAGGACGCATAAACCGTAAGCGTACAAAGCGAGGTAGCGTAGATCCGTTATTAAATATTATTGTCTCTGATCACATGCAAGCGATTCGCTGGTTGATGGAGCAAACAAATGAGAGAAATGGATGTGGCGATTTATATCGAAAGCGAAATAGGGTAGGGTGATTTCATTGATTAAACAACCGAAGAGACAACCGAAGAGACAATCGAGGAGACAACCGAAGAGGCAAGCAAAAAGTCATAGATTAAGAGGGCGCAAGGTCAGTAACTTACCTTCAAGTCATCGCCAATCCATATGGATAAAGCGAGCTTTTCTCGAAGGGGAAAAAGCAGGTTCACAGAGTGACTCTGCGCTAGGCACAACAGATGAGATGTTTCAATCCATACAACAATCTTTCAATAGTTGGTGCTCCACTGAATTCAAGAAACGTCCAGATTATTCACTCATGAAGAAGCTTTCTTCTTTCTACTGCCGAGGTGTTTTGAATTCTACAGGTAAGAAAGTTCGGGGAGTTCCTCTGTTGCTTCAAGGAAGTGCATCCGCCGTTGTATGTGCAAGTAATGAAGGCGAGAGTTTGAATCTCGTATTAGATGAGTTAGAGAGGCTACCCTTAACGGACATCATTGTTATTCTAAATGGTTGTCATGACAATAGCTACAAAGTTGCCAGAAGTCATAAAGGGACAACAATTGTCCATTATGATCAGCGTCTTGGACATGATGTGGGGCGCTCTATTGGAGCGGGTATAGTTAAGACAGATATCGTACTTTTCACAGATGGGGATATTGTGATTCCAGCTGAGGAGTTGGCTCCATTTCTATACGCGGTTGATGGGGGAGTGGATGTGGCTTTGAATAATATTACACCCTATCTTCCTTCTTTTAATGATCACGATGTGGTGACACGTAATAAAAGCTTCTTGAATATGATATTACAACGCCAAGAGTTACATGCTGATTCCTTAACCGCTATACCCCATGCCTTATCCAGTCGATGTATTTCAGGGATCGGGCTATCTTCATTGATGGTTCCACCCAAAGCACAGGCATTAGCTCTGGCTCAAGGATACCGAGTCGCTTCTGTTCACTCGGTGGATGTGATCTCGAGAAATCGATCTCATACTAGTAATCGTGGCAAACATAATGTAGTAGCCGATTTGATCAAGGGGGACCATGCGGAGGCACTGCATGAACTGATGTCGAAATATGGTCTTCTGTTATTTACACCCCTTGAGTCTCGTTCTGATGTTGCTATACGGAGGAATACCAGATGACAAAGACAAGTATCATTATTCCTACCTTTAATGGGCTTCCTCTGCTCTCAGCCTGTATTGATTCTATCCGAAGTCATACGATAGCTGAGCAATATGAGCTGATTATTGTTGATAACGGATCGACGGATGGAACAGCAGAGTATTGTATTCGCGAAAGATTAACGTTCGTATCTCTTCCAAAGAATATTGGATTTCCGAAAGCTTGTAATATCGGGATATCCATAGCCACGCGAGATCAATTGCTGCTGCTGAATAACGATGTTATCTGCACTCCGAACTGGTTATCTAATCTAACTCAGGCGTTAACAAGCAGTCCAGATATAGGTATCGTCGGTCCTAGTAGCAATGATGTGAATGGGTTGCAGCTGGTTGAGGTTTCTTATTCGAACATGGAAGAATTTCAGCAAATGGCAGCTCTTAATAATAGCTCGGATCCAAATCGCTGGCTTGAAGTACAACGAGTTGCAGGATTATGCTTCTTGTTTAAAAGAGAGGTTCTGAATAAAGTAGGAGTATTAGATGAAGCTTTCTCTCCCAGGTATTATGAGGATGACGATTATTGTTTTCGTGCACGGATAGGAGGATATAAATTGTTGCTATGCCAAGATGTGCTCATCTACCATGGAGGTAGTGCGAGCTTTAAAACATCTTATGCATCTGAAGATATTGCAGCAATTATCGATAGGAACTATCAGCTATTCATAAATAAATGGCATGTAGATCCTCATCAATTTATCGATTCATGGACCAAAACCACTCCTGAAGGAGGAGAAGTGCAGTGAAAGGTGTTATTTTGGCGGGTGGAACGGGCACACGTTTGTATCCGTTAACTCAACTGATTAACAAGCATTTACTTCCTATCGGTAAATATCCTATGATATGTTACGGTATTGAGAGGCTAAGGCAGGCAGGGATTACAGATATTTTGATTGTGATGGGTAAGCATTCTTCAGGTCTATACACAGACTTCTTGGGCAGTGGCAAAGAATGGGGTGTTCAGCTCACCTATCGAATTCAAGAAGCTGCGGGTGGTATTGCGGAAGCATTAGAGCTGACCCAAAACTACATGAGTATAGGTGAAAGATTTGTGGTTCTACTCGGTGACAACTTATTTATAAATGATCTGAGACCTTATGTGGATCGTTATTTAATGCAGCCCGAGGGCAGTGCCAAAGTGCTGTTGAAGCAAGTCAATGATGCTCATCGTTATGGCGTTCCCGTATTCGATCAGTATGATCCGACTCGTATTGTATTTATTGAAGAAAAGCCCGTAAATCCAAAGTCGGATTACTGCGTAACTGGAATTTATATGTATGATACAGAAGTGTTTAGTAAAATTTCACAGATTCAAGCTTCTGCTCGCGGAGAGTTCGAAATTACGGATGTTAACAATTTATACGCTGGAAGCGGACAGCTAGAATATGATACTCTGACTGAATGGTGGATCGATGCGGGAACTTTCGACTCTCTGCAGGAGGCTGATCGCCAAATGAAAGGGTTTCTTCCATAGGTTTTAATATGAGATAGGGGCTATTCTGAAAGATCTGAAGAGATCTGATGGAGAGTCCCTTTTTTGTTGTTAATTCTAATATTCCGTAACTGTCCTTAGGTGGGCTGCATATGATGTAGCAGGCAGAAGCGGAGATAGAGGTAAGATCACCTTTTTGTGTGCAGGTGATATGAATTCTAGATTAGGGGGAATTGGATGCAGGCCAAGGTCGACCAGATAATCACTCATCTATCGCATTCCCAACAGCAAATGGCTCGAATATTAGATGCCGAACGACATGTGGTTGTGCATATAGCTCAAATTATTCATGATTTACCGGATCCTAATCCAGAATTAGAGGAGATAGAACCTTTAATCGAGAATTCTGTGCAAATCAATAAAAGCATAATTTGTTACATGGAAAGTCTTGCTGATTTGCAGGAAGCCCTGGCAGAAAATTTAAGTCATGTTGTAAGGGAATTGTGTCATCATGAGGAAGAGTAGTAGAAGTTACGAGGAGGAGGACCCTAGATGAGCAGAGAACATTCTTTTTTACAGATGCTTGAAGCTTCCTCCAAAATACAGTTAAATATTGCTCTAATTCTGGAAGCTAAAGCTATAGAAGCAGAGAAGATTCGGAATTGGACTGTGAATTGTTTGAGCGCAGATGTTCTTCATTGCCATGATAAGCAACTAAGTGTACCTTTACAAATCCATGGACAAATTGTAGAACTTCTTGAAGGGATGACTAAGCTTGAAAACGGCATTTGTAGCAACTTAAAGGCCGTTTTAAGAGGGCAAGAATCCGAAGAAGATGGCGGCTTGGGTATGGGAGAGATGGACAAATGAGTTATCTTGGCAAACAGCAGGAGGCCAAAATTTCACTAGTGAATTCTATTGCTCTTAGTCAAAATGCACTTGCCCGAATTCTCAGCAGTATAGCAGACATCTCTTCCCATTCGGAAATATCAGCCCGCAGCTTGCAAGACAATATAAGACTGCTTACGCAATATCAGAGCACGATGTGCCGGATGATGACAGGCATACAGCTACATTGTCATAAAGATGGTATACCTACATTACCCTGGCTGAATCTAACTCAAGTATCTAACCTCAATTTACCAAGTAGATTACAGGAGGAATAAGGATGGTTAATAAGAGGAGGCTATTGCTTCTTAGAAAAGTAAGAGCCCAGCGTCATAGATTGTTGCTCTTACGGAGGAAACGCGCACTCAATATTCGCAGACGTAGACGTAGAACATTAAAGTTAGTAAGGTGGCGTCAACTTTCCCACGCCGCTTCAAGATGTAGAGAACGGAGTCTTAAGAAAAAAAGGCATCGTCGGAGGTCTAAAGAACCGAAGGTGTGTCTACCGGTTCTGACTGCTCTGCCGATCGTTGCAGAGAATGCTCCAACGGATGGTTCATACAATCAGACATTTGAAAAAATGTATAATGAAGGTTTCAATGCAGGATTCGCTAAAGGATTCGAAGATGGAAATTATATAGGTATAGGTTACCAGCCGAAGTAAGAAGAATATAGGATCTAGATTAGAACTACCGCAAGCCTTCAGGCTTCATGTTACAACATGAAGCCTGAAGGCTTGTTATCGTAATTACAGGGCATCCGCCAATTTCCTCATTTAAAGGCCATCGTCCACGATACATTAGCCTTTTCCGCATATAGTTATACAAGTCATATAAACCATGACAGACAGGATGATGAGGTGAAAACGGTAGTCCAAAGAAAAAAAAGCAACCACTACGTTTTATTACAGACCGGGTATGACATTGAGACCTACGTAACATTTACGGAGTTGCAAAATAAATTGAAATATAATCAGGAGCAGCAACGAATTGCTTATCGGGGATGGGCCATTATAACGCGCAAAAAAGAGGGAGTGACCATATGCCGGAAATTCAGAGTATTACAGAGGCTAAGCAGCTTCATTCTAAATATCGAGGTTTTGAAGCAAGTCTTCAACAGCTGGATGCTCGATACCGGGATGGATATGAAGAAGGATATTTACGTGGACGAGCGAGTAAAATCATAAGTCAACCCCCAGAAATCTTCTCGGTGAGACAGCTTCATATTCTATTTGTTTCATCAGGAAAGGGATATCCCTATTCACCTATCGATGAAGCCATTACAGCCACCTTGCAATCATTAGTAACCCGGGTAACTGTTATCAATTCTGGGACTTCGATTGCTGAAGCTGCTGTTCAACTTTCACCGGATCTTGTACTCATACTGGATGGAATGTTTATAAGCAGAGAGGAACTTGACCGCATACGTGAGCAAGGATTTCGCACAGCTGTTTGGCTAACAGATGATCCTTATTATTCGGATCTGACGATTACGAAGGTGCAACATTACGACTTTGTATTTACACTAGAATTGAATTGCGTCAACCTGTATAAGCAATTGGGATGTGAACACGTTTATTATCTCCCTTTTGGTGTTCGAACAGAACACTATCAACCTCTTCTTGCCCAAGTTCCATCCTCACTAAAGCGTGATATCAGCTTGATTGGTTCTGGCTATTGGAATCGAATCCATTTCCTTCACCCCATCCTTCCACATTTGATGAAGTACAATACGAATTTCAATGGAATATGGTGGGATCGCCTGCCCGAATATCCTATTTATCAGCATAAGATCGAATTAGGGAAGTGGATGGGGCCTATAGAAACAGCAGCTGCATATAACGCTTCGAAAATTGTCATTAACCTGCATCGTTCTCATGATGACGATAGCGTCAACAATAATTCACTTCATATTCCTGCAGCTTCTCCTAATCCTCGAACATTTGAAATATCAGCGTGTGGAACTTTGCAGATGAGCGATGCTAGAGATGACTTAGTACGATTCTATGAACCTGGTAAGGAAATCGTCACTTATAGTTCTCCACAGGATTTTCTGGAGAAAATTGAGTTCTATCTTACGCATGAGAAAGAGCGACAGGAGATAGCTTTGGCTGCTTTAGAGAGAACCTATAGAGATCATACGTATAACTCAAGAGTGAATGAGCTGTTATCCATCGTGTTTCCGTAAGTGAAGGGAATCGCTCCTTTTAGATGTAAAATATGGACGTATGGAGGGGAATAAATGTCGTACCCGTACCAATATCAATCTAATATATTATACAACCTAGGTGTAAGGAGGTAAGAGTTTGTCCCAGTACCTATTAAGGTGGTCGAAACTTAAACGATGAAGAAACCTAAACTCATGCTATTCTGCCACGTGAGTAATATCGAGAGCATAACAGGCTCTGAGAAGCTCCTATTACTGTTTTGTCGTCATATATCCGCTAGTTTTGATTGTATCTTAGTTGCACCGCAAGAGGGGAAATTCACAACATACGCAAGACAGCAACAGACAGAGGTGCGAATTCAGCCTTATCCGTTGCACTACGAAATGTATACACCTCATGCCAATCTACTGAACGATGTGGAGGCGTATAGAAACGCGCCTAATTATGATGCTATCCTGAGATTAATTGTGGAAATTTCTCCAAATGTGGTTTTGACGAATACATGTGTAAATATAGTCCCGGCTATGGCTGCCAAGTCATTAGGGATTCCTGTCGTTTGGAAATTAACTGAAGTCATCACGGAGAATGCCTATACTTCTTTGGCGGTGCAATGGATAGACCAAAATAGTGACTGGGTGATTGCTATTTCCCATGCGGTAGCACAAAGTTTTGTAGGAAATATGACTTCCCCCATCTCTATTTTGTATCCTTCTATAGGGCTTCGTATGAACGATATCCTGTTGAATCAGAATCTACGTATTCTCAAACGTAAAGCTCTTGAGCTGAGTTCCAACGAATCATGTATCGGTTATATATCATCCTTCATCTATGAGGATAAAGGACTCAAGCAGTATATAGAGATGGCGTTATTACTCTGTGTAACTCACCCTGATGCAAGGTTTCTTGTTATTGGGAGTTCTATAGATAATGGTTACTTTGATGCTTGCGTTTGTAATGTAAAAGAGTCAGGTTACGAATCCCGCTTCACTTTTATCCCCTATGTAAAGACGGTCCACCCTATATATTGTGCTATGGACATTCTAGTTATTCCCAGTATGGTCAATGAGGGCTTTGGGTTGACAGCTTTGGAAGGATTAGCGTCTGCTAAACCAGTCGTGACGTTCTCTTCAGGTGGTTTAGTGGAAATGATGCAGAGCATAGGTAATCAGGATCGGCTTGTTGGTACAGGTGACAGTCAAGGACTGGCTACAAAAGTAGCCTATTTACTTGATCATCCAGACGAAGCTGCGGCTATAGGTAAACACAATCAAGTAATAGCTAATACACTTTATGGAATAGATTCATTCATGCAGAAATTGCTGGAGATGATCCAGCACTGGGGTCATGTACATCCTGAATGGTTTATAGAGCCTATTCTCTCTCCATTCCAATTTCAATTACAGCCTTCTACAAGGAAGGCTATTCATGCTAGGCGTAAGAAAAGACTTGATCGCCGCAAAAAAAGAGCTGTTCAGAAGAAAATAATCCGGAAGAAAAGTAGATCCTTGAAGAGGAGAATTCTTCGTGAAAGGGGAAAGTTTCTGAAAAAACGCTATGCTTAAGGCATCGTAAGAAACTGAAAAGAAGAAGGTAGGGAAGCGAAAACATGAGAATTATGACGATTTTGGGTACACGTCCCGAAATTATCAGGCTCAGCTTGATCCTTCCTAAGCTGGACCGATATGCACAGAGACATGTACTAGTACACACAGGGCAAAATTTCACAGAGAGCCTAAGTGGTGTGTTTTTTCGGGAGATGGGTCTACGAGAGCCTGACTATATATTACAAGATGCGGCAGCCTCCCTAGGAGGTCAGTTGGCATCGATGTTTCTACAACTAGAGCCTATTCTGGTTCAAGAGAAGCCAGATGCAATTCTACTCTTGGGGGATACCAATAGTGCATTATGTGCGATCCTAAGCGAGAGACTTGGCTATCCTGTCGTGCATATGGAAGCAGGTAATCGTTGCTTTGACTTGAATGTTCCAGAGGAAAAAAATCGGCGTATCATCGATGCCATTTCTTCTATTAATATGCCATACACGCAACAGAGTAAAGAACATCTCATACGTGAAGGTGTTCCAAGTCAGCGCATTGTATTGACTGGTAATCCGATCTATGAGGTTATGCAGCATTATGAATCTAAGGTGTTGAATAGCGATGTGCTGAATCGCCTTTCGCTGAAACCTGATGAATATTTTCTTGTAACTACTCATCGTTCGGAGAATGTAGATCGACCTGATCATTTGTTTCAAATTATGAGTGGATTGAACGCCGTTGCTGAGACACATGGACGTCGTCTCATATGTAGTATTCATCCACGAACAGCTTCTCAAATTACGAAGCATTTGCAATTAAAGATGCATCCACTAGTGGAATTTCATGAGCCCTTCGGATTCTTCGATTTTATTATGCTTGAGCGCCAAGCTTGCTGCGCTCTTACTGACAGTGGAACTGTTCAGGAGGAATGTTGCATCTTGCATATTCCAACCGTTACGATGCGTTGGACTACAGAACGCCCAGAGACTGTGGATTGTGGTAGCAATATTGTATCTGGTGTAGATGCTGTAGCTATAGCGAATTCGGCATCCATGATGTTGAACATGCCAAGAAGGTGGCAGTGCCCAGAAGGATACTTGGTAGACAATGTATCGGATAAGGTTATCAAATTTATGCTTGGAGGGAAAGTATATGTTTGAAAATCAGCGTATTTTGGTAACAGGAGGGACAGGATCTTGGGGGCAGGAGCTCATTACACAGCTGTTGCCACGTCAGCCTAAGGAAGTCATTATTTATTCACGTAATGAGTCTACTCAGGTAGCGATGAGTCGTCAATTTGAGAGCGATCTACTAAGTTTCTGTATTGGCGATATTAGAGATCGTGAGGCACTAACCGTGGCCTGCCAAGAGGTGGATTATATATTCCATTTAGCAGCACTTAAGCATGTGCCCATATGCGAAGAACAGCCTTACGAAGCGCTTAAGACCAATGTCATCGGAACACAGAATGTGATTGAGGCGGCTATTGAGAATCGTGTGAAGAAGGTCATTTATATATCTACAGATAAAGCTGCTAATCCATCCAACTTCTATGGCATGACTAAAGCAATCGGTGAAAAATTAATTGTGTACGCCAATCTGCTACGTAGTCAGACTCAATTTGTTACTGTACGCGGTGGGAATGTGTTAGGTACAAATGGTAGTGTTGTCCACCTATTCATGGATCAAATTGAGCGCAAAAAACTAGTCAACATAACAGATATGAGAATGACACGATTCTTCCTAACGCTGCCAGATGCGATTACATTATTGTTCAAGGCATCTATTGAAAGTGTAGGTGGAGAAATATTCATCATGACGATGCCAACTTGTCGTATCGTAGATTTAGCTGAGGTACTCATTGAAGCTTCAGGAATGGAGTATGTGAGTATGATTGAAACAGGCATTCGTCCAGGGGAGAAAATCCATGAGATCTTGATGAGTGACTATGAGAGCCAAACAACGATTGTTTTCGATGATCAATATCTTGTAATCCTTCCTACCATTGATATTCCCTATGTGAAAAAACATTACAGTCGTTATCCTCATGTTTCTTTCAGTAGTTTCAGCTCGGAACAAAATATTATGACGAAAGAGGAGATTAAAGATATTCTCGTCCGAGGAGGCTTCTTGTCATGAAGCTGCTGATTTTAGGCGGGAACGGCATGGCAGGGCATATGCTAGTTGATTATTTCAAGAGACAAGGGAAGCATAGTGTGTTCTACACAACGAGAAATGAGAAGGACCCCTCAGGTCTTATTCTAGACGTATCGGATATGCATAAGGTGGAACAAATGATTGAAGTTGTCCATCCTGAGGTAGTCATTAACGCAATTGGAGTACTCAATCAACATGCCAAGGAAGACATTATTCGGGCTTATCGTATTAATGGTTTGTTGCCCCATCGTCTTCAAGCTGCTGCTGATCACATTTCTGCACGTCTCATTCATATTAGTACAGATTGCGTATTTCTAGGAACCCGTGGTCAGTATGTAGAGGAGGAATGCCCAGATGGAGTCACACCCTATGCCGTGACGAAGGCATTGGGTGAAGTTCGTATGCAGGGTCATTTAACGATACGCACCTCCATCATTGGACCTGAGATTCGCTCTAATGGTATAGGTCTGATGAATTGGTTCATGAAGCAGCATGGAGAAGTTCTTGGATATAAGTGTGTATTATGGAATGGAATAACGACCCTAGAGCTTGCAAAAGCGATAGACCATTTCTTGGACACAGATACCTCTGGTATTGTTCATTTAGCTCAAAGTACCTCTATAAGTAAATATAACTTGCTTCTAATGATGAAGGATATATGGGAGAGAAGAGATATTCACGTCATTCCAGATGATAGTCTTAAACAAGATAGAACGTTGAAGACAACGCGTCGTGATGTGACTTATTCCGTACCTCCTTATAGATTCATGCTTGAAGAACTTGCTGTTTGGATGAACATGCGATGAAGGAACAGACATTGCTTATTACAGGTGCTAATGGATTTACAGGAAGGCATGCTTGTGATTATTTTGCAACGAAGGGAATTAGAGTTATCGCCGTGATCCGTCGCCCTGATAGTCTGCCACCCATTGCAGGAGTTGAACCATGGGTTTGTGATTTGACCGTGAAAGATGAAGTACAGACATTGGTTCATCATGTGAGACCAGACTTTGTTCTGCATTTAGCAGGCAAAAACTCGGTTCCTGAATCATGGATCGATCCTTTGCTATACATGGAGAACAATATATTAGCCACTTTAACTTTGCTTGATGCATTACGTAGCCATCCAGAAAGTCATATTCTTATTGTAAGTTCACGTTTGAAGTTTACGCTGGCTACCCCTCCTCGCCCTCCACATCCTTATAGTTTGAGTAAAACGTTGGAGGAGTGTGCTGTATTGTCATGGAGGGAATTGTTTCAACAGCATATATTACTAGCCGAGCCGAGTAATCTAATGGGACCAGGACCCTCCACGGGAATTTGTGCATTGCTTGCTAGACATATTGTCAATAGTGAGCAGGGAAAGGATATGAATTCTTTTCGTATATCCTCACGTTATGACACGCGAGATTTCGTGGATGTAAGGGATGCTATTCTAGCTTACGATCTAATTCTTGAGAAGGGGGAGTCGGGGAGGGTGTATCCAATATGTTCTGGTGTGAAGCGTTCACTAGGAGATATTGCGACTTCTATGGTTGAGTTGGCCAAAGTACCCATCCTATTGGAAATGGGTCATGCTCCACAGTCCTCTTGGATAGATGATGAATGCCAGTCTAAGGATTTGTATGATATGGGATGGAAGCCCCAAATCCCTTGGGAGCAATCTCTTCTTGATATTATGGAGTACTTTCGTACTGAGGGGGTAAAGGGAGAATGACAAGACCATTGGTAAGCGTAGTAATTCCTTTTTATAATTGCCCTTATATTGATCAAGCGATACAATCAGCACTTTCGCAAACCTATACCCCGCTTGAGATTATCGTTGTAGACGACGGTTCTACACAGCATGTAGATAAAATCACTCCCTATCTTCCGTATATAAATTATTTGGGTAAAAGTAATGGGGGGACAGCAACGGCTCTTAATCGCGGAATTGTACACGCCACAGGACAGTATGTGGCTTGGCTTAGTTCTGATGATATATTCTATCCAGCTAAAATCAATAATCAGGTTCTCTTTATGCAGGAACATTATGCTTATATATCTTATACAAATTTTAATCTAATTGATGCAGCCAGTAACGTGACACAAGAGAAAGCAGGTGCATCTTTCTGTACTGTGAAGGACTTTTATAGCTGTTTCATACATGGAAATCCAGTGAATGGATGCACAGTTATGATGAGAAAGGAACTGTTTGGCTTTATTGGATTATTTGATGAAGGGCTACCTTACACACATGATTTCGATCTGTGGTATCGCGTCATGTTGGGTGGATACTACTTTCCTTTTCTTAACGAATCGTTAACAGCATACCGCATTCATGATGAGATGGGATCGTTAAGACATCAAGCTACGATCCAACAAGAAATTGTTGCTACTAAGGCTCGTTATTATGATCCGTTCGTGCAATTTCTGCAAAGACTTGGAGGTTAGAAGAAAGGAGGGAAGTAGCATGTACGATGAAACGAACGCCTTAGATGCTTCACTTCAGTTTCAACAGAAGTTAAAATGTTCAGAAAATATACTGGATGATGGGCCTAAAGTATCGATCATTATTCCTTTTTATAACTGTCCCTACGTCGATCAAGCCATTCAAAGTGCTAGAGCACAATCCTATAGCAATATAGAAATTATTGTAGTGGATGATGGTTCGACAGCACACAGGCAACTTATTACCCCATACTTGAATACCATTCGCTACTTTCGTAAGAGCAATGGGGGGACAGCGAGTGCACTGAACTATGGAATATTACAAGCAACGGGACAATATTTCGCATGGCTTAGTTCCGATGATATCTATACTTCAGATAAAATAGAGCGACAACTTCAATTTATGCTAACGAATCATGCTCTAATAAGTCATACAGCTTATTATTATATCAACTCTGAGAGCATTAGAACGAGTGAGCCTATTCGTTGTTCTTTTCAGAGCCCAAGACATCTACTAGAAACTTTAATGAGCGAATGCCCTATTAACGGTTGCTCCATCATGATGGATATGAACGTGTTAAGAAAGGTCGGCCTATTCAATGAAGAGCGACGATACACCCATGATTATGATCTGTGGCTCCGTATTTTGCCTTTTTTCAAACTATTCTATGTAGATGTCGCACTTCTCGAATATAGGCTTCATAACAACATGGGAACAGTGCTATATAGAGATGAATTATACAATGAAATGAGACTTGTGCAAGACACACATCGCGAAACTATACTTCAGCTTATTCAACAGGAGGGATGAGGGATGCGATTTACATTTCCTATACTAACGTTGTGTCATGGTGGAGCTCAGAGGATGCTAGTAGAGATTACAAATCGGCTCACTAAAGGTGGACACGAGGTCTACATTGTTATGCCAAAGCAAGGTGTTATTAAATATGATATTTACTCTAATCTCGTTCATACAACTCATACAGAATTGTATGAATCTGATTTTCCGATAAGTGATATTATTATTTCTAATTTTTATACAACGGTTCCAGTAGCTGAGCAAGCAAGTAAGAACGGAAAGGGTATCCATATTCGTCTTTCGTTGTGTTATGAGCCTACATTCTTGACAGAAAATCATGTATCCTTTCCTAGCTATCACATGGTGCCTAACTTACTTGTTTTATCTGGCTGGCAGCAGCAAATGATATTTAATAACCATGGTATATATGGAAGTATAGTTCCCGTGGGAGTTAATTATTTCTTTAAAAATCTTAAAATTCGTTCCGAGACAGAGCAATCTGTAAATGTATCAGCCATAATTAGAATGCCTGAAGGTGGCTTTGCATGGCATCGAGAACAGAATTATTTGATTGAGCAATTAACAAAGGTTAAAACTCAGTTTCCTTCTGTTCAGATTAACTTGATCTCACCACCAGGCGAATATTATCAGTCTCCAATCTTGCAAACATTGAAGGATACAGGTTATTTCGTTATCTACACACCTGCTGATGATCTGGAATTGAGATATCACTACAACCAGACAGATATTTTTGTGAGTTCAGGTACCTATGATACAGGCTCATTACCAGGTCTTGAAGCGATGCGATGTGGTGCAGCATTGGTGACTTTGTACGCTGGAGGAAATACGGAATATGCAGTAAATGAAGTGAATTGCTTGATGACCTATAGATATGAGAACAAGTTGGCTACTGATATTATTAGACTTTTAGAGAATCCAGCTCTACGTAAGGAATTAGCAATGAAGGGAGAGCGAGATTCATATCACTTTTCTTGGGAAAGAAGTTATACTGCATTTGAAAGAGCTGTGTTAGATATGGTTAGTCGTGCAAATTTATGACACATCAAGAAACTTCCAATTTCACATTACGGGTGACTTTGGAATTTTTTGAAACTACCAATGAGAGAGAATAGAGTTCAGCGAACCGAGGTTCGTCGT
The DNA here is from genome assembly GCF_000949425.1 of Paenibacillus sp. IHBB 10380. Taxonomy (NCBI): domain Bacteria; kingdom Bacillati; phylum Bacillota; class Bacilli; order Caryophanales; family Paenibacillaceae; genus Paenibacillus; species Paenibacillus sp. IHBB 10380. Next base: position 487,648 of record NZ_CP010976.1, read on the forward strand.
TGTGTACATAAAGTTCATAACACTATTTGGCTGTGGGTTAACAAAGAAAAGATCATGGCAAGGACCCACTTTGTTTAAGTGGGTCCTTACTAATACCTCCATGTTGTTGGAATATTCTATGAATCATTGAAGAAATGGTGATTATACATGCATCAATTCTAGGTATGCTCTTAATGTGGCTTCAAACATCACTTCAAGGGATCGATGTTCGGTAGCCCAGATTTTAGCATGCTTTCCAACCATAACGCGGATATGATCATGCTTTAACACGAAAGCAATTCTTTCGCATAGAAGTTCTGGATTATCTGGAGGGGTTAACCAACCGGTAAGTTCATGCTGAATCATTTCTGGCATCCCGGTAGTATTGGATACGATACAAGGTATTCCAGCAAGCTGGGCCTCAGTTACGGAGAAGGGTTGGGTATCCTGTAAGCTAGGTTGGACGTAAATATCCGCTTTACATAGAATGGAAGGAATATTTTCTTGTTCCCCCCATAACACAACATCCTGCTGGATATCTAATTGAATACAGCGAGACTGAAGCTCCTTACGCATGCTTCCCTCTCCAACGATCCAACATACCCAATCCTGGCGGTTTTTTTTTAATTTACCAAGCGCCTCAATTAATAGCTGCACTCCCTTTATATATTCTAAGCGTCCCGTGTACATAATTACTTTTTTCCCTAAGGGTGGAAGAACTGCGAATTCCACTTTAGACTTGGTATCATAGGTATTTAGATTAATTCCATAGGGAACTATACGAAATTTTTCTGTTGGAATACCAAGCTCCATAATCGTCTTTTTAATCCAATAAGAAGATACGATAAGTCGATCTGCTACATGAGCGCCTAAGTATTCCATAGATTGATAGTACATACATAGGTCTGTCTTCTTAAATTCTTTCCATGTCAAGGTTGGAGTGATGGATTGGTACTCGAAGAACATCTCTCTTGCAAAAGAACCATGGAAGCTAGCAATTAGAGGGATTTTTTTATCAAGAATACGGCTTATGGCATAGGAAGATATGGGATCTTGTGCATGGATCAGATCGTATTGATCGATTCCCAAGTAGGTTGCGCCCAGTTCAAAAGTGTTACGTTCTACTTCTAAGCTGAGGATTTGTTCATGACTAGTTTGATATGAGGTGAGGATATTAGAGATTGTTTTTTCTCGGAGTATTTCTCGAACTTCTTTTTTATTAAAAGACTTATTTTTATTTAGAATGTATAAAGCGTCGTTCTCAATGTCAGTTCCCATGAGATCAACTTCATACCCTTGCTGCTCAAGCCTGGAGGCTAACTGGTTCATGTACGTCCAAATTCCTCCCATATTTGTTAAACCCCAGTAAGTCACAAGTAAAATTTTCATGATGATTATCTTCTCCGATCTTTGAATGTTCTAAAAAACGTGAAGTTCATTCATCATTTGACGAAAAGAAGTTACATATTGTTCGGGAGAAAAATGTGAAGCTATGTGTTTCTGTCCTTGAGTTCGAATCAAATGGCGTAATGGCTTATTTCGCATGATCTCTATTCCTTCTTCAACAGCTTTGGTAATGTTGCCACGAGGATAGAACTTACCTGTAGTATTATGAGTAATGAATGACCGAACACCATCGGAATCGGTACTAAGAACAGGACATTTACAGCTCATAGCTTCAGCTACGGCATATCCGAATCCTTCTAGGATTGAAGTCGATAATAGAAATCCTCCAGAATCTCCAACCATAGAGTAATATCTAGGCATTTCATGATGCGGAATATTGGAGAAATACCCAATGACAGAATCTAAGTGTAGTTGTTGAACCATGATTGTGAATTCGTCGCGATCTCGTTCATCGAATAAATTGGCGTCTTGGAACATCCAAATTCCTATATTAGGTTGTATCTGTAAGAGTTGATAACTAATATTTAGGAATTCCTTCCAATTTTTATTGGCTTCCAATCTGCCAACCCATGCAATTGCAGGATAAGGAGGAGATTCCGTCGTAAGATGCGTAAAGGATGAGGTTTCTAGCAGATTTGGAATGATAAATCGGGGTAACCACGGGCATAGATTAATAAAAATTTCAATTAAGTGGGAAGTTTGTGGGAGTAGAACAGCGCTGCAATAGCGCTCAAGGAAAGTTGCCGCTTCAGTTATCGTGGCTGTAGCTTGTTCAAGTGTTCCAAATCCTTGAGCTTCAAAGAGAAGTGGACCTTGGTATCCGAGTGAACGTAGACGTTCCAACATAAAGTAATCCGATATTACGACAATGGCATCGTAATTGTGTTCATGCAATAAAGAGGAAATTTCTGAGTCATCAGAAGTTATATAAGTAGGGATATTATGAATATTTTGCTGACCTGCTCCCCATTGAAGATATAGTAAATGTCCCTCAATACCGTGTTTTTGTAGGGCAATACAGCGCAGGCGATTAAGTGTTTCAACTCCACCACTCGGAACATAGAATGTGAACAATACCTTCAATATAGATCACCTCCAAGACACTCTTCTGTTATACAATACGCCTTATTTCAACTGCGGTGTGTATGGGCAATCAATTTGGGTTCTTTTTGAGTAAGTATTGCTTTTATGTCAAATCCTTTCAGCATAGCTCTTCGTTTAGCAGGTCATCCTAATCCATGTAACACACACTGTTGAATGGAGGCTGAATGAATGATACGATCGAAAGCAATTAATTTATCTTTATCGACAGCGCTTCTTGTAAGTATGTTTGGTGTAGCGGGGTGTATGACGAAAGAGCCAGCCAACACGAATATTAATACGAAGAACGTTCGTAACACTAATGATGATAGACGTATTGGAGTTAATTCGTTACGTGATGGTAGAGACCGATTAACTACACGTAATAACACAACAATGGATCAGATGACGAATCTGCATGTCGATCGTAAACTTGCGGCCAAAATTGCAGCAATCAAAGGAGTCCGTTCAGCTAATGTATTCTTGACGGATGACAATGCTTACGTTGCTGTTTCTTTGGACAACGCCGGTAATACAGTGAATAACTTAAGTGTGGGAAGAGGGCCAGCATATATCAATAGTGCAAATGGAATAAATGGTCTAAATGGAGTAAGAGATGTAAACAACAATGTCAATGGTCTAAATGGAGTAAGAGATGTAAACAATAATGTAAATGGTCTAAATGGTGTAAGGGATGTAAACAATAATGTAAATGGTATAAACGGTCAGTATAACTCTTACAGAAATGACAGTAAAGGAAACAGAGGATTAAATGGCACGACGGCGACAGGAAGTTACGGCCTATTACGTGATATGACTTCTGATAATAATGGTATTGAAGGAAATGGATATAGAGCTAAAAATATCCAGAATAACAATGCTAGAACAAGTAACTATCATAACAAGGTTACACCACTAGACAATGAAGGTGTAAGATATAATCGAAGTAGTACAGCTGTAAATAATATCCCTACGGAGATTAGAAAACAAATTACATCCATTGTACAGAAACAAGTACCTGGAATCAAAAAGGTATATGCATCTTCTGATCCAGACTTTGTAGCACGTCTAAACACATTTGCTACAACGTATGGTACTGGAGTAAACAATGTGAATAACACTAATTTAGTGACTGATTTCAAAAAATTGGTTTATCGTATATTCCCAATGCACGATAGTACCATGGATCCAGATAAATAATATGTCTTTATTAAACAATCAAACCCTTGTTTTTCAACAAGGGCTTTTTTCATTAAATAAGCAAAGTATAAGTTTTCACTATACTTTGCTTATATTTCAACGATAAACGGTTACAGTCCCTTTAAGGACGGCGCAGCCGTTTCTTCTTATTTATGTGGTTTTTTGATGATAAATTGCCAGACGATATAAACGAGTAATATGAACTGAGGGATGGATGTTTCCCAAGTGGGATACATACCTAGCCACGAAAAGGAGGGTAAATATTCATGGGTATGTGCAGGGAATTGACCTGCAACTTGTAATGCATGAATACTTTGACCAAGAAATCGTAACACTAAATAGTAAATTAACAGTGTAGCCGTAAGGAAAAAACCACGGATGGGTAATTTAACACTTAGTACGATAATGGCATAGCCAACGACAACAAGAATGGCAAGTGCAATGCTAATCCCTAAGATGAGCTGGAAAGGATCAATAGAAGGAGCCATCCCTACATAGAAGATCGTTGTCTCTGCTCCCTCACGAAGAATAGCAAGTCCAGATACGGCAAATAATGACCACAAGCTACCCTTAGCCAGTGCATTATTTACTTGATCTTTCACATAATTGTTCCATGCAGTGATATTCGCTTTACTGTGCATCCAATAACCTACAGTTAGCATCATGATGACAGCTACCAGACCTGTAATTCCTTCAATAAATTCACGTGTACTTCCCGATGTTGCTTGAGAAATCGTGTAATGAAGCACAACAGCGAGGATGAAACTCAGGATTAAGCCGACACCTGCTCCAGACCATATCCACTTCTTTCCATGATCAATACCACTACGCTTAAGGTAGGAGAGTAAGGCCGCTAACACTAAGATGGCTTCTAATCCTTCACGAAGTAGAATGAGCGACGCATCCCAAGCGGTATATGTCTGATTACTTGAAATGGGTTCTAGGGATGTAAGCATATCATCCATAGTTTGTATTGCTTTGGCGAGTAAAGGCGGTTTCGAGAGTAAATAGCCAGATACAGCTGTCATTTGATTCTCGATTTCGGTATATAGTTTCGCAGAATATAATTGTACTTCACCTTCTACAGAAGGCCATAATGTAATAAATTGTTCCATGTTCTGAGCCGCTTGATCTATTTGTCCATCCTGAACCTGATTACGTGCAGACTTTAGAACTTGAAGTAAATCTTTAAGCGTATGTTTGTCAGTGGTGATACTGTTGTTTGTTTTACCTTCTGAATAATCTTCAAGTAAGCTGATAAGCTTCTGCATCTGCAGTTTTGCTTGATCTCCTTTAATAGGATCTGCCTGAAGATTTACACGGACTAGAGTAATTTGAGTTTCTAATTGTCCATATACATTAAATTGGTCTTGACGGATAGCAGACTCGGATTTTTTCCAGTCTTTTACAATATATTGATAGCTTTGTTCTGCTTTTGTCCAATCTTCCTGCTCCATGGCTACCATACTTTCTTTAGCATAGGAGAGCAGTTTTCTAGCTGTTTCGGGTCCTCTATTAGTATCCTGTTCAGATTTGGGTTGGACAGCAGAAATATATCGATCTACGGACTTGGCTAGCGTGGATAATGATTTTTTAGCTGCTTGGATGTCTTTGATTTCAAGTTTTTGTCTAGCTTCGGTTAATGCGGAGTCAATATCGTTAGCCAAGGCGGTTTCACTAGCAGGTTCTTTAGATTGTAATGTATCCCACAGTTGTTGCACATACTGTAAATCGTCTAACGCAGTATCCCATTGTCGTTGACCTGCTTCTACAAGAACGCTACCGACAGCAGGCATGAGTTGATCGATAGCGGAATTGTTGTCATTTTCTGCTGAAACAGAAATGGGATAGGCACATATGCAACAGACAATGAGGAGAGCACTCACCCATGCCGTAATTCTTATGCGTGATAATCGAATGGATAATAGCATTGAAATAGGTCTCCTTGGTTTGAATTTCTTGAAATTAGAATAAAGAATCACCTATATATCTTCCTTGTTCAATGCCAGGAAAACAAGCAAAAACTGCACTTCCAATATTAGAAATGTACTCGTTAAGCTTATCCCCAGCAGCAAGCTTCTGCTGGATAGGCACAAATTGTTTATATAGATCTCTTTGAAAGCTTATAAAGAGTAATCCTGCATCTAGCTGACCTCGGGTTGAATCTATCCCACTAGAATAAGAATAAGAACGTCGTAGTAACTTTAAGGTTCCATCGCCATGAGATAAAGCCACATGGGAATTGGCTGGAATCTGGAGATTACCCTCAGGCGTTGTAGCATGAACGTCTACAGGATCAAATTCTTGTTGAGCTCCCATCGGTGCACCGCTATCACGATAACGCCCGAAGGTTGCTTCCTGATCTTTGAGACTAGATCGATCCCACACTTCGATGAGCATACGGACACGTCTTACAACCATGTAACTGCCGCCAGTCATCCATGTAGCACCATCTGTGTTTTGAGCCCATACGACTTGGTTCATGAGATCAGGGTCAGATACATCTGGATTGCCTGTACCATCCTTAAATCCAAGAAGATTACGGGGCGTTCCTGCAGATGGGTCTGCTTGAGTTGTACGCTGAAATCCATCTTGTGTCCAGCGAAGCACGGCTTTACCTCTAGCAAGTCTAGTTAAATTTCGAATAGCATGAAAGGCAACCTGCATATCGTCTGCACAGACCTGTACCATCAAGTCACCTCCACACCATTGGGGCTGTAGCTGATCTCCCCGAAAGGAGGGAAGATCTTGAAAGTTAGCAGGACGCTTAGACTGCAATCCAAATCGTGAATCGAAGAAGGAGGGACCAACACCAAAGGTAATGGTGCTTCTTGAAGGTGAAAGTCCCGCAGCTTCACCTGTATCTGAAGGTGGAAGGTTCTGATTATTATTACTACCAATCAGACTCCCTTGTGTCATGGTGAGGGTAGCCTCAGTCCATACTTGAAACAGTTTGCGTACTTCACCAATATCACTAGTAGTGATATCAAAAGCTGCACAGCAAATGAAATTCTGGGCGGGTGTAACAATCCCAGCCTGATGCTTACCATGAAATGGAATACGATCTATGTTGGAAATGCTAGCTTCCTCAGACTTAACTTTGGTGCGTGTAGACAGGATGCCGCCAATCCCAGCCCCGCCTAGCATGAGGCCAATCCCACCCACACTAGCGATTCGTAATAGTTCACGACGGTTGATTTTTTTCTTGAGAATAGATTCGGGTTGATTATTAGATTCAGAAGGTTCCATCATTTACACTCCCAAAATAGTACCCATATTTGAGAGGGGTTCGGCAAGGGCATCTAAATTTTGACTTAGTGTACGAACTTCTTCCTCTTTCAACTGCTCGTATGAAATATATCCTTTGCCTTCCTTGAAGGGCTCAAGTTCTTTCAGTAGCGCAGTAAAACGTTCGCCGATTTGTTTTTCCAAATCAGCATCTTTTGTTGCGAGTGCAGGTTTTAAGATTTCATAGATCTTACTTGCGCCTTCTACGTTGGCTACGAAATCATATAAATCGGTATGAGAGTATAGTTCTTCCTCACCTGTGACTTTCGAAGACGATATTTCATTTAGTAGTTCAACCGCACCTGTTACCATCATGGCGGCATCGATTTCTACGGTCTCTACTTTGGCTCGAAGCAATTGAGCGTCTTTAAGTAATTGATCAGCATATTCTTCCTGCCCATCCGTTGTGCCATCTTCCCATAGACTTTTCTCTATGCGATGGAATCCTCGCCAATTGGCTTCTTCAACATCATTCACACGAGCATCGATATTAGGATCAAGATCGCCTAGTGCCTCTGCAATAGGTTCAATTCGTTCATAATACATACGGGTTGGGGCATATAAAGCTTTGGCTTCCTCCAATTTACCTTCCTTAACTGCGTTCGTAAACTTCTCCGTTTCCTTCACAAATATATCGCATTGCTCAATAACAAAGTTACGGTATTGATCGATGGCCGAGGTGAAATCGATTGAGACCGTCTGATCCGTTGTGACAGTCTTTGTAGCTGTAGGCTTGTTATCTGCAGATGAGGTTGATTCATTTACAGAGCCGGTGGCATTGCTAGCGTCGTCCTTGTTGGCACATCCGGTAAATAGAATAGAAGCGGCAATAAGACTAGCGGGAACAGCAGAATGAAATTTCATTAGAACACCCCTTTTATATGTATAATTGATAATGATTATCAATTAATCTGGGTTTATCATAAGTCCGTAGCCTTTTACTGTCAATATAAAAATGTGATTTCTTCAATTTGAAGTTATAGCTCAAAGGGGATGTAGGCGTTTGTGATGGTAATCTATTAACTGCTGTAATACAGGTAATTAATGATAGAGGGTGTATTAATGAGGGGGACAGAGTAGCAACGACATAATACCCTGCCGATTCTTTTTGTGAGTCTTTAAATTACTGGCCTGTATTACACTGTAGAGCGCTCTATTATGTGGTAATCCAGTTTTCGGTATATAGGTTGTCCTCCACCATCTCCGGTAATCTGTCCGTGAATGATTCGAAATGCGGCAGCGCCCATCTCGAATAGCTGATTATCTATTGTTGTTAGTCCTAGCAGTCTACCAATAGGCTGGTTATCAAATCCGATCACTGCGAGGTCTTCAGGGATGCGAATGTGATGCTTCCCTGCTTCAATGATCAGACCGGCAGCGACATGATCCCCGGTAACAATGATAGCGTCAGGCCGCTCTGTCATATTTAACAGTCTATGCAGCACCTCAGCGCCGTCCTCTTCATTCAGACAGTCAAATATCATCCACTCCTCTTGAAAAGGGAAGTCAGATTCTGCAAGGAAGTCATGGAAAGCGGATAGTCTAATAGAGTTACTACTGCCAAGTTTTCTTCCCATGCAGCATCCAATTTTACGGTGTCCCTTGTCGGATAAATATTGCAGACCGTGGCGGAAGGCAGAATAATGCTCTATATATACAGAGGAAAAGCTGCGTTCGCCACTATCCTGACAGGTTACAATGGGGCCGTAAATCGTATATTCCTCAATGACTTCAGGCTTCAGTGCTGTAGACACGATGACAACGCCGTCAATTTCCTTGTTGCGTAGCATGTCGAGTACCTTAATTTCCTCTTCGGAACGGTAATCAGTTTGACACAAAATCAGCCGGTATTGCGATAACAACGCTTCATGAGCAAGACCCTCCATAATGACTGAGAAATAAAAAAGGCTAATATAGGGCATAACCACAGCTATTGTTTTCGTGCGGCCGGTAATGAGATGTACGGCGTTCATATTCCGGGTGTAGTTTAATTGCTCTATAGTGTTCTGCACAGCGGCTCTTTTGTCCTTACTGACATAAGGATGATCATTGAGCACACGCGATACGGTAGTTACGGAAACACCAGCGATGCGTGCGATTTCTTTTATGTTAGCCATCGGTGCAGTTACCTCCTTAGAGTACGAGAATGTAGTTATTTTATTTTATCATATTGTCAGTCGGCTTCTGAAATAAAAGACTTGCTATGAAATCCATTTCATAAAATACACTAGCATTGTACCAGCGTTATCGGACTAAATCGGCGTGACCGAGAGGGCGTGACGGACCGGTAAGGTTAGTTCTCTACACCGCCATTTTGGCGGTGTTTTTGTATCTATTATCGCCCATTTTAGAGTTGCAACGGCACCATTAACCCTCCCAATACATAATATGTGTTGACTGTATCCCTTTACCTTGTTAGACCATATAAACCCGGGCAAGGAGGGGTGACACCATTGAAGGGAAATAACGACCACAAGAGCAAATTTTTGTTGACCCACCGTGAACGAGAAGTATTTGAATTACTTGTTCAAGACAAAACGACACGAGATATCGCAGGGCAGTTATTCATAAGCGAAAAAACGGTGCGTAACCACATTTCAAATGTCATGCAAAAACTAAATGTCAAGGGACGTTCGCAAGCTGTTGTCGAGCTGATTAAGCTTGGCGAACTTGTGATTTGACCTAAGACCTAAGCCTTCAATTTCCCCTTGGCCTTCTGAAATGTGTCTCCCTTTAAATTAGGTAGTTCACAGTCAGAAGGTTATTTGTTGTTCTTTTACTTCGTAGAATTCTGATCCAAATGAGTAAACATAACTTCAAGCATGCTTAATGCCATTTGCTGCTCATGAGTTGGACGGTCCTGGAGCAATTGTGTAATTTTATGAATGAAGTGACTTTCCTTCATTTTGAGGGATGAGTGAAGTAAATCATCTGCCGTTACTCCCAATTGATTGGCTAACTTGATAAGGGTTTCGAGTGTGAGGCTTCGCTCTCCACGTTCAATCTGTCCAATGTAGGCATGAGAGACGTCGATCTTCTCTGCCAATCTTTCTTGGGTAAGATTATGTTTAAGTCTTTCTTGACGCAACCGCGATCCTAATTGCATATAATCCATCGTTATATCACCCTCCACCTTAAACAGTAGTGAAAGGTTAACAGAAATTTAATATACTGCTAGTTTCATTGTGTTTACTGTTAGTTCAATATGGTATATAATTACTTTAATGGGTTGTTATTCATTGATATGAAAGAAAGGAGAATGAACTTGACTGTCTTAAATGTAACTTTGAGAACGAAAATACAGCCAAATTTTGTGATCATTGTGGCAATTTGTTATATGCATCTTTCAAAGCACAGCTTAGAAATAACGAAGTAAGAACGGAAGAAATTATAGCTTCTTTACCAGAAAAGAAAAAAAGAGGTAAAAGCTTAAAGCTCTCTCTTATCGCCATATTTCTTTTAGGGATAAGCTTGCTAATTACAATTTTGTTGGAATGAACATATAATGCAGATTACAATTATAAAGATTTATCTTGAAATCGGAAAGAGTAGATGGAGACAAAGTGCGATTTATAGCAGAACATACATATGTGATCAGACATGAAGAACCGCCTTCTATAATCTTAAGAAGGCGGTTTTAAGTTACTAAACAACAAGATCTTAATGTTCTAATTGTTTATTCATTTCATGCACAGAATTCTCTTCACTATGTTCTTCATTCTTGCTGCTTAGGAACCAGCCTAAGACAGCGATCAAGACTAGAACGACATAAAAGCTAACTTTCCAAATAGTGCTATGTGCAAAAGATTCAGAAAGCACGCCAAGGGATGGGTGAGCAAGTGTGATTACAGCAAGCTTGACGCCAACCCAACCTACGATGAAGAAGGCTGCAACTTCTAGACCAGGACGTGAATGTAACAATTTCACGAAGTATGATGCTGCGAAACGCATAATGATCAATCCAATTAATCCTCCGGCAAAGACGACTAGGAACTGTCCGCCATCCAATCCTCCAATTCGCGGAAGCCCACTTTTTGGTAATGCTACTGCCAATGCTACTGCGGCTAGAATGGAGTCTACTGCAAAAGCGATATCAGCGACTTCGACTTTAAATACCGTCATCCAGAAGCCAGATTTCTTTTTGGGTTGAGCTGAACTGCCATGAATTTCTTCTGTTTTTGATTTTTTGAAAACAAATTTTCTGAGAATATGATTTGCTGCGATAAACAAGAGATAAAGGGCACCAATAGCCTGTACCTGCCAAATGTCTACTAAGTATGAAATAACAAATAATGAACCGAAGCGGAAAACAAATGCGCCTGCTAACCCGTAAAAAAGTGCCCTTTTCCGTTCATTATCCGGAAGGTGCTTCACCATAATCGCTAACACTAACGCATTATCTGCTGCGAGTAACCCCTCTAATCCAACAAGTACAATAAGTACCCATCCATACTCCAATAATAATCCAAAATCCAACGTTGTTTCCTCCCTTTTATATATCTAGTTAAGTAGTATAAACATCTACGGCTTTTTAAGCCGCGCGTTTAGCAAAATAATGATGTGTTACTTATTACTCTCAAATTGCTGTGAGAAAATCGTCAATTAATGTATCTTCCTAACTAATAACATTAAAAAAGACCTTTACCAAGAAAGTAAAAACCTCTAAAAATAAAGGATTTACTACTTGGTAAAGGTCTCGCTAACAGTTGTGAATTGTCAACAAAGCCGGAGAAGATTCTCTCGTATTGACGACTTTATTGTACAGCTACTCCCCTTTACAGGTGGAAGATATTTAATTGTTGAAGTAAATGAAAGAATAATCTAGCAAAATCATATATTTTTTCGAAGTTAATGTCAATAGGGTATACTATAATTAAGAAAAAAGCACGATTTAGGGGAAAGGAGATTACATAAATAGTGAACATGCCAGAAATGATTACTTGGGATTATGGGATCAACCAAGTTAAAATATCGATGTCCTATCCGTTAAGATGGGTGAACAGTTATGTATTACAAGATTCATCCGGTGGTGTAGCCATTATCGATCCGGGACCACGCAATAGCATAACAGAAAAAGAGTGGGAGAAAGCACTCGAGTACTTAGGTTATACGCTTCATGATGTAAGTGAAGTTTTTGTTACTCACCATCATCCAGATCACTACGGACTGGCTGGTTGGTTTCAATCCCAAAGCGACTGCTTGGTATACATGTCTCAAAGAGCCTATGATGAGTCTCTTATGATGTGGGGAGAGGACTCCGTTATCAATACAGAATTAATGTTATGGTTGCGACAGCATGGATTGCCCGAGAAATGGACAGGTCAGATGGAACAACATTTACTTGATTTCTTACCTCAGGTTTCACCTGCACCTGATATTACAATAGTAAAAGGTGAAAGTCACCTTGAATTGGGTGGTCTATCTTGGTTAGTTATAGAGACTGGAGGACATGCACCGGGACATCTATCTTTATACAATCGTGACTTCGGTCTTATGATGTGTGGTGATGCTGTTCTACCCCAGATTTCACCAAATGTCAGTTTGATTCCCGGTAGTGATCCTGAACCGTTGAATACCTTTATGAATAGTTTGTTGAAATTTAACAACGTTGAGGTGAAACAAGCTTTTCCAGGACATAGGAATCCATTCTCTACTTTCCATAAACGAATAGAGGATCTGCTAGCACATCATGAACAACGCTTATTAGAGATTGAGAAGCTTCTAATTCAATCTCCGCAAAGTGGGTATGAGATTTGCGCTACTCTATTTGGTAATAGATTATCTCTTCACCAAATGAGGTTTGCCATGTGTGAAGCTCTCGCTCATTTACAGGAATTGGTGCGTCGAGATAAAGCACAATCTTCATCTACTTTGAACGGTGGCATCATCTTTACCGCAACTAATAAACCTCTAGGTTCACTTTGAAAAGTGTACTTGGAGGTTTATTATTATTGACCAGCTCTAACTAGAACTTTAGCTAGCTTCCCCATAATAATAGGTTCATTCCAATTAAAGGTTAGAAATATACCAATCTACTAGTAGATTAGCATAAACAAGTCTTTGACAGATTTCATAGTATATATTAATCCAAATGGAAGGGAGGAAAACAAAATGTCAAATAAATCTAAATCTAAGGCTAAGAATTATGTCAAAGTTCGCATCCAGAACAATCCGGAGAATATCAACGTGAACACACTCATTAACTTTGACCCCGATGATACGGAGGCTAATGCTGGCGGCGGAGGCGGCGGCGGCGGTACCGGTACTGGTGGCGGTGGTGGCAATAATTAAGGTGGCGGTGCTCATCAAAGTGGAGTAGTTAGCTAACTTTATAATGCCAAATGCACAGAAAAGGAACGCTGTACAAAAACAATCATCAGAAGGGAGGAAACAAACATGTGTGATTGTCATAAATGTAAAAAGTTAAGAAAAATTAAAAGAGAATCTCGTAAACTTAAAGAACAAGTTAAAATCTTAAATAAACTCCTTAGCAAAATAAAGATTGTAGTCAATGTCAAAAATAATCCGAAGAATATCAACGTGAACACACTCGCTAACATTGACCCCGATGATACGGAGGCTAATAGCGGTGGCGGTGGCGGCGGTGCTGGTACCGGAACTGGTGGCGGTGGTGGCAATAATTAAGGTGGCGTTGCTCATCAAAGTGGAGTCGTTAGCTAACTTCATACTGTCAAACGCGCAGAAAAGACAGTCAGTTCATCTTATAGTCAGTCGATGATGACGTCAGAAAGTTTTACTATTCATTTATTCAAACCCTTTCCAAGCATGCTTGGAAAGGGTATCAACAAAGCGAGTGAGGGATACTTTCGATCCTTGCCCGTTTTGTTTGATTACATCAGGCACTAACGAAGCACTCTTGCTGAAACTTCAGAAAATATAAAGAAGCTGCTAGTGTCATGGCAGTTTCTTTTTTGCTTTCAACGATTTTAAGTGCCGTCAACTTACTCTGAAGTTTGTCTAAAGAGGATTAGATTCCTTATTATCTTCAGTGTAGTTCGCTTCTTTCTCAGCTTGCTTCCGGTGGGCAATGCGACTGCTAGCCGCAGCAGCCACTGCGCCTACAATGTCGTCCAGAAAAGTATGAACTTGTCCTGAGGTTTTATCATTAAGTCTTTCTAACACGCCAGGTTTTAACTTGTCCACATAACCATAATTCGTAAATCCAATGCTTCCATATACATTTACGATGGAAAAAGCAAGAATTTCATCGACGCCATAGAGTCCCTCATCATTCACTAACATTTCCTGTAAAGGAGAGATTAGTTTTCCCTCTTCTGCGAGAACGTCTAACTGAATCCCTGTTAATACAGCATTCTGTACTTCACGCTTACTGAGGACCATCTCAACATTCTCAATACACTCTTCCATCGTTAGGTTGGGATAATATTTTTGTTGCAAAAACATCACCAGCTCAGCGATTTCTGTGATTTTGACGCCCCTTTTATGTAACCATTCATGAGTTGCATTTGCTACAGCTTTACTGTTTAGACTATATGGAATTTTTTCGATATCCATAAAATCACCTCATTTTCTTGTAGTATACTTCATGTTCCTAAATAAAAAGTGGTTATTTTTTCAATAAGGGGCTCGTATACATATTAGTACAAACTGTACAAAATTGTTAGGAGGAGAACATAGATTATGTCTAAAATTTATAGAATACGCAGGATTTCTGCTGCTGGATTGTTGGCCGTACCTATTATTATGTCCGGATGTAGCGGTTTTAGTAAAGAATCTAAGGAAGTAGATCCACCACCAGCACAGCAGGAGGCTCAAATGTTACAGATGGTGAACGGTGCTGTTACTGATGGGGCGACGAAGACTACGGCTGTTGCACCTACAGCTACCGTTTATTTATTCAACGAGAATGGCTTGTTGGCTCCGGTGTCATTAGCTCTTCCACAATCAGATGATAAGAACGTTGGCGCCTCCCTTCGCGTAGCACTCGAATCTATCGTGAAGGACGGCCTCTACAAGACGCTTATACCTGAAGGATTTATGGGTGTGTTGCCAGCTGGAACGGAAGTGAAGGATGTTAGCGTAGAGAAGGACAAGAAGACTGCGATTGTGGAGTTTAGTAAGCCATTCGTTACGTATGATGCCAAGAATGAACGCGCCATGCTAGAAGCAATCACATGGACGCTCACTGGAGACGCTAACATTAAACATGTCCAAATTTGGGTAGATGGTGAGAAGCTCACGCAAATGCCTATAAATCAAACACCGCTTGATCAATCGCTTGGCCGTGAATTCGGGATTAACCTTGAAAAGGGAGAGGGGGCAAATTATTTGACTTCAAGTCCGGTAGTTGTATATTTCTCTGCTTTATCGCCAGCAGGAATTCCATACTATGTACCGATCACACGGTTGGTGGATCCTGGTCAGAATAAGCTACATACGGCACTTGGTGAACTCATTCATGGACCTGGAATAAGAGGGGATTTAGTACAGGTCATGACTTCAGGGACTTCTTTAGAATCGGTAAAGACATCTAAGGACGGAACGGTGACGGTAGCCCTAAAGGATGATATGTTTGCTGAAGGAGAGCAGGTGCCGCAGGAAATGTTACAGTCAGTTGTTCTAACCGTTGCGGAGAATGCAGGCAACCCGAAAGTGAAAATCCAATTGAACGGAACGGCTCCTGTTATAGGATCAGATCAATTAAATTATAGCGAACCTGTATCTAGACCAGAGTATATTAACGAAATCCCCCTCTAAGAGAGGTTGTTCAAAGAGCCACCTATTGATCACGAAGTATACTTCTGAAGCGTTTTGAAAAAACGCGGCATCGTAGGCATAAGCTATGGTGCTGAATAATCGACTTTTTGAACATGCACTAAGAGACATGACATTTTCAAAAGGTGCTTTTATGTTAACACTTTGATAAAATGGGGTTGGTTTGCTTGAATTAAAGGAAAGCTAATGATGTAGGAGGCAGAAAATATGAGATCAGACGGACGGGATAGCGATCAGCTGCGCCCGATGAATTTAACAACAAATGTTAACAAATATGCTGAAGGTTCCGTTTATATTGAGATGGGAGATACCAAGGTTATTTGTACAGCTACTGTAGATGAGAAGGTACCCTCATTTCTAAAAGGACAAGGAAAAGGCTGGGTAACAGCAGAGTATTCAATGCTCCCACGGGCAACGCATTCACGTAATCAGCGGGAAGCTGCTAGGGGTAAACTTAGCGGTCGAACAATGGAAATTCAAAGGTTGATTGGCAGAGCACTTCGTTCCATTGTGAATCTGAAGGCCTTGGGTGAACGTACGATTACGATCGATTGTGATGTTATACAAGCCGATGGTGGTACGCGTACGACATCTATTACAGGTGCTTTTGTAGCCCTGTCTATTGCCGTAAATAAAATTGCTCAGCAGCATCGCCTTCCTGTTTTCCCGATTACTGATTTCTTGGCTTCGGTCAGCGTAGGTGTGGTTGGAGGACAGTCACGATTAGACTTGAATTATGAAGAAGATTCTAAGGCGAAAGTGGATATGAATCTGGTGATGACGGGTACTGGGAAATTTGTAGAGCTTCAAGGCACGGGTGAAGAGAGTCCCTTTTCACGAGAGGAACTAAACGAATTGCTTCAGCTTGGAGAACAAGGTATTCAGGAAATTATTATTCGCCAGAAGGAAGCTTTAGGTCCTATTGCATTGATGATTGGTTCCACTCAAGCAGTTAAAGGAGTGGAACGATGAAGTTCGATCAGGATACGATTATAGTTGCAACGAAGAACAAAGGGAAAGTTCAGGAATTTGAGCATGCTTTTGCACCACTTGGATTGAAGGTGAAGAGTATGTTTGATTACATTGAATTGCCTGACGTGATTGAAGACGGACATACGTTTGTTCAGAATGCATTGAAAAAGGCTACAACTGTAGGTGATTCTCTCGGCTTACCCGTTCTTGCTGATGATTCTGGATTGTGTGTAGATGCTTTAGAAGGTCGCCCTGGTGTATATTCTGCACGATATGCTAGTGAGAACGCTACTGACCAAGAAAATAATGACAAGCTTCTACAAGAGCTTGGGGAACTGAAGCAAGGGGAAGATACAGAACAGATATTACTTAGTCCTGCTCGTTTCGAATGTTCTCTGGTACTATATGACCCCTCTACAAAAGGGCATATAGAGGCATCGGGTTCAGTAGAAGGTTGGATTACGTCTGAGGTAGCGGGACAAGGAGGATTTGGTTATGATCCTCTGTTCTTTCTTTCTCAGTATGAGAAGACTATGGCTGAATTGACATTAGAGCAGAAGCAATCCATTAGTCATCGTGGTGCTGCATTGCGGGAATTAGTAGCAAAGATATCCGAGTTATAGTATTAGAAAAGGCTGCCCCTGTTTTGAACTGCGCCCCAATTGTTAGACACAACTAACAATTGGGGGTGCAGTTCACTTCATAAGGGACAGCCTTTTTTGAACTATAAGAAGTATAAGTTTTTACTATACGTTCTTATAGTTCTACGAGAGACGGTTACCATCCCTTTAAGGACGGCGTAGCCGTTTCTTTTTGTGAATAATGAAACTAACGGATGGAAACATTGTATGTGCGGAGCCAGTGGTTCACTTGCCCTAAATAGGCGAACAATTGAGGGCCAGACATGAGCTGCCCAAACCAAGGAAGGTTCGTAGACGCATCAGGCGATGACGCTAACTCTCGAATTTTAACGGTATCAATAAGTGGTAGTAACGGAGAGGATGGATCATCTAATATCGATAGGATCTGGTTTTTAACAGCAGATAGAAAATCGGGATTATGCGTTTTGGGATAAGGACTCTTTTTACGATAGAGAACATCTTCAGGGAGCATACCTTCGAGTGCTTTGCGAAGAATTCCTTTTTCACGGTTGCCCGTCATTTTGATATCCCACGGAATATTCCATACATATTGGACTAATCGATGATCACAGAAAGGGACGCGTACTTCTAGACCAACACCCATACTCATACGGTCTTTTCTATCTAATAAAGTAGGCATGAAGCGTGTGATATTAAGGTAAGACATGACTCGCATCTGAGCTTGTTTCTCTGTCTCTCCCTTGAGTGTGGGAACTTCATGTACAGCTTCGCTGTAGCGGTCTCCAAGGTAGTCTAGAGGAGTAATCCAATCTCTGATTTCTGGGGACAGTAGGCTTGCTCTCATGTCGGGGGCTACAGCCCAAGGAAATGTGCCTGAATTCAACATGTCATCACGGTGAAACCAAGGATAACCACCAAATATTTCATCTGCTGCTTCACCTGAGATAGCTACTGTAGCATCTTTCTTGATCTCACGGCAGAATAAATACAGCGAGGAATCGACATCAGCCATACCTGGTAAATCTCTTGCTAATGTTGAGGCATTTAATGCTGCAACAAGTTCTGGTGTATCTATTTCCAATGAATGATGTTGTGTTCCTAATTCATCCACCATTCGTTTAATCCAAGGAGCATCTGCTCCAGGTTGGAAAGAATGAGATTTGAAATGTTTGTCGTTATCTACATAGTCCACAGAATAGGTATGAAGATTACCTTGACCATTCCGGCGATAGTAGTCTACAGCAAGTGCAGATAGGGCGCTTGAATCTAGCCCACCAGAAAGTAGAGAACATACAGGGACATCAGATATCAGTTGCCGGTCCATTGTATCCTGTAATAATTCCCTTAGTTTGGCTGCTGTAGCTTCTACATGATCTTCATGATGATGGCTCTCCAGTTTCCAGTAAGTATAATTCCGAAGTCCACCGCGACTAAAAATCATAGCGTGCCCTGGACGTAATTCTGATATATCTCGGTAAACACCGTGACCGGGCGTTCTTGCAGGACCTACAATAAATACTTCTGCTAAGCCTTCGGGTCCAACAACAGGCTCTACCTTTGGATGCTGGAGTAAAGCTTTAGGTTCTGAAGCAAATATGAGTGTTCCATCTATATGACTGTAAAAGAGGGGTTTGACACCCACTCTATCACGCGCAAAAAAGACTTGCTCTTGTACACTGTCCCATATCGCAAATGCGAATATGCCATTAAGACGCTCAACACAATCAGGACCCCATTCAATGTAAGAGACTAGAAGCACTTCCGTGTCACAGTGTGTGCGGAATTGATGTCCTCGCTGGCGTAATTCTGCAGTGAGTTCAGCTGCATTATATAGTTCTCCATTATATACGATGGCATATACATCTTCATCTCGATGAACAATCATTGGCTGAGCACCATTCTCGGGATCGATGACAGAAAGCCGCCTATGACCAAAGGCACAGGGATTCGAAATCCATGTCCCGGCAGCGTCAGGACCACGATGATTCAAGCTCTCCGTCATTTGGACAAGTAGCTGCGAATCCTGTGTTAAATCGCCACTCCATTGTATAAAACCAGTTATTCCGCACATGGTGGTTCATCCTCTCTTCGTCGTTTGTCCATGCTGTCCTTTCTTTTTACTAAAGTGATACCAGATATATGACGAAGTTAGGCATAAAATGTCTGTCCTTATATAAAACTATAGGGGAGCACATAGTTCGTAGCAGGAGGTGGCTGACCTTGGACAAACATAAATATTATGTATCCGTACATGGAAGATCCGTATTACCTGATAAGACACTGGCAGCTTATGAATGGGAGATCTATGCGACACCAGCGCAAGCTGAGGAAATGTTACTGCTAATGGGGTTAGTGCAAGAGAAGGAAGAAGAAGCCTTCCCCGGTTATGTTTTTCCTTGGCCGGATACTCCGGAACAAGTTGTCAACGTTTATTATGAGGATGCACTGAATGATGTATATCAGAAAATTTATGAACTAGGTTCAGAAGATACACGCGAACAGATGAAAGGTTCAGGGATCAATGCATTTCTTGGTTTGTAATACAATAATTTAAACTCATAACTCCTCTTCAGCTAATCCATACTATCCTTAAAGGGGGTGGTGAAGATGGCAGAAAAGTATAAGAAGGTTAAAGGGAATAAATACGCACATCAATATGAATTTGCTGAAGAAGTGATCGCCAAAAATTCAGCTCAACATACGCAAGATAAAACAAACTGGCGACGCGGTAATAAGTAAAGAATGGACTAAACCCCTCTGATAATAGAGGGGTTTAAAATTAATGTTTGATTATATTCAGTTATATGATATAATATTTCTTGCAGACTTTTCAGAGTATATAGTTTGAATAATATGTCTTAGTAGCTCAGCTGGATAGAGCAACGCCCTTCTAAGGCGTCGGTCGGGGGTTCGAATCCCTCCTGGGACACTTATGTAACACCAAAAAGCCATTCCTTATTAGGAATGGCTTTTTGGTGTCATTTCTATACGAAAAGACCTCCGTGGAAGCGGAGGTCTTTGGAGTCTATTTACTTAACTCAGCAGCATCAGAATGATAGAGGATAGCGATAAACATGCGCTGATGAGATAAATGAAAAGTACGGCTTGCTTAGGGCTTAATCCCCAAGAGAGGAGTCGGTAGTGAATTTGACTACGGTCAGCCTTGTACACAGGTTGTCCATTTAAATGTCGTTTGATGACGACGTATATATTGTCGAAGATGGGAACACCCAGTGCTAGTACCGGAACTAGAATGGAAATGACTGTGACCTGCTTAAAAGCTCCATCTAGAGCGATAATACCGAGCATGAATCCTATAAATGTAGCTCCGGCATCACCCATATATATTTTGGCAGGGGGTTTATTGTATTTGAGATAACCTAATGTGATTCCGATAAGTATGATTGCCATGATAGCGGATTGAGGTTGTCCTTTAGCGATAGCTACGATGAACAGCGTCAATGCAGAGATCGCAGATACCCCTCCAGAAAGTCCATCCAAACCATCCATAAAGTTAATAACGGTAGTTACTCCAAAAATCCAGAGAATGGTGAGCAGAAACTGTAGCCACTCAGGAAAGATAATCATGTGACCAGAGAATGGGACACTCATACCTTCGAATGAAATACCTGCAGAATACACGATGACGGCTGCGGACACCTGAATTAGCGTTTTGGGAAGAGCACCGAAATCTTTACCCTTTGTTTTATACCAATCATCAATCATACCGATCCCTAGGATTAATAAAGATCCTATAATAATGCCAGCCATCTCTTTATCCCAATGTTTTGAGAGCAGAATATAAGGAATCATGAATCCAAGAAATATAGCAATACTGGCTAGGTGCGGAACAGGTTCCTTGTGTATTTTTCTACTCGTGGGCCTGTCCACGAAATCCATACGGAGCGCTATTCTTCGTAATGGTGGAATTAGAACGAGAACAATAATCATTGAAAGAATAAATGCGACAGCATACAACAATGTTTTCGGCTCCTTACTATTTTGGAATAACATCTTTTTAACAGAATAAATCTTATTTTTCAAAAAAACAACGCATTTAATAATTTGATAACAATCCAACGGTACAGATTTAACAATGATAGACGACAATGAACCTGTAGCTTGAATGATAAGAAAAGGGTGAAGCCAAATTATGAGAAATTGTAAAGTATTCACGGTGATAGTAGCAGGTGTACTCGTAACTTCTGCTTTATCGGTTGGAATAGCAGAGGCAGCAAGCACCACGAAGCAAACAAGCGAGACTTCAGGAACGAAGGCAGCAGCTAAATACAAAGTGGATAGCACTGTGGTTAGCGTAAATGGAGTCAACGTCACCATGAAATCTATTCTCGTCAAACAAGTGTCATTATACGCGCTTAGTGACATTGCGCAGGCTGTTGGAGCTACGATCAAGTCATCCAAGGGAACGATCACCCTTACAGATGCAACGTCAACCAACACGATTCAAATGGATTCGAAGTCTTCGAAGTATCAAGTGAATGGTAGTAGCAACACGTTCAAATTTGCGCCTGTAATGCAAGATGGAAGAACATACGTGGAACTTCCTTCTATTGTTGAAGCACTAGGTGGTGAATGGATTAATGATGCAGGTCAAGAGAATCAATTGTTAAGTGTGAAAAGACTTACGGGTGAGTTTGACTCTCTTCATTGGGATGCCTCAGGTCATATCATCGCAGTTAAGCAAGATGAGGAAGTACCTCAAGTATACAAATTGAATAAATCTTATCACGCTGAATTGTTATCTACAAGTGCAGAAGTAGCCGGTATGGAGGTGTCTCCGAATGGCCAGTGGGGGATTTACACGGATGACAAAGATCATTTGGTTCTACTGAACTTATCCAATGGACAAGTGCAAACTCTTGGTGAGGATACGTCGGTGAAGACGGATCTTATGTGGTCTTCTGATAATTCTAAGGTGTACTTTATTCAAGGAGATAAGCAGGATAAGATTTCTTACATAGACGTTAACTCCGCGAAAATAACTCAAGTACTAGAAGACAAAGTAGAGAATAAATCTGAAGTGCATCTATCTGCTGATGGAACAAAGCTAGTCTATATTGTAAATATTACGGGTGTTGCTAAGAATGATAGCAGCAGTTCCGAAGATTCTTTAACTATTGACTACTCTAGTGCTGGAGCGCAACTCTACTCCCTTGATTTAGTTGCAAAGGATGCTAAACCTAAAGCATTAACAACAAGTAATGATAATAAGCTCTATCCTTCTCTGGTGAGTGGAGGCAATGTTGTATACCTTAGCGCAGACCCTGATAATTCAACAGCTTCTAATGTACTGAAGATCGTAACCCAAGATGGGAAATCGCAGAATCTAGTTCAGAATCTGGACGTAACTTATGTTAATACAACCTACAGTGGAACAAGTATTGTGGTTGGTCTGGCTCAAGATGGTTGGATGAAAGTATTCAAGGTTTCAGCTGAGGGTGCTGTTCAGGAATTATATAGTACAGAAAGTAACATTACGGAAGCCAGTCTTTCACCAGATGGAAGTCAATTGGGGTTGATCTCTGATGGTCGGTTGATTGTCGTAGTTAACGAGCAAGTATTACAGCTTACACAATAATAGGTAAATTTGAGAGGGGTTTAATATAATGAAATTATTCAAAAGAGTATCTTTAGTAGCGGTAACTTCAGTAATGCTGGTGTCTACATTGATGGGATCAGCTTCAGCAGCAAGCACATTAAGCGGTAAAATTACAGTGAATGGTTCTACAGCTTTACTGCCTTTAACGTTACAAGCGGCTAAAGAATTCCAAAAGTTAAATCCAAAAGTTAGAATTGCCGCTTCCGGTAAAGGATCAGTAACAGGACCTCAGGCTGTAAAAAAAGGAATCGCGGATATTGGTGCTTGTGACTGGGATGCCAGTATGGATGTACCAGGCTTTAAAGCATTTGATGGACAGGTAGCGAATAAAGTTGCAGTTATTCCATTTGCTACGGTTGTTAACAAGAATGTCAGTGTAAGTAACCTAACTACGGACCAATTAAAAGGAATTTACTCAGGTAAAATTACGAATTGGAAAGATGTAGGTGGGGCTAACGCTGATATCGTAGTCGTTACTCGCGCTTTCGGTTCTGGAACTCGTGTTAATTACCAAGCTAAGGCACTTGGTGGTGGTGAAATTACGAAGAAAGAAAAAAGCTATAAAGAAGTAGGATCAAGTGGCGATATGAAAACGGCTGTAGCAACTACACCGAACGCCATCGGTTATATTGATCTTGTATATGTAAACAGTGATTTGAAAGCTGTGAGTCATAACGGAGTTGAGCCAACAACAGATAACGTTATCAATGGTAAATACAAAGTATGGGCTTATGGATACTATATGACTAAGGGGCAACCAACGGGAGTTACTAAAGCGTTCATTGAGTACGTACAGAGCCAAAAGTTTCAACAAGGATCACTTAAGAAGTTGAAATTCATTCCGATTTCCGCAATGAAATAAGCCTGTAGTACTGTATAGCATACTCCAGCAGCCAGCCTCGGAACAATGAGGCTGGCTGCTGTATGGGAGGATTAAAATGAGCGGTCCTATTCAACACTTGCTGCCCCAAGATACTGATATTCCACAGAAATTTGCTAGGAAACTTCGCTTTGACCGATATGCACGAGTGCATTTAACGAATAGGATGTTCAAGTATTATTTTCTATTTAGTATTATGGCCCTATGCTTTGTACTAGGACTCGTTATTTTCTTTATTGGTAGAACAGCGTTGTTAACATTTCAGCATGTCTCGATCACGGATTTCTTTTTTTCCTTCGATTGGACACCAGAAGAGGGAAGGTTTGGTGCTGCTTTATTTATCATCAACACCCTGTCTTTAACGTTCCTAACCCTTCTGATTGCTGTACCAGTTTCCGTGGGTATGGCCATTCTGATTGCTGAGATTGCACCTAGTTGGTTCAAGTCCTTTATGCGTCCAGTGTTAGATTTGTTAGTGGGTATTCCATCTATTGTGTATGGGTACTTAGGCTTGACCGTACTCATCCCTTTCTTACGTGAATTAAGTGGAGAGAGTTTAGGTGACGGTTTGCTTGCTGCTGCTTTAGTATTAGCATTAATGGTTCTGCCTACCATTAGCCGCATTAGTGACGAGGCCATCTCTTCTGTCCCTCAAAAATATCGAGATGCTGCATACGCCATGGGGTCTACTCGTCTTCAGGTCATTACGAGGGTTGTCCTGCCAGCAGCAGGGAGGGGTGTCATCTCAGCGATCATTATGGGCATGACCCGTGCCATTGGTGAGACGATGGCCGTCGTGATGGTTATTGGAAATACGGCTCAACTTGCGAAATCTTTATTTTCTCCAACTTCCGTACTGACAAGTAACATTGTGATGCAAATCTCGAATGTAGATTTTGATTCGACATGGAATTATGCTCTGCATATGATGGCCTTTCTATTGCTGTTGATCTCATTTTCACTGATCTTGTTTATTCGATTCCTTGGTAAAAGAGGAGGGGATGTGGCATGAGCGGATTTACACGTTCTGCTAAAATGGCTCGATCCCTGTGGCTTAATAAATTAGCTACGATTGGATTCTACGGGCTTGGAGTACTTGTTCTACTCATTATATCTTGGTTGCTTCTTACCATTCTAAGTAAAGGACTCCCGAGTCTTTCCTTAGGATTTCTAACAAAGCTACCAGAAGAAATGGATGTGGGTGGAGGGATTGGGCCTGTCTTATTTAATTCATTCTATATACTAGGGTTATCTTTAGTTATTTCTATCCCAATCGGGGTAGGGGCAGGAATTTATATGGCGGAGTATGCACCTCAGAATAAATGGACAGACCTCCTACGTATTTGCGTAGAAAGTTTATCATCTGTTCCCTCGATTGTGTTTGGGATGCTTGGACTCGCTATTTTTGCCGAATACTTTCAGGTGGGTCTAACGATATTAGGAGGGGCTGTTAGTTTAGCCTTTTTAAATTTGCCGATGTTAGCACGTGTAACCGAGGAAGCTGTTCGTGCAGTACCCAACGATCTTCGCAACGCCTCTTATGCACTTGGAATGACCAAATTCCAGTGTATTCGTACTGCGGTGCTACCTATGGCAATGCAAGGCATCGTAACGGGCATTTGCTTAGTGGCAGGGCGTGCATTTGGTGAATCTGCGGTTATATTACTAACGGCAGGCTTAAGTACCTCTGGTGAGATGTGGGACTTCAACCTCTTCTCACCCGGAGAAACGTTGGCGGTTCATCTTTGGTACGTTCAATCAGAAGCAATTGTAGAGGACGCGCATCAAATTGCTGATCGATCAGCTGCTGTGCTTGTGATTGTAGTTCTCCTCATTAATGCCATATTTCGGATACCCCTGTGGATAAATAATAGATACTTAAAGCGTTAGAATCATAGACTTTCTCAATCCCAGAACGCAAAAACAGCCTTCCAGAAGGAAGGCTGCTTTTTGTATGTCCCAGGAGGGATTCGAACCCCCGACCGACGCCTTAGAAGGGCGTTGCTCTATCCAGCTGAGCTACTGAGACAAGGAAAATTCAAGCAAGAAGTATCATATCATGCGGGAATCTAAATTTCAACCCTTTTACTTATTATATTTGATGTAAGAAGAAAATAGACTTTTTTTAATTTTAAAGTTGGGTATGCTATAATTTACAAATTAACAGAAGCATCGGAAGAAAAAGGAGGGCTACTTATAGACGGCACTAATTCCCCTGCCCGAGATAATATTGTACTGTTTCCGAAGACGCTTGACTACTATCAGATTCAATTAACAGTCATGCTGGAAAATGAACGATATGCGGAAGCAATGGAGCTGTTACGTTTTCTACTACAATGCCAGGGTCAGGAAGAAAGGCATTATGAGGAATGGCAGGCGCTTCTAGAATGGTTAGAAACTGCATTTCCCCAATACATCCATCCAGCTGAGGGTACAGATTCCGATACGGATGAAGATGAACCGGATGAAGAAGAGATCTCCCGTCGTAATGCACATTTCAAGCTCGCTGAGGACTCTTTATATGCAGATAAGCTGCTTCGTATCGTCAAGGAAGAGCCTCTATCTGAACAGACAATGCTAGCTCTAGGACAACTTGCTCATTTGACAGGAAGTAACATAGACTTGGCTCTAGTGGAATGGTTACAGACTAATAAATTGCATTCTCTCTTGCAATTTCGTGTTCTACAGACGCTTCATAAGCGTGGAATGCAAGGCAATATCAGGTTTACGCGTGGACAAGAAGAAGTAGATATAGATATTGAGACGGTTCCTTTGAACCAAGCTGAATTTCCGCTAGCTATACAACAGATATTAGATCGAGTAGCTCAACATACGGAAGTGAAAGAGCCTACGCTTTATTATTTTGCTCAAGAGTTATGGTCCCAATTTGTGATGTCGGTCTTTGGAACACACGATTATCAATCGATGCTAATTGAGGAAGACCTTGCGATGGATATTTGGGCTGCTACGTTGCACCAGATCGTATCCGAGAGTCTGACAGGAAATCGCAATGAAGAAGAGATTAGGGCAATGTATGGCATTACTGAAAATATTCGTTTTCAATTCGAGCAAGCCTACAGAACAATGAAACAATTTATTTCAACAGGTTCAGGCGAATAAGGAGCATATCAATGTTCGTTTTCTTGTCATTTGGAGCGTTGCCTGCTATTGTAAAAGAATTGAATCTTGTTTATACTAGAATGGTTGTTCTGTGCGTGATAATATGTTAATAGTGTAACCATGTGAATTATTTTTGGAGGGGAAAGCATAAAATGAAAGCAACTTGGGAAAAAATAGAGAAGAACCTTGGCGTTCTTGAAGTAGAAGTTGGAGCCGATCGTGTTTCCGAAGCGTTAGATAAGGCTTTCAACAAAGTCGTTAAAAAAGCAAATGTATCTGGTTTCCGTAAAGGTAAAGTACCTCGTTCCATTTTTGAAGCACGTTATGGAGTAGAAAGTTTGTATCAAGATGCCATTGATATTTTACTTCCAGAAGTATATACAGAGGCTGTTGATCAAACAGATATCTTCCCAGTAGACCGCCCTGATATTGATATCGACCAATTTGCTAAAGGTGAAACTTTCAAGTTTAAAGCTAAAGTTACTGTTAAACCTGAAGTATCCTTGGGCGAATACAAAGGCGTAGAAGTACCGGTAGAGAAGGTAGTTGTTACTGAAGAAGAATTGAATGATGAACTTGTTCGTCTTCAAGAACGTCATGCAGAACTTGTTGTAATCGAAGAAGGCGTTGCTGAGAATGGCGACATCGCGATTATCGACTTTGATGGTTCTGTAGAAGGCGTACCTTTCGAAGGTGGACAAGCTGAGCGTTATTCTTTGGAACTTGGAAGCAATACTTTCATTCCAGGATTTGAAGATCAAGTTGTAGGTTTGGCTACTGGAGATCTGAAAGACGTTGAAGTAACATTCCCAGATAGCTACCATGCTGAAGATTTAGCTGGTAAAGTAGCTGTGTTTAAAGTGAAAATTCACGAAATCAAACGTAAACAACTTCCAGCATTGGATGATGAATTTGCCAAAGATGTAAGTGAATTCGAAACTTTGAATGAGTACAAAGAAGATTTGAACAAACAACTAGAGGCTCGTAAACAACAAGAAGCACAAGGTGTTCGTGAAAGTGCTGTTGTTGACAAAGTGTCGGAACTTGCTGAAATTGAAATTCCTGAATCCATGGTTGCTAGTGAAGTTCAGAATATGATGCGTGATTTCGATAATCGTCTGAAAGCTCAAGGTATGAATCTTGAAATGTTCCTCAGCTTCTCTGGTCAGACTACAGCAGATCTGCAAGAACAAATGAAAGATGATGCATTGAAGCGTGTTCGTAACAATCTCGTTCTTGAGCAAGTAGCTAAGGAAGAGAAGATCGAAGTTACGGAAGAAGATGTAACTAAAGAATTGGAAACTATGGCTAGCACTTACAAACGTTCTGCTGAAGAGCTTCGTAGCGTTCTTGCTGCTAACGGTTCACTTAACAGCCTACGTGAAGAAATTTCTTTACGCAAAACGATTGAATTCTTGCTTGCTAATAGTATCGAAGGCGCTCCTGTAGAGAGCACTGAAGAATCAACTAAAGAATAACCACAGAAGACAAATAAAGAAGGCTAATCTCTTTAGTTTTCATATTTAGATTAAGGCACGTATTTCTTTTTGCGTGCCTTATTTCTACCTTATGACATCCATTTTATGGTTCATATTAGTAAGGAATGGTTGTTATTGCCCATACATATTGTTTTTTAGAGTGATCATGTGCTGTAAGTAGGTGAAAAAATGACATCATGCTTCTAACGTGTTAAAATACCCTTGAAAGCTCTGAATGTTTAATCTTTAAGATGTCATTTTTAAAACAGAAAAGAGGTTGGACAAATGAGTCTGGTACCTATGGTTGTAGAACAAACCACTCGAGGAGAAAGATCTTACGATATTTACTCCAGATTACTTAAGGATCGCATTATCTTTTTAAGTAATGCAATTGATGATGATGTTGCCAATCTCGTCATTGCACAGCTCTTGTTCCTAGCTGCTGAAGATCCAGAGAAGGACATTAGTCTATATATAAATTCACCGGGTGGTTCTGTGACTGCGGGAATGGGTATATTTGATACGATGCAATATATTAAGCCAGATGTATCTACAATCTGTGTAGGTATGGCTGCAAGTATGGGATCGTTGCTTCTAACAGCAGGGGCTAAGGGTAAGAGATATGCACTAAACAACAGCGAAGTTATGATTCACCAGCCATTGGGTGGTGTACAAGGGCAGGCAAGTGATATCCAAATTCATGCTTCTTGGATCATTAAGACTAGAGAAAAGCTTAACCAAATATATGTGGAACGTACAGGTCAGCCCCTTGAAAAAATTGAACGCGATACGGATCGTGATTTTTTCATGAGTGCGGAGGAAGCGATGGCTTACGGCCTCATTGACCAAGTTCTCACGTCACCGATCAAATCTTAAAGGGGTGGTTAGATGTTTAAATTTAATGATGAAAAAGGACAGCTTAAATGTTCTTTCTGTGGTAAAACTCAGGAACAAGTACGTAAACTAGTTGCTGGTCCTGGTGTTTATATATGTGATGAATGTATTGAATTGTGCACTGAGATTGTGGAAGAAGAGCTCGGGCATGAAGAGGGCGAATTAGATCTTAAGGATATCCCGAAGCCTAAAGACATTTGCGATATTCTCGATCAATATGTGATCGGACAGGACCAAGCGAAGAAATCGCTCTCTGTTGCGGTATATAACCACTACAAACGCATTAACACGCAAAACAAAATTGAAGACGTAGAACTCTCTAAGAGTAACATCCTTCTTTTGGGTCCTACGGGTTCAGGTAAAACGTTGCTTGCTCAGACCATGGCTAGAATTCTTAATGTTCCTTTTGCTATTGCTGACGCGACTTCATTAACAGAAGCGGGTTATGTAGGTGAGGATGTAGAGAATATCTTGCTTAAATTAATTCAAGCGGCAGATTATGACGTGGAAAAGGCAGAACGCGGCATTATCTACATTGATGAAATCGATAAGGTAGCACGGAAGTCTGAGAATCCTTCTATTACTCGTGATGTTTCGGGTGAGGGTGTGCAACAAGCACTCTTGAAGATCCTTGAAGGTACTGTAGCTTCAGTTCCACCACAGGGTGGACGTAAGCATCCACATCAAGAGTTCATCCAAATCGACACAACGAATGTATTGTTCATTTGTGGTGGTGCCTTTGACGGACTAGAGCAACTTATTAAGCGCCGTATTGGTAAGAAGGTTATTGGATTTAGCTCCTCTGGTGAAGGTCAAAAAGACCTCAAACCAGGTGAGTATCTATCCATGGTTCTACCTGAGGATCTGCTTAAATTCGGTTTGATTCCTGAATTTGTGGGTCGTTTACCTGTTATTTCAAGTTTGGAACCTCTTGATGAGAACACGCTTGTTCGCATCTTGTCGGAGCCGAAGAATGCTTTGACTAGACAATACGAAAAGCTGCTTGAAATGGACAACGTAAAACTTAAATTTGAACCTGAAGCTTTGATTGCCATTGCGAAGGAAGCCATCAAACGTAATACAGGTGCCCGTGGTCTAAGAGCCATCATTGAGGGTATTATGTTGGATGTCATGTATGAGGTTCCTTCTCGTGATGATATTAAGGAATGTGTTATTACGGAGCAAGTGGTTCATGATAAGAATATTCCAGAACTTCAGAATTCTAAAGAAGATAAAAAACAAGAAGAAAGTGCCTAAGGTCGTAATGATCTTAAGGTGCTTGTAAATTGATTGCCTGTTCTCCACTTTCACCCATCATGTCGTGATATTTACGTCAGGGTTGGAGGTGGAGAATTGGCGTTATGGGAGAGAGTAATCATGTTCTTGAGAAAAGACACGCGTCCTGTTAAAGTTGGGAACCTGACTATAGGTGGT
Source organism: Paenibacillus sp. IHBB 10380 (assembly GCF_000949425.1). Taxonomy (NCBI): domain Bacteria; kingdom Bacillati; phylum Bacillota; class Bacilli; order Caryophanales; family Paenibacillaceae; genus Paenibacillus; species Paenibacillus sp. IHBB 10380. The sequence goes on from NZ_CP010976.1 coordinate 518,359, forward strand.
AACAACGACGTTATTATCCAAAGCATGTGTACTACCAAAACTGCCGATGTGGAAGCAACGGTTGCCGAAATTTTACGGTTAGAAGAAGCTGGATGCCAGATGGTTCGAGTGACCGTCAACAATGAGGAAGCTGCAGCTGCAATCAAAGAAATTAAGAAAAGCATTCATATTCCGCTCGTGGCGGATATTCATTTTAATTATAGATTAGCTCTGGCTGCGATAGAGAATGGGATTGATAAAGTTCGAATTAATCCAGGTAATATCGGACGTAGGGATAAAGTAGAACAAGTGGTAAGAGCTTGTAAAGAACGTAATATTCCCATTCGTATCGGAGTTAATGCAGGGTCGTTAGAGAATCATTTACTAGAGAAGTACGGTTATCCAACACCAGATGCAATGGTTGAAAGTGCACTTTATCATATTGGTATTCTTGAAGAACTAGATTTCCACGATATTATCGTATCTCTTAAAGCGTCTGATGTACCTATGGCAATTGAAGCTTATCATAAGGCATCTGAAGTGATTCCTTATCCATTGCATTTAGGGATTACTGAAGCGGGGACACTGTTCTCAGGCACGATTAAAAGTGCTGCTGGAATTGGTGCTTTGTTAAATTTAGGAATAGGTAACACATTACGAATTTCACTTTCTGCTGATCCAGTGGAAGAAGTGAAGGTTGCTCGTGAGATTTTGAAGACTTATGGACTTATTTCTAATGCTCCAACACTTATCTCTTGTCCGACATGTGGGCGACTTGATATTGATTTATTCTCCATTGCCAATGAAGTTGAAGAATATATTTCTAATTTGAAAGTTCCTATTAAGGTTTCTGTGCTTGGGTGTGCTGTGAATGGCCCCGGAGAAGCACGTGAAGCAGACATCGGAATTGCTGGGGCGCGCGGAGAAGGAATGCTTTTCCGTTACGGAGAAATGATACGTAAAGTTCCAGAAGCGGATCTGGTAAGTGAATTAAAGAAAGAAATTGATCATATTGTCGAAGTGTATGAAGCGACCGGAGAAATCCCAGGACGTAAAGAACATCATTAAACGATGCACAAAAAGGGGCTGTCCCATAAGTAGATTAATCTTCTGACGAGACACTCACTTTTCTAAAAAAAGAGACTTATGTCCAAAAAAGCAGGTCAAGGTGGTTATCCTTGGCCTGCTTTTTTGTATTTCTGTTCCATTGCGGCTTGCTTCAATAGATTATGGGCGAGCGAAAGCCACCCGACCTCAAGGCTAACTTTGTGCAAGTCTCGAAGCAGAAAACGCCGGAATCCCCGGTTGTTCTTTATTTGTCCAAATCCATTGGCAGATAAAGTTGGGCCATGGTAATTGAAGGTACAAAGAAATCGCTCCTTTTGAAACGGTTGGTGGTACTTCCATTTCAACAAAAAGAGCGATTTCTTTTTGTTGTTTTGGCGAAAAAAGGTTGACAATTTATGCTCAAAGTAGCGTAGAGGACGGAACGATTTCGGAAAAGCGGTAGCGGTCGCCTAAAAGCTTTCCGAAGGAAAGCTACTTCGTAAGCATATGCCTTGGTCTCTGAATTTCAACCGCTGGGCAGTTTTAAACTAGAAATTTGGAGACCACAGCGATTGGAGAAACGATCCGTTCGCGGAGCGTCTCTCAGAACATCTAACTTTCGCCTACAAAAAAAACAAATGGGGTGCCCTATAAAGGACCGAGCCATTTTTTCTTGTTTCTAGTGAACCTCTTACCGAAATTCGTGAGAACTGCGTTTATGGGATACGGAAAAGGCAATACTATGAAGTATTAGCCAAAAAGAGGCAATGAATAAAAGGGAGGGTTTACGATGAATTTAAGTATGATTTTTATGTTAATTCAATTGTTTTTTGGTGTCGTTATCGGCATTTATTTCTGGAATTTACTTCGTGGCCAGAAGACGAACCGTACCGCTGTTGATCGAGAGTCTCGTAAGGAGTTAGATAAGCTCCGTAAGCTCCGTTCTATATCATTAACCAAGCCACTGGCGGAGATGACTCGTCCACAAACATTACAAGATATTGTAGGACAAAAGGATGGTCTGAGGGCTTTAAAGGCAGCACTATGCAGTGCTAATCCTCAGCATGTGATTATATACGGCCCTCCAGGTGTAGGGAAAACAGCGGCCGCACGTGTTGTGTTGCAGGAAGCAAAGAAGAATGCCAACTCTCCTTTTAAGAGCGAGGCTAAATTTACAGAGATAGATGCTACGACAGCAAGGTTCGATGAACGAGGGATCGCGGATCCTTTAATTGGTTCAGTGCATGATCCTATATATCAAGGAGCAGGCTCGATGGGAGTTGCGGGTATCCCTCAGCCTAAACCCGGTGCAGTTACCAAAGCACATGGTGGAATTCTGTTCATTGATGAGATTGGTGAATTACATTCTATTCAAATGAATAAACTGTTAAAGGTTCTAGAAGATCGCAAAGTTTTATTGGAAAGTGCGTATTACAACTCGGAGGACAGTAACACACCTGCGTATATTCATGATATTTTTCAAAATGGACTACCTGCTGACTTTCGGCTTGTTGGAGCGACTACACGTTCTCCACAAGAAATATCACCCGCTCTCCGTTCGCGTTGTATGGAAATATTCTTTCGTCCGCTGCTCCCAGAGGAGATAGGCAGGATCACAGAGGATGCTATTCTGAAGATTGGATTAGAGCCTTGTCCTGGAGCGGTTGAGGTGGTAAAACAATATGCGACGAATGGAAGAGAAGCCGTTAACATTATTCAACTTGCTGCGGGTATGGCATTAACGGAGAATAGAAATACGCTGATGGCGGCTGATGTAGAGTGGGTGGCTAACAGCAGTCAGCTACAGCCTCGACCAGAGCGGACCATTCATCCACATCCACAGATTGGTGTCGTTAATGGATTAGCCGTGTATGGTCCTAATATGGGTACACTACTTGAGATTGAAGTATCAGCGATACCTGCTTCTGTCAAAGGACAAGGTAAATTTAATATAACAGGTGTGGTTGAAGAAGAAGAGATAGGTTCTGGAGCTAGAACGATTCGTCGTAAGAGCATGGCTAGAGGATCTATAGAAAATGTTCTAACGGTTCTGCGATTAATGGGTCTTGATACGGCAGACTACGAGCTTCATATTAATTTTCCAGGAGGCACCCCTATTGATGGACCTTCTGCAGGTATTGCTATGGCGACAGCTATCGTATCGGCAGTTAAGGGGATCCCTGTGGATAATAGGATTGCTATGACAGGTGAGATTAGTATTCACAGTAAAGTAAAGCCTATTGGTGGTGTCATTGCTAAAGTAGAGGCAGCGTTTCAGGCTGGAGCAACGACGGTCATCATCCCTAAGGAGAATTGGCAATCTATTTTTGCGGACTTAGAGGGTTTATGTGTCATTCCAGTGGAATCCGTACAAGAAGTATTTCATCACGTATTCGGCAAGGACCTCGCAAACAATTTGCAGGAAACACTTGTATCCGATGTCTATACGGATATGCCTTCTGCTTTCTTGCACGCTAAACCGGTTCGACCCGGTCAAGTTACGGATGCAGGGAATTACTGAGCGCCGTAGTGCATTGGTGTTTTATAGTTTCTTTTGTTAAAATAAAACAATGTCATAACCTGAGAGCAACTGGAGGTGCGAAAGCGATGGGGGCTAGTAAACCTAAAGGTCGTCGTTTTCCTTTACTGCCTTTGAGAGGACTTCTTGTTTACCCAAGTATGGTGTTACACCTGGATGTGGGTCGCGAGAAATCAGTCAAGGCTTTGGAAAAAGCAATGGTGGAAGATAGTTTGATTCTCCTTTGTTCTCAATCTGAAGTGAACATTGAAGAACCAACACAAGAAGATATATTTAGGATAGGTACAGTAGCAAATGTAAGACAGATGTTGAAACTGCCGAATGGGACGATTCGAGTACTTGTGGAAGGAATGGAACGGGCTGAAATTCTTCATTATACAGACAATGAGGAATATTACGAAGTAGTGGCCATGGAACTTCCTGAGCAGGAGACAGATGATCCTGAGGTAGACGCATTAATGCGCACAGTACTTACCCAATTCGAACATTATATTAATTTGTCTAAGAAAGTTACACCAGAGACATTGGCGGCGGTATCAGATATTGAGGAACCGGGTCGCTTATCTGATGTTATTACGAGCCATCTGGCTTTGAAGATTAAGGAAAAACAAGAGATTCTAGAGACAGTTGATGTCCGTAAACGACTGGAGAAGCTACTAGATATTCTTAATAATGAACGTGAAGTGCTGGAATTAGAACGTAAAATAAGCCAACGGGTTAAGAAGCAGATGGAGAAGACCCAGAAGGAATATTATCTACGGGAGCAAATGAAGGCTATTCAGAAAGAACTTGGTGAAAAGGAAGGCAGAGCTGGTGAAGTAGATGAACTTCGAGAGCAAATGGATAGTCAAGAGCTACCGGAGAAAGTCAAAGAAAAGCTCGAGAAGGAAATTGATCGTCTGGAAAAAATGCCAACAAGTTCAGCCGAAGGTGGCGTGATCCGCAATTATGTGGATTGGTTATTAAGTTTACCTTGGTCGAACAAGACAGAGGATGATCTTGATATTAAGAAGGCAGAAGACGTGTTGGACGAAGATCATTACGGCCTTGAGAAACCTAAGGAACGAGTGCTTGAATACTTAGCAGTACAGAAACTTGTTAAGAAAATGAAGGGCCCTATTCTATGCTTGGTCGGTCCTCCAGGAGTCGGAAAAACGTCACTGGCTAGATCTATAGCAAGATCATTAGATCGTAAGTTTGTGCGAATTTCGCTTGGTGGTGTACGTGATGAAGCGGAGATTCGTGGGCATCGTAGAACCTACGTAGGAGCAATGCCAGGGCGTATTATTCAAGGAATGAAATCGGCAGGGACACTAAATCCTGTGTTTTTACTGGATGAAATTGATAAAATGGCGTCTGATTTCCGAGGTGACCCTTCTTCAGCATTGCTTGAAGTGCTTGATCCAGAACAGAACAACACATTTAGTGATCATTTCATTGAAACGCCTTTTGACTTATCTCAAGTCATGTTTATTACCACTGCAAATGCCATCCATAATATTCCACGTCCTTTATTGGACCGGATGGAAATTCTTAATATTGCTGGTTATACGGAGCTCGAGAAGTTGCAAATTGCGAAGCGATATTTACTACCTAAGCAACTAAGCGGTCATGGACTTGAGCCTGAGCAATTACAAGTAAATGAAGAGGCTCTACTTGTAGTTATACGTGAATACACACGGGAGTCTGGAGTTCGGAATTTGGAACAACAGATTGCTGCACTGTGCCGTAAAGCGGCTAAGAAAATTGTTTCCAATGAACAATTGAACATTATGATCGAACCTGATATGATAAAGGATTATTTGGGGATCGCTAGATTCCGTCATGGTATTGCAGATTTGGAAGATCAGATTGGTACAGTGACTGGCCTTGCTTGGACAGAGGTGGGTGGAGAAACACTCATGATTGAAGTGACAGTTGTCCCAGGTACAGGCAAACTAATTTTGACAGGACAATTGGGTGATGTCATGAAGGAGTCTGCACAGGCAGCATTTAGTTACATACGTACTAAAGCTGATGATTTGGGTATTGCTACTGATTTCCATGAGAAGAATGATATTCATATCCATATTCCTGAAGGGGCCATACCTAAGGATGGTCCGTCCGCTGGAATTACGATTGCGACAGCGTTAGTTTCTGCTTTGACGAAGAGAGCTGTATCTAAAGACGTGGCCATGACAGGTGAAATAACATTGCGCGGACGTGTATTGCCTATTGGCGGACTGAAGGAAAAGTCTCTTGCTGCTCACCGAGCAGGTTACAAGAAGATACTCCTTCCTAAGGATAATGAACGGGATTTACGTGATATTCCTGATAGCATAAAGAATGAAGTGGAATTTGTTCCTGTAGCTCATATGGATCAAGTATTGCAACATGCGCTTGTGGAACAAACGAAAGTGCAATAGAGAGGAAATATAACTATGAAAGTAACTAAATCCGAGTTTGTGATTAGTGCGGTTAGCCCTGATCAATACCCGGAGGACGCCTTGCCAGAGATTGCTCTGGCAGGGCGTTCCAATGTGGGTAAGTCATCCTTAATCAACAAAATGATTAATCGTAAAAATCTAGCGCGTACAAGCTCTACACCAGGTAAAACGCAACAATTAAACTATTATCGTATTAATGATGAAGTATATTTCGTGGATTTCCCGGGTTATGGATTCGCTAAAGTATCCAAAGTGCAGAGACTAGCTTGGGGTGCAATGATTGAAAAGTATCTACTAGAGCGCGAACCGTTAAAGCTACTCTTATTAGTTGTGGATTTGCGTCACCCGCCCTCTAAGGATGACGTTATCATGTATGACTGGGTATCGCATTATGATCTTCCCATATGTGTCGTAGCTACCAAAGCGGATAAAATTCCACGAAGTCGTTGGGCGAAGCAAATTAAGCAGATGAAAGAATGTTTAAGTCTGCGTGTGGATCATCCTCTAGTATTGTTTTCATCTGACACAGGATTGGGTAAAGATGAATTGTGGAGCATTATTCTATCGCACACAAATAGCAAAGATGAAGATGAAGAGGAATTGGATGCTGAAGTGTGAGCCATCTCTATTTTTTCGATGCATGATGTAGCATTTCAACGTTTTACAGGCAGGAAAGTGAGCATCCTATAAGAATTTTGCTATACAATCCAGATTAATCCGGTATTTTATGAAATATGGTGGAAAATCATCGGTTTGTTAACGAGAAATGATTTTGATTTGTGCTGTATAATAATACTTAAGATTAGGATTGTTAAAAAGAATTGGGGAGATTTTTATGGCTCAGCGGTTAGCCACAGAATATGTAAAAGCCACTGTACAGTTAACAGAACTTCAAATGAAACAATTTCTGCATTCTGCGGAAAGCTACCATGTACATTCTTTGGTGAAAGTGATAGGTAGTGGAGAACAAGAAATTGTACTCGAAGACGTGAATGGGGAGGAAGTTCATTTACCTATTGTATGTAAGGATGGCGTATACGTCTGTGAGTTATCATGCCGCTTGGTGAACCCTCGATTGACGAATGCGGTGCGTAAACTTTTCGTTACTTTCAAAGGGGACGGAATGGTGAACCGTATTTATCAAGGATTCACAATGATGTATTATTATGAACAAGGCTCAGTCAGAAGAATTTCTGAAATTACACCTAAGGGTTCTCGCTTGGTATATGAATATAAGAACACGGTAAGTGATTTGGAACAGTTATATCAATGCACTAAAGTAGAGAACGAGATATCGCTATTATACAGAGATATTAACTTTTGGCTAGACCAACGCAACAAAGCTGTGAGCAATGAAGATATGACTAACATAGACGAAATGCTACGATTGCATAGTAATAAGTTGTTTATTTTAGAAGCATAAGCTGTTCTAAATCAAAGGAACTCTTTTCTGTCATAGAGAAGGGTTCCTTTTTTATAGGCTCAATTGTAATCAGTGGAAATCCTTTCTGAAAGTATAAGTTTTGCCCCTGAATTTTTAGTATAAGCAGTATAAATTAATTAAATTTTAGAAATTCCAAAAAAAGTATTGCATTTCATATCGATAGATGTTATTTTTAATCTCGTTGAAAAGAATAAATAGGAACCAGGATTCACTCAGGACATTATGTTACGAGAGATTTATCCCTCGAGAAGTGAATGACGTAGGTCCTAGCGGATGAAATTTTTCAAACATTTTATTCCTAGGAAGGGGGAAACCGAGAGATGGAAGAATACTCAACTTTCGGAAGACACGTTGCTGTAGATACTTGGGGAGTCGATTTCCGACTACTGAACAATGCTGAATTTTTACAATCTCAAATGGTGGAAGCCGCGGAAGCATGCGGAGCAACGGTGATGTCCGTACAATCCAAGCAATTTGAACCACAAGGCGCTACTGTGCTAGTGTTGTTGTCAGAAAGTCACTTATCGATTCATACTTACCCTGAAAGAGGTTTTGCAGCAATTGATTGTTACACCTGCGGCGAAACAGTAGATCCACAATTAGCTGTTGATTATCTAGTATCAGTGCTTAAACCTGACAAAACTTATGCTAAGAAACTTGTTCGTGGCTTAGGAGAAATTACTGTAGAAACTCCAGTAATGAAACAAGCAGAACTCGTATAACAACGTAATTTTTTATATACAATAACCATGGAGAAGTCCATGGTTATTTGTTTTTTTACACTCCCATACACTGTTATAGATAGAATGAACTAAAGACGAGGTGTAAACTTTAATTCATTCTATATAGATAGCTGTACTAATGCTATGAATGTAACAGGGGGCGTGGAAATTGAGTAGAAGAAAAGGTAAAGATAGGTTGTTTTTATGTGTACTTATCGTGTTAGTCGCGTTTGTAGTATATGAGGGTTACCGAATGGTCAGACCCACTGCGACGCAAGAAGATGCAGGTAAGATGCTCTTTGAAGTCACTTATTTCCAAATGGAAGTGCTGAACACTTCACTAATGGATGCACTTCAGGTCAGTTATACTGAGGATCTCAACGCTTTAAAGCTTGCAGCGTATTCGGCTCATTATAGTCATGAACGGATGGTTAGGACTTACGGTAAGGGTCACTTACAATCCTTATCTGCGCTGGAACAATTGCTCGATAGGATCACGAAATGGCAGATCGGTGGTAATCGTCCACTTACAGACAGTGAACGTGATCTGCTAACGCAATACAGCACAAACTTCGCAGAACTGCTCCCAGTATATAGTTTACTTCTAGATCACAACGATAGAATAGCATCCTCTCAAGCAGATCATATAAAGCAGATAGATGAAAATTTAGATAGTCTTCTCTCAGGGTCATAACGTGGTATACTAATTGTAGTTCCAACCAAGACTAAGGGTATGTCTATTTGGGTTCATAAACATGTCATAAAATCGACAGGTTACGTTTAGTGATTGTGATATAGTTAACATATAGATTTTATGAATGATGATTTATTTGAAATGTTTGAAAGTATAAACTTTCATATTTCATCGGTAAACGATGGTTGCCCTTATAGGACGTCGAAGTCGTTTATCCTTGTCCAAACATCATACTCGGATATTTATCATAATTAAGGCAGGTGACATCGTAATGCACATCGTTGTTGTAGGGTTGAATTATCGCACGGCACCTGTTGAAGTGAGGGAACGATTTAGTTTCGCTGATAAGGACTTGCCGGAAGCACTGCACCAATTGAAGCTGACCAAGAGCGTGTTGGAAGGAGTCATTGTTGCAACCTGCAACCGTACAGAAATTTATGTGGTCGTAGATCGGCTTCACATGTGTGGCTATTTTATACGTAGCTTCATGGAGCAATGGTTTGGCATTCCGCGCGAAGAGTTTACTCAACATCTATATATTTATGAAGATAAACAAGCGATTTCCCATCTTTTTCGGGTAACTTGTAGCTTGGACTCCATGGTTATTGGAGAGACACAAATTTTGGGTCAGGTTCGTAATGCTTTTATAGAAGCTCAAGTCAACAAGGCCACGGCTTCTTGGTTTAATATGCTGTTCAAACAAGCGGTTACTTTAGGAAAACGAGCGCATTCCGAAACTTCTATTGGAGAGAGTGCTGTGTCAGTTAGTTATGCAGCGGTAGAATTAGGTAAGCGTATTTTTGGTATGTTCACGGATAAGAAAGTGCTTATTCTGGGAGCAGGGAAGATGAGTGAGCTTACGGTGAAGCATTTGTATGCTAATGGAGCAGACGAAGTCATCGTCGCGAATCGAACACTTTCACGGGCTAACGAGCTCGCGCAGAAATTTAATGGTACTCCGTGTACGATTGAGAAGGCTATCGAACGTTTGCATGAGGTTGATATTATCATAAGTTCCACCGGGGCCGAGGAATATGTTCTTAAGGCATCACAGGTTAGAGAGAGCATGAAGAGTCGTCAAGCTCGTCCACTTTTCCTTATTGATATTGCAGTACCTCGAGATATAGATCCAGCGATTGGGGATCAACCTAATGTATTTTTATATGATATTGATGATTTGGAAGGCATTGTAGAGAGCAATCTTGAAATGCGGCGTACCGAATCTGCCAAAATAGAAGTCATGATCAAGGAAGAAATGGACGTGTTCTATCATTGGTTGAAGACATTAGGCGTTAGACCCGCCATTCGCGCCTTGCAGGAAAAGTCTTCCATGATTCATGAAGAAACAATGGAGAGTTTGTTCAATAAGCTACCAGAACTGGATGACCATCAGCGTAAAGTGATTCGACGCTTAACGAAGAGTGTCGTGAATCAGATGATGCATGATCCGATTAACCGAATCAAGGAATTGACAGGCGGTAATCAAGGAAATGAAGCACTGGATTTCTTTACTCAAATATTTGCTCTTGAAGATCAGATGGGTGATGGGTCAGAAGGTCAGAATGACAAGGAACTCAAAGAATCTAAACGCGAAGTGTCAAGTATAGGGAGTAAGTATTCAGAGGTGATCTCTCCCCTCACCTACAATAAGTCGTTGACGCCAGCAGGTCTGTAAGGACGGTGAGAGGCATGATACTACTTAGTGGAATTTATGATGCAGGTATTTATATTTATGCCCTGAGCCTTCTGTTTTTTTTCTTAGATTGCATACGACGCAATCTGAGTGCCAAGCGGATGGGCACAGGGCTTCTTATCGTTGTATGGCTAATCCAATCGGTTACGCTTGGTATGAGTAGTTGGCAGGAAGGTAGGCTGCCGTTGTTTACTGTTTATGATTTTTTGTTTATATTTTCTTTTAGTTTAGTCACTTCATCACTTTGTATGAGCTTTTTTAGACGGGCAGAGTTTGCCGTATTATTACTTAGTGTTATTGGGTTTTGTGTGATGGTACTCAGTCAATGGTACCCTGTAAGTGATAGTCTGCTACCGAGTTGGGAAGCGGTACACGGATTATTAATATTTCACATTGTTCTTGCTAATCTAAGTTTTGCAGCATTTACGGTAGCAGCTGTATTCGCTACAATGTATTTATTTCTACACAGGAAGCTCAAATACAAAAAGTGGAATGATACGGTAAGACGCTTGCCGAGTCTTGAGATGATGGATAAATACTCCTATTATGGCATGCTAGCAGGGACGCCGATCCTGAGTGTCTCGCTCCTTGTAGCTGTGGTGTCCATTATTGCTGAAGGTCGATTTATTTTATTTCTTGATTTAAAAGTATTATCGACATTTGTAGGTTTAAGTATATTTATATATTATTTTATTAAGAGAAGTTCTAAACAGAACTCTGGGACAACGATGGCAAAATGGGCATTAATTGGGTACGCTTTTATTATGTTTAATTTTTTGTTTAACTTGGGGTCTAATTTTCACTGATGGATAGATTGAACTAAAGTTTGCGCCCACAAGTTCAATTATTTCTAAAGAAAATAAGAATATGAGGGTTTGTTTTTAGTTCAATCTATATGGATGGGAGCGTGACCCAATAATGGCTACTTATTTGCCTATTATGCTGGATTGTGAAGATCGGCTTTGTCTCATTGTGGGGGGAGGAACAGTCGCTGAACGCAAGGCGATCCGTCTCCTTGATGCTAAGGCCAAAGTGACGATTATCAGCTCTGAGCTCACAAAGAAATTGTTAGAGCTTTACGAGAGCGGGAAGATCCATTGGATACGTAGAAACTTTGAGTCTGATGACACAGATGGATATTCGCTAGTTCATGCTACTACACACAACGAAAGAGTAAACGTAGAGATCGCAAAGGAAGCTAGCGATAAAGGAATTCCAGTGAATGTAGCAAGTGATTCTGCTGCAAGCACATTCATGAATCCAGCCGTAATAAAGCGCGGGCGGCTTACAATTGCTGTATCAACGGAAGGAGCAGGGCCGGCAGCAGCCGTTCATATCTGTTCCCTTCTAGAGGAACAATTCGGAGAAGAATATGAAACCTATCTTGATTTCCTATATAGCCTACGTACAGAAATTAAACGAGCAGTAGCATCTCCTGCACAAAGACATAAGCTCTTAAAGAAATTGATTCAATGTCATATTCTTGATGATATACAGCATGGGAGATATGTGGAATGGAGTCAGGCAGATATACAAACATGGATTGAGAATAATGAGGAGGAATAGTGTCATGCGGACCATTGTAGTGGGTAGTAGACAAAGTGCGCTAGCGTTAACGCAAACAGGACAAGTCATTCATGATTTAGAGAAGCTGTGTGCTACGCATGGGTTTCATTTTGATTTTGAGGTTAAAAGAATAGTGACCAAAGGTGATCTTATTCTGGATGTGACACTTTCAAAAATTGGTGGTAAAGGGTTGTTCGTTAAGGAAATCGAGCAGGCGATGCTTGATCGAGAGATTGATATAGCCGTACATAGTATGAAGGATATGCCTTCAGAGTTGCCGGAAGGTTTAATCAACGGTGCTGTTCCCCGCCGTGCGGATAGTCGTGATTGCTTCATATCTCGTGAAGGTCTGAGTCTAGAAGATCTTCCACAAGGTGCAAAGGTGGGAACAAGTAGTTTGCGCAGGTCTAGCCAGCTTAAAGCATACCGCCCAGATCTACAGTTAGAGCCTATACGTGGAAATATTGATTCACGGCTACGAAAGCTAGAGAGTGGCGAATTCGATGCGATTATACTGGCAGCAGCGGGACTCTATCGTATGGGATGGGAAGATCGGATGACGTCTTACATTTCAGTAGAGGATTGTCTTCCAGCAGTAGGTCAAGGCGCGTTAGGCATTGAGTGCAGAGAAGACGATGTGGAGCTACGTAAGCTTCTTGCCCTATATAACGATGAGTTGACTTCACTGACAGTAGCGGCAGAACGTAAATTTCTAAGTGTGCTAAATGGCGGATGTCAAGTCCCTATTGGAGCTCATGCAACATGGGTTCAAAGTGTATCAGATCACTCACAAGGTGCAGCAAACACGATACAATTGACAGGGATGGTGGGATCGCCAGATGGAGACCTCATTCTGAAAGAAACACTACTTGGAGATGATCCTGAGAAATTGGGTCAAGCTGTAGCAGACAAGCTAATATCTCAGGGAGCAGAGAAGATATTGGCACAGGTGAGGGGCTGATTTAGATGGTAGGGAAAGTATATTTGGTAGGTGCGGGGCCTGGAGATGCAAGATTGATCACGGTCAAAGGATTGCAATGTATCAAGAAGGCAGATGTAGTTGTCTACGATCGTCTTGCTAATCCTCAATTGTTGAAGTCAATGAAATTAGGCGCAGAAAAAGTATATGTGGGTAAGCTTTCAGATCGTCATACCATGAAGCAAGAAGAGATTAATCAGTTGTTGGTTGACTTAGCATTAGAGGGAAAGATTGTTACTAGACTTAAGGGTGGAGATCCTACGATCTTCGGGCGTGTAGGTGAGGAAGCGGATCTACTTCGAAAGAATGGTATTTTTTATGAGATCATTCCTGGGATCACCTCAGCTATCAGTGTTCCGGCCTACGCAGGGATTCCAGTCACTCATCGAGACATGGCTTCTTCAGTATCTATTATCACAGGACATGAAAGTCAAGATAAGCTAGATCAGTCTATTCATTGGGATAAACTTACGAATGCAACGGGAACACTAATTTTTATGATGGGTGTGGCTAAGATTGGGTACATTAGTCAGCAATTGATCGCTCATGGTAGACCAGCTACGACACCGGTGGCACTCGTACGATGGGGTACACGTGCAGAGCAGGAGACACTTATAGGTACTCTTTCGGACATTGAAGAGAAGGTGTTAGCTGCTGATTTCAAGCCACCAGCTGTTATTGTTGTTGGAGATGTTGTATTGCAACGTGAGCAGCTCATGTGGGCAGAATTCCTTCCTCTGTTTGGTAAAAGAATTCTTGTTACTCGGTCCCGTTCTCAGGCGAGTGAACTCGTGAGTATGATTGAAGAACTGGGTGGGGAGCCGTACGAATTCCCTGTTATTGAGATCGTTAAATCTACAGATCCTCAAGATATATTAGGCATAGAGAATGCTTTCTCGCAATTGGATCAATACGATTGGATCTTCTTCACGAGCACCAACGGTGTAGATTTCTTCTTTCAACACTTGATGGAACAGCAATGTGATGTTCGTGCGTTACATCGAGCGAGAGTGGTTGCCGTTGGTCCTGCAACTGCTGAATCTCTTAAATCGAGAGGAATCATTCCAGAATCACTTCCTGAACGCTTTCAGGCTGAGGGGATGGTGGAGATGTTAACCCATCGATTAGAGGCTGGGCAGAGGGTGCTCCTACCTAGAGGAAATAGAGGGCGTACGTGGCTACCAGAGAAGCTCACAGAAATGGGGCTCGAAGTAACGGAAGCAGTGACCTACCAGACGGTTATCAGTGGTGAAGATGATGATGAGTTGCTGAGGATGTTTGAGGAACGCAGAATACATGCGGTAACCTTTACAAGTTCTTCTACAGTGACGTATTTGTTGGAGATTATGAAGAGGATGGGAATTGAAGATCCATTACAGCAACTCGAAGGTATCGAAACGGCATGTATTGGAGAAATTACAGCTCGGACGGCTAAGGAAGCAGGTCTCTCTGTTGGAATGATTGCAGAGGAAGCGACGCTTAGCAGTTTAGTTCAAGCTTTGTGCCGCTGGAACAACAATACGCATGCTTACGCTAACTTTTAATCATAAGTTAGCATTTTTGAGCTAGTTTTGAATTCATACAACAAGGAAATGAAGCAACAATAGATGTCTTTACAGGCATGAATATTTAGGAGGCTATAAATATGAGTTTTCCCATTATGCGTCACCGTCGTTTACGTCAATCCGTTGGCATACGTAATATGGTTCGCGAAACGGTTCTGAATGTGCAAGATTTAGTACAACCTATCTTTGTGACTTATGGAACAAATGTTAGAAATGAAATTTCCTCGATGCCTGGGGTATATCATTTCTCGTTGGATACTTTAAAGACTGAAGTTGACGAAATTGCAGCTTTAGGGATTCCAGCAGTGCTGTTATTCGGTATACCGGAAACAAAAGATAGTATCGGTTCTTCTGCGTTTGCTGAAGATGGTATTGTGCAAGAAGCAACAAGATTAATTAAATCATGGTACCCAGAGCTATTAGTGATTGCAGATACTTGCCTATGTGAATTTACGGACCACGGACACTGTGGGATGGTTCATACATTTGAACATGAAGGTCACATTCATGGAGATGTGCTGAATGATGAGTCCCTTACTTTACTTGTGCAGACGGCTGTATCTCAAGCAAGAGCAGGGGCAGATATTATTGCACCTTCTAACATGATGGATGGATTCGTACAAGCCATACGTAGTGGGTTGGATGAAGCGGGATTTCTAAATGTTCCCATTATGTCTTATTCGGTTAAATATGCTTCTGCGTTCTATGGTCCGTTTCGTGAAGCCGCAGACTCAGCTCCTCAATTTGGAGATCGCAAAACCTATCAAATGGACCCTGCGAATGTCAGAGAAGCGCTTAGAGAAGCGGAATCAGACGTACTTGAAGGTGCCGATATGTTAATGGTTAAGCCTGCGCTCGCTTATTTAGATGTCATGCGTATGATCAAAGATCAATTCGATCTGCCATTAGTTGCTTATAATGTTAGTGGTGAGTACTCCATGGTTAAGGCTGCGGCGCTACAGGGGTGGATTAACGAGAAAGCGATTGTGCAAGAAATGTTGACAGGAATGAAGCGTGCAGGAGCAGATATCATCATCACATATTTTGCTAAAGATTCAGCTCGCTGGTTACTTGAACGATAAATTTACTTAGAGATGATAGGAGTGTTGAGAATGAGCAATGGTTCTGGTATTCGTAAGGAAGAGGCTTCGCGAACAGCTTTTGAAGAAGCTAAACAATATATTCCAGGTGGAGTGAATAGCCCCGTACGTGCGTTTAAAAGTGTTGGGTTAACGCCCATCTATGTTGAGCGCGGTGAAGGCTCAACCATTTATGATATAGACGGAAATAGTTTCATAGATTACGTCTGCTCTTGGGGGCCCTTAATTATGGGACATGCTCATCCTGAGGTTATCTCAGCGATTCGTGAGACAGCCTTGAATGGCACAAGTTTCGGTGCACCTACCTTAATTGAGACGGAAATGGCGAAGCTAGTCTGTGAACGTGTTCCGTCCATTGATATTGTTAGAATGGTCAGTTCAGGTACTGAAGCGACAATGAGCGCGATCCGTTTATCACGTGGTTATACGGGAAGAAGTAAAATTTTGAAATTTGAAGGTTCTTATCATGGACATGCAGATAGTCTTCTTATCAAAGCAGGATCCGGCGTTGCAACGCTTGGATTGCCAGACAGTCCTGGTGTACCTGAAGGTGTGGCAACGAACACGATCACTGTTCCTTATAACGATCTAGAATCTGTTAAGGTGGCATTTGAACGCTTTGGAGAAGAGCTAGCTTGCGTTATCGTTGAACCTATAGCCGGAAATATGGGGGTTGTACCTCCTTTACCTGGGTTTTTACAAGGGTTACGTGATATCACTAGTCAGTACGGTTCCTTATTAATCTTTGATGAAGTGATGACGGGATTCCGTGTCGATATGAACTGTGCACAGGGACTGTTCGGAATTACGCCAGATTTGACTTGCCTTGGTAAGGTTATTGGCGGAGGTCTACCTGTAGGGGCTTATGGTGGCAAAAGAGAGATCATGGAGCAAATATCGCCAACGGGACCTATTTATCAAGCCGGGACACTTAGTGGTAATCCTTTGGCTATGATTGCAGGATATACGACGCTTAAGTTGCTTACACCAGAAGTGTATGAGCAATTAGAAGTGCGTGCTGCGCGCTTGCAGGCCGGATTAGAGAGCAATGCTCAGAAGATAGGAGTCCCGATCACCATTAACCGTGTAGGTTCGATGGTATGTCCATTCTTTACAGATAGCGACGTTATTAACTTCGATATAGCTAAGAATTGCAATACGGATCACTTCCGTCGTTATTTTGCCGCTATGGTCCAAAATGGTGTTAGTGTAGCGCCTTCTCAGTTCGAAGGAATGTTTGTGTCAGCTGCTCATAGTGTTGAGGATATTGATATGACGATTGCGGCCAATTATAAGGCTCTCGAAAGCCTTTGAGTCATCTAGCGAATGCGAACCGGCGAGGGGAATGGCTGGAGTTGATTCCAGGTAAAGCCATCTCAAGTGCAGAGAACGCTGACACGGCTGTATTGGAGTGGTTACTTCATACAGCAGAGATGCCTGAGAAGCTGCTAAATCGTCTTAAACATGAGAAGAAGATTCAATGGAAAGGCGACAGGATACAAATACATCTTTTTTCACCTCAGCTTCTAGGAGTTGAACCTGTTTGGCAGGACCTTGGGGTTCTGTATGAGGATGATTTTTGCTTAGTTGTACACAAGCCGGCAGGGATGTCTATTCACCCCGATGGTCGTGTAGGGTTGGTCACGCTTGATCATGTTGTGGCCGCACATTATCAGGCTACGGGTCAAGAAGTGACAGTAAAGCATATTCATCGATTGGATCAGGATACAACAGGTCCTGTGCTTTATGCTAAGAATGAATGGGCTCAATTAAAGCTGGATGAGAATATGCGAGATAAGAGAATCGACCGTAAATATGTTGCTTTCGTACAAGGAAACGTTAAACAGAATTTATCTTTGATAGATCTTGCCATTGGTAAAGATAGACATCATGCACAGCGTCGTCGTATTTCGCCCACAGGGCAGTCAGCGATTACACATGTTCAGCTAGAGGAACTATTCAAGGAAGCAAGTCTTGTTCGTCTTAGACTGGAGACAGGAAGAACGCATCAAATTCGTGTCCACTTAAGTCATGTGGGGCATCCGCTCATTGGGGATGTATTGTATGGTGGCAATACTACTTTAATGACAAGACAGTCGCTACATGGTGAAAGGTTAGCTTTTACCCATCCATTAACCAAAGAATATATCGAGATTGAGGATCCGTGGCCTGAAGATATGCGCAAATTACACAATCTTTTAAGAGCGTAAAAGGATAACGTTAAAAGAGTCATGCTCTCCTTTTTATAGCATATAAATAAAATGAGTTAACAATATTGGGCTCATGCCGTGAGTAGACTCATGGTTATAAGAATATGCCAAAAAGGAGGACGTTAACTGTGTTTGACCAGTCCTACGGTTTGCGCTTTGATATTTATGAACGTATACAACTATCGGACAATGTTGCAGGAATTGCAGAACTAGAGGAGATTGAATTACTTCCGCATATTCAGGTGATCAGTCAAGAAGACCAAGCTACGCTAAGGGGTCATTTACTTCTGAACGGTTTGTATAGGGGAGAAGGTGAAGAGGACGTGACTCAACGTTTGGAACACTTTATTCCTGTTGAAATTACTGTTCCTTTGAGCCGCGTTACTTCGATTGATGAAATCGCTGTAGAGATTGAGAATTTTGACATCGATCTTCTATCTACGCGGAGTCTTAACATTACAGGTGTTCTTTCATTACGCGGGATTGAGGCTCCACCTAATGATCGAGCAGCATGGGATGCCGAGGAGTTTACGGTTGTGCACGCTCCAGATTGGTCTGTAGAACAGGATGCAACTGCTCAATCTGCCTCACAAAACAACACCCTCTTAGAGCAGTCAGAAGAACTGAAATATGCTGATGAGGTAAAAGAGAGCGCGGTCTCTGTTCCTGAGCACTGGGCAAATGAGGACGTACCTGACACATCCGTATTACATACGGAGAATCAATTCATTGATGCTGATAGGTCTAAGCAAGTATCTAATGTGTGGCATTTCGAACCCGAAGATGAGACGGAATTGATATATCCTGAAATCGACATGAATTTAGTGGATGCAGAAGTGAGTGGAGAGAACCTTTATGGTGGCATATCCGTACATTCACTAGAGAACGATAACTCAGAAGAAAGTGATCATTCTTTTGCAAGCACGCCAGGAATCGCATCTACTGAGTCAAATGATGAGAAATCGGAGGTGCGGATCGCTGTAGGGAGTAAGCAACAGCTCACAGCGGAAGCGAAAGAGAACTTTGGGTTGTCGTCTATTCTGTCATCTAGTCGTTCTATGAGAGACTTAGAGCAGCAAGCTCAGGAAGTGCAACAATTAGCAGAAGAGATTGAACTGGATAAAGCGGCGGTTGAGGATGTCCAATGGAAAAGCCTTTTCTTGGGAAGCTCAGCAGAGAAAAGCCCATTTAGTAAGGTTCGGTTATGTATCGTACAAAAGGAAGAGACGATTGATATGATTGCAGATCGATATCAGATGAGCTCACGTGAGCTACTTCTGTACAACCGCTTGTCAGAGCAGACGATTGAAGAGGGGCAAGTACTTTATATTCCATGATTGTTGGATTGGCCTCTTATTTGGCGAAGAACCCCGTACATTATTGATGTACGGGGTTCTTCGTAATATTGAGAAGTTGACTAAGAACATCTAGCAAGTTATTATGGAGTAGAGTATTTAATAAGAAACTGTGAACGGGAAGAGTAGTTAGAATGCCCATCAGAGAGCGGAATTGCAGCGCTGAGAGATTCCGTTGGATGCAGACTAGTGAAAGTCACCCTGGAGTTGCCTATTTGAGCCTACGTGCATTTATGTGCATATTGATAGGGTAGAATAAGCCGGTTGCAGCCGTTATCTGTATGAGTGTCGCGTTTGATTAGGGAGAGTTTGCCTGATATTCGCGAAACAAAGGTGGTACCGCGAAAGAGTAACCTTTCGTCCTTTGAGGACGAAAGGTTTTTTTGTGTTTTGGATATGATGATTATATGTAATGGAGGTAAATAATAATGACTGATAATGAATCGAAGATGACTGCTGAGATGCCGACTACGTACGATCCTAAGGCAGCCGAGCAGAAATGGTACAAATACTGGATAGATAATAACTTCTTCCAAGCTGGACAACGTCCAGATGCGGAGAGCTATACGATTGTTATTCCACCACCAAATGTGACGGGAATGCTTCATATTGGTCACGCCTTAGACTTTACATTGCAGGACATTCTTGTCCGCACCAAGAGAATGCAAGGATATGACACACTATGGTTACCAGGTACGGATCATGCGGGGATTGCTACTCAGACCAAAGTAGAGCAAAAACTGCGTGAGCAGGGTATATCTCGTTATGATTTAGGCCGTGAAAAGTTTCTGGAACAAGTATGGGAATGGAAAGATCAGTATGCAAATACGATCCATGAACAATGGGCTAAGATGGGATTATCTTTAGACTATTCTAAAGAACGTTTCACCCTAGATAAAGGGTCATCTAAAGCAGTACGTGAAGTATTCGTTAAACTGTATAATAAAGGGTTGATTTACCGTGGTAAATATATTATTAACTGGGACCCTGTTGCTAGAACAGCGCTATCTGACATTGAAGTAGAATACAAAGAAGTACAAGGGCATCTCTACCACTTAACCTATCCACTCAAAGATGGAAGTGGCCACATCACTGTAGCTACTACACGCCCAGAGACGATGTTAGGAGACACTGCTGTTGCTGTCCATCCTGAGGATGAGCGTTACAGTCATCTGATCGGTCAGATGCTTGTGTTGCCCATTGTAGGCCGTGAAATTCCTATTATTGCAGATGAATATGTTGAGAAAGATTTCGGTAGCGGTGCTGTGAAGATAACCCCTGCACATGATCCGAATGATTTCGAAGTAGGACTTCGCCACAATTTACCTCAAATTACCGTTATGGATGAGAGCGGTAAGATGAATCAACAGGCTGGTCCATATCAAGGTCTAGATCGTACAGAATGTAGGAAACAGATTGTTAAAGATTTGCAAGAATCAGGCGTTCTTAATGAAATTGAGGACCATGTTCACCAAGTAGGACACAGTGAGCGTTCAGGAGCTGTAGTAGAGCCTTATTTGTCTACGCAATGGTTCGTTAAGATGAAACCACTGGCTGAGAAGGCTATTGAAGCTCAGAAATCAGGGAACGGCGTTAATTTCGTTCCAGATCGATTTGATAAGGTATATTTGCAATGGATTGAGAACATACGCGATTGGTGTATTTCAAGACAACTATGGTGGGGTCATCGTATTCCAGCTTGGTATTGTGAGTCATGTGGCGAGCTACATGTTGCTCATGAGGATGTATCGGTCTGTTCCAAATGTGGAAGTACTGAACTACAACAAGACAATGATGTGCTTGATACGTGGTTCAGCTCGGGATTGTGGCCTTTCTCTACATTAGGCTGGCCGGATACAACAGAAGACTTGAAGCGGTACTATCCAATCGATGTACTCGTAACGGGTTATGATATCATTTACTTCTGGGTAGCTCGGATGATATTTACAGCTCTGGAGTTCACTGGAGAAATTCCGTTTAAAGATGTGCTTATGCATGGACTTGTAAGGGACGCTGATGGACGTAAGATGTCCAAGTCACTCGGAAACGGAGTAGATCCGCTAGATGTGATCGATCAATATGGCGCTGACGCTATGCGCTACATGATTTCAACCAGTAGTACACCAGGGCAAGATTTACGTTTCCGCTTGGAGAAGGTTGAACAAGCTCGGAATTTTGCTAACAAAATATGGAACGCTTCTCGCTTCGCTCTCATGAACTTAGAAGGATTCACATATGATGATATTGATATCACGGGTGACTTAAAGACGGCAGATCGCTTCATATTGCATCGTTTGAACGAAACTTCGCGCGATATTACGCGTCTAATAGATGCTTACGAGTTTGGTGAGACAGGTCGATTGCTCTATAATTTCATTTGGGATGATCTTTGCGACTGGTATATTGAATTCGCCAAGCTCTCTTTATATGGAGAAGACGAAGTATCCAAGAAGAAAACCCAATCTGTTCTTAGCTTTGTATTAGATCGGACACTACGTCTGATTCATCCATTCATGCCGTTTATCTCCGAGGAAATATGGCAGCACCTTCCGCATTCAGGTGATACGATCACTTTGGCTGAGTGGCCTAAGTACGATGCATCCTTTGAGAATGATTTAGCGATTACCGAAATGAATACGCTGATGGATATCATTCGGACAGTTCGTAATGTACGAGCAGAAGTAAATGTACCTATGAGTAAAAAGGTAGAGCTGATCATTAAAGCAGGAGATACCAACGTACTCAACATTATTAGCCGGAATGAAGAATATGTGCAGCGTTTCTGTAACACATCGAGCTTTCAAGTAGGTGTAGATATTCCAGCACCAGATAAAGCGATGTCTGCTGTCGTAACAGGAGTTGAGATATATTTACCACTAGCAGGCTTGATTAATATCGATGAAGAAATTGTACGACTTGAGAAAGAAGTACAATTGTTGGATAGTGAAGTTGATCGTGTGGAGAAAAAACTGAGTAATCAGGGATTCGTGTCCAAAGCACCTGCTAAGGTGATTGAGGAAGAACGTGCCAAACAAGCGGATTATTCGGATAAACGTAGTAAAGTGTTAGCAAGAATTGAAGAATTAAAAGGCTAATGAAACATTAATTTATGGATCTGAAGGTGAGAATGCATGGGGGATCATCTTGGAGCTGAACTTCAGACTCCTTTGACAACATATAAAGAAGCGGTCGATTGGATTAATGGCTTAATTCCTTTTGGAATCAAGCCAGGATTGTCACGAATGGAAATGATGATGGACCTATTAGGTCATCCTGAACGTAGACTCAAATTTATACATGTTGCTGGAACCAATGGGAAAGGCTCAACATGTGCTTTTTTGACCTCTGCACTTTTACAAGCAGGGTATTCCGTGGGGACATTCACATCCCCATACATCACGAAGTTTACCAATCGTTTTCAGTACAATGGTGAAGATATTCCTGAAGAAACCTTGTTAGAGCTTGCAAATCGACTTCATCCAATAGTAGACAGACTTTCAAATACACCTGAGGGTTCGCCCACGTTTTTTGAAATATCTACAGCACTCGCTGTGCTTTATTATGCAGAGATATGTGTGCCCGATGTGGTCGTATGGGAGACGGGTCTTGGGGGAAGGCTGGATGTTACGAACATAGTGAATCCGGTAGTTTCTGTCATTACGAATGTGGGAATGGATCATACAGATATTCTCGGAGACACACTAACGCAGATTGCTTCTGAAAAGGCAGGGATTATTAAACCAGGTGTGCCGGTTGTTAGTTGTGCTGAGCAACCTGAGGTGATAGAAGTGCTGAGAGAAACAGCTGCTAGAAATAAGTCGACGTTATATCTTGCGGGCGAGCAATTTAAGGTTGAGCGTACTGACTATGAGGGAGGATTACAATCCTTTCAGTTTGACGGACCCTTTCGCGAACTCAAGATCGAAATCTCCATGAAGGGTGAGCATCAGGTCGCTAATGCTGCGGGGGCTATGATGGTGCTTGAGTTGCTACGTCAATATAGTGCCTATGTCATGGATGATGAAGATATACTCAAAGGTTTCAGAGATACATTCTGGGCAGGGCGTCTAGAAGAGCTTGGAAGTTCCCCAAGAATTGTTGTAGATGGTGCACACAATCCTGAAGGGGCAATGACTCTGGCGAAGAGTCTTCCGCAACATTATAAATATCGATCATTAAATTTGATGATGGGGATGCTTTCTAATAAGCATCATGAATCATACATGAAGCATATACTACCTATAGTGGATACCTTGATTCTAACTGAACCTAATTTCCGTAAAAAAATGGATGTACATTTATTATTGGATATTGTGGAACGGCTTAAGCTTGATTACGCTAAACCGAACTTGCAAATTATAGTTGAACCAGATTGGAAACAGGCATTAGAAATATTGAAGTTACGGACGGAAGAGGAGGATCTTGGGGTGATATCCGGTACACTGTACTTAATTGCCGACGTGCGGGGATCTCTCTTAAATCAATCCGATTCTGAAAAAGGTTGGTGAATAACTGTTGAATACTTCAGAACATGTTCATTTTATCGGTATTGGTGGCTACGGGATGAGCGCCATTGCACGAGTCATGTTAGAGATGGGTTGTACAGTCACGGGTTCTGACGTGGCTTCACAAGAATTAACAGAGAAATTGGCTGCCAAAGGAGCCAAAGTATATATTGGGCATAAAGCAGAGCAAGTACATGGTGCTGATCTGGTTGTATATTCAACTGCATTGTCTAAAGATAATGTAGAAATAGTGGAGGCAGAGAACCTTAGCATTCCAGTCTTGCATCGTTCTCAAATGCTTGCCAGACTACTAAATGAACGTAAAGGTGTCGCCGTTGCAGGAGCGCATGGAAAAACAACAACCTCTTCTATGATAGCGCTCGTAATGGAGAAGTGTGGTGTTGACCCGACCTACATTATTGGCGGGGAAATTATGAACATGGGTACAAACGCCAAGGCGGGTCAAGGAGAACATGTGGTAGCTGAAGCAGATGAGAGCGATGGTTCTTTCCTTCAATATCACCCATGGCTTGGTGTTGTAACGAACATTGAAGCAGATCACTTGGAGAATTATAACAGTGACTTTGAGCAGCTCAAAGGGGCATACGTCCAATTTTTGAATCAAATTAGGAAGGAAGGAACAGCTGTTCTATGTGGTGATGATCACATTATTCAGTCGATTCTTCCAAGTCTGGATTGCAACATAACGACGTATGGTATCAAGTCAGAAGCTGACTATATGGCGAGCGACATTGTTCTTGGAGACCGTTGTGCTTCTTTTACTATGAGTTATTCAGAGAATGTGCTGGGTAGGGTAGAATTATCCGTACCGGGTCTTTATAATATTTACAATGCTATGGCTGCTGTAGTTGTCTGTTTAAAGGCAGGAATTCCTTTCGCTTCTATTGTGGAAGCTATTTCTGAATTTCATGGAGCGAAGCGGCGTTTTCAAGTATTAGGTGAACAGAACGGTATTCTCATTATTGATGATTATGCGCATCACCCAACAGAAATCGAGGCCACGATTAGTGCTGCTAAGGCTACAGGTAAGCGAATTATAGCTGTATTTCAGCCTCAACGATATAGTCGAACTTTTTTCTTGCTTGATGCTTTCAGCCGGGCTTTTAGTGAAGCGGATGAAGTCATTATTACAGATATCTACTCACCAGCTGGTGAATTGCAAATCGAAGGTATACATTCAGCTAAATTAGTTGAGCTCATTGTACAGAATAGTAACGCAGGCGCTAGATACCTTCCTACTAAGGAAGAAGTACTAGAAGATCTGAAGAAACGGGTAACATCTGGAGACTTGGTCCTAACGATGGGAGCAGGCGATATCTGGAAAGTTGGCGCTGAGCTGGCTAAAGATATGTAATAATAAGTACAAAAAGGCAAGTCAAGGTTAACACCCTTGACTTGCCTTTTTGAATTTATAACAGTGAGTGAACATATCTTCTTGTAATCTATCATATATCTAATACTAGAAGATGAGACAAGGTGAGGTGTTCACGGTGAATAAAGCAAAAATGACATTTCGGTTTGATGAAGGAAAACGACTACCAGATCTTTATGAGGATAGGGAGTTAGAGCTGATACAGGGAAAGGAACAATTCTCAAATGAAGCTCCTAAGAAGCATACATCTTCCCATATCACAGTATTACCTGAATCGATGGAAGGTTGGGGAGATCCATTTAGTAAAAGGGATAATTGGGAAGAGATGTTGACGCACGGTAACCTTGAGCAACTAAATGATTCTAAAGAGGAAAAGTCGGATACCTTATACGAATCAAATTCTTTATATGAATCTAATTTTCAGCCGAGCGAGGTAGAGAAAGAAAGTTCCAATAAGGAGTATTACGGAATACATCGACCTCGCCGTCCTACTTCTTTATGGAAGGTATTTGGTACAGTAACGGCTGCAGTTGTGACAGGAGGTTTATTTGGATTTGTGGTGCTCTCATTTTTTGATATGGGAAATATAATGGAACAGGATGCACGGCCGGTGTCAACACAACAATCTGAAATCATCAGTAGTCCTGATCAAGCTGGAGAAGCAGAACAGATGATGGTGGTTAAGGCGGATGTCGAACCTCAGACTTACTATATGCTTCAGTATGGTGTCTTTAGTAGTGTTGACAGGGTAGAGCAGGCTAAGAAAGAACTACTGGGAATAGGACTTGCGGCAGGGAATGATCCAGATCAAGAGAATCGTGTCTATGCAGGGGTATCTCTTGATCGGGAGCAGGCCAAATTGTTAAGTAATCAATTGAAAACACAAGGTGTGGAGCTATATGTAAGAGAGATTCAATTACCTTCAGCTACTGAGCTTGCCTTCAGTGGAGACTCAGAAAGTGTAAGTCGATATTACAGTGTCAGTAGTGCATTGATTTCCTCATTAAGTCATATTTCTGCTACACGTCTTGGAATTGAACGGCCCACTGCCTTAAGTAGTGACGAGACGAATGAATTAACGAAATTACATCAGCAATGGATAGAGTCTATGAAAACTTTGCAAAGTGGAATTACACCAGAGGGTAACGTCATAGGTAAACAGATGGAACAATCCATGAACAGCGCACTATCATCGGTGACAGAGTATAATAAAAATTCATCTAAAGGGCATTTGTGGGAAATTCAATCCAATATGATGCAATACATTATGGGTCAGAAGCAATTGATAGATATGATAAAAACAAGTTAGAAAGAGATATAGAAAGGATATTTATTGCATTTCACTTGAAAATATATAGTGTTCAATCCGTTAGGGAATATGGAAATACTTCCCCCTATCGGATTTTTGTTTGTATTGAAGTTGAATTAACCGTATAATAATGTGAGTGTCAAAAAATGGCGAGGGAAGAGAAGAATGAAGAAAAACATAGGTTTACTATTATTGTTTCTTCTGCTTGGCTGGCTAGTAGGGGCATGGATTGCCAAAGCGCTTGAACCTGTCCAAAGTCTTTCTTTTCTTACTGCATCTACCATGATTAAATGGTCACCTCAAGCAAATTTAGACATTATTAGCTATGATTTTACCATCCAAATGAAACTCAGCCTGCTTAGTTTGATCGGCATCATTGTCTCCGTGTGGCTGTATCGCAGACTGTAACTAGGACAAAAAGGAGAACTCCATTGATATCACAACAATCACGTCGAATTATTCTAGCTTCAACATCACCGCGTAGGCAGGAGATTATTGCTTCCCTACGCATCCCATATGAAATACAGCCTAGTTATGTGAATGAAGATACTCCTGTAGACTGGACTCCTCGGCAAATCGTTGAGGGATTAGCTTTACGCAAAGCGGAAACGGTGTATAATAAGTTCTCACCCTATAAGGAACCTTGCATTATAGTAGGGAGCGATACGATTGTGCTATTGGACAATCAGGTCATGGGTAAACCTAGTGATGATAACGAAGCATATGAGATGTTGTTATTACTTCAGGGTCGAACTCATGAGGTATACTCCGGTGTAGCATGTATTGATGCAATGACTGGAAGAACAGTGGTGAATCACCGAGTAACCTCAGTGACAATGAAATCTTTGTCTACAGAGACCATTCAATCCTATGTAAACAGCGGGGAACCATCGGACAAGGCCGGTGCTTATGCCATTCAAGGTCTTGGTGCAACGCTGATCGATAGAATAGATGGCTGTTATTTCAATGTAGTGGGATTGTCGGTATCTCTTCTCTCAGATATGTTATCGGAATTAGGGCTAGACGTATTATAATTCAGCTTTGTGTTGTATGAGATCAATGGAAAAGAGGGAAAAGAAGTGGAGTCGCAATCTATGTTACTACGCGACATCCCCCATGAAGAACGACCTAGAGAGCGCATGATGCATTATGGGGTAGATGCGTTAAGCCATGCTGAATTGCTGGCTATATTGCTTCGGACCGGATCTTATCAAGAATCTGCTATTCACTTGGCTCAGCGTATATTGAATCAGGTGGGCAGTATTAGGAATCTAGTAGACCTCAGCATCGAAGAATTAACACAGATCAAAGGAATTGGAAATGCAAAGGCTGTCCAGATAAAGGCAGCTATTGAATTGGGACAGAGACTGGTCAAAGCACGTATGACCGATCCAGTGACCATTCGTAGTCCTCGTGATGCAGCAGATGTACTGAGAGAGCAATTGAGGTATTTGCAAAAGGAACATTTTATTTGTTTGTTTCTAAATACAAAAAATCACATCATTGCCCAAGAAACGCTTTCTATTGGGAGTCTAAATGCCTCCATTGTGCATCCACGTGAGGTGTTTCGGGCTGCTATCAAATGTAGCAGTGCATCCATTGTATGTGCACACAACCATCCGAGTGGAGATCCTACACCAAGTCCTGAAGATATTGCTCTGACTTCCAGATTAGTGGAGGCAGGAAATATTGTGGGGATTGACGTTTTGGATCATATTATTATTGGTGATGGGGAATATGTGAGTTTGAAGGAAAAGGGCATGATGTAATATAAAGTTAGAACGATGAGGAAAGGGAGATTACAACATGTTTGGTAGCTTCACGAAAGATTTAGGAATTGACTTGGGGACAGCGAATACACTCGTTTACGTCCGTGGTAAAGGCATTGTTGTGAGAGAACCCTCTGTGGTGGCTATTAGAATAGATACGAAGAGTATTGAGGCTGTAGGTGAATCAGCTAAAAAAATGATTGGGCGTACACCTGGTAACATTCAGGCTATCAGACCGATGAAAGATGGCGTTATTGCTGATTTCGATATTACAGCAACGATGATTAAATATTTTATCAAACAAGCTCAGAAGCAACGTTCGTTATTTCAACGTCATCCTAATGTTATGGTATGTGTACCTTCAGGTATTACAGCTGTGGAACAACGTGCTGTAGAGGATGCTACGAAACAGGCAGGAGCACGTGAAGCCTATATTATCGAAGAGCCATTCGCAGCAGCTATTGGCGCAGATCTTCCGGTATGGGAACCCACAGGAAGTATGGTGGTTGATATCGGTGGAGGAACGACTGAAGTAGCCGTGATCTCACTTGGAGGTATCGTAACAAGTCGTTCTGTTCGAGTAGCAGGCGATGAGATGGACGTGTCTATCATCCAGTACATTAAACGTCAGTATAATTTGATGATCGGGGAACGTACTTCTGAGCAACTGAAAATGGAAGTAGGTTCTGCGCTACCGCTAGAGCAAGTAGAGACGATGGAAATTCGCGGTCGTGATCTTGTGTCAGGTTTACCTAAGACGATTACAATTACTTCGGATGAAATCAGTGAAGCACTTGGAGATACAGTAAATGCCATTATTGAGGCTGTTAAAGTAACGCTTGAGAAATGCCCTCCTGAACTTGCGGCAGATATTATGGACCGAGGTATTGTATTAACAGGTGGCGGTGCACTCTTACGTAATTTGGATAAATTGTTAGCTGAAGAAACAGGAATGCCAGTTATTGTAGCGGAGAACCCATTGGATTGTGTAGCGATTGGTACGGGTAAGGCGCTGGAGAACATTCATTTGTTTAAGCCATCTGCTAGATCAAGACGGTAGAATGAATGTATGTATGTGTCAACCCCTAATATGGGAGAGAAATCAGTAATGTTAGAGGGTGCTGAAACTTGTTTAAGATGCTTGGAAACAAGAGATTGTTTGTCATATTAATTAGTCTAGTAATGTTTATTGCCTTAATGGGATTCACCATTGGACCTAGAGTATCGTTGACTTGGCCCGAGAAGTTTGTCAGGGATACGGTAGGATTCGTACAAAATATCTTTTATAAGCCCGCTGGCTATATAGCGGGCTTGTTTGAAGATGTTGGTAATATGAGAGATATTTACACGGAAAATGAGAAGCTAAAAATAGCGCTAGCACAGTATGCACGTGAGAAAACGCACTTCAACATTTTGGAAACAGAGAATGAACAACTTAAAGAGGATCTTAAATTCACTACTGCACAGAGTACCAAAAATAATTATGAATGGAATATTGCACAAGTTATAAGTGTGAATTCTGATCCTAATAACCGATCTTTAGTGATTGATATTGGTTCTCGTGAGGGTGTGAAACCCAATATGTTTGTTACTTCTGTAGAGGGTCTTGTCGGTGTAATTAGTCAGGTGAGTAACTTTTCTTCAACGGTTAAGCTAATCACAACTATGGATGCGAATGATCCTAACTCCAATTCTATTTCTGTTACAGCACTTGATAATAAGAACAAAACTTTTGGAATTATTGAGAGCTACAATGAGGAAACGAAGAAGTTATTAATGACAAGTATCAAAGCCGATGACCCATTGAAAAAAGGAGATACCATTGTGTCATCAGGAAGTGGCGGTCTTTTTCCGAAGGGGATTGTGGTTGGAACTGTCGATAGCGTTCAAGTAGGTGCGATGGGATTGTTGAGAACAGCAACGATTACTCCATCTGCAAGCTTCGTGGACTGGAAGCAATTATTTGTGGTGTTTACACCAGAGGTTGAAGAGTAGTGATGATGCGTAGACCGATTCTTATCCTTTTGTTATTTGTCCTGTTCATCTTAGAAGGTGCTGTTGTTCCTTGGCTTGTACCTGATTCTTGGCAAACTAGAATTGTGCCTAATTTCGTCTATATCGTCATTTTATTTGTTACTGTATATAACCATCGGCATACAGCATTGGTTCTAGGGCTGTCCTTTGGAATGTTGCACGACATCGTTTATTACGGCCAAATTATGGGTACATATTCTTTTGCTATGGGTTTTTCTGCGTACTTAATGGGATTCATATTTCAAGCTCCGCGGGCTCCTATGCCGATTATGATGACTGTTATTGTTCTGGGAAGTTTGGTTTTAGATAGTACTTTGTATGGTATTTATACTATATTTCAGTTGAGTCACATGACGTACGATTGGGCTTTAGTAAATCATATACTCCCCAATTTATTTCTTCATTTTGTATTTGGATTAGTCATCTATGTTCCTCTACGGTCACAGTTGGAAAAGGTATATAAACGCAGCAGCAATGAGAAGACAGCTTAGACCAATTTCGACATTTTAGAGGTCAAAGCAGGAACTTGGGACTCCATGCACGAAATGAAAGAAGTATGGGAGGGACAGGCCTATGACTGTAAAATCCAATCACGTTACGATTAAGGGCATCAAAGATGGCCTGGTTTTCTTACTTAATGATGAGTGTGAATTCGAGAAAGTGTTGATTGAGCTTCGTTATAAGTTAGAGCATAGCCACCAAAATATTTTGACGGGCCCCATTATTCACGTGGATGTGAAGCTTGGGTTACGGCAAATAACGGAAGATCAAAGACAGAGTATATTAGATATTCTGAAGCAAAAAGGTAATCTACTGGTACGCTCCGTTGAATCAGCGGAATTACTCCCCCCTCAAAAAAGTGAGAGTGGTATCACTGTTATGAGTGGTATGGTGCGCTCAGGACAAATTTTACATCATGATGGCCAACTTCTTTTTCTAGGGGATGTAAATCCGGGTGGTACAATAACTTGTACAGGAGATATTTATATTTTGGGTGCTCTGCGTGGTATGGCACATGCGGGTATAGAAGGTAACAATGAGTCCATTATTGCAGCATCTCATTTCGCACCAACACAGCTCAGAATTTCCGAAATCATTAGCCGCCCGCCTGATGAGTGGGAGACCAGAGAGACGAGTATGGAATTTGCGTACTTGCAGGATGGTATGATGCAGATTGACAAGATGAATAATATTATTCGGTTAAGGCGGGATTTTAACATGTTTAAGGGGGTGTAGCACATGGGAGAGGCAATCGTCATCACTTCAGGTAAAGGTGGTGTTGGCAAAACAACGACTTCAGCTAATATTGGAACAGCACTTGCGCTGCTTGGCAAAAAGGTCTGTTTGGTGGATACCGATATTGGATTGCGTAATTTGGATGTTGTCATGGGATTGGAGAATCGCATTATATATGATTTATGTGATGTTGCCGAAGGAAGATGTCGCCTGAATCAAGCGCTTGTGAAAGATAAGCGATTCGACGAATTATATATGCTGCCTGCAGCGCAGACTAAAGACAAGAATTCCATTTCCCCAGAACAGGTTAGGGATATTATTCTTGAATTGAAGAAAGAGTATGAATATGTCATTATTGACTGCCCAGCAGGGATCGAGCAAGGTTTCAAGAATGCCATTGCAGGAGCCGATAAAGCCATCGTAGTTACGACACCTGAGAATGCGGCTGTAAGAGACGCTGATCGAATTATTGGATTGCTCGAAAGCTCTAATATAGAGTCGCCGAAGCTAGTTGTGAATCGAATACGTCCTAATATGGTGAAATCAGGAGACATGTTAGATATTGAGGATATTCTTCAAGTGCTAAATATTGATCTCATTGGAATTGTTCCTGATGATGAATATGTCATTAAAGCAGCTAATAATGGAGAACCGACGGTCATGAATCCAGACTCAAAAGCTGCTATTGCTTACCGTAACATTGCGCGGCGTATACTGGGAGATACGGTACCTTTGATGCAGTTAGACAATAAAAAGGGTGCATTCAAACGATTTAAGAAGTTATTTGGAATGTGATAATACAAGCTATATGATGTTAAACCAGTGCCTACGCACTGGTCTTTCTTTATTTCTACGAGAAACGGTTACCGTCTCCTTAAAGATGGCGAAGCCGTTTCTTCTTGTGGATAGCTTAAGCATTTGAACACCTAAGGAGTTGACTTACATGCTAACCACATTAGCGACCATATTAATTATACAAATTATTTATGTGTCTTTTTTTACTTTACGTATGATATTCACATTAAAGGGCCAACGATATCTAGCAGCTGCTCTTAGTACTGTTGAAATTACTGTATATGTTCTTGGATTAAATATGGTACTGAAGTATGTGAACCAACCATTGAGTCTTGCTGTGTATGCCATAGGTTATGGACTTGGTGTACTTACAGGTTCATGGCTTGAGGGGAAAATTGCTCTTGGTTATATTACGATGAAAGTCATTCTGAATGATCCAGAGAGCAATATGGCTAACCGTCTTCGTGACTTAGGCTATGGTGTAACTGCGTGGGTAGGAAGTGGTAGAGACGGTCATAGGTTGGTGTTCGAGGTGTTAGCTAAACGTAAAAATCAAAAGAAACTATATCGTTCAATTCTAGAGATGGACCCTAAGGCGTTTATAGTTATTACTGAACCTATTCAATTACATGGTGGGTTCTGGGCCAAAGGTTCTAAAAGATAAATTTGTAAACCTTAAATCTTCACTCATATACAAGCGATAAGAATACGCCTCCTAGCTGCGTGTTCTTATCGCTTGTTATGTTTATAGGGAATAGCTTGTTCTAAATAACCGGATAACCTACATAAAATGAGAGTAAAATGAGCCTCCAAAGAGGGAGTGACGAGATGATAAAAAATTCATCGATGAAGCAACGCAGACAGGAACGCATACAAGAACTTCTCGATGTTAGCCCACAATTCATGAAACTGCCAGTCTCACCTGCTCCTACAGCTAGACTGCATGATCATCAAGATCAGTTGCCACCAACCTATCCTGAACAGCCTGAATATCTAGAAAGGGACCCTGAAACATTATGGAAAAAGGAACGTGGACGATGGGGAGAGTTAGAAGGAGGGCGTAATAAACATTCATTTGTGTCAGGCTTTGTTTGGCGTTTGATGGTTAGTACTCTGTTGTTCGGAATGATTTGGGGCGTATTTCGTATTCAACAGTCGTGGACATTGCCCATTCGACATTATGTTAGCCAATCATTGAATCGAGAAATGAATTTTCAGGCAATGGAAGCTTGGTATGTGGCTCATTTTGGTGAGGCGCCCTCATTCATACCCATTTTTAATAGTCAAGATGAAGAGCCTCAGAAAATGAACGCGTCACTTTCATTCATACGGCCTATTGAAGGGAATGTTATTCAATCTTATGCGCTAAGTTTAAAAGGAATAGAAATTGCTCCATCAGGAGATTCAAATATGGCGCTTCAGGTTAAAAGCGTAGCAATGGGTCATGTACTTGAGGTATCAGACGATTCCTTAACGGGGAAGACCGTTACTATTCGGCATGGTGGAGGGATGGTGGCAATTTACGGCCATTTATCCAACACGGAGCTCCAAGTAAACGACTGGTTACAGGCAGGAGATATTGTGGGACAGTTGACCAATACTCCAACTGGGTTGTCTAACCTATATTTTGCGATGAAGCAGGACAATACGTATATTGATCCAGCGGAAGTGATTCATTTTGATTAATATTAGGGGGATAACATGTTCCTTACATCCTTTTTTTGTGATCGTGATGCTAACCTCCGTATTGACGGGTCACTTCATAGAATTAATTACGTTGTTTGCGATCGTATTGATACATGAAATGGGACATATGAGTGCAGCTATGATATTTGGTATTCGTGTACGTTCAGTTCAACTGTTACCTTTTGGTGGAGTCGTTACGATTGAAGATGGGGGAAAGATGACGGTCTGGAAGGAAATTGGTATTGCTCTAGCAGGCCCATTACAGAACGGAATCATGATTGCTATCGCAATGGCCTTCAAGGAGATAGGTTCAGGAGATGAAGCATTTCTATCTTATGTGATTCATGGTAACGCAGTTATTGCTTTATTTAATTTATTGCCTATTCTTCCACTTGATGGGGGTAAAATTACGCAAGCCTTTGTTAGTCGTTATATGGCCTACCACTCCACATTACTGTGGTCATCTAGAATTAGCATTGTTGCAAGCAGTTTTGTCATTCTGTATTCTTTGTTGCCGTTGGTTCAAGGTGAAAAATCTATTCAACTCAATCTCCTAATGATAGGCACGTTTTTATTCTATTCCAATTTCGTAGACTATAAAAATTTGCCCTACCGTTTTATGAGGTTTTTAATGAATCGCGAACCATTATATATAAAATATTCTATTAATGGAAATTATGGGCATCCAATTATCGCTGATTCAGCGAAACATTTAGGTAGTATTCTACGTCTATTTAAAAGAGATAAGTATCATTTGATCTATGTTATGAATAAAAAAGGTATAATTGAAGGTGTATTGCCAGAGCAAAGTATTATTTCAGCTTATTTTGCCCAAGACCGTCGTCTACCCTGACGTTTAACATGGAATAGAATAATATTAATATTTGAGATCTCATATCGAATATGAGATTTCTTCTAGCAGAGGTGAATCCATGAAATGAAACAGATGATTGTTCACTGTGAACCGAAGTTCACACAGATGGCTCTCATGGAGGAAGGGAAGCTTGTGGAGTTCGCAGCTGAGCGTAGCCAAAGCCAGAGTCAAAGTCTGGTAGGCAGTTTTTACAAAGGCCGTGTCGTCAATGTACTACCGGGGATGCAGGCAGCTTTTGTTGATATCGGCCATAAGAAGAATGCCTTTCTGTATGTTGATGACGTGTTACACCCCCATCTTGAGAAGCAGCCGAAGGATAAACCTTCGATAGAAGAATTACTGAAAATTGGACAAGAGGTTGTTGTTCAAGTGATGAAAGAGCCATTACGAGGTAAAGGCCCTCGTGTAACGACTCATTATTCTCTTCCAGGACGTTGGATTGTCTATATGCCCATTGCGGATTATGTAGCCGTATCCAAAAAAATTCAAAGAGAAAGTGAACGGACTCGTCTCAAAATGTTAAGTGAACAAATGAGAGTGAGTGGTGAAGGGATTATTATAAGAACCGTTTCTCAGGACGAAAATCCGGATGCCATTCATGGTGATCTGGATTTCTTACGCTCACAATGGAAATTGATACAAGAGCGTGCAGAGGTATCATCAGCACCTTGTTTGCTACATAAAGACCTTAGTATTGTTCAGCGTCTTATTCGTGATGTGTTGGATCCGTTTCAGGATGAACTTATCATTAATAGCGAGCGAGAAGCACGAGATGCGGAAACCTTCTTAGAGGAAATTGCAGGTGTTGGATATAATCCTGTGAGGGTATACCGCGACTCTGAATGGATATTTAATGCTTATGGTGTGCAAGAACAATTGGAAAAAGATATTGCCCGTAAGGTCACACTTTCAAGTGGCGGAAGTATTGTGTGGGACCATACGGAGGCTTTGACCGTAGTTGATGTTAATACTGGCAAATACACGGGTGGAGACAGTCTAGAGGATACAGTAACGTTAACGAATCTACAGGCAGCTGAGGAAATTGCTAGATTGATTAGATTACGTGATGTAGGCGGTATTATAGTGATCGATTTCATTGATATGGAGCAAGAAGAGAATCGTCAGAGTGTAGTTGAAGTTCTTGAAGCGGGGATGAAGGATGATCGAACCAAGAGTCAGGTTGTTGGTTGGACAAAGTTAGGCTTGCTTGAGCTCACACGTAAAAAGGTTAGGGATGATACAGCCATGATGTTCTATTGCCCATGTGATACTTGTGGTGGAACAGGTAGGATAAACCTTTTACATATTTATTGACTCATAGATTTGATTGTGCTATCATCTATTAGTATGTGTTTGGTGAAGATTTCTCCTACACATGCTGTAACCGCTCCGATCGGGTTGTGAAGTGCAGTGTTGTATATAGTGCTGCCACCTTGACTAGGCGAGTCTGAGACATGAAGGAGGTGCAAGAATATGTACGCAATTATTGAAACAGGCGGTAAACAATACAAAGTGCAAGAGGGCGATGTATTGTTCATTGAGAAATTGAGCGTAGAAGACGGAGAAGATATAACTTTCAACCGTGTACTAGCAGTTTCTGGTGACAATGGTTTGGTAGTAGGTACACCATTACTTTCTGGTGCAACTGTAACTGCTAAAGCTGAGAAGCATGGTAAAGGTCATAAGGTTGTTGTATACAAATACAAACCTAAGAAGAACTATCATGTGAAACAAGGTCATCGTCAACCATACACTAAAGTAACAATTGGGAAAATCCAGGCATAAGAAGGTGCGATGAATTGATAATCGTACGTATTTTTAGAAATAGTCACGGAGCTATCCAAAGCTTTAAGGTGAAGGGACATGCTGGTTACGCGAAGGCTGGAGAAGACATTGTGTGTGCTGGAGTATCGGTAGTCACAGTTGGAACGGTTAACTCGATCGAGTCATTAACGGGTATCTTATTGGATGCTACAATGCATGATGGTTTTTTGAGTGGAGTAGTACCTCATATTGAGGATGAGTTCACGTCAAGCAAAGTGCAGCTATTACTGGAGTCAATGGTAGTTATGTTGAATGATGTTGCTGAATCATACGGTGAGTATATTCAAATAGAGGACGTTATTATTTAAAGAAGGAGGTAGAAACCATGTTAAAGTTGAATCTTCAGTTATTCGCTTCGAAAAAGGGTGTAGGTTCCACAAAGAACGGTCGCGACAGTAAGTCGAAACGTCTTGGTGTGAAACGTGCAGACGGTCAAGTGGTTACTGGTGGAAGTATCTTGGTTCGCCAACGCGGAACAAAAATTCATCCAGGAACAAATGTTGGCATCGGTAAAGACGATACTTTGTTTGCTAAAGTGGAAGGCGTTGTGAAATTCGAACGTTGGGGCCGCGATCGCAAGAAAGTGAGCGTCTACCCGGTAGATATCGCTCCTGTAGCGGCAGCAATGGAAGCTTAAATTGCTATCGTAACGGTAGAGTTAGAACAAGAAGCCTCCGGCCAATAAGTGCCGAGGGCTTTTTTTGTAGGTTTTAGGATGATTTGGAGAGAGGGACTGTGGTATACTTGGAATTGGTTAAATCAACCAATTGTATAAAGAAGAACGGGGAGAAGACGTGAAATCCAGGAAAAGTTTATTGGCTTTAGCTGTCATATCCATATGGTTTCCTTTGTTTTTCTTACTGAGGTACGAGTCCCTACTGTGGGGTATTCTGCTAACTCTGTGGGTGGCTGCAGTGCTCTGGATCGGAATGAGATTTATTCAAAGAGATAGTGAAATGAGGCAGCGTGCGGTGATTCGAAGTATTGAAAGGACAGCTATTAAGACTTTGAATCACCACCGACATGACTGGATGAATGATCTACAAATTTTGTATGGTTACATTCAGCTCGGAAAGCATGATAAAACGGTAGGATGTGTGGGTAGAATAAAGGAGAGGATGGAAGTTGAGAGTAAGATTGCAACGCTCGGAATTCCTTCCTTGGTATTTTACTTACAGTCCTTTCGCACAATAGGAAGCAACATTGAGCTTGAGGTTGTTGTTATGAATGACCTTCAACTGGCAGATAGAATGAGACAAGAGGACAGTGAAACTTGGGTCTCTGCTATTATGCAGACCATACGAGCGTATCAATATAGTAACCTTGCACCCTCGGGGGAGAGTCGGAAGCTCATCCTTACTTTGTATGAGGAGCATGGTGAAGTTGTTGCTCATTTTGAAGGTGAAGGATCTCAGGTCGATTCTGAAATGTTGCAGAAACAAATTCATAATGTGGTACAGAGCGATAGAATAACAACGAAGCAGCTTCAATCTTCACAAGCTTCGATTCAACTGCGAGTACCGTGTGATACATGAGGAAGGTGAAGTTATGTTTGTAGACAAAGCAAAGGTGTATGTGAAGGGTGGCGACGGTGGCGACGGTCTTGTTGCTTTCCGACGTGAAAAGTATGTGCCAGAAGGTGGACCAGCTGGAGGTGACGGGGGTAAAGGTGGCGATGTAATCTTTAGAGTAGACGAAGGTCTTCGTACGCTCATGGATTTTCGTTATCAACGTCATTTCAAGGCAAAACCCGGTATAAAAGGTCGCAATAAAAGTCAACATGGTGCCAATGCGGAGCATATGGTTGTTCGCATTCCACCAGGGACTACATTGATAGATGATGATACAGGTGAGGTTATTGCGGATTTAACTCGGCACGGCCAACAAATTGTAATTGCTAAAGGTGGTCGAGGCGGAAGAGGGAATACACGATTCGCTACCATAAGTAATACAGCACCTGAAATTGCTGAGAACGGTGAGGAAGGCCAAGAACGTTATGTCGTATTGGAAATGAAAGTGATGGCTGATGTTGGATTGGTCGGATTCCCTAGTGTAGGTAAATCTACCCTCTTGTCTGTGGTTTCTGGAGCTACTCCTAAAATTGGTGCATACCATTTCACAACCATAACACCTAATCTCGGAGTGGTAGATGTTGGAGATAGTCGTAGCTTCGTTATGGCAGATCTACCAGGACTCATTGAAGGTGCCCATGAGGGAATAGGACTTGGACATGAGTTTTTGCGTCATGTAGAGCGTACAAGAGTTATTATCCATGTTGTGGATATGTCAGGTTCTGAAGGACGAGATCCTTTTGAAGACTGGATCAAGATTAATGAAGAACTTGAACTATATAATCCGGGTCTGATGAAGCGTCCGCAGATTGTAGCAGCTAACAAAATGGACATGCCAGAATCGGAAGAAAATTTGGCGTCGTTCCGTGAGAAGGTACAGAAACTCAGACCGGAAATGATGATTATGCCAATTTCATCAGTCACACGTCAAGGCGTTCAGGAATTGTTGTATCGTGCCACAGATATCCTTGATCAGATTTCCGAGGAGCCTGTGATTGAGGAAGTTTCAGAAGTGACAGAAAGAAAAGTATACAAGTTAGACAAGAAAGAAGAAGATTCATTCACTATTGTTCGTGAGAATGAGGCCTTTATTGTTCATAGCGCCAAGATCGAGCATATGATGAAAAGAATGCAGCTGAATTCCCATGAAGCGATCCTGAAGCTAGCTCGTATTCTCCGTAGTATGGGTGTCGATCACGAGCTTCGTGAACGTGGAGCTGTTGATGGAACGATCGTTCGTATTGCTGATTTCGAGTTCGAATTTGTCGAAGGAAGCAGTTATTATTAAGCGAGATAGCCGTATGTGGTACTTTCAAAGTACTGTATGCGGCTTTTTTTTATGTAAAAAGATTGGAGTCTATTGACCTCTAAAGGTAATATCTATTATAATGTCCACAATACGCAAACAGCAGTCTTTGAGGAGAGGACGTTCGTGAAAGAACGCTATTACCTAGTTCGGGAAGATATTTTGCCGGAAGCTGTCATCAAGACGATGCAAGTGAAGCAATTGCTTGCTACCGGAGAAGTGAAGACAGTACATGAAGCCGTCGAACAAGTTGGTTTAAGTCGCAGTGCCTTTTATAAATATAAAGATGGGATTCATCTCATTCACCAATTAGAACGTGAAAGGATTGTTACCATATCGATAGATCTAGAACATCGCTCAGGAATGTTATCCAAGGTGCTGAGTCTTGTAGCTGGTTTTGGAGGTAACGTTCTAACGATGCATCAGAGCATTCCATTACAAGGTATGGCGAATGTGGTCATATCGGTGGAAATTTCACGAATGAGTGAAGAACTTGGTGATATGATTATAGGTATGAAGGCAGTCCCTGGAGTTAAACGTGTTCATATGATCGGTCAAGGTTAGAAATGTACTATTGTAGAAATATAGGCTGTTAAGGATGAGTAGCATAGGAGGGTATGTTAAATGAAACCAGTAAAAGTAGGTTTGTTAGGTTTAGGAACAGTAGGTACAGGTGTTGTTCGAATTGTAGAAGGTAACCAAGAGGATTTAAGTAGTCAAGTGGGATCACCCATCATTATTGAGAGAATAGCAGTGAGAAGTAGCGATAAAATTCGAGATATTCCGATTGATTCAAATAAACTTACTGAAGATCCATGGGATGTTATTCGTGATCCTGAGATTGATGTCATTGTAGAAGTCATGGGAGGTATTGAGCAGACTAAGGCTTATATTTTAGAAGCTCTAGAACGTGGCAAGCACATTATTACAGCTAATAAAGACCTTATGGCACTCCATGGTTCTGAAATCCTAGCCAAGGCTCAAGAGAAACAATGTGATGTATTCTATGAAGCTAGTGTTGCAGGTGGGATACCGATTATTCGTACATTAATTGAAGGATTCTCTTCAGATCGAATATTGAAAGTGATGGGCATTGTGAATGGAACAACGAATTTTATTCTGACCAAAATGAGTCAAGAAGGTGCCTCTTATGATGATGTACTACAAGAAGCTCAACAGCTTGGTTATGCCGAGTCAGACCCTACATCTGATGTTGAAGGCTTAGACGCTGCACGTAAAATGGCAATTCTAGGAACGCTTAGTTTCCGAACAAATGTCGAACTTCAGGATGTAAGTGTGCGGGGGATTTCTCAGGTTACTAAAGAGGATATTGCCTATGCTAAGCGTCTTGGTTATGAAATGAAGCTTCTGGGTATTGCAGAACGCGAAGATGAAGAGTTCAGCATTAGTGTACAACCAACGATGGTGCGCCAAAGTCATCCGATAGCTTCTGTAAATGGCGTTTTTAATGCGGTATATGTATACGGAGAAGCTGTTGGAGAAACGATGTTCTATGGGGCTGGTGCAGGCGCGATGCCTACAGCAACATCAGTAGTAGCGGATCTCGTGTCCGTGATTAAGAATTTGAAGCTTGGTGTGAACGGTCTCAAGGCAATCGTCCCTTATAAACAGAAAAAGCTGAAGAGTGATGAACAAATTAAATGCAAGAATTTCATTCTGTTACATGTAGATGATAAAGCAGGTGTACTTGCACAAATTACACAGGTATTTGCTGACTTTGATGTTAGTCTTGAATCCGTAGTACAGCAGCCTAATGCACATAATCCTGAAGCCGAGATTATTATTGTCACACATGATGCGAGTAAGGCGAGTATGAACAAAGTGTTACATCATTTTGAAGGACTTGAAGTTATTCGAAGAATCAAAAGTGTGTATCGTGTTGAAGGCTAACCGTATATTCTAAATTTCCAGAAAGAGGTACGAGTATGATTAGGTCGGAAGGTGTTCGGATCAGGCTTCCAGCGAGTACAGCCAATTTGGGGCCAGGGTTTGATACGTTAGGCATGGCATTATCGCTGTATGCATGGATCGAAATGAAAGTCTCTGAACAGACGAAATTCCATTTCTATGGAGATGAAATGAAGGATATCCCTGAGGATAAAAGTAATCTCGTATATCAAGTAGCTCAAATGGTGTTTGATGAAGCGGGTGTGCAGATACCGGAGATTGAAATTTCTATGTATTCTGAAATACCGCTAACCAGAGGACTAGGAAGCAGTGCATCGGCAATTGTAGGTGGGATGGCAGCTGCTAATGCTCTCATTGGATCCCCTTTAAGTAATGATAAACTCTTTGATATGGCGGCAGGTCTTGAGAAGCACCCTGATAATGTAGGGGCGTCATTGTTCGGCGGTATTATTACAGCTATTTGGGACGGTACACATGCAGATTATATAAGAATAGAACCACATGAGGAATTAGAAGTACTTGTTGTTATTCCCGAATTCCAGCTGTCTACATCTGCAGCTCGGGAGGTGCTTCCTGAACAGATAAGCAGGGAGGATGCCGTATATAATATTAGTCGATCATCCTTACTAGTAGCGGCGCTCTCGAACGGTAGGTTTGATCTTCTAGGACCCTCTATGAGTGATCGGTTGCATCAACCTTATCGAGCTAGTCTAGTCCCAGGAATGTCAATGATTTTAAGGGACGCATACAATTATGGGGCATTGGGTATTGCACTGAGTGGTGCAGGACCAACTTTGCTCGCTTTAGTGGATCGAAGAAGTCAGCAGAAGCAAGAGCTAGAAACCTATTTGCTTCATACGATGAATGAACATGGTATTCAAGCAACTGTAAGATGGCTTGAGCCATCCAAAGACGGAGTCGTTATCTATTCAGATGTTCAGTCAGAACCGTTCATAGATATGATAAAAGGGGAAATTAAGGCGTGAAACGAATAGCGTTACTGCCAGAAGGCTCGGTCTCTCATGAGGCTGTGGTTCACTTATTTGGAAATGAACCCGTGGAATTTGTTCACTATAAGCTAATTTCAGATGTGTTCCTTTCAACAGTTCAAGGAAAGAGTGATTATAGTGTAATTCCGATTGAGAACACCATTGAAGGATCGGTAAGTTTGCATATGGATTGGCTCGTGAACGAGGTAGATATCCCTATGCAACTAGAGTGGGTATATCCTTCAATACAGAATTTAATTGGTAATCAGAAAGAATTTCTGTCCGATAAGGATGAGGTAGATCTAGGAAAGATTACTAAAATTCTATCTCACCCGGTAGCGACTTCACAATGTCAGCAGTTTATACGTAAGTATGCTCCACAAGCTATATTGGAGAACGTTGGGAGTACTTCAGAGGCAGTGGAGATCGTCAAGTCTCATTCAGGACAAGGGTGGGCTGCTATCGGAACGTTACTTGGCGCGACAACTCATGGTTTGGATGTCATAGCACCACGTGTAACAGATCATGATAACAACTTCACGAGATTTGTACTTATTGGAGCGGATTCTGTTGAGCTTCAGCGTCCAAGCAGCCAAATGAAGACAAGTATTACGGTAACACTTCCAGAAGATTATCCAGGAGCGCTTCATCAGGTATTGTCAGCCTTTTCATGGAGGAGATTGAATTTATCGCGTATTGAATCGCGTCCTACGAAGAAGAGGCTTGGAAGTTATTATTTTTATATTGATATACTCGAAGATATGAATGCGGTATTGCTACAGGCTTCTATCGCAGAGATTGAAGCGTTGGGATGTCAGGTACGTATTTTAGGTGTTTACCCTATTTATACTTATGATAAATAAAAATTGGAGGTACTATAATTCATGTCAGAACAATGGATTTATTTAGATGGTCAATATGTAACGAAGGAAAATGCAAAGGTGTCTGTGTTTGATCATGGTTTTTTGTATGGGGACGGTATTTTTGAAGGGATTCGAATTTACGACGGTAACATATTTAAATGTGCAGAGCATTTGAGTCGACTTTATGATTCAGCCAAATCCATTGGACTTGTTATTCCTCTCTCCCAAGACGAAATACGTGAAGCTATGGCTGAAACGATTCGCCGTAATGATATGCGTAATGGTTATATTCGTTTGGTCGTATCTCGTGGTGTTGGTAATCTAGGTCTAGATCCACGTCGTTGTGCGAACCCAACGGTACTTATTATCGTAGAGCAACTTGCCATTTATTCTGAGGAAGCTTATATTAACGGGCTTAGAGCTGTATCCGTATCACAACGTCGAAATATTCCGGACGCGCTTAATCCTAAGATTAAGTCGTTGAACTATTTGAATAATATTTTAGTGAAAATGCAATCTAACTTTGCAGATGCTGACGAGGCAATCATGATGAATGCTCAAGGCTATGTGACAGAAGGATCGGGCGATAATATTTTTATAGTGAAGAACAATGTCATCTTTACCCCTCCTTGTTATCTAGGAGCGCTTGAAGGTATTACCAGATTGGCGATTATCGAATTGTGTGAACAATTAGGCTATAAGCTTAAAGAGGAACCTTTTACAATGCATGATGTGTATATTGCTGATGAAGTCTTTTTCACAGGAACAGCTGCTGAAGTTATTGCGGCTAGAGAAATTGATGGAAGAGTAATTGGATCGGGTCAAGCTGGACCTATTACCTTGAAGCTACTCGAAGAGTTCCGTAACATAGTCAGTTTAGATGGATATAAGGTGTGGGAAGCGTAGATAAAGTAGGTAAGCTATTTAAAAATCCAAGGGAAATCTTTTCGTGCTTAAGCGC
Source organism: Paenibacillus sp. IHBB 10380 (assembly GCF_000949425.1). Classification (NCBI taxonomy): domain Bacteria; kingdom Bacillati; phylum Bacillota; class Bacilli; order Caryophanales; family Paenibacillaceae; genus Paenibacillus; species Paenibacillus sp. IHBB 10380. The sequence goes on from NZ_CP010976.1 coordinate 562,722, forward strand.
GGAAGGATTTTTTTTTTTGTGATCAATGATGTCATCCGCCCAATACCTGCATAAGATGAAAGTAACGAAGGCGGGCTATATTCTGCCTATAAGAAGTTTAGGAGGTTTTTGTCGCGTGAAAATACACATGGTAAAGAAAGGTGAAACCTTATACGAATTATCTAAGAAGTATGGGGTTTCTTTGGAAGAGTTAATCGAGGCCAACCCTCAACTTTCTAATCCAAATGAACTGAGCGTGGGGGATAAGGTTAAAATCCCATCGCAAGCTACTCCAGTTCCAGCACCTGAACAGATTATCCATAAACATGCTGTGAAGCAGGGGGATAGTCTGTGGAAGCTATCGAAGGCTTGGGGCATTTCTCTAAAAGAAATGATTGATGCTAATCCGCAACTGAAAAACCCTAATGCTCTTCTCTTGGGCGAAATTGTGAATATCCCCAAATCAGGAATGACAGAACAGCCTCAGAATAATAATCAGATGCCGGATAAGACAATCCCAGGTAGTAAAACTCACACAGGACCTAAGGAGAATATGACTGCGCCTATGGAGAATGTGACTGCTCCTAAGGAGAATGTGATTGCTCCTAAACCTACTCAACCCGTTATACCTCAATTGCCCCAACTCCCAGAAATGCCACTACCTCAACCTGAGAAAGTATCTACTCAACCTTTACCTAATCCTAATCCGCCCATACCAGTTCCATTGCCAGTAGTACCAGTACCAGTCTATGAGAAGCCGGTAGAGCCAGTCCAACCTATGCCTATTCCAGAGGTTGAGCATATAGAGCTCGAACAGCACTTATACATTCAATTTCCGGTTCCAACTGAAGAAGTTGTATATAAGAAGCCGGTAGAAGCGAATCCTATGCCTTATGGAGAAATGAACTCTCCAGGTTTTGAGAATACTTCATATTATCCAGGTTTAGCAGACAATAGCTCATTTACTCAACCTACACAGTACAACTGTCCGCCGTATTACGAACAACCGAACATTTGGGCTCATGCTCAGGTTGAACAGCTTTGTTGCCCTGAAGTATACCCAATGAGCTATGCAATACCAGATTGCTACACACCATATAACATGCCGACATATATACCCCAATCAGTAGGAGGAGAGAATTCTCAATATCTGAACTGTGCTCCTACCCCTATGCCCGTGGCACCGGTAGCCGTAAATTTTGCCCCTTATTATTCATGCACATCGCCTTATGAATGGACTTTCCCACAGACCGAGGTACAAGGGGCATATCAAACACTTCCTAATGCCCCATTTGGAGGTTATGAATCAGGTCATTTAATGTCAGAGAATAATGCTCCTAAAGACTGTGGTTGCCGACAACCTGACGAGTTACTGCAAGGTGGAGCATCTGAGTCTGATATAGCAGAGGAAGTTATTGCGAAATCTGATGAGTTGCTGGTTTCAAGAGAAGAAGTGAAAAGTAAAGAAACAGTTGATGACAACAAAGCGACAATTAAATCTGTCAAAAAAAATAATGCAGCACCGCGTAAAAAACAAGTCAAGTCTAAAAGTTCCAGACATAGACGTTATAATCCTTGGATTAATGGATAAGTGAAGGATAGGTAACGATAAAGGCGAATTCTAAGGCTTCAATTTTAGAGAAACCTCCAGATTCACTAGTATAGTGTTTTTGGAGGTTTTTTTGTTCTTTTGAGGTCAAACATGGATGTAAAATTAATAGTTGCAATGTCAGTTCATTCTGTGTTATATTATTTATCCAGTCGTTATTCAGAGTAATGACTGAGCAGATTGTTTTAATAGAATAATATAATTTCTTTTAAAACTTCAGAAAAAAAGTTCTTGCATTAAACAATATAACATGATATGATATAAAAGTTGTCAGAGAGAAACACTGAAGACAACGAAAGAGAAATTGATCTTTGAAAACTGAACAACGAGTGAGTAAAGATTTCACGAAAGTGAAGTCAAAACAAATGAGAAATCATTTGGTAGAGAATGCAAATTCTCGCCAGTTTGTTTCAAAATGAGCATATCGCTCTTTTCAATTCTATTGGAGAGTTTGATCCTGGCTCAGGACGAACGCTGGCGGCGTGCCTAATACATGCAAGTCGAGCGGAGTTGATGGAGTGCTTGCACTCCTAATACTCAGCGGCGGACGGGTGAGTAACACGTAGGTAACCTGCCTGTGAGACTGGGATAACTACCGGAAACGGTAGCTAATACCGGATAATACATTTTCTCTCCTGAGGAGATGTTGAAAGGCGGAGCAATCTGTCACTTACAGATGGACCTGCGGCGCATTAGCTTGTTGGTGAGGTAACGGCTCACCAAGGCGACGATGCGTAGCCGACCTGAGAGGGTGAACGGCCACACTGGGACTGAGACACGGCCCAGACTCCTACGGGAGGCAGCAGTAGGGAATCTTCCGCAATGGACGAAAGTCTGACGGAGCAACGCCGCGTGAGTGATGAAGGTTTTCGGATCGTAAAGCTCTGTTGCCAGGGAAGAAGATTCAGGAGAGTAACTGCTCCTGGAGTGACGGTACCTGAGAAGAAAGCCCCGGCTAACTACGTGCCAGCAGCCGCGGTAATACGTAGGGGGCAAGCGTTGTCCGGAATTATTGGGCGTAAAGCGCGCGCAGGCGGTCATTTAAGTCTGGTGTTTAATCCCGGGGCTCAACCCCGGGTCGCACTGGAAACTGGGTGACTTGAGTACAGAAGAGGAGAGTGGAATTCCACGTGTAGCGGTGAAATGCGTAGATATGTGGAGGAACACCAGTGGCGAAGGCGACTCTCTGGGCTGTAACTGACGCTGAGGCGCGAAAGCGTGGGGAGCAAACAGGATTAGATACCCTGGTAGTCCACGCCGTAAACGATGAGTGCTAGGTGTTAGGGGTTTCGATACCCTTGGTGCCGAAGTTAACACATTAAGCACTCCGCCTGGGGAGTACGGTCGCAAGACTGAAACTCAAAGGAATTGACGGGGACCCGCACAAGCAGTGGAGTATGTGGTTTAATTCGAAGCAACGCGAAGAACCTTACCAGGTCTTGACATCCCTCTGAATCCATTAGAGATAGTGGCGGCCTTCGGGACAGAGGAGACAGGTGGTGCATGGTTGTCGTCAGCTCGTGTCGTGAGATGTTGGGTTAAGTCCCGCAACGAGCGCAACCCTTATGCTTAGTTGCCAGCACATTATGGTGGGCACTCTAAACAGACTGCCGGTGACAAACCGGAGGAAGGTGGGGATGACGTCAAATCATCATGCCCCTTATGACCTGGGCTACACACGTACTACAATGGCCGGTACAACGGGCTGCGAAATCGCGAGATGGAGCCAATCCCACCAAAGCCGGTCTCAGTTCGGATTGCAGGCTGCAACCCGCCTGCATGAAGTCGGAATTGCTAGTAATCGCGGATCAGCATGCCGCGGTGAATACGTTCCCGGGTCTTGTACACACCGCCCGTCACACCACGAGAGTTTACAACACCCGAAGTCGGTGGGGTAACCCGCAAGGGAGCCAGCCGCCGAAGGTGGGGTAGATGATTGGGGTGAAGTCGTAACAAGGTAGCCGTATCGGAAGGTGCGGCTGGATCACCTCCTTTCTATGGAGAATCGTTTCCTGCAACGGAAACATTCATATAAGAGTCAAGATAAGACTTATGGAACAATAGATTCCATGAATATTTCCTCACTCGTTGTCAGTTTTGAAAGAGCAATCTTTCAAACATGTTATTTCTCTTGTAGAAATGACTTTGATCCTTGAAAACTAGATAACGAAACGAATTTGCGATTTAGAACATTCTTTTATATTTAACATTCAACTCATTATGAATTGAATGTAGTGTAAAGGTAGCTAGCGAATTTGATGTGATGATCGATCCTTTGGGAGTTCATTTCAACCTCTAATGGGTTCACTCAATAGATGAAATGAACGGACAAGAGAGCGGACAGCGCAACAAATGAGCGAAATGGTTAAGCTACTAAGAGCACACGGAGGATGCCTAGGCGCTAGGAGCCGATGAAGGACGTGGCGAACAACGAAACTGCCTCGGGGAGCTGTAAGCAAGCTTTGATCCGGGGGTGTCCGAATGGGGAAACCCAGCTGTGGTAATTCGCAGTTACTCATTCCTGAATACATAGGGAATGTAGAGGCAGACCAGGGGAACTGAAACATCTAAGTACCCTGAGGAAGAGAAAACAATAGTGATTCCGTCAGTAGCGGCGAGCGAACGCGGAACAGCCCAAACCAAGGAGCTTGCTCTTTGGGGTTGTGGGACGTCTCACATGGAGTTACAAAGGATTAGGTTAGGTGAAGAGGTCTGGAAAGGCCCGGCATAGAAGGTAAAAGCCCTGTAACCAAAAGTCTAATCCCTCCGAGACGGATCCCGAGTAGTGCGGGGCACGTGAAACCCCGTATGAATCTAGCAGGACCATCTGCTAAGGCTAAATACTACCTAGCGACCGATAGTGAAACAGTACCGTGAGGGAAAGGTGAAAAGCACCCCGGAAGGGGAGTGAAATAGAACCTGAAACCGTGTGCTTACAAAAAGTCAGAGCCCTATTAATGGGTGATGGCGTGCCTTTTGTAGAATGAACCGGCGAGTTACGTTCCCGTGCAAGGTTAAGGTGAGAAGCCGGAGCCGCAGCGAAAGCGAGTCTGAATAGGGCGAATTTTAGTACGTGGACGTAGACCCGAAACCGAGTGATCTACCCCTGTCCAGGGTGAAGGTGCGGTAACACGCACTGGAGGCCCGAACCCACGCATGTTGAAAAATGCGGGGATGAGGTGGGGGTAGCGGAGAAATTCCAATCGAACTCGGAGATAGCTGGTTCTCCCCGAAATAGCTTTAGGGCTAGCCTCGGAAATAAGTCGTGGAGGTAGAGCACTGATTGGGTGCGGGGCCCGCAAGGGTTACCAAACTCAGTCAAACTCCGAATGCCATAGACTCGAATTCCGGGAGTCAGACAGTGAGTGCTAAGATCCATTGTCGAAAGGGAAACAGCCCAGACCATCAGCTAAGGTCCCCAAGTGTGTGTTAAGTGGGAAAGGATGTGGAGTTGCACAGACAACCAGGATGTTGGCTTAGAAGCAGCCACCATTGAAAGAGTGCGTAATAGCTCACTGGTCGAGTGACTCTGCGCCGAAAATGTAACGGGGCTAAACACGCCACCGAAGCTATGGCTTGATACATTAGTATCAGGGGTAGGGGAGCGTTGTATGCAGGTTGAAGGTGTACCGTAAGGAGCGCTGGACAGCATACAAGTGAGAATGCCGGTATAAGTAACGAAAAGATCAGTGAGAATCTGATCCGCCGAAAGCCCAAGGTTTCCTGAGGAAGGCTCGTCCTCTCAGGGTAAGTCGGGACCTAACGCGAGGCCGAAAGGCGTAGTGGATGGACAACAGGTTGAAATTCCTGTACCACCGTAATCCGTTATGAGTAATGGGGTGACGCAGCAGGGTAGTGACGCGGACTGATGGAAGTGTCCGTCTAAGCAGTGAGGCTGATGTGTAGGCAAATCCGCACATCATGAAGGCTAGGCTGTGATGGGGAGCGAAAATTATAGTAGCGAAGGTCATGATCTCACACTGCCAAGAAAAGCCTCTAACCAGGAGAAGGTGCCCGTACCGCAAACCGACACAGGTAGGCGAGAAGAGTATTCTAAGGCGCGCGGAAGAACTCTCGTTAAGGAACTCGGCAAAATGACCCCGTAACTTCGGGAGAAGGGGTGCCCCGGTAGTGTGAATAGCACGAGGGGGCCGCAGTGAAAAGGCCCAAGCGACTGTTTAGCAAAAACACAGGTCTGTGCGAAGCCGCAAGGCGAAGTATACGGGCTGACGCCTGCCCGGTGCTGGAAGGTTAAGGGGAGTGGTTAGGGGTAACCCGAAGCTATGAACCGAAGCCCCAGTAAACGGCGGCCGTAACTATAACGGTCCTAAGGTAGCGAAATTCCTTGTCAGGTAAATTCTGACCCGCACGAATGGCGTAACGACTTGGGCGCTGTCTCAACGAGAGATCCGGTGAAATTTTAATACCTGTGAAGATGCAGGTTACCCGCGACAAGACGGAAAGACCCCATGGAGCTTTACTGCAGCTTGATATTGGATTTGGGTACGATCTGTACAGGATAGGTGGGAGCCTGAGAAGTAGGAGCGCAAGCTTCTACGGAGGCGCCGTTGGGATACCACCCTGATCGTATCTAGGTTCTAACCTAGGACCGTAAACCGGTTCGGGGACAGTGTCAGGTGGGCAGTTTGACTGGGGCGGTCGCCTCCTAAAGAGTAACGGAGGCGCCCCAAGGTTCCCTCAGAATGGTTGGAAATCATTCGAAGAGTGCAAAGGCAGAAGGGAGCTTGACTGCGAGACCTACAAGTCGAGCAGGGACGAAAGTCGGGCTTAGTGATCCGGTGGTACCGCATGGAAGGGCCATCGCTCAACGGATAAAAGCTACCCTGGGGATAACAGGCTTATCTCCCCCAAGAGTCCACATCGACGGGGAGGTTTGGCACCTCGATGTCGGCTCATCGCATCCTGGGGCTGAAGTAGGTCCCAAGGGTTGGGCTGTTCGCCCATTAAAGCGGTACGCGAGCTGGGTTCAGAACGTCGTGAGACAGTTCGGTCCCTATCTGTCGTGGGCGCAGGAAATTTGAGAGGAGCTGTCCTTAGTACGAGAGGACCGGGATGGACGCACCTCTGGTGTACCAGTTGTTCCGCCAGGAGCATAGCTGGGTAGCTACGTGCGGACGGGATAAACGCTGAAAGCATCTAAGCGTGAAGCCCCCCTCAAGATGAGATTTCCCAATTAGTAAGACCCCTTGAAGACGACGAGGTAGATAGGTTGGAGGTGGAAGTGCAGTAATGCATGGAGCTGACCAATACTAATCGGTCGAGGGCTTATCCTAAAAGTTTCATGAAGTGAAACTACTTCGGAAGCATATGCTGTTTTAACATTGCAAATTCGTTTCGTATCTAGTTTTCAAGGATTAAACCTTGTACTGATTTTATGTTGCATGCCCTTTATAGGGTTGGATATTTTGTTGAAGTATTAACAAAGTAGATAAGCAGCACAAAAATCCTGTTTGGTGGCGATAGCGGAGGGGTTCCACACGTACCCATCCCGAACACGACCGTTAAGCCCTCCAGCGCCGATGGTACTTGGACCGCAGGGTCCTGGGAGAGTAGGACGTCGCCAAGCGGATTTTCCCTGATAGCTCAGTTGGTAGAGCACTCGACTGTTAATCGAGTTGTCACAGGTTCGAGCCCTGTTCGGGGAGCCATTTTTAAGGCCCGTTGGTCAAGGGGTTAAGACACCTCCCTTTCACGGAGGTAACATGGGTTCGAATCCCATACGGGTCATACATATGGAGGCTTAGCTCAGCTGGGAGAGCATCTGCCTTACAAGCAGAGGGTCGGGGGTTCGATCCCCTCAGCCTCCACCATAAGATCCTTTGCTGGATATATGGATGTAACATAAATATTTTGTTGATGACGCGGGGTGGAGCAGCCCGGTAGCTCGTCGGGCTCATAACCCGAAGGTCGCAGGTTCAAATCCTGCCCCCGCAACCAATTATTCCTTTGCTAAGGAATAGAATATGTGGAACCGTGGTGTAGTCGGTCTAACATGCCTGCCTGTCACGCAGGAGATCGCGGGTTCGAATCCCGTCGGTTCCGCCATTTTTATAGTAAGAGCCATTAGCTCAGTTGGTAGAGCACCTGACTTTTAATCAGGGTGTCGAAGGTTCGAATCCTTCATGGCTCACCATTTTTTTTGTCAGTGTGCGCGTGTGGCGGAATTGGCAGACGCACTAGACTTAGGATCTAGCGTCTATGACGTGGGGGTTCAAGTCCCTCCACGCGCACCATTTTATGCGGACGTGGCTCAGCGGTAGAGCATCGCCTTGCCAAGGCGAGGGTCGCGGGTTCGATTCCCGTCGTCCGCTCCATTTTTAATATTTGCGCCCTTAGCTCAGCTGGATAGAGCGTTTGACTACGAATCAAAAGGCCAGGAGTTCGAATCTCTTAGGGCGCACCATTTTTGCAATTATATATAACTATGCGCCGGTGTGGCGGAACTGGCAGACGCGCGCGACTCAAAATCGCGAGGGAAACCGTGGGGGTTCGAGTCCCTCCACCGGCATAGTATCGGGACGTAGCTCAGCTTGGTAGAGCACCTGGTTTGGGTCCAGGGGGTCGCATGTTCAAATCGTGTCGTCCCGATTAAAAAAACCATCGAATATTATTCGATGGTTTTTTGTTGTATATTCCTTCAACTCTTCGGTCACAATAAAGAAAAGACAGTAGATAGAAGGGGATTAAAGTGAATTCTTCTCGTCTCAAAAAACATATAAAGAGGCATTGGAAACAATTGAAGCGAAAAATTGGAGCAGTAGCGACCTGTGCTGTAGTCATTGGGCTCGTATGGTGGGGTACTCACTTACCTAATAAAGTAGAGTCTTTACTAAGCTTAAAGCCTCAGCTAGCTGTTGAAACGTTACGTTATCTTCAGAGTACTTCCTCAGAGGAAGAATATTTAGAAGATATAGATTTTTTGAAGAAACTTAGAAGTAGTAATGACATTCATCAAGTCACATTGCTTAAAAAATATATTTGTGGTCAAGAAAAACAGAATCTTGGAAATTTGAACTCAAATCAAATAGGTGCATTACTCGAAAATCACCCTACATGGAAAGCTGATGTTGATGATCATGGAGAAGTTGTATTTATAGAATCTATATCTGATCTGTCTCCTATGTGTAAGCAGAAAGCTTATATCAGCATGGATATAGAGGGGAATTTAACGATGTATGAGGATTCTCCTAAAAAAGAAAAGGTTCTGAAGACGTTTTTTCAATTGGACATTAACTCAATGGAATCTTCACTCCCCGAAGGTGTACTTGAACAACTACAAAGTGGTATTCGAATTAAGGATATAGACGAGTATAATAGTGTGATCTCAACATTCAGTGATTATGCCCGCGAGCATTCAGAGAATGTGATGAAACGAACGAAATAATATCGAGTTAAAAAACCTCTAAGCCCACCGTTATAGTGGATTTAGAGGTTTTTTGTACATATTTTGGGTAAGCCCTACAAGCTTATACTTCTAAAGTCCAATCAAAAGTGTCGGGTAATACTCCGGTTTGAATACCAGTGATCGTATCATATAGCTTTTGCGATAGAACACCGATCTGTCCATCATTGATGGTCATCTTCGTCTTCATCCAGAATAATTCACCTACAGGAGAAATAACAGCGGCTGTTCCTGTTCCAAAAGCTTCTTCTAGGGTATTATCGCATGAAGCTTGATATACTTCTTCCATTGAAATCTGTCTTTCCTCTACCAGTACATTCCAACTCTTCAATAAGTTTATAATGGAATCTCGAGTGACCCCAGAAAGGATACTACCATTTAGCTTAGGCGTAATCACTTTACCGTCTATTTTGAAAAATATATTCATGCTTCCGACTTCTTCAATATATTTTTTCTCAATAGCATCAAGCCATAACACCTGAGAGTATCCTTCCTCTTGGGCTTCAATCTGTGCTTTGAGACTAGCCGCATAATTAGCTGCAGCTTTGGCTGTCCCGAGTCCACCGCGCACAGCGCGTGTGTAGGAGCTCTCAACATTGATTTTGATAGGCTGAAGGCCTTCTGAGTAATAAGCACCAACAGGAGAGAGAATTACGATTAATTTATAGGTGCGAGAAATTTTGACACCTAGACATGCTTCAGTAGCTATAATAAACGGTCTAATATAAAGAGATGTTCCTTCACCTGTAGGAATCCATTCTTGGTCTATTCCAATTAAGGTTTGAATGGCATGAATAATAAAATTCCCATCGATATTAGGGATACCTAGTCGTTCATTGGAATGATTGAGACGCTCCATATTTTTTTCAGGACGAAATAAAAGAATTTTATCGCTCTCAGTACGATATGCCTTTAAACCTTCGAAGACAGCTTGTCCATAGTGAAAGACGAGAGCCGCTGGATCGAGCACTAAAGGGGCATACGGTACAATGCGAGGATCATGCCAACCTTGACCAGAAGTGTAATCAAGGAGGAACATATGATCTGTGAAGTGCTGACCGAACCCTAAATGTTGTTCATCTGGTTTATCTTTGAGTGCTTCGCTAAAGTGGATCTGTATTTCTTCCATGACTCTGTCTCCCCCTGGTTTTCAATCAGATATAATGTAGTCCCATTATAAGAAAGAAGAAAAGCATTGGTCAAATCAAATATTGCCAATAGAAAGCACGTTTTTTCGGAATGATAGACTTAGTAGATCATTTTTCATATAATAAGAGAACGAATACATATGTTCGCTTTATGATAAGGGAGAGATTTAAGTTGCGGATTTTAGGGATTGACCCGGGTATCGCTATAGTAGGCTTTGGTTTTGTAGACAAGGTCGGAAGCAAAGTTACTCCGGTTCAGTACGGGTGTATTCAGACAGAAGCTCATACACCAGAAGAAGACCGATTATTGCATGTGTATGAAGGCATTGTGCAATTAATAGATAAATATCAACCGGAAGCGGTTGCGTTTGAGAAGCTGTTCTTCAACAGGAATGTCACGACTGCGATGATTGTAAGTCAAGCACGAGGTGTGATGATATTAGCAGCGAAACAGAAAGGGCTTCCCGTATCAGAGTATACACCTATGCAGGTTAAACAAGCGATTGTTGGTTATGGAAAAGCAGAGAAGAAACAGGTCCAGGAAATGGTGAGAATGTACCTTCGCTTACAAGAGGTTCCTAAGCCAGATGATGTTGCCGATGCCTTAGCCGTTGCGATCTGTCATGCACATTCATATACTTTAAATTCGAAATTAAATGAGGTATTGCGGAAATGATTGATTTCTTAAGAGGACCTGTAGCCCATTTAGAGAATGAATATGTCGTTCTCGATGTAAATGGAGTAGGATATCGTGTGTTCTGTCCTAATCCTTATGCTTTTGCGAAAGCTGAAGGGGATGTTATAGCTTATATTCACCATAGTGTACGTGAAGATGCGATTCTATTATTCGGATTTCCTACACGAGCAGAACAGAAATTGTTCCGTAAATTGATAGAAGTATCGGGAATAGGGCCTAAAGTTGCTCTTGGTATTCTTAGTGGTGGTGATCCTGATCTTGTGGTAACAGCTATATATCAAGAGAATATAACGTATTTGACGAAGATGCCGGGTATTGGTAAGAAGACGGCACAACGCATGATTCTTGATTTGAAGGACAAGCTGGATGATTTCAGTGCAGCAGTATATTCAGAAGGGCTATTCGCTGTTCAGGTACCGCAAGAAGGAGATCACTCTTCTTGGTCAGAGGCTAGGGAAGCTTTGAAGACTCTTGGTTATACAGATGCAGAGCTCGATGGTGTGTGGCTCAAAATTAAGGATGATGTCAGCTATGAAGATACGGTTGATGTTATGATGAAGAAGTCGCTCAAACTGCTCTATGCGGGCTGAGAAAGAGGTGCGGTTAATTAATGGAAGATCGGATTATATCAGCAAATTTAATGATGGAAGATCAGGCGGTGGAGCTTAGTCTCCGTCCTCGCTATTTAGCGGAATATATCGGACAGAATCAAGTGAAAGAAAATATGAAGATTTACATTGAAGCTGCAAAAATGCGTAGCGAAGCGTTAGATCACGTACTACTCTATGGTCCCCCTGGACTCGGCAAAACAACGCTAGCTAACATTATTGCAAATGAGTTAGGCGTGAATCTGCGTACGACATCTGGACCCGCTATTGTTCGTCCTGGAGATTTAGCAGCATTGCTCACGAATCTTCAAGAGGGAGATGTTCTCTTTATAGATGAGATTCATCGTTTACATCGTACTGTAGAAGAAGTGTTATATCCGGCCATGGAAGATTTCGCTCTGGATATTATGATTGGTAAAGGACCCAGTGCTCGTTCTGTGAGATTGGACCTGCCGCCCTTTACATTGATAGGAGCTACGACCCGTGCTGGGCTTCTTTCCGCACCGTTGAGGGACCGTTTCGGTGTAGTTAGTCGGCTAGAGTACTATAGTGTAGATGAATTGAGTTATATCGTATCTAGAGGCGCTGATATTTTTGGCATAGAGATTGTGGGGAATGCAGCAGATGAAATCGCACTCAGGTCTCGGGGGACTCCTCGGATAGCCAACAGACTTCTGAGACGGGTACGTGATTACGCTCAAGTACGTGGCGATGGGATGATCACACAAGATATTGCAGAACAGGCGCTCAAAATGCTTCAAGTCGATCCTAGAGGGCTTGACCAGATTGACTATAAGATTCTCCATTCCATGATCACGAGCTTTCGTGGTGGGCCTGTAGGGCTGGATACGATTGCTGCAACGATTGGTGAAGAGAGCCAAACGATTGAGGATGTATATGAGCCCTATTTATTACAGATTGGTTTCTTACAACGAACTCCAAGAGGAAGAATGGTGTCGCCTACGGGTTATCAACATCTAGGTCTTCCACTACCTCCAGAACATCATTGATGTTAAGCGGGGAAGAATTTTATGCTTAATCACTAGAAAGGGAGAGAAATAGATGATAAAAAAATTCAGCAGAAGAAGTAAGAATTGGCTCAGTAAAGGAATTTTGGCTATCGTCATTACAGCGGCATGTTTTCAAGTGCCTAGTGAAGCTCTAGCAATTTCTAATGATACGGTAAGAGTTGCACTTTTTCTAAATTTAGGTAGCACGTATAAGTCAACGGTTCCCGCCGTGACGCTTCAATCGGAGAATAATTGGAGCATTGGTGAGAATGGGGCAGATGGATATCAAGCTTGGATTTCCTTTGCAGCTAATACCCAAGCACGTTTCAGTGTAGATCAATATCGAGTTAAAGTATTAGAGACAACCGATTGGAAAACAGCAACAGATGCATCACAGAAACTTTCAGGAACAAGTGATAAGCCGATGCTATTTAGTATTTCCCAAAATGGAAAGTCAGTATACCAACTTTATTCTGGTATATATGCGAGTGAGCAAGAGGCTGCAGCGGCTATATCTCGTGTATCTAAGACGGTAGTTGCTCAATTGAATGGTCAGACTCCTACGGTGAAGGGAAATAACTATTTATCCGCAGGCATGTATAGAACTGAGGCTCAGGCTGAATTACAGAGAGCCAAGTTTAACGATGCAGGTATGGATGCAGCAGTGGTTATTTTACCTACAGAGAGTTATTCATATGCTGTGTGGGTAGGAGAAGCAGCGAATAGCAATGAACTGACAGCTATCAAGAGTCAGGCAAATAAGTTATTACCGAAGATAACGCTAGGTGACGTTGAGCTGAATATTCCTGCACTCATAAAAAGACAGGATGTTGGATTGAATCTGAAGACAGCACAATCCGTCGATCATTATCAAATCGTTGATCCTTTGACTAAGTTATGGATTCCAGCAAACGCAGAGGGAACGAAAGTAATAGAAAGATCCCAACGAAGCTATCGTGGTGCTTTCGAGATCAGCTCCTATAATGGACAATTGTCTCTTGTAAATGAGGTACCAATTGACCAGTATTTATATTCAGTAGTAGGTGGAGAAGTTCCTTCTTCTTGGGCAGAAGAGGCATTGAAAACGCAAGCCGTAGCTGCTAGAAGTTATGCTAAATTCCAAAATAACAAATTTAAAATTGCAGACGTAGTGGATACGACACTAAGCCAAGTATATCAAGGAATAAGTTCCGAAGCTCCGAGCATCACAAATGCTGTTGATGCTACGCAGGGTGAAGTTCTTATGAAGGATGGTAAGGTGGTAGAAGCTATATTCTCCTCGAATAGTGGAGGCGTGACAGCCGATTCCAGCGAAGTATGGAATAATGTGAATGATACGTTTGCAAGTGTAGCAAGTGAAGAAGATATATCCGCGCAAAAAAACTTGAAAATGTGGTATTATGTACTTTTGAATAATGGCGTTACAGGATTTATCCGTGAAGATAATGTAAAAGAGCTAGCAGGCACAATAAATGCAGGTCTTGGACAGTTAACGGTAACTGCTAAAGATACCAATGTACGTCCGCTTCCACTTATCCAGTCTAGCGTGAGTGCTGTTGGCAAGCTTAATCCAGGGGATACAGCTACTATTCTGGACAAAGTATCTGAATCCAATTCGTATTCATGGGTTAGAGGTCCTTATACTTCTGAAGAATTACTTAAATCTATGCAAGGCAAGACAACAACCAAGTTACCTAGTTCTATAAGTACACTTGAGGTGACTAAACGGGGTCCATCGGGACGAGTTATTGAGATGCAGGTAAACGGGCAAGTTCTAGAGGTGAAATATGCAGACATTTTCCGTTCTGCACTTAATGGGTTGCCAAGTACGCTATTTGATATTGTACCTATCGGAAGTTATACTGAATTAGGCTCTGACAGTACAACGGTTAAAGCAACAATGCCATCGCCTTTTTCAGCGATTTCTACTTTTGGAGGCAACAGTTTCAGTAATACACAAACGCCCATTATGAACGCTGACTCAAAGGCAAATGCTTTGAACAAAAGTCAGAAGTTTTTATTTGTAGGACGAGGTAATGGTCACGGCTTGGGACTCTCGCAATGGGGAGCCAAGGGGATGGCAGATGATGGGAATAATTATCAGGATATTTTGAAACACTATTATCAAAATGTCACTATTGTTAAGGAATGACGACACCATGGATGTAGAGTTATATAATTTTGACCTACCAGAACGATTAATTGCACAGACACCATTATTAGACCGAAGCTCTTCACGTCTGTTAACTTTAAATAAAGAGGACGGAAGTATTAAGCACGAGTCTTTCACAGCAATATTGGATTATTTACAATCAGGAGATACACTTGTGCTGAATGATACACGTGTTATTCCCGCTAGATTATTCGGTACAAAGGAAGATACAGGAGCGAAAGCAGAAGTGTTGCTGCTCAAAAATGTGAGCGAGGATCGTTGGGAAGCTCTTGTTAAGCCAGGTAAGAAGTTAAAAAAGGGAAATGTGATTCATTTCAGCGATGAGCTACAGGCTGTCATTGAAGAAGAGGGAGAGATGGGAGCGCGCATTCTTTCTTTTAACTATAAGGGCGTGTTTCAGGAAATTCTAGATCGGCTCGGACAGATGCCACTTCCACCTTACATTAAAGAAAAGTTGAATGATCGTGAACGTTATCAGACTGTATATGCACGTCATGAAGGTTCAGCTGCGGCACCTACGGCAGGTCTTCATTTCACAGATGAATTATTGGATGAGATACGTGCCAAGGGAGTGACTGTAACATTCATCACTTTGCATGTAGGACTAGGTACATTTAGACCGATGTCAGTAGAACGTGTCGAAGACCACGTCATGCATGAAGAATATTACTCTATATCCCAAGAGACAGCGGACTTGTTAAATAATGCCCGTAACCGTGGGGGAAGAATAATAGCTGTAGGTACGACTTCATGTAGAACTCTTGAAACTATTGGACAACAATGTGGTGAAGGTCCTCTCTCAGCAAGTAGTGGATGGACGAATATCTTCATGTATCCTGGGCATCAATTTACAGTAGTGAACGCATTGATCACGAACTTCCATTTACCTAAATCAACTTTAGTGATGTTAGTTAGTGCCTTGGCAGGAAGAGATCATGTATTAGAAGCGTATAAGGAAGCGGTGAAAGAGCAGTATCGTTTCTTCAGCTTCGGTGATGCTATGTTTATTTATTAAATACAGAAGAATGGCTTATTAAGGAAGGAATATACTATGGTAGCTGCAATTACTTACGAACATATTAAGACATGTAAACAGTCAGGAGCTCGTCTCGGACGAGTTCATACTCCGCACGGTGTTATTGAGACACCTACATTTATGCCTGTAGGAACACTGGCCACGGTAAAAACAATGAGTCCAGAAGAGCTTAAGCAGATGGATGCTCAGATTATTTTGAGTAACACGTATCATCTATTTCTTCGACCAGGACACGATATTATTCGTGAAGCGGGTGGGCTTCATAAATTTATGAACTGGGATCGCCCCATTCTCACAGACAGTGGTGGCTTTCAAGTATTTAGTCTGAGTGAAATGCGTAAAATTACGGAAGAGGGTGTTCATTTTCGTTCTCATCTAAACGGAGATAAATTATTCCTTTCCCCAGAGGTTGCAATGGAAATTCAGAATGCACTTGGGTCTGATATTATGATGGCATTTGATGAATGTCCACCTTATCCTGCAGAATATGATTACTTAAAGAAATCACTTGAACGAACTAGTCGTTGGGCTGAACGTTGTTTGGAAAGTCATGCTAGACCACAGGATCAAGGGCTGTTCGCTATTGTTCAGGGTGGTATGTATGAAGATTTACGCAAACAGAGTGCGCGTGATTTGACTTCCATGGATTTCCCGGGGTATGCTATTGGAGGACTGAGCGTTGGAGAGTCTAAGCAGCTGATGTATGATGTTTTAGATTACACAGTTCCACTGCTTCCTAGCAATAAACCTCGTTATTTAATGGGTGTGGGATCACCGGATGCGCTCTTAGAGGGGTCTATTCGTGGAGTGGATATGTTCGATTGTGTCTTACCGACTCGGATTGCCCGAAATGGGACAACGATGACAAGCCAAGGTAGACTTGTTATTCGGAATGCAAAATATGCACGTGATTTTGGTCCTCTAGATCCAGCATGTGATTGCTATACATGTCGAAATTATTCGAGAGCTTATTTACGGCATTTGATTAAAGCAGATGAGACCTTCGGACTGAGACTGACTACATACCACAACTTGCATTTCTTGCTAGATTTAATGCGCAAGGTCCGCGAGAGTATTATGGAAGACAGATTGCTTGATTTTCGTGATGAGTTTTTCGAACAGTATGGTCTGTATGAGAACCTCAAAGGTTTTTAAGACAGGAATTGAACTAGAAACTGGAAAGTTATTTTAAGGGGGAAGAAGAATGTTTGAATTTGCAGGTGCACCAGGAGGAGACGGAGCGGGATCTATATTTCAATTAATTTGGCCATTTGTTCTAATGTTTGCGATCTTTTATTTTTTGCTAATCCGTCCACAACAGAAGAAACAAAAGAAACGCGCTTCAATGTTAAGTGCTCTACAAAAGGGAGATAAAATTGTAACCATTGGTGGTCTTCATGGTACAATTTTGGAAATAACAGATGATATCGTTGTTATTCGTGTTAATGATGTAACGAAACTTACCTTCGACCGTAGTGCAATCAGTCAAGGTGTTCGTTCTGAGGATGCGTCAGTGTAACCAATCTTTAACTTAAAAACCTAACAAATAGAGGTTGTCCTATCCGCCATAAGGGCGTAGGGCAACCTCTATTTCCAGTTTATAAGGATGGAAGCTTGGTGCCTTCTTTCTTTATCGTACGCTTGGCCATATAAATTCCAAATGAGGATGCAAATACGCCAAGCAGTGTTCCTGCGATCATATCGGTCAACCAGTGAATTCCAAGGTAGAAAATGCTGAATAGAATAATAACAGAGCTAATTCCAGTTATGATTCTCCAGCGCATGTTACCTGATCGTGCGGCTAGAAGCATGATGGTAACTGAGAGAGATGTATGAAGACTTGGGAAGCAGTTATTTAGACCCGATAAAGGTCTATATTCTTGTTCAAATTTAGGAAATACATCTAACATTAAGAATGATACTCCGGCAGGAGGATGAGACCACACTTCATTCACCGGAAATAGTACATAAAAAGGGATAGCTACGGCATAATTCGTAATAATTGCAAAACAAATGGCGTATACGAGAACTTTATTTCGATCAATAATGTAGACTCCGATAGAACCAACCAAGAGAGATTGGAACACGATGATGTAAAAGAACACAGTAATCTGAGTAACGTATGGGTTACTGAAGATGTGCTGAACGGATTGTACAAAATGACCCTCCAGAGCATAAATCCAAGGAGTAAAGTCCGCATTGTAATCTAAGGATTCTTCAAAACTTAGCTCATACTTATTCAATAAAAGAATACAGATGACAGCTAACAGTAATACAAGAAACCTTCGTGATTTTATGAGATCCATGATGAATTTTCCGACGGGTAACAATGGAAATCTTAGAGTTCCTAACCAAATGAGTATAATGACTACACCTATAGTTGCTAATGAAATAGTTCCTAACGAATTGTACAGCACAACGTAAGTATCCTCCTCTTAATAGCATAACTTGCAATATTGTACCACAATTTGCTGATAAGAGACTAACAGATATTTTAGCGTTGATTACGCATATTAACTCCGAACATTCCTCCGAAGGAGCCTAAGACGTAAGCTGCTGCAATCCAAATCAATTTACTTAAAGAAAAGGAATTATCCAATGCGAGGAAACCTATAATCAGAATGATCACTCCATATAAGGCTCCTGTTAATCCACCCTGATACCAACCTTTGCGTCCGGATCTTTTACCAGATACTAAACCACCAATACTTACTGCACAAGCATGCACTACATAAGTATAGGCAGTTAAATCATCCTCTTTCATACCGCTTAACCACAAAAACAAGGATAAAATAAATGCACCGATCATCATCCAAGAGAAGGCGTAACATAACCCCGCTAGAATTGGATTAGTGATCCGTAGTGAGAATAGCCGTCGGATCTGTTGCATGTAAAAACCTCCTTTATTGTCCATATGTTACTGTCATTGTATGACTAGGCTTGCCCCAGTAGTACAACTCTATAGATTCTGAAAAAATAAGGATATGATAGTGCTTTTCTAATGTATGAATAGTGCTTGCAAAGCTAAAAATATAAAAAGTATTCATAAAAAAGAAGCCGAAGGGAGCGGATATAAGTGCCAGCCGATATTAGCATTTACATCTTTAGAACGCTTTTTTTGTATTTCCTTATCTTCTTAACCTTGCGTGTAATGGGGAAGCGTGAGATTGGAAAACTGTCTATCTTTGATCTGGTCATTTCCATAATGATTGCTGAAATAGCGGTATTTGTGTTGGAGGATATTAAGCGTCCTCTTTACGAAGGAATAGTCCCTATGGCCACGCTTGTCGTTGTACAGGTTCTAATTGCGTATCTTTCTTTAAAGAATCGGAAAATACGTCAATTATTTGATGGTAAACCGACAGTATTGATCTCTAACGGTAACATCCATCGGGATGCTATGAAAAAACAACGATATAATTTAGATGATCTTATGTTCCAAATGCGTGGTCAAAATATTGATAATGTTGCTGATGTAGAGTTTGCTATTTTGGAGACAACAGGACAGTTAACAGTAATCCCCAAAGATTCGCAGTCGGAAAACAAGACAAGATCCAATAAAAAGATATTTATTCCAGCTGGAAAGGTTACATACACGGGACTACCAATACCGCTAATTATGGACGGGATAGTCCAAGATGAAAGCTTGAAAATAATTAATAAGACACGATTCTGGCTTAAAAACCAAATTCGTTCTAAAGGCGCTGAAGAGTTCTCAGATGTGTTCTTCTGTTCTATCGACCATAAAGGAGAATTAAATGTAGATCTGTTAGATAAGCCAAGTGAGCCTTCTAACTAACGGAACCAATGATTTAGAATAGGAATCCTCCCTAAATCACGACGTGATACTAACTTGATTGTGAAAATGACGATCATATATAAGGTCATGCCTATGAAAGCAGACAGCAGAAATTGTAGCCATGCTATGTGATGAAAAGGCATATGGACGAAGCCCAATTGCGTACCACCGGCCATAATGAGCATGGCGGCTACAATTTTGAAGAAATCGAAATACTTGAAGCGAAAAGATAGCATTCTAATGACACTTACGCTATGAAGTAGGGTTACAATGATACTGTTGACAATAATGGCTATAACGGCTCCGTATATTCCAAATTCAGGTTGGGATGATAAGTACCAAATGATGAACAGTTTGATGATAGCGCCAATTAGCGTGTTACGTAGAGCTTTTCCTGGACGATCTAATGCTTGTAAAGTTGCTTGTAGTGGAGCCTGTACATACAAGAACAAAGCAAAGGGAGCCATCATGCGCAACATTTCTGAAATGCTGTCATTGTTGTAAAGCAATTGACAGAGTGGTGATGATAGAATAAACATCAGAACTGAGAAGGGAGCTCCGGTGACAAGTGCCAACCTTAGTGTCTGATTAAGCCTCTTATGGATGGTCACTAGATCATTACGTGCCGCAGCTTCTGACAGTGAAGGTACGAGAGATACGGCTAGCGAAGAGGTTAGTGCCCCAGGTATAAGCAATAAAGGTATGATCATGCCCTGTAAAGCCCCATATTGAGCTGTAGCAACAGATGTAGCTAGTCCAGCTACAATTAGACTTTGTGCTGTAATAATGGACTCAAATAAGTAGGAGAAGGACCCTACAAGCTTTCCGGCAGTGACAGGGATCGTTATTCTCAGCAATCTTTTGAGAAAATGACGGTCTGTAACATTCTTTTGTGTGGATTCTGAACTCTCAGTTATGTCGGAGTGATTTCTATTCTCTGCATGATATTGCCCTAGCAATATAAGTAAGCCTATAAATTCTCCAGCCATGACCCCTAGCATAGCACCTGCTGCTGCGAACTCAATTCCTTTAGGAAGGAGTAAGTAAGAGAACCACAGTACACAAACAATTCGAACTAATGTCTCTACAATGGAGGAGACAGCTGAGGGGATCATATTCTGCTTACCTTGAAAATATCCTCTGTATACAGAAGAGACCGCTATGATGACAAGCATAGGACTCATACTTACAAATGTGTGATATACTCTCGGGTCTGTCAGAATGACTTGGGTTATCCAAGGGGCAAAAAGTATAGCTAGTATCATGAATACAATACTTAGGCTTAAGGTTAAGCTTAGACTGATACGTAGAATAAGTTTTGAAGATTGGGGTTTACCCGCTGCTTCAGCTTCTGACACAAGTTTGGCTACAGCAAGGGGGATACCTCCCGTAATAAGAGTCATTAAGACTAGAAAGAAAGGATATCCTAATTGGTATATTCCAACTCCTTCAGCACCAATAATCCGGGGTAATGCAATTCTTGGGATAAATCCTAATACGCGATTAATGATGCCTGCTACTAATAATATTAGGGTTCCTTGGATAAATGTCTGCCTTTTTATCTTATTCAATGCTCACTCCCTCTTCCCCGGCCAGAACGCTAGTAGACCTTTTGTATATGGATATGCTCAACCTGTCCATTCTCATGACTTGGGTTTGAAAGAAGATTACATAAAAAAGAGGAAATGCTGGTTGGAAGGGCGAATTAAGATGTTGATATAGCCGATCGGACATCATGGAGAGGAGCAACACATGTGGGAGTTGAGGAAATAAGCAACATGCAGTTTGATGTAGACATTCAAATGATGTGTAAGAGTAAGGCAGAAGAATTCAGACTCATCGGGTATGAGCACGTGACAGGTAAAGATATCTGGACTTGTGTCAGCTCGAAATATGCGAAGGAAGGAATCCCTCCTCTCTATAAGCTGGCTAATGATATTTTATCTTTGAAGGTAACTAGTTTTATGAACTTTATGACGATGTCTGCTTATCGAGGAGCCACTTTCGATTAAGAAAGAGGTCCTTTTTATTTTATCCATATTTATAGGTTATTATTGAGTATACAAATATTGATAAATTGACTGCATTTTAACGCATAGCTATAATAGGAATATTGAGAACGAAAGGGGAACTAAGAACGGCATGAAAAGAATTATTACTTTTATCGTAACCATACTCGTATTATCTGGTGTAATGGCCGTGTCAAGCCCGGGGTTGCTGGACAAAGTCCGGTTGGGTCTAGACCTTAAGGGAGGATTTGAGATTCTCTATGAGGCTCAGCCCATTGAAGCAGGACAAAAAGTTACCACGGAATCACTAAACCAGACTGCTAAAAGCCTAGAGAAGCGTGCTAACGTTCTAGGTACAAGTGAACCGGAAGTTACAACGGAAGGCGCTAACCGGATTCGTCTTAAGATTGCCGGAGTTACCGATGAGGCAGAAGTTAGAAAAAAAATGAAAGAACCTGCTAATCTCACATTCCGCAGCGCAAATGGATGTAAAGACGCGACGGATTTTTGTAAGATTGAATTATTGGGTAGTGATTTCAAAGAAAATGGGGCAGAAGTACGTTATAATACCCTGAACCAACCTGAGATTAGCATCACAGTAAAGGACAAGGCCAAATTTGCTGAGGTAACCAAACGCTTAATTGGTAAAGAATTAGGAATTTATTTAGATGAAACTCAGCTTTCCGCTCCTGTTGTAAACTCGGAATTGACAGATGGGAATGCATCGATTACAGGTAATTACACTATGGAAGAAGCTAATACTATTCGTGATACGATTAACCTAGGTGCCTTACCTTTGAAACTAACAGAGAAATATTCTCAAAGCGTAGGGGCTACACTAGGTAAACAGTCGCTAGATAAAACGATCCAAGCGGGTCTGATAGCGTCAGCTTTTATTCTTATATTCATGATAGGAATGTATCGTTTACCAGGTATATTAGCTAGTTTTGCATTGATCTTGCACACATGGCTATTAATTCTTGTATTTGTTGCGGCGGATTTCACCTTAACACTTCCTGGTATTGCTGCATTTATTCTAGGGATTGGTATGGCTGTGGATGCCAATATTATTACGAATGAACGGATTAGAGAAGAAATGCGTAATGGAAGAAGTGTTATGTCTGCTGTTAAATTAGGGAATAAATCTTCGTTCCGTACGATTCTCGATTCCAATATTACGACTATCATTGTTGCAGGCGTCATGTTCGCATATGGAACGGGTGCTGTAAAAGGATTTGCGTTAGTGCTCATTGTAGAAATCGTATTGAGTATTGCCACGAACGTTTACTTCTCCCATTTCTTGCTTACCCTTCTGGTTAAAGCAGGTTTGCTTAAAAAGCCCAAGCAATTTGGGGTAAAGGAGAGTGAAATTCGTGCGCTTTAAAAAAGAATTTGATTTTGTTGGTGTGAGCAAGTATTTCTATACGATCTCTATTATCCTAACTATTGTTGGTATAATCTGCCTTAGCGTTTTTGGATTGAATTATGGTGTTGATTTTCGTGCTGGATCTAACGTAGATATATCTACGTCTAAAGCTCTTACAAGTGCTGAAGTACAACCCATTCTTAAAGAAATTGGGATTGGCGAGGATGCCAGTATTACTCCTGGCGACAAGCGGATTAATATTCGATTTACTGAAGTGCTAAATGAGGATCAGGATCATGCACTCAAGGCAGCTATTCTGAAGCTGGACAAGACGGCTTCCTTTGAGATTAACACGGTCGATACAGAAATGGCTAAAGAGCTTGGTCGTAATGCGATCTATGCTGTTCTGATTTCCTGTATCGGGATCATTATTTATGTGGGTATTCGATTTGAATGGCGCTTTGCTTTGGCAGCCATACTAGCTCTTCTCCATGATGCTTTCATGGTAATCACGGTATTCTCCATCTTCCGTCTTGAAGTTGATTTGATATTTATTACAGCGGTACTGACGATCATCGGTTATTCGATTAATGATACAATCGTTATATTTGACCGTATCCGTGAGAATCTGCGATTCAGTAAAACGAAAACACATGATGATATAGTAGTACTGGTTAATAAGAGTGTGAATCAGATGATTCTTCGATCTCTTTACACCGCACTTACTGTATTCATTGCAGCATTCTTCCTTTACTTATTTGGAGGAGAATCGATTAAAATGTTCTCGTTAGCTATGGTAATTGGATTGGTATTCGGTGCTTACTCTTCGATCTTTATTGCGAGCCCATTCTGGGTGTTACTTAAGAGCAAACAAAAGACTCAAAAGGCAAGTAATCCTTCAAAAGTTTAAGAAATTATATTATAAGGAAAGCCGCGTCAAAGACGACGCGGCTTTCTAAATGATGTACTCTGTATTTGTTCTTACAGTATCACACACCGTCGGTTACATATGTGACTGTGACGGCTCCGCCATATTTCGACTTGAATATCGGCATTGCAGTTGCTAGAGGGGGGCTAATGTGAGTATTGAACATTCATCACAATCTGAAAGCATCACTTGGACAGGAATCATTGGGGATTTAGTACTTGCGGTCACAAAAGGAGCGGTGGGTTATTTCTCTGAAAGTAAAGCATTACTTGGAGATGCCTTGTACTCAGCAATAGGAGCTGCAACTTCATTAGCTGATAAGCTTCCATGGACAAGAAAGAGATATGACCAGGGTAAGAAACGATCTGGTAGAATAGAATCGGTAGTAGCTGTTCTGATTTCCGTATTGGTACTAATGGGGGGGCTGCAAATTGCCGCTGCCGCTATTTGGGACCTTTCTTCTGATCAAGTACAGGCACCCGAAGGCTATGCACTTATTGCTATTTTTTGTTCTATTGCTATTAAAGAGGCTATTTTTCAATACCAATATCGACAATCTAAGAATATCAGTGATGGGAAGCATAGAAGTTATATAACAAATCATCGCTATGAAATATATACATCTCTAATTGTATTTATAGGTGTATTTCTATCGATGGTTGGTGATACGTATAGTTGGCCATGGCTATTATATATGGACTCTGTGGCAGCTTTGTTAATGTCATGTATTGTTCTTAGACGTGGATATATGCTCATTGTGAATGCCGTACAAGGTAAAATAGCTCAGCAAGAGCTTGAGGAAGAGAACTCCACCAATTTCATAGATACGGTTCAACGAGTACATGGGGTTATTACGGTAGACGATCTGAAAGCACAGGAACAAGGGCATTACGTCATTATTCATGTAAGAATAAGTGTGAATCCACGTATTACAGTATTTGAAGCACACGATATTGCAGAATGTGCTAAAAAACTTCTTATGCATCGGTTCCTTCACGTTAGTGATGCTATTATACAAGTCGTTCCTTATGATGCAGGGTACCCTTATAAGTCCAATCATGATTTGTCAGATCGGGACCTCCCAACATTGCTTCAATGATGATAAATAATGGATGATTTAGAACACAGCAAGGAAAGATAGGTGAAGACCATTGCTTCATTCGAAGTATAAGTGGCATCCGCAAATCAGTGAAGCTAAGGAGACGGTTCACGAATTATCAGAGGCATTATCGCTTTCTCCATTATTGGCTTCTTTACTGGTGAATAGAGGTATGAACACCGTAGAAAAGGCCAACTTGTTTCTAAAAGGTAACATGGAAGATCTACATGATCCTTTTCTTCTTTTAGGGATGACAGAGGCTGTACCTAGAATCAAGAAGGCAATTGATAGCGAAGAGCATATATTAATATATGGTGACTATGATGCAGATGGCGTATCAAGTACATCTCTGATGATTCTTCTTATGCGTCATTTAGGTGCATCTTTCGATATTTATATTCCTCATCGTTCAAATGAAGGGTATGGACTTCATAACCATGCTTTAGATTGGGCTAATCAACAAGGTGTATCTCTGCTAATTACAGTAGATACTGGCATTAGTGCTGTGGATCAAATCGCCTATGCTAATTCGCTTGGAATGGATGTCATTGTTACAGATCACCATGAACCTCCAGCTATTTTGCCTGACGCCTATGCATTAATTAATCCTAAGCTACCAGGGTGCCCTTATCCCTTTAAAGCTCTGGCAGGGGTAGGTGTGGCTTATAAGCTGTCACAGGCGTTGCTAGGTAATCCTCCTAGGGACTGGACAGAACTTGTCGCTATCGGTACAATTGCTGATCTAATGCCGCTGACAGGAGAGAATCGAATTCTTGTACGAGATGGACTCGAATCCATGCGCAGCACATCGTTCCCTGGTATTCAGGCTTTGCTTGAGGTTAGTGCTGTAGTCAAGGAGAATGTAACTTCTACGAATGTTGCTTTTGGTATGGCTCCCAGAATTAATGCAAGTGGAAGATTGGATCATGCAGGGAGAGCTGTGGCTCTTCTAACGACAGAAGATGCTTCTGAGGCGCTAAGATTAGCTCATGAATTAGACGGTTTAAATAAACAGAGACAACAGGTTGTAGAAGATATTGTACAAGAGGCACTGGCACAGCTGGAAGACAAGATAAGTAAGCGGGGAGTTCCCTCTGTTATTGTTCTTGCAGGTGTAGGATGGAATGTTGGTGTTGTCGGCATTGTAGCTTCTAAAATATTAGAACGTTATTATCGACCTGTTATCATACTGGGTATTGATGAAGATACTGGCATGTGTAAAGGTTCGGCTCGGTCGATTCCTAACTTGGATATCTATAAAGCTTTAACTTCATGCGATCATCTAATGGATCATTATGGGGGGCATCCAGCCGCAGCAGGGATGAGTTTACATCGAGATCAGCTTACTGATTTTGAGGCCGCTTTAGATCAATATGCGGAAGGGATTTTAACGCCTGATGATCTTGTTCCTGTGACTGAGGCAGATGGGGAATGGGAGCTAACGGATCTACCCTTATCTGTAATCGAGGGAATGAAGCTACTTGAGCCATTTGGTATGGCTAATCCTGTACCACGTTTTGTTTTACGCGGTTTAGATCTTCAAGAGACTCGCACGATGGGGCGTGAGAGCCAACACCTTAAACTGTCTCTGCAACAGGGAAACAGTAAGCTGGATGCTGTAGCTTTTGGTCAAGGTGAGCTGGCTCAGGTATTGACACTAGGAGTTACACTAGATGTCATTGGAGAGCTTACGATCAATGAATGGAATGGAACTCGTAAGGTTCAGTTAATGTTACATGATTTTACAATACCTGAACGTCAGGTATTTGATTTCCGAGGAGCGCCAGATGCTAGTACTGAAATGAATCGTTTCCGGCAAATGTTAGGACCACGTCTTCGTGGAGCTTCTGCTGAAATTGCTGTTTTGTTTGATGAACAAAGACAACCTAACTTAAGAAATCAATTGGATGATCTATCTCTTTGGGTATATGATGAGACTGGAATTACAGCAGCTAATGCCAGTGCTGATACGTTCGGAAAAGAAGTCATTACGACGCTGTTCGTGTTAGATGCGCCTCAATCATCACGACAGTTAGACGAAATGTTATCTGCGTTTAACTCGTTAAACAATATTTTCATGCTACATCCAACACAGAATGGACGAGAGAAGCTTCAAATTCCTGATCGGGAATTGTTTAAAAAGCTGTATATTCTATTGTCTAGAATGGGGCAAGGACCTATACTAGAGAACGAAGTTCTTACTCAGCTTAGTCGTCAGTCTTCTGCTTCTGTAAGAATGCTCTCGAAGATGATGGAAGTATTTGAAGAGCTTTCCTTCATCGAGCGAAGAGACGGATATATCCGATTTGTTACGAAACCCTCTAAGAAAGATTTGGGGACATCACGTTATTTCCGGGAACTTGAGATTGTTGCGGAAATGGAGCAGTACCTTCTTTATGCCAACACTTCGCAACTGACGAGTTGGATGATAACCCGTTTACAGGGAGCTTAATGAAAGCATTATTGTATGATAATAGGAGGAGAATTCATTTGGATTTAAAAAATTATATTCGTGTCATTCCTGATTTCCCCCAGCCAGGAATCAGCTTTAAAGACATTACAACGTTACTTAGTGACGGTCCTATGTATCGCAAAGCGATTGATGAAATGAAAGAATTAGTACAACATCTTCAAATTGATGTCATTGCAGGTCCAGAAGCTCGTGGTTTTGTGGTGGGTGCACCCCTAGCCTATGCTTTAGGTGTTGGGTTTGTTCCCATTCGTAAGAGTGGGAAGCTTCCTTATAAAACGATTGAAGCAGGATACAATTTGGAATACGGTAATGATAGCTTAGCTATGCATATTGATGCTATTGAAAAAGGTCAGAACGTCTTGATTGCTGATGATCTTTTAGCTACAGGCGGCACGATTGCTACTTCTGTTAATTTAGTCCGTCAACTTGGAGGGAACGTGGTAGGAGCTGCATTCCTAATTGAATTGTTACCTTTGAATGGACGCGATAAATTGCCAGATGTTGAAGTCTTTACATTGCTAAACTACGAAGATTAATAGATTAGTTTCCCGGGAAATATATATGATGAGTAACCAAAAAACCTTTTCCTATAATTAGGAAAAGGTTTTTTGGTTACTACTATACTAAGCAGAGCGGAGCTGTTTAACTTAATTAGTTGGGGTTTCATCTTTGTGCTTCTCTTGTTCATTAGACAGTCCTAGCACTTCAATTAATTTAATGAATAGACTAAGTGCAATACCTACAATCGTAGCTAGAGCCATACCCTTAAGCTCTACATCCCATAGTGTTAGCTTCACACCACTCAAACCGACGACTAAGACAAGGGTTGCCATAATCATATTCGTTGCTTTGGAGAAGTCCACCTTCTGTTCTACAAATATTCGAAGCCCTGAGGCTGCGATGACACCGAATAGTAATAGGGATACTCCCCCCATAACGGCAGGCGGTATATTAGTGATTACAGAAGAGAAGGTACCAGAGAAGGATAACAGTATGGCAATAATAGCAGCACCACCAATAACAAATACAGAATATACTTTGGTTAGAGCCATGACCCCGATATTTTCACCATAGGTCGTATTTGGGGTTGAACCTACGAAGCCAGATGCAATGGTAGAAATTCCGTTCCCTAATAATGATCGGTGAAGGCCAGGATCTTTAGAAAGATTTTTCCCTACAATGTTACTAGTGACAAGTAAGTGACCTATATGTTCCACAACAACAACCAGAGAGACTGGAATGATCGTTAGGATCACAGATAAATCCCAGCTTGGTGTGGCTAGATGCGGAGTGGAGAAGAAGTTCGCTGCAGAAATGGCTTCAGTATTAACCTCACCCATGAAATAGGCTAAAGAATATCCGGAGATAATACCGATTAGAATATGAATGATTTTGGGGAATCCACGAAACATGAGGGCTCCGATAATGGTTATACCAAGGGTTGTCATGGATATAATGATTGTAGGCATGTATGGAATCCATGGATCGCCTGAATGATCAGGAGCAATTAATCCAGCCATACCTGCCGCTACAGGCACAAGTTCAAGTCCGATTGTTGCAACAACTGCGCCCATGATTGCGGGAGGGAATACAACATCAATCCAGCCTGTGCCAGCAAGTTTTACAATAAGTGCGACGATACAAAAAATAATTCCGGTAATAATAAAAGCTCCGAGGGCTAGAGAGTAGCCTTGATCTGGATGTGATTTAATAACAGCTAACACTGGGGCTATGAAGGCAAAGCTTGAGCCTAAATAAGCTGGGATTTTACCTTTACAAATGGCAATATAGAACAAGGTTCCAATACCGTTCATCAGTAGAATCATCCCAGGATCTACACCAAAAAGATTAGGTACTAATACTGTACTACCGAACATTGCGAATAAGTGCTGTAGGCTGAGTAAAAAACCTGGGCCAAAAGGTAGCCGTTCATTTACTTGAATTTCTCGTTGCAACGAAGCTCACTCCTAGGTTCTGATTTCAATCTTATATAGATTATATAGATTTGTTACAGATTTCAACTATATTTTTAGATTTGTTGACTTAGGTGTAGATTATGGGCAAAGACTTATCTGCCTTTGGTTCCCATGGATGAAGTGTTGACGTATTCGGCCTCAAGCGTCATAATTATATAAAATCACACGGAGGGAACCTGCACAGAAGGAAAGAGTCGCGGGTTCCATTTTATATAGAAGGGAATCGGATAGGACTAGTGGGCATAGAGCGATTACTCGAAAAGGCTGAAGCCTATACAAAAGAACATGATCTGATTCGCATTCGTGAAGCGTATGAATTTGCAGACCTAGCTCATCACGGTCAAGTGCGCAAATCAGGAGAACCCTATATTTTGCATCCGCTTGCGGTTGCAGATATTGTCGTGAGTATGCAAATGGATACACTTTCCATTATTGCTGCTCTTCTGCACGATGTAGTTGAAGATACTACGGTCTCCTTAGAGGATATCCGGAGTGAATTTGGCGACACCTGTGCGATGTTAGTGGATGGATTGACCAAGCTAGAACGTATTCAATTTCGTTCTAAAGAGGAACAGCAGAATGAGAATTACCGTAAGATGTTTATTGCGATGGCCCAAGATATTCGAGTCATTGTTATTAAATTAGCGGATCGGCTTCATAATATGCGCACGCTCAAATTTCAGTCAGAAGAAAGTCAACGTCGAATTGCTTATGAAACGTTGGAAATTTTCTGTCCTATTGCTGATCGGTTGGGTATCTCTGCTATTAAAGGAGAGATGGAGGATTTATCTCTGCGTTATCTGAATCCACAGCAATATTATCGGATCGCCAATCTTATTCATAAGAAACGGGCTGAACGTGAGGAATTTATTGAGACCGTTATCCTTCGGATTAGAGAAAAGTTAGATGAGATGGGTATCGAGGGTGACTTGTCAGGTCGTCCCAAACATATTTACAGTGTGTTTAACAAGATGACTACGAAGAACAAACAATTTAATGAAATTTACGATTTGCTTGCCATTCGCATTATTGTGGACAATATTAAAGACTGTTATGCGACTCTGGGGATTATTCATACCTTGTGGAAGCCAATGCCTGGACGGTTTAAAGATTATATCGCGATGCCGAAGGCAAATATGTATCAATCGTTGCATACGA
The DNA here is from genome assembly GCF_000949425.1 of Paenibacillus sp. IHBB 10380. NCBI lineage: Bacteria > Bacillati > Bacillota > Bacilli > Caryophanales > Paenibacillaceae > Paenibacillus > Paenibacillus sp. IHBB 10380. The sequence continues at coordinate 593,213 of NZ_CP010976.1, forward strand.
CAGTTGTAGGACCGAATGGTGAGCCTACAGAGGTTCAGATTCGGACATGGGATATGCATAAAACGGCTGAATTTGGTATTGCTGCTCACTGGGCATATAAAGAAGGCAGTGCTGTAACTGGAAATTTCGAGAATAAAATGACATTTTTCCGTGAAATTTTGGAGCTTCAACATGAGGCAAAGGATGCATCTGAATTTGTCGAATCGCTCAAAATGGACTTTTTTGCTGACCTTGTCTTCGTATTTACTCCTAAAGGCGAGGTTATTGAATTACCGTCAGGGTCTGTTCCGCTAGATTTTGCATATCGAATTCATACAGAGGTTGGAAATCGAACGATAGGATCTAAAGTGAATGGTCGAATTGTGCCTTTGGATCATAAGCTGAAAACTGGGGACATTGTCGAAATTATGACATCTAAGCATTCTTACGGTCCGAGTCAGGATTGGCTCAAGATCGCTCAGTCTTCCCACGCCAGAAGTAAGATCAAACAATGGTTTAAGAAAGAAAGACGGGAAGAGAATGTCGAAAAAGGTCGTGAATCTGTTGAGCGCGAACTGAAGCGACTAGGTCTAGAGCCTTCTGAATGGATGGCAGACGACAAAATGATAGAAGTAGCTAAAAAGTTTGCTTTCAATGATATTGATGATATGTTGTCAGCAGTAGGATTTAGCGGTATTACAGCTTCGCAGATTTGTACACGTCTAACGGAGAAAATGCGTAAGGAACAAGAAGAAGCGAATCTGCTTGAATTGACCTCAGAGATTAAAGAGATCAAAGCGCCAACAACGGACAAGAAAAATCGCCCTACGAATGGTGTTCGTGTTAAGGGAATTGATAATCTGTTAGTTCGTTTTGCCCGCTGTTGTAATCCAGTCCCAGGTGATGAGATTATCGGTTATGTTACACGTGGACGTGGAGTATCCGTCCATAGAAGTGACTGTCCGAATATCCCTACTGCAGATGATGGAGAAGAAGCAGCACGGGTAATCGAAGTGGAATGGGAGAATCAGATTGAGGCTAACTATAGCGTTGACATAGAAATTACAGGTCACGATCGGAATGGCCTACTTAATGCGGTACTACAGGCTGTGTCTGAGACCAAGACGAACATATCGGCAGTAACAGGACGTTCGGATAAGAATAAAATGGCTCAGATGCATATGACCATCCTTATCCGAAATACGGATCATCTTCAATCTGTCGTAGAGCAGATCAAACGTGTGAAAGATGTTTATACGGTTCACCGTATTATCCAGTAATGTGGAGATAAGCACAAGGAGTGAGCATGACTTATGAAAGTGGTTATACAACGATGTAAGGAAGCTCGGGTCACCGTTGATGGCGAGCTTGTCGGTGCCATAGGACAAGGCTTAATGGTCTTAGTAGGGGTTACCCATGAAGATACGGAGAAGGACGCTAAATATTTAGCGGACAAGGTATCGGGACTGCGAATATTTGAAGATGCTGAAGGTAAAATGAACTTCAGTGTACTTGATACAGGAGGGGCAATACTTTCCGTATCTCAGTTTACGCTTTATGGCGATTGTCGCAAGGGGAAGCGGCCTAATTTCATGGCGGCTGCGAAGCCTGAGATGGCTAATGTCTTGTATGAATCTTTTAATCGTGAATTGATATCTAAAGGTCTACAAGTGGAGACAGGACGTTTTGGTGAGATGATGGATGTCTCCTTAACGAACTGGGGACCCGTGACGATAATTATAGATAGTCGGTTATCCGCATAGTTCATTCTGACGTTGGACATGATTAGAGTAAGGTTTCACCACACATCATGATCATGTCAAAGGAGTACTGCGGAATGCGTCAATCTCCAAAGCACAGTTCCACACAATGGCTGCCCTTGATGTCAAAAGGGAATCTTTATGAAGCTCTTCAGATGGATAGATCTGCTAATGGCTTGTCCTTTTCTATGACTCTGGAATATCCTAAAGGCAACCGAAGTGGGAGTATTCCAAGAAATTAAAAGTATATTAATTGAGCTGGAAATATATCTCTCTTCGGGACAACCTGCTGTGTAGCGGGTTGTTTTTTTGTTGCGTGTTATAAAAAGATTACATTCGGGTAATAACAAACAGATCGTATTTATTATGAGGAGGGCTTAAAATGGCGAAGCATATACAGGCATATTTTAAGACAGAAAACCAAGCGGAAATCTCAAAAACGACATTGCTTACTTACAAAACGGAACACTTAGAAGTGAGTAAACTTACGAATGCCATCGGAAGAAGAAGTAATGTTCTAATTCCATTAGTTGCGAACGATCCTTCTGGAAATGTATTTACGGGGAATGTTGTAGGCGTTGGGAGTACAATGGGTTCTGTCACACCTGGAAATGTAGTTCCTATAGTTGAAAGAAGTGATACCGCGAATTCAAATGTACCAGACGAGGAAAACACGGATGAGCAGGGAGCCTTACTGGAATCAGGAGATGTTACTATGGATGATTACGATGACTTGAGGTATGTACTTGTCGCAAAAGTTGAGGATATTCATTATCATGAGATTGTGCAAAAATTACGTCAAAATGGGGCACATATTGAAAGTTTAGATTAAAACATTATAAGGAAGCGCTTTCTATTCTGTAATATAACCGTAATATTAACTACATGTTCTCTTAACATTGTCTGTCTATAATAGACCTATGACCCCCTTTTTTAATATAACCTTGGACCTGCAATGTTGATTGCAGGTTTTTTTCTGTCATAATATGATGTCATGTCTTGACTTTAGTGCGCTAGTTCATTACAATCTAACAATAGTTTATATTTGATTCAATGACGGGAATAAGTACTCCGCGCCCCACAAGATCAGAGAAGAATCCCTTTGGCTGTAAGGATTCTCTTGATGACCGGAAGAATGACCTCCTCGAGAACAGTCGGCGAAAGACATATGTAGTAGCTGTACTGCGCTGAACGGGCGTTAATCGTGTAAAGCAGATACCCTAATGTAGTTAATTAGGGGTGTTATCTGGAATGTGGGTGGTACCACGGGTGATTTTATTTATAACAATCTCTCGTCCCTGGGTCTTTTTGAACAGGGCGAGGGATTTTTTTGTTATCTTATAATGTATGATTTTGTAAACGGAGGTAAGTTAAATGGCCTTTCAAAAACCGACAGGAACGCAGGATTTGTTACCTGGTAGCGTAGAAAAGTGGCAGTTTGTCGAAGAAAAAGCACGAGATTTGTGTCGACGCTTCAACTATCGTGAAATTCGTACGCCCATGTTTGAGCAGACGGATCTTTACGTACGGGGTGTAGGTGATACAACGGATATCGTGGAGAAGGAAATGTACACTTTCAATGATAAGGGCAATCGTAGTATGACCCTTCGTCCGGAAGGAACAGCAGGTGTGGTACGTGCTTACGTAGAGAATAAACTCTACGGGGAACCCGATGTTAGCAAGTTATATTACATTGGACCGATGTTCCGCTACGAGCGTCCGCAAGCAGGACGTTACCGTCAGTTCCATCAGTTCGGGATTGAAGCTTTTGGAGCGACAGATCCAGCTATTGATGCAGAGGTAATATCGCTTGGTTATCAATTCTGCCGTGAGCTAGGACTTCAAGGAGTAAAGGTGGAAGTGAACTCTGTCGGTAATCCTGAAATTCGGGAAGCTTACCGTGAGAAATTGCTGGCGTTCTTAAATCCCATGAGAGAGACCCTATGCAAAGATTGTCAATCCCGAATTGATCGCAATCCGATGCGGGTACTGGATTGTAAAATAGACCAGGGTAAGTTTGACGATGCACCTTCCATTCTAGATAGTCTTGATGAAGAATGCAGTAGCCACTTTGCGAAAGTGACACAACACTTGGATCGTATGGGAGTCGATTATACCGTCAATCCAAGACTGGTTCGTGGACTTGACTATTACACACACACGGCCTTTGAATTTAAGGCAGCAGGCATTGGGGCTATTGATACCATTGGAGGCGGAGGACGCTATAACGGTCTTGTGAGTGGTATTGGTGGACCTGATCAGCCGGGTATAGGAATAGGTATTGGTCTTGAACGTATTCTTCTCATTCTTGAGGATCAACAGATTGAGCTAAATGCTGCGAAGCCGCTAGATGTATATTTGGTTGCTTTGGGTGAAGAAGCCGAAACCGAGATTACGAAGCAAGTATTCAAACTACGTCAGCTGGGGATTTCAGCAGAACGTGATTACTTAGGACGTAAAATGAAAGCACAGATGAAATCGGCGGATCGCCTCCATGCTCGGTACACAGCTATTTTAGGTGACAATGAGCTAGAACGTGGTGAAATCGCTTTGAAATCGATGGAAACAGGTGAGCAGCTAACCGTCAAATTGGATGAGCTATCTCAACATCTTATTTAAAACGCCTATAAGTGCGTGTTCAAAAAGTTGACTTTTTGAACAACCTCTACATGGCTAATTATATTAAAAGGAGATTGATGAACACATGTTTAGGACCCATCAATGCGGAAATTTAACAACAGCAAATATTGGTGACACGGTTACACTGAACGGTTGGGTGCAGACTCGCCGTGACTTAGGAGGCGTATTATTCATTGATCTACGTGATCGTAGTGGAATTGTACAAATCGTATTTAATCCATCCTACTCTGGGGATGCATTAGCGATTGCTGATAAAGTTCGCAGTGAATATGTTTTATCTGTAACAGGCAGCGTTGTACAACGTGATGCAGAGACAGTTAATGCTAATCTGCCAACAGGACAAATTGAAGTCCGCATTACAGATATCGAAGTCCTGAATGGCGCTAAGACACCTCCATTCTTCATTGAAGATGGCGTAGAAGTTGATGAGTCGTTACGTTTGAAATATCGTTACCTTGACTTGCGTAGACCTGAAATGCAAAAAACGCTTATATTGCGTTCCAAAGCAGCTAAAATATTCCGTGATTTCCTTGATGGAGAAGGTTTTATTGACGTTGAAACTCCAATACTAACGAAAAGCTCACCGGAAGGTGCTCGTGATTACTTAGTACCAAGTCGTGTGCATGCAGGCGAATTCTTCGCATTGCCACAATCACCACAAATTTATAAGCAACTACTGATGGTAGGCGGCTTAGAGCGTTATTATCAAATTGCACGTTGTTTCCGTGATGAAGATCTTCGTTCTGACCGTCAACCTGAATTCACCCAAGTCGACATTGAGACATCTTTCATAGATCGCGATACGTTGTTAGCTATGATGGAACAGCTTATGGTGCGTCTGTTCAAGGAAACGATCGGTGTAGAGCTATCCATGCCATTCCAACGTATAAGCCATGCAGATGCTATGAATAAGTACGGATCAGATAAGCCGGATCTTCGTTTCGGTATGGAACTTATCGAGATGAATGATCTTGTAGGAAATAGCGGAGTAAAGGTATTTGCTTCTGTTATTGAAAAAGGCGGAGAAGTGAAGTGTCTAAATGCCAAAGGCTGTGGAACATGGAGCCGGAAAGAAATTGATGAGCTAGGTCCGTACGCAGCTCGTTATGGTGCGAAAGGACTAGCATGGATTCAAGTGAAAGAAGGCGAATTCAAGGGTCCAATCGTGAAGTTCTTTACAGAGCAAGAAATTGAAGCGATCAAGGAACGTACTGGAGCTGAAGAAGGCGACCTCTTACTCTTCTCTGCAGATACGAAGAAAGTGGTTGCGGATGTACTGGGCGCATTGCGTCTCAAAATTGGTCGTCAATTAGGATTAATCAACGATAAAGAATTTAAATTTGTATGGGTGTTGGACTTCCCATTACTTAGCTACGACGAAGACCAAAAACGCTATATAGCAGAACACCATCCTTTCACTCGTCCGAAGGATGAGGATGTAGCACTGTTCGATACAGATCCATTACAAATGCGTGCTGAAGCTTATGATATTGTACTGAATGGCTATGAAGTTGGTGGGGGCTCCATGCGGATTTACCAACGTGATATTCAGGAGAAAATGTTCGATGCGTTAGGTTTGTCACCAGAAGAAGCGTATGACAAGTTTGGTTACTTACTAGATGCTTTTGAATATGGTACTCCACCTCATGGGGGGATTGCTTTTGGATTCGATCGTCTGGTTATGTTATTGACGGGGCGTACCAACCTGCGTGAAACCATTGCATTCCCAAAAACAGCTAGTGCTACGGATCTATTAATGAACGCTCCGTCTGAGGTTGAGAACGTACAGCTAGAACAGCTTCATATCAAGCTGGCCAAAAAACCGGGTGAAGACAAGAAATAATAAAGGAGACCTTCTTACGATGGTACATCAATTCTCACGTACGGAACTTGCAATTGGGCCAGAGGGCCTTGAAATCATGAAGAATAGTACGGTGGCCGTGCTAGGGATCGGAGGAGTGGGCTCCATTGCGGTGGAAGCCCTTGCTCGTACCGGTGTGGGCCGTATTATCTTAATTGATAAAGATGTGGTGGATATCACAAATATCAACCGCCAAATTCATGCCTTGTTAACGACGGTAGGTCAGAAAAAGGCCGATCTGATGGTCGAAAGAGTCAAATTGATTAATCCAGAATGTGAAGCTATCGCGCTTAATATGTTCTATACAGATGAAACCTATGAAGAACTGTTTAAATATGAATTGGATTATGTTCTAGATGCGTCAGATACGGTCTCTTACAAAATTCATATTATAAAAGAGTGCTTGAAGCGGAACATTCCAATGATTTCGAGTATGGGTGCAGCGAACAAGATGGACCCGACTAAATTCCAAGTGGCGGACATATCCCAAACAGAGATGGACCCGCTTGCTAGAGTGATTCGTACTAAGCTGCGCAAGGATGGCATCAAGAAGGGCGTTAAAGTTGTATTCTCGACAGAGAAACCGATCAAGCCGCGTGAAGATGTGACGCAGCAGATTGTACCAGAGAATGCGCCTGAGATTCGTAAGGCGAAACAGCCGCCTGCTAGTAATGCCTTTGTGCCACCTGTGGTAGGTTTAATCATGTCTAGTGTAGCTGTGCGTGATTTGCTGTCAAAGGAAGGAATAGTGACCTGAAACGGAGAAATTCGCGCAGTGTGAAGAGTAAATCTGCTACAATTCCTGTAGAATAATAAAGATTTTTATTAAAAGCGTGGTACCGGGATCCAATGGGTGTCCGGTACGCATGCTTTTTTGTGCGGGATATAGGGGTATACTATATCGAGAATTATACAAGATGGGGGTTCTTTACTTGAGATTAGGATTTTGGAATAGAAGCTTGGGGATTCGACCAGAGGATAACTGGAAGACAGAATTGTTTGCGGGGATTATTTCGTATTTCTCTGTGGTATACATTGTCATGGTTAACGCTGCGATACTACACGATGCGGGGATGCCTATACAGGCAGCCATGGTAGCAACGCTTCTTACTTCTATTGTAGGTTGTTTGTTGATGGCCTTTGGCGGTAAGTCACCAATAATAGTCGTACCAGGTATGGGTATTAATGCCTTTTTCACATACACGCTGGTTCATTCCATGAAGCTAAGTTGGCAAGAAGCATTAGCCGTGGTGACAGTAACAGGAATTCTATTCGCGATCGTAGCATTTACGTCGCTGTATCGAATGATCAGTCAAGCGATTCCTTCAAATCTACAGCATGGGATTACAGTGGGGATTGGTTTATTTCTAACATTTATTGGACTTCAAAAAAGCGGAATCGTGATTGCACATCAGACTACTTTTGTAGCTATTGGACATTTCAATGATCCCTCTGTTATTGTGGCTTGTGTAACACTACTTTTGGCTCTCGTTCTATTTGTGCGTGATGTAAAGGGAGGACTACTGATCAGTATCCTTGTCGGGACGGGGCTGGCTTTCCTTCTAGGTGCAGTAAATACTTCACAGAAGGTAGAAGCGGGACAGACTTTTCAGCAATATGGAAAAGTATTTGCTCAGTTATCTTGGTCCAATATGGGTCAAATGGTGTTCTGGATAGCTATATTTCTATTACTGCTGATTGTGGTGTTCGAGAATATCGGTCTCATTGCTTCGCAGGTCGCTATGATTGACCGGCCGGAGAATTTCAAAGGAAGTTTGCGAGCGTTGGCGGTGGCCAATATATTTGCGGGTATATTCGGTAGTAGCCCGGTCGTGGCTGCAGCAGAGTCTACTGCTGGAATTGCAGCTGGGGCACGGACAGGGTTGTCATCTTTAGTATCAGCAATCTTATTTGGGGCAACGTTTTTTATTATACCTATCCTAACCTTAATTCCTGATAGTGCCATTGCACCGATTCTAATTGTGATCGGTGGGTTGATGGTACAAAGTGTGCGAGAAATGGACTTTACGGATCTTACGGAAGCTTTTCCTGCCTTTTTAATCATGGTTATGATTCCCTTCACATACAGTATCGTAGATGGTATGGCGTTCGGTTTCATTGCTTATCCAATCGTTAAGTTGGCTCAAAACAGGGGACGCGAGGTTTCGCCAGTATTATACGGTATTTCGTTACTGTTTGTAGCTAACTTTGTATTAAATGCACTACTTTAAAATAATGTTGTTACATAGTTATTGCGGGGTTGGGATTGTTCTTCCGATCGCTGCTGTCTCAAAATAATTAGAACAATAAAATATAACAGATAATTTGGCTAAGAGGTATCTTCTACAAGTAGAGGGTACCTCTTCTTAGTTACTATTCGTCAGAGAAGAGGGCTATAGTGTCACGGCTTGCCTTGTGATATACTTAGTATCCTTTTTGTGTCTATTTCAAAGAGGAGGGCAGACGGGGTTCAGAGGCCAAACAAATGAGCTCAAGTATTGCTACACAATAACTTTTAGGAGGTAACTGAAATTGGAGGAAAATTTTCAAAGTGCCTATCAAGAGGAAGAGAACAGGCTGAACGCAACCGTCTCAGAAATTGATAACCAGCTTCAAAGATTGCGTGGGATAGATGTCTATACGGGTCATGATTTCACGGAGCAAATTTTGGAGGCTGGGCGTGAAGAGAAGCGTCAGGATTTAAATAAAAGCCTGCAAGAGCCGTATTTTGGCCGTTTAGATTTTCAAAGTACCAAGGATCAAGATCGAAAGCCGCTATATATCGGCAAAATAGGTGTGGATCGTGAAGTGATCTCCGATCAGCCACTTGTCATTGATTGGCGTGCTCCGGTAGCGAGTCTATTCTACTCATTTACCGGTGGAGACGAAGCAGCAGCTTATGAAGCGCCGGAAGGACTAATTGAAGGTCTTGTGTACCTGAAGCGTAACGTCGTTATCCGTAAACAGATATTAGAGCGAGTTGCGGATACGTTTAACCGTGAGAGTGAACAACCTGCTGTATCTGATGAGTTTCTAGTCTATCGGCTTGGTGAGAATAAGGATAACCGTTTACGTGATATCGTCTCTACGATTCAGGCTGAACAGGATAAAATTATTCGTGCAGCGAAGAATACAGCGCTCATTATTCAAGGTGTCGCAGGTAGTGGTAAAACAACTGTAGCACTACATAGACTAGCCTTTTTGCTGTACCAATATAAAGATCAAGTATCTGCTGAAAAAATGATTATTTTTGCACCAAACCATATGTTTTTGGATTATATTTCTGACGTGCTTCCTGAATTGGGGGTCGGAGATATTCAGCAAAGTACATTCGCTGATTGGGCTATGGATGTACTTGAACTAGACCTACCGCTAGTAGATAATTCACAGACGTTGGATTATTGGTTTGAAGGTTCTGGAGGAACACGCGAAGTCAATGATGAGGTATCCGGTAGATTCAAGGGTTCCTTAGGGTTACAAAAAATGATTAAGAGCTGGATAACTGCCTTAGAATCATCCTCTGTTCCAGATGTAGATTTTATTCCATGGGAAGGTGCTGTACTGCCACAGACCCAGATTCTATATTGGTATAATGAAGAATATAAACCTTATCCTCTTGCCAAAAGAAAAGAACGAGTGATGGCGAGAATACATCGCTGGGTGGAAATGGAGCTCAAAAAGTCACCGTCTGAAGCCGTATTTAAGGATCGAAAGAAAAAGGCAGCCCAGCGAGAGAAAAGTTACGCAACGAAGTGGCCGAAATACGAGCCTTTAACTTTATATAAACAAATGTTTCGGGCGATCAAAGTCCCTACAGGTTCGCCAGAGGAGTTGCTACTAGGCATTCCTGTGCATGTTCTGAAATCAACGCAAAAGGATCTTAAACAAGACTTGATCCGTGAGGAGGATCTTCCTGCCCTTCTGTACATTCATTATTTATTGAATGATATGAAGAGTGAGCAACGATTCGATCATATCGTCATTGATGAGGCGCAGGACTTTTCACCTTTTCAGGTAGCCGTATTAGATCTATTTGTTCGAGGCCATTCTTTTACGATTCTTGGTGATTTATCTCAGGGGATCCACGCTTATCGTGGTGTTCATCATTGGGACGAGATGAGTTCATTATTTGAACCCGAGCATACTGCTTATTTCGCTTTAACTCGAAGCTACCGTTCTACCATGGAAATTATTGAATTTGCCAATGGTATTTTGGAGAAGGGTGTGGGCAGTGATTTAATGGCTGTACCCGTGTTCCGTAGCGGAGATGCGGTACGGTTGATTCAATATAGTGAGCATGGTCGATTGAATAATCTGCGTGATGCATTATCAAGACTTTCCTCAAAGGAATATCGGACGGTAGCGATTCTGACAAGGACGCTTCGAGAAGCCAAAGCGTTGTATGAGCAGATGGTAGGAGATGTAGAGGATCTGCATTTGATTGATGGTGGGAAGCAAGCTTATGAAGGCGGTTTGTCTATTCTTCCAGTTTATCTGTCAAAAGGGCTTGAATTTGATGCCGTCATTGTAGCGGATGCTGATCTTGAACATTATGGACCTCAGGCTTGGGATGCTAAGCTCATGTATGTAGGCTGTACCCGTGCGTTGCATGAGTTGTGGGTTCTCCATGGTGAACATGTGCCAGATTATTTAGGAAACTCTCAAGAGGAGATTATGGTTCACGGTTGGCCGGAAATTGAAGAAGCTACTAGGTAAAGAACACTTATAGTTATTCTTTCACTTGAGTCTACCCCTTGTTATATGAGTTAATAAGGGTGTCGGAACCGACTAAATGCTCTGAAAGGAGGCTGATTGAATTGATCACAGTATACGAGGTGGTTTCCGCGTAACGCGGAAGCCTCGCAAGAGGGAGACCATACGCGGTCTCCCTTATTTATTTGATGGGGAGTATTTGTTTGCTGGACTATCCTAAATTTGTAGGGGGCTCCCTTGTATATGAACAGCATTATTAATTATAATGTAATTAAAGATTTCATGAAATTTACAATTAGAGAGGAGGCGAAATCAATGGGTAAAAATAATTATGCTATTGGATCAGATAACGGAAAATGGTTCAAGGAGGACGTTGATTATCGCAAATTACAAAAATGGCAAGGATGTGCTTCCACCTCATTTGTTGAAGGAGCTTCAACATTATATTGAGGGAGAATTAATATACATTCCTAAGAAAAGCAATCAACGTGTGGGTTGGGGTGAACTCAGCGGTACACGTCAAATGATTACGAGTAGAAATGAAAAAATATTTGAATTGTATTCTTCGGGTCATTCCGTGGAGAATTTAATGCAATCTTATCACTTGTCGGAGGATAGCATCCGTAAAGTTATTTTTAAGATGCGCACTGAACATGGAAAAGCAACGATTCAAAGTTAGGATAATAAAGTTAACTAAAGCAAGGAAACCGATGTCCAAATGGATCTTGGTTTCCTTGCTTTATTTGGAGTGTGATATGATATAGAGGTATGAAATTAGCACAAGGAAGTGAGAAATGCATGGATTTATTTTCTTTTCAGCAGGAATCGGACTTGGGGTCACGTCTACTGGCAGACAGAATAAGACCGGTGAATCTGGATGAATATATCGGACAAGAACATATTATTGGTCCAGGAAAGCTTCTTAGACGAGCAATTGAAGGCGACCAAATATCCTCCATTTTACTTTACGGTCCACCTGGATCAGGTAAAACAACATTAGCACATATTATTTCGTTTCATACGAAGGCCGAATTTGTAAGATTGAACGCGGTTGAAGCTTCCGTCAAGGATGTTCGAGAGGTTATTGAACGTGCGCAGAGTAACAAATCGTTATATGGCACGAAAACAATTTTATTTCTAGATGAAGTCCATCGTTTCAATAGCTCTAGACAGGATGCATTACTACCGGCCGTGGAGAAGGGAACTATTATTTTTATTGGGGCTACAACAGAGAATCCTTTTCACTACGTAAACGGCGCTTTGATGAGTCGATCAACGCTGTTTCAGCTGAATGCACTGACGAAGGAACATTCTTTAATAGCTATGAAGCGGGCGCTTGTGGATGCGGAGAAGGGCCTTGGCTTCATGAAGCTACAAGCGGACGATGAGGCGTTGGATCATATTGCCACAATGGCCAATGGTGATGTACGTCGTGCATTGAATGCCTTGGAGTTGGCAGCGATGACGACACCACCAGAGAATGACGGTACCGTTCACATCACGCTGGAGGTAGCAGAGGAATCGATTAGACGCCCCCTTGTCAAAGCAGATGAATCTACCCAGTATGATGTGTTATCAGCTTTTCACAAAAGTATTCGTGGCTCCAGTGATGCTGCGTTATTCTGGTTCCTCTATGCTGTAGAGAAGCTTGGAATGGACCCTATGGTGTTCCTACGGCGTCTGATTGCAGCGAGTAGTGAAGATATCGGACTTGCTAATCCACAAGCTATGGTACAGGCTGTGAGCGCGTTAGAGGCATACCGTAACAACGGATGGCCTGAAGCGAAGCTTAACATTTCGCAAGCGATATTGTTCGCTGTAGAAAGTCCTAAATCTAATGCGGTATACACGGCTATTTCACGTGCGATGTCGGCGATAGAAGATATTAGGTCAGCAGAGGTACCACTTCATCTCCGAGATACCCACTACAAAGGGGCTGTGAAGCTTGGACATGAAGGATATAAATATCCTCATGATTATCCACAGCATTACGTGAAACAGAATTACCTTCCTACAGAGATATCAAAGCGAGTGTTCTATCAGGCTACTGAGCAGGGAAATGAATCTAAAATTAAGCTGAATCAGCAGCGACGGTTAGAAACGTGAAAATGATAGTTGAAGCACAGAAAAAGGACCTGACGATGAAATTCATCATCAGGTCCTTTTTGAAAATATAAGCATGAGTAAGTTTCAACTATTCTCTACGTATATTTCTTCTTGAGTGAAATAGGTATGAATGGGTTGTTTGCCTAAACTGCTGTATAGGCCACTTTTTCTACTTTATCTATTGTTCCGCCTCCAAGGCATTCCTCACCTTGAAAGAAAACAACTGCTTGTCCAGGCGTAATCGCCTTTTGATCATTCGCAAAGGTTACATGGACACTTCCATCTTCGAGCCAGTTCAAGGTTACCTCTTGATCAGGCTGGCGATAACGGAACTTGGCTGTACATTTGAAAGGTTCTGTAGGGATAGATGCTGAACCTGCAATCCAATTGACGCCAGTGGCGATAAGTCCCGTAGAATACAAGCTAGGGTGCTGATCCCCTTGGACAACATAGAGCACGTTATGCTTCAGGTCTTTATCGGCTACAAACCAAGGTTCACCCGAGCCAGAGCCGCCAATGCCGAGGCCTTGGCGTTGACCTAGGGTGTAATACATTAAGCCATCATGAGTCCCTTTGACTTCACCTGTTGCAATGTCGACCATATTTCCGGATTTAGCAGGTAAGTACTGACTTAGAAATTGTTTGAAATTTCGTTCGCCAATAAAACATACGCCTGTGCTGTCTTTTTTCTTAGCTGTTGAGAGACCCGCAGCTTCAGCAATACGCCGTACTTCAGGTTTAGGAAGATGTCCAATGGGAAACATAGCTTTAGAGAACTGTTGTTGATCTAACGCGTTCAGGAAGTAGGTTTGGTCCTTATTGCTATCTACTCCACGTAGCAGCTTGAAGACGCCATCTTCTTCGATTACTCTGGCATAATGACCTGTTGCTACATAATCAGCACCTAGATCGAGAGCTTTAGTCAAAAACTCACCGAATTTAATTTCCCGGTTACACATCACATCAGGATTGGGTGTTCGACCCGCTTTATATTCATCTAAGAAATAGGAAAATACTTTATCGAAGTACTCCTTTTCGAAATTGACAGTGTAGTAGGGAATATCGATCTGCTCACATACACGGCGAACGTCTTCTGCATCGTCCTCTGCCGTACAGTTTCCAAATTCGTCGGTGTCGTCCCAGTTTTTCATGAAAATGCCGATTACATCATAACCTTGCTCCTTGAGAAGTAGTGCGGTTACGGATGAATCAACACCTCCGGACATGCCGACGACGACACGAATATTTTGATTTTCTTTTGACATCGTCATCACCATTCTTATATTGAATTGTATTCATAATGTATTTTATCATAACTGAACCAAGATCACATACGCTTAATTTGTCCACCCAGGGCGAACATTCAACCATTTTGTACAGTTTCTTTTCCCTAATTGAACTGAATATGATACCATACTAAGAGTAATGATCGGAATAGAGTGGAATACTGGATTTATATCTAGTTATTACCTTTTCTTATTCGATAATCAACGATCAAATGAACAAACATAAATCATACATGGATTTTATGAAAATAGAAAGAGGTGTCATCGATGAAAATATCGACAAAAGGGCGTTATGGCTTGACCATCATGATGGAGCTTGCCGCGAGATTTGGTGAAGGACCTACCTCACTTAAAAGTATTGCTGAGAAGAATCAACTATCCGAACACTACCTTGAACAATTAATAGCCCCACTTAGAAATGCAGGTTTAGTGAAAAGTATCCGTGGAGCTTATGGTGGCTATATACTGTTTCGTGAGCCGGCTTCTATTACTGCTGGTGATGTTATCCGAGTTCTTGAAGGACCTATATCTCCTGTGGATTTCACTGAAGAGGATGATCCAGCTAAACGCGATCTATGGCTCAGAATTCGGGATGGTATTGCAAGTGCGCTTGATTCAACTACACTAGCAGATTTGATCTCTTTTGAAGAGAAAAAACAAGAAAACAACTACATGTTCTACATTTAATAGGTGGTGAGTTAATGATGAATTCAATTTATTTGGATCATGCGGCTTCCACCCCCATTCATCCTCAAGTTGCAGAGGTTATGATGAAGATCATGACAGAACAATTTGGGAATGCTTCTAGTGTTCACTCTTTCGGTAGAGCAGCCAAGCGTACGATGAGTGGAGCACGTGATAGTGTCTCTACACTATTAGGTTGTGGTCCGGATGAAGTGGTGTTCACTGGAGGGGGGACGGAGAGCGATAATTTAGCGTTGTTTGGCATTTCGTCTGCCTTGCAGACACAAGGCAAACATATTATTACGTCTGCAACGGAGCATCATGCTGTTCTACATGCATGTGCTGAACTAGAGAGACAAGGATACCAAGTGACATATCTACCTGTGGATCAGACAGGTCAGGTTCAAATAGAGGATGTTGAGAATGCGATTACGGATGAGACGATCTTAATCAGCATTATGTATGGGAATAACGAATCAGGTACAATTCAGCCTATTGAAGAAATTGGGAAGCTTGCGCAAAGCCGCGGCGTCCTTTTTCACGTGGATGCTGTGCAAGCGCTCGGGAGTGTACCTATTTCTTGCAAGGATCTACCTGTTGATTTGATGAGCTTCTCTTCACACAAAATTAATGGACCTCAAGGTGTAGGAGCATTATATATTCGCCGTGGTCTGAAGATGAATCCACGTTTGTACGGTGGGCTTCAAGAGAAGAAACGTCGTGCGGGCACGGAGAATCTAGCGGGTATTGCAGGTTTCTCTAAGGCAATGGAGATCGTTACGGAAAATATAGAAGAGAGACAATTACACTATTCATCGCTTCGTCGTACGTTACTACAAGGATTGGAACGGGAAATTGGGAGTACATCCTTTGTGGTAAATGGACATCCTTCAGCCTATCTTCCTCAAATTATTAATATAAGCATCCCAGAGATGGACACAGAAACGTTATTAATGAATTTAGACATAGCCGGAATTGCTGCGGCAAGTGGTTCGGCATGTACCTCGGGTTCTCTAGAATTATCTCATGTGCTCAAGGCAATGAAACTTCCTGATCATCTTTTGCGTTCTGCGATTCGATTTAGCTTCGGTCTGGGTAATACCATTGAAGAAATGGAAATTACAGCTCAAAAAATTGGAACCATTCTGCGTAGTATACGTATTAGATGACAGGGAATTCTCTAATGATGGACAAGGAGGGTATAGATATCTATTTCGTCGGGAAATTATAGTAGAGTAAGCATGTAAGTCGCATACGATGAACCTATAAATTTCTAGTTGAAGACGATAAGGAGGCATTCTGCTATAAAGCTTCAGGAAATGATTGAGCTTTCTGTATTCGACGTAGAAGCTGGGAAAGAAATCGGTAAAGTTTATGATTTCATTCTAAGTTCCGATTGGAAGATTCAAGCGCTTGAGCTTGAAGGTAAGGGATTGTTCTCTCATACGGCTAAGGTCGTCGCTTGGGGAGATATAATCGCATACGGTGAGGATGCCGTGATGGTTCGTAATCAACAGGCTGTTCGCAAGTTGGAAGCCGACAACATACAGTATACCTATTCGCAAGGAAAGAACAAACTGAAGGATTTACCTGTTCTAACGAAGGAAGGTGTTAGACTTGGGGTGATCTCAGATGTTTACTTTGATCAAGAAATGGGCAATACAATAATAAGTCTAGAAATAAGTGATGGTTTTGTCACAGACCTGATGGAAGGCCGTAAGTGGCTGCCTTGTACATCTGAAATGGCTATTGGAGAGAATGCGGTTATGGTTCCTTCTATGAGCGAGGAGCGGTTACGAAATGCCACTCATTCTGTAAACGGATAGGTGATCAAGAATATGAGATGTCCTAATTGCAATTCCAAAGATATTGGAAAGATCGGATCTCACCAGTTTTATTGTTGGGGTTGTTTTATTGAACTTACAGTTAACGGAGAGAAAATGTCGGTGTATCAAGTAGAAGAAGATGGAACATTGAGTTCACTGGATGATTTATTTTTTGGTGAAGAAATGCCACTCGATTTCCCTCACACACAAGTCTCTTCGTAATTGAAAGTTAATTTCTTTGAGATGATCATATTTTTACATATCAAGAGGCATCTTGTATTCATTGGCTCCGTTGAGTCAATGAATACAAGATGTTTTTTGTTTGTATATAAGCGGCTCTGGTAGACGAGTGCCGTCCTTTTGGAACGACAGAATCATTTATCTTTATAGAGATGAAATCTCGTTATATTTTAGGTTATTCTTCAAGTCGCGGACATATACTACTAATAAGAAAGCTAGTCCGCAAAAAGGAGGAATAATCGTTTGCAATCTCTCCCTCAGAATAAATGGTTTCGCCTTATGATATGGGTGTTAGTCGGATTAATCATTGTTTATTTCACATGGTTATTACGGCCTTTATTTGTACATGCCTATCAGTTTCTAAAAGTTATTCTTGCGCCCTTCTTAGTGGCTATGATTATTTCTTACGTACTAAATCCGGTGGTATGTATGCTTCAGAATCGAAAAGTCCCCCGTAGCATGGCGGTCCTGCTGATCTATGCTGTATTTATAACAAGCCTTGCTGTCATTGTGATTAATATGATTCCAATGTTTATCAAGCAGCTTGAAGAATTAAATGAGCATTTACCAGAAATGACTATGCATGCGCAAAGCTTCGTAACGAACCTCGATAATAACCTGCTACCATCGGGGGTAAGAACGGGGATTACCAATTGGTTTTTCCAATTGGAAGATAGACTGGCATTAGGGATTTCGAATTTTATGAATCATATTGGGAGTACCATTAATATGGTACTTAACATTTTTATCGTTCCTTTTCTTATCTTTTATATTTTGAAGGATTTCGATCTGCTGGAACGGACCGTTGTTGCTTATCTGCCTCGGTCTCGACGTAAATCAATTGTAGTTTTGTTAAAAGAAATTGATAATGCACTTGGCAACTATGTACGTGGTCAATTTTTGGTATGTTTCATTATCGGTGTGTTTGCTTATATCGGCTATATGATCATCGGTATGCCCTATGCTCTATTGCTAGCCAGTGTCGTAGCTATTTTTAACGTAGTACCTTATTTAGGACCTTTTCTAGGTGCTGCACCTGCAGTGGTAATGGCATCTACCGTTTCTATAAAAATGTTGTTATTGGTTGTTGTGGTGAATACGATATGTCAAATTTTAGAGAGTAATGTGATCTCTCCACAGGTGGTGGGGCGGAAACTGCATCTACATCCTGTACTTATCATCTTTTCACTTCTAGTTGGAGGGGAACTAGCAGGAATAGTTGGGCTGATATTAGCCGTTCCGTTCCTAGCTGTTATCAAGGTGATTATTGCTCATTTTTTTGCTTATTATGTGAAAAGGAAGACCATATAAGACCTAGATTGACAGAAGCATAGGACCTCTATATACTTGTACTGACAATGTGTAAACAATGGATAAATCGACGATGAAATGAAGTACGACGGTGTTCCTTACCCAGAGAACAAGCTCCTACATGACGGTAGTTATGAAGGCTGAGAGAGCTTGAAAGTGTTGCCGGCGGAAAGCTAATTTCGGAGTGTGAATCAACTTCACCGGGTGGACCCCGTTAGCAGCCGTTACAAAGGCGATCGCCAGCAATGTTCTCACAGCATATTTTATTGCGTGGAGAGAAGGCGATAACCAGGGTGGTACCGCGAGTTCCTCGTCCCTGAAGATTCAGGGGCGTTTTTTTTTGTGTTTACTGGCATGCATATGTCATACCTATATTGATGGAGGCGGTAGTTAATGAAAGCAAGTGAGATTCGTTCTAAATGGTTGGAATTTTTTACTGAAAAAGGACATAAAATCGAGCCGAGTGCTTCGCTCGTACCTCATAATGATCCATCACTTCTATGGATTAATGCTGGGATGGCTCCACTTAAGTCTTACTTTGATGGACGCGTAAAGCCTGACAATCCACGTATTGCTAATTCGCAAAAATGTATACGGACGAACGATATTGAGAATGTTGGAAAGACGCGTAGACATCATACATTTTTTGAAATGCTGGGTAACTTCTCTATTGGAGATTATTTCAAGGAGGAAGTGATTACTTGGGCATGGGAGTTCCTTACAGATAAGAAATGGATTGGCTTCGACCCTAACAAACTATATGTCACTGTATTTCCTGAGGATGAGGAAGCGTATAAATATTGGCATGAGAACATTGGACTTCCTGAAGATCATATCGTGAAGCTGGAAGATAACTTCTGGGATATCGGTGAGGGTCCTTGTGGTCCGTGTACGGAAATCTTTTATGATCGTGGTGATGCTTATGGGAAATTGGATTCTTCCGATCCTGAAATGTATCCGGGTGGAGAGAATGAGCGTTTCTTAGAAGTATGGAATCTTGTGTTCTCTCAATTTAATCACAATAAAGATGGAAGTTATACGCCACTTCCTAATAAAAATATTGATACCGGTGCAGGTCTAGAGAGATTGGCTTCTATTCTACAAAATGTAGAATCCAACTTTGACACAGATCTGTTCATGCCACTCATTGAACGTACTGCGAAGTTAGCAGGCGTGACTTATAAAGACAGTGTAGAGACGGATATTGCTTTAAAAGTCATTGCGGATCATGTTCGTACGGTTTCTTTTGCTGTAGCTGATGGAGTGCTTCCTTCTAATGAAGGACGCGGATATGTTATTCGCCGTTTACTTCGCCGGGCTGTTCGTTACGGGAAGATGATGGGGCTTAGTCGTCCGTTTATGTACACTCTGGCGGAAACGGTTGGAGACGTTATGGGTGTTTACTACCCAGAAGTTGTTGAGAAACGTGAGTTTATTGCTAAGGTTATTTTCACAGAAGAAGAGCGGTTCCATGAGACACTCTCTGATGGTCTGGCTATTCTAGAAGACATTAGTAGCCAAGCCCTTAAACAAGGTATTAAAGTGATTAATGGTAACGATGCTTTTAAATTATATGACACTTATGGTTTCCCATTTGATTTGACTGAAGACTATGCTGCAGAGCATGGCTTAACGGTAGATCGTGAAGGATTCGACACAGCCATGCAGGAGCAGCGTACACGTGCCCGTGCTGCACGGCATGAGGGAGACAGTATGAAGGTCCAAGGTGGCGTTCTTTCTGACTTTACGATTAAAAGTGAATTTGTTGGATATAATGATTGCGTAACCGAGGCACAAATTATGGCGATCATCGTCAATGATCAGTTGGTTGATACTGCAAGCGAAGGGGTAATGTGCCAAGTTGTACTCGACAAGACACCATTCTATGCGGAAAGCGGCGGACAGATTAGTGATCAGGGCTTGCTACACGGCATTAGCGTTGTAGCTAAAGTTGAAGGTCTATTCAAGGCTCCCCAAGGACAACATGTTCATCATGTACAAGTAGAGTCTGGAGAGCTGAAAGTTGGCGAGAAAGTTAAAGCGGAAGTAGATCGTACTAAACGTGCAGATATCGTGAAGAATCATACGGCTACGCATTTACTGCACAAAGCGTTAAAAGAAGTGCTTGGAGATCATGTGAATCAAGCGGGATCGCTTGTAGAAACACAACGTCTACGGTTCGATTTCTCTCATTTCGGTAGTATCACGCCAGAAGAGCTGATTACGATAGAGCAACGCGTGAACGAACAGATATGGAATAGCCTAGATGTTAATATCGAATACAAGCCTATTGATGAAGCTAAGTCACTTGGAGCTATGGCTTTGTTCGGAGAGAAGTATGGCGATATCGTACGTGTCGTACAGGTTGGAGATTACAGTCTGGAGTTATGTGGAGGTTGTCATGTCGATAATACTTCTCAGATTGGTATCTTTAAATTGGTGAGTGAAAGTGGTATTGGATCAGGAGTTCGTCGTATTGAAGCTGTTACAAGCCGTTCTGCGTATCAGTTCATGGAAGGACAGCTTGATGTATTGAAGCAATCAGCAGAATTACTTAAATCTAACCTATTGGATGTTCCGAAACGTATTGATGCATTACATCAGCAAGTTAAGGAAATGAATAGAGACAATGAATCATTACAAAGTAAATTAAGTATTATAGAAGCTGGTAAACTGAGTGATCAAGTTATATCCGTAGGGGGAGTTGATTTGTTAGCTGTTCGCGTTCAAGCGAGTAGTGTAGACGCTCTTCGTTCACTGGCTGATGAACTAAAGGGGAAACTTCCTAATGCTTTATTGGTGTTGGGAGCTGCTATGGAAGATAAAGTGAACTTTATCGTAGCGGTACCGCAAGATCTAGTGAAATCCGGTCTTCATGCGGGTAAATTGGTCAAAGAAATCGCTGCTGTATGTGGTGGCGGTGGCGGTGGTCGTCCAGACATGGCACAAGCTGGCGGTAAGGACGCAAGCAAGCTGGATGAAGCATTGGAATTGGCAAAAGAGCTTGTGGCAAGCAAGTAACGACGCCCCCCCAAAATTGTTGCTAAATATTTGGATTTATTTCACCTATAGATTTCCTTACAACGTAGTGACTATGGTATGATATGAATTAGAAACACAGATTGTTGAATCAATTGTTCAAAACATGGTTTCATGTTTTTGAGAAGCGAGGTGTCTTGAATGGATTCCATGGATAAGACGGTCAAATTTAATGTTACAGGCGATGAGTTGGAAGCTTCCTCGAAAGAGATCCTTCTAACGGTATATGATGCGTTGGTGGAGAAGGAGTATCATCCTATCAACCAAATTGTCGGATATCTTTTATCTGGTGATCCTGCCTATATACCTCGCCATAACAATGCAAGAAGCCTGATCAGAAAAAAAGAACGTGATGAGTTGATTGAAGAACTAGTTAAGTTTTATTTAGCCAATCACCGTTAGGAGAACTTCATGAGAATCATGGGATTGGATTATGGGGATCGCAGAATCGGTGTAGCAGTCAGCGATGCATTTGGCTGGACTGCTCAAGGGCTTGAAGTCATTGAACGCCGTCGTGAAGGGGCTGAGTTTGACCGGATTGCGGAAATAGTTCGTGAGCACGAGGTTTCTGAAATTGTGGTTGGTTTGCCCAAAAATATGGACGGTACCGTAGGTTTCCGGGGCCAAATATGCATTGATTTCGCAGATAAGCTGAAAGAATTATTGTCACTTCCCATTTATTTACGTGATGAGAGGTTGACAACCGTGTCTGCAGAGAAAACACTGATTGAAGCTGATGTCAGCCGGAAGAAGCGCAAAAAAGTCGTGGATATGATGGCCGCAAGTTTGATTTTGCAAAACTATTTAGATTCTAAGAGTATAAGGTGAGGGTGATACCAATGGCTAATGATAATATGAGTTTAGAAGAAGAACCGGAAATTATTTATATTCCAGATGATGAAGGCAATGAAGAAGAGTTTGAGGTCATCATGAAATTTGAAGTGGATGGTTCTGATAGTAAGTATATGATGGTTGTACCAGTGGACTCAGAAGATGAAGAAACGGATGAGGTCTATGCATTTAGATATGTAGAAGACGGTGACGATCTTCAGTTGTTTATGATTGATAATGATGAAGAATGGGCTATTGTTGAGGAAACGTTCAACACGCTTGTTGCTGAAATCGACGGAGAATAAGGGGTGTAATCTATGAGTGATTTTTCTGTGCATCAAGCTGCATGGACCAATCGTCTGAAAGAAATATTTGGACCTACTGTAGAACTTGAAGACGAGGACGGAACAACTTCTGTTTACGATCTAACGGCTGAGTTTGTAGTAGGAGATCAAAGTTATGCTGTATTGCAAAGCGTGGATGATAAGAGTGAGGAATATGACATTCTTAAAGTGGTGACTTCTGCAGAAGGCAACTTAGAGCTGGTTACGATTGATGATGATGAGGAATGGGAGAACATTGCTGAGTTATACGATGAGATGACCTTCCCACAAGACGAGATCTAGAATAATATTCTAACATTACATGCTGAGAGGGCGGATTAGTCCGCTCTTTTTGGCTGTGAAGGGACGTGGTTTTCTTGAAGGCTAGAACCAAAATCATTAGATTTCTGTTTTTGCTGCTAGTCTTGATCATTGGTGGCGCTGCGTTTTATGTATGGAATGGTATACAGCCGGTTTCAGAATCTAATGACCCTGTTACGTTTACGATTGAGCGCGGGATGGGCACAGCAGAGATTGCAGAACTGTTAGAAGACAAACAATTGATTAAGAATGAACTTATCTTTAAGGGGTATTTGAAATATACAAGTCAAGGAAGTCGCTTCCAAGCGGGAACCTACTCGGCTAAACCAGGGACGACGATGGATGAGTTGATTGCTATGCTTAACGAGGGGAATGTTCTTAAGGAAGAAATGATCCGCTTTACAATACCTGAAGGCTATACCATTGAACAGGTGACTGATAAATTAAGCACAGAAGGATTTGTCAATAAGGAAACCTTTCTGAAGCTAGTTAACGACTCATCGAGTGTTAAGAGCTCATTAGTAGCCAACATACCCAACAATACTGGCATTAAGCATGCATTAGAAGGCTATCTTTTCCCTGAAACCTATGAATTAAAAAAAGGAAGCACGGAAGCTGACATTATTGATACGATGACGTCACTGTTACAGCAGAAACTGGATAGTATTGATAATTTGGAACAAAAGTTGAAGGATCGTGGACTTCATGTGCACGAATTGTTGACGATAGCTTCTTTAGTGGAACGTGAGGTTGTCGCAGAGAAGGAGCGTTCATTGGTAGCGGGTGTTATATATAATCGCTTGGATATTGGACAAAAATTAGAAATTGATGCAACTGTGCAATATTCATTGGATCAGCCTAAGGAACGTCTCTTATTTAAAGATCTAAAAGTGGATAGCCCGTATAACACTTATTTGGTGGAAGGTCTCCCACCAGGACCGATATGTAACCCCAGTCTTGCTTCAATAAAGGCTGCTTTGAGTCCAGAGTCTACACCTTACTTGTTCTATGTAACGAAGAAAGATGGATCACAAGAGCATTTATTTGCTAAGACATATAAGGAACATTTAATGAATATTGAAAAAAGTAATAGTAAATCACAATAATAGAGGTGCAACATGAATAAAAAACCTGAGCTTTTAGTAACTGCAGGTTCTGTTGAAGAATCCAATGTTATGATGGATGCTGGTGCTGACGCGCTTTTAATCGGACAAGATAAGTTCGGTATGAGATTGTCTGGAGATTTCTCCATGGATGATATTCGAGAGACTGTCCAATTAGGACATGCCCGTAATGTTAGAATCGTTGTGAGTCTTCATAATTTAATGACGAATGATATATTGAGTCTTCTACCGGATTATGTGAAAGCGCTAGGTGAAGCGGGTGTTGATGCAGTCGAGTTTAATGATCCTGCTGTCATACTTGCGGTCAGAACGCATGCTCCTTCGGTGAAGCTGCATTGGAATGCAGAAATGACATCTACCAACTACGCAACGGCGAATTATTGGGGTAGAAAAGGTGCATCGCGTGTCGTATTGGCTAGAGAGCTTAGTATGGACGAGATTATCAGCATGAAGAATGAGCTTCAGATTGAGTCACAGGTTCAGGTACATGGGATGACAAATATTTATCATTCAAAAAGACATTTAGTGGAGAGTTATATGTCCCATCAGGGTCGTCCGGTGCTAGATGGTAACCTGAGTAAGGAAAGAGGCCTGTTTTTGATCGAAGCAGAGCGTGCTGAAGAGAGATATCCAATCTATGAAGATGTAAACGGAACACATATTATGAGTTCTGACGATATTTGTATATTAGAAGATTTACATCTACTTATTGAAAGTGGTGTGAACAGTTTTAAGGTGGAAGGACTACTCAAACCTCTTGTTTACAATGAGATGGTAGTGAAATCTTATCGCCAAGCGATCGATACTTATGTAGCTGATCCTTTAAATTATGTGTACCAGGAACAATGGATGGACAACATTCGAAATGTACAGGATCATAACCGTGAGCTATCATTCGGCTTCTTTTATAAAGAACAGGTATATTAATTACAAGCATAAGTGAGGTTGAAAAGAAATGAAGGTCATGAATGAGAAACCCAAGCATATCGGTAAAAGATATCGTCTGGATAAACCCGAGTTATTAGCACCCGCTGGAAATTTGGAAAAATTGAAATTTGCAGTACATTATGGTGCAGATGCTGTCTATATTGGGGGGCAAAAATACGGTTTGCGTTCTAACGCAGATAATTTCAGTTTCGAGGAAATGCGTGAAGGTGTAGAATTTGCTAAAAAATACGGAGCTAAAGTCATTGTAGCTACAAATATTTATACTCATAATGAGGATCTAGAAGGTATAGAGGAGTATTTAAGAAATTTACACAAAGCTGGAATTTCAGCAATTATTGTCGCCGATCCCTCTATTATTGAAATTGCACAGCGGGCGGTTCCAGAAATAGAAGTTCACCTAAGTACGCAACAATCGACAATGAATTGGCAGGCGGTTCAGTTCTGGAAGGAAGAGGGACTACCTCGTGTTGTACTAGGCCGTGAGGCTAGCCTACAGGAAATCGCTGAGATCAAACAGCATGTTGATATCGAGATTGAAGCCTTTGTACATGGAGCGATGTGTTCCTCCTTCTCTGGACGTTGTGTACTCTCTAATCATTTCACGGATAGAGATTCAAATCGTGGGGGTTGTTGTCAATCCTGTCGTTGGAAATATGACTTATTTGAAGGGTCCCCTTCAGAAGAAAATTGGGTTTCAGAAGAGGATTTTCATGAAGGTATAGTTACGCCTCCAACTAAGGTAGGAATCACAGAAATTCCATTATTTCAGCCAGAGGATAACGCCTTTTCAATGGGATCTAAAGACCTATGTATGCTGGGCAGCATCCCTGATTTGATCGAAGTAGGGATTGATAGCTTCAAAATTGAGGGGCGTATGAAATCGTTACATTATGTAGCCACGGTTGTAAATGTGTATCGACAAGCGATTGATTCTTATTTCGCTGACCCAGAAAATTATGTGCTTAAGCCAGAATGGGTTGATGAGATCAATAAGGCGGCAAACCGACCTCTTAATACAGGTTTCTTTTATGACACACCGGACCATGAAGATCATATTTATGAACCCGAAGAGAAGGGGAGTCCATATGATTTTGCTGGCTTGGTATTAGAATATGATGCTGAGAAGGGAACCGCTGTTATTCAGCAACGGAATCATTTCAAGAAGGGTCAAGAAATTGAGTTTTTTGGGCCTAACGGAACCTTTTTTAAACAAAATGTCGAAACTATATGGGATGAAAAGGGTAATGAATTAGATGCAGCAAGGCATGCATTACAGAAGGTTGTGATGAAAGTCGATCAGCCTGTAAAATACTTTGATATGATGCGAAAAAAGAATTAAATTCACTAAAGATCATTAATCCTACAGATTAATGATCTTTTTTTGTCGTAATCCAAGCTCCGTAGGTAATTAGATTTAAATAAATAAGCTAAATGCAAAGGATAATGGAAGATAGTGTCGAATAGTTAAGAAATAGCATAACGTAATAACTTACATAATGCGTCGTGCATGAAACTTAAGTGGTAGGTGAAAATTCATGGGAATAAGTCCGAAGAAGGAAATAAAGAAAGATAAAGTACAGGATAAAGTAAAGAAAGTTAGGGGGGCAATAAAGGATACTTATAAAAATCCAGGTGGAGTCAAAAGGGTGTTCAAATCAGTAAGACAGGTAAAGAAATTTAATCCATCTAAGTCGGTTGGGGTTAAGTTATTTTTGATTTTCTTTATTGCTATTATATCTTTTGTACTATTGGTAGGTATTCTTTCTTACTCAAAAGCAAAGGGAGTCATTGAGAAGAATGCGGCTAATGCCAATGAACAGACTTTAATTCAAACTGCTGATAAACTAGAACTTATATTTAATCAATTTGAAGAAAGTTCATTACAAATATTTTTTGATAATGATATGCAGGATTTACTAAATCAATTATCAGGAAACAATTCTGATTATGATTTGTTTGTATTGAATGATAAAATTGAAAAGAAATTAGTGAATCTAAGTAATGGTAATGAGTCTATTAAAGGTTTATTTATTGTACCTCCAGATGAAAAGCAGAGACCTTTCTCAACAGGGAGCATAAGCACGAAATTGGAGACAGTTCGTAGTCAAGAATGGTATGAAAAGTTAAAAGAAAAGAATGTCTCTTCCTGGTTTCCTTCAGAAGTGTCTGAAGACGGAACAAGCTATGTAAAACTAGCACGTACATTCAAAAGTATAAGAGGTAACTCTAAACCATTCGTTATCGTATTAGAGATTAAAGTGAATGTATTGATGCAACAATTAAAGAATGTTGATTTGGGTGAGGGGAGTAGGTTAGAGCTCAACTCCAAAGAGGGAATCGTTGTAGCATCCAATAAAGAAGGTTTGGCAGCTACCCAAACGACATTTACTTTTATGAATGGACAAGAAGAACCGTCGAATAGTCTAACAACTACTGATGAAAAAGGCAACGAAATTCTAGCGGTTTACAGCACGCTGGATAAAACAGGTTGGCAGCTTATTGGCACAGTTCCTACTACTGAATTGGTGAAGGATGCTAGATCTATCTTAATCCTTACAATTTGGTCTGCCGTTGCAGTTGCTGTCATTGCCCTTTTCATTGGATTGTGGTTAGTACGTATGATTGCACGTCCTTTAAGTGATTTGAAGAATTTAATGATTGAAGGTTCGAAGGGGAATCTCAAGGTTCGTTCTGGGCATGTGTCTAAAGATGAAATCGGGGAGCTCTCTGGCAGCTTCAATACGATGATGGAGCAGATAACAAATCTTGTACATCAGACGAATAATACGGCTCTGGAGGTTCTTCATACTGCGGAGGAGCTATCAGATGCATCTAAGAAAACAGCTATTTCAGCCAAAGAGATCGCTGTTGCTACTGAAGAAATAGCTAACGGTGCTAGTAGCTTGGCTACAGAAGCAGAACGAGGTAATGAACTTACAGATCATATATCGCGTCAAATGGTAGTTGTTGTTGAAGCCAATGGAGATATGGGTAAGGCAGCACGTCATGTTGAAAGTTCTAGTCAGAATGGTACTAAACAATTGAGTAACTTACTTGATTCAACACATCAGACTGAAGATATGACGCGTTCATTGATGCATAAGGTGGATGGACTCAAGGAAACGACCCTTTCGGTTAATAAAGTACTTGAAGTACTACAAAATATTACGAAGCAGACGAACATTCTTTCATTGAATGCGACCATCGAAGCAGCACGTGCTGGAGCTGCAGGTAGAGGGTTCATGGTTGTTGCTGATGAAATTCGGCAATTAGCAGAGCAATCAAAAAATTCTATCGAGATGGTTGGCGATATTACAGATCGGATTATGATGGAGATGAATGAAACGGTTAAGGCATTATCTGATGCTTATCCTCTGTTCCAGCATCAAATGAGCGTTGTACAGGAAACCAATGAAATATTCGTATCGGTTGAGGGGCAAATGGGAGACTTTATTAAACAATTGGACTCGGTAACTCAATCTATTGATGGATTAAACAATTCACAATCAATCTTAGCAGATGCAATGAGCAACGTAAGTGCAGTAGCAGAGGAGTCTTCGGCTACTTCAGAGGAAGTTGCATCATTAAGTAATGAACAACAAAGTATTGGTGAGCAATTGGTTCAGTTGTCAGCCAAACTAGAGAAAGTATCCAATGAATTAAAAAGTACATTATCTTACTTCACAATGTAGTATGCATAAAAAGAATGTAAGAAGGGTCTCTTTCTATCTAAGAAAGAGACCCTTCTTTTTTGTGTTTATTGGTGGAGATCGTGTTGGAGCTAATTCAAATCTGGTTGTGAATGGAGTGAAAGGGGCATAATGGTGGAAAAATGAAAAGAGGATGACAAGATGACATTAGGACAGAAAAAACGTATATGGGTCTCTCTTATCATATTAACGATCATTATTGTTGTTTTGATCATCCGGTTGGGATTTATACAGTTATTTATGAGAACATCACGCTTGCACGGAAGTACTTATACCCTTCAGGAAATGTCAGTGCTTCAACGAGAACGTGGAATTATACTGGATTCCGGACGGGGACGTTTCTATGATCGGAATGGGATTTCTTTAACAGGTGAAACGATACCTACTGCCGTGTTATTTCCAGTGAAGGGAGCAGTAAATCTGAACTTAGATGCAGAAAAATTAGAAGGTATTTCAGAGGCACTAGGTACGAATAAGCTCTCTTTTCAAAAGGTATGGGGTAATATAAGGGAACCCTTTATATGGAAAAATAAGAAAAATGAGGAAGTTATGGCTCTGAGTATCTCTCAGTCAAGGATCATAAATAATCTGAATATTAGTGGGATAGAAGTATTACCTTATCAAATGAGATACAAGGATGTATTATCTGGAATGCAATGGCTAGGATATTTGTCTCAGGCAGAAGCAGAACTCAATAAGAAGAATATAGGATATCATCTACAGACGGGTGCTGCAGGGTTAGAGAAGACATTAGAACCTCTGCTTCATGGGATAGGCCCTACGATTGCATATTATAGCGTTGATGGTCACAATAAACCCATTCCAGATACAGGGATCAGAGTAAAGGCTCCGGATAATCCATATTATCCGTTGAAGTTTATGACTACTATGGATAATGATCTTCAGAACAACATAGAAAAGCTCACTAGAGAATCGGGAATGGAGAAAGGTGCAGTAGTGGTACTGGATGTGAATTCAGCAGATGTTGTAGCGATGGTATCCTCTCCATTCTATAATCCTCATGATATTCATCCTGAGCGGGGCGAATGGAATAACAGAGCACTCCAAGCGACAGCTCCAGGTTCCATCTTCAAAACAGTGATCGCTGCAGCAGCATTAGAAGCAGGTATTACCTCTGCCAGCGAGCAGTTTCATTGTTCCGGACATTATGGTAAATATGGGCTATCTTGTTGGAGGGAAGGAGGACATGGCCATTTAAGTTTAGAACAAGGTTATGCTCAGTCTTGTAATGTAGTATTTGCTTCATTGGCAGAACGTCTGAGTGCTGAACAAATCGAAAGTACCGCTCATAGACTTGGACTGGGAATAAAGGTGGGATGGCAGGCTGAGAACTTTCTAGGAATGTCTTCTTTCAGACCTTTGGATCATGAAGATGCCGGTGTTATATTTGATGCTTCAAACCAGAATAGGGATGGAGGGATTCGTGTTCAGACTGGAATTGGACAGCGAGATGTCCAAGTGACACCGTTACAGGCAGCTAACTTGGTTGTTACATTACTTCATGAGGGACAGGTACAATCACCGAGAATTTTAGGGAAAATCAGTTATAATAATGGACAAACTATGAAGAACTTAGTGCCGCATCGCTTATCCTCTTCCCAAGGGACGGGAATTAAACCTAAGACAGCTAGACTATTACTTTCGTGGATGAGGCAGGTTGTGACTGAAGGAACAGGGCAATCACTAGCTACTTCAACATGGTCGTTAGCGGGCAAATCAGGTACAGCCGAAGTGGTGTGGAAAGGACAGCCTCGTAATAACCAATGGTTTATTGGATATGGACCTACGAATAAACCCAAATATGCCGTTGCTGTATTGTTTCAGAATGCTAGGGCGAATACAAAGAATCAAGCAACGGCTCTTTTTGGTCAAGTGATGGGCTTATTATCTTCCTCGTTAGGTACGACAGCGGATGGCGGCGATGGCTGACTCATATCGAATGGGGAAACTTCAAATTCATCCCGTGGCAACCTAATCCAGCTTTGTAAATATCCTTGCATTAGTAACTCTTTGATTAGAATAAGCAGTATTGGTGATAGAATCAAGCCAGCTAGACCGAATAGGGACAATGAAATGATCATAAAGGATAACATTAAGAATGCAGATGATACACCTATTGAATTTCCGGTTATTTTGGGTTCTAATAATTGACGAACAATTAATACCACCACAAGAAGGATTGTTAGGCCGATAGCAAGGCTAGTATTACCAACGATAAACAAGTACACAATCCACGGAATCAGAATTGCAGGAACGCCTACAAGGGGTAAAATATCGAACAAGGCGCTGACAAGCGCTAAGGATAGTTCACTGCCTGTTTGTAGTATGAGTAGCCCTATATACACAATTACAAAGGTTATCATGACCATAATAAGCTGAGCTTTTAAATAAGAACCAATAGATTTAAATACATGTGTCTTGAGGAATGTGAAGGCTGTTTTGAATGTCTTAGGCGATTTTTCTTTAGCAATGCGTTTCCATGTTTCAATCTCGATACTGAGAAAAAAGGCTAGAATAATGGCGATACCAAAATTAGCCATGAATGATGAGAATGAAGTCAGCGCAGTAATCATATAAGCAAAGAAGTTAACCATCCAACCTGTTGCAAAATCAGTTATGATGGTGAAATATTGATTCATTTTATCTGTAATATTTGGAGGGAGCAAGTCAATCTGATTATGTAGAAATCCCGTTAAATGCATGAATTCTCGTTGAATGACCATCGTATACTGCGGTAAGTTTTCTTGAACTTGTGCAACTTGTGAAATAACAACAAGCCCAGCTCCAAACAAAATACCTAGAATGATTAGCACGAACAATAGAACAGAGATGGAAGAAGCAAACGCTTTAGGGAGTCCTCTTCGGTGTAGGAAACGAGCAAATGGTTCAATGATCATAAAAATGAGAATAGATAGAAATACAGGTGCTGCTAGTTGGTATAGTTTACTGGAGACATACATGATTAATAATACTGTAAGTACGATGAGTCCAATGTCAAAAAAAGTACGCCAATATTTTTTGTATAGAGGTAGCATAAACTAAAAACATCTCCTTATTTTAACAATAATTTACTGAATTCTATTGTACATCATTTTCAAAAAAACGCCTATTTGTTTGGCAATTATGATAAAATGTATAATAGTGATTTTTTGGTCCCATTCTATATTGTATCAAAGTCTATCAGAGGAAAATGGGGGAATGAAATGCAGACTTTGCTGCTTTGGTTGTTCTATATTTCATCATTTTACGCATTCATCCCGGGTATGATTACTCGTATTTTTGGATTTCGAGTCTTTCGAAGGGGAAAGGGAAAACGGGCGTTTGCACTTACTTTTGATGATGGACCCGACCCGCAATACACACCCCAATTATTGGATTTACTTAAACAATATCATGCTAAAGGTACTTTTTTCGTAGTAGGAAGTAATGCCGAACAGCATCCAGAACTTATTAAGCGAATGCATGATGAAGGGCATCTCATTGGTATTCATAATTATACTCATAAGTCGAATTGGTTAATGCGTCCTAGAACTGTTCGTAATCAGATCATGAAGACAGATAAAATAATACATGATATAACGGGTGAACGTACATCTTACTACCGACCACCGTGGGGGATTATTAATTTGTTTGACTTCTCTAAGCGAAACCAATTCAAAATTGTGTTATGGTCATCTATGTTTGGAGATTGGCGTGAGAGTACGGGGGCGGATCGCTTGGCTACACGAATGCTGAGTAAATTGAAGCCTGGGGAAGTAATGCTTTTACATGATTGTGGTTCAACAGTTGGAGCTAATGCTAATGCACCAGAACAAATGCTCATTGCTTTAGATAAGGTTCTACAAGAGGCTCAGCAGCGTGATCTGCATAGTATTCGTATTGACGACATGATTTCTGCTAAAGAGAACGCAGCTGAGAAAAAGCTTTCACGTAGTAAGCTTGCCGTGGTTAAGTTGTGGTTATTATGGGAAATGATTTTCCATTTTGTTTTTCGTCTTCGAACAGTTACACCGCATAATCCATTTATCCACTATCGACTTCGTCCTTACCAAGGCAACAATATTACCCTAGACAATGGGATGGTTCTACATAAAGGTGACAAAGTGATTGAGCTTCATTTTGACAATGAAAAGTTGTTTCATATTGGAATCAATTCACGTTCAACCGTTCATTTGGCTATTAAAATGATTCGTTCAATGGAGAAAGAACTTCCTTCACTAGCACAGCAGTTAATGGACAATGATGATTTAAAGGATGCCAAGGCATTATATGGTGTAAGTATGATTAATCGTGGACCTGAGAAGTTTGGATTTAGCATTCGTGATTTACCAGAAGGTTGGTTTGCGAAAACAACAGGTCTTTATCTAAAACTTTTAATGAGAATTATACATCCAGCAGGTCAAGATCGCTTGAATGAATCCGCAGATAAATTGGTTCCCAAAATGCTTGTTATGCCAATAGATCAACTAAACAAATATTATGCGGTCAACGGCTCACATCGTAATCCAAATACGAAGGCAAATAAACAGGACCTTGGAGCTGAAGAAGAGCAATTACGGAGTGTATCTTTATTAGGAGCTTCTCAAGGATTAGAAGGTACGCCACCGATTGTATAGTATTCCTTTCAATTTAGATCGCATAATATTCAAATGAAAAAATCCGGACGCTCGTATGAGTGTCCGGATTTGTTATAAAGATCATGTATTGATTTAGTTAATGGCAATCTATTAAATCTTCAACACTCCGCCAGAACTTGCATTGGTTACTAGTTTAGAGTAACGAGCAAGATATCCTGTTTTGACTTTAGGTTCAAAGCCTTTCCAATTTTGACGACGACGCTCAAATTCCTCATCATCAATTTCAAGCTGGATTGTACGATTGTTGAGATCTAGCTCGATGATATCTCCATCCTCTACAAAGGCAATAGGTCCGCCTTCAGCAGCTTCTGGAGAAATATGTCCGATGCTAATACCACGAGATGCGCCTGAGAAACGACCATCTGTAATCAGTCCTACTTTAGCACCCAGACCCATTCCAACAATTTGTGATGTTGGAGCAAGCATTTCTGGCATACCTGGTCCACCCTTAGGACCTTCATAGCGAATGACTACAACATGTCCTTCTACTACTTTACCATTAGCAATTCCAGCTAGAGCTTCATCTTGGGAATCGAAGCAGATTGCAGGTCCTTTATGATAGCCACCTACAGAAGCGTCGACAGCACCTACTTTAATGATGGAGCCTCCTGGTGCTAAGTTCCCGAACAAGACGGCAAGTCCACCACGTTCAGAATGTGGTTGGTCTAATGGGTGGATAACATTGTGGTCAAGAATTTCACAACCCTCAACATTTTCGCGTAACGTCTTAGCAGAAACCGTAATACAGTCGCCATTAATTGCGCCTGGTTTCTTCAGTAGTTCATTAATAATGGCACTGACACCACCTGCATTGTGTAGATCCTCGATGTGCCAGTCTGAAGCTGGAGCGAGTTTAGCCAAATGAGGTACGCGGTTAGCTACTTCATTAATGCGTTCGAT
Organism: Paenibacillus sp. IHBB 10380; assembly: GCF_000949425.1. Classification (NCBI taxonomy): domain Bacteria; kingdom Bacillati; phylum Bacillota; class Bacilli; order Caryophanales; family Paenibacillaceae; genus Paenibacillus; species Paenibacillus sp. IHBB 10380. The sequence goes on from NZ_CP010976.1 coordinate 627,473, forward strand.
TGGATATTCAAGACCTGCTTCATGAGCTAGGGCCAGTGTATGCAATACGGTGTTGGTTGATCCACCCATCGCCATATCTAGCGCAAATGCATTATCTAGAGCGTCCATTGTAACGATATCTCTAGGTTTGATATCTAACTTGATGAGTTCCATTAACTGCTTAGCAGATTGTCTAACGAAATCTTTGCGTTCTGGAGCTACCGCTAGGATAGTTCCATTACCAGGTAGGGCAAGTCCCAGACCTTCTGCTAGACAGTTCATAGAGTTAGCTGTGAACATTCCAGAGCAAGATCCACAAGTAGGACAACCGAACTGTTCAAGTTCTAGCAAGCCCTCATCGGATAATTTACCTACTTGGTGAGCTCCTACACCTTCAAAGACAGAGGTAAGTGAAATGGAACGACCGTTGCTGTCCTTTCCTGCTTTCATAGGTCCACCACTGACAAATAAGGTAGGAATATTAACACGAAGGGCACCCATCATCATACCGGGGGTAATTTTGTCACAGTTCGGGATACAGACCATACCATCGAACCAGTGTGCTGCAACTACAGTTTCTAATGAATCCGCAATGATTTCGCGGCTTGGCAAAGAGTAGCGCATACCAATGTGTCCCATAGCGATACCATCATCTACACCGATCGTATTAAATTCAAAAGGAACACCTCCAGCTTCACGAATGGCTTCTTTGACAATTTTGCCGAATTCTTGAAGATGAACATGTCCTGGAACGATGTCGATATAAGAGTTACATACTGCAATAAAAGGTTTGCCGAAATCCTCTTCCTTTACGCCTGCTGCACGCAACAGACTACGGTGAGGAGCACGATCGAAGCCTTTCTTAATCATATCTGAACGCATTTTTTTGGTCTTCATGTTGTTCAATTTCCCCCCAAATAATTTATGGTTTCATTGCTTTAGCGCGGTTAATCGAAAGAGAAAACATGTAAAGGTTTTACATGAGTCTACCACAAACATATCATTTTTTCTAGCAAGCTATGAAAGAATAAGACACCACCTTTCCATTGAATAGGAGAGGTGGTGTCTTATGTTTGTTAATGCACATACTACCAGAATTATGATTGTTTTTGACACCCTGGAGGGTTACTGTTTAATACAATTCTTTAAAGAAGTGTACAGAATCCAATGTTATCATGATCGATTAAAGCCTCGACGTTCCAAGGAACTGACCCAATGGATTGAGGGTTCTATGATTGGGTGTGCTACAAAGCGTACTGCGGGTTGTGCCAATAGAATGGTTAGTATGACAGCACTTAGTATTAGGACTACTGCATCCAAAGGCCGTTGGATATGTTGATATAACCCAGATGAATAAGCTAGACGAATAATAAAGCCATGTAATAGGAACACGTATAGTGTCCGCCGACCTAATTCAGTTATGCGACTAGCATACATAGGGACCCAAGCGAGAAATGCAGCTGCCGAGATGAATTGCAAGAGATATAGAGCTATACGAAAGACACCAGAAAACCATCCATAAGATTCTAATTGCATATAAGTCATGCTTCCAAATAGCCAACCTTCGGGTAGATTCAATCCCCATAATCCTAGAATAACAAAGATACCCATAGATACGAATGCAGCGCCAAGTCTTTTTTCAAAAGTGAAAAAGTTCAAAAATTTCTCGAAATTAAGGTAGTGTCCGATTAAAAAGAATGGTAAATAAACAAAGGTCCGACTTACACTGAGCCACACGCCATCAAGTTGTAGGTATCCCACCATTACGCCCAAAATCAGAGAAATTATGATCTGATGAATAGGTGATAATTTATACATAGCTAGAGTTAACAAACGCCAAAAGAAGTGGCTAACCAGAAACCATAGCAATAGATAAGGGGCGAAGAAGGAGTGAGTAATAGATCCCATATGAAAGATAGTAATATCCAATAAAGAATAGAGGGACTGAAAAATAACATATTGTATACATATTTGAATTAATATTTCTCGTCCAATCGTACCATGTAGCTTAGCTTTAGAGAAATATCCTGTAACCAGTACAAATAGGGGCATATGAAAAGTGAGAATCCACAAGAATAGTTGATGTACCCCAGTCATTTCTTTAATTAAAGGTTCAATGGCATTGCCAACAAAAACAGTTACAATAAGTAGGAAACGTAAATTGAGAAAATAGGTTTCTCCCCGTTTTTCAAGAGTATTATCCATTGTAATTTCCTCCAGTAGCCTATCCAAAGGCGCTAATTCTCTAGAATGCTTCTCTTTATTTATCTACAATTTTAAATTACTATGCTTAACCGTTTTTAATTGTGATTTATATCACGAATGTAAGCGGTGTCACTTCAATTAGTTGTGTCTATCTATTGAATAGATTGAATACCACATACATTGACAATTTTTAACTGTCGTTCAACAATGGAATTAAATCAACGAAAGATAGTCTAAAGAGGTAAAAATGGAAGGGGGGACTGGATTGCCAATACTTCATGCAGGAATTCATCGAGTGTCTTGCGAAGGCATATTATTTGATAAAGACGGTACGTTGTTCGATTTTATGACTTTGTGGGGAGGTTGGGCAGATTCTGTATTGCAAAGAATGGAAGAAAAACTTACGCTAATCGGAGCTGAATACACAGGGGATAAACAATTCATACTTGGGACTGTACATAATGAGACAGGAAAGCTGTATAATTATGATACGAAAGGCCCTCTTGCTATGGCGACTACAGAGGAGACCATTGGGATATTAGCTTGGCAATTATACCACGCAGGAGTTCCATGGAATGAAGCTACTATGGAGGCATCGTATATTTGTAAAAGCGCTATGGAAGATGTTAAACAACGGAAACCAGCCCATCCCATGCCGGGATTACTAAATTTTTTGCTTCATTGCCGTGATTCCTCTTTGAAAATAGGGGTGGTCACATCTGATGACACTTCTTCTGCTATTGAGCAACTTCAATGGATTGGCTTGAAAGATTTCTTTCAAGTCATCATTGGCCGCGATCAAGTGAGCCAGAGTAAGCCGCATCCTGAAATGGTGGAGAAGGCAGGGATAATTCTTGGACTTCGACCAGAGCAAATGGTTCTTATTGGGGACAGTAACGGAGATATGCAGATGGCGAAGAACGCAGGGATAAGCTTGGCAATTGGGATTACTAATAGGAGCGACGGAGAAGATTACTTGCTTGATGCTGATGTGCTCATTACTAGCTATGATGAATTACAACTGAAATGATAAATGTGGAGGTAAATATAGAAATGCAAAAAATTGAAACCTTAGCTTCGTGGATTCAAGAAAGTGAGCGTATTGTTTTTTTTGGAGGAGCGGGAACTTCGACAGAGAGTGGGATTCCTGATTTTCGTTCAGCAGCAGGGTTGTATCAAAGTGAACAGCACTCACCGTACCCACCTGAGGAGATGCTAAGTCATCATTTTTTTGTAGAGCGTCCTGAGGTATTTTATGATTTCTACCGCACCAAAATGATTCATAAGGATGCTAAACCGAACACTTGCCATCATTTACTAGCTACTCTTGAGCAGCGGGGGCAGTTGAAAAGTATCATTACACAGAATATTGACGGGCTTCATCAAAAGGCTGGAAGTTCAAGGGTATTAGAATTACATGGTTCCATTCATCGCAATTATTGTATGGGATGCGCACATTTCTATGATTTGGACACCATTATTGAAAGTGTAGACTTAGTTCCTCGTTGTACCTCATGTAATTCAGTGATTAAGCCTGATGTGGTACTGTATGAAGAATCTTTAGATCAGACTATTCTTTATGAGGCTATGGAAGCGATCTCTAGCGCGGATTTGATTATTGTTGGTGGGACCTCGTTAACTGTGCAGCCAGCAGCGCAGCTAGTATCATATTATCAAGGAAATCGGTCTGTGCTACTGAACATCGATGCTACGCCTTATGATCATCGAGCAGACCTTCATATCTCACATAAAATTGGAGAAGTCATGGATCAAGTGAGTCGTATACTTGGACAATAATGAAGAAGGTTGAAGCCTGATTGTAATATTTATTCCTGGAATTAGAGAGGTGGATCATAATGGTATATACAGCAAATGAAGAAAGATATACTTCCATGAAATACAATCGTGTCGGGCGTTCGGGTCTGAACTTCCAGCAGTCTCTTTAGGTCTTTGGCATAATTTTGGTGGGGGTAATACATTTGTGCCTCTGTCTTTTTGAATGAGGACAATATTACGCCGGAAGTACTTCGTAAATTGCATGCACTGAATCAATTAGCAGCTACTAGAGGTCAGAGCTTAGCCCAGTTAGCACTATCTTGGGCATTACGTGGTAACAAATTGACATCCGTATTGATTGGAGCAAGTCGTGTTAGCCAGATTGAGGATAATGTGGCAGCTCTAAATAATCTTGAGTTCACAAGTGAAGAGCTCGATCGTATCGAGTCGATTCTTAAAACAGAGAACTAATTCCATTCTAAAGAGACATTCCTAAAGTCATATGGCTTGGGAATGTCTCTTTATTTGCTATATGGAAAAGGAAACTTATTTATCTGTTAGGGAGTATAGCTCTGATCTGCTTCAGCGCCTCCTCATAGTACTCCTCATTCTGATAGTACTCTGTAAAGTAATGCTCGAACCGCTCTAGCATTGCGCCGGCTCCTCTTGCGGTAAACCGTGCATACTGCGGTAATATAAAATCATATAACACGCGCCGCTTATCCGTGCGGATATCCTGTTCTGTTAGACCGCGTCCAATGAAATTCTGTAAGATGCGTTGGTAGCTGTCAATGAATACACGCCCAAAGTTGTAGCCGGTGGACTCATTGCCAGCATAAGTGAACATATGGCTATGAATGATACAGAATTTAGGATTATGCTCCAGTAAAGTGTACTGCCAATAGATTTGATTGAATGATGAATCAAGAAACAGCGTCCGATCATGCAATAATCCCCAATCCTCTCGGCGGAGAATAGTACCTGAGATGAATGAAGCATAAATAGAGGACGCGGTAAGATAGGAAGCTAACCCTTCTCCGGTCTCTACTTTAACTTGACCACCTTCTCCCAGCAGATCAATGTGAAAGACGGCGCAATCTTTATGGGTGTGAAGAATATGGAGTAGAGGAATAAGTGATCCTGCTACATAGAAGTCATCGTCGCCTTGAATTTTAATGAATTTCCCCTTCCCTTGCTCTAGTACATGTAGAATATTAGAATCTGCACCGATATTGTCCTGATTTCGTTCATAGAATAAATTCGTATAGGAAGCTTGATATCGTTCCACAACTTCCTGTGTAGTGTCAGTGGAAGCATTATCGGAAATACGAACTTCGATTAAATCCGTATTTCCTATTTGAGAATAGATAGACTCTAGGCATCTTGCTAGATCTTCTGCGCGATTATAGGTCGGGATACAGATGGATAGAAGGGGCTGATCGCGTCGTTTGTTAAGTAAGTGATTGGCTTCTTCAAGATCTCGGACCCGAACCCATTCACTTGAGCCAGGATCATAAACTTTAAGTAAACGGGCAGGGGAACCACCAACGACACAATAATCAGGTACATCGCGAACAACGACACTGTTTGCTGAAACAACGCTACCTTTGCCGATGGTTACATTTCCTACAATAACTGCATTAGCCCCCACCCATGCGCCTTCTCCAATAATGATGGAAGCTGTAGTTGTGGTAATTCCCTGTGAATGAATAGGAATACCAACCTCTCGGTATTGATGGTCGGTATCAGACAAATACACGTTGGGGCCAATTAACACATTGGCTTCTAATTCTACGTGGTTAACGGCAGATATAATCAGGCCTAGATTACATTGGCAACCGTCACCAATCAAGATTTTGGGAGAGGGCCCTATGCCAGGTGAGATGATGTTGAACCAATAGTGCGCTCGGATAAATACATTACTTCCAATGGATACTTCTTCGGGGTACACAAACTGTCCACCCTCCTGTACATATGTATGGGTTCCAAATCGATAGAAACGGGCAGCGAGTTGTTCCGTAATAAAGACCATTTTTATCCCCCTATTCCAAAAAGTTAAATCCTTTTCCGGATTTCTTACATATATATATACATACAGCTTGATTGAATTAAAGATTACGCTCTCTAGGTCGCCTTTAATTCATTCTATACAGATAGATTGAATTAAAGATTACGCTCCTTAGGTCGCCTTTAATTCAATCTATACAGTTAAGAAGTTTATGTTTCCTTCTCATATTCATGCCTCTTATTTGAAGAAGAAGTACTACGGATAGGTAATTCGTTACTTGGTTGTTGGGATATGCGACAACCACCATAAACGATTAGGAGGATTCATGATTCATGGAGAATTCTGCACAAAATTTAAGAGAGCAAATTTTGCGACTATCTGCGGAATACTACGCGCAAACTTGGCCTGAGAGAACGTTTGAAGCAGGGACTGACTATGTTCCTGTGAGTGGTAAGGTATTTGATCATGAGGAATTGTCCTTTTTGATCGACTCGTCCATGGATTTCTGGCTGACAGCGGGTCGTTATGCAAGTCAATTCGAGAGGAAGTTCTCTCAATTTATGAATCATCGATTTACGCTCTTGACTAATTCTGGCTCTAGCGCGAATCTGTTGGCATTGTCAGCATTAACATCTCCATCTTTAGGGGAGAGACAGCTTCGTCCAGGTGATGAGGTCATTACAGTTGCAGCTGGATTTCCCACCACGGTGAATCCAATCATTCAGCATGGACTCGTGCCTGTCTTCCTAGATGTGGATATTCCGACTTACAATATGGATGTTAAGCGACTAGAAGAGGCTGTTAGTGAGAAGACAAAGGCGATTATGGTCGCTCATACATTGGGAAATCCATTCTGCATTGATATGGTGAAGAAGTTCGCAGATAAGTATCATTTATGGCTGATTGAAGATACCTGTGATGCGGTTGGATCTTTATATAAAGGGCAACAGGTTGGATCATTTGGGGATTTGGCCACGGTGAGTTTTTACCCTGCACATCATATTACAATGGGAGAAGGTGGGGCTGTACTAACTTCAAAGCCACGTCTTAGAAAGATTGTAGAGTCTTTCCGTGATTGGGGGCGCGATTGTTGGTGTGAGCCTGGGAAAGATAATACATGTGGAAAAAGGTTCGATTGGAAGTTGGGTGATCTGCCAGAGGGTTATGATCACAAATATACGTATAGTCATATCGGATATAACTTGAAGGTTACGGACATGCAAGCCGCTATTGGTCTAGCACAGCTTAATAAGCTACCTGAGTTTATAGCCATAAGAAAACGAAATTTCAACTTTTTAAAAGAAGCACTACGGCCTTTAGAGGATGTACTTGTTTTACCTGAGGCGACACAGGACAGTGACCCTAGTTGGTTTGGTTTTCCAATGACTGTAAGAGAAAATGCTCCACTATCTCGTAATGAGCTCGTGCGAGCGTTAGAGCAGCAGCGGATCGGTACAAGATTGCTCTTTGCTGGGAATTTACTACGACAACCTGCATACAAGAACGTATCTCACCGGGTAGTTGGAGACTTAACGAATACAGATATCATTATGAGACAAACATTCTGGATTGGTGTGTATCCAGGTCTGACACAAGAGATGCTTCAGTATGTGGTTGACGTGCTTCATAAGTTGCTTCGAGGGAGGTCTTCCACATGAAGGTCGTTATTTTGGCAGGAGGTTATGGGACAAGAATAAGTGAGGAGACTCATTTGAAGCCTAAGCCAATGATTGAGGTCGGGGATAAGCCGATTCTGTGTCATATCATGAACATTTTCTCCAGTCATGGATTTCATGAATTTGTAATTTGTTTAGGATACAAAGGTCAGATGATCAAGGAATACTTTGCACAATACCATCTGCACGGGACAGATGTCACCTTCAACTTTGGTAATAACAACGAAACGATCCTCCATCATTCACATCGTCCCCCATGGAAAGTAACATTGGTGGAAACAGGACTAGATACGATGACTGGTGGTCGAATAAAGAAGATTCAAAATTATGTGGGGCAAGAACCTTTTATGCTAACCTACGGAGATGGATTATCGGATATTGATATCAGTTCGCTTGTTGCATTCCATACCATGCATGGTAAACAAGCTACTGTCACGGCTGTTCAACCGATGGGGCGATTCGGAGCTCTCCAAATTTCAGAGAATGAGGAAATTAAGGGATTTGAGGAAAAGCCAGTCGGAGATGGAGGTTGGGTGAATGGTGGCTTCTTCGTTCTTCAGCCTGAAGTATTCGATTTAATTGCAGGAAATGACACGGTGTGGGAGCAAGAACCTCTTGAGCAGCTTGCAGCACAGGGAGAATTGATGGCTTATAAGCACACGGGGTTCTGGCATCCGATGGATACCGTTCGTGATAAGAACTATTTAGAACAATTATGGAATTCAGGACAAATCAAATGGCAGAAATAAGGGGTGTCCACAAGGCGGATTCTTCGTTCTGGAATCATAGAAAGGTGTTGATCACAGGTCATACGGGTTTTAAAGGATCGTGGCTTTCTCTATGGTTGAGTTCCCTTGGAGCAGAGGTGACGGGATATGCGCTACAGCCATGTGCCACCCTTAATTTATTCAGCTTGTGTGGTGCAGATAAGATCGTACAGTCTGTCATCGCAGATATTCGTGATAAACATTGCCTGGAGCAGACTATACGTGAGGTGGAGCCGGAAATTATTATTCATATGGCCGCACAACCTCTTGTTAGAAGGTCATATCGCCTGCCTTCAGAAACCTATGAAATTAACGTGCTGGGCACGGTTTATTTACTAGAAGCCGTGAGAGCAGTTGTACAGGATGGATTAGGCATTAAAGCCGTGCTTAATGTAACGACTGATAAATGCTATGAGAACCGTGAATGGGCATGGGGATATAGGGAGAATGACAGCCTTGGAGGGCTTGATCCTTATTCCAATAGTAAGGCATGTTCGGAGCTTGTGACTGCGGCTTTCCGCAGCAGCTATTTCAGTCCGGCAGAGTATGAATCGCACGGGGTTAGTGTGGCAACAGCTAGAGCTGGTAATGTGATCGGTGGCGGTGACGGATCAGAAGACCGTTTAGTTCCAGATTGTATAAGAGCTTTACTCACAGGTAGTAGGTTTGCAATACGAAATCCTCTTGCTACTCGTCCGTGGCAACATGTTCTTGAACCCCTTCATGGATATTTACTCCTTGCACAAAAGATGGTGGAAGAAGGAGATCAATATGCGGGAGCTTGGAATTTCGGGCCAGAGGATGCCAGTGTGAAGAACGTAGAGTGGATGGTCACGAAACTAGGATCACTTTGGGGAGAACAATCTTTCTATGATTTGGATGTGGAAGGGCATCCTCATGAGGCAACGGACCTGAAGCTAGATAGTTCTAAAGCTCGAATGGGTCTAAACTGGCATCCTAAGTGGCGTGTGGAGACAGCGCTTGAGAAGACCGTAGAGTGGTTCCGAGTATACCAGAAGCAAGGGGATATAAGAGAGATGAGTCTGCGACAAATACAGGAATACATGCTCGAGCTGGTATAGGTAGACCACATGGAAAGGAGCATGAGCGTGAAGCTTTCTGATTATGTGATTGATTGTATTCGTGAACAGGGTGTCGCCCATGTATTTGAAATGATTGGGGGGGCGATCGCTCATTTGCTCGATTCAACGTATGGCAAGAGCGATATAGAGTGTGTGTCCATTCATCATGAACAGGCAGCTGCCTTCGCAGCAGAAGGGTATGCGCGTATCAATGGCAAGCTAGGCGTAGCTATGGCTACAAGTGGCCCAGGTGCACTGAATCTTTTGACAGGGGTTGGAAGCTGTTATTTCGATTCGATACCGTGCTTATTCATAACAGGTCAGGTAAATACGTACGAGTATAAATTCGATAGACCTGTCCGCCAAATTGGATTTCAAGAGACGGATATTGTCAGCATCGTTAAGCCTATCGTTAAATATGCAGAGCTTGTAGTCGATCCGTTACGTATTCGTTATCACTTAGAGAAAGCCATATTTATTGCAGGTCATGGACGGCCTGGTCCTGTATTGCTTGATCTGCCGATGGATGTTCAACGTGTGGATATTGATCCAGCGACTTTAGAGAGCTTTTTCGATAGTGAGGAGTATCGGCAATATCAATTAGCTATACCCATATGCACAAGTGAAGATATGGCAGAAGTTGTGGTGAGGCTGAAACAAGCGAAAAGGCCGGTGATTCTGGCTGGAGGTGGAATACGGGCAGGGGGAGCGGCAGAGGAGTTCCGTTCATTTGTTGATTTGACGGGGATACCTGTCGTTCATTCTTTAATGGGGTTAGATGTACTTCCGGCTACCCATCCGTCAAGCGTAGGTCTGATAGGTTCTTATGGTAATCGCTATAGCAATTTAGCGCTGGCTAATTGTGATTTCTTATTAATCTTAGGTTCGAGGCTGGATACAAGGCAGACGGGAACAAGACCGGATACCTTTGCTCGTGGAGCTGTTAAGGTACATGTGGATATCGAGGCCACGGAGTTAAATCAGAAGGTGAAGGCAGATTTCGTTATTCATGCGGATGTGAAGTCTTTTCTTATTGAAATTTCTAAAATTCTTCAAACGAATAAGGAGAAGATCTTTGATTATTCCGCGTGGTTACAGACGATCAGAGGGAATGAAAGCAAATATCCGAGTGGAAATACGGTAATAAAAGAGAGCATCATCGAGCCCAATCGGTTTATGGAGCTGTTGTCTTCTCGGAGCAGTGAGGGGGATATCATTGTACTTGATGTGGGTCAGCATCAAATGTGGGCTAGTCAATCGTTTCGATTGTTGGAAGGCCAACGCTTGTTAAATGCCGGGGGTATGGGAGCAATGGGTTTTGCATTGCCAGCGGCACTTGGTGTGGCCAAAGCTTCTCCGGGGAGTCAAGTTATCGTGATTGCAGGAGATGGTGGGATACAGGTCAATATTCAAGAGCTGCATACGATTGTACAGCATAAGCTGCCCATTAAGATTTTTGTCATGAATAATAACAATCTGGGTATGGTACGACAGTTTCAAGATCAGTATTTCGAAGGACGACGTCAATCTACGGTTCAGGGCTACAGTTGTCCTGATCTAGTAAAGATTGCAAGGGCTTTTGGAATGAAGGCATTAATGATTGATTCTAATGAACAAGCACAGTTAACGATTGATGAGGCTTTACAAACGGAGGGCCCAGTATTCGTTGAAGTGAAACTCGAGATGGATACAACCGTTAATCCAAAGCTTGCAGTCAATCGGCCAATCGAGGATATGTCGCCGTATCTTGATCGCACTGAACTAAATTCGCTGATGCTCAATGATATAGATACTAAGGAAGAATAGCCGGACTCTGATTAAATGATTTTCTCAGGGAGGGTATGTATGGTTACGATTAGCTTATGTATGATTGTGCGCAATGAAGAGAACAGTCTGCATCAATGCTTGTCTTCGGTGGAGGGCATTGCGGATGAAATGATCATCGTGGATACAGGTTCAACAGATAAGACGAAAGAGGTTGCCGCTGAGTTTGGAGCCATATTGCATGATTTCGAATGGATCGATGATTTCGCAGCAGCTCGAAATTATGCATTTAGTCAAGCAACACAGGAATATATTCTATGGTTAGATGCGGACGATACGATAACAGAAAAGGACAGGGTGCTGTTTAAAGAGTTGAAGCGAACGCTAGCTTCCGATGTGCATAGTGTGACAATGACTTATAATTTAGCTTTTGATAGAGACGGGAACGTGACTTCGAGTCTGAGGCGTAATCGTTTGATTCGTCGGGATTGTCAATTTCAGTGGATAGGTCCTGTACACGAATATTTGGCTGTGGGTGGTAACATTGTGAATAGCGATGTGTGCATTACACATAAGAAAGATAAAGAACATACAGATCGTAATTTACAGATTTATCGTAAGCGCGTGGAGCAAGGAGAACAATTTTCGCCACGGGATCTTTATTATTACGCTAACGAGCTTCGTGATCACAGCTTAGTTCAAGATGCAACGGAATATTATGAGAAGTTTCTGGCTACTGGGCAGGGGTGGATTGAAGATAATTTTCAGGCGTGTTTGAAGCTAGCGGAGTGTTATGAACAGCTTGAAGATCAGGAAAAAGGGTTCCATACCCTCTGCCGAACGTTGTTGTACGATACACCAAGAGCTGAATTCTGCTGTAAACTAGGCGCTTATTTTGTCTCAAAGCAACAATATAACCAAAGTATTTACTGGTATGAACTAGCACTACACTTACCTCCTAATGAGTCCATGGGCATCAGAAATTTAGCAATGTCGACATGGTTACCCCAGTTACAACTCAGTCTATGCTACGACCGAATCGGTCAACATCACAAGGCTAATTATCATAATGAGCTTGCCTTAAGCTTTTATCCGTCCCATCCGAGTATGCTCTATAACCGCAATTATTTCAAAAATTTATTAGGTTCAGAATACGTAGAAATAAACCGTTTCCCCAAATAATACTACTTTTATATTAATGAGGTGAGGCCGTGAAAACAAGTATTGTAATTTTGACCTATAATCAGCTCCACATGACGATTCATTGTCTGGAGAGTATCCGCCGAAATACCCCTGAGGATTATGAAATTATTGTGATCGACAACGGGTCAACAGATGAGACGGTCACCTATATGAAGACACAGACAGATGTCATTTTGCATGAGAACACAGAGAACCTCGGCTTTGGTAAAGGCTGTAATCAAGGTATTGAATGCGCCTCAGGTGATCAGATTCTTTTTCTGAATAATGATACCATTGTGACGAAGCACTGGCTGGAAAATATGCTAGATGCACTTTATAGCCATGAACGAGTAGGTATGGTGGGTCCCGTAACGAACTATTCTAGTGGTCATCAGATTATTCCGGTTCCCTATACGGAGTTATCTGGAATAGATGCCTTTGCTGAGAGTTATTGTAAAGAAAATGCTGGAAAGCATCTGGAAGTGCGGAGGCTTATCGGATTCTGTTTACTAGCTAAGCGGAGTGTTCTTGATGAGATTGGATGGTTTGACGAACAGTTCGGACTCGGGAACTATGAAGATGACGATCTTTGCTTAAGAGCCATTAGAAAAGGATACTCATTACTCGTTGCCCAAGATTCCTTCATTCATCATTTCGGTCACGCCACGATGAATCAACTACCTACAGAGGATTTACGTACACTGCTTGATAAAAATGGTAAAAAGGCGACAGAAAAATGGGGTAACAACATTCATCAATTGATTTATAAGCCAGCTATTCGTGTCAGCTTGTGTATGATTGTGTGTAATGCCGAACCATCCATACGTCATACATTAGTATCCTTAGCAGATCTAGTAGATGAAATCATTATAGTTGATACAGGCTCTACAGATCAGACCCTTGAAATAGCTAGTCAATATACACCCCATGTCTTTTCATTTGTTGGTGCTGAGGGGAATCCTATCGCTTACCAGTATGCTTTCGATGTAGCTACGAATGATTATATTCTTTGGTTACATGCAGGCGATGTATTGGACTGCAAGGAGAAGAGAGAGTTCTCAGGACTGAAGCTCTCGGTAGATAACGAGGTTAACATTATTACCATGACTGTGGGTGGAGCAACTGAACAACCTTTGCGATATCTAATTCGAAAAGATGGCGGATTTATGCCGTTGGAACATTTGGAGCGAAATCTTCAGGTGGGGAGTACGCTAGATAGCGGGATTCAAATCAAGCATATGGCATAAGGAGATGTTAGGTTAAGGTTCGGCAATAATATAATCTCCCAAAAATGAGGGTGTTCCAAAAGCCATAAATGGCTGAGGACGCCTTCTTTTTATTAACAAGGAAGAATGGGTGTTCTATAAGCCACTCTGTGAACGGAACGTTCCTCCAATCGATCTGGTCTCCAAATTTCTGGTTTGAACTCGAGCAGCAGTTGAAATTTGGAGATCAAGCATATGCTTACGGAACAGCTTTCCTTTGGAAAGCTTTTAGGCGACCAATGCCGCTTTTCCGTAATCGTTTCTTCCTCTATGCTGATTGTAGCGAAGAGGACGGAAATGTCATGGAGAAGCGAAGCGTTCGCCTTTGTCCCTGAATTTTAACCGCTAACAGCGATATATTGAAAAAAATTTGGAGGCAACAGCGATCGGAAGGACAATCCGTCCGCGTAGCGGTCATTATCAACATTAATTTTAGAATCCGTCACGAGTCTGGCTACGATAAGCACGATTATATCCCAGACTGCCACTCATTTGCTCAATGGAGACAGGGTGAGCGAACTGAGTGGACATATAGAGTATCATTTGCTTCATGGTGCGCTGAACTTGGGACTCAGTCCCAGTTAGACGAGATTGACTAGATAGAATATCTTCTGCTTCTGCAAGAATGAGGTATAAGTAACCAAGAGAAGCCAGATATGCACTTTCTTTTTTTGGTATAAAAGGCTTCTTGCATCTGGCCAATAGAGGAGCATGTGTTCTATGCACCTGGGCGTGTCAATCTGATTGGAGAACATATCGATTATAAAGGTGGTTATGTTCTACCCTCAGCACTTGAATTCGGAACGACTCTTATCTTGCGTGAAAGAGATGACAATAAAATTCATTTTGCTTCTACAAATCTTTCATTTAAGAGTACAATTGATATACATGATATTGGGAAAGTTAAGACAGATGAGTGGATCGATTATCCCATAGGTGTCATAGTTGAGTTGAAGAAAATTGCATGCCCATTGACTAAGGTTACGACCTTTTGTTCCATGGTGATATTCCGAACGGCGCAGAACATGTTGTGAAAGAGAATCAACGCGTGTTGGATTCTGTTGAGGCCCTAAATGGGAGTGATTTGGTGAAATTTGGACAACTAATGAATCAATCCCATGAGTCGCTAAGCTTCCTGTATGAAGTAAGCTGCGAGGAACTAGATGTTATGGTAGATGAAGCACAGCGTATTCAAGGAACACTTGGCGCTCGGATGACGGGAGCAGGCTTCGGTGGAAGCACAGTATCCCTCGTTCATGAAGATTCTGTAGAACAGTTTGTGAAGCAAGTTAGTGAGAATTATAAGACAAGAACGGGACTTGAGGGTGAGTTCTACGTGTGCGGCGTAGGTGACGGAGTGAAAGAACTAAAGGAGGAGATCTAGGATGGCAATCTTAGTCACAGGCGGAGCAGGATATATTGGTTCACATACTGTCGCTGCATTATTGGATCTAGGAGAAGAAGTTGTCGTTATTGATAACCTCCAGACTGGACATCGTGAAGCACTTCTTGGAGGTAAGTTGTACGAAGGGGATCTACGTGATAAAGCTTTGTTAGCCAAGCTATTCAATGAGAACGAGATTGACGCAGTAATCCATTTTGCAGCTAACTCTCTTGTAGGAGAAAGTATGCAGAATCCTGTTAAATACTATGATAATAACGTGTTTGGCACGCTGTGTCTGTTAGAAGTTATGGATGCTGCTAATGTTCGTAAAATTGTGTTCTCTTCCACAGCAGCTACCTACGGTGATCCTGAGAAGGTACCTATTGTGGAAGGAGACCGCACAGAACCTACGAATGTCTACGGTGAAACGAAGCTGATGATGGAGCGGATGATGTCATGGTTCGATAAAGTGTTAGGCATTAAATATGTAGCATTACGTTTCTTCAATGCGGCAGGTGCACATGCAAGTGGGCGAATAGGTGAAGACCATCGTCCAGAGAGTCATCTCATTCCGCTTGTATTGCAAGTAGCGCTGAAGCAACGGGAGAATATCGCTGTGTTCGGCGAAAATTATCCGACTCCAGATGGCACGTGTGTTCGTGATTATATTCATGTCAGTGACTTAGCAGATGCTCATTATCGAGCTGTAAGCTACTTACGTAATGGTAAAGACAGTAATGTATTTAATCTGGGTAACGGACAAGGATTCTCTGTGAAAGAAGTCATTGAGACAGCGAAGAAAGTTACGGGTCTTGATATTCCTGTCGTTGTACAGGAGCGCCGTGCAGGAGATCCAGCTACATTGGTAGCTTCATCTGACAAAGCGCGTAGTGTATTAGGATGGAAGCCCGCTCATGATAGTCTAGATAATATTATTCAAAGTGCTTGGAGCTGGCACCAATCCCATCCACAAGGTTATGGAGAATGGATTTCAAATCGGGCTTATGCCAGAGAATAGCGACACCTATCGTGACCTGCTAAATGCCAAAGTGATGGGTCTACTGATGAAGCGTCCATCGGAAGTAATCCAAGAGTTTTAGGATACGTCGGCACAGAGAGGCATTGAAACAGCGACAGACGGTTTCTATAAATTATCGATAGATTCGAACTACATTTCGGATGGATCGAATTTCTAACAATATTTACTGGAAGCAAGGGACGACGTACGATGACATTGAATTGACGATTAACTTGTCTAGGCCAGAAAAGAATCCTAAAGAGATTGCGATGGCTAAGTTACTCCCATCTCCAATTTATCCAAAGTACCAGCTTTGTCGTGAGAATGTGGGATACTCGGGCAGGGTTAATCACCCTCCACGTTAATATTTGCGTATCATTCTGCTTGAGATGAATAGCGTGCCTTCATTTTTCCAATATTCACCTTATGTTTACTATAACGAGCATTGTATTCCATCATGATCATGTGCCTATGGAATTGACAAAGGATACGCTAAAAAGACTAATATCCTTTGTGGACGTTATGCCACATTATTTTATTGGATCCAATGCGGATCTGCCCATTGTAGGAGGATCCATTCTAACTCATGAAGGGGGGCACACCTTCGCGATTCAAAATGCACCGAAAGAAGCTACATTTACTAACACTCAGTATAGGGGAGTAACAGTTAGTATTGTGAAATGGCCGATATCTGTTTTGCGCCTGACGTCACAAGACAGCAGTGTATTGCTAGAGAGTGCAATGACATCTATGAATCGTGGAAGCAGTATAGTGACCCGGAGGCTGACATTATAGCCTACACTTGTTCATGAGTGTATAGTAATGACCGTTTTTCTTATTTCTGGGAAGACGGTTTGTTTCATATGAGGTGTAAGGCTTATAATGTATAGATTGAACTAAAGTTGTCATCCCCCATGATCTATAGATTCTAAAGAAAATCAAGAATAAAAGGGTTTGTTTTTAGTTCATTCTATACAGGATGGCAGGTTATGCAATTATTACAGTGGAGGCGAACTGAGCAATGAAAGAATTTGAATTTAATAATCCTACTAAGCTGATCTTTGGAAAAGGCAAGCTTGATGCCCTTAGAAATGAAATACCTAAATACGGAACGAAAGTATTACTTGTCTACGGTGGCGGAAGTATCAAACGTAGCGGCCTTTATGATAATGTACTGTCTATTCTGAAAGAAATCGCTGTTGAGGTTACCGAATTGAGTGGTGTTGAACCGAATCCAAGACTAACCACAGTTCATAAAGGTGTAGATCTATGCAAAACCAATGGCATTGAATTAATTCTAGCTGTTGGTGGGGGAAGTGTGCTCGATTGCGCTAAGGCAATCGCAGTAGGTGCCAAGTATGATGGAGATATGTGGGACTTCTTAGAACGTAAAGCAGCTCCGAAGGCTGCACTTCCACTGGGAACCGTGTTGACGATGGCAGCAACTGGATCGGAAATGAACGGCGGTTCCGTGATTACGAATGAAGTCACGAAAGAGAAAATGGGTTGGGGCAGTCCTTTCGCTTATCCAGCATTCTCTATTCTTGACCCCGTTCATACCTTCTCTTTGCCTAAAGATCAGACAGTATACGGTATGGTGGACATCATGTCTCACGTGTTAGAGCATTATTTCCATCCAGAGAATAACACACAGGTTCAAGATGGATTCTGTGAGACGATTCTGAGAACGGTCATCGAGACAGCCCCTAAGCTTATTGAAGACCTTGAGAACTATGAATTGCGTGCTACTGTGATGTACTGCGGCACGATGGCACTAAATGGTGTGCTTAATATGGGAATGTCCGGCGACTGGGCTACACATAACATTGAGCATGCGGTATCAGCTGTATATGATATTCCACATGGTGGAGGCTTGTCGATTCTTTTCCCGAACTGGATGAAATATAATCAGAGCGTGGATGTGGCCCGTTTCAAGCGACTTGCCGTGAATGTGTTCAATATCGATCCAACAGGTAAAAGTGATGAAGAAGTGGGAGCTGAAGGGATCGAAGCACTTCGTCATTTCTGGAGCTCCATCGGGGCACCAAGCCGCTTAGCAGATTATGATATTGATGCCAGTGAAATTGAAGTGATGGCAGACAAAGCGATGCGTTTTGGACCTTTTGGTAACTTTAGAAAACTAAACAAAGACGATGTGATGGAGATTTACAAGATGTCTCTATAATTTGTAATTGCGATGATAGTAATACCATGTAAACAGTGTCTACTTCTTATGGAGTGGGCACTGTTTTTAATTAAGTACAATTTCAATAATGTTATAAACGTAGAAAATAGTTGAAACAAAGTAAGCGTTTTAACGTATACACTATTATAGTTAGACAGGAGGATGAAAGATGGAGGCACTATTCTTGGGCTGCCTAATAGGCGGAGTGCTTTTTGCCATTGTAACTGTACTACTAGGTGATGTTCTAAGTAGTGCACTTGATGGCATGTTGGATTTCTTGTCGGTGGATTTTTTCAATCCTACGATTGTAGCAGGAGCAGTTACAGTGTTTGGTGGAACAGGGGTTTTATTAGTCCGATATAGCGGATTTACTGCCACGCTTATTGTCATTCTATCCATCCTAACTGCTGTATTAATATCGGTTGTTATCTATTTTATATATGTTAAGCCTATGGGTAACAGCGAGAATTCAACTGGATACTCAATCCAGGAGATGGTAGGGAGAATTGGGGAAATCACCATCCCAGTACCCATTCAAGGGTTCGGAGAAGTCATGGTTAAAGTAGGCGCAGGGAATACATTACATATAGCCTCGAGCCTAGAACAAATTAGCTTGTTAGCAGGTACAAGAGTGGTAGTTGTAGATGTGGAAGACGGAGTTCTATGGGTTACCGAATTTGAAGAGAGAAGAGGAGAGATGGTATGACATTTGAATCAATACCCGATTATTTGCTTATTCCTATCGTTGTTATTGGAGTTATTATTGTGCTTGGCTTGGCATTCTGGGCTAGGTATAAGACGGTTGGACCTGATGAAGCCATGATCGTAACAGGTTCGTTCCTAGGAAATAGGAATATTTCAGAAGAAGATGGTCGTAGAATTAAGATCGTTCGTGGAGGCGGAGCATTCATTCTCCCGGTATTCCAGCAGTCGCAATTTATATCACTTCTCTCCCATAAGCTGGATGTCTCAACTCCGGAAGTATATACGGAGCAAGGCGTGCCTGTTATGGCTGACGGTGTTGCTATAATTAAGGTGGGAGGATCTATTGAAGACGTAGTGACTGCTTCTGAACAATTCATAGGTAAGCCTGTCGAGTCGCTCAGAGGTGAGGCACAGGAAGTATTGGAAGGTCATCTTAGAGCGATCCTAGGTACTATGACCGTTGAAGAAGTTTATAAAAACCGTGACAAGTTTGCGCAAGAAGTGCAGGGTGTAGCTGCACGAGATCTCAAGAAAATGGGATTACAAATTGTGTCCTTTACGATTAAGGACTTGCGTGATAAACACGGGTACTTAGAGGCTTTAGGTAAACCTCGTATTGCAGCAGTTAAGCGGGATGCAGAAATTGCTGAGGCGGATGCTGTACGTGATGCACGGATTCAGAAGGCTAATGCAGAAGAGCAGGGACAGAAGGCAGAGTTACTTAGAGATACAAATATTGCTGAAGCTTCCAAGGAGAAAGAGTTGAAGGTAGCATCTTTTAAGAAAGATCAGGATACAGCAAAGGCAGAGGCAGACCAAGCCTATCATATCCAAGAAGCACGAGCTAGACAGACGATGGTGGAAGAACAGATGCAGGTAGAATTGGTCCGCAAAAACCGTGAAATTGACTTGCAAGAAAAGGAAATTTTAGTTCGCCAGATGCAATATGATGCTGATGTGAAGAAGAAAGCAGATGCGGATCGCTATTCCGTTGAGATTGGAGCACAAGCAGATAAGGCTCGAAAAATGCTTGAAGCGGATGCATTGCAGTACTCCATAGAGACACAGGCAAAAGCATCCGCCGCACAGAAGCGGCTGGACGGTGAAGCGATGGCGGATTCAGAACGTGCGAGAGGTACCGCAGATGCGGATGTTATTCGGCTTCGTGGGCTTGCTGAAGCGGAAGCCAAAGAGAAGTTGGCCGAAGCATTCCAAAAATTTGGAGAAGCAGCAGTACTCGATATTGTCGTTAAAATGCTACCTGAATTAGCAGGGCAAATTGCCCGGCCAATAGCTTCTATTGACAAATTAACTGTAGTAGATACAGGAAAAGGTGAGGGAGCTGCTCGCGTTAGTAATTACGTGACTGAACTTATGTCTACTGCCCCAGAGATGTTGAAGAATGTATCGGGCATTGATATTGAGAATCTGATCAAAGGATTTACGCAAAAGAAACCATTCGTACAACCTGCAACGATTCCGGCTGCAGCACAACCGCAGGAAGATTGGGTGAATCTTGAGGCAGGTGCGACTAAAGAATAAGGGAAAGAGTTCCGGTATGATCCGTGCCGGAGCTTCTTTTTAATGAGAAAAACGGTAGTGATACTTCCTGTTATGTTTGACTAATGCTTGAATTTCTGTTAGGATCATGAAGTTTCAGATTTATTAATGAGGTGCAAATGTGAGTAGCTTACGTGTGTCCAAAGTGTTAAACAATAATGTCATTATTGCGGATCATCCTAAGTATCAAGAAGTTGTAGTTATCGGTAAAGGAATCGGATATAACCATAAAGCCCTTGATCATTTATCCGCAACATCTGTGGAGAAAATGTTTATATTGAAGAATCAGCAGGAGCAAGAACAATACAAACAGTTAATTCCTCAGGTTGCTGAGAATTTGATTGAAGTGGTTAATGAAGCTATTCTCTATATCAGTAAGAAGTGTCAGGGACCCTTGAACGAACACATACACATCGCGCTAACGGACCATATTTCATTTGCTATTAAGCGGCATGAGCAAGGGATTAGGGTCACTAACCCGTTTATGTTCGAGACGAAAGAAATGTATCCTGAAGAGTATCAATTGGCAGAGTATGTGGTAGATTTAATCCGCAACAAAATAGGTGTAGAATTAGAGCAGGATGAAGTTGGTTTTGTGGCATTACATATTCATAGCGCTCTCACAGATCAACATATCACAGAGGTTAAGAAACACTCTGAGCTTGTGGCTCGATTGGTCGATTTAATTGAAACCAACATGGATTATCATATCCCGCGTGCTTCATTAGATTATTCTAGACTACTCACTCATTTGAGGTTTGCTCTAGAACGGACGAGAAGGGGAGAGACTGAACTAAAGATTAGTTCATTGGATAAGTTGCTGCATGATCAATATCCCGAATTGTATTCACTGGCATGGAAATTGACCAAGGTGATGGAGAAGAGTTTGCATAAGCCGGTTTATCCTTCAGAAGTTAGTTATTTAACGATCCATCTTCAACGATTAGCGCAGAAAAAAGAGAACAACGAGAACTAACTTCAGATTAGGTATTGAATATGCAAATAAAAAGTGCTAGAATGGATTCGTATTTAACAATTAAATACTTCATTTAATTATACGTGTCACTGATTCGATCAGGCATGAGTTAATTACAGGTTTTTGGTTTTTTCTGTCCATTTTGGGCATTCTAACCTTGGGTTAGAATAACAAACCAAACCTGTATATACTCATGTCTTTTTTGATTTATTCACGTCAGCCCATGCAACCTATGCTTTTTCAATCATGAAAGGGGTTTAACTGAAATGTTTAAGAAACTTTTCGGAGTCTTACAAAGAGTAGGTAAAGCGTTGATGCTCCCAGTGGCTATTCTTCCAGCTGCCGGGCTTCTGTTAGGAATCGGGAATATGCTCATTAATCCAGATTTTCTACAGTACGTAACTGCTTTAGATACAGAATGGGTTAGGTCTGTCGCAACCATTATGATGAATGCTGGACAGATTGTTTTTGATAACTTAGCGTTACTGTTCGCAGTTGGTGTTGCGATTGGTTTAGCTGGTGGTGAAGGCGTTGCAGGTCTTGCAGCGATTATAGGTTATCTAGTAATGAACGTTACCTTGGGAACGGCAGTTGGTGTGACCCCAGCTATGGTAGGTAATGTTCCTGGATATGCCAGTATCCTTGGTATTCCTACTTTAAGTACAGGTGTATTTGGCGGTATTATTATCGGGATATTAGCAGCTGCCATGTACAATCGGTTTTTCAAAATCGAGCTACCTTCCTACTTAGGATTCTTCGCAGGTAAACGTTTTGTTCCCATTGCTACCTCAGTAGCTTCTCTCTTAGTGGGCTTACTTTTAGTTGTTGTGTGGCCACCCATTCAGGGTGGATTGAATTCGGTCTCTCACTTTATGGTCGATTCAAATCCAACATTGGCAGCCTTTATTTTTGGAGTGATTGAACGCTCCCTGATTCCGTTTGGTTTGCATCACATTTTCTATTCACCATTCTGGTTTGAATTTGGTGAGTATGTGAACCAAGCAGGCGTTCTTATCAGAGGAGATCAACAAATTTTCTTCAATCAACTTCGAGATGGCGTGGAATTAACAGCAGGTACTTTCCAAGTGGGTAAATTCCCATTCATGATGTTTGGACTTCCGGCTGCTGCACTTGCTATGTATCATGAAGCAAAACCACAACATAAGAAATATGTAGCGGGTATCATGGGTTCAGCAGCATTAACTTCTTTTCTAACCGGAATTACTGAGCCACTTGAATTTACATTTTTATTCGTAGCACCATTGTTGTTTGCTGTTCATGCGATTTTTGCAGGTATTTCCTTTATGACAATGCAAATATTGGGTGTGAAAATTGGGATGACATTCTCTGGCGGTTTTATCGATTTCCTTATTTTTGGTATTATTCCGAATCGGACACCGTGGGTTCTTGTCATCGTCGTAGGTTTGATATTGGCGGTCATTTATTACTTCGGATTCCGGTTTATGATCCGGAAATTTAATTTGAAGACTCCGGGGCGGGAAGAAACTACTGTTGAGAGTGAAGATTCGACCAAGGTTACAGCGGATGAGCTTCCACGTAATATTCTTGAAGCCTTTGGTGGTTCTTCAAATATTAAGCATCTAGATGCTTGTATAACACGCTTGCGGATTGAAGTTAATGATAAAACTAACGTTAATAAAGATCGTTTAAAACAGCTTGGTGCTGCGGGTGTCTTGGAAGTGGGTAACAACGTCCAAGCTATCTTCGGTACTCGATCTGATACGATCAAAACGCAAATGCAGGATGTTATGGCTGGACGCTCTCCGGTGGTGGCACCAGTAGAACCAGTCGCAGAAGTAGAAAGTGATGTAGCTCCAGATACGGAAGCTGTTGTATTGGAAGAGATTGTAATGCCTGTAAATGGTGAATTGATGGACATTTCCCTGGTTCCCGATCCAGTATTCTCTGAACGTATGACGGGCGATGGATTTGCAGTGTTGCCTCATGATGGTATGATTACTTCTCCGGTGAATGGTAAAGTGTTTAATGTATTTCCAAGTAAACACGCAATCGGAATTATGTCTGATGGTGGTAAGGAAGTACTAGTACACATTGGAGTAAACACAGTGAAGCTTAAAGGACAAGGGTTTAATGTTCTGGTACAAGAAGGGGATATTGTGACCGCGGGACAACCGATTCTGGAAGTGGATCTAGCGTATGTGAAGGAGCATGCTCCATCCATCATTTCCCCAATTATCTTCTCCAATCTACCTGAAGGCGTTTCTGTGACGCTTCATAAGACAGGCGTGTTGAAAATTGGCGAAGAGAACATTATTACGATAAAATGATTAGTAACAATGTTTCTACGTTAATGTATGGTTAATTAACGTAGAAACTAAACTATATTGAAAGTAGGATGATTATTATGCAAAAAACATTCAAAATTATTGACGAAGATGGAATTCACGCACGTCCAGCAACAGCTCTAGTGAGCGCTGCTACTAAATTTAAAACAACTGAATCATTTGCAGAATCCAATGGTAAGAAAGTAACTTTGAAATCTATTCTAGGTGTACTATCCTTAGGTCTTGAAAAGGGAGATACATTGTCCCTTATTACAGAAGGTGAACAAGAAGCTGAAGCATTGGAAACATTACAAGAAGTGATGATCAGTGCAGGGTTAGGCGAGCTTCATGAATAAGATTTCGGGTATCGCTGCTTCGGCAGGGATTGCGATTGCTCGAGCGTTTATTCTAGAACATCCGGATTATTCTATAGAGAAACAGCAAGTAGATGATGCCTGGGCTGAAATCACTAAGCTGGATGATGCTTTAGAGAAATCTAGAATAGAACTTGAGGCAATAAAGGATCGTACACTTCAAGAATTGGGTGAGAAGAAGGCTGAGATTTTTGAATCTCACCTTCTGATCCTGAGTGATCCAGAATTTATTAGTCCTGTGAAAGATCAGATTGCTGCGGACTCATTAAATGCTAGCTTCGTATTGAATGAGGTAGCTGGGCAATTCATTAGCATGTTTGAGAATATGAAGAGTGAATATCTACAGGAACGTGCTGCAGATATGCGCGATGTAACCAAGCGAATTCTAAAGCACTTACTAGGTTTAAATTATGTGAGTGCATCTGAGATTAGCGAGGAAGTTATTGTTATTGCTGAAGACTTAACACCTTCAGATACAGCGCAGCTAAATCGTCAATATGTTAAAGGTTTTACAACGAATATCGGAGGAAGAACCTCTCATTCAGCCATTATGGCTCGTTCACTTGAAATTCCTGCTGTTGTAGGTACTCAAGAAGTATTGAAACAAGTAACAAGTGGGGATCTTGTCATTGTAGATGGACTTGCGGGTGAAGTACTTATTAATCCTTCTGAAGAAACAGTTGCAGAGTATCGTGTGAAACAACACGAATATGATCTGCAAATGGCAGAATGGAAGAAACTTCGTGATGAGCCTACAGTTACTCAAGATGGTAAGCATGTTGAGTTAGCAGCTAATATTGGAACACCAGCTGATGTTGAAGGTGTACTTGAGCATGGTGGAGAAGCTGTCGGTTTATACCGTACTGAATTTCTATACATGGGACGGGATAAACTTCCATCTGAAGATGTTCAGTATAAAGCATACAAGACCGTTCTTGAGAAAATGGAAGGTAAGCCTGTCGTAGTTCGTACACTAGATATCGGTGGAGATAAGGAACTTCCTTATCTGGAAATGCCAAAGGAAATGAATCCGTTCCTAGGCTTCAGAGCGATCCGTTTGTGTCTGGATCGTCAAGATATTTTCCGTGTACAATTACGAGCTTTACTTCGGGCTAGCGTATACGGGAACC
Source organism: Paenibacillus sp. IHBB 10380 (assembly GCF_000949425.1). Lineage (NCBI taxonomy): Bacteria > Bacillati > Bacillota > Bacilli > Caryophanales > Paenibacillaceae > Paenibacillus > Paenibacillus sp. IHBB 10380. The sequence continues at coordinate 652,815 of NZ_CP010976.1, forward strand.
TACGAATTATGTTTCCGATGATTGCTACCTTGGGTGAGTTCAGACAAGCTAAAGCATTGCTGCTTGAAGAGAAGGCGAACTTAGCTGCTGAAGGAATTGAAGTAGCAGAAGATATTCAACTGGGCATTATGGTGGAGATTCCAAGTACTGCTGTACTTGCAGATCTGTTTGCTAAAGAGGTCGATTTCTTCAGCATCGGTACCAATGATCTGATTCAATATACAATGGCAGCAGATCGAATGAACGAACGTGTATCTTATTTATATCAACCTTATAATCCATCTATCCTTAGATTGGTCAATATGGTCATTGAAGCTGCGCATAAGGAAGGCCGTTGGGTCGGAATGTGTGGTGAAATGGCTGGTGATACAACAGCCATTCCTTTATTGCTAGGATTAGGTCTTGATGAATTCAGCATGAGTGCTTCTTCCATTCTTCCTGCACGAAGCTTGATCGCGAAGTTGTCTACATCGGAAATGCAACAACTAGCCGCAACAGCTCTTACGTGCGCTACTTCGGAAGAAGTAGTGGAATTAGTCAAGAACACGCTAGGTGAGTAACCATTATTTAGTATTGATATCATTCTCTAGCTGACGGAACTGTGATGCTATGTTGTACTTGTTCTGACAATCCGTCATATCAAAGAGCGGTTTTCCTTATGGAAACCGCTCTTTGCATTCCATTTAGTTACATGTAGACTTCAAAGTCTGTTTATGTGCGCATGTGGTTTCATCGATTGCTGTAACAAAATGTATTAAAAAACGGGGCTATGGCAATGATTATGAGGCTATAATCAAGCTGACCCTTATCATGATGAGCTGGCAATGTTCGGAACTAATGAACAAGTGATCCATATGGTGAAGGCTGGGAGGTTAGAGTTCATTCGAGGGGATGGGCTTTTTTACCTTGACGACTGAAGAAAAATAAGGGATAGGGTAATCATTTGTCGAATCAACACAGAAGTGGGTTACATATAACCTTAATTTGATCGATATGAAGATAATACCCTTGCAAAAAAGGCATGTGGTACATAGGATATGTTGAAAGCGATTTTTTGATATGATATAAGGCTATGTTGTAAATAATTTTTTTCTAAGGCACAATATGGTGGTGAAATTAGATGATGAATATAACAAGTTATTATGAAGGTCGAGATTTGGGCTGCAACTATTCAGCAAGTGGCAGTACATTTAAAGTTTGGGCGCCAACGGCGAGTCTCGTATCCCTAGTTCTATATAAAGATGCAGGTCATTATAATCCGCAAGGACAGGTAATAGAACATAGTGGCGGCACAGAGATTGTCATGGCGTTGGAAGCAAGTAGTGGTGTATGGTCTATCCATTTGGCTAAGGACTTAGAAGGCTTATTCTACATGTATAAAACGGAATTTGATAATCATAATATCCACTATGCAGTTGATCCTTATGCGAAAGCGGTATCGGCTAATGGTGGAAGATCAGCGATTATTGATTTGAGATCCACAGACCCGTCAGGTTGGAATGAGGATATAAAGCCCCCACTCCTTCATCCGACAGATGCAGTTCTATATGAGCTCCATGTAAGAGATTTCTCGATGCATCATGACTCAGGCATGAGTAACAAAGGGAAATTCATAGCATTTACGGAGAGTGATCTTAAGGATATCGAGGGTCATCCACTTGGAATCGATCATTTAGTGGAACTAGGAATTACTCACGTTCACCTGCTACCCGTATTTGATTATAAGACTGTGAATGAGCTGACTTCTCAGGATAATCAATCGGAAGTGCTTGTGTATAATTGGGGATATGACCCTCAAAATTTCAATGTTCCTGAGGGCTCCTATGCTACAGATGTGATGAATCCAGCTACAAGGATCAAAGAATTTAAAGAAATGATCCAAATCTTCCATCAAAAAGGGATTCGCGTCATTATGGATGTGGTATATAACCATACTTATGCGGTGGATGATGGACCTTTTGAACCGATTGTACCGGGTTATTTTTACCGAAGAGATGGTGCAGGCAGGCTGTCTAATGGATCGGGAGTAGGTAACGAGATTGCCTCTGAACGACCTATGGTGCGCAAATATATCAAAGACTCCGTCCGGTATTGGGCAGAAGAGTATCATGTGGATGGATTTAGATTCGATCTGGTTGGACTTATTGATACACAGACAATAGATGAGATTACAAAAGAGCTGCATGTAACAGTTGATCCTACTTTAATTATTTATGGGGAGCCTTGGACTGGGGGAGAATCTCCTCTAGTTCAGCAGACATTAAAGGGCTCACAAAAGGGGAAGAAGTTTGCTCTATTTAATGATCATTTTCGGCATGCTATTAAAGGGGACAATGACGGGTGGGGACGTGGATTCGCTACGGGAGAGTCAGGGAAAGAGTTTGCAATCATGGATGGAGTGATGGGTTCAATTTATGATTTTACAGATGCACCGGCCGAGACGATCAATTACGTGACCGTTCATGATAATTTAAATTTATGGGACAAAGTATTAACAACAGAAGGTCTGCGTCAAGAAGCTGGGTTGCTGGCTAACTACAGTGGATTAGGTACAGATCATAGAATTGCAAATGCTTTGGTGAAAGCTGATCCTTACAGAAGTGTGAAGATGAAGGATGTACTCCATAGTGAAACTGTTCGTAGGACCATTCTGGCCAATGGTATTGTATTAACATCTCAAGGAATTCCTCTGTTCCAAGCAGGAGATGAGATGCTACGCTCTAAATTTGGTGATCATAACAGCTACCGAAGTGGTGATGTTATTAATGCGATTCGGTGGGATAATAAACGGAAGTTTCGATCTGTATTTCACTACTATAAAGGTTTAATTGAGTTACGGAAGACTCATCCCGCCTTTAGAATGCATTCTAAAGAGCAAATAGAAGCGCATTTGGAAGTACTGCAATGTGAAGATAACGTAGTTGCTTATCAGTTAAAGGGTCATGCGAATGGGGATAGCTGGACTAATATAATGGTCATCTATAATGGTAACAACCATGAGAAGTTCGTCGATGTACCCATGTCTAACATAGGTTGGAATATTGCGGTTGATGAACACACAGCTGGGCTTAAGCCATTGAATAAAGTGTATGGAGATTATGTTGCTGTACCCAAGATATCGATGATGGTACTTTATCAGGAAGCAGATGCTAAGCCTTACGCTACAAGAGATATTGAACTTCACTATGAGCGCCCAGACGGCGACTACGAGGGATGGAACTTGTGGGTGTGGGGAACAGGTGTAAGGGAGCATTCTGTGGAATTCAGTAGAATGGAGAATGGTCGAGCGGTAGCGGTTATTCCAGTGTTACCTGATGCCAAGCATATAGGCTATATTATTCGTCTTCATGATTGGGAGGAGAAGGACGTAGAAAGAGACCAGTATATTGATCTCAGTATATCCGAAGATCCGTTCCATGTTATTGTGAAGAGTGGCAAGAATGAGTGGAAAATGACAAGCTAGAATCTTGAATAGTGAAGCTTGAATTCAACGAATGGATTGTCCTATAAGCTATGCTAAGGGACGGTCCATTTGTTGATATGCTATGTTATTTGATAAGTCTAAACTATTAGGGAATAACCTCCAATAATTTCTTTTTTTATTTAAATGTTTTAGTACGCTCAAAAATGGGTAATAGTTAGAAGAGCATTAATTATGACAAAAGACAAAGTATTTTATATTTTGGAGGAGATTATAATTATGACAACCCATTCTATTACCGCTGAGAAAAGAACAGATACACAAAACTCTTCACTTCGTAGCTTGAGAGAAAAGGGACGTATTCCTGCGGTTGTTTATGGATTTGATACAGAGAGTATATCCATTCATGTTGATGCCAAAGAAATGATGCAAGTGGCTCGTACGGGCCGTACTGAACTATTTAAACTAAAAGTGGATGGTGCTAAGGATTTGTCCGTGATTATTAAAGATTTCCAGAAAAAGAATGGTCAATGGAGCCATGTCGATTTCTTGCAAATTTCTGCGAACAAACCGCTTCGTGTTCGGATTCCTATTGATTATCAGGGTGTTGCTGAAGGAAGTAAGTCAGGTGGTGTTGTGCAGCATTTGGAACAAGATCTTGAAGTAGAAGGACTTCCTGCCGATCTACCAGCATCGATTGAAGTGGATATTTCTCATCTTCAAATGGGAGACAAGCTTGGTGCTAATGAAGTGAAATTACCTAAAGGTGTTACATTGATCTCCTCAGGAGAAGAGCTTCTGCTTGCTTCAGTAACCGCACCACGTGCAGTTGTAGAAGGTAACGCTGAGACAGAATCAACTGAAGAGGGAGCTGCGTCAGCAGTATCTGAAGAGAAAGAGTAGATTAATTATATAACAAAACCCAGCCATTCATGGCTGGGTTTATTGCTGATACTGAGAAGATTAGTTCTATTCGGCATTCATCCACTGTTCATAAAGTGTATCTAATTGCTGCTGAATCTCATCTCGTTCCTGCTGCAGAAGAAATAACTGATCTGCATTCCTAGAAATCTCTGGATTAAGCATCTGATGATCAAGCTGTTGAAGCTCATCTTCAGCTTTAGCAATTTGCGATTCCCAAGAAACAAGTGAGGAAGCTGAATTTCGTTTGTCGCTTGCTTTTGACGATTTTTTTGTATCCCCTGCATCTTTTGTATCGATAGAGGAGTTAGTTGTTATTCCCTGAGAATGGTTAGTTGCCAGTTTAGCTCTTTCTTCTTTATAATCCTCGAAATTGCCTGCAACGACGTGTAATTCTCCTTGTTCTAATACCCATATTTTACGTGCCATCCGATTAATGAAGTAGCGGTCATGAGATACGGCTAACAGCGTGCCAGAGAATTCCTCTAAGGCTTCTTCAAGCGCCTCTCTAGAATCAATATCTAGGTGATTTGTCGGCTCATCTAGGATGAGAAGATTAGGCATCATGTACATGAGGATGGCGAAACGTAATCGGGTCCATTCCCCACCAGATAAGGCATGAACATCTTTGAACACATCTGAGCCATAGAAGAGGAAACGAGCTAATTGACCCCGCGCTTCTCCCTCTTCCATCCCAACCTCTTCTTTGAAGTATTGGAGTACATTTTGTTTGCCACCTTGGGGCGTTTGTTCTTGTGCTAAGTAGCCGATACTTACACGTGAACCAATCGTTACTTCGCCGCTTGTCGGAGATTCCTGATCTAGAATGAGTTTTAAAAGGGTGCTTTTACCGCTTCCGTTATTCCCAAGTAACATAGTGGCTTCACCATACCGTAGTGTCTCGTTAAGATTATGGAAAAGAGTACGGTTACCGTATGATTTACTAAGCTTAGAAATCATTAATACTTGCTTTCCTGAGCGATCTTCTTGCTGCAATTGTAAGTCCATGGATTTCCGCTCTAGTATAGGACGTTTCAATTTTTGTATTCGATCTAGAGCCTTCTGCATAGAGGCAGCTCGGCGATGGAAAGCGGGATTGGGTGGATTAGAACGGTTACCCCAATCAATCAGCTGTTTAATCGATTCCTGCATCTTTTTAATTTTTTTCTGTTGTTCCTGGTAGTCAGCGAACTGTTGTAGCAATCTCGCTTCTTTTTCCTTCTGATATCCACTGTAATTACTATGATAGGAGATCGCTTCACCATCTTCGATCTCAATAACCTTAGTCACAACATGATCAAGAAAGTAGCGATCATGGGATATTGTAATGATAGTACCCATGTAGCTAAGGAGAAACTGTTCAAGCCATTCAATGGCCGACATGTCAAGGTGATTGGTGGGTTCGTCTAGCAACAGTACATCAGGATTTTCTAAAAGCAGTGTTGCGAGTCCAACCTTAGTCTTCTCTCCCCCGGATAAGGAAGTGAAGAGTCGATCATATTGCTCTACCGGAATACCAAGTCCACTGGCTATACGGTCAATCGTTGCATCCATTTCATAACCGCCAGCTTCTTCAAATTTTTCTTGTAGACGTCCATATTCCTGAAGCCATTGATCATAATCGGATTGATTTCCGGTGTGGACGGGTTCTGCCGCCATCCATCGTTCGAGCTCACTCATCCGCACTTGCCATTCGATGGGTAACGCAAAACTCTTCTGTAATTCATCGTATACGGTATTATTAACTGTTTCAGTAGGAACTTGAGCTAGGAAGCCGATTCGGGCCCCTTTACGGATAGAGATTTGCCCCTGATCTGGAGATTCGTTTCCTTTGAGTAGGTGAAAGAGGGTCGTCTTTCCACAACCATTTCGGCCGATTAGCCCTACTTTTTCTCCTGCACGTATATCTATTGTAATGTCGCTTAGAACTAGCTCGGCGCCGTGGTATTTTTGGATATTTTTACATTGAATCATCATTATATTTATCCTCCATTAATGCCCGAAACCATAACCAAAAAGCCGCAGGGAAATGTCCCTGCGGCTAGACGTGACAACGTTTCTTCCCGTTGAAGTCAAGGTAGGAGTGGCATTTCGCAATTTTGTGGTGAATTTAGATCATTGTAAATAGACAGACTTGTAGCGTCAGTCATTACTTTATAAAAAATGCCAAACAATGCCATTGGCAACTGGCTGATCATTTCATTCACAAAATTGGTTTTCACTCCTACTTCACCTCCCTTTAAATAAACTATGTACATTTTATATCGTATACTGATATAAATCAAGACATATTGTGACTGTATTCGTGGGAAAAGTATAAGAATGCCTATAAATCTGAACAATTAGATTGGAATTGAAGCATCGCTCCGTATATAATAGAAACGCAGAAGATATAGACAACATGCTATGACAACTCAAGAAATTAGGAGGAACCCATGACACAACAAATAACAATCGGGATTGTAGGATACGGTAACTTGGGTAGAGGAGTAGAGAAAGCGATTCGACAAAACCCAGATATGAAGCTTGCTGCGGTATTTACTCGTCGTGAACCTCAAGGGGTATCTGCTTCGGTTCCCGTTCTACACATTTCAGAAGCCGAGAAATATATCGGCAAGATCGATGTAATGATTCTATGTGGCGGTTCAGCAACAGATTTACCTGAACAGGGTCCATATTTTGCAAAAGGATTTAATACGGTCGATAGTTTTGATACACATGCGCTAATTCCACAGTATTTCGAAACTGTAGATGCTGTTGCTCAAGAAGCAGGACATGTTAGTGTTATATCTACAGGCTGGGATCCAGGGTTGTTCTCACTTAACAGAATGCTTGCAGAAGCTATCTTGCCTGAAGGTAAAGAGTATACATTCTGGGGGCGTGGTGTTAGCCAAGGGCACTCTGATGCGATTCGTCGTGTTGAGGGTGTTACGCATGGCGTTCAGTACACCATTCCTGTGGAAGAAGTTGTAGCCAAGGTTCGTGAGGGTCTGAATCCTCAGTTATCTACCCGTGATAAACATTTACGTGAATGTTTCGTTGTTGCTCAAGAAGGGGCAGATCTAAGTCGGATTGAGCAAGAAATCAAACAAATGCCAAATTATTTTGCGGATTATGATACAATCGTTCATTTCATTAGCGAAGAGGAACTGAAGAAGAACCATTCAGCCATGCCGCATGGAGGAACGGTTTTACGCAGTGGAATTACAGGAGACAACAATACACAAATTATTGAATTTGGATTGAAGCTTGATAGTAACCCTGAGTTTACAGCAAGCGTTCTAGTTGCTTATGCTCGCGCGGCATACAAACTGGCGGGTCAAGGACAGGTTGGAGCTAAAACTGTTTTTGATATTCCATTCGGATTGTTATCACCGAAATCGGCGGAACAGTTACGTAAAGAACTTCTTTAGTCTCTAATTCTAGATTCAACAAAGAGGACACATGCTAGCAATGGCAGCATGTGTCCTCTTTATTATGGTTTAGTAGGAGGGGATGGATTAGAAATGACATAAGAACATTTACTTCCACCTGTCGCTAAACATTCCGTTCGGTTTACGTCGACTTGGAGTATGGATTTGAATAAATCCAATTCACAGTGGCAAGCATGATTATACTCATTAGCGATATGGGATATAGGACAGTTATGTTCTTGAATCACAAAATCGCCATTCTCACGTTCTTCGTATTCTGCCATATAGCCATTCTCATTCTGAAGTTTCGTTAGTTGGAGCACTTTCTCCGAAAGACTAAGACCTTCCATAGTCGTCGCATACTTAGACTGAAGCTTGCTTTTACGCCGGTCAAAAAGGGTCTTTATCATATCCACGCCAGACTCCTGCGCTAGTTCACCTAATAAATCTAAAGTTAGTGTATGGTAGGTTTTGGGGAAGAATCCTTCTGCTAACTCGCTTAAGCGATAAGCAGCCGTAGGCCGCCCCATCGTTTGGCGAATCATACTCGTTTCTAAATATCCATCCCGTTCAAGTGTTGCTAGATGTCGTCGTACAGCCATTTCAGTAATCTGGAGTTCATTGGTAATGTCTTTGGCCGTTAGGGGTGCTTTCGTCTTCAACATGTGCACAATTTGTTCCCGAGTGGAGAGTTCAATTGTTCTGTTCATATGAGAGCCCTCCATTCTTCATCATTGTTTCTGAGCAGCCAATGCCATATATGTTTCTTCACATTGATCTGAGCAGAATCCATGATGCTCCTTCTCACACGCTTCACAACATACATGTTGTAGATGACAGTTATCATAAGTACAATCGATATACCGGTCTTCCGCAGTGCCACAATGATGACATTTACCAACAATAATATCTTCATCTGTACGATTAATAGGTACGGATACACGTTCATCGAATACGTAACATTTACCGTCAAATAGTCTACCTTTAACTTCAGGGTCTTTTCCGTAAGTTACGATACCGCCTTCTAATTGTGAAACATCATTAAATCCTTCATTCATAAGGAAGCCGGTTAGTTTCTCACAACGTATACCACCTGTACAGTACGTTAGTACTTTTTTATCTTTGTATTGGGTTAAATTGTTACGAATCCATTCTGGAAACTCACGAAATGAATCCACATCTGGACGAATAGCATTGCGGAAGTGTCCTATATTGTATTCATAATCATTCCGACCATCGATAACAACGACATCCTCTTGTTGAAGTTCTTCGTAGAATTCTACAGGAGATAGCCTTTTGCCGCTTAGTTGGTTGGGGTCTAACGGTTCTTCATAACGAAACGTGACAAGCTCTTGCTTGTGACGTACGAAAATCTTTTTGAAAGCATGCTCGTCGGATTCATCTATTTTGAATACCATGTTTGCGAATAGAGGATTAGCAAGCATATCTTTCATGTATTGATCCGTTTGTTCCACAGTTCCAGATAGGGTACCATTAATACCTTCTTCGGCTATTAAGATACGACCCTTAACGCCTAGATCTTTACAATACTGTAGGTGTTCCATCGTAAACTGTGCTGGATCAGCTATGTTAACGAATTTGTAATATAATAATATGCGATATTGATGTTGCTCTTGAGCCATACATAATCACCTTGCCTAATAGAATTTTGTATACTAATTGTAGATGAACTTCGCGCACTTAGTCAATATAGAAGTATAATAAGTATAAAAATGGAACACAAATCGTATGACGCGATTTTCATGCATTCAGTATGTTATACTTATCGAATTCTCTAAAAAGGGAATTATAATATGAAGTACGTTTTAAAAATATATAACACATAGGAGTTGAATCATCGTGGAAATTTTTCTGGATATATTAGTATTGCTAGCTATTATAGGTATTTCTAATATATTGAATCGTTTTGTTCCATTTATCCCTGTTCCACTAATTCAGATTACGTTAGGAATTGGGGTTGTACTTATCCCTCGAGGCATACATATGACTTTGAATCCAGAGTTGTTCTTATTACTATTCATAGCACCGCTGTTGTTCAATGACGGCTTAAGGACGCCAAGGAAAGAACTTTGGAATTTACGTGCCTCAATACTTATGCTTGCTTTGGGTCTCGTATTTGCAACCGTGTTGATTATAGGTTATATGATTCATTGGATGATTCCTTCGATCCCGTTGCCAGCTTCGTTCGCTCTGGCTGCTATTTTATCACCAACAGATGCAGTGGCTGTAGGAGCTATGGCAGGTCGGGCTAACTTACCCAAAAAAATTATGCGTTTACTTGAAGGGGAAGCACTGATGAACGACGCTTCGGGCCTAGTTGCTTTTAAATTTGCAATTGCAGCTATGGTTACGGGGGTGTTCTCTCTAGGAAATGCTACATTTAGTTTCATCATTATAGCTGTAGGCGGACTTATCGTAGGGGCAATTATTTCTCTCTTAATTATTTGGCTGAGAGTGTTTCTACGTCGGCTTGGTATGGAAGATATTACGATGCACATGTTGATTCAAATTTTAACACCCTTCATTATTTATATCATTGCTGAAGAGCTTGGAATGTCAGGCATATTAGCAGTGGTAGCTGGGGGAATTGTCCATGCTGTTGAAAGAGATAGAATAGAAACTTCTGCAACGATGAAATTGAGAATTGTATCCGAGAGCACATGGTCGATTATTATTTATATTTTGAATGGGCTAGTGTTTGTCCTGTTGGGATTACAGATTCCAGATGTCACCCGAGTCATTTTTGAAAGTAGTGCGTTCGATAACATGCAGGTTATCGGATATATTGTTGTCATAACGCTGGCTTTAGTGTTACTTCGATTTGCTTGGGTATATATCTTCTCTAAGGGAACATGGGCTTTTGGGAAAAGAGAAGAGTTAGACAAGCCGACATTATTGTCCGCTGTATTAACATCATTATCTGGAGTACGGGGAGCGGTAACTTTAGCAGGGGCTTTTTCCATCCCTCTTTTACTACAGGATGGGAGTCCATTTCCTGAGCGTGATTTAATCATTTTTATTGCATCAGGAGTGATACTGGCAACCTTAGTGATCGCAAGTGTGACATTACCCCTCTTCTCCAAAAAAACGGAGGTTACGGAAGTAGAGGGTACGGATCATCTGGAGCAGATTTCTAAAGTTAAGATTATGAAGGCAGCCATTCATGGAATTAGGCAAGAAATAAATGATGATAATGAAGCTGCAGCTTTATCTGTTATAGCAGATTACAATAAGAAATTGAGACAAATGGCCAGTAAAGAAATAATGGAGTCCTCTAACTCTAACTCCAAATTTAGACAATCACTCTTTGATGTTAGACTGATTGGTTTACAGGCTGAGCGTGATGAAATGGAGAGATTATTAGCGACAGAAGTTGTTTCGAAAGAGGTAGCTGATCAATTCGAAGAGGCTATTGACCAAATGGAAATGATGTTATCTAATCAAATGAAGATGAGGCTTTTGATATCAATGTTCAGAATTAGACGTCTTATTCTCAATATGGTGCATACGGATAAAGGAAGAAAGTCACAAGATGATATTAACTCTTTAAAAGAAGTCAAAATTAAGACCTCTCATGCGGCAATTTCCGCGATTAACAAACATATAAATGATGATAACCGAAAAGTTTCTTTGCTTATTATTGCACAGTACAATCGTACAATTGACAGAATGTGTAGCCGGGAATTCGAACAATTACAAGAAGATGAAGAATATCAGAAGCATAGAGTGGAACTTCAGTTCAAGGCAATACAGATTGAAAGAGATGAAGTTCAGAACATGTTTGAAGCGGGTACAATCTCACGTGAGGTTGCGAATGAATTACGTCAATTTATAAACTACTTAGAAGCAGGAATGTTAGAAGAGGATGAAGAGGATTAGGAGGACTTGCGCCAATGGGATTTCTGAATGGACTCATAGGAAATGCATCCCAAGTAGATTTACAGACAGTTCGGAGAGAATATAGTCAGATCTTAACCCCGCATGAGGTGATTGAGAAAGCCTATAAACTGGTGCGAGATATGTTTATCTTTACTGATAAGCGCCTTCTCCTCGTCGATAAACAGGGATTGACAGGTAAGAAGGTAGAGTACCATTCGATTCCATATCACAGTATTTCTCATTATTCAATTGAAACAGCCGGGCACCTTGATCTTGATGCAGAGCTCAAAATATTTATTTCTGGCAGTACACATCCTATTGTCAAAGCCTTTAATAAAAATGTTAGTATTTATGAAGTACAGAGTGTGCTGTCACAGTATATTTTGAAATAAGATTGGGGATCAAGATCGACGCCTTACCTTTCAGATTTTGTCTGCCATGGGAAAAGACACTCTCTTCAGGTAGAAAGTTCGTGGGGCATTATTCAGCATAACATGTGTAACTGAGTCCTATTCATTACAAAGCGACCCTTCCGGTATCATTATTCCGGAAGGGTCGCTTTGTTGTATTTGAGATCCGTAAAATTCAATGAATTTATTGAGCGGTTTGTGGTAGCCGATTATTAATATATTTTATATTGAGCGTAAGCCTAACCTCCTTGCAAGTTTTTTCTTTTAATTCTCATTGATGTAACACGGTTTAATCCGGTAGTCTATGATGAAATACACGTAATATTATTGCTGTATATGAAATGATGAATATTATTAGGACACACCAGATTATAGAGTTGGATGCTCTTCTGGATCTTTTTGTTGGTTTTTAATCCAGGGATATGTATGTCCAATTGGAAGATATTTATTGGCTGAAATTTCACAATTGAAGGATAGAATTACAATATGTAGAGTAGTATAATTATTTGAGCACAATATATTGTACGTTAATGATTTGGTGTCTTAGACCTCAATCCATGGGCGTCATTAAATAGGAGGTTGTTTTTTTGAGTGATTTACAGCATACACGCCGATTAGAAGGCTTAAGTGAGAAAATATTTTTGGATAGATACGCATGGAAAGATGCGGACAGTAATCATGCAAAGGTAGGAGATGTGGTGCTCGTCCTGACGAAGGATGATCCTAAATTCCCTACAAAAGAAGTGGGCGAAATTATCAAACGTGAGGGTAAAACTGTAACCGTGAAAACACGCAGTGGCGAGCTCGTAGAATCCGATGTTGAGAAACTAACATTGAATATTGAGAAGACGCCTGAAGAAATGTGGGGTCGCTTGGCGAAGGCAATGTCTTCTGTTGAGGAGACGCCGGAACTTCAAGCAGAATGGCAAGATAAATTCCGTTACTTGCTAGACGACTGGAAGCTCGTTCCAGGAGGGCGAATTGCTGCAGGTGCCGGTGCGAGTGATGAGCTCACTTTGTTTAATTGTTATGTTGTACCATCCCCGAAAGACAGCCGTGGTGGTATTATGAGCACACTTGCTGAGATGACGGAGATTATGGCACGTGGTGGTGGTGTGGGAATTAACTTGTCATCCCTTCGTCCGCGCAGATCCATTGTCAAAGGAGTGAATGGTTCATCAAGTGGTGCTGTTTCCTGGGGAGGATTGTTCAGCTATACTACAGGTTTAATCGAGCAGGGTGGTAGCAGACGTGGAGCGCTCATGTTGATGATTAACGATTGGCACCCTGATGTACTAGACTTCATTACGGTGAAGCAGACGATGGATCAAGTGACGAACGCTAACCTATCCGTTTGTGTAAGCAACGGGTTCATGAAGGCCGTTAAAGAAGATTTAGATTGGGAATTGGTATTTCCAGATACAACTGAGCCTGACTACAACGAAGTGTGGGATGGCGACTTAGACAAGTGGAAAAAGGCTGGACGAAAAGTTATTTCTTATCGTACGGTGAAGGCTCGTGAAATCTGGAATACGATTATTGATGCAGCATGGAAATCTGCTGAACCTGGCGTAGTATTCATGGAACATTATAATGACATGTCTAACAGCTGGTACTTTAATCCGATTATTTGTACAAACCCTTGTGGGGAACAAGGATTACCAGCTTGGGGTGTTTGTAATTTATCTGCGATTAATCTATCGAAGTTCTATGATGAAGAAAAGCATGATGTGAATTGGGAAGAACTTGCAATAACTACTCGTTATTCGGTACGGTTCTTAGATAATGTCATTAACAAGACACCTTATCACTTTGAAGAAAATGAGAAAAATCAGAAGAACGAGCGCCGAGTAGGTCTCGGTACAATGGGCCTTGCAGAGCTGATGATTAAGCTGAACATCCGTTATGGTAGTCCGAAATCATTGGAATTCCTTGATAAAATATATGCTTTTATTGCACGAGAAGCTTATTTGGCTTCAGCTGATATCGCGGGTGATAAAGGATCGTTTACAGCATTCGATGCTGAGAAATACTTACAAAGCGGATTTATGCGTAACATGACAGAGACTTTCCCAGAAGTGGGCGAAGCTATTAAAGAAAAGGGAATGCGTAACGTTACAGTTATTACTCAAGCACCGACAGGCAGTACAGGTACAATGGTAGGGACTTCAACAGGGATTGAACCGTATTTCGCATTCAAATATTATCGTCAAAGTCGTCTAGGTTATGATGAGCAATTCGTACCTATTGCTGAAGAATGGCTTAAAGAACATCCTGGTCAGGAATTGCCGGATTATTTCGTGACATCGATGGATCTGTCAGCTAAAGATCATATTCGTGTACAAGCTGCGATTCAGCGCTGGGTAGATAGCTCCATTTCGAAGACAGCCAACTGTCCTTCTGACTTTACCGTAGAAGAGACAGCAGAGCTCTATGAGATGGCATTCGATCTTGGTTGCAAAGGTGTGACGATCTATCGTGACGGTAGCCGGGATGTTCAAGTGTTGAACACGGACAAGAAGGAATCAGAAGATGTGGAAGTTGGAGTAGAGGAAGCAGAACAGCAAGCAGAACAGCAAGCGGCGGATCACTTTGCCGGTGAAGGGGCCGCTCTAGAATCGCTAAATGGAAGCTTTATAGCTGCTCAGGAGGTTGAATCACAAGGAAAGAAAGTCCTTGATAAGCAGTACAAGAGTCGTCCACAAGTTCTTCGTGGCGCAACGTATAAGGTGAATACGCCATTCGGGATGGCATATATTACAATCAACGATCTCGAGGGAATCCCTAGCGAAATTTTTCTTAATGTTGGGAAGGCAGGATCGGACGTATTCGCCATGGCCGAGGCGTTGGGGCGGGTATGCTCCTTATTCCTCCGCTATGGAGATCATGGGCATAAGGTAGAGCTCCTAATTAAGCACCTCAAAGGTATCGGCGGTTCCGGCGCTATTGGCTTCGGTGTGAACCGCGTAGAATCGATTGCAGATGCCGTCGCGAAAGCATTAGAGTCCCATGTGCAGAGCGGTGTAGGAAGAGAATATGATCACGATCCGGCACCTGTATCAGCTACCCTTGAGAGAGAATTAGTCGTTGATTATGATACGGATAACAGTGGTCACAAACCTAACCCGTCGCATACCTCTCGTGACCTATGCCCTAGTTGCGGTACAGCTTCTCTGATTAACATTGAAGGATGTAAGACGTGTAGTAATTGTGGGTATAGTAAGTGTTCTTAGTGTAACCCCTATGATATCTGCTTGCAGTTCCACCACTGTGTGGTGTCATAATTATTGAGAAAATCTTCAAAATTATTGATTCTGCATATTCAAGATTCTTGAGAAATGCATATCTATACATTGGTATGCAACCTGGTCGGAAATGAATTTGTTTGTTGTAAAAGATATGCATTAACTATTATAATAAATTTTCGCATTCAACACATATGGAATGGACTGGAATGAAGGGGCGAGCCTAGATAGGCTACGCCCCTTGTTTTAACTCGACTAAGCATCTTATGTATCATGTCGCGATCGTTTAGAGTTACATCATTAAAGTGGAGTTTTATAAGTTTACCTTACTTGAGTGAGTAAAAAGTAATAAGGAAATCTCAGAAAAACTACAATAATGCCCAAATGTTTTTTAGCGGAAGCTATGGCGATATTTTCTGTTAATCTTAAGTGAATCATTACCTTGATGAAAGAATCGAAGTAAAAAGTATAAAGGGAAAGGCGACATTTCGTTCAAAATCGAACGAAATGTCGCCTTTTTTTAATTTGAGGCACGCTTATAATTTTTAATAATACAGGTTTTCAGTGGCCTCTTACGAATAATAGGTGTCTCTGTTTCATAATAGGGCCAAAACACCCCAATATACATTTTCTTAGATCTGTCTCTTTATGTTTAAAAATCAAAATAATGTTTATTTGTAGAAATATTTAAATTGCGAATACTTAGAACTACACTGATATAGATTAGATTGTGTAGTAGAAATTAATATAGGACTACATATCAAGGAGTGGGATAGATGAATGTGTATGACAATAAAAATGGATGTGAAATATTGGGTGGTTCACCAAATAACACCGATACATTGAACAGGTACCCTTTGGCAAATAATCCGTATTCTTCTACTTTGAATCTCAATTCTTGTCAAAGCAGTGGTATTACTCAGTGGGTTAATAGAATTGGAGATGCAATTAGTGAGGCAGTATCTATTGGGACAACAATCATCTCTCTTCTTGCAGCGCCTTCTCTTACGGGGAGTATTTCTTTAGCATTTGGTCTTATAAGAAGAATGGGACCAGGAAGTAATGGAAGTTCTATATCAAATTTGTCTATATGTGACTTACTATCTATTATTGATTTACGGGTAAATCAGAGTGTTTTAAACGACGGGATTGCGGATTTTAACGGTGCGGTAGCTGTATATAATCTCTATTTGCAGGCTTTAAATGGTTGGAACAATAATCCCAATCCTACTACTGCTGAAGAACTCCGTACTCGGTTTAGAATAGCTGATTCAGAATTTGAACGTATTTTAACGCGGGGTTCTTTGACACATGGTGGTTCATTAGCCAGACAAGATGCTCAAATATTACTATTACCTTCTTTTGTAAATGCTGCATATCTTCATTTACTTATATTAAGGGATGCTAGTAGATATGGAGCTAGGTGGGGGTTATTTAGCATTACACCTACTATAAATTATCCAGAAAGATTACAAGATCTTATCGGAAGATATACCAATTATTGCATACATTGGTATAATCAAGGTCTAAATGAAATAAGACAACGAGGTAATACTGCTACTGTTTGGTTGGAATTTCATAGATTTCGTAGAGATATGACATTGATGGTATTAGATATAGTATCATCAATGCCATATCTTGATATTATAAGATATCCATTTGCAACAGATGTCCAATTAAGTAGGACAATTTATACAGACCCAATTGGTTTTGTAAATCGTACTACTAGCAACAGACTAAGCTGGTTTGATAGGCGTAATGAAGCTAATTTTTCAGCGTTAGAAAGTGAAATACCTACCGCTCTATTTCATCGGTTTTTGAATAATATAGATATATTTACCGGTCCGCTTGCTTTACCTGTTTCTCCTAATACCCATAGAGCAAGGGTGTGGTATGGTAATCAAAATATCTTTGCATCTGGTAGACAAACTTCTGGGGAAGTAACAAATGATATTCAAAACATTTTGGGTTTAGATATATTTAGAATAGATTCGCAAGCTTGTAATCTAAATAATACTACGTTTGGAGTTAATAGAGCTGAATTTTTTCATGGTGCTAGTCAAGGCTCCCGAAGATCTGTATATGAAGGATTTATTAGAACAAGTGGACTAGATAACCCTGTAGTTACTAATTTGCAAACGTTTATACCGGGAGAAAATTCAACTATACCAACCCCACAAGATTATACTCATATATTAAGTAACCCAATAAATATAAGGGGAGGACTTCGACAATTAGTACCTAATCGTCGTTCTTCTTTAGTCGTATATGGTTGGACACATAGAAGTCTGAGTCGTCACAATATGGTTACACCAAATAAAATTACTCAAGTGTCCGCTGTTAAAGCAAGTACTTCTTCCAATTGTACAGTAATTTCAGGACCAGGATTTACTGGAGGTGATCTAGTAAGATTACATTCTAATGGACAGTTCGTTATACAATTTCAAGTACCAACTCCACAAACAAATTATCGTATTCGTATACGCTATGCCTCTACGTTTGGATGTTCAATAAATATAATATTTAATGATGGTGCTCATTTAAGTACATTACCTTCCACAGCTTCATCACTTGAAAATTTACAATATAATAATTTGAGTTATTTTAACGTTAACGGTACTTTCAAACCTTCAATGGGTAATTCACTAACGATTGTAAATACAAGTTCAAATTCAAATTTAGTAATAGACAAAATCGAATTTATTCCAGAAAATATTTCCGAAAATCAATCG
Source organism: Paenibacillus sp. IHBB 10380 (assembly GCF_000949425.1). Lineage (NCBI taxonomy): Bacteria > Bacillati > Bacillota > Bacilli > Caryophanales > Paenibacillaceae > Paenibacillus > Paenibacillus sp. IHBB 10380. Next base: position 670,857 of record NZ_CP010976.1, read on the forward strand.
ATTGAATATGCAGAAAAGGCTGTGAATGATTTGTTCATCAATAAATAAGATGAGGTCGTGAATGATATGTTTACTAAAAATATGGAAAATATGTTGAAAATAGAAACGACAGATTATGAAATAGATCAAGTGGCAAATTCTATAGAATGTATGTCAGATGAACAATATTCAAAAAATAAAATGATATTATGGGATGAAATAAAATATGCGAAACAATTGAGCCAGTTTCGTAATTTACTCCAAAATGGAGATTTTGAAGAATTATATGGATTTGGAAAAAATGGTTGGACAATAAGTAATAATATTACGATCCAAGCTGATAACCCCATTTTTAAAGGACATTATCTACACATGTCTGGGGCCAAAGACATTGACGGAACTGTATTTCCAACATATATTTATCAGAAAATTGATGAATCAAAATTAAAACCCTATACACGCTACCAAGTAAGAGGATTTGTCGGAAGTAGTAAAGATTTGGGACTTGTTGTGACACGTTATGGTAAAGAAGTTAATGTTGTTATGAATCCGGAGTATAACACACCAGTAACAGATGGATATACTTCTGATACGTGTTCATGCCAACCAAATTTAGAGAAAAAGCATGTTGTATGTCATGATTATCATCAATTCAAGTTCCATATTGACATAGGCCAATTAAATATGAGTGAAAATATAGGGATATGGGTCTTGTTTAAAATTTCTTCACCAGATGGTTTTGCAACATTGGATAATCTAGAAGTAATTGAAGAAGGGTCAATAACAGGAGAAACATTAGAACACGTAAAACAGAGAGAAAAGAAATGGAATTATCAAATGGAGAAAAAACGAATGGAAACACAACAAGCATATAATCAAGCAAAACAGGCTATAGATATATTATTCACAAGTACTCAAGAACTACAATATGATGTTACTTTAAATCATATTAAGAACGCTGAACGATTGGTGCAATCTATTCCATATGTATACAATACTTGGTTACGCACTGTTCCAGGTATGAATTATGATTTATATACCGATTTAACTGCAAGCATAGCACAAGCTCATTATTTATATGATGCACGAAATGTTATAACCAATAGTGATTTTACACAAGGATTATTGGGATGGCACGTAACAGGGAAGGTAGAAGTACAACAAATGAATGGAACTTCTGTATTAGTTCTATCCAATTGGAGCGCGGGTGTATCTCAAGATATGCATATCCAACATAGTCATAGATATGTGTTACGTGTTATTGCAAAAAAAGAAGGATTTGGAAAAGGCTATGTAATGATAAAGGATTGTGATGAAAATCAGGAAACACTTACGTTTACTTCTTGTGAAGAAGGATATATAACAAAAACAGTAGAGATATTCCCAGAAAATGATCGTGTACAAATTGAAATAGGAGAAAATGAAGGCTTATTTTATATCGAAAGTATAGAGTTGATTTGTATGAAAGGATAAAAAAATTCTAATATAATAACACGGTATTATGTACCTCATAATACGACGGGGCACGATAGTTGTATAAAAAATATTGTTGAGCAGGCTACCGCAGTCTGCTCATTTTATTAAGTTAAAACAAAACTTTATCTTGAATCCCCTTCAAAACCACCATATTATTTATATTTTATTAAGGGGTGAAGGGGAATTGAATAATGTCTGTTTCATAGATTTCTTTCCTTAAGGCCCGTAACATCAGGTAGTCGAGTCGAGTACCATCTACACGATATTCTCCGTTCGCGCTATCTTTATTGCTTCTTCTCGGTTGTTGACGCCGAGCTTCGAGTAGAGAATCGAGCAGTAATTGCGGATCGTTCCCTCCGATAAAAATAACTTGGCAGCGATCGACTTGTAGCGAAGTCCGTCCGACAGATGACCCAGAATTTCGATCTCGCGTTTCGTAAGCCCGTACGGATAGATTTTCAGACTTGAGCCGATCTTTTCCAACTGCTCACGTTGACGCTTCATCTCTTCGAAAACTCGCGTCGCAACCGATTGATCGATCCAGGTTCCTCCGTTATAAATAAGTTTTAAGGCTTCCTTCATCTCCCGCGGATGAGTCGATTTCAGCATGTATCCTTCCGCCCCGCACTCTAATGCAGTTGCTGCCTGCAAGGAATCCTCGAACGTTGTCATGAACACAACCTTCATTAGAGGCCATCGTTGTTTTACCTCGAGTAAAGTTTCAAGCCCGCCCATTCCTTGCATACGAATTTCCATTAGTACGATATCCGGTTGGGATCGCTCACAATGTTCTAATGCTTCTCGCCCGTTACCTGCCGTACCAACGACGATAAAATCAACATGCTGATCCAAAATCTGCTTCAAGCTGTCGGCTATGATCACCTGATCATCAACGATCAGCAGGCGGATCGCGTCGTCATGTACAGGTTCTGTCTGCAACGGAATATGACAGATGATAAATGTCCCTTGACCGGACCCGGAATGTATCGACAGTGTGCCGTGAAATTGTTCAAGCCGTTCCTTCATCCCACCCAGCCCAAATCCGAATTGGATTTCTTCCATGCCGATGCCGTTATCTTCAATCTGTAACCGGAGTTGCTGACTATCGAAATGCATCTGAACAGATATCACGTTCGCTTGACCGTGCCGAACTGCGTTGGTTAGAGATTCTTGAAGGCAGCGATGTAGACAAAAGTTTATTTTTTGCATCACGAGGATCTCACTGCCGATCACACGGAATTTGACCGTTGTACCTGTCGACTTCATGAACTCTTCGATTAACTGCTGTAACGACTCACTTAACGAATGGCTGAGCGGAGCATGAGAGAGCTGGTGCAGATGTTTTCGGATATCAACCAGACTGTGCTGAGCGATACCAACAAGCGAATCAATCCTCTCGATCTGCGAATTCGGTACGGTCGATCGCAGCGATTCGACACCGATGATAAGCGAGGTAAGCGAATGGCCAATCGTGTCATGCAGCTCATGTGACAGTCGGTTGCGCTCCTCGAGCAGCGTAAGCTCCTCAATCCGCTTAATATGCTGCTCCAGTAACTGATTCTGCTCTTGAATGATTCGGGCTTGTTGATGGGACTGAACTAAGATATTGAACGCAAAGCCGATGGCAAAACCTAGGCTGCAGCTAACGATGAACTCAACCGGGAGAAGATCAGCGATCCAACCGTTCAATACCGGGAATACGATTCCGCAGAGGATCCCTGTCCACACATAAGTTGTTCGACTGCTCGCCAATCCGATCGTTATCACGAGCAAGACAAATGACCATAGTAGTCCTGGAGCTGCGTAGGCTAAATAAAGATAAAAAAAGCCCGTTGCCATGACTTCAATAGGAAGATACCAAGCTTCTTTTCTATAGCGGACGATGAATGGAACGAGGTAAATGACGAGAGCAAAAGAAAGTACAAACCCAAGCGACCCAGTGATCAAGGACGGATCAACAAAACCAGCGCTTGCGATAATGACCAGCCAAATTGTTCGTATGGCTACAAGTATCCAATCATACCAGAACCATTTTTTCATGATAGAGAACACGAATTATGCACACCTGCTTGTATCTATTTGATCATCGATTTCCGATGGATTCAGACCCTATCATGCATCATTACATCTTGAGTCGTCAAGCGAAAGGGGGAGAACGGTTGGGAGCTTGGCTGCAGCAAGCACGTCACATGAGTCATTGACCATTTGTCATATAGCTATGTGACAAGATTTAAGGGCGATGTCATCAAAAGTTTGGCGGTTTCATCAATAGCTGTTTTTACAATTTCGGGGGTAAGGTGAAGGAGTGAATCAATACAACATTCCAAAATAATAGGAGCGATGCATTATGAAATCATTCATCAAGCACAAAAGAGTTGCACTTACGTTAACAGCGATATTGGCGGTTGCACCGGTATTCCCTGCTTATGGAACGCTGCACGCCGCGGGTCACACGGCAACCTATCAAGCGATCGATAAAGCTGCCAATAGCGACAATATTCCAGGCGTTGTCGTTACCGTGAAGAAAGGAGATGCGAGCTGGTCTTATGCTTCCGGTGAAGGGAATATCGAAAGAAACCATAAAGTAGACGCCGACTCCGCATTCCGAATCGGAAGTACAACAAAGACGTTTGTCGCTGCGGTTGTCTTGCAGCTTGCCGGTGAGAAGAAGCTGTCCCTTGACGATACGGTAGAGAAATGGCTGCCGGGGCTGGTACAGGGCAATGGGCACGACGGCAATAAGATTAAGATTCGTCAATTGTTGAATCAAACAAGCGGACTTCCAGACTACTTGACGCCAGAGCTAAGAACGAAATTACTCACGAATCCAGACGGAAATTATACAGCCGAACAGTTAGTCGCCATCGGATTGAAGCAAAAACCGGTAACGGGGTGGGCATACTCGAACACAAATTACGCGATTCTGGGACTCATTATCCAGAAAGCTACCGGGGAAACCTATGCAGAGCAGATTAAGAAGCGAATTATTGAACCGCTTCAATTGAAAGAAACATTCCTCCCAGGCAACTCGATGGATATTCCGAAAAAAAATGCCCGCGGCTACTTGGACACGGGAAATAAACTAGTAGATATAACGCTGCTCAACCCATCGATTGCGAATGCTGGCGGGGACATCATCTCGACAGGGGAAGACTTGACGACGTTTTTCCGTGCCTTACTTGGTGACAAGCTGTTGACACCGGAGATGAAGAAGGAGATGATGACCAGCACAGCCGATTCCCCATTTGGGCAGTATGGACTTGGCATCTATCAAACAAAGCTACCTAACGGTACCTACGTATGGGGACATGGCGGCGGTATTCCCGGATTTACTAACTTTGCGGGTGGAACGGAAGACGGTGAACATGTCATCTCGATCAATATCAATGTACTGGGTGATGCGGTTAAACACATTGACAATATTATAGCATCGGAGTTCGCAAGCGAACCCAAAAAAGAACTCACGGAAAAGGAAAAGAAAAGCAAGCATCGGGAAGATGTCAAACGCGTCATCGATGAAGTGATTACAAGCAAACGCGTCCCAAGTGTTGTGGCGGGCGGGCTGCAGGATGGGAAACGCTGGTCCTACGCTACAGGTACGGCCAGTTACGAAGTACCAAGCCGGGTAGAACCAGATTTTTCATTCCGTATCGGAAGCGTCACGAAGACGTTCACCGCTTCCGTTGTATTGCAGTTGGCTGAGGAGAAACAATTGAGTCTGGATGATTCAGTCGAAAAATGGCTGCCAGGCGTCGTAAAGGGGAACGGATATGACGGTAACAATATTAAGATTCGTCAGTTATTGAACCATACAAGCGGGCTTGCGAGCTATACGGATGATAATTTGCGGGATATAATCTTGCCTCAAAATCCTTTCCGTTACTATTCCGTCGACGATCTTATCGGCTTGGCACTTGCAAAACCGCCTGTATATGCACCGGGGAAGGGATGGAACTATTCCAACGTCAATACGATACTTGCCGGCAAAATTATTCAGAAGGTAACCGGGGATACGTATGCGGAACAGATCAGGAAACGGTTCATCGAACCGCTCGGGCTGACGGAGACGTTCGTCATGGAGAATAGCTCCCATATTCCGGGTAAGCATGCCACGGGATATAATATGGATAGATCGGGTCATTTGTATGATTTGACTGAAATGAATCAATCCTGGGCAAATGCAGCCGGAGATATAGTATCAAACGTCAAAGATTTGACCACCTTCTTCAGTGCGCTGTTAGGCGGAAAGCTACTAAATCAAGAGATGATGGACCAGATGCTCACAACAGTAGATTCACCTATGGGTAAAGTCGGACTAGGGATTTTTGAAGGGAAAACACCGGACGGGCAATCCTATTGGGGGCATGCCGGCGGTACTTTCGGATTTGAGACGAGAGCCTTCGGACCTCTAGGTGGGAAGCATATTTTGGTAACGGCCATCAACTCGGTAGGACCGGACGCTACTGCGGCTCACATTAAATTACTCAACAAGGAGTTTGGCCGTTAAGTTTAAAGCCGACATCGCGCTCTTTATTTGAGGGCGGGTGTCGGTTTTCTTAAGTGAATCGTAGTTGTCGCAGGACAAGAACATATACGCTTATGAAGTCGCGGAAATCGCGGCTTTTTTGTTTTAATGATGTAGGTTCTTATCCCAGGGGAAAGGCGTTATCATATATAATGAAATATAAAAACCCATGTGATTATAGGTAGAAAAGGACTTACGGAGGATGCGATGAATACGATTACCTACGAACTACAGGATGCACGCATGCTGGTGGATAAGGGAACGCTTAGTCCTACTGCATTGATTTTATCATTTGTAGCCATCATTGTGCCGACCGAGGCCATCGTCTTGCGTTCTGCGAGCGCTGTGTACAAGGTGGAAAAAGGAAAGTTTATCGTTCTACAACATGCAGAAGCGGACATGAGCATAGAACCCGCCGACATGGCTGAATTTGCGCCTGTATATGCAGTGGTTTTCCAGAGCTATCAATTAACGGAGCGGACGGACAATAGCTTGCTTTACCATATTCATCATGAGCATTTGCCAGAGCAGGGGAGTGTAATGGAATTTCCGCGGCATTCGTTCGTACTGCTGCAGAACCTGATGGAACAGCTTCGGCAGGCATTATGGATTCAGATTGCTCCCAGGTTGAATTTAATGCTCGATGAGCTGCTACGAAGCATTCTTGTCAGCAATGTGTATGGAACCAGCTTTATGACCCATGAGCCAGCGATCCAACGAGCGCTTTCTTATATGAACCAGCATTTTGACGCATCGATTACGCGTTCTTTTATGGCACGGATGACAGGGTTTAATCCAAGCTATTTTTCTTCACTTTTTCGCAAGGAAACAGGCTGGAGCTTTGCCGATGCTTCTTATTTGGGCAAAATGTTCAGAAAAATGGTCGGTTTAACACCTAGCGCTTTCCGTCAAAGACGGGGCGCAGAACGGATTGTGGGTATGCAGTTTCTTGGGGCATTGCTTGCTGTCGGCATCAAGCCCGTGGCTTCAACGCTTGATGTACTGCGCTCTTCTTTATTGCTCCACGAGGAGCTGGATGGAATTACAGAGATGGAGGAGATGCATACGGTGGAGGTGCTGAAGCCGTTAGCACCGGAGTTAATACTGGCTCCTACCTATTACTATAACTATCCTGATGCTCTTAAGGCGCTGGAGAGTATAGCCCCGGTAATTATGCTAGATTGGGGAACTATGGATAAAATGGATGAGGTTAGAGTGATAGGCAGCCTACTGGGCAGAAGCATCGAGGCCGAACGATGGATTTTTAGGCTGCAGCAGAAAGCCCTTACAGCTAGGCAGCTACTCAGACTCTGTATAGCTCCGCATGAAACGGTAGGGTTGTATGAAATGAGGCATGACCAGAGATGGCTAATTCCTCATGATTCGGTTCGTTCTGTCTTCAATCTCTATCGGTTGCTAAAGCTTGCGCCACCATCGCGCACCAGGGAAGAAGTGCTTGATCCGGCAAAACACCTTTTTATTCGGGAGCAGGACTTGCCTGGATATGCGGCAGACCACATGTTTTTGATCGTTCCGGGCGGAGACACAGAAGTCTTTAAGGGTAGGATGATGACACACGGCATATGGCAGCAGCTCGCGCAGGAGCAAGGCTGCAACTTTTATTTACTGCAGTTGGAAGAGTTCTGGATGGACGAGGGGGTATCACTAGAGAAGCAAATGGACATTGTGGTGGACATGCTGACATCAGGACAGCGGAGCCTGTCAGAAGAAAATAATGTTTTAGACTGAAAATTATCAAGACCTAAACTTAAGGAAATCAAATAAAATAAAGGGTTCTACATATTATGCATGACTAATATGTGGAACCCTTTATTTTTAACTATCGTTCCTCGTTAGCTTAATTCCGAAATCCCTCGGGCAGACCGAGGGGCGATAGCCCCAATACTTGAATATGGTGTTATCTGATGGATACGCCATCTAGGAAACACTAACATTTCTTTTACTTAATTTCTTAAATACCGAGTAATCCTTATTGGACTTAATAAAACTTAATATCTTTTCGGCACATTCTGTTGGATTCATCTCTTCCGTATTTACTTCGAGGTCATATTCATCAAAGCAATATACTTTGCTAAACTGTGAAGCTGCTAGTCCGATCGGTCTATCTCCTCTTGTTTGCTCTCTTCTTATGAGTTCTTCTTTCGAGCATATTACACCTATAAATAACGTAGGCTGATCGAAAAATTGATCAACAAACTCATTAAACCTCTTGTCATTGACGATTATGGTATCTACTATTACATTAAAACCCAGTTCTGATAACAATTTAATTGTCGAATGGTACACTGAGAATATGGAATCATCAAGTATTTGTGAGACAACTTGATGATCTATTTCTCTTGTAGGTTCATCTGGAAATTTATTATTAATAAAATCATTGTAATTATTAAAAAAATCATCAATTGATAAATGATAAAAAGGAATCTCTTTCTGATTTATCAGTTCAGTCGATATGGAGGTCTTTCCAGAACTTGAAGTTCCATTTAGATAAACTAATATCCCTTGCTTCAATTTAATCATCCCTTCAAAAAATAATCATTGCGTATCTTTCAGATAACGTTATATTCACAAAGTTCATATAAATTATCCAACTCAGAAAATATTCGAGAAACGATTGAATTATCCTGCCCGTTCGTATTATGAGATCAACCAGAAAGAACTGGTTGATCTCATAATACGATGGGCAGGTTAGCGCAGCCATGAGCTGTCATCTACATCAGAGTGAGCACTGAGGAGCAAGCATTGCAGAGGTGCAGCCTTGAAGCTCAAGTCGAAGAAGTTAAGGCAAAATGCCGGCAGGAATCCAGGGATTTTCCAGCAACGATGACGTACATCGGAGCTTCCGATGTGACGCCGTAAACGTTTGTCAATTCCACTGTCGATTCACCGACTGGAGTGCCCCGCGTCGTCTACGACATCACGAGCAAGCCGCCGGCGACGATCGAATGGGAGTAATGAAAGAAACTCCGAAAACCCAATACATTCAAGGGTTTTCGGAGTTCTTTTTTTAGAGTCAACCCTGCACAGGGCTGGTCTTCATTTCATAGATTTTTTGGAGCGTATGGACATGCTTCGTCTTCTCGTCATCGTCCTCTGTGTGGAGATACCACTCCACAAGCCTGTACCCGAATACGAGAAGGATCAGCTCGTAGACGCAATGATCGGCGATAGGGGATACATCCGCATACTCCGAAAAGCCTTTGTAATACGCGGGGACACATCGCTGGTAGTATTCGACCATGTGATCGATATCCGCTTCATCCGCAATCAGGCTTGCGAGATCCTCGCCCAGGTAGCCCCATCCGGATGTATCCCAGTCGATGAGCGCGATTTTCCCGTCGGCATAGATCAGGTTGGTCACCCAGAAGTCCCGGTGGCATAGCACGAGGGGCAATTTTTCGATGCGGGCGAGTATCTCGTCTGCGTGCTCATCGATGTCGATGAGCATTTGCCGCACGTGCTGCGGGAATTCGCAGTCCTCCGAGCGTATATAATCGTAGACGACCGGCCATGACCGGTAATGCAGATACGTATTCTTCATGAGATCCGCATGGCTCAGGTTGGTCAGGCTCTGCAGAACAGCGGGCTGCTCCGCATACAGCTTGCCTTGATAGCGTCCTAACTCCAGCACGGCCTGTTCATACATGTCACCGGTCAAGTCTAAACCGGTTACGCCATCGATAAATTCCAGCCACAGCTGGAATTTATTTTCTTCGGCATTGATCTCGGCGTGATAACATGTCGGCCAGCGGAAGGCATCCGAGAACGTCGCTCCCAAGTCAGACGCATAGAGATCATATTCCCGGCGCCATGAACCCGGATCGCCGTAACGCTCCCATTTCTTCTGGATTTTCAGCACGATACGGTATGGCAATTTTTCGCCATCCGCTGTTTCGGCGATCCCCGTTACCAGGTACACATTTCCCACAGTTCCGCCCTGTAACGGCATGGTTTGGCAGTCGGCCGAGATGATATCCTTCTTGAACCGTCGGCTTAAGGCATAGATCAGCGTTTCGAATTTAATATTCATTTCTTCCATCCTCCGTTTTTCTTCGTTTGCTTGCTCCACATGGCGATCGTTTTGTTTTGAGCCCTCTTGTCGATGAGGTAGCTCGTTTTATCCTGGACATACTTGTTCTCATGCTGCTGGGCAACATAATGCTCCCACCGTTCACGTGGCAACGAACCGTCGGCAAGCGCGGCAAGAACGGCACAGCCCGGCTCGGCCTGATGGCGGCAATCCGTAAATCGGCATTGCGGGAACCATTCCTCCACATCGGTAAAGCTTGCGCGTATGCCTTCGTCGGCATCAAAAAGCCCAAGCTCACGCATACCCGGCGTATCGATGACCATCGTACCGGAGGGGAGCATGAACAGCTGACGGTGCGTTGTCGTATGCCGCCCCCGGCTGTCGACCTCCCGGATCGCCTGAACCTTCATTACGTCCCGTTCCATCAACGCATTGAGCAGAGACGATTTACCGACGCCGGACATGCCGAGAAAGACGACTGTTTTACCAGGCATCAAGTAGGGATTGAGTTCGTTCAGTCCCAGGCCTGTATGACTGCAGATCGCGTGAACCGGCACATCAGGGATGCTTTGTGTGACTTCTGCGAGCGGAATATTGAAATCTTCAACGAGATCAGCCTTGGTCAGAATAATGACCGGCTGGCCGCCGCTCTGTCTGGCCTGTGTCAGATAACGCATGATGCGGGTAACGTTGAAATCCCAATTCAGAGAAGAAAGGATAAACACATAGTCAAAGTTGGTTGCGACGACCTGTTCCAGCACGGTTTTGGCATAGGCTGCGCCATGCCCTGAGTAATCCGCGCGTGAGAACTTGGAGCGGCGGGGCAGTACCGTAACGATGAGAGAATCTCCGCTCTCATTGTAGCGCAGCAAGACAAAATCACCGACGCACGGAAAGTCTTCTCGCGTTTCTGCGCTGTGATAGAACGCGCCTTTGAGCACAGCCGTTACCTCGCCCCGCTCTGTTACTACCGTGAAACGCTCCCGCCGAAGCTCCGTAATCCTGCCGGGCAATAACTCGCCGGGTATTTCTTCTATTTCTGTATAGCCATAGGTTTTTAAATCAATCATGTTTTTTTGTTAGCTCCTTATAATGTTGTTTTTTGGACGCAAAAATACCGCGGACAAGCAGCCTCTAAAGAAGCTGGTGTCGCGCGGCATCAAGACACAAAAAAAGATACGACCTTTATCGTATCCCGCAAACAGCAATATTCACGAAAGGTTACTTTGGATGGCATACCAAATAATACGGGGTTTTTCCCCGCTTTTTCCGCGTATGCCTGCTATTCAGTTTTAAGACCAAACCACCATATAAGTATAAGTAGTTGCCATTAAAACACATCTCCCTTCGTGTCAGGAACTTGCTTATCGCTAAGCTGTCTATAAAATAACCTATTTTGGAAAAAAAATCAATACCTGACAGCGCAGATTGTGTCGGCCTGCTCCATCGAGTCTGCCGTTGATAAAGAACTCACGAGCATCAAAAGTCAGCGTGAGCGCTTCCTCAAGTTGCTTGAAAGAAACGGCGTCGATGACGACCTGTTCTTCGAACGACTAGGCGAGTTGAAAGACCGTCAGGAGCGGCTGTTGTCCCGGAGGAACGAGGTCGAGCGCCAACTGGAGGACAGCATGGCGGAGTCCATTCCCCCTCCAGGTATCTCATCATTTTGTGACCCCAAAAAGCTCGCAGAATCCCGTTTGCGCCGATTTCGCCACCAAGCGTGCCCCTTCCTGAACCCATGTCCGGCAAAGCGCCCTTCCAAGCCTGCTGCGAGCTTTTCTCCAAAGAACTTGCCCTACTTGTGATACGGTTCACCGTGAATTATCCTACAATTTTTCGCATAGATTAGCTTATTTACAGTTCTCTCGATGCTCCGATAACCCATTCTTTAATCGTAGTGGAGTGCGAAAGAAAGTACCTGCTGATGCTGAGTCAACAATTCTTTGGGATGGTATATCAGAGATCGGCGAAATTGCAGAAATCGACAAGAAACTCATTGAATACTCGTAATTAATCATACAACTAACGGGACACGATTGCTTAATGTTAAGAAGGATTTAACTTGAATAACATAGAATAATTATTAAGAAGTGTGATTAGTAATAGGTTATCATAAATCGTGAAATTGCGATAAGGAGGGTTAAGATTGAACAATAATGCCGCAAATAACAAGCTCCATGCAAAGTCTATATTATGATCACGGCGGTTATTTGTATGGAGCATAATGAAGTAACCGCATGTTTTCATTCTGACTTGTATGGTGAAAACAGTTTATAGTATAGGTTTTGCTACCTTAAAATTAAATTCTATTTTAAGGAGTAGATCTACTTTGAAATATATAAGTGCTGAAGCTTTATTGCCAGAAGACTTACTTAAGGAAATACAGAAGTATGTGCAAGGTCGAATGGTATACATCCCCAACTCTGAAGGGTCTCGCAAAAAGTGGGGTGAAAAATCAGGGAACAGAAATTACCTGAACCTCAGAAACAGCCAGATTCACCAGAAATTCGGTGAGGGATCTAATATTGATCAGCTCTCAGAACTATTCAGCCTTTCCCATGATAGTATCAAAAAAATTGTGTATTCAAAAAATAACTAGATCATAAGGTTTGTCGGGGTAAACCCGCAAGCCTTTTTATGTGCAATACGAATAGTAATTGTTTTATATATATATATTTATAAGCAGTCAATTCTATAATTAGGATCATAGGATTCACATGAATGAATGAAATGACCCAAAATCGAAAGTAGGAGCTCATCATGGAACATATCTTTGGATTAAAAAAATTAAATAGTGAAGAAGTAACGATACTTGAATTACAGGATGCAATGGATAAGGGGGAAGTTACTTCAAGAGAGCTTGTAATGTATTACATGTATCGGATCGCAACGATTGACCAGAGTGGCCCGATGATAAACTCTATTATGGAAATTAATCCAGATGCGATTTTTATTGCAGAAGCATTAGACCAAGAAAGAAAATTAGTAGGAGCAAGAAGCCCTTTACATGGTGTCCCTGTATTATTGAAAGGAAATATTGAAACAAATGATAAAATGCATACAAGTGCGGGTGCACTAGCCTTGGAAAACCATGTAAGCTCAAGGGATGCCTTCCTTGTCCAAAAACTAAGGAACGCAGGTGCAATTATTCTTGGGAAAACAAATATGACAGAATGGGCAAATGGGATGTCTTCATCAATGTGGGCGGGATACAGTTCAATAGGGGGGCAAACAAAAAATCCATATGGGGATTTTTTTACTGGTGGATCTAGTACGGGATCTGCCGCATCCGTTGCAGCAAATCTTACTACAATCGCAGTTGGGACAGAAACATCTGGCTCTATTTTAAGCCCAGCTGTACAGAACGCTATTGTTGGCATAAAGCCAACCGTAGGTTTAATAAGTCGATTAGGAATAATTCCGTGGACCTATTCTCAGGATACAGCTGGACCTATGGCAAGGACTGTGACTGATGCAGCGATCTTATTGGGTGCTCTTGCGGGCAAGGATGAAAGAGATCCCGCTACTTGGAAGAATGAACATTCTAATGTGGACTATACAGCATTTTTGGATAAAGACGGATTAAGTAATGCAACCATAGGCGTCTTCAGAAATGTTCCACCTGAGAAATATCGTGACATTGGCGAGTATGATGAAAGATTATTTAATGATGCTGTGGCAAAACTTAAAGATTCTGGAGCCATAGTAATAGAAGATGTAGAAATTCCATCGTTCCATAAAGAGTGGGAATATAACAAAATGAACATTGAATTTAAGCATTCTGTTGAACACTATTTGCAAAGTCTCCCCGCTCATCTTCCTATTCATACTTTAAATGAATTGATTGAATGGAACGAACAGAATACGGAGAAGGCTTTGAAATACGGACAAGATTCATTGAAATATCGATCAACACTTGATAAGCCATTAAAGAGTCCGAAATATATTCTAGAGTCTATTACTGATTTATATTATTCACAAAATAGGGGTATAGATTATGCTTTAGAAAAGTATGGATTGGATACAATCCTGTTTCCTTCTTATGTCGGAGCTGATATATGTGCGAGAGCGGGTTATCCATCCATAGCAGTACCTGCTGGGTTCCAAGAGAATGGAAGAGCATTTGGAATTACATTCGCAGGAACGGCTTTTAGTGAACCGACACTAATTCGTATTGCATTTGCATTCGAACAAAAAACGAAACACAGGAGAATGCCAAATTTCAAGAATTAAAAGAAATAAGGCTTTCGCGCTCCACTAAAATCTCGATCAGCTCATTTTTTCTGCATTAAAATTAGATTAGAATATTCAACTAACGGAAAGGCTGCTGCGGCAGTCTTTTATTGCACTAATGGGCAGGATAGCTCCAAATTATGGTATCATGCCAATAGAAATATTATTACTTTGAATGGGAATGGAGACTTATGGGATGAGAATGTATACAGACCCTAAAGGTGAAGCTTACGAGCAGGTAATAGATTTGGCAATACGGAACTCGGAATGTTTTGTACTTGGGGAGAAAATATCGGCTGATGTGGTACGGGGCCATTACACAAGCGTATTGGAAGAGCTGGAACCCTATCTGGTGAAAACAATCGTAATCCAAGACGATAATATGGATGAAGTTACACAAATAAGTAATACCTATCGCAGTCATGCCTTTTATACCGTAGGAACCTACAATTTTTATAGATGCTGCGAAGAAAGCGGGTACCTACTGAAGCAAATGGCAAACCGCCTGTCGGATTGGATTTATCCTAGCCTACCGGAAGACTTGTGTTTCTTGAAAGAAGGTGGCGGAGACTACCTTTACTCGGTTGTACATGAACATATGTATGGTATGGAAGTAACTGAGGAAGAAGCAATCGAACTGATGGATCGAATTACAGGGCTTTTTTTGGAATTAAAGTCTCACCGGGACCTGGATCGTCTGCTAGATGATGCCATTAAGCATAAAGCTGACTGGATTTATATAAGTGGGCATGGGCTGACAGAGCTGCCTGAGCGAATCCGGGAGCTTACAGAGATGCGTGATCTAGAAATTTTTGAACAGGATCTTTATCGTCTACCCGAAGGGCTATTCGAATTAAGCAAGCTTGAACGCTTGACAATCATGACGGCTGATTTGGAGAGTATTCCCGCATCAATAGCCAGGCTGAAGAACCTGAGAGAGCTTTGCATCCATTGTGCGAGCTCGGATCGGCCGACTCCAGGGTATCGGATCAAGCCGAAGGAAGAGATCAGCCTAAACCGAATCCCACCGGAGATTGGAAAGCTGGAACAACTGGAGAGGCTTACGATTCAATACACCTCGATCCATGAGCTACCGCCCGAGTTAGAGAAGCTGAAGCGCCTGCGAATCTTGGACTTAGGAATGTGTATGATCAATCGGAAGCCTGATTTCCTCTATGATATGAAGCAACTGAAATACATTAATGTGTCACGGGACTCGTTATGGGAAACGATTGAATCAGAACAATAGCTTAATGCGTTACGCTAACGGGATACGATAGTTGAGTAATACACATTGATGAGCAGGTACTTCGGTATCCTGCTCTTTTATTAAGCTAACGGGCAGTATTGCATGGAATTATTACTCATGTAAACATAAATTGGGCACCCTATCTGTAAACTTGGATGAGGTGTAATCAATGATTATGAAAAAAATCATTATAGCTGATTTTCTGACTGTGGCATTGAGCCTGCTATCTCCTATGCAATCAAACGCCGAAACTAGTTATCACACTCCTCATGAAGACTCAGAAGAGCTGAGATTGCAGGATATGCTTATGAATTTTTTAAATCCATATATGAACGATGCTGTTCGGGATTATTATCAACGTTTATTGCTGGAACCGCCGCTAGTATATCCGTATTTCGTTGATGTAGTGGACTCAAAGAGGATAAATGGATTTCGTGGATTCATCTTATCAATAACGCTCGATGTGACGCCTGTTGTCGGATCACATATTTCTGTCGGAGAAGACAGGTTAACGTTTGAAATTTCAGCGGGACCTGAGGTTAAACTGGTTAATTACACCCACTTAAAGACTTATGAGCTCCCTCCTCATTGGCAGGACATTGTCAAGAAACCTGTGAAATAACTGAACTATCGGACTCAGGATAGAACATCTCCTTATTGCATTAAGCTCCCTCGAAATGATTCAATTTCCTCACTCAGACTCATGAATTCGCAGGATTTCACCCTATGGTAAGTGTGAGCGAAGAAGACATGGAGGAGCCAGTAGCTGCGGGAGAGTAAAAAGGGCATGCAGGAACAAAGGTGTGTGTACATCACCCATATCGTTCCATAATATGCACGTCTCCACGTAGCCCTAGCGATTCTCTCTCCCATGTCTCAACGGGTCTAAGCCCTTTCATTCTTCGTCACATCTATCTAAGGGGTGGAGGTCGGTCTTTCTAACGGAACGGGTCCGAGCCCTTTTGCGTAACGTCTCCCGATACTTCGTGCTTCTTATTATCCTGCGAATGCATGATCTGGTGAGGTGAGTCTTTTTGGTTTAGGCTGCTTGCGGAAAGACTTTGTTCGAGTCGTAAGCCTCGCGGCACTTAGCCAGACCAACAAGCATACGGGCAACTTTACCGCATAATTTCATAATGGATTTCATTTTCATTAGCTTTTTTACTTCCACGTTGAAGTGGTGCAAAGCCCTGACATCCGAATTGGTCATTACCATACACATTGTCATGAGATAGAGAAACCGCCGCAGACGGGGGCGGCCGCGTTTGCTGAGCGTCATTTTACCACGCCACTTACCGGAACTCGCCTCAGTCAAATTTAGACCGGCATGTCGTAACAAAGCATTTCCAAGTGCATAGTTGCTTAGATCACCAGCCTCGCCCAGTACACCAGCTAAGCTCGTTGTATTTACACCTTGTATTTCAAGTAACTTTTGAGTTCTACTAGTAAGTCATAAGTCCATCTCCATTTTTCTTCATAATCGGTTCTAAGCGCCGATTTTAATTCCGTGGAACAATTCAAAAAAACGGCCGCTGTTCGCATCGTTTGCGACAGGGCCGTTTTTTTGTTTTTCGTACGTTAGCTTCAAATTGCTATTCTTGCCAAACACTCATAGGGTCCCATGGCTTGATCTGATTGCCATATTTTCCGGCCAAAAAAGCTTTCATGTCTTCCAGCTTAGCAGGCACCTCGTTCCAAATTGGAAGGGGTGGTAACCCTCGTTTGCTTTTCAATAGGATATCCACTGTAACATACAAGCGTTCTGGCTGAATCCAATGAAGGAAGCGGGAAATATCAATTTGCTTGGTCAGGGACAAGGAATCAATTTCGTCATTGTAATGCTTGTTGAATTCGCTGATCAGGTTCAGGAGGTAGTCTCTCTGCTCCTTCACGAAGTCCAAGCCGCAGATGGCGCCATGTCCTGGAACAACGATTTCGGGTTTAATTTCATCAATAATGCGATCAAGCACTTTAATCCAATTGATGGTTCCCTCTTCGCTGTATGCCGTACAACCGTTAAACACGACATCGCCGGCGAACAGCACTTTTTCTTTTGGCATCCACAGCAGCAAGTCACTGTCAGAGTGGGCCGGAGCTACGTTGTAAATCATAACTTCCGTATCGCCAAGACGGATGTTGATATCGTCCTTTATCTCAATATTCGGGAGCACCCATTCTACGCCTTCCAGGTCGAATCCTTCAAATTCCGCTGCAAAAAACCGCTCGCCCGAAGTCGATTCCGGAGAATCCTTTCCTCTTCTGATGACGCTGTCCATCCAGGCGATATTTTCGGTGAGACGCTCTCTGGACGCTTCCTTGTGCATAATAATGCAAGCATCTTCAAACACTTTGTTTCCCCAGGCATGGTCGCTGTTATAGTGCGAGTTCACCACATATGCGGGAGAGCTGCCGTTGCTTACTTCCATAAAAGCCTCCCGCATTTCCCGCGCATGGAACAAATCGAAGAACGTGTCATACACCAGCCCATCACCCTTGTTGATGAACCCGGCATTGGCCCAACTGATGCCGCGATACGGCGAAATACCGGCAAAGACGCCATCTGCGACTTCAAAAAATTTAACGCGAGGTTTTTGGATAATACGTCCATACTTCATGAAAATTCTCCTTTGCGTATATGTTTTTGGGGTAAGGCATACTGACTATGTCTTTATTATAGAGAATGGAAAACAGAAATGCAAGCATGTACTTGCATGCATTTGTTCTATGCTATATGATAGTAACAGAACAACATCACACTACATGGATGGAGGCGCTGCAACATGAAGCTAGTAACCTTTCAAACCAAGACATCCCAGGAACCTTTGTTTGGGCTTGTAATTAACGAGAAATTTGTCGTGTCTTTTGCGGCAATCATGAAACAGCAGGGAACATTCGTTGACAGTCTTGAAAGTATGGACAGCTACCTTCATTATTTGCCGGTAAGTTATGATGCCGCTAAGGAATTGATGCAATATGCTGTTGAACAGTCGCATCAATTCAATGAAAATGAAATCTGCCCGATTGCAGCGGTAAAACTGCTGCCGCCGGTTCCGAATTCGGCTGCGCTTATCGATTTCGGGCTGACGCCAAGACATCTGAGAAATGCTGGCGTAAATCTGCTGCAAAGAGAATATACAGGGCCGGAAAGAGAAGAGCTTAAACGAAAAATTGCTGAAAAATTCCAGCAAGATCCAAATAAAGTAACTTTCAGTTATTACAAGTGTAACCATAATGCATTAATTGGCGATGGGGATACGATTCATTGGCCTTCGTACTCTTCCTACCTGGATATCGAGCCGGAGCTGGCCTTTGTTACAGGGAAGGGGAACTGCATTGCAGGTTATGTTATTTTTAACGACAGTACTGTCCGCGATGTGCAGTGGCCGGATTTCCAGTCGCTGACCGGACCGACGCGCTGCAAAGATTTTGATCGCAGCAAAGGAATAGGACCATTTCTGGTTACGCCGGATGAAATCGACAACCCGCTAGCACTGGATGTGGATGTACGCATCGGGGAGAGACTGCACTGGAAGGGAAGCACATCCGAGTACTCTGCACACCCTGTAAAAGTGATGGAGGAGGTTCTCAAAGTTTTCACGCCGCTCCCGGGCACGATTATAGGAATGGGGACGATACCGGATTGCTGCGCAATCGAGACCGAACAATGGCTGTTGCCCTCTGACCGAATCCAGATTACATTCGATAAATTAGGCACGCTTACGCAATTGGTGCCTGATCATGTCAAGATTACGGAACCAAGCCGCTGGGAAAAAAGAAGCGATTTACCTTAAATAAACGTTTATGAAAATGATGAACCCCGACCCTGCTGCATATGCAAAACTTGTAGTAGAATAGGTTTAACATATGCATGCAAAAGGAGAAATACAATGCAAACTTCAGACAGAATCATTGAAGCCGCGACAAGGCTCATCAAAAAGAAGGGCTATCGGGGAGTAAGCACCAAAGCCATTGCAACAGAAGCTAAAGTCAATGAATCTACGATTTTCCGGCAATTTGGAAGCAAGCAAGGCATATTGGAAGCCATCATTGAAAGACATTCGGATATCCCGCAATTCGAGAAGCTGTTAAAAGAGGAAGCGACCGATAATCCGGAAGTCGATCTGCTGAATGTAAGCCAGCAGTACCGTTTGTTTTTCCATAAAAATGCGGACATCATTTTGATTGGTATCCGCGACAAAGGAATGCTTCCCGAATTGGACAGAGTGCTGGCCGATCCGCCGGTGAAGCTGCACTCCTTGCTGGTTGAATATTTTGAGCGCCTGCAGAAGAAAAAAGTTATAGCCAGACAGGATGAGCGTCTTGCCGCCATGTCTTTTCTCTCGATGTGCTACGGATTTCAGATGAGCGAGCTGATTCACCGGCAATATCAGTCCCAACTCGTCACCGAGGAAGAGTTCTACAAGCACAGTGTCTCATTATTTGTTAAAGGAATTTTGTCTCAGTCATAAGCTTTGTTGATTTCTTTAAATATGCCTAAGACTGCTTTCGCAGCTCTAACTCTAGAACAATTGAAAGAAGATGCATAGCCGGAAAACTGAACTATGACCCGAGAGATGGACACTTTTAAAAAAAGTGCCCTCTCTGAGAGCCCTGCAAAAGCCTTGCTTTTGAGTAAAGAGAGATTCAATTTGGAAATGTAATCGAGAATACTAAAAAGCAGCTCGCTCCTCATCCGAGGGCGGACTGCTTTTGCTCGACTAGCTTTACCATTTGTTTCACATTCACAACAAATGCTGTGAGATACGTCTGTATTCGCATACGAAATAGACCTCGGTACTTGGCTGTTGCCATACCGTGGAACCTCTTCATCTCTGCATTTTTATGTTCAAAACCGGTCTGCATTTTTCCGTATTAACGTAGAATATATACCAAAAATATGGTGATCATGAAATTTACTTCTAGGAGGCTGCAACATGACGACAGAACGCTATCAACGAGGATGGAACAAACTAATGGAAGTAGGCGGGGGCGGAGGAGCAGCAGAACGTGTAATCGAATCACTGAAAGATATTGCTCCTGACGTTGCTAACTACATAATCGAGTTTGCATTTGGCGATATTTATTCCAGAGAAGGACTGAACCCAAAACAGCGGCAACTGTTGACGATTGCTTCCCTGACAACCCAAGGTGGAGTCGACTCAGAACTTTATGCCCATCTTCACGGGGCTCTTAATGTTGGTCTCTCTACGAACGAAGTCGTTGAAGCGATTACCCATTGCATATCCTATGCAGGTTTCCCACGCGTACTCAACGCTATTTCTGTAGCAAAGCGTGTGTTTGAGGAAAGAAATGTAAAAGTAGAGACATCACAAGAGCAGGAATGACAAACCTGACAAAGAGGATCGAATGTATTTACACTATCGGGGTGGCTTTCACTCGCCCATAAAACTATTGAAGCAAGCCACAATGGACCAGAAATTCCAAATAGCAGGTCAAGGATGAAGTGCTCCCTGTCAAGTGGACAGTGTAAAAAACAAAAATAGTTAGACCTCGATTCCTCGGCTGGTTTGAACAGAGCTGAGGTTTTTTGTTATACAGTTCGGCGGTATTCATTAGGTGACAAACCACCCAAACACTCTGTATAGCGGTAGTTGTTGTAATAGCGAATATATTCGCTAACGTCTTTAAAGACGTCTTCATAGGTGTGAAACTTTGTAAGATAATAGCTTTCTGATTTGTAAGTACCCCAAAATCGTTCAATAGGTTGGTTGTCCAAGCATCGGCTCACACGAGACATGCTTTTCATATATCCATATTTTACGTGGAGTCGATTATACTCATGAGATGTGTACTGGAAGCCTCTGTCGCTTTGGAGGAGTGGGGTTACACTGGGATTCTTCTTGTAAGCCTTCTTCAGCGTATCCATCACGAGTTTATTGTTGTTGGAATGGCTTAATACCCATGAAACAATGGCGTTATCGTATACATCGATAATAGCGCTTAAATAGGCCTTGCGACCATTCCCATACTTCAACTCGGTGACATCCGTACACCACTTTGAATTAGGAGAATTGGCATCAAAGTTACGTTTCATTACATTTTCAACGACATGGATTTCAGAGGCTTTCACGTAGCTCGGCCGTTCCCTACGGATGACTGCTTTGAGTCCAAGAGCACGCATGATTCGATAATAGCGTTTTTTGTTGTAAGTCTTTTTGAGTTTTCGGTTTAGCTGAGTACGCATTTGACGATACCCAAGTATCCCTTTTCGCTTGTCATAACGAAGCTTCACTTCTTTAGCTAGCGCATGAATTTCAAGTTCCCTGGCAGATGGCGTCCAGTTTAACCACTTGTAATAGGCAGATCGAGCAACCCCTGCTAACGCACACAACTTCGTAATTGCGTAACCTTTTTCTTTGTTCAGTTCTTGAATCGCATGATACAAGTCTACTTGTCGAACGAGGGTTAGCGTGTATTTCGTTGCTTGATCTGTGCCAACTTTTTTGCGAAGGAGTTCTCCATCTCCAGGTATTCGTTCCGAGCTTCTAATTGCTTGATCCGTAGCTTAAGACGTTCATGCTCATCTAGTTCCTCTACAGGCTTTTTGCGACCGCGATTGTCCTTGAGAGCATCCTCACTGCCTCCTTGATATTTCCGAACCCATGCGTACACTTGCTGATAGGATACATCGTACTTTGCGATCGCTTTCTGATAATCCAAATCATTAGCGATGGTATATTGTGCAATTTCAATGCGTTCTTCAAAAGATGTTTTACGTCCATTATTCATATGAGATAGTCCCTTTCCTTTACGAGTAGGTTTCAATTCTATCTCACTAGTATACTTGGAAATCCAATTCCTCAGGACACTTGTACTTGAAATATGGTACTTTTTTGTTACCGCTGATAAGGAGTAATGACCAGACAATAACTCTTTAATAGCAGCAAGCTTCGCTTTCTTTGAGTATGTTTTCCATGTCTTTGATTCCTTTAGCCCTTCCAAACCATCTGCCTTATATTTTCTTATCCAATCCGTGACGGTTCCCTTACTTACCCCGAGCTGTTTTGCTTCATAGTTTGGATTTGACTTATGCCCAAGACACCGCTGAACGGCGTGTAATTTTACTTCTAAAGAAGTAGGACTTCTTTTAGACATTAGAAAAACTCCCATCATTGTAGTAGTAGAAGGTTTGTTTTTTTCTACTGTCTACTATGATGGGAGCGTATCAGGATAACCACCTTGACCTGCTATTTTAATGCATCAGTCTCTCTTTTTCAGAATGGGATACTTAACAGTAAAATTGATTTTTTTCTTGGTTATCATACTCATCAAGTAGAGATAATCATTAAATTTAAATAATGGTAACCTTTCCCTCACTCTTACGTACTATCCCCTGTAGTGAACCATTTGTTCAGAAGGGGAGAGATATTATTGGGTTTCATGGATCAAGGTAATAATCAGAATGTAAATCAAAGCACGACGGGTCGGAAAATGCCTGAGTTAAAGCCTGGAACATATAAGAAAATAATGATTGGATTTGCAGCGGCAATCATTATTATCTTTGTGGGATCATCATCGTTCTATACGGTGCAAGAGCAAGAGCGTGCTGCCGTACTTACATTCGGTAAGTATTCGAATGAGACCTCGGCAGGACTGCACTTCAAATGGCCTTACCCGATTCAACAGGTTATAACGGTTCCAGCAGAGCTGACGCAACGGATTCACATCGGTTATCGCGATGAAGGTGATAAATCTGTTTTAGTTGAAGAAGAAGCGATGATGATAACGGGAGATGAGAATATCGTATCGGCGGACGCTGTCGTTCAGTGGAAAATAAGTAATATTCGCGATTATTTATACAATATTGATGATCCAGAGCAATTTTTGCGTAATGCGACAAGCTCCTCTATACGTGCGGTAATCGGTTCAGAGAAATTGGATTATGCGATTACAGATGGGAAGACCGTCATTCAAGATAAGGTTAGAGTGAAGCTGTTGGAGTTGCAGACCAAGTACAATACCGGGATCCAAATTATTGATATTAAATTCCAAGATATTGAACCGCCAGGTGGTCAGGTTACAGAAGCATTCCGTGAAGTAACGAATGCTCGAGAAGAGAAAAATACGAAAATTAATAATGCGGCGAAATATGAGAATGATCTCATTCCAAAGGCTCGAGGCGAGGCACAAGCCCTTATAGAGAACGCGGAGGGTGAGAAAAAGTCGCGGATATTGAATGCCCAAGGTGATGTGGCCCAATTTAATGCAATATTCAAAGAGTATAAGAAAAATCCAAACGTTACGGAGAGTCGCTTGATATTAGAAACATTAGAGAAAATACTGCCTAATGCTCAAATTTTTATAACGAATTCTAACAGTGATACCGTTAATTACTTGCCATTAAATGAGCTGTTGCGCAGCGGTTCTAATAAAACGACTACAACACCAACAAACCCACCTGCAACAACTGCTCCACAAGGAGGCGATGCACAATGAAGAACAAATGGATAGCTCTTATATCGGTGCTACTTATACTTATTCTGGCATCGGGCTCTATGTAT
The DNA here is from genome assembly GCF_000949425.1 of Paenibacillus sp. IHBB 10380. Taxonomy (NCBI): domain Bacteria; kingdom Bacillati; phylum Bacillota; class Bacilli; order Caryophanales; family Paenibacillaceae; genus Paenibacillus; species Paenibacillus sp. IHBB 10380. The sequence continues at coordinate 694,892 of NZ_CP010976.1, forward strand.
ATCGTCAAAGAAGGAGAGTATAAGGTCGTTCTTAGATTTGGTGAAGCAATAAGAGCAGTACCAGAGCCAGGATTAAAGTTTAAAATTCCGTTTGTGGAGAATGTCTCCACTCTTCCTAAATATCAGATGACTTATGAAAGCACGCCTACGACCATACTAACGAAGGATCAGAAGCCAATTGTCGTTGATAATTACACGGTATGGCGTATTAATAACGCTTCGAAATTTTTAAGAACTGTTCAATCGGTTAGTGGTGGTGTCCAACGAATAGATGAAGCAGTATACAACGCTGTTCGTCGTAAGTTATCGGAAGTTAACTATGAGAATATCATTAGTGAAAATACAGAGCGCGGTAACATCAACGATGAGATAACGAAGGATGTTATTTCAGCTTTAACGAGAGATGATTATGGTATTGAGGTGATTGATGTACGCATCAAGCGTACCGATTTACCAGAGGAAAATAAGCAAAGTGTGTATAATCGAATGATTTCTGACCGTCAATCTATTGCTGCTCGTTATTTGTCTGAGGGTGACGAGGAATCACGAAAAATAACGTCTAAAGCGGATCGCACGTCTACGGAGCTTCTTGCCCAAGCGAAAGCCGATGCCAAGAAGATTATTTCGGAGGGCGAGGGAGAAGCTGCAAGGATCTATAATCTAGCATATGGTAGTGATCCAAAGTTTTATAGCTTCTATCGGACATTAGAGAGTTATGTCGTGACGCTGAAGAATGAACCTGTGATCATGCTGCCCATCGATTCACCTTATGCGAAAATATTGTTAGGTAAGTAGTAACATAAACTATGTTTTATCCGATGTTTCGGAGAGGGACGGTTTTTGATTTAATGTTTGCGCAAACGGGTGAACTTTGTGGACATCACGAATAAATATGATCTGGAATATAAAAAGACAAGCGACTGAAATATCAGTACGCTTGTCTTTTTTCTTTGTATTAATATACTGGGATTAAGTCAATAGGTCCGAGGCTGCCATATGAGCCTTGAAATTGACCTTTAATTACATAGGTTGATGATGGGGACAGATAACCAACGTCAAATACCACTGGACTCGGGATGGTTGGACCTATATTTACGGTAGTTGAGAACTTTTGGTCAAGTTGACCAAGGGGTCCTTTGGTATAAAGTGTTAACTGAACTGTTTCATTCGTAGCGCTCCAAAGGCCGACGCTCATTTTATGTTGAGCAAATTGGCCAACATGCAAATCATGTGATGTTGCAGTATATGCGGCAAATGCGTTAGTAGAGATGGAGAAGAAAGCTAATAGTACGATTAGGACTACTTTTTTCATTGATTTCACCTCCCTTCTCGATCTGGAGTGAACGGTAGATGTGTAGTTATCTCAAATTTTTATTTAAAAGTAATATATTAACTAATATATCAGCTAAATGATAATCTGGATATATATTATTTAAAAGAAGACAAGCATACGGATATTCCGGTCACTTGTCTTCTTTGTAGTTATAAGGTTGGAGTTGCTGTTAGGAGATTTCTAGGGGATGACTTCTTCGGACGTTTCTTTGCAGGAGCCGAGAAGGGGGTATAACCTCCAGTAAACATCGACCCTATCTTGCAACCATGAGCGATGGAGAGTTGCATTGGACCCGAGTATTGTTCCTGTTCTAGTAGTTTCAATAGAATCGTAGCAGATGCACGAGCATCATCTAATGCATCATGATGGTTGAGCGGAATGTCATAATATTCAGCAATAACATTTAATTTATAGGAAGGCATGCCTTGCAACATTTTTTTGCTGAGTAGATAGGTGCAGAAGTATTGGAAAGTAGGGTAATCTATGAGAGATTTATCTAAACAGTAACGTAAAACGCTCATATCAAAAGAAGCATTGTGCGCAACAATCTGTTTTCCTTGCAGGAGAGGTTCGATCGTTGGCCATAGCTCATGGAACGTGGGCATTCCGCTAACCATAGATTCAGTAATCCCGTGGATCTGTATATTTCTATAGTCAAAATGCTGCTCTGGATCGATTAACCAGACTTGTTCTGATGTAATGATGCCTCCTTGTACTTCAACAAGGCCTAAAGCACAGGCGCTTGATCTGTTGGCGTTCGCTGTTTCAAAGTCAATTGCTACAAAATCCATATGTAAGAACTCCTTATTATTCGTGTCAGATATGAATAGCTATATCGTTAATGTCACTATTAATACTATCGTGGCATAGTAGAAAATACAATCATATAAAACGTTCCAGTCAAATATTAAGAATGACCCATAGCTCTCATTTGAGTAGCTATGGGTCATTCTAATATCAAGCCATCGCTCTCTTGAACTCTTCCGTCAAGAGTGGAACGACGACGAATAAATCTCCGACGATGCCGTAATCGGCCAATTTGAATATAGGCGCTTCAGGGTCTTTATTGATGGCGATGATGATGCGAGATTGACTCATACCGGCTAAGTGTTGGATGGCACCGCTGATTCCACAGGCGATGTAGATTTCAGGAGTGACCACTTTACCGGTCTGTCCGATCTGCATGGCATAATCACAATACCCCGCATCGCATGCTCCCCGGGAGGCGCCAACAGCTCCATTTAATACTTCAGCCAGCTCTTGGAGAGGCTTGAATCCATCTACACTCTTAACACCTCTACCACCAGACACGACAATTTTAGCTTCTGTTAGATCAACTTTGCCTGAGGTTTTGCGGATGACGTCTTTCACAATGGAACGAAGCGATGAAGGAGGAGAATAGGCGATTGTAACGATATCCGCTTGCGAGTCGTTGGTGTCAGCTGCAGCCATATTGTTGGGACGTATCGTAACGACTTGGGGACCGTCGATGAATTTTTTTTGTTCAAAGGCTTTACCCGCGTAGAGAGGTCGGGTATATCGAACCTCTGTTTCAACCTTCTCCATGGAAATCACGTCCGAGAGTTGACCTGCGTGTAAATATGCTGCAATCATCGGGGCAAGGTCACGCCCTTCAGCGGTATGTCCTAAGAAAACAGCATGCGGGTTCAAGGTGTCCAATACATTCTGAATAGCAGAAAAGTAAGTTTCGGCATTGTATGTTTCCAAATCTACATGGTCGATGACATGAATCTGTCCGCTAACGTACTGGGATAAATGCTCAGAAATAGCTGAAATCTGATGTCCTAATAAAATTGCCGCAACTAGATCTCCGTCCTCTTTAACGATAGTAATAGCCTGAAGTGCTTCTAAAGTGACCTGCCGTAGCTTGCCGCCGCGTACTTCTGCGATGACAACGTATGATTTACTCATATGGACATCCCCTTTATTGGATTAAATGGCTTTCACATCAGAATGTAAAAGAAGGTGAACGAGTTCGGAAGCTTGTTGGTTAAGCTCGCCTTGCAGAATTTGACCTGACTTACGTTGAGGAGGAAGGAAGAGGGAGATTCGTTCTGTCTTGGTACGGATTTCGGTTTCTGTAAGACCTAAATCATCTAGGGTGAGGTGGTGAAATGGTTTCTTCTTCGCCTTCATGATACCGGGCAATGAGGGGTAGCGCGGCTCATTCAACCCCTGCTGTGCAGTGAATAAAGCAGGGAGAGTAACCTCGACCGTTTCGGTATCCCCTTCGGAATCACGAAGGACAAGGGCTTGATGTTCGCTAACGTCAACTTTGATGATTGAAGCAACATGTGGAATGTTCAAGAGTTGTGAGAGTCGAATGGCCACTTGACCTCCTCCGTTATCAATGGAGAAATGACCTCCGAGAATAAGATCGTAGGATTGTTTGTTGAAATATGCAGCCAATACGTTGGAGAGGGTGAACTCGTCACCAACGATTCGGTCGTCGGAAATGTGCACCGCTTCATCAGCCCCCATGGCAAGGGCGGTTCTTAACGCTTCGGCTATGCGGCTTGGTCCAATGGAAACGACGATGATATTTCCTCCGTGCTGTTCTTTTTGGCGTAACGCTTCCTCGACTGCATATTCGTCATATGGATTGATGATGTATTTAACGCCGTCGTCGAAAATATCTCCATTTTGAATAACAATTTTCTCCTCCGTATCAAACGTTTGTTTGAGGATGACATAGATATTCATGTGACAAACCCCTCTCTAACGGTTATTTCAAACCTTTCAAGAAAAATTCCACGGTTTTGTCTACCTGGGCAGATAGCGAATATTTCCTACCAGAGGTGAGCCAAGAGGTGACAACCTCATCCATTCCCCCAAACAATAACAAACGGGTTAACTTAATATCGAGGTCAGGTCGAAATAACTTCTCCTGTACTCCTTGCTCTAGAATGTTCTCAATCAGTTGGATATAGGGTTTCACGACATGACCAATCGCTTTACGTAGCTCAAGCGAACTTTGGCGAAGCTCAATTTGTGTCACATAGGCGAGGTTTACGTTTTGTTCCAATTCGGTGAAATGGATCTCACAAATTTTGCGTATGGCATCATCTGCCGAGTTTGTTTCACGAACGCTGCTTTTGAACATGCTGACTAAATCACCTAATCGTTGTTGAAAGAGGGAAATAAGAATATCTTCTTTGTTCTTAAAATAAAGATAGACTGTACCGTCTGCTATACCCGCCTCCTTAGCAATTTTGGATATCTGAGATCCATGAAAGCCATTCTCTGCAATGACTTTTAATGCAGCTTCCAAAATCAGTTCAAACTTCTCATGTTTTCTACTTATCATGGAGACACACCTCGATGTTAGTGTATGAAAAATGAATGAGCCCTCATTCATTTTTTTTATAATCATAGGGAAAAGGTGCATGAAGTCAATATATTATCTATATAAATTGAATTAAAGGCGAACCTGGGAGTGTAAACTTTAGTTCATTCTATCAAAGAAAGGATGAGGTGAGATGGGTTGGCAGACTGCGAATTTCCTTTTGTTTTTGGTGGTAATGGGCTACGGCATCTATTTATTCTATAAAGCAGTGTATCATCGCTATCTGTACCTGCGGCTCGGAGGATCGGCGGACTTTCGGAAAAGTGGTAAAGGGAGATGGGCAGAGTTTCTGTCACAGGTGTTCGGACAGAAGAAGTTGATGAAGGATCCCAAAAGTGGATTGATGCACATCGTCATTTTTTACGGATTCATTATTTTGCAGTTCGGTGCTTTGGATCTGATCGTGAAAGGCTTAACAGGGGGTAAACATTTACCGATTCCCGGGTATGAAGTGTTCGGGCTTATGCAGGAAGTGACTGTATTTCTAATCTTGGTAGCTATGGGCTACGCTGCTTATCGTAGATATGGCGAAAGACTTACCCGGTTGAAGAAAGGTTGGAAACCAAGCATCGTCATTTTCTTCATCTTCTTCTTAATGTTATCTGTTGTACTAAGTTTAAGTTTCGAACGTTTATGGTTGAATCTGAATCTTTCAGGTTATTCTCCGATATCCTCCGTTCTCGCATTAGCTTTTACTGGAATTTCAAGTGTAACGGCATATGGTTGGTTCATTGCGTTGTGGTGGGTGCATCTGTTGATTCTCTTATCATTTTTGGTCTATGTGCCACAGTCGAAACATTTTCATATTATGACCGCTCCGATTAACATATGGTTCCGTCGTAGTGAACCCTTAGGTCGGCTCACAAAGTTAGATTTGGAAGACGAAGATGCTGAATCTTTCGGTGTCGGCAAGATCGAGGACTTCTCGCAGAAACAAATGCTCGATTTCTACGCCTGCGTGGAATGTGGACGCTGTACGGATGTATGTCCTGCGAGCAGTACGGGCAAAGTGCTATCGCCAATGCACCTCATTACGAAGTTACGGGATCATATGGTGGAGAAGGGAGCATCCATAACGGGGAAGTCACCTTGGGTACCTCAATATATGTTTTCTTCGAGTGGGAGTCATGCACTAATAATTGAGGAGGCAAATGACATTGAATGGAATGCAAATGATAGCGGCATCACGAATATCATGCCGACACTCGACTGGCATAAATCAACATGGATTGTACAGGACAAGAAACCTAAAGAATTGGAGCTTATCCGTGATGTCATAACGGAAGATGAAATTTGGTCCTGCACAACCTGTCGTAATTGTGAAGATCAGTGTCCAGTCAGTAATGAACACGTCGATAAAATTATAGATCTGCGCAGACATCTGGTGTTGATGCAGGGCAGTGTTCCTCACGAGGGACAACGTGCAATGCAGAATATTGAGAGGCAGGGTAATCCGTGGGGCTTGAACCGGAACGACCGCGCCATATGGATTGGAGATATAGGCGGGGTTCAAGTGCCAACGGTGAGGGAGAACCCTGAATTTGAATACTTGTTCTTTGTAGGTTCGATGGGCTCTTATGATCTTCGAAGCCGTTCAATTTCCCGAGCCTTTGCTCGCTTATTGAATGAGTCAGGCATTTCCTTTGCCATTCTGGGGAACGAGGAGAAGAACTCAGGTGATACCCCACGCCGAATGGGCAATGAAATGTTGTTTCAACAGCTATGCACCGATAACATTGCAATCTTTCAGAAATATGGTGTTCGGAAGATTGTAACCGCCTGTCCGCATACGTTCAATACATTGAAGAATGAGTATCCCGAATTTGGACTTGAAGGGGTGAAAGTCTACCATCACACGCAGTTACTTGATCAGTTAGTCCAGCAAGGGAAGCTGAATCCCCGTTATGAAGTGAAGGAGAGGATTACGTATCACGACTCCTGCTATCTAGGGCGTTACAACAATGTGTATGACGAACCACGCAATATCCTGAAAGCTATACCAGGCGTGGAAATGGCGGAGATGAAGCGGCATCGTGAGAACGGAATGTGCTGTGGCGCTGGTGGCGGCATGATGTGGTTAGAGGAGACGTCGGGTAAGCGGGTGAATCTGGCTCGGACCGAGCAGGCACTGGAAGTCAAACCAACGGTCATTAGCAGTGCTTGTCCTTACTGCCTGACGATGATGGAGGACGGTACCAAGATGAAGGAAGTTGAAGAACAGGTCAAAGCGAAGGATATCGCAGAAATCTTGGAGCAATCCGTATTCGGGGATCATCCCATCCGTTAAATAGAATTGATCTGAACTGGAGGAAAGTAGAAGATGAACAAAACCATTCGTAAGGCGGCTGTCATCGGTTCGGGGATTATGGGTTCAGGCATTGCAGCTCATCTGGCTAACGTTGGAATTCCATGTTTATTGCTGGATGTGGTACCGAAAGATTTGACGGATGAAGAAGTGAAAAAGGGATATACGCCAGATCATCCTGCGGTGAGGAATCGGTTGGCTACAGGAGCCATTGCTAAATTAAAAAAGAATACGCCTTCGCCTCTTTATGACGATACGTTCGTAGAACGGATCACACCGGGGAATCTGGAGGACCATCTTTCACACATTTCAGAAGTGGATTGGGTGATCGAGGTTGTTGTCGAGAATCTTCAAGTCAAAAAGGAGCTGTTAAGCAAAGTAGAACGTTATTGGAAGCCTGGAACGATTGTCAGTTCTAATACGTCAGGGATATCTATTCAAGAGATGGTCGCTGATTGTAGTGAACCCTTTCAACAATGTTTTCTCGGAACTCATTTTTTTAATCCACCCCGCTACATGAAGTTGTTAGAAATCATTCCCGGAACCAGGACCGATTCAGGGATTGTCCAACAAATGAAAAAATTTGCCGAGAATGTTCTAGGTAAAGGTGTTGTGGTCGCCAAGGATACTCCGAATTTCATAGCTAACAGGATTGGTACGTATGGACTTCTGATTACATTGCAAGAGATGCTGGAGAAAGGGTTCACTGTAGAGGAAGTGGATGCGGTTACAGGACCCGCCATGGGACGTCCCAAAAGTGCCACTTTCCGCACATTAGATTTGGTAGGCCTAGATACTTTCGTTCATGTAGCAGACAACGTGTGCACTAATGTAACAGATGAAACGGAGAAGGCAGCTTTTACCGCCCCAGAGACACTGACTAGCATGGTAGGAAGAGGCTGGCTTGGGGAGAAGTCTGGGCAAGGGTTTTATCTGAAGAAAAAGGGTGCTAACGGTAGTGAAATATGGTCGCTTGATTCATCGTCGATGGAATATTATCCACAGAAAAAGGTGACTTCTGGATCGCTGGAAGCAGCCAAATTGGCAAAAGGTGCAAGCGCGAAGACGAAGGCGTTAATCGCTGGAGGTGATCGTTATTCTGAATTGGCGTGGAACATTCTAAAGAAGGTGCTGATTTACTCCGCTGAAAAAGTCGGCGAAATCGCTAATTCAATCCATGAAATCGACGAAGCAATGAAGTGGGGCTTTAACTGGGAATTAGGTCCGTTTGAGACATGGGACGCTATTGGGTTAGTCAGTTCTGTCGAACGTATGGATAAGGAAGGGGTGATTGTTCCTCCGTGGGTCAAGGAATGGATCGCACAGGGCAATGTATCATTTTATCAGAAGGAAAAAGGGACTACATCTTATGTGTCTGAACAGAGCTTCAAGCGGGTTGAACAACCACCAGAAATCATTTCACTGAGTAGCTTGAAGGAGCAGAACAAGATTGTGAAGGGAAACGATGGGGCGAGCCTGATTGATCTTGGAGACGGTGTAGCCTGCCTCGAATTTCATTCGCCTAACAATGCCATTGGTGCAGATATTCTGATGATGATTCAGCAAAGCTTGGAGGAAGTGCGTCATAACTTCGAAGGGATGATCATCGCTAATCAGGGCCGGAATTTCTGTGTCGGTGCGAATATTATGTTGCTGTTAATGGAAGCACAAGACGAAGAATGGGATGAAATTGATGGCATTATCCGTATGTTCCAGAACACGATGTATAAAGTAAAAAGGTTCGAAAAACCTGTTGTCGCTGCTCCGCATCGGATGACCTTGGGTGGAGGCGTAGAGGCTTGTATGCCTGCGGATCAAGTCATTGCTGGAGCTGAAACTTATTATGGTTTAGTTGAAGTGGGTGTTGGACTAATTCCTGCAGGTGGAGGGTGCAAAGAGCTAACGATGAGGGTAAGCCAGCGTGTTGGACATCCCGAAGCAGATCTTCAGCCATACATCAATCAGATTTTTGAAACCGTTGGCATGGCTAAAGTCTCTACCAGCGGTCATGATGCTAAAAAGTTAGGCTATCTTCGCCCAACAGATCGCATTATTGCCAATCAGGATCATTTAATATACGAAGCTAAACAGGCTGTGCTGCGGATGAGTAAAGCAGGCTATGAGCCGATCCCAGAAGAGAAGATTCGGGTCGCCGGTTCCGAAGGTAAGGCAGTTCTGCAATTAGGGGCTATGGGGATGAGGGAAAGCGGCTATATCAGCGATCACGACCTGTTAATTGCAAAGAAACTGGCCCATGTACTGGCTGGGGGGAATATGCCAACAGGGACGCTTGTGAGTGAACAGTATATGCTTGATCTGGAGCGGGAAGCCTTCCTGAGCTTATGCGGGGAGTCGAAGACCCAACAGCGTATGCAACATATGTTGACGAAAGGTAAAGCGCTACGAAATTAACATTCCAAGGGAGTGTGGGGATTCAATGAAAGAAGCAGTAATCGTATCCATGGCACGTACCGCGATCGGTAAATCCAATAAAGGAAGTCTAGTACAGACACGTGCGGATGAATTGGGGAAAGTCGTTCTGGAAGCTGTAATAGATCGAGCACCGGGTCTCAAAAAGGAAGACGTAGAGGATATCATTATTGGCTGTGCGATGCCAGAAGGTGAACAGGGATTGAACTTTGCTCGCATTATGTCGCTGTACGCTGGGTTTCCGGTTACGGTTCCAGCAATGACCATCAATCGTTTCTGCTCCTCAGGGTTACAGTCCATCGCCTTAGCGGCTGAACGGATTATGTTGGGGCATGCCGACGTCCTGATCGCTGGTGGGGTGGAAAGTATGAGTCACGTACCGATGACAGGCTTTAAGATTTCACCTAATCTGAGAATTGTTGAGGAAATGCCGGAAATATATATCGGAATGGGGCACACGGCTGAACGTGTCGCTGAAAGATTTAACGTATCTCGTGAAGATCAGGATCGATTCGCTGCAAAGTCGCATGAGAAAGCAGCACGGGCAATATCGGAGGGGAAATTTAAGGATGAGATTGTTCCATTTCAAACGGAGATGAAGAATCTGGATGATGGTGAAGTTACGATTAAATCTTTTATTTTCGATACCGATGAAGGAGTCCGAGCTGATACAACGGTTGAAACGTTGAGTAAACTGAAACCTGTTTTCAAATTTGGAGGGTCGGTTACGGCAGGGAATACTTCTCAGATGAGCGACGGAGCAGCCGTGGTCGTGATGATGAGTAGAGAGAAGGCAGATGAACTTGGGTTGGAACCGCTAGCCACCTTTCGATCTTTCGCATTAGCGGGTGTGGAGCCGGAATTCATGGGAGTAGGACCCGTCAAAGCGATTCCTAAAGCATTGCAAATGGCCGGAATCACGCTTGAAGACGTTAGTCTATTTGAAATTAATGAAGCTTTTGCATCCCAATGTGTACATGTGATTCGCGAACTCGGCATCGACGAGGAAAAAGTTAATGTGAACGGTGGAGCGATTGCACTCGGACATCCGCTTGGATGCACGGGCACGAAAGTGACGACCACGCTCATTCAAGAACTACGGCGCCGCGGAGGGGGTTATGGTGTTGTTTCCATGTGTATTGGAGGTGGAATGGGAGCAGCCGGTGTATTCGAAGTTCATCCGCAATAAAATTCACTCGTGAGGCAAAGGAGAGGAAAGCGATGAGCAAAGTGTTGGGCGGAAGTTTCATGATTGAGGATATTGATTACCGACAAATCGTGACACCGGAGGACTTTACGGAAGAGCATCGTATGATTGCGGAGACGACGGAACAATTTGTGGCTAGTGAGATTATTCCAAGGGATGAGGAAATTGAAAAGCTGAACTACGAGTTGACGGTGGAGTTGTTGCAAAAGGCTGGTGAGATAGGTCTGCTCGGTGCTGAAGTTCCAGAGAACTATGGAGGTTTAGGGCTGGATAAAGTGAGTTCCACGTTGATTAATGAGAAGCTGACAAAGGCGTCATCTTTTGCCTTATCTTTTGGCGCTCATGTAGGGATTGGTACGCTTCCCATTGTTTATTTCGGTACGGAAGAGCAGAAGCAGAAGTATTTGCCGACGCTGGTCACGGGTGAACAAATTGCCGCTTATTGTCTAACGGAGCCATCCTCTGGATCGGATGCGCTTGGTGCCAAAACGACGGCTACGTTGACGGAGGACGGCCAGTATTACGTTCTGAATGGGAGTAAGCAATTCATTACGAATGCAGGTTTTGCTGATATTTTTATCGTGTATGCGAAGGTAAATGGTACGGCCTTTAGTACATTTATCGTGGAGCGTACGATGGATGGTGTGAGCATTGGTCCGGAGGAGAAGAAGATGGGAATCAAAGGTTCGTCCACGTGTCCGTTGATTCTGGAGGATGTTAAAGTTCCGGTTGATCACTTGTTGTGGGAAGTTGGCAAAGGACACTTGATTGCCTTTAATATATTGAATATTGGGCGCTTCAAATTGGCCGCAGGATGCGTCGGGGGTGCGAAAGATTCGATCGCGTATGCTGCTAAATATGCCAATGAGCGGACGCAATTTGATCGTAAAATTTCATCTTTTCCTTTAATCGGCAAGAAACTGGCGGAAATGAACATGCGAACTTATGTGTTAGAAAGTATGGTTTACCGAACGGCGGGTCTGTTCGATATTGGCTTAGCTGAAGTGGATTATGATAGTCCAAATGTGGGATATCAGTCGGCCAAGGCTATTGCGGAGTATCAGCTGGAATGTTCTATTAACAAAGTATTTGGTTCCGAAACGCTCGATTTCGTCGTGGATGAAGGCGTGCAGATTCACGGAGGATATGGATTCATTCAAGAATATAGCATTGAACGCAATTATCGGGATTCGCGAATTAATCGTATTTTTGAAGGGACGAATGAAATTAATCGTTTACTCATTCCGAGTACGTTGATCAAGCGGGCGATGAAGGGCGAATTACCTTTGATGCAAAAAGCGTTAGCATTACAATCAGAATTATTAGGCCTAGTTCCGGGTCAATTATTCGAAGGTACGCTTGAGCAAGAAACCCATATGCTGTCCATGTCAAAGAAGATATTCCTAATGGTTGGTGCGCAGGCCGTGCAAAAGTATCAAATGAAGTTAGAGCAGGAACAGGAGATTCTAAGCCATCTAGCAGATATGATGATTACCGTGTTCGCCATGGAAAGTGCTTTACTACGTACCCTGAAGATGATGGATCAAGTTGGAGAAGCGAAAGCCATAAATGCGATTCATATGACAGTGGCCTTTATACATGAAGAATTTGATCGGATCGAATGTTGGGCCAAAGAAACACTTGCAGCCATGGAATCCGGAGACACACTTCGAACTGGGCTCTCCGTGCTGAAAAAGATGACAAGAAGAACACAGGTAAACACGTTAGGCTTGAAACGGAAAATTGCTGCTAAAGTGATCGAAGCGGAAAAATACGTTCTGTAAATACGTGTTCAAAAAGTCGACTTTTTGAGCAACCTCTATAACGGATTCTTGAGGATGGGGTGACCAGCATGTTAAATAAACCTTGGCTAGAACATTATCCGGTTGAAGTACCCATAACATTTGATTATCCGAAGCAGAATTTGGCGCAGTTTTTGGTGCAATCCGCAGAATTATATCCAGAGAAGATAGCCATGGATTTCCTAGGGAATAAGATCTCTTACAAAGTGCTATTGGATTCGGTTTACCGGTTTACGAATGCTCTGCTCAAGCTGGGTATTTGTAAGGGAGACCGAGTAGCAGTTATGTTACCGAACTGCCCACAATCGGTGATCGCGTATTATGGAACGCTTCTAATGGGCGGCATCGTTGTGATGACGAACCCTCTTTATATGCCACGCGAGTTGGAGTACCAGTTGAAGGACGCTAGTGTACAAATCATTGTAACGCTGGATGTTCTAGTCGATCGGGTGAAGAAGTCGACGGAGAAAGAACCGTTGAATTATATTCTAGTGACTTCCATTAAGGACTATCTGCCATTCCCCAAAAATTGGTTATATCCTTTGAAAACTAAGAAAACGGGGAAGCCGGTCACTTACGGTAACGGTGTCCTGTCTTTTCTTCCATTTTTGAAAAAGTCAACGGCAACGCCTACTGATATCTCAATTGACGCTGATGAGGATTTGGCACTCATTCAATATACAGGAGGGACCACGGGTTTCGCTAAGGGTGTCATGCTTACACATTCGAATCTGGTAGCCAACACCATTCAGAGTAAGCTCTGGTTTTACCGCGCTGAAATTGGGAAAGAACGCTACTTAGCAGCACTTCCCTTTTTCCATGTCTTCGGTATGACGGTGTTACTTAATCAATCTGTTCATATGGCTGGCACGTTAATTCTAATTCCACGGTTCGACATAGGTCAGGTGCTTAAGGCGATGAACCGTTTGAAACCGACTGTATTTCCCGGAGCACCTACCATGTATATTGCAGTTATCAACCACCCTGATGTTCATAAATTCGATCTATCTTCCGTCAAAATTTGTATTAGTGGCGCTGCCTCTTTACCGCATGAAGTGCAGGAGCGGTTCGAGAGTATTACAGGTGGCACGTTGATCGAGGGTTACGGACTGACAGAGACTTCACCGGTAACGCATGCGAACAACCTTTGGGAGAAGCGCAAAGCCGGTTCTGTTGGCATTCCCTTTCCAGATACGGAAGCTCGTATCGTTCATCCGAATACTGGAGAAGAAATGCCACAGGGTGAAATTGGTGAGATGATTATCCGAGGTCCACAGGTTATGAAGGGATATTGGCAACAACCGGATGAAACGAATAAAGCACTTCGTGATGGCTGGCTCTATACGGGAGATTTGGCAAGGATGGACACCGACGGATTCTTTTATATATTAGACCGTCGCAAAGATTTAATTATCGCCGGAGGGTACAATATTTATCCACGAGAAGTGGAAGAAGTACTATTCGAACACCCGGACGTGGAAGAAGCCGTTGTCGCGGGTGTGGTGGATCCTTATCGTGGTGAGACAGTGAAAGCGTTCATTATACTAAAAGAAGGATCTACAGCCAATGAGGAAGAGTTAAAACGTTGGTGTAAAGAAAAACTGGCGGTATATAAAGTCCCTAGAATTTATGAGTTTCGTGCTACATTTCCAAAAACATTGGTCGGTAAAGTGTTGCGACGGAAACTGATTGACGAAGATACGGATAACACGCTTAAGTAACAAGCCAAGCATGTTGAGTTCCAGTCGATGGACCCATGTATGAGGTGAAATTAGGAGAGCGGAAAAAGTGAGGAGGACTTTTAATGAAAACGGATTCAGATGGTGTACATCCTAACTTTGAACATTGGGGGAAAATAGCTGAATCTACATTCTGGGGATTCGTGGGGTGTGAAATTGAAGAACTAGGTGAGTCAAAGGTGATCGTTTCCATTGAAATTAAACCGCATCACTTGAATCTAATCGGTATTCTTCATGGAGGCGTGCATGCGACGTTAATCGATTCAGCGATGGGATTGGTTGCGATGATTGCCAGACCGAATGATAACGTAGTCACAAGCAATTTAACGATGAACTATGTGGCACCGACAGAGAGAGGACGGGTTTTTGTAACCGCAGAAATCATTCATAGTTCTCGTAAAATGATTACAACTCAAGCTTTTGCAAGGGCGGAGAACGGAGATTTATGCGCTTTTGGAACGGGAACCTTCCGTGTGATTAATAAACCTGCTTAGAATGATGATTGTGAATATATAAATGATTAAAGGTGTTCCTATCAACCTAAAAAAAGTTCGCTGACAACAATCTGTCAGCGAACTTTTGCTATAGCAGGGCTACATAATAATAAGTAACATCAGTAGGCTGGTTACCACTTGTGTGAGGTACTGTGTATTCTGGTAATTTGCGGCAACTTACTTAACAACTACCGAATATCGCCAAATGATGCTATTTCTCCATTTATTGTGAAGCTAAGAGACTCTCGTAATAGGGCCTTTTAAAAAAAACTGCATCATTACTTAAATAGGTTTCTAGTGTAATCATTATAACCTAATTCTCATCAACGATTCGATTCACATCTTTTTCGTTAGGAGTGTTTGAACTTTGTAAATGGTGGTCGTCTTTTTCAAATTATCAATACCTTATTTTGGTTAATTAGCAGGTATGATATACTAGAAAACGATGATAAACATATGGACAAACATGCAAAGATAAAGTCGAGCTTAGATGTTTGAGGGATCATTGATTTTCTAGTGCGAACCTGAAGCACACATGAATTCCCTAGGAGGTTCGCACCAGGAAAGAATGAATAATAGCCTTCGTTTGGATAATATTGGATTTAAAAATGAGAAAAAAAGGATGGATTCATTGATTTTCACTTTAAAATGGGTTGAAATCTACTTTGTTCATTACTTTTTCGCAGTCGCACTCTGTATGAGTGCGTGGATTGAAATCACGAATACAATACGATTGTCCGGAAGGATCACGTCGCACTCTGTATGAGTGCGTGGATTGAAATTCGATCTAACTTGGCTTGTATCAGATTGTCTTGCCGTCGCACTCTACACGAGTGCGTGGATTGAAATCTATGGCGGTCACGATAATCCAACCGAAGATATCATAAGAAGGCATACAACCTCAATTCAAAATCTGGTTTCCCATTTGTATCATATTGATGACTTGATCGTTATCGACAATAGTGAATCAACCGGAGAAATTGTGTTGGAAATAGAGCATAATGTCCTTAAATATCAGGCTGACTTGCTCCGGATGTGGGTTCAAATTATTAAGCAATATTTTAGAGGTTAAAAGAAATAGAGAGTAATTTAAACGACCAGAATGATTACAAAGGGGTCGTTTATTTATGATAAGGATGGAATTAATCACTTGCACTACTATAGCTGAGCTGGCGAGAATCACATTGTTTTTCATCGAGGAATGAAAGGGGTGTTTTTTTCTCTGGCAATGCTAAATCTAAAGAGATGGCTGTTTCTGGTGGAAAGTTGGGCGGTTTGAGGGTTTGGCTTAGATATGTAATTACCACCGTTGAAGCTATGATGGAATTCAACGCTATAGCCTCCACTACACTTTCCGGCTTTATTTTATGCTATTCGTTTCCCGTACATGCACTTATAGGCAGGAGCCCTCATATAAATGAAGAATCGACTTAATTGAGCGCCGGGGGGAACGTGACATCCCTGGTAATCCAGCTTGGGGGTGTCCGATCTATGGGACTGTTCGCGACAATTGCACTGTTCATTAAACAGCTGTCACTGCTTGTGTCGTACGTCAAAAACAACGCTTTTCCACAGCCTTTACCTGAGAAGGAGGAGAGCAAATACTTAAAGCTGATGTCTGAAGGTGACGGGCATGCGCGTAACCTGCTCATTGAGCATAACTTGCGGCTAGTGGCACATATCGTTAAGAAATTTGATAATACAGGCGAGGATTTGGAAGACCTTATATCGATCGGGACGATCGGTCTGATTAAAGCTATTGAGAGTTACCAGCCAGATAAAGGGACCAAGTTGGCCACTTTTGCTGCTCGTTGTATTGAGAATGAAATACTGATGCATTTACGTTCTCTCAAAAAGACACGAAAAGATGTATCTCTCCATGATCCAATTGGTACTGATAAAGAAGGAAATGAAATTACATTGATTGATATTCTAGGTAGTGAAGCAGACGACGTGGCGGATCTCGTTCAACTGAAGATTGAGAAGAGTAAAATCTATCGTAACCTAGATATATTGGACCCACGCGAACAGGAAGTCATTAAAGGTCGTTTTGGGCTGGAACAGGGCGGAGAGGAACGGACCCAACGGGAAATCGCGAAGGAGCTGGGTATTAGTCGGAGTTATGTTTCACGTATTGAGAAGAGAGCGCTGATGAAGCTGTATCATGAGTTTTATAAGGCGAAAAGATAACTTGAAAATGTAGGATAATAGCCAGTAGGGATGAGATACTAATGTCTCAATCCTACTGGCTATTTTTGTTACTGCAACATAAATAAACGTAGGATATCATCGTAGGGATTCTTGCTTTCTTGTATACTGTACAAGGAGCTTAAAAAATACAAATAATATTTAGTGTAGGAGGCTTCAGTGCAAAATTTTGATGATGTTGTTTCGTTTATTAGCCAATCTTTTTTGAAAAAAGATGAGCAGCTAGAGATGCCAAGGACAATAGGCGAAACTTCACTTATAGATATAGATATTGTAAAAAGAACAGCACGTACGATAAGAAGAGTCGGGATCATTACAGTTGCTCGAGAGTATTCCTCAATTGTTGGAGCCCTCCCGGATCAGCAGCTTTTAAGTTGGACAGTGGGAAAACGTGCCTCACTAGACGATAATCAACAAACTTTTGATTGGCTTCATAAAGGATGGATTTTGAAAGAAGTTCGTTTTAAACGCGATGGGAAATCTGTAGAACGAATTCAGTACCGCATGGGCTATTTATTATATGTATATTTATTAAATAAGCAAACGGATGAGCATCGGGATTTTTTAAATCAATTTACGCAATATCAGTCGAATGCTGCGCAGAAAATGGAACAAATCACGTATTTACATGACGAACGATTACTTCAGTTGAAAGATTTGGCATTATTCTTGTCAGGTAGTTTACAATGGAGCCCTAATGATCTAGAAGATCAGTATATTTTCCCAGCGAATTGGAGTATATCTAAACGAATCGACGGCTTAAACTTTTTATTAGCATTTCTCTTGATTTCTAGTAGCAAAGAGATATTTGATTGGAAAGAAATTGGCGCGCATTACTACCCGGGTATTGGAGGCTCTAAGGCATTTGATGCGTATAAAATAGTGTTTCTTAACATTTTGGAGACGATAAGTGGTCAGTCGCTGGAAACGTTAGGGATGATTAGTGGTGGACAAATTACTTCAATCTATTTTGCCGGAGAGCTTGAAGGAACGTGGTCGAATTTTCGAGCAGGTCCTGTGCATGCCTTAACTAATATTTCGGTTTCACAAGACCATTATTCAACTAGAGCAACAACACTCTGGTTAGTTGAGAATCGAGCCATTTTGACTCGGATGTCAGCAGAACCTCATTTCTTGCAGGAGACAAATTCATTGATAGTTTGTGTAGATGGTCATCTTCGAAGTGCGCATAAACATTTCATCAGACAATTGTTGCTGAATAGTAGTATCGACCAAACGATTTTTTGGAGCGACTATGATGAAGCTGGACTGCAAATTGCAGGAGAGATGTTTCAATCGCTCATGGGACACGCTGTGCGGCATAAATGGATCTGTCTGGATCACTCGATAATAACCAATTGGTCGGAGTATCAACAGAGCATGGAGAGTTTACTACAAGATATGAAATCAGAACAAGAGATCGTGTTAGGGGAGGCAGATGATTGGAGAAGCTGGATCAACCATTAATTTCAATTTTTCAAACAAACGAATCCAAACCGGAAATGCATCAGGCATTAAGGGATATTGCCTTGTTATCTGGGGTTCTTAATGATCTCAACTCACAAAACTTCCTGCAGACACCTATCGAAATTTTACGATTTCTTCGTATTATTCAATTGATTAATGAAGAAGCTTTGGGACTCGATGATCCGATTGAAAACGCAGATACGCTATATTTTCGTTATCGTAACCGCTTTGATGACCTTGAACCACCAAGTAAGAAAAAGGTCGAACAAATTGTAAATGTTCTTGTGAAGTATAACTGGATATCCAAACAAACAAGACAGCTAAAAATGCGGGATGTAGGTAAGCGGATGATGGATACACTCATACGTCTTGCAAATGATTCTTTAGCCTATTATATGCATGATGATATTGGCAGATCGTTATTCCAAGCTAGACGGGATGCTGAGCTTAGCGAAGCATATGACGATCATGGCATTTCCGGTGGTAATAAAATTGCTAGTATGATTCGCAACGTTGAAAATGCAATTCAATTGATGAAAGAACGAGAATTAGAGATGCTAGCTGACCGTAATGCGCTACCTCAACTAGAGATCATACATCAGCTGATGCAGGAATTAGAAATTAAATTGTCGGAGCGTTTTCGCCAATTCCATACGTTAGAGGACAGTCTGGTACTCAGCAATTTAATGCAGTCAGGAACTTCTGCACTTGCAGACGGCACGAATTTGAGCATGGGGATGATCAATAAATATCTTAAATTCACGATGATGAAGCAAACGATGCTATTGTCCTCGATAAATCCGGAAAAAGTAAGGACATTTATTACACAAATGTATGATCCGCCTCAAGAATCAGACATTCCCAATGCACATCAAATTATGAGCTTTATGGAGCAAAATGAATACGAGGGTGAGTCTATGGATGGTTTATGGATTCCGATTAAATTCGCTGCTCCTCTTTCAGGAGAAGCAATTGGTGAAGCCATACAGTATCTAGAAAACTATGAGCCGATTGTTGACTTAATGCAAGAAGACGTCCAGGAAATCGAATATGTAAATGAGGAAATGGATATTGCTCAATTAGAAGATATGATGGGGGATTCGCAATGGTTGCTTACCAAATCCATGATTGAAACGGAAGCGATTGAAGTATTTATGAAGGAAGTGGAGGCTGCGCCTATAGAGACTGTAATGATTGAAGCAACATCTACGGCGTGGGGAGATGCGATTAATGCGCTTACTGCGGTATCTGCGTTGGTAGGCAGTAAGAAGTTAATATTGGAGGAAGCTACGGATGATTTAAAAGTACAAACCTCTCTGTATGACAAGGAATGGGATTGGATGGATCGTGATGATATGAATCAAGTGGTTAAGAATAAAAAAAATTGCACTATAAAGAATAGGGCCACAGAAAATATAGATGAAAGGAGTGATGATGAGCTTGACGGATGAAATGAATGTAAATCCTCTTAATGTCATGCAGGCTGTCAAAGGAATGTTAACCGAAGTCGAAGAGATCGTTTTTATGAATCTCTTATTCTCATCCTCTGCAACAATACGTGCGGGGAATTTCGGATTATCCAGGCGTGAGGTGGAAAAGCAATTAAAGATCACTGATGATCATGAGAAGTTCGATTCATTTCTGAAGCGGGTTAATCAAGCAGTAAGTCGGTATTTTAAAGTGATTTATGATGAGAAAAAGGATCAAATCGTCGTCATGATGAGAGTTCCTGCTAAAGCTGCACGCAGTACATTGTCTAAAGAAAGTTTAGCAATCCTTTTGTTTATGTTTTACCAGCAAGAAGTTTTACAGCATGAGTTTACACTATTTGATCAGCTGTTAAATGCCCTTGGACATGAGACCACAAAGGCAAATCAACGTTTGAATCTGAATATAGACCAACTGAAAAAAATCGGTGCACTTGAAGAATATGATACAAATTCTAATGAGAAGGCTTATGCAATTACTGCAATTGGTGCAAACATGTTCTCGGATTCATTTTTGCGGCGTACTGTTGAATTTAGTCAATCCAATCAATTAAATAAAGAAGAAGTATTGAAATTCTTCAAGCGATATAATCTGTATCAGGAAGGGACTGAAGAACTATGATCCCATGGAAAATGTGGTTTACTGGCATCAGAGATTATCAACCTACTATGATGGATTTGTCAGGAAAAGAATCGCATATACTGATAACCGGCCCTAATGGAGCAGGGAAATCTACTGTGACATACTGTATGGGGGTAGTTCTATATTCTTCCAAGGTGGATATTGAGGGTCTGAAATCTCGTAATCTCCTTCCGAATGATACGTGGAAGGCTCATATTCGACTTCTCTTTAAGAATGAGGGACGCATGCGCATTGATGCCCCTACTTATGTTGAATTTGCAGTTTATATCCTACAGGAACCAGGACAACCGACTAAGAAGGAATTTGTTATACATTCGGGGGATGATCCAGAACAGTGGGATGAAACAATTAAATATACGTCGGGTGATCGGCAATACAATTTCACCACCTACAAGAAGGATCTCCAGTACAAATATAAAATTGATCCAGATTTGTTCTATCTGATTTGGTACCAGCAGGAGGTAAATCAGTTTGCTGTTATGGATCCGCAGGAGCGGTTTCGTATTTTTGCCGAAATGCATGGTATTGATCAGGTGCAGCGAAATTGGGAAGAAAGTATGGAGCAGCTGAAGGATGTAAATGAGAGTTTAAGAACGGCTGATGTGAATGTAGCCAATAAAAAGCAATGGCTGGGTATGGCGCGATCAGCGCTAGAACGGTATGAAGATAATCAGAAACGGCTTGTAGAAGGAGGGAAGCTGTACGCTGGAGCTTTACTGAAATTAGAGATTTACTACAAGCAAGAACAAGTGGATTTAGTAGCCAAAGAAGAACAAATGCTCGTGGATCAGGATATCGCGAAGGATAGACTCGGGATGTTACAGGAGCTAGGCGATCGATTGAATAATGAGCTAAAGCAAATACAAGCAGAAAAAGGACAACTTGATACGAAAATCATTATATTACAGGAGCAATTAGCTGTTGTGAAAAAAGAAATTGAAGAAACTACAATTGAAATTGGAGAATTAGATATCCAGCTGAAGGAGCTTAATCAAGAAAAGTCTCAAATTACCCGTACTGAAGAAGATGTTCATCAGCAGCTATCGGAAATAACTAAGCAGCTCAATGAAATGAATATCGAGATTGAAAAGGCGGAAGCTAGTCTTCAAGAATCTGAAAATGTTATATCGCAATTAATTGCGTCAAGTTCTCAAATGAATGCGCAGATTCAACAGGATAAAGGATTGGATCATATGCACAAGGAACGGTTACGGCAGTATCGCAGCAGTCATGATGTACAGATGGAAATTGACCGCTTAGATCGATCAATTCCGCAATCCAAGCAGGAACGAGAAGATAAATCTAGACTACTTCAAGAATTATCCAATGAAAAACGGATGCTTGAACAAAATCAATTATGGTCAACTCGTCAAAGGGAATCACTATCTTTGTTCAAAGCCATGAGTGTGCGTGCCTATACATTAAATGAATTAGTTGAATTAAATGAGTCAGCTCGACTTATAGCTGAGGAACACTTTGAGACGATTAAGTATGCGATATTCTTTGATGGTTCGCACGTAAAAGCTCCTAATGATTTGTATCATGTTCCTTTACGAAGTATAATACCGGATCGTTCTGTTACTGAAATTCAGACACTCCAAATTCGAGTGAAGAAAGGAATTGGAGATGATGTATTCCCACATGCGGTCAAGGCTTTATGGTGGGTAAAGCAATTCTTTCTAGCAGGTGAGATACGAATAGAGAATGATGTACTCATCGACTCCAAGGGGATTCGAGGTCCACAAGAGAAGAAGAGCTATATATTAAGCCAGAAGGCTATGCTGAAACGTAAAGAGGAAATTCAGAAGAGAATTAGCGAGTTGAACATATCGCTTGCGAATCTTCAAGACTCCATCAAAAGTGACACGCAGACTATGCAAGAATTACATGCCATTATCCAATCCGTGCGTGAATCGGAAGCCTTTCTCACCAAGAAACATGAACGTGAGGGCAGGATCCTAAAGTATGAATCCGAGATACAGTACCTTCAAGAACAGAAGGAGCATAGTAAGGAAATAAAGACTTCGCACACAAAGTTCATTGAGGTACGAGTCGAGCTGAAGCATATACAAGGTATACTACAGCGTGAATCGGATTTTTATGTGAAATTAGGTCAGCAGAAGGAGCAGTTTGAAACGTTACAACGTAAGACTCAAGAGCTCCACAGCTTATCTATACAGCGAGATACGTTAAAGCAGCATTTTGATACAGCAGAAGAGCTAGTTGAACAAGTAGAAGGAAATGAACGCCGACAACAACGCAAACTTTTGAATAATCAAGACGAAATTCAACAAGCATCGCGTACTCTTAATCAAATTGATATTCAAATCAATGATACAAAAGAAGGTATTGATACATCTAAAATAAATCTGCTTACGGTTACAGAAGAAATTGAAAACCTTAAAGGGGTAGCGTGTTTTATTTATGATGAGGTGGACAAAGAGTTTGAACTTGAATCCAATTCCTCGAAAAAACAACAATCGCTTGCAAAGCTCCGTCAAGAGCGTGAGTCTGGAAAAGTTACATTTAACAGTGCTAGAAATGAGTCAGGCATTGATCCCGCAGCACCTGAAAATTATAAAGTGATTGAAGAAGAGGTTCATCGATTGCAGGATGAGTATAAGCGGACAAGTTTATTGTTTGAAGAGAATCAAGAACGAGCTGAGAAATTGAAAGATCAGTTGGAGACGACAATCAATATGCGAGTCCTTGAAATTCAACAGCGATTTAAGAACTACATGAGCATTTTTCAATTCGAGGGACAGATCGATTGGAATCAGCAAGAGGATCGTCGAGGTCGAGTGCTTTTCCATTTATTCATAAAGGCTCGCAAGGAAGGGCACCGAGGAACATTAGAGGATGTCAGTGTGAAGGCTCGTGGAGGAAGAGTTGGCAAAGGTGTTTCTGGCGGAGAAGAATCGCTCAGTTCACTACTGTTTGCTCTGGCTTTATTGCAGAATCTGCAAACGGCACCTGGATTTATAGTCATGGATGAGTTTGATAGCGCGTTAGATGAGCAAAGGAAGTTAAAGGTATTTGATCTTTATGCAGGTGAATTACAACGTAAATTGATTATCCTGTCGCCAAAGTCGCATGAGCACTCTTATCTGGATCGATTCTCGAAAGCGTACATTGTGCATCATAATCCTACTGTACCGCGAAGTAAAGTGGCGGGGTTAATTTTGAAACGTATATGACGGGTGAGAGAAATGAATTAGCCTGTTAGAGTGAGAAATACACAGATCATTCTTACGGGCTAATTGGTTGTATGATGCATACAGACTTAAGCTAATATGTAATGTACTGTGTTATACTCGAGCTATAATAAAAAATGAGGTGTTCGTATAAATGATGAATCTTACGCAGGACCTTGTTAAATTGATTCGATTAACGGGTGATCGTGCGAAATTGGATGCTAAAGCAAATGGGACATATATAGTATATAAAACATCCGAGGGGAAGATTGTTAAAGAATATAGCACAGGTGAGATCAAGGAAATGAATGAACAGGAACTTAACCATGACTGAGACCGTTGCAACCATGTTTGTGTTTGCTGGTAATAATGGAAGTGGTAAGAGCACAATCCGCAATTTGATTGTTGACCGACTTGGTGTAAGTGTGAATATTGATCCGGATGCACTAGCTCGCAAAATTGATACTCAACATCCTGAAAAGAGTAAAGTATCTGCTGGTAAAGCAGCCATAAGAATAGCCAGAGAATGTATCCGAAATAAGTGGGATTTCACTGTAGAAACTACTTTAGCGGGTGGTAACGTTATTCGACAGATGCGAGATGCAAAGGAACAAGGTTTTGAAATCATTATGTTTTATGTAGGACTAGGGGATGTTCGACTTAATATTGAACGTGTTGCTACGCGTGTGAAAAATGGTGGTCATCACATTGAAACCGAGGATATTATTAGACGAAATGTAACGAGTATGAATAATCTGTTGTCTCACTTGGACCAAATAGATCAATTAGTCGTTATTGATAATAGTAAAACAGATGGTGAAATTATTCTTGGAGCAGATAAAAGTGGAATAAAATATTATTTAGATGAATTGCCTGAATGGGCACAAATGATTGATCGACAATTACAGATCAGGAACAAAATAAAAAAGTAAACCAATTCGCATCGGAGCGATCGTAATTGGTTTATTTTTTTACATCGTATCGTGTCCACAACCTCAAGAAATTTGATAATACAGGCGAAGATTTGGAAGACCTTATATCGATCGGGACGATTGGTCTGATTAAAGCTATTGAGAGTTACCAGCCAGATAAAGGGACCAAGTTGGCCACTTTTGCTGCTCGTTGTATTGAGAATGAAATACTGATGCATTTACGTTCTCTCAAAAAGACACGAAAAGATGTATCTCTCCATGATCCGATAGGAACGGACAAAGAAGGAAATGAAATTACTTTGATCGATATTCTAGCTAGTCCAACTGAAGATTGAAAAGAGAAAAATCTATCGTAACCTGGACATATTGGACCCACGCGAACAAGAAGTCATTAAAGGTCGATTCGGACTGGAGCAGGGCGGGGAAGAACGTACACAGCGGGAGATTGCGAAGGAACTCGGTATTAGCCGCAGTTATGTGTCACGTATTGAGAAGCGGGCATTGATGAAGCTGTATCATGAGTTTTATAAGGTAAAGCGATAGTCTTAATAATGAAGCAGCTTGTCTATAGGAAAGCTGCTTTTGTGATTAAAAGAAGAATAAGATGAACAAGAGGCCTATGGGCATAAGCAACCGCAAGTATGAATCTAAAAATAGCCAACACTCAGAACATAATAATTTTTGTGAATTTGATTTCAATCCTCTTTATTAGCAGTAGACAGGGATAGAATCAGATTGTAGAAAACATTATTTCTGGGAGGTTATTGAGATGGAAACAGGATTTGTAATAGCCAAGGATATTTACTGGGTAGGAAAAATAGATAAGCGCGAGGTTCCTTTTCACCGTCTTCTTTTGACAAAAGGTACTACATATAACTCGTATTTGCTCAAGACGGGCAAACCGACAGTCATTGATACGGTGGATATGGAATTTGGAAGAGAGTACGCGGAGCGTCTAGCCGAGTTGATTGATCCGTTGGATATACAGTACATTGTCATCAACCATACCGAACCTGACCATTCGGGTGGACTAGCAGCACTCGCCTCCAAAGCCGTCAATGCCACCATTGTCTGTACGGAAATTGCTGTGCCTGAGATTCAGCAAATGTACAAACTGCAACACCGTAACTTTCTCATTGTTAAGGATGGGGACCAGCTTGATATCGGTGGGAAGACACTTCTGTTCAAAGAGACACCTTATCTTCATACGGAAGAAACGATGATTACCTATTGTATTGAGGATAAAATATTATTTCCTTGCGATATTTTCAGCACACATGTGGCCGCGGAGCATCTGTTCGCCGATGAAGCTGGATTTGATATCACGGAGGATTACATCGGCTATTATCAGGCAATCATTCATCCTCACAGAAGATATGTACGGACACTGATTGAAGCGGTCAAGGATCTGAAGATTGATATGATCGCTCCTTCTCATGGGTTTGTTCTGCGGCATGATATTGCCAAATATATCGACCTCTATGCCACGCTCAGTTCCGAGACGACGGAAGGTAAGAAAGTCGCTATCGTCTATGTAACGCTCAAGAATAATACCAAGAAAATGGCCCATATCTTACGGGATTCGTTTCTGGAGAACGGTATTGAAGTTGAACTGTGGGATGCGGATAAGGCAGATGAGGAGGATATCCTGAACAGCATTGCAGCGGCCGATGCGGTATTCATCGGAAGTTCTACCAAATACGCCGACATGACTGGGAACTTGGAAATCATTTTACGTAAGCTGAAGACCTTGAATTTGGATGGAAAATTGGCGGCAGCCTTCGGCTCGTATGGTTGGAGCGGGGAAGCGATTGAAGTAGTGCAGGACTATTTGAATGGAACCAACATGACGGTACAAAGCACTTCGCATGTGATCAAAACAACTGGAATGACTCATGTGGAGTTTCCTATTCGCATCCGCTTTTCTCCTAAAGAGGAGGAACAAATCCGCAAGATCAGAAATGCGGCTGAATTCGTTTCTGATTTACTGCTCAGCGCGATTTGACAACCTAAAGAAGAGGAAGCGGAGGAATAGATAGATGACAGAGAAGCATTATGTGATTGTCGGCAGTGGGGTTGCCGCTGTACATGCGTCCAAAGCAATCAGGGATCACGACGGGGAAGCAGCCATCTCGATTTTTGGGGAGGAAGACGTTTTACCCTACAACAGAATCAAATTGTCAAAGGGGTTGTTTACGGATTTGCACAGCGAGAAAGTATTAATAAAGAAGGAGAAATGGTATCGGGAAAACAAAATTGAGGTCCAAAGTGGAACTACAATCACTAAGATTGACCCGAACAGAAAAGTAGCTATGACTACATGCGGGCAGAGCATTGCCTATCATAAGCTGCTCCTTTGCACCGGGGCGAGTAACCGGAAGCTGGCAATGGATGGAGCGACAATGCACAATGTTCATAACATCAGAGACATGAATGATGCGGACCGGCTCAAGAACGGTTTGCAGAACGGCGACCACATCTGCATAATTGGTGGCGGCGTGCAGGGTATAGAGACCGCATGGTCCTTTATCGAAGCCGGTTATCAGGTAACGATTGTGGAGGCTGCTCCACGTCTTATGATCAGACAACTGGATGAGCAAGGCTCAAAGTTGCTGACGCAGAAAATTATCAGCTTCGGAGCGAACGTCCAACTTGGTCAGGGAGTCAAGCGTATTGTCGGAATTGACTGTGTACAGGGCGTTGAGCTGGAAGACGACTCATTGCTACGCTGTGAGCACGTCGTATATTCGATAGGCATTGTGCCGAACACGGACGTTGCCTGTCAGGCGGGTATTCAGGTCCAGACTGGCATTATAGTGAACGAGAACATGCAGACCAGCGACGCCAATGTGTATGCTGCGGGGGATGCCGCCGAATTTCAGAGTAAGGTTGAAGGGTTGTGGGGAGGGGCGATCGAGCAAGGAAAGATTGCCGGTATCAATATGACCGGCAATCACGTTGCCTACCAACGTCAGGTACCAGTCACTTTATTCAACGCTTTTGAAATGTCCCTATTCTCTATCGGTCTAGTTGATGAACAGCAATGCGATACTGGCTTGACCCGTGCGGGTGGTGAGCCATATACACGTATATTCATTAAGGACGGCCTCATTGCAGGAGCGATTTCATTCGAAGGTGTTGCCGCGTCGCTACCTTATAAGATAGCGATTGAACAGAACATTAAGCTTGATGGAATTGATCTCGCTCACAACAGCATGGAGGAGATTATGGGTGAAATCATGAAAAGGTCACAAAAATAACAACTTCATCTAATGATAAGGAGATCAAATTATGAAAAAATATATATGTCAGCCCTGCGGCTATATCTACGATCCAACAATGGGTGATCCCGACGAAGACGTATTACCGGGTACAGCTTTTGAGAATCTTCCTGAGGACTGGGTCTGCCCAGTCTGTGGTGAGGATACGAGCCATTTTTCTCCCGTTGAAGAGAAACAATAAGGCGCTGTCTTTTTATGCAAACCCGCGAAACATTTGCGGTCAAGCTATCGAACTATGAAAGAGGTGGTTGTATGACAGAGCATTCCTGCCAATATGCCAAGGACCCATGCGCCCGTAAAGTTCCGATATTTGCTTCGTTGTCTGACGAGGACCTCGCTAAGGTCAGCGCCATGATTAAGCACAGAAAATATAGCAAGGGGCAAGCGCTGGTTTTGGAGGAGCAGCCTTCAGACACGCTTTATATCATTAGGCAAGGACACGTCAAGCTTTTGAAAATCACACCGCAAGGTAAAGAACAAATATTACGTGTTCTCACAACTGGTGATTTTTTCGGTGAGTTGAACATCTTCAACAGTGATGAACTAAGTAATTTCAGTGCATATGCGCTGAAAAAAACCGATATCTGCATGCTAACCAAAGGCGATATGGAGCAGCTCATCCAACAAAACCCAGACATCTCGGTACCCGGGAAATCACGATCTGCGATATGCAAAAGCTGAACGAATATATCGATTAAGCCCCTTTGTAGCTTGGATATACCTGCGTATGGAGATATATGTGTATCCGACATTTCATAGAGCCTTTATAAGCGTTATAATAGAATAATAAACTCAATTAGCTCATGAGGAGGAACATGATGAAAGTTATGCCTTTAACATCAAGAGGAATATCAACTAGCCGTTTAGTACTTGGATGTATGCCGTTCGGTGGGGGTTGGAACAATGACCCTATTACGGAAACGGACAGGCTCTCAGCAGAGAAGGCAGTAGATGCTGCGCTCTCCATTGGTATTTCTATGTTCGATCATGCCAATATATATACAAGGGGTAAAGCTGAAGAGACATTCGGAGGGATTCTTAGAAACCGTCCGCAACTTCGCGAACAAATGGTGATTCAATCGAAATGTGGTATACGTTTAGCTGACGGCTCTGTTCCAGGACATTTTGATTTCTCTAAGGAACACATTTTAGAATCTGTTGACGGGATTTTAGGGAGATTAGGGATTGAATATTTAGATATCCTGCTTCTACATCGTCCAGACCCGTTAGTGGAGCCAGAAGAGGTTGCTGAAGCTTTAGGACAGCTTAAATCGTCGGGTAAGGTTCGTTACTTCGGGGTTTCTAATATGAGTGTAGCTCAAATGCGATTTCTTCAGCGTAGTATACCCGATCAATTTGCGGTGAATCAGTTGGAGATGAGCTTAGGTCATTTGGACTTCTTGAATCAGAGTATTCTGGTGAATCAAGAGTCAGGGGCTAATGTAAACTTCTCCGAAGGATTGATGGAGCACTGCCAAATGGAGAATATTCAAATCCAGTCATGGGGACCGCTAGCACAAGGCCGATTCTCTGGACGTTCCGTAGAGGACGAGCCCGAGAATGTACAGAAGACTGCTGCGCTAGTACAACAAATGGCGCAAGAGAAGGGAACGACTCCAGAAGCTATTGTGCTTGGTTGGTTGATGAAACATCCAGCGATGATTCAGCCAGTGATTGGAACTATTAATGCTGAACGTATCATTGCTTGTAAAGATGCTGAGCGGCAATCACAATTGATGACTAGAGAAGAATGGTACTGTCTTTATATAAGCGCAAGAGGGCAAGCGATGCCTTAACAGCAACATAGAAGTGAGGGGTTCTGCCATTAGGGAGAACCTCTTTTTGGACTGGTCTTGGTGTTGAGCCGTAATTATAGAAGAATTAGAAAAAATAGCTGTGTTTGTACAAAAAAAGACCGTCAGGATTAATTTATTCTCCATGACGGTCTTACTTTATAAAAGTCAACAATGCGTGCAACAACTCTCCCTTTGGCGCATTGCCGGTGGTTTAACCGAATTAAATTAGCTACGCTCCAAGATTGTATTTAGCGTTGTTCTGTCGAGGCCTTTTACAAGGGTAACTAACAACTCTTTAGCTGCTTCATAGTCATCTGTATGGATGATAGAAGATGAGGTATGGATATAGCGTGAACAAATGCCAATAACTGTGGAAGGTACACCAATACCACTAAGATGCACTTGACCTGCATCTGTGCCTCCTGGTGATACAAAGTACTGATATTTAATTTTATGAGTATCCGCAGTATCTTGTACATACTCCACAAGACCACGATGCGTTAGCATAGTAGGGTCAAAGATACGAAGCAACGCCCCTTGACCAATATGTCCGAATTGGCTCTTATCACCTGTCATATCATTAGCGGCACTAGCATCCAGAGCAAAAAAGATATCAGGTTGAATAAGGTTAGCGGATGTACGGGCACCTCTAAGACCTAACTCTTCTTGAACGGTAGCACCGATGTAGACTGTATTAGGTAACTTTTCTTTGTGCAGAGCTTGCAAGGATTCGATCGCAAGGCCAACACCATAACGATTGTCCCAAGCTTTAGCCATAACTTTCTTCGGATTAGCAAGCGGAGTGAATTCGCAAATAGGAACGATCTGTTGTCCAGGGTGTATTCCGAATGATTCAGCCTCTGCACGGTTATCTGCCCCAATATCTAGATACATGGACTTGATATCTACAGGTTTATTCCGTTGGGATTCATCTAGAAGATGTGTTGGTGTAGAACCAACGACTCCGATAATGGGCCCGTTGTCGGTTATGAGCTGCAGCCGCTGTGCAAGTATGGCTTGACTCCACCATCCTCCAAGAGGCTGGAAGCGGATCATGCCCGTATCTGTGATCCCTGTTACCATGAAACCAACTTCATCAAAATGCCCGGCTACCATCACCTTAGGGCCATTCTCATCCCCTCGAAGTACGCCAAATAAGCTTCCGAGTCTATCCTGTACAAATTCTTCCGTATATGAGGACATAGCCTCTTTTACCCAGGTACGTAAATCTCTTTCAAAACCTGAGGCGGCAGGGAATTCTGTTAGTTTACGAAATAAATCCATTGTAGTTTGGTTCATCTGAGGAACACTCCTTTTTTGTATGCTACATTTGTATGTATTTCAGTCACACTTTCTTTAGTATGAACTTTACACTAGTGATTGTCTACGTTCTTTACCTGAATTAAAAGCACCAATATTACGACATTTGAATAAAATGCAATGGTTAAATGCTCCGTACTAAGTTTTAGAAGGGGGCACAGATCATGGAGCTGGTGAAGAGAGAATTTGTTGTTATTTTTGTCTTGTTTATCTTGCTGATTATCGCTTTATTATGCCTTTTTTATTGACGATGCATAACAAGATTACAAGTATTAATTACATTGTTAAACAGACTTGTGTTATACGGTAGTAGCCATCCTTGGTTCTTTAGAGGATGGTTATTTGTTAATTTGGATGATTTACCAAACATAACAGAGAGGATAGTGGCAAATAATGATGATAATAGAATGAATGAAGTTAGGAGGTGTTCTTAATTTGTCAGCGAACACGAAGAGCAAGGAAGCAGGTTTCAGAGGTGATTCATTAGGACAGAAAGACTATAAGAAAATAGCTAAAAAGCATGAACCTTCACGAAATATATTTAAAAACTGTATACGGGCTTTTATCGTGGGTGGCTTGATCTGTGTAATTGGACAAGGGGTTCAACAAGCCTTCATGGCTATTTTCAAAATGACAAGTATTGAGGCAAGTAGCCCAACTGTGGCTGTGATGATTATTATTTCTGTTGTGCTGACTTGCTTAGGGGTTTATGACAAAATTGCACAGTGGGCTGGTGGAGGAACAAGCGTCCCTGTAACTGGATTCGCGAACTCTATGTGTTCGGCTGCTTTAGAGCATCGTGCAGAAGGATTGGTACTTGGAGTTGGATCCAACATGTTCAAGCTGGCAGGATCAGTGATTGTATTTGGTGTTGTTGCAGCATTCTTTGTAGGCATCATCTATGCAATTTTTGATATTCAGGGAGGTCATTGACGATGAGATTACTCGATGGACAGACCCGGAAATTTAATATTAGCCTCGAAATGGAGGGATCATGATGATGCAGTTTATTTGGGCATTTATAGTAGGTGGTCTGATCTGTGTTATAGGACAAATTATGATGGATGGATTCAGATTAACACCAGCCCATACCATGAGTTCATTGGTGGTTGCTGGAGCGGTGGCAGATGGACTTGGATGGTATGACCCATTGGTGAAATTTGCTGGAGCGGGAGCTTCTGTTCCAATTACAAGTTTTGGTAGTTCTTTAGTTCATGGAGCTCTGACAGAACTGCAGCGGGATGGATGGATTGGGGTCGTGACAGGAATATTCGATGTGACAAGCGCGGGTATTTCCTCAGCGATTATCTTTTCATTCTTAGCGGCACTGTTGGTGAAACCGCGTGGATAAGACGTTGTAAATAACAAAAAAATAGTATAAATACCCTTTACCGGAAACTTATGTTTCCGGTTATTTGCGTATTGTTTACAGAGTTTTCTATACATATCTGCGTAGAATAGAGATTCTTAACAATTGTACTTTATCGCTATTCATCATGTACAATATAAAGAAATGCTTATACATAGGAGGCCTGAAATACATGCCTGTTCGCAATGAATCTATTCAAATTATTTCAGAAGTTCGTAACAATTTAGAATCTTGTATTTTAGGTAAATCTTTCGAAATACAATTACTGCTCACGGCACTTGTAGCTGGTGGGCATGTTCTTATTGAAGATGTACCAGGTACAGGGAAGACCCAATTAATTAAAGCGCTTGCGAAATCAATTAACGGTGAATATCGCCGAATTCAATGTAATCCAGATATTTTACCAAGTGATATTACGGGAGTCTCCGTATTCCATCCGCGAGAGGAACATTTCTATTTCAGACCGGGACCTGTTATGACTAACATATTACTTGTGGATGAAATTAATCGTGCAACAACGAAGACGCAGTCTGCCCTTCTTGAGGTTATGGAGGAGCGTAACGTGACTGTAGATGGGGAAACCCATGAGCTGCCGAAGCCTTTTATGCTCTGTGCTACACAGAACCCCATTGATTTCGAGGGAACTTATATGCTCCCTGAAGCACAGTTAGATCGCTTCATGATGAAGATGAGTCTTGGCTATCCAGATGCTGCAACGGAAAAAAACTTACTCTTAAAACATCAAGATGGACAACCCATAGATCGACTCACTTCAGTTACCCATATGGAGCAGATTGCGGCGATGCAGATTGAAATCCGCGACATTTACATGAGTGACGCTATAACAGATTATTTGTTAGGTATTATAAGGAAGACAAGGGAGCACAAAGCTGTACTGCTCGGGGCGAGTCCACGAGCATCGCTATCATTCATGATGGCATGTAAAGCGTATGCATTCCTGCAAGGCCGGGATTTTGTTCTTCCAGATGATGTGAAGGTATTAGCTCCCTATGTTCTATCCCACCGTATTCTGCTGCGTCCCGAGTCGAGACTTGAAAGTATTAATGCTACGTCTGTATTGCAGAGTATCATCCAACATGTGAATGTGCCTGTTACTATGGAGCGATAAACATGCGTCAGTTAGGGTTGACACTAAAGACCGGACTGCGTTCACCTAAATTATGGGCGATAATGGTGGTATGGATGATCACTTTATTGTACGTACTATTTCAAGGCGGAAAAACGTCTATTATGTTATTTGCCATGATCAATCTGTTGGCTATTTATTTCATTGTCGGAAGCTATAGTGGGGTCCGCCGTGGTAGTGGAATTCGTAATATGACATTAAATGAAGAACGTGGAGAACTTCTATATGCGGGAGATCAGGTTCGAGTGAAGCTCAATGTTCACATCCCCGGCTTTCTTCCGTTTCCTTATATTATTGTTAAGGATGTATTGAAAAGACATAATGGACAATCTTGGTCTTTTGAAGAGAGCATAATTCCTAGTTTTCGTGGAAAAGGCGAACTAAGGTTTCAGACCCCGCCACTAGAACGTGGAAGCTATAGTTTTATGAAGACAGAATGCACAAGTGAAGATATATTTGGCTTGATGGAACATAAGGGCATGTTATATGCACCTGGGCAATTCAGAGTGAAGCCACGAACCGTATTTATTCCCTATTGGCAATTGTTTGATCGGAATTCTCATCATGCTGGACCACAAATGGCATTGTCGTCTTCCCGTAGAGAGACTACTCAAATTAATGGTGTACGTGATTACGTATACGGTGACCGAATTTCTCGAATACACTGGAATGCAACAGCCAAGACAGGCACATGGAAGTCTAAGGAATTTGAACATGAATCTGTTCCCAAAACGATGTTGATTCTGGACGCGACAGCATCTCATTATTCTTGCTCCGAGCAGTTTGAGCTTGCTGTATCGACGGTATCCTCTTTGCTAGAGTATGGGAACCGAGAACGGATTGGTATAGGATTATGTACTCTGGGGAGTAAACTGAATGTGTTTGTTCCATCGGAAAGTAAGATAGAACGTCAAAAAATGCTTTATCATCTTGTGGATCTGGATGCTGACGGACAAGGTAATATTCTTCCCAAGCTAGAGGCTGGAACTCGCAGGCTCCCTCAGGGTTCTTACTTTGTGTTAGTGAGTCCACTAAGTGGGCAACCCGTTCTAGATATTATGAGATGGGCGAATACTTATGGAATGAGCCCATCTCATATTCAAATCGTAAATCCCTCCGCAAAGAGTAAACCCGATTTCACATCGGTATTGAAATCGCGTGGAATTTACGGGTGCTCCATTTCCTCTCTACAAGATCTACCTAGCGCGATAGGAGGGAGGGTATCATGAAGGAGCAGGCCCGCTCTTTTTTGAAATATGATGGATTTAAGGCTTTTTCGTATATATGGATAGGGATCGTGGCTTTGCAGTGGCTTACTTATACAGAATCCATCTGGTATTCAGAGACAACTGCATTAGTTGGAAGAATTTTATTACTTATTGCTTTTATTGAAATACTACTTCCATTGAAGTTGCTTTATAGAATTGTAATTGAAGGTATCATGATGTTGATTGTAACTCGTTCAACGCTTATTTCTTATTCCGAATATGTTCCTTCTACAGGGGGAGTAGCAGATCAGATTGAGCAATTTATGGGCAATATGTATCCATATATTTGGTTTGCTTTGATCACTTGGGTAGTTTATATATTTTGCGCCGCCTTCGTGACAACTCATCGCCGTATTCTTCTGTTTATGGGAATCCATATTGCTACTTTTACCATTCTGGATTCTTTTACAGCGGAGGTATCATGGGTAGAAGTGGCTTGGATGGTATTTGCGCTTATGGGTTGGCTAGTAAGTCAGCATTTACAAAGCTTTAAGCAGAGATACCCGAGGGGATGGCGGCATCTCATCGAATATCCATTGAAGATGGTTGTACACATCGCTCTCATTTTTGCATTTATTCTTCTTCTAGGGGTAAATATGCCTACGGTTAAACCGATCTTCACAGATCCTTATACGATATGGAAAGACTGGAATGAAACGGGGGTTTCAGAGCCGAGTAACGATGAAGGCACGGGTATTCAGGGTCCTTCAAATGCGGCTTCTGGGTATAGTGCTGAAGATAACCAGTTGGGCAATGGATTTGAATTCGATTATTCTCCAGTCATGACGATTGCATCTTCTAAACGCAGTTATTGGCGTGGAGAGACTAGAAAAGTTTATTCTGGGACTGGATGGGCGGATAAGCCGAGTAAGGCTCGAGTCTACGATGACGTGGATGTAGATGAGAATCTCAGAGTTGAGTCTAAATCCAAAGTGAACACGGAGACGTTGCAGCAGAAGGTAACAATGTTGAACAATAATAACTATCCTGTACTGTTTGGCGCCTTTACCATTGCTTCTGTTCAAACGATTAATGAAGAGAAGGATACTTCTAAGCTGCAATGGAAAGGATCTCAAGGCGAACTTCATTGGAATACAGAAGCTGATCAGGCTGACTATCCTCGTAGATATACAATCACATCTGAGGTTCCTATTATTCCTGTTAAAGAGCTACAGAAGAAAAGTTATGATGATTTATACGCTAATTATGATGAAACTGAATATTTACAAGTACCTAATGATTTCCCGGACCGGGTGACAAATCTGGCTAAGGAGATTACGAAATCAACGGATGCTCCTTTTGTGAAAATGGCCTTATTACAACAATATTTACAAGAAAACTATTTGTACACGAATAAACCAGATCTTTCACTGAAAAAGAGTGATGATTTCGTAGATGGCTTTTTATTTGAAATTAAAGCAGGGTATTGTGATTATTTCTCAACTTCGATGGTTATGATGGCTCGTTCGCTTGATATTCCAACACGTTGGGTTAAAGGGTATGCCCCTGGTAGTCAACCTAATATGACGGAGCTTCAGATGAGACAACCGGATAGAGTCAATGTTGGAAGCTACACGGTAACCAATGCAGATGCTCATTCTTGGGTGGAGGCTTATTTCGGACCTTCTTATGGTTGGATACCTATTGAAGCGACACCAGGTTTTGATATGGCGCTTTTAACCGAGCAGGATATGAATGACTTAGACACACTGGACAAAGAGAATGATGAGGTGCAAGAGCAGAGTAATGAGAATACTTCTGAGAATGATCCAACCTTTTTGTCGTCACGAATGATTAAAATGATTACAGTAGGTGCAATACTAATAGTAATAAGTTGTATAACTTATATCGCGTGGCGTTTGCGCGTTTCTTTACATTATTTCATCCTACGATTAAGAATGGGTAAGGCTTTATCTGCTGATCTGAAGGTCGTGGTTGAAACAGAACGTTGGCTTCGTTATTTGCATAAGCATGGAATGACGCGAAATGATGATCAGACACTTCGTGAAGCTGTGATGGGGTGGGAGCGAAGTATGCCAGAACTTGCCGGATCACTGACACCGTTACTACAGCTTTTTGAGAAAGCCAGATATAGTCCAGAGACTGTGTCGAGTGAGGATTGGAGTAAAGTTCGTTCCTATGCAGTACAGCTTAGGGATCTAATGAGAACAAAAAAATAAAAAAACAGTGCATTTGAGTCCTTTTTGCTTATGCAAGAGGGACGTTTTGTTTTGTACTAACGCATCACATTATGGTATAGTTTGTCGTATGAAACTGAGGTGACTGGACTTGTTTGAAATGCTGATGCCTAAATTACAGGTGAATACAGTATTCGATATCGACTTGGAAGACTTATATGCAAAGGGATACCGGGGGATTATTACGGATTTGGACAATACGCTCGTAGGTGCCAAAACACCACTTGCCCATCCGGAATTGATCGCTTGGTTTGAATTGGTGAAAAAGATTGGTTTTCAACTAATCATTGTATCTAATAATCAATTGGCAAGGGTATCGGCTTTTGCGACTCCTTTGGATATTCAATTTGTACATCAAGCCCGTAAACCTTTCAATGCTCCTTTTCATAAGGCGATGAAGTGGATGGGACTTTCCAATACAGAGACCATTGTTGTAGGCGATCAAATGCTGACGGATGTGTATGGTGGTAATCGGCTCGGTCTATTGACGGTACTGGTGCTTCCGATTTCTGTGCAAGATGAAGGATGGACGACAAGAATTAACCGAAGAGTAGAACGGATCGCGTTGACACATCTTCGGAAAAAAGGATTATGGCTCGAGGAGGAACACAGAGAATGAATGAAGCAATTGGCGAGCAAGAGGCCATGAAATGTGGCGGTTGCGGGATTACTCTGCAAACGCAGCAACCTGACTTACCGGGCTTTGTACCGGAGAAAGCGTTGGAACAAGAACCTATCATTTGCCAGCGTTGTTTTCGTATCAAAAATTACAATGAATCATCATCCGTTACTGTAGATCAGAATGAATTTCTGAAGCTACTTAGCCAGATTGGCAATAAGGATGCACTCGTTATTCATATCGTAGATCTATTTGATTTCGAGGGTAGTATGATTTCGGGATTACAGCGTTTTGTAGGGAATAACCCTGTGATTCTTGTTGTAAATAAGATTGATCTTCTTCCCAAAGTAACGAACTGGAATAAGCTCAAGAATTGGGTGCAGAAGCAAGCAAAGGAACATGGACTGAAGACAGAAGAAATCATCCTCTGCAGTGCCAAGAAGAATCAAGGTTTCGATAGATTGCTTGAGACGATGAATTCTTTACGCGGTGATCGGGATGTATATGTAGTAGGAGCAACCAATGTTGGTAAATCAACATTGATTAATCGTCTTATTAGAGACTACAGCGATCTAGAGGAAGAATTGACGACTTCACGGTACCCAGGGACAACATTAGATATGGTAAATATACCCATTGATGATGGACATCATATTATTGATACTCCGGGTATTGTTTACCCTTGGCGTTTCAGTGAGATTGTGAGTCGTGAGGATCTTGGAGCAACGATGCCTGAGAATCCACTCAAACCACTGGTGTATCAGCTAAATGAGGGTCAGACGTTATTCTTTGGAGCCATGGCGCGATTTGACTTTATCCAAGGAGAACGTCAATCATTCACATGTTTCCTTAGCAATCGAATTGGTATACATCGTACGAAATTAGAACGTGCAGATTCACTGTATGCGGATCATGCGGGTGAGATATTATCTCCTCCGAACGTTGAGAATCTTCCAAAGCTCCCAGAGTGGATAAGACATGAAATTCGAATTAAACGGGGATCACGTTCCGATGTATTTATTTCTGGATTAGGCTGGGTCAAAATTAACAGTGATCAAGGTGCTACGATTGCAGTACATGCACCTCGCGGTATTAAAGTGCTAACTAGACCTTCTTTGATATAGATTAAATCATGGGAAGGTGGTGGATAAGCCATGAAAGAGTTATGGAGTGATATACCAACTAATGGGGATTCCATGCTTCTAGCGGTTATTGGCGATCCAATCCGTCATTCCAAGTCCCCCGCTATGCACAATGCAGCTTTAGCCGCACTTGGAATAGAGGGGGAGTATTGGCCTCTTCATGTGGTTCGGGATGATTTAGGACACGCGATAAATCAGATCAAGAAACTTGGATTCCGGGGTATCAACGTAACGATTCCGCATAAAATAGAAGTAATGGCATATTTGGACATCATCGATGATTCAGCTCATATCATTGGAGCTGTTAACACCATTGTGAATAATAACGGAGTTCTAACAGGCTACAACACCGATGGGATAGGTTATGTCCGTTCACTCAAGGACGAAGCTATGGCAGATTTATGTGGTAAGCGGATCATGGTCTTAGGAGCAGGTGGGGCTGCGCGTGGGATTATCCATGCTCTATCTCAAGAAGATCCTGAGACTCTGATCATTGCTAATCGTTCGGAAGACAAGGCAATTCAGATGGAAAACGAATGGAAGTCTCTAGTGAGCATTCGTGGAATCAGTATGGATAAGGTATCTTCCTATTTACCTGACATGGATGTCATTATAAACACAACATCTGTAGGTATGTATCCTCATATTTCAGCTGTACCCATCGATCCAGACGGAATTCCTTCAGGAATTGTGGTCAGTGATTTAATTTATAATCCATTGAACACGGAATTACTGAAAAGAAGTCAGGACAGAGGGTGCATCATACACGGTGGACTTGGGATGTTCGTGAATCAAGGTGCATATGCGCTTGAGTATTGGACTGGCGTGCCAGCTCCAGTAGAAGTGATGCGACAAGCCGTGCTGGATAGTCTCCAGAGCTGATAAAGGCAATTGAAATAATATATGAAATTAAGGAGTTTTGACATTACATGTTAACTGGACAACAAAAACGTTACCTTCGTTCCCTTGCACATCACCTAGATCCTGTCTTTCAAGTAGGTAAAGGGGGAACTAACGATCATCTCATCCGTCATATCGAAGAAGCGATAGAGAAGCGGGAATTGATGAAAGTGACCGTATTTAATAGTGCTCATGAAGATCGGAATGTGATCGCAGCAGAACTTGCTGAAAAATCGGGTTCAGAATTAGTACAAGTCATTGGAAAAGTGATTGTATTATACAAAGAATCTAAGGATAATAAACAAATTCAACTGCCTTAAGGTAGGGGGAGTAACCATGAAGATAGGTATCATGGGTGGAACTTTCGATCCGATTCATATAGGGCACCTGTTGGCGGCGGAATCTGCCAGAGACTCTTTTCAATTGGATGGAATCTGGTTTATGCCAAGTCACATTCCACCTCACAAAGAGATCGCTGGAGCAACAGGAGAGCAGCGCTTAACGATGGTAGCTGCTGCTATTGCGGATCATCCTTCTTTTCGAATGATTGATTTGGAAGTGCGTAGGGGTGGTATTTCATATACCATGGATACGATCAAAGAGCTTCAGCAAACCTATACAGAAGTGAATTTCCATTTCATTATTGGTGCCGATATGGTCAATTATTTACCTAAGTGGGATCGAATTGAGGAATTGTCACAGATGATCACCTTTATTGGTGTAGGGCGTCCGGGATCCTCCTTAGAAATTGATGCATTACCTTCATATTTACAAGGTAAAGTACTCCTAGCTGACATGCCACTTGTGGATATTTCTTCGACTGAGATAAGAGAAAGGGCTATGTCGGGTCACTCGATTCGGTATATGGTCCCAGAACCTGTACATGAATATATCGTAAGGAGCGGGATTTATGAGATATAGTCGTGATCAACTCATTGAAGCTGTGTCCTCGCAAATGCCAGAGAAGCGCTGGCAGCATACACAGGGTGTTATGGATTCAGCCATAAAGCTGGCTCATCAATATGGTGCTGATGCAGAGAAAGCTGAGTTGTCTTCTATACTACATGATGTGGCAAAGTATTGGCCTGTACAGAAATTGAAGAGCGTATTACAAGATAAGCAATTATCGAATGAACTCCTGTTATATAGCAAACAATTGTGGCATGCTGAAGTAGGGGCATATGTAGCAAAGTATGATTATGGAATGGATGATATTGAGGTGCTAGATGCTATTCGTTATCATACATCAGGCCGTATTGGAATGACCTTGATGGACAAGATTGTATGCCTAGCTGACTATATCGAACCTGGAAGAGATTACCCTGGTGTGAATA
This sequence comes from Paenibacillus sp. IHBB 10380, assembly GCF_000949425.1. Lineage (NCBI taxonomy): Bacteria > Bacillati > Bacillota > Bacilli > Caryophanales > Paenibacillaceae > Paenibacillus > Paenibacillus sp. IHBB 10380. The sequence goes on from NZ_CP010976.1 coordinate 735,874, forward strand.
ATATTCGGGAACTCGCCAACCATAGTTTAGAAGAGGGTCTTGTGGCCGGTTTTGATTCCACAATAACGCTGTTAGTATCACGAAAACAAATTATTTATCCGTTAACTGTATTGGCACGTAATGATTTAATTAAGCAATTGGAGGCGAATTCATGATTCAAAAATTTATTGAACCTAAAGAATTGTTAAGTATGGCGGTAGCTGGTGCGGAAGATAAGAAGGCGCAGAACGTTGTTGTCCTAGATTTAAGAGGAATATCACTTATTGCAGATTACTTCGTAATCTGTCACGGTAACTCGGATGTACAGGTACAGTCGATCGCAACTGAAATTCGTAAGCGTGCCATGGATGCCGGATCTACGATTCGTGGTATAGAGGGAATGGACTCTGCGCGTTGGGTACTTATGGATCTAGGTGATGTTATTGTCCATATCTTCCATCGTGATGAGCGTGAGTTCTATAACATTGAACGGTTATGGACTGACGCCAAGGTCGTGGAGAACGTATGAGTTTAGTCGCGGGTACAATTGTCTCGCTTGAAGTGGCCCGTGAAGTATCTCCGTATGGTTTTTTTCTATACGGGGATGATTTTGATGTGCTGCTACACTATACAGAAATCACTAAGGAGATCAAACCTGGTGATATTTTGGACGTATTTATTTTCTTCGATACGGAAGATCGATTAGCTGCGACAATGAAGGTGCCTTATTTGACTTTGGGTGAGACGGCGAAACTGGTCGTTGCAGATATACATCCACGGATGGGCTGTTTCTTGGAGATGGGTCTAGGACGGCAACTACTACTACCGATTCGGGAACTACCTGAAATTAAAGAGCTGCATCCTCGGGTCGGAGATTCTGTATTTGTTACGATGGAACACGATAAGCAGGGTCGGCTATTAGCTAAGTTAGCTGGAGAATATGAACTGGCTCCTTTATCCTTTAATGCTCCTGATTCATGGTTGAATCAATGGGTGACGGCGACGGTATATAAGACATTACAGATGGGGACGTTTGTACTTGTTGATGGCGGCGTGGTGGGTTTCGGTGTCATTGGTCTGATCCATTCTACTGAACGGACAAGGATGCTTCGTCTTGGCGAGGAAGTGCAAGCGCGGATTAGCCATATTCGTGAAGATGGTCGTGTTAACCTCTCTATGGCTCCTCTCAAGGAAATTGGTAGAGATATAGACGCTGATCGATTGTTAACCTTTTTGAAGGAACGTCCAGGTGGAGGAATGCCCTATTCTGATGCTACGCCACCAGATATTATCAAAGAGCGTTTCGGCATTAGCAAAGCCGCTTTCAAACGAGCTATGGGTAAATTGTTGAAGGAAGGTCTGATTGTTCAGAAGGAGAATTGGACATACCTAGTCAATCCAGAATCTGAGCAAGGAAACGAAGAACAATCATAACCTTGATATCATATTGAGGTTTCGGTAGTTATTAGAAAGAGTGGTGTGTCATCATGTCATCCTACCGAAAATTTGCATATGTATACGATGAATTAATGGAGGACATGCCGTATCCTGATTGGATACGTTTTGCGCAAACGGCTTGGGAGAAACATGGAATGCCCCACAGTGTAGTCGAGTTAGGTTGCGGAACGGGGAGCATTACCATTCCTTTGGTTAATTCAGGATTTGAAGTGACGGGAATAGACTTGTCTGCGGATATGCTCGCTGTTGCACGTGGCAAAATGGATGGGACTCCACAGGGTAAACGTCTTTTTCGTGAAGGCAGTATTCGCTGGGTCCAGCAAAACATGACGGAATGGGAGCTTCCAGAGTCTGTGGATTCCGTCATTTCTTTTTGCGATTGTATCAATTACTTGCTGGATGAAGAAGATATTAAATCGACGTTTGCTCGTACATACAGTGGCCTTAAACCGGGTGGAACTTTTCTCTTCGATGTACATCATCCTCGTACGATTCAGCGTTATGATGATGAACAGCCCTTCGTGTATGATGATCCTTCTGTGTCCTATATTTGGACTTGTGATCTTGATGTCCCACGATGTGAGATTGAGCATCATTTGAGCATTTTCGCGCGAGATGAACAGGGCAGTGATCAATATCGCCGATTCGAAGAAATTCATGTGCAGCGGGCCTATGATCCTGATTGGATGAAAGTAGAGCTTATAAAGGCTGGCTTTCGTGATGTGAAATGCTATGCTGATTTTAAATGGATTGAAGCAGAAGATGATGCTCAGCGGCTATTCTATGTAGCTGTAAAGTGAAACGCTGATCAGTTCTTATATAAGCTTGAGAGAGGGTTCCTGAATTATTCAGGAACCCTTTTTATTGATTAGGGATAAGTTACTAGAGCTGTTATAATATTAGAACTGAAGTATTCTCTTTAAGCAAATGTGTTAGAATATTAACAAATCTTCATAAATTGAGGTCGGGAGACGATATCATGGAACTCAAGAATAGAACAGCGATTATTACAGGTGCAGGTAAAGGGATTGGGCTTGCGATTGCAACCTCGCTTGCCCAAGAAGGTGTGCATCTTGGACTCATCGCAAGAACGGCGACTGATTTGGAAATGCTGCGGGACTCTTTAGTTGCCAAGTATGGTATTAAAGTTAGCATTGCGACAGCAGATGTGTCAGTGCAGAGTGATGTGGATACGGCTGTAGCAGCGCTTAAGGAGCAGTTAGGGACGATTGATATTCTAATTAACAATGCAGGAATTGCGGAGTTCGGCACGCTGCTTGAGATGGAGCCGGAAGTATGGGAAAGAATAATGCAGGTCAATTTGATGGGTACATATTATGTAACTCGTGCAGTGCTTCCAACGATGATCGAGCAGAATATGGGTAATATCATTAATGTGGCATCTACTGCAGGAGAGAAAGGATTTGCTACAGGTTCTGCGTATTGTGCATCCAAATTTGCTGTACTAGGCTTGACTGAATCCGTACTACAGGAAGTTCGCAAATTTAATATCCGTGTTGTTGCTCTAACTCCAAGTACTGTAAATACGGATTTAGCTCGTAATGCAGGTCTTAAAGTCGGAGATGAAGATCGAATGATGCAACCAGAAGATGTGGCTGAGTTAGCCTTGGCAACACTTAAGCTACCTCAGCGTGTTTTTGTGAAGACAGCAGGACTATGGACGACTAATCCACAATAAAAGGTTTATTGTATAGATTATAAACTAAATAAGCCTTGGACCCTTTGGTCCAAGGCTTATTTCAATCTGGCTTACGTTTTGAATCTTCCCAACCTCTAACGATGTTCGACCAGGTCAATAGCTCCTAACACGATGTGCGCGAGACCAAAACCTAGAGCTCCATACGCAGCAAGTTTATACTTGCTTCCAAGCAGTGCAGCGCTAGATGCAGATACTACAGTTCCAAGAACAGTAGGAATCATTCCTTCACGCATGTAATCACTCCCTTAGATTGAATTGGAAAGACAAATATTAGTCTTAGTCTAGAGGGGAGTATTTATGCATAAAAGTGATGTGTGCATATTCTCTTTATATTACATTCAAAGTTGAAGAGGATACGATCATTGACTTGATCGTGTTTATTCTATATAATATGTTCATTAAATTGAATATTTTAAACGTTGATGAGGAGTACTAATTTCGAAATATCACTCAGAGAGCCGACGATGGGTGCAAGTCGGTTGATAAATTGAAATGAACTTACCTCGGAGTCATGATATGAATGGAGAAGTTCCCGTGAAATATCATCGTTTTACCCACGTTAAGGGTGTAAAGTGAGTGGAGAACAAAGAATGTATTCCGCTAACTAGGGTGGTACCACGGGAATCAAACCTCTCGTCCCTAGCGATTATACGCTAAGGATGAGAGGTTTTTTTGATGGGTACATATTATGAATGGTCATTGTCCAGACACGCTACATACTTGATTATGTGTATGATTTCGAAGGAGGAGCAAAAGTAATGAGTGAACAACAACAGAATCATGGCTATCAGCCACAAACAATTGAACCGAAATGGCAACAGTATTGGGAAGATAATCAAACGTTTAAGACAGGTGAAGATCCAGAGAAACCCAAATTTTATGCATTGGATATGTTCCCTTATCCATCAGGATCGGGGCTACATGTAGGGCATCCAGAGGGATACACGGCAACAGATATCATATCACGGTATAAACGGATGCGCGGTTACAATGTACTTCACCCTATGGGCTGGGATGCTTTTGGATTGCCTGCTGAGCAGCATGCACTAGACACAGGAGAACATCCAAAGCATATTACGGTTAAGAACATTAACAATTTCCGTCGCCAGATTAAGTCATTAGGTTTCTCGTATGATTGGGACCGTGAGATTAGTACAACAGATCCAGAGTATTATAAATGGACACAATGGATATTCATTCAGCTGTATAACAAGGGGCTAGCTTACATAGCTGAGGTGCCGGTAAACTGGTGTCCTGCACTAGGTACGGTCCTTGCAAATGAAGAAGTTATAGATGGTCTTAGTGAGCGTGGAGGTCATCCAGTTGTTCGTAAACCGATGAGACAGTGGATGCTGAAGATTACAGAATACGCAGATCGTCTGTTGGATGATTTGGAGGAATTGGATTGGTCTGAGAGTATTAAAGATATGCAACGGAACTGGATTGGTAAATCCAAAGGTGCCGAAGTGAAATTTGATATTGAAGGTCATGATGCTCAATTAGCGGTCTTTACAACTCGACCGGATACTTTATTCGGCGCAAGTTACTGTGTTCTAGCTCCAGAGCATGAATTCGTGACTAAGATTACAACAGAAGAGCAACTGGCAGCAGTAGAGGCCTATAAGACTCAGGCTTCGCACAAGAGTGATCTGGAACGTACGGACTTAGCTAAAGATAAGACGGGTGTATTTACAGGAGCCTATGCTATTAACCCAGTGAATGGAGCAAAAGCGCCGATCTGGATCGCAGATTATGTTCTTGCCGGATATGGAACTGGCGCTATCATGGCTGTACCTGGACATGATTCCCGTGACTGGGAATTTGCCAAACAGTTCGGACTAGAAATCGTGGAAGTGGTTAAAGGCGGTAATATTGAAGAAGAGGCTTATAGTGGAGACGGAGAACACGTGAACTCCGAATGGCTGAATGGGCTGCAGAATGTAGAGGCTATTGCAAAAATGATAGCTTGGCTAGAAGAGAACGGTAAAGGTCAAGGCAAAATAACATATCGTCTGCGTGATTGGTTATTTAGCCGCCAAAGATATTGGGGAGAGCCTATTCCAATCCTTCATTTAGAAGATGGAACAATGAAGACCGTTCCCGTGGATCAATTACCGCTTGTCCTACCTGATGTAGATCAAATCAAGCCATCAGGTACGGGAGAGTCACCTTTGGCTAATGTACTTGATTGGGTAGAGACGACTGACCCTGAGACGGGAATGAAGGCTCGTCGCGAGACGAATACCATGCCTCAGTGGGCAGGAAGCAGCTGGTATTACCTGCGCTTTATTGACCCGCACAATAATGAAGAGCTATGTTCCAAGGAGAAGCAAAAGCAGTGGCTTCCTGTAGATCTGTATATTGGTGGCGTAGAACATGCTGTACTTCACTTGTTATATGCACGTTTCTGGCATAAAGTTTTGTATGATCTAGGTATAGTGGATACGAAGGAACCATTCCATAAACTCGTGAATCAAGGGATGATTTTGGGTACCAACAATGAGAAAATGAGTAAATCACGTGGCAATGTGGTTAATCCAGATGAAATTGTAGAGGGCTACGGTGCAGATACACTACGCATATACGAAATGTTCATGGGACCATTAGAAGTAACTAAGCCATGGAACATTAATGGCGTAGAAGGAAGCCACCGTTTCCTTTCCCGTGTATGGCGTCTACTGATTAACGAAGAAGGCAATTTGCATAGTAAAATTGTCGATGGTGAAGGCAACGATGAATTTAAGCGCATATGGCACAAAACTATTAAAAAAGTAACAGAAGATGTGGATAACTTACGTTTCAATACGGCGATTAGTCAATTAATGATCTTTGTGAATGAAGCATACAAGACTGAAGAGTTGCCACGTGTTGCTGTAGAGAACTTTGTACAACTGCTGTCCCCTCTGGCACCGCACATTTCCGAGGAATTGTGGCAGCGCCTTGGACATGAGGAGAGCATCACTTATGCAGAATGGCCAACGTTTGATGAATCTTGGACAGTAGATGCGGAAGTAGAGATTGTCGTGCAAGTGAACGGCAAGATCGTACAACGGACTTTGATTTCCAAAGATATGGATCAAGCAGCGATGCAGGCTCATAGTTTGGCTCTTCCAAGTGTTGAGCAAGCAATTGCAGGCAAGTCCATTCGCAAAGTCATTGCTGTTCCAGGTAAATTGGTCAATATTGTGGTCGGTTAGTTTCATGTTGACCGAGTGATTGGTCTAGCTTCTGTAAATCTTCCTTGTACTTATTATGAGTCGTGGTGATCAGGTTGTGGAAGGCGCCGTCTAAGCTGTGGTTTAACTGAGCTAGAGCTTGGGCGGTAATTCCACCGGGAACAGCGACAAGTTGTTGAAGTTGGAGTGGAGTCAGTTCAGCTTGCGTAAGCAACCTACCTGTACCAAGTATCATCTCACTGGTAAGGCATGTAAGTTGTTCTCTATCTACGCCAGTCATTTCTACAGCAGCATCAATCCATTTGGTTAAGAAAAAGCTAATGAATGCAGGCCCACAACTAGAGAAATCAGAAAAAATACGGGCCTGTAATTCATTAATTTCTACAGGTTTACTGATGTGAGATAACAGATTCTGTAATAGTAGCCTGTCTTCATCATTTAATCTGCTTCCATACATGACTAAAGAAGATCCGCTGTTAACCTTGTGCGTTACACTTGGAATAACTTTGGCAACCTTGCAGCATAGATTGTTCTCCAGATGATACAACTGTATTGGGCTTGTTATAGATACCAATAGTTGCTCAGGTCGTATGTGATCTTGTATTTCTTGTATGACAGCTTCGAATTGAAGAGGCTTCACACATATAAATATGACATGGCTATTTTTGACTGTCTCGACATTGGATTGACATACATGAAGACCTTCATGACGTTCTGATAGGTGATGTAGCTTAGGTACGGAACGATTGCTTACAAATAATTGCTTAGGATGTATTGCATCAGAATAGATGAAGGCATCCAACAAGAGGCTTCCCATACTCCCGGTTCCTATAAATCCTACCTTCATTTGAACATTCCCTCCTTTCATGCTTTACGGCAATGGCGTAGTCCTACTTCATAATATATGCGCTAGAACCTTTACCTGATGACGATTTTTGCGGAGTGACTGCATATAAAGTGAATTTATTTTATTTGTTATTCCATTATGTTGTGATAGAGGTGTAAAGAAATGAGACGTATGCATCAAGGAATAAGCTTGATAGCGGCTTTAGTAGGTAGTGGATTGATTCTGTGGTCCGGTACAGGAAAGGATAATGGTATTCAGGATTGGGAGCCATTAAATTTACAAATAGCAGAGGCATTAGGGGGAAATGAGGTTTCTGAGGAATCGAAGTCTGAAGCTAAAACAGAGACGCGTCCAAGTCCAGTAGTAGCGACTAGTTCAGATGGAGTAGAAAGTCCTCAAGAGATCGTTGATCAGTCATCTTCTTCAGAGACGAAGTCTACCATCCCCGAGCAGAAGGGTGAGACTACAGCCAATATAGAGCCCATTACTTCTAATGTGAAGCAACAACCTTCTAATGTCTTGAAAGTAAACGTGAATACAGCAGGAGCTGCTGAACTTACGGACCTACCAGGTATCGGCGAGAAGAAGGCTCAAGCTATCTTGGAGTATCGTAATCTTAAGGGACCTTTTCGAAAGGTATCAGATCTCTTGAATGTTAAGGGGATCGGTACAAAAATGTTGCAGAAAATAGCTCCACACGTAGAATTGTAAGCTGAATGAAAGAACACAAGGGGGAACCTGAGGAGATGACAGATAAACGTAAAGATTGGGACACGTACTTCATGGACATTGCTTATATGGTATCTACCCGTTCTCGTTGTTCACGTCGACATGTAGGTTCCGTTCTAGTGCAAGGTAAAAAGTTGTTAGGAACAGCTTACAATGGAGCACCTATGGGAATGCCAGATTGCTCAGAGGCCGGCTGTATGATTGCTGAAGATGTGGAGCTAATTGAGATTGACGGGAAGCAGCAAATGATCAAGAAACAACGCTGCATTCGGACGATACATGCTGAACAAAATTTACTTCTGTTTACAGATCGTGTAGATCGAGAAGGAAGTATGGTCTATGTAACAGATGAACCTTGTTGGACATGCGCTAATATGTTAGCTAATAGCGGCATAACTGAAATTGTATTTCATCGACCGTACCCTAAGGATACGAATAAGGTGACTCATATGATGAATAGTATGGGTATTATTTTTCGCCAGTTACATGAATATGAACCTCCTGCTGACACCATAATGACTGTATCTAACTGATCTGATTTTATAATTATACGGTTTGGAGGAAGAACCTCTTTTGCGTCTTTAGCAAAGGGGGTTCTTTTTTTTTGAATGTCGTCCTCTTGGGATGACGAAGTCGTTTGTCCTTGATTAATAATTTCAAAAGGAGTGAGGGTGATCGTGAAGGGCAGAGCCTTATTGATATTTACCCTAGCTTGGGTTGCTGGAAGTAGTATGGCCTGTCTGTATTCCGGTAAGCATTTAATGGGGCTGTGGGTAGGGGTAACCTGTTTACTTATAGCTTCGGTATGGATTCTGAAAGAGAGAATGGGGCTCATTATTGCGGTATGGTTATCGGTGACTGTATCAGGAGGTTACTGGGAATGGCATGATTATTTAAATGTTACTTCGTTACCTTCCTCTCTGCAACAAGATGAGATTAAGCTAGAAGGCATGTTAGTTGAAGCTACAGGAACGATGATTACAGCGGTGGTAGTGGATGGGGATCGGGCGGATCTGGAAGTGAGGTTATCGGGAGTTAATCAATCTAGTGTATCCGAGAAAGTCCTTGTGCAGGTGAAGCTTCAGACTAAGGAGCAGAAGCTTGAGGCTGGACAATGGCAACGTGGTGATTTGTTGAAGCTGAGCGGCACGCTGGAAAAGCCAGGAATAGCTCGTAATTTTGATGGTTTCGACTATAGAAATTATTTGCGGACGAAAGATATCCATTGGATCATGAAAGTACAAGGAATCCCAAATATAGAAGTAACACCGCCGTCTTCGTGGAGTATGATATCTATATTCCGAATGAATGATTTATTAAGAGAGACTCTGGCTATAAAGATGACTCAGTTGTTTCAAGAGCCACATGATGGATACATGAAGGGGCTAGTCATTGGCATGCAAGATGACGTGGATACGTTCACTTATGGTCAATTTTCTCAGTTAGGATTAACTCATATATTAGCTGTATCAGGTACACATGTGGCCGTATATATAGCCTGTCTTATGTTGTTGTTATCTTTATTCAGATTTACCCGAGAAACTAAGTTTACCCTGATTATTCTGCTGATACCTATCTATGTACTTCTTACTGGATTTAGTCCGTCCGTTGTTCGTGCGGGTATCATGAGTATGATTACACTCTATACAGCGAGACAAGGGCTTCTCAAAGATGGATTACATATCATTAGTGCGGCAGCGCTTATCATGTTGGTATGGAACCCCTACCTATTACTAAATGTTAGCTTTCAACTTTCTTTTATTGTTACATTAGGACTGCTGATTTATGTACCTCTTCTATTGCCGATGTTGTCAAAGTTACCTCGCAAATTTGCGATTGCGTTAGGTGTAACGGTAGTCGCGCAGCTTATTTCATTTCCGCTAACTATATATTACTTCAATCAATTCTCGTTACTTTCTATTATTGCGAACTTAATTCTTGTTCCTATAATTTCTTCTGTAACTATGCCACTTGGTATGTTTACGCTAGTGGTTGGAGCGGCATGGACCTCTGGGGCTAGAGGAATTGCAATGGGGGTTGAATGGCTAAATAATATAACCTTTGCTCTCGTTGAATGGATGAATTCATATGAAGCATTCATCATGATATGGCGGAGTCCATCTATTCTGTGGATAGGAAGCTACTATATCGTACTTTATTTACTTCTCTACTTCATTAGAGCTTGGGTACACAATCGACAACCACTTCCAGTACCTATTGATGATACGATGCCACTTGAAGGCGTGAAAAGGGTTGGAAAACCTCATCTAGAGCTCCGGAGGAAGGAGGGGCTAAAGTGGAAACAGATGATCATTGCTCCGTTAATAATCCTATTTGCCATCTTGTTGTATATAGGATATCAGCCCAATTCTTTGAGTGGTGCAGGCACGGTACAGTTCTTGGATGTGGGCCAAGGAGACAGCATTCTTATTACTACGCCTGAAGGAAAGAATATACTAGTAGATGGTGGTGGAACAGTGAATTTCCGTAAAGCAGAGGAGAGTTGGAGAACTCGAAAGGAGCCATTTGAGGTTGGAGCTAAAGTCGTAGTTCCCTTGTTAAAAAAACGCGGAATCCATCATCTAGATGCTGTTGTTCTAACGCATGGTGATCAAGATCATGCAGGTGGGTTACAGGCCGTATTGAATCAAATTCCTGTAAAGGCCTTTTTATTTAATGGAACGACTTCGGGGAAAACGGGTATTGATCAATTATTGACTACAGCAATTACTAAGGGGATACCTGTGTATGCTATTCATCAAGATATGTTTCTTCAAACAGATAGATATAGCGAAATAACGTTCTTATCACCTGAAATGACAGGTGACGAGCAGGCTAATCTGCCCCTTGTAAAGGAGCAGAATCATTCTTCAATAGCTTTTGTATTAACTATGAATGGCGTACGATTGTTATTTACTGGTGATATGGATATAGCAAGCGAGAATATTATACTTGAGGATGAATCTAACCTATCTATGAGATTACAGGGAGTAGATGTTATCAAGATAGCCCATCACGGTAGTAAAACATCTACTTCTGAGGACTGGCTTAGAGCATGGAAGGCATCAGCAGCGGTTATCTCAGCAGGAGTGAAGAATCTTTATGGGCATCCAAATCATGATGTAGTAATGCGTATAAAGGAGCAGGATATGCATATATTCCGTACAGATCAGCAAGGTGAGATTCAAATGAAGGTTTATGAGAATAAGGTATGGGTAAGAAACAAACTTGAATAAGTTGGACTAGAGGATCGTTAATAAAGATATTAGAGGAATGTTGAAATGGTGTTTCATTAATCTTCAAATTTATTCTAGGGGTTGAACTTCATGCTGTACTCTTGTAAGATTCCCATAGAGAGTCTATACTTGGGTCTTTATGTTTTGACGCTCTAATATTACCCGAATTAGGCTTTTTTCTATGCTTTGGATGGGTTTACATAGCGTTTTTAGTTCCTCTAATCATACTATGAATGTTTTAGATTATATTATAATAAAAGATGTTCAGAAAAAAGTAGTTATATTTGCAACAATTTGCTGGTCTTACACGTCTGTAAGATTGCAGGGAGAGGGGGATCCTTTGTGGTAGAGCTTGAACTCATTAGAGCGGCTCAATCGGGCGATCGCGACGCTCTAATTACCCTATTACGAGACATTGAGCAACATGTATATCGAACTGCGTTTTATATTTTAAATAATGAACAGGATGCTATGGATGCAGCTCAGGAATCCTTAGTTCGTATATACACGAAGATTAATTCTTATGAAGAAAAGGCACAATTTAAAACATGGGTGCAACGCATTGTAACGAATATTTGTATAGATAAATTTCGTCGCAATAAGCCTACGGTTTCTATCGATGAGCATGAACTTGTGTTTAGTGATAAACAGAATGTCGAGCAGGAGATACTGAATTCTTATTTGGCAGAAGACATCCAAGAAGCCATTAATCAACTACCTGAGCATCATCGAACAGTTATTGTGCTTAGGTATTTACAGGATTTCTCTTACAACGAAATTGCGGATTGTTTAAACCTTCCACTAAATACGGTTAAATCATATCTATTTAGAGCTAGGCAACAGTTACAGAATATGCTCCAAGAGTATCATAAAGGTGGTGTGTCAGGATGAATTGTCCAGAGGTGGTGGAATGGATGCACCGATATTTGGATTACGATCTTAGTGAAGTGGAAACAGCAGACATGTTTGAACACATTGCTGTTTGTCCAGAATGCGCGGACACATTCCGTGTGCTTAAATTACTTTCTCGTGAATTAGAAGATCTTCCTATAGTAGCGCCTAAGTATAGTTTGGTGGATGCTATTATGCCACAGCTTGATGCTTTGGATCGAGCGCGTAAGGAGAAAAGTGCTTCGGTGGATAACATTCCAGCTGAGATGATTCCAACGCCTATATCTCAACTTAAAGACCGGAGAAGAAGATTTATGGGTTCAACTGCGGCGCGTACCCTAATTGGGATAGCGGCAGCGGGGGTTATTTTGGGAGTGGCAGTTTTAAATTATTCCCCAGAGCAATTGTCTGATGCACAGGTTCAGTTATCTGAAGTTACTTCAAGTAGTGAAGATGGGGAGATGGCAGGAACTGCGTCGGCTACCAATGGCACGTCCGGGGCTGGTCTGTATAAGGATGCTACCGACACTCCAGACACTGCCGCATCCATGAAGACTGAGGAAAAAGCTACAGCACCTGAAGTGGCTGCTTCGAGCGATCCTGAGCCTGAGGGAAGCAACCAACAGCAGGCCGAGACAGGTAATAAGGTTCCAGTTATTCAGCCAAATAAAGCGAATTCAACTATAGAAGATAATAAACAGAATTCTATGAATTCAAACAACAAGGATCAAGTACCTTCAAGTGAGGGGTTAAACAGCTCTTTAAATGATAGTCAGAAAATGGCTTCAAATGCTGTAAGCAATAGTGGCGGTGCTGTTTCAGGGAATAAGGATGTTATAGATAGCGGAAGTGCTGCAAAGAGTGGGGCAGAGAAAGAGGGTATAGAGGCACCTAATCTGAAGACCATAGACCCTGCACAAGATCAATTCACTGCTAGAGTGGACTCTAACCCATCTGACAAATCTGTTAGTACCGACACTATAGCTGTATCTTCATTATGGAGCTCTCCTAATAATAAGTATGTGGCAGTTCTGGAAGGAGAGAAGCTAACTATCAATAAATTACCTGTTTTTGGATCTGAAGAGCTAAGCGAGGGAACTCATACGATTGACTTAGTAGGGACGTGGATATCTGGAGAATGGTCTTCGGATAGCATGATTTTCACGTACCAGTTGGATCAAGAGGGAAAAGCTGTTGTATTTACTTATCATGTGGATAGTGCGACTGTGAAGTCACCTTAAATAAATGCTATATGCATGCACCGTTCAATGATAAAATGAATATAGTATATTACACAATAAATAACCCAACATGATCAGCCATCCATATATAACCAAATGTCGTTATGACCACCGGTAAGATAATTTCTAGAGTTTTCCTTACCGATGTTTATATAGATGAGCTGGAACGAAGGGACCTTAAGCTATGTGCTGATAAGGTCCCTTTGTTGTGGTTGAAACCACTTTTGTTTGGTAAAATCATGAGAGTAAACATTATCTTATATATGATATAGAATGAACTAAAGACGAACTCTTATAGTCCTGATCTTTTTTAGAATCTATAGAACTTGGGAGGGCGGAAATTTTAGCTCAATCTAAATGATCTACATTAAAATAGAGAGCAGGGATTTGGCGTGGATGTTAAGACAGCTGTAAAGACGATTAAGCAAGGCGAAGTAGCACCCATGTATCTTCTTTATGGAACTGAGAAGTATCAGATGAAAGAATTTACTTCTCTGATGGAGAATCATTTGATTCAGAAAGAGGATCATGATTTTGCCATTGTGAATTATGATTTATCGGAAGTTCCGATTCAAACCATTGTGGAAGAGGCAGAGACTGTACCTTTTATGGTTGAGCGTAAGCTAATCTTTGTACGTGATGCTTCTGTATTTACAGCAGGTAAAGAAGGTGGAAAGATTGAGCATCGGATAGAATCACTTTTGGAATATATAAAGAATCCGGCGGAGTATAGCGTTATTATTTTTGTAGTGCAGCATGACAAGTTAGATGAGCGCAAGAAAGTGGTTAAAGCGGTTAAAGGGGCTGGAGTCGTTCTATCATTTGCTCCATTAGGCGGAGAAGAATTACTTCGTTGGGTGGACAAGCAGGCGAAGCAGAGTGGATGTATATGGGCACCTGGAGCTGCTGATATACTCATCAGAAATGCAGGTACACAACTCCAGACGTTGTCTGCTGAAATCAATAAGCTTTGCTTATACGCCGGGAATGGCGGAACGATAGAATGTGATACCATCGATCAGCTCGTAGCGCGTAGTACAGAGCAGAATATATTTGTCCTTGTAGAGGATATTGCTAATCTTCGAATAGATAAGGCGTTAGGTATATATTATGAGTTACTTAAGCAACGCGAAGAGCCTATCAAAATTGCTGCACTGATTGCCAGACAATTCCGAATTATTATGCAGGTAAAGGATTTGGCAGCTCAGAGCTACTCCCAGCAACAAATTGCTTCGCAGCTTAGCCTTCATCCTTATGCAGTCAAAATCGCTGGGGAACAAGCTCGAAAGTTTCGAGCTGAAGATTTACGTGATGTATTAAGTAGAATGGCTGATCTGGATTATCAAATGAAGACAGGAAGAATTGATAAAATACTAGGATTGGAATTATTCCTATTGAGGCTCGTTGCATAGAAAAACAATTAAATAGCATGCTAAAAAGTCCTGATCAGCTAACATGCTGTTCAGGACTTTTCCATTGTCGTATGGATAGCGCTCTTCTTATGCTTGTGCACTAAGGGCGTTAAGTTTTTTCGCCAAGCGAGATTTCTTACGAGCTGCTGCATTTTTGTGGATTAAACCTTTAGTAACAGCTTTATCCAGCTTCTGGGAAGCGGTTTGAATGGCAGCATTTGCAGCTTCAACTTCATTATTTACCAGCGCATTGTCAGCGGCTTTAACAGCTGTACGAAGAGCGGATTTTTGGGAAGCGTTGAGCGCACGGCGTTTGTCGTTCGTTTTAACGCGTTTGATAGCGGATTTAATATTCGGCATTGCATTCACCTCCTGTAAGACATTCAAGTGCATCGAAATGATTCATAACTTAAAATATTTTAGCACGGTGAACTTTAAAAAGCAATACCAAAAAGGCTACGTATAAACATCCACTTCCTCTCGCACACTATCATGAAAAGAAAAAGGAGGTTGATGGTGGTGACATTAGATTTACACAATTATTCTGTTCGGACTGATTTAGCTTTAGATGCGAAAGAAATGGCACAGAATAAGTCCAATATGCCAATCCCAGGAGTGGATGAAGAAGTATCTGAACAGGATGGAATTACAATCACTAGGTTGAATGTACTCAACGATGAAGGCTCACGAAGTATTGGCCGAGTCAAGGGACATTACGTAACGTTGGAGGTTCCGGGGTTACGTGGTGGAGATACGGGTTTACAAGAACGAGTAGCAGAAGCCTTTGCTAAAGAGTTTGAAGACTTCCTAACCTTAGTTGGCATTGACAAGGCTCATTCAGTGCTCGTTGTTGGACTAGGTAACTGGAATGTTACGCCGGATTCTTTAGGCCCACTTGTTGTAGAGAACATGTTGGTAACCCGGCAATATTTCGAATTGGTTCCTGATCAGGTGGCTCCAGGATATCGCGATATTAGTGCTATAGCACCGGGGGTACTCGGAGTGACGGGAATTGAATCAAGTGAAATTGTTCAAGGGATCATTGATCGCACGAAGCCGGATTTAGTCATTGCCATTGATGCGTTAGCATCTAAATCGTTGGAACGTGTAAATACGACCATTCAAATCGCCGATATTGGAATCCACCCTGGCTCTGGTATTGGTAATAAGCGAAGAGGTCTTACGAAAGAAATACTAGGAGTACCCTGTATTGCTATAGGTGTGCCGACTGTTTGTTATGCTTCTACAATTGTAAATAATGTCATTGAAATGATGAAGAGGCACTTTGATCAGGTGACAGGTAGCACTAAGGAAATTATGGGTATGTTGGATGACATGCCAGAGAATGAACGATTAGCATTAGTGAAAGAGGTTCTTGAGCCTTTAGGGCATGACCTCATTGTGACCCCAAAGGAAATTGATGAATTCGTAGAAGATATGGCGAATATTGTGGCGACGGGATTAAATGCAGCGTTGCATGAAGCTGTAGACCCTTCGAATGTTGGATCATATACTCACTGATTAGATCTATTCCATCAGAATAACCAAGAAAGCTCCGAATCTATATAGAATGAACTAAAGACCAACCTTATTATTGATTCTCATTAGAATCAATAGAAAATTGGGGCGAAAACTTTAGTTCAATCTATCTATCGGAGCTTCTTTTTTTTGTTTTCGGTTCTAGTAATTGTCTCTAGTTCATAGATTTGAATTATAAGAGATTTCAGGAGGACACTATGATGAGAACAAAATGGTTTCAACTATGGAATGTTGCCAAATGGAGAGCCAAATTGCTGCATGTCCTGACCATGGGACGTACATTTCTATTGCTTGTTTTTAGCTCAATGATATTTTTTGTGCTACTTGGTTTTGGTGGAATGGTAGAGCAGAGATTTAATTCATCTCCTGTAACCTCCATGAAGGGTTTTGCAGCAGCGCTCTCTAGTGGTGTCTTTATGGATATGCTTGGCATGGAAATGCCTCATCTGAATAAGGGCAAGGTTTCTTCTACATTATCGGGTGAGAAAATGACCGCTTTTGCGTTTCAGTTACTAACGAGCGTCAATCCAAATGATCCGAAAAGCATGTTAGCTAGAGAAATGCCAGGGATGGGAAGTAATGATCCGGTTCTTCTACGGACGGGCTCAGGAAATGAAGATGTAGAGGCGCCAGAAGATTATCATCCTGATTCTGGCAAGGTGGTAGCTGATGCTAAGACACAACAAGGCGAAGTGGTAACGCCAGAGCCGGTAGGTGATCCTGATGTTATCGAGGAAGAAGTTACACCTGAACCGGGTAGTAAGAAGAATGATCCAATACAAGGGAAACATGAAGTGCTAATCTATCATTCTCATCCAAGAGAGTCTTTCAATCCCTTCCTTGGCATAAATATTAGTAATCCGAATTCAGATGTTTCTTCCAAAAATATTATGCAAGTTGGAAGCTTTATTGCAAAGGAATTGAAGATGAGAGGAGTTGGAACCCTCCATCTTGAGAAGGACTATGCCTCCTATATACAAGATTATAACTGGAATTACTCCTATAAATATTCACGACAGACTGTGAAAGAAGCGCTAGCTCAGAATGATCAATTGACCTACTTATTAGATATCCATCGTGATTCTCAGCGTCATAAGAAAACGACAACGGTGATCAACAATGTGAGCTACGCACAAATGTATTTCATTATCGGTCATGAGAACAAAAACTGGCGTCAAAATGAAGCCTATGCGAATGCGATCAACAAACGCTTAGAAACCTCATATCCCGGCATATCTCGGGGAATTTGGGGGAAGACGGCGGAACAAGGCAATGGTGAATATAATCAGTCGCTTTCACCTAATAGTATTGTCATTGAAATTGGTGGAGTGGATAGTACGAAGGAAGAGTTGCAGCGGACATCGCGAGTTCTAGCAGATATCATTGCAGATATTTATTTCGCTGATCAAAAGGCACAGAAAGCCAGTGCTATGAAAACAGACAAGATGGATAAAACAGATAAAGCAAACAAAACAGACAAGAATACTGCTGGTATAGATAGCAAAGGCTAATTCATAAAATGAATGATTGGGAGGGGTCCCCATGTCTCGTATGGGTAGAAAAGTTTGGGGCATTGTCATCTGGACAGGAATGGCTGTTTTACTAGGCATGCAGTTGTCCGGTTTAGGAAAGATGTCCTCTTCGGAACCAGAAGTTCAGGTGGTACCGAATACCGGTCAGCAACAACAAATCACTATCCCTATTCCTAAGCAGAATCAACCAACAGGAGTAAGCACTTATACCATCACATTACAGCCAAACCCAGTGCCATCTGAAGAACAGAATCAGACAGAGATCTCGAATATACAAAAAGATGCAACGCCTCAGCAAATTTTAATACCTGAGGCATCCAAGCCTACAGTGGATGTATTGGCGGATAAGACCGCCAATTTATTGCAACAAGCCTCTGAGAAGAGCATTCGCTTCGTCGTATCTTTGTTTAGTTCAGCTACAGAATAATGCATGTTCAAGAACAAATTTGAGTTTGATTCATACACGGGATTGCCGCTCTAACATACAACTGCTATAATGAGGTGATTGACATATCAGGCTGTTTTGTGGGGGTAAGGCATGTTAGATGTAATGACTAGACAACAGAAAATCCGCAATTTCAGTATTATTGCGCATATAGACCATGGTAAATCGACATTAGCTGACCGAATTTTAGAATTTACTGGGGCATTGACGTCCCGTGAAATGCAAGAACAAGTTTTGGATAAGATGGATTTGGAACGCGAACGTGGTATTACGATTAAGTTACAAGCTGTTAACCTTAAGTATCGTGCAGATGATGGGGAAGAGTATATTCTGAATTTGATCGATACACCAGGACATGTGGATTTCACGTATGAGGTGTCTCGTAGCCTTGCAGCCTGTGAAGGTGCATTACTTGTAGTGGATGCAGCACAAGGGATTGAAGCGCAGACGCTTGCTAACGTCTATTTGGCACTGGATAACAACCTTGAGATTTTGCCAGTCATCAATAAGATTGATCTGCCTAATGCAGATCCGGAACGCGTCAAGCAAGAGATTGAGGATGTTATAGGCCTAGATACGAGTGAAGCTGTATTAGCTTCTGCCAAATCAGGGATAGGCATCAAGGAAATATTGGAGCAGATTGTAAGTCAGGTTCCGTCTCCTACGGGAGATTCAGAGCAACCACTTAAAGCGTTGATATTTGATTCTCACTATGATCCTTACAAGGGTGTTATCGTCTATGTACGAGTCGTGGATGGAAGCATCAAGGCAGGAACCAAGATCAAAATGATGGCAACGGAGAAAACCTTTGAGGTTATTGAAGTGGGCGCATTCATGCCGCGTATGACGATTGTGGATGAATTACATGTTGGTGATGTTGGTTTCATTGTAGCCGGTATTAAACATGTGGGAGATACACGCGTCGGTGATACCGTAACCAATACGAAGAATCCGGCAGCGGAAGCACTCCCAGGTTATCGTAGAATTAATCCGATGGTATATTGTGGTCTTTACCCAATCGAGACGTCGGAATACAACGATCTGCGTGAAGCGCTCGAGAAGCTACAACTGAATGATGCCTCACTGAGTTTCGAACCCGAGTCTTCAACTGCACTTGGATTCGGTTTCCGTTGTGGATTCTTAGGATTGCTTCATATGGAGATTATTCAAGAGCGAATTGAGCGGGAATTTAATATTCCTCTTATTACGACGGCGCCGAGTGTTATTTATCGGATTGCATTGACTAATGGGGAGACTATTGAGATTGATAACCCTTCTAACTATCCGGAGATTGGTACGATTGAACGTGTAGAAGAGCCTTACGTCAAAGCGGCTATTATCGTACCGAACGATTTTGTGGGTACAGTTATGGAACTGTGTCAGAATAAACGCGGTGAGTTCGTAAACATGGAATACCTGGATACCACGCGAGTGACGATAACATATCATGTACCATTGTCCGAAATAGTCTATGATTTCTTTGATCAATTGAAATCGGGGACCAAAGGATATGCGTCCTATGACTATGAGATCTCAGGATATCGAGCTTCTAATCTGGTTAAGATGGACATTTTGCTTAACAATGAGCAAGTCGATGCTTTATCATTCATTGTACACCGTGAACGCGCATATCATCGGGGTCGTATTGTTTGTCAGAAGCTTCGGGAGCTTATACCACGTCAAATGTTTGAAGTACCGATTCAAGCTTCTGTAGGAACCAAAGTCGTGGCTCGGGAAACCGTTAAAGCGATGAGAAAGAACGTACTCGCGAAATGTTACGGTGGTGACATCTCACGGAAGAGGAAACTTCTTGAGAAGCAGAAGGAAGGTAAGAAACGCATGAAGCAAGTCGGAAGCGTAGAGGTTCCGCAGGAAGCCTTCATGGCGGTATTGAAGATTGACGAATAAAGCACGAAATATTAAGTAATTACAATAATGGGGGGAAGCCGATGCGGCTTCCCTTTTCTAAATGGAGGGAATATTATGTCTATACTTCAGCAACAACCAGCACGTGGACATCAGGGAAGCCGTAAGACACAAGCGGTTTATTTGCATATTCCCTTTTGTACGAATAAATGTTTTTACTGTGATTTTAACTCATATGTCCTGAAGGATCAGCCGGTCATGGATTATTTGGTTGCATTGGACCGTGAGATGGAACTTACAGTAGCTAATAATCCTCCTGGACAGATTAAAAGTATTTTTGTTGGGGGAGGAACCCCTACGGTCCTTAAGCCTAATGAGATGGCATACTTTTTGAAGTCTGTTCGCAAGCATTTTCCGGATTGGGCAAGCGATATTGAATTCTCTATGGAGGCTAATCCAGGCACGACTGATTTAGAGAAATTGACGGTTATGAAAGAAGGCGGTGTAAACCGTCTCAGCTTCGGGGTGCAGGCTTTTCAGAACGATTTACTCTCCGGAATTGGTCGTATTCATAATACAGATGATGTGTATCGTAGTTTGGAGAATGCGCGTAAGGCTGGGTTTGATAATATGTCCATTGACCTAATGTTCGGTCTACCGAATCAGACGGTTGAAATGCTAGATGAGAGTGTCACGAAGGCGCTAGCGCTTGATTTGCCTCACTATTCTATATATAGCTTGAAGGTGGAGGAGAATACGCTCTTTCATACGATGTACCAGAAGAATCAGCTTCCTCTACCTCATGAAGATGATGAGTTACAAATGTACCTGCTGTTAATGCGTCGGATGAAAGAGGCGGGTTACGAGCAATATGAGATTAGTAATTTTGCTAAACCGGGCTTACATAGCCGTCATAATATGACGTATTGGTTAAATGAGGATTACTATGGTCTTGGAGCAGGGGCTCACGGATATGTAGGACGGCAACGTCATATGAACATTAAAGGGGTTAACGCTTATGTTGAAGGTATGGCACAAGGTCTACCACGCTTAGACGTCAATCCAATATCTAAAGAAGAAGCTATGGAAGATTTCCTTATGGTGGGGCTGCGGGTCATGACGGGCATATCTCGAGCTCATTTTGAAGAACAATTTCAAGAGCAAATGGATGAGATTTTTGCCAAACCTCTTCATAAGATGGTTAGTGCAGGACTTCTTGAAGTTACGGAAGATGGATATCGCTTAAGCGAGCAAGGGATTTTGTTCGGAAATGATGTGTTTGCTGAATTTATTGGTTCCATAACAGGGTAGAAATATAAGCATTTGACGTCTTGAACTTTTATACGCGTTGTTGTATATTTATTCATAATATAGGGAGCGTGTGTAAGGGGGAGACGGTCATGTCAGCGATATGTAGAAAAGCTGTACCTGACGATGTAGAGCATCTATTTAACATGATAGAGGGCTATGCAGAACAGGGAATTATGCTTCCTCGTTCACGTAAGGTGCTGGAGAAGCAGTTGGATCAGTTTGTTATAGCAGAAATGGCTGGGGAAATGGTGGGTTGCGGCTCGTTATGTAGACTTGGTGATGATCTAGTAGAGATACGTTCACTTGGGATATCTCCTAATCATCAAGGACATGGCATCGGGTCTTTGCTCGTGGGTGCTTTGATTAATGAAGCTAGAGAACAACAATTTCCGAAAATAATGGCCTTAACATATGCAGTTTCTTTTTTTCAGAAAAATGGATTCAGCATTGTAGAGAAAGAGATTTTTCCGGAGAAGGTGTGGACTGACTGCATCTTTTGTAGTAAACAAGATTGCTGTGATGAAATTGCCGTACTTAAAATACTGGACTGACTTGACAATGATCTTGTTAGTTCAGTATTTTATCAGACAATTGGCATAACAACGAGGATTTCTAGGGTCAATCTAGCAAGCCACTGTATCATTAGGACATCAAAATGACTAATGATATAGTGGCTTGTTTTTATTTAAATTTGCTATCAAAGACGAAAGGAAGTGTGCCGAGTGACTCGTTAAGCGCTTTCGGTGTCCTACTAAAATACATGTTTATTATTTCTTATTGACTTACAATTAAATGAGTAGTATATTTTGTATGTAACCGGTTACCTATGAGATGGAGTGAAAACATGGTTTCAATAAAAGATGTTGCGAAACATGCAGGAGTCTCCGTTGCCACTGTGTCTAGAGTGTTAAATGACAAAGGATATGTGGGCGAGGAAACAAGAAAAAGGGTTGAAAAATCCATTAAAGAATTTAACTACAAGCCAAACGAGGTAGCGAGAAGTTTATTTAAGAAACACTCGAATACAATCGGCTTAATCGTGCCAGATATTATGAATCCTTTCTTTCCAGAGTTAGCTAGAGCTGTTGAAGATACGGCTACTAAGTTAGGTTACAATATTATTCTGTGCAATTCAGATGGGAATAGAGAAAAGGAACAAGCCTATTTGGACGTATTGCAACAAAAATATGTTAACGGTATCATTGTCTCTTCTAATACGTTAACTGCTGGTCAGATTGAAAAGCTTAATATTCCGGTAGTAAGTATAGACAGAGAAATTAGTAAGGGTTTACCTACGATTGTTGTGGAGAATAAAAAAGGTTCTATTGTTGCTACCCGTTATTTGAAAAGTAAAGGGTGTAGGAGAATCGGCCACATTAGAGGTACCCGTGCGGTTGTCAATGCGGAAGAACGCTGTGAAGGTTATAAAGAAGTAGTAGGTAAGGAACCATGGTTTAGTGAGAGTTATATTGTGAATGGAAACTACGATATGCAATCTTCAATTGAAGCGACGATAGAGCTTTTAAGCCTACACCCTGAAATTGATGGTATATTTGCAGCTAATGATATTATGGCAATTGGCGCAATTAAAGCCGCTCACCAGCTTGGAAAAAAGGTGCCTGAGGATATTGCAATTATTGGCTTTGACGGAATTAGTTTATCCAGAGCAACGATACCGGAACTAACGACAATTGTGCAACCCATCTATGAGCTCGGAGAAATAGCAACAAAAATGCTAGTTAGTTTAATGGAGCAACAACCGCTTGAGAAAACCTACTTTATCTTAGATGTTGAACTTATAGAGAGAAATTCAACTTAAGAAGGGACAGATTGGTGTGGAACGGAAACCTAAAATAACTGTTGTTGGAAGCATTAATATGGATTTAGTTACGATTACTTCTCAAGTGCCGAAGAGTGGTGAGACGCTCTTTGGTGACCAGTTTCAAATGAATCCTGGGGGAAAAGGGGCAAATCAAGCTGTAGCTGCAGCCAGACTTGGAGCACATGTCCAAATGATTGGTTGTGTGGGTAATGACATATTTGGTAAGGATATTCTAGAACACCTACAAGATGAAGGTATCGATGTAAGCAATGTGGAACCGGTTACAGATGTAACTGGAACGGCTACAATTATTGTCTCAAATCAAGACAACAGTATTATTGTTGTACCTGCAGCTAATAGTCATGTGACAGCTTCGTTCGTTAATTCTAAACGAGATGTTATTGCTGACAGTGATATTCTTATCCTTCAGTTGGAAATACCATTGGAAGCTGTGCAAAAGGCGGTAGAAATTGCAAAAGAAAACGGAGTTACTGTCATTCTAAACCCTGCACCGATGCAAGAATTACCATCAGAGTTAATAAAGAATGTTAATTATCTTACCCCAAATGAACATGAACAGATGCTGTTGAAAAGAGAGAGAACGGAAGAAGAGTTAGAAGGAAAATTAATCGTCACTAAGGGAAGTCAGGGCGTTACTATTCTTGAAGCGACCAGGGATATAAATATTCCTGCTTATCCAATAAATGTAGTTGATACTACCGGCGCTGGAGATGCATTTAATGGTGGATTGGCCCTTGCATTAAGCAAAGGATTCACTTTAAGAGAGGCTTGTAAATACGGAAATGCAGTTGCGGCGTTATCAACGACCAAGCTGGGAGCACAAACAGGAATGCCTACTGGTGAAGAGGTCGCAGAGTTTATTAACAAGCGGGGGTGGTCAGACTAGAAAGAGTATCCCAAATGCCAATTCTGAAATCGCTTACTTATTATATTCTCAAGGAGGAAAATGAAATGACAAAAAGACCTATTATTATTGATACAGACCCTGGGATTGATGATGCAGTTGCCCTTGCAATAGCACTCTACAGTGAAGAATTAGATGTTCGTTTAATTACCACCGTTGCTGGAAATGTTGGACTTGATAAGGTAACGACTAACGCCTTAAGATTACTGAAATTTTTCAATAAAAATATACCCGTGGCCCTAGGAGCTGAAAGACCGCTTATCAAGGAACCTATAGATGCAAGTGATATACATGGATCTACGGGGATGGACGGATTTGATTTTGAAGAGCCAACAGAAGATCTTGTATTAAAAGAGAATGCCGTGAATGCAATGTATCGTGTCATTATGGAAAGTGAAGTACCCATCACAATAGTTCCTATTGGTCCATTAACGAATATTGCACTCTTATTAAAACTGTATCCAGAAGTGAAAGCAAATATTGCTGAAATTGTATTAATGGGAGGCTCCACAGCTCGAGGAAATGCAGGAGTGATGGCGGAATTTAATATTTTTGCCGATCCAGAAGCAGCAAAAATAGTGTTCCAAAGCAATCTGCCTATTGTTATGGTGGGACTCGATGTTGGATTGAAGGCTCTAGTGTACCCTGAAGATAGTGAGCAATTAAAAGATATGAATCAGACGGGTAGAATGATTTATCAATTATTCCAAAAATATAGAGGCGGAAGCATGAAAACAGGCTTGAAAATGTATGACAGCTGTGCAATTGCCTACCTACTAAAACCTGAAATGTTTCAAGTGACGGATACATTTGTTGATGTGGAGTTAAATGGTTCCATGACAACGGGTTGTACAGTGGTGGATTTCAAAGGATATCTAGGAAAGTCCAGTAATGCAAAAGTATGTGTAGATATCGATCCACAAATGTTTAAGCAATGGTTTATGGAAAGTTTGAAAAAATGTAATTAAAAGGTAGATCAGTATTTACAAGGGGGAAGTGAAATTATGGATTCGAATTTAGTAATGTACGCCTCTGCTATCGTTGCTGTATTAATCGTAATTTATATGTTAATTAAAAAAATGGATATAAAAATCACACTTTTCTTAATGGGTATAGTACTCATATTGATTAGTATGGGTATGGGAAAAGAGATAGCAGTTAAAGACTTTATATCAACGGGATCTATCTGGCTAGATCCGCTCCAGGTCATAGTCGTGCAGTTCAAACAAACTTTCGGTGCTGCAGGATTTATTATTCTCATGCTAGGCGGATACACAGCCTATATGTCTTCAATTGGTGCAAATGAAGTAACGGTGAATGCTCTAACGAAACCAATATCAAAAATCAAATCAGTGTATGTTTTAGTTCCTATCGTATTTTTATTAGGGAATGCACTTTCACTCGTTATTCCTAGTGCTTCAAATTTAGCAATCATATTACTTGCAACCTTATTTCCAATATTAAGAAAAACGGGTATGTCTGCTTTGACGGCCGGTGCTGTTATTGCTACTTCAGCAACTATAGTCCCAACTCCTTTAGGAAGCGACAATGTGGCGATAGCTGAAGAATTGGCAAAACATTCATCATTCGCAGGCTTAACTGTAACAGACTATGTATTTAACTATCATGCCTTAGTTTCAATACCAACGTTGATATTTATAGCTGTCGTTCATTACTTCTGGCAGAAGAGAATGGATAAAAAATCAAATCTACATTTACAAGCTGGAAACGAAGACAATGTTGAAGTAGGCAATGCCGAAGTAATCAGTGGGGGGAAGTTATATAAAACGGTATATGCGCTTCTTCCTATCTTCCCAATTATTCTTTTATTAGGTGCTTACGGTGTGCAACTTACTACAGGTAATTCAGTAGATATTAGTGTTGAGGTGGCAACATTAGTTTCGTTTGTCCTCGCTATAGTATGTGAGTTAATTAGACATAAGGGGAATAAGAACGTTCTAGAAAAGACGGAAGCCTTCTTTAAAGGAATGGGTGGAGCTGTTCCCATCGTGGCATTGTTAGTTGCTGCCTCCGTTTTTGTAACAGGTTTAAAGTCAATTGGCTTGGTTGACGAGCTTCAATCAGCGATGCAAAATATTCAAGGGAATGGGTTAGACTTTATTCTACCTCTTGTAATAGTAGCCTTGACTGCTCTTATAGTCATATTAAGCGGAAGTGGTACTGCTCTGATTTTTGCAATGGTGCCTTTAATCGTTCCATTAGCTGTAGCAGCTGGAATTAGCCCAATCGCGCTTTCTGTTCCTATGGGTCTATCAGGAAACCTATTCCGAGCTGTTTCTCCTGTAGCTGCAGTGGTGTTAATCGTTGCTGGAACAATTAAAGTCGATCCAATTGCCATTGTAAAAAGAACATCCGTACCTATGATTGCTGGTGTAGTATTTATGTTTATATTATCCATGATTATTTTCCTGTAAATCGTTTATAGACTACATCTTTTGTAGCAAACAAGATGATTGTGATGAAATCGCCGTACTTAAGATACTGAACTGACTTGACAATGATCATGTCAGTTTGGTATTTTTGTATTAGCAGTTAGCACTCATTGAATGTGAGTGCTAACGATGGTGAAAATTAGCCGACTGCGAGGAGGGAAAGATATGTTAACCGAACGCCAAAGAATGATACTCAATGCCATAGTTGACGATTATATCCGATCTGCCGAGCCCGTCGGTTCTCGTAGCATTTCCAAGCGAGGAGACGTTGGTTATAGCCCAGCTACGATTCGTAATGAAATGGCTGACCTGGAGGAATTAGGATTTCTAGAACAACCTCATACCTCCGCGGGGAGAATACCTTCCCATAAAGGTTACCGTTACTATGTGGATCATATGGCTCCATGGAATTCACTTAAGCCTGCTGAGCTAGAAACGATGCGCACATTTTTTGCCGAGAAATTAAATGCTATGGAACAAGTGATTCAACAATCTGCAATGATTCTTTCCCATATGACGAACTATACCTCGATTCTTCTTGGCCCGGAAGTGTTTCATACATCATTGCGTCATTTTCAATTGCTTCCGATCAATGAGACTACAGCAGTTGCAATTATTGTAACTAGTACAGGTCAAGTAGAGAACAAGACGGTAAAAATTCCTCAGGGAGTTTCTGTTTCAGAAATGGAGAGAGTGGTAAATTTGCTTAATAGCAAATTAATCAACGTTCCTCTCTATAAGTTGAAATCTCGTCTGTACTCGGAGATCAGTCAGGAATTGGAACGTCATACTTCGCACTATGAGGAGTTGCTCCTCGTGCTTGATTCTGTGCTTGATAATGATAATGAGCAGCGCGTATACCTAAGCGGTACAACGAATATGCTGACTCAACCCGAGTTCAAAGATGTAGATAAAGTGAAGACCATTCTAGATTTACTTGAAGAAACACCCACATTAATGAAAATGATGTCGCCTACCTTAGGAGACGGGGGTATTCACGTCCGAATCGGTACTGAGAATGATCATGAAGCTTTTGCTAACTGTAGCTTGATTACTGCGACATATTCTCTGGAAGGCGAGGCTTTAGGAACCATTGGAATTCTAGGGCCGACGCGCATGGATTATGCAAGAGTCATGAATATTCTTGGGATACTCTCCAAAGATTTAACGACATTATTGTCACATTGGTATAAATAGGGAGTGAAAACAATGAGCCAAGGACAGCAGCCAGTTCGCGAAGGTGAGGAGCGTTATGCTACCTTGCTTAACAACAGCAACGCAGTCCGTGCCATTACTTCTGCGGTGGAAGGCACACTCGGTCCTAAAGGACTGGATGTTATGCTAGTAGGAGCCCGAGGAGAAGTTATTATTACCAATGACGGAGTCACGATTTTGGACAAAATAGATGTAAGCCATCCTGCAGCAAGCTTGCTTATTCAAGTGGCAAGATCACAGCAAAGGAAGGTGGGCGATGGGACAACCACAGCCACGGTATTAGCTGGAGCGCTAGTGCAAGAAGGTGTAGCACAGATCGTGAAGGGCGTACCCGCATCTAAAGTAGTCACAGGCATGCTTCAAGGCATTACATTCGCGATTGAATCATTATATCGCCGTGTTCATGTTATTTCAGGACTTGAAGATCCTTTGTTAGAGAAGACGGCTTATGTTGCGGGTCGTGAACGCAGTGATATTGTCGATCTGGTTATGAAGGCTGCTGTTAAGATAGGAATCCCAAAGCTTACGGATCCGACATTTGTTCTTGCTGATTCTGTCGTGGCTATTGAGAAGGCTGATCATGAAGTTTTTGAAGGTATTCTATTACGACAAAAGCCGATCCATGTTCATGGAAAGTCAGCATTAGAGGTTACTCGAATATTGGTACTTCATGATGCGCTTGAACCCGAATTATTGGACGACGAAGTGCTGACTACCGAAGCTGGCTTTGCTCGCTTTATGGAGCTGCGTGAACAATTCGGTAGGGAACTATTACGGTTATCAGAGCTTGGTGTAGGACTGATTTTGCTGGAGCGTGGAATTCATCCAGACGCGGAGCAGTTCTGCTTAGATCACGAAATGATGGTCATTCAACGCGTAGGACGCCATGAGCTGGGTAGGATATGCGAGATGACAGGCGCAGTTCCACTTCGTCGTACTGCGTTACATAAGGATTGTGAACAACTTGAGCGTCTATTAGGTTGTTCTCCTCGGGTTGCCTATGACGAAGAACTGCAGCGTGTTCGTATACACAGTGATGGAACAAGTCATGAACCCGTGGTTACAATCATTGTCGGAGCTAGCACGGCCGAAATAGTTGGAGAATCAGCACGTATTACAGGAGATGCTGCTTCAGCTGTTCAGGCAGCTTTAGCTGGTGGTGTATTGCCTGGTGGAGGAACAGTGGAACTTGCTGTATCCTATGAGTTAGAACGTCGCAGAGAGGCAGTCAAAGGCATGGAAGCTTTCGGAATCGCAGCTGTTGCAGCAGCATTACGTAAACCTATGTCGCAAATCCTGTTGAATGCTGGATATAACCCTCTGGAGAAAGTAGAAGAAGCACGAGCTGCACAACATACAGAGGATTGTGATAGTATGGGCATGGACTGTGATTCAGGTCTTGTCATTAATTATGTGACAGAAGGTATTGTGGATCCGGCACCCGTCAAGATCCACGGTCTGAAGGCAGCAGGTGAAGTGGCTGCAGCAATACTTCGTATTCATAACGTGATTAAAATGAGGGAAGAGGATGAACGGATGAATGAAGATTAACAGCCGAACATGTTCTCCAAGACCTCATATTAAATAATCATTTTATATTAAGCTAGTAGTATAAGGAGGTAAAGACATCTTGAAAGATGAACAACAGCAGGAAATGAACGAAATTGTAGAAGAAACGGTTACACAGGCTACAGAAGCGAATGTTGAACAAATGGAGTCTTCACTAGATCAGGACGCATCTTCTCTAGAGGCTGAAGTTACAAGACTTCAAGGACTTGCAGATGAGAATCAACAACGACTTCTTCGTACTCAGGCGGATTTTGATAACTATCGCAAACGTACACAAAAAGAGAAAGAAGACTTTGCTAAATACGCATCAACCCAGATCATAAACGGTTTATTGCCTGTTATTGATAATTTTGAGCGTGCCATTGCAACCGCTGGAGATGATACAAATTTTGAGTCTTTCTCCAAAGGCGTGAGTATGATCTTCCGTCAATTGGAAGGCGTATTGCAAGCTGAAGGATTGAGTGCAATGGAAACCGTAGGTCAAGCTTTTAATCCTGAATTTCATCAAGCTATTATGCAAGTGGAAAGTGAAGAATATCCTGAAGGTACAATTGTTGAAGAAGTACAAAAAGGATATATGTTAAAAGATAAAGTGCTTCGCCCAGCGATGGTTAAAACAAGCGTATAGCTGTTTGAATAACTTAAAAAATTAAATTTTGTCCATAATTTAAGGAGGAATTATCCGATGAGTAAAGTAATTGGTATTGACTTAGGAACAACAAACTCTTGTGTGGCTGTAATGGAAGGCGGCGAAGCCGTAGTTATTCCAAACCCTGAAGGCGCACGTACAACCCCATCCATTGTAGGTTTTAAGAAAGATGGTGAACGTCTAGTTGGTGAAACAGCAAAGCGTCAATCCATTACGAATCCAGACCGTACAGTAATGTCAATCAAACGTCATATCGGTACGTCCCATAAAGAAAATATTGATGGCAAAGATTATTCATCCCAAGAAATTTCTGCTATTATCTTGCAAAAATTGAAAGCTGATGCAGAAGCATATCTAGGTCAATCGGTAACGCAAGCAGTTATTACGGTTCCAGCTTATTTCAATGATAGCCAACGTCAAGCAACTAAGGATGCAGGTAAAATTGCAGGACTAGAAGTTCTACGTATTGTGAATGAGCCAACGGCAGCTGCTTTAGCTTACGGTCTTGAAAAAACGGAAGATCAGACGATCCTTGTATATGACCTTGGTGGTGGTACATTTGACGTATCTATCCTTGAATTGGGTGACGGATTCTTCGAAGTAAAAGCAACAAGTGGAGATAACCGCTTAGGTGGAGATGATTTCGACCAACTTGTTATTGATTACCTCGTAAGTGAATTCAAGAAAGATCAAGGTATTGACCTTAGCAAAGATAAGTCTGCGGTTCAACGTCTGAAAGATGCTGCAGAAAAAGCGAAAAAGGAATTGTCCGGTGTATTGACAACGACTATTTCCTTGCCGTTCATTACTGTTGTTGACGGAGTACCACAGCATTTAGAGCTTAACTTAACTCGTGCTAAATTTGATGAACTAACAAATTCTTTAGTTGAACGTACACTTGGACCTACTCGTCAAGCGCTTAGTGATGCAGGTATGACTCCTAATGATATCGACAAAATCGTACTTGTTGGTGGATCTACTCGTATTCCTGCAGTTCAAGATGCGATTAAGAAATTGACAGGTAAAGATCCTCATAAAGGCGTTAACCCTGATGAAGTGGTTGCTCTTGGTGCAGCGGTACAAGCTGGTGTCTTAACGGGTGAAGTTAAGGATGTCGTTCTACTGGATGTAACGCCATTGTCTCTTGGTATTGAAACTGCTGGTGGTGTATTTACGAAGATGATCGAGCGTAACACTACGATCCCTACTAGTAAATCACAAATATTCTCCACATACGCTGATAATCAACCAAGCGTTGAGATTCATGTGTTGCAAGGTGAACGCCAAATGGCAGCAGGTAACAAAACACTTGGACGTTTCATGCTTGGAGATATTCCTCCAGCACAACGTGGTATTCCACAAATCGAAGTTACTTTTGATATCGATGCGAACGGGATTGTTAACGTATCTGCAACAGATAAAGGTACAAACAAGAGTCAAAAAATTACGATTACATCTTCAAGCGGCTTGAGTGATGAAGAAGTTGAACGCATGATGCAGGATGCTGAAGCACACGCCGATGAAGATCGTCAACGTAAAGAATTGATTGAAGCAAAGAATAATGCTGACCAACTGGTATACTCTACAGATAAAGTCATCAAAGACCTAGGCGACAAGGTAGACGAAGCTGAAGTTGAAAAAGCTAATGCAGCTAAAGAGAAAGTAACAGCTGCACTAGAAAGTGACAATCTTGAAGAAATCACCAAAGCGACAGAAGAACTAACAGAGATCGTACAACAATTATCTATGAAGCTGTATGAGCAAGCTGCTGCTGATGCTCAACAAGGTGAAGGTGCTGCTGAAGGCGATGCTGGAGCGGGCGCTAAAAAAGATAAAGTCGTTGATGCAGATTACGAAGTTGTTGACGAAGATAACAAACAAGGGTAACCTATAAAGAATGAAATAAAGGCGAATCTTCATATTCTTGATTTTGATTTTCTTTAGGAATCAGAACTTGGGTGCGCAAAACTTTAGTTCAATCTATATAATATAGAGTTTCCTTCATGAGTTGAGGGGAGAACAGGGAAGGTCAAAGCCGGGGCATCCCGTGCTTTGACTTTCCTTTTGTCCCAAGGTTTAGGTATCTATCTATATTAGAATATTAGTATATTATTGAAGGTTAGTGGGGGTGGAAGAGTGGCTGAGAAGCGCGATTATTACGAGGTACTGAGCGTTGGTAGAGACGCTTCAGATGAAGATATCAAGAAAGCTTATCGCAAATTGGCTCGCCAATATCACCCAGATGTTAATAAAGCAGATGATGCTGAGGCCAAGTTCAAGGAAGTAAAAGAAGCTTATGATGTGTTGAGTGATGGTCAGAAGAGAGCAGGATATGACCAATATGGACACGTAGATCCGAATCAAGGTGGCGGTGGATTCTCTGGCGACTTTGGCGGAGGAGGCATGGGTGATATCTTTGATATGTTCTTCGGTGGCGGTGGCGGACGTCGTGATCCTAACGCACCGCAACGAGGGAACGATCTACAATATACGATGACTATTGAATTCAAGGAAGCTGTATTCGGTAAAGAAAGTGATATTACGATTCCGCGTACAGAAACTTGTGATACCTGTCATGGTTCTGGTGCTAAGGCAGGAACGAAGCCTCACACATGTTCTGTGTGTAATGGTAGTGGACAACAAGAAGTCGTGCAGAATACACCATTCGGTAGAATGGTGAATCGTCGTGCATGTTCCAATTGCAGTGGTACAGGTCAAATTATTAAAGATCGCTGTACAACTTGTTCAGGGCAAGGAAAAGTTAAGAAGCAGCGCAAAATTCATGTCAAAATTCCAGCTGGTGTGGATGAAGGCGCGCAATTGCGCATGACTGGTGAAGGTGAAAGTGGGCTTCGTGGAGGACCGTCAGGCGATCTGTATATCGTTATTCGTGTGAAAGCTCACGAATTCTTCGAGCGTGAAGGAGACGATATTTATTGTGAGATTCCATTAACCTTTGCTCAAGCTGCTCTCGGTGATGAGATTGAAATTCCAACCTTATCCGATAAGGTTAAGCTTAAAATTCCAGCGGGTACACAAACAGGAACGTTCTTCCGTCTGAAAGGAAGAGGAGTACCTCGTTTGCGGGGGATCGGACAAGGGGATCAGCATGTCAAAGTCGTGATCGTTACACCAAGTAATTTGAGCGATGAACAAAAGGATCTACTACGTCAGATTGCTTCGCTAGATGGTGAGAAGACCCATGAGAATGAACAATCTTTTTTTGATCGTGTAAAAAAAGCATTCCGTGGTGATTGATAGATAGAACGCTAAACTAGATTATAAATTACGAATCAGAAAGTCCGGCCATAAAGGTCGGACTTTTTGGTGTGTCATGAAGCATAAAAAAATGCTGTGGCGGCAACCTACTAGTAGGTCGGAGGCAGTTGAAGAAATAAATCCAATGAAGAGTGGGTGGATTTGAATATGATGGAGAAGAATATATTAGCTTATTTCAAAAGTCCTGAACAGGCAGACGGTGTAGCTAGAAAACTTCAATCTTTACGTATTGTAGATATGTCCATTGATCGTTTCGGAGATGCAGGTACTGCAACAGCAACTACTATTACAAGCGAATGGAGTAATGGGGGATATGATGATGTTACAAAGGGATATGATATTCTGTTGACCCTCGTTCTTGAAGAGTCATCTTTAGAACCGGCTAAACGCATTATTGAGGAAGCTGGGGGAATGATATAATCGTTACATTACTAATTGGAGAGGGTGTTTAGGATGACTCGAAAAGAACGTAAGAATCACATTATGACGAAGACAGAGAAGACAATAGAACTCATGTCCTCTAAACTAGAGGATGTAGAATTCTCAGCTCTATCGGCTGATAAAGATGACGTGGAGGCTCTAGTTCGTAGTGAAGAAGCGGATGGACGTCAGCTAAGAAGGATGGAATCTAAATAAGTGAATTCTAAGGTGAAATTGAACACGGCTATGACATCCATATGAGGATGTCATAGCCGTTTTTTATACAGTCGTTAAAATTTTGTACACAGGTCATCATGTATAGTACAATAATACGTATGCAATGTTACAGAGAGGAAGAAAACACATAATGTTATGGCATGAATTTACGATACATACCACGGAGGAATCGATTGAGATGATTTCCAATTTCCTGCATGAAGCAGGAGCAGGTGGCGTATCTATTGAAGAGTCTGGAACACTAAATAAAGTTAGGGATACCAAATATGGTGAGCTGTATGACAAGCCACTAAACGACATTCCAGAAGGGCAAGCCGATATCAAAGGCTATTTCTATGAAGAGACAGGTATTGAAGAGGTTGTTACATCGGTGAAGCAACGGATTGAGGAACTTAGTCAGTATGGTATAGATACGGGCGAAGTTCGTTACGAAGTTAGAATCGTGAACGAAGATGAATGGGCCAACCAGTGGAAGCAATATTTCAAACCCCTACGTGTAACGGATAAACTTACAATTAAGCCTACTTGGGAAGACTATACGCCCGAACCTGGAGAGCAATTAATTCATCTAGATCCAGGGATGGCTTTTGGCACAGGAACGCATCCGACAACGTCGCTTTGTTTGCGTACATTAGAAAGTGTGATTCAAGGCGGAGAAGAGATCATAGACGTGGGTACAGGCTCTGGGATATTGGCTATAGGTGCGATCTTGCTAGGGGCCAAGCATGTATTGGCAGTTGATCTAGACCCTGTTGCTGTAGATAGTGCTAGAGAAAATACGGCTTTAAATGAGTTGACTGAGAACATAACGATTAAAGAAAGTGATCTACTCTCTGTGTTTACTAAGCAGGGACAGAACTTAGGAGTCACATTACCAGTAAATATCGTTGTAGCAAATATTTTGGCGGAGATTATTTTAATGCTTATTGATGATGTATACCAAGTGCTAGAGCCAGGAGGGATATTCATTACCTCTGGAATCTATAGCAATAAAGAAGAGGTAGTGCGAGAGGCACTTATTAGCTCTAATTTTGAAGTGATGTCTGTGAATCGCGAGGAAGAATGGATCGCCTTTGTGGCAAGAAAGAGGTAACTAATGGATTTTCTGAACCAAATACTTATATTTCCCATCGATAAAATGCCGTTTTATTTGATGGCTATCATCATTGCTTTTACAGTGCATGAGTTCTCTCACGCATACTTTGCGAATAAATTTGGTGATCCAACGGCTAAGTTATTGGGCCGTGTCACTTTGAACCCTACCGTGCACTTTGATTTCTTCGGTATCGTTCTATTACTAATTGCCGGATTTGGATGGGCGAGACCCGTTCCAGTGAATCGTGACAATTTCAGTAAGCCGCGTTTAATGGGGATCATTGTATCCGCTGCAGGACCTATAAGCAATTTCTTGTTAGGGGTACTGGGTTCTCTCATTTATGTATCGCTCGTTCAGTTTGGTGTATTTGATGCGATCACGAATGCGAAATTAGCAGAGGCCTTGTACACATTCTTACAACTATTTATTCTAATGAATTTTGTACTGTTTCTATTTAATTTGATTCCATTGCCTCCACTGGATGGATACCGTATTCTTGAAGATATCGTACCGCCACAGGCTAGAATGACGTTGAAGAAGTTCGAGCAGTGGTCCGTGTTTATCTTTTTGTTGATCGTGTTTATTCCCCAGCTTCGTGCCTATACGATTTCACCGCTATATAGAGCGGCACAAGGGTTATACGAAAGTTTCGGTCATATGTTCACGATGATGCTTGGTCATTGAATCATGTTATGGATAGGATGCTGATATAAGATGCAACGATATTTCGTGCAACCAGAACAGTTTAAAGAGGATATAGTGGATATTACAGGTGAGGATGCGCGTCATATCTCTAAAGTGATGCGAGGTAAGCCTGGTGATAAGTTCATTGTTAGCGATGGTCATGCTCGTGAAGCGCTGGTTGAAATAGATGTAATTGAACAGGGACTAATAACAACCCATGTGGTTGAGATTCTTGCAATGACTCATGAAGCACATGTGAAAGTTACGATCGCGCAAAGCCTGCCTAAAGGCGACAAGATGGAAACAGTGATTCAAAAGTGTACCGAGATTGGGGCGGTTTCCTTTGTACCGTTCCTATCTGAACGTACGATTGTGCAATATGATGCGAAGAAAGAAGAGAAACGAGTTGAGCGGTGGCGGAAGATTGCCAAGGAAGCGGCAGAGCAAAGTCATCGTAACATTATTCCTGAATTGGAGTCACCGCTCACATGGAAACAGCTATTGAATACATTTACTCAGTATGATGCTATCTATTTTTGTTATGAGAAAGAACATGGTTTACAGTTACGTGATGCCGTAAAGCCTTTCGTAGAAGCTAAGGACGCAGGCACTAACTCTACAATTCTCGTTATCGTAGGTCCAGAGGGTGGATTTAGTGAAGAGGAATGCCGTAAAGCTGAGGAGGCTGGAGCTACTAGTATAGGGCTAGGACGCCGTATTTTACGATGTGAAACCGCGGGAATGGTCGCCCTTTCCTGTATATTATATGAATCTGGTGAAATGGGAGGAGTTTGAGATATGCCATCCATAGCTTTTTATACTTTGGGGTGCAAAGTTAACTTTTATGATACGGAGGCCATTTGGCAGCTATTCAAGAATGAAGGTTATCAACAGGTGGATTATGAGCAAACAGCCGATGTTTACTTAATTAATACATGTACCGTTACAAATACAGGGGATAAGAAGAGTCGGCAAATTATTCGTCGTGCGGTTCGCCGTAATCCGAATGCAATTATTGCCGTTACAGGATG
Organism: Paenibacillus sp. IHBB 10380; assembly: GCF_000949425.1. Taxonomy (NCBI): domain Bacteria; kingdom Bacillati; phylum Bacillota; class Bacilli; order Caryophanales; family Paenibacillaceae; genus Paenibacillus; species Paenibacillus sp. IHBB 10380. The sequence goes on from NZ_CP010976.1 coordinate 772,636, forward strand.
TTATGCTCAGACTTCTCCTGCAGAGATCATGGACATTGAGGGTGTAGATCTAGTTATTGGTACACAGGATCGAGATAAGATTCTACCTTACGTTAAACAACTACAACAATCACGGGAACCGATCAATGCGGTGCGAAACGTGATGAAGAATCGTGTGTTTGAAGAAATGGATGTGCCTGAATTTACTGACCGTACACGGGCTTTTCTCAAAATTCAAGATGGTTGTAATAACTTCTGTACGTTTTGTATCATACCATGGTCACGTGGGCTATCGAGAAGCCGTGATGCGAAAAGTATTATTACGCAGGCTCATCAGCTAGTTGAAGCGGGTTACAAGGAAATGGTCCTGACAGGAATTCATACGGGTGGTTACGGAGATGATTTAGACAATTATGATCTCTCTGATTTATTATGGGACTTAGATAAGGTAGACGGACTAGAGCGGATTCGCATTAGTTCTATCGAAGCCAGTCAAATCGATGACAAGATGCTTGATGTTCTTAATCGTTCATCCAAAATGTGTCGTCATCTTCACATTCCTCTTCAAGCAGGGGATGATACGGTGTTGAAGCGGATGAGACGGAAATACACGATAGAGCAATTTTATAATAAAATGGGTCTTATTCGCCAAGCTATGCCAGATGTAGGAATTACCACAGATGTTATTGTAGGATTCCCGGGTGAAACGGATGAAATGTTCCGTAACGGATATGATCTGATGAAACAAATCCAGTTCTCCGAAATGCATGTATTCCCTTATTCCAAACGAACGGGAACACCAGCAGCGCGCATGGAAGATCAAGTGGATGAAGAGGTGAAGCATGCGCGTGTTCATGATCTAATCGATTTATCTGAAGAAATGCAGCTTGCTTATGCGAAGAGATTTGTAGGACAAGTGCTTGACGTCATTCCAGAAGGTATTGGCAAGGTGGATGAGGGAACAGGCAAACTACATGGTTTCAGTGATAACTACTTACAAGTATTGTTTAATGGACCCGAGGATTTACATCGTAAAATATGTCGTGTTCAAATTACTGAGGCTGGTGTCAATGAATGTAAAGGTAAATTGATTAATGTGCTAGAACCTAGTCTAGAGGGCACACTTAGCTAGAATACTAGATACAAGGATTTCACCTCCAGTAGGTAGGAGGTGAAATCCTTGTTGTTGCTCATAGCGCTGAAATCTAAATCATTAGGGAGGGACCCGTCAATGGCAAAAAAAGAAATATCAGCAGGTGGCGTTGTATATCGTAAAGAGAATGGGGAGTTACATATTCAACTTATACTAGATCGCTATGGGAAAATCTCCTTAGCGAAAGGTAAAATGGAGCCAGGAGAAACGATCGAGCAGACAGCTCTTCGTGAAATTGAAGAAGAGACAGGCGTCATTGGTGAAATCATCTCCCCTGTGGATATTATTGCTTATACGTATTACAACTCGGTTCATGGTGAAGTGGACAAAGAAGTGCATTATTATCTAGTAGAAGCTAAGGCGGGGCAACTGAAACCGCAAATAGAAGAAATTAATGAGGTGGCTTGGTATGATCCTCACGAGGCTTGGAGCCGGCAACAACAAGGTGGCTATGATAATAACAATAGAATCTTACACAAGGCTCTTACTTTGTTAGAAGTGGACTTATAGATCATCTTATATTAGGCTGTTCGTCCAATCCTTTTCCATATAGGAAGATAACAACAGGGTAATGCAATAAGTGAACATACGATATTAAAAATAGTCTGAGCATGGGCAATTTGACTACCGAAGTCATTTGAGATCAGAGCAGATACTTGCTGAAGCTGCGGGATAAAGGGCATAAACAGTGCAGCACCTCCAACATTTAGAGCGACATGAGTCCAAGCGACAAACTTGCCAGATTTGGAGCTGCCGATGGATGCAACAATGGTCGTCACGCACGTTCCGATGTTAGAACCAAGGACGATGCTAATACCAACTTCTACGGGCAGTAGACCGGAACTCGCGAGTCCCATGGCTAAGGCAATGACAGCTGCGCCACTGTGAACGATTGCTGTTAGGCAAATCCCTGCTGCGATACCCCAAAGTACGTTCTGGGTGGCTTGATGTATGAACCATTCAAATACGCCGAAACTTTCTAGTGAGGGACCAATGGATTGCATGACACGGATACCAAACATAACGAGTGCGAATCCAGCAGTAGCTAGAGCTAAATGTTGTACAGGTTCAAAGTGATGGAGACGCCTCGGAGTCATTTCACTGAGTATTACGGTTACTGCCCAGGTAAAGACAGATATGAGTAGTAATGGAGCAGCGAATTGACCTAACTGTAAACCGATCAGTTCAGTTGTAAGGCATGTACCGATATTGGTGCCAAGAATAATACCAAGGGTGCGTTCATAGGTTAGCAAACCCGCTGTAACAAGACCTATGGTAATCACGGTAACGGCGGTACTGCTCTGTATAATGGCAGTAATTAGTGCGCTGAACATCATGCCCTTGAGTGGTGATTTGGTAGCTTTGTCTAGAAAAGAGGTCATGAGAGGACCCGCGAAGCGTGCGAGTGCTTGCTCCATAACCTTCATGCCGGCCATAAAAATGACAAGCCCGTAGATTACGGGGATAATGATGGATTGGAACATGGGCAGGGTTCTCCTTTGGTAATCTTGTCCTTGTTTTACTTATATGTTTATGAAAAGCAAGCCATGACAAAATCTGCTTGAGTGTGAAGATCATGACAGATAATTATTATTATATTAGGGAGTGAAGTATATTGGCATCGGTCATTCTACACCGCAGTCACAAGAAAAGAATAGAACAAGGACACCCATGGGTCTATAAAAGTGAAATAGCATCCGTTGAAGGTGAGCCTGAGGCAGGACAATTGGTGGATGTGCTCAATCATCAAAAGCGATATCTAGGGACGGGGTATTACAATTCAGCGTCGCAAATTACGGTGAGAATTGTTTCTTACCGTAAGCTCGAAGGTATGGATCAGGATTTTTTCGTGGAACGATTTCATAACTGTCTGCAACATCGGGAAAGATTCATTAAGGGGGAGAACGCGTACCGGTTAGTCTACGGTGAGGCTGATTTTCTTCCAGGTCTGATTGTTGATCGATTCAACGATATCCTAGTGGTTCAACTACTGACACTGGGGATGGACGTATGTCGTAAAGCTATTGTAGATGCGTTAGTGGAGGTTATGCAGCCACAGGGGATATATGAGCGAAGTGATGTCTCCGTGCGTGAATTGGAAGGCTTGGAACAACTCAAGGGTCCTGTGTATGGGGAATGTCCACGATATGTAACAGTGAAGGAGAATGGACTCTCCATTTGTGTGGATATTGTCGAGGGGCAGAAAACAGGATATTTCTTTGACCAACGGGAGAATCGTGCTTCTATCGAGCCGTTAATGACGGGTTGGGGAGGCCGAAGTGGAATCTCGTTACAAGAAATGGAGCAGGACGGAACGACCAAGCATCTGCCAGTGAATAAAAGTGGAAGTATTGTGACATTCCCATATTGGGATGGAGCTACTGTACTAGAATGTTTCTCACATACGGGTAGCTTTACGTTGCATGCTTGCAAATATGGAGCTAAGAAAGTGACCTGTCTTGATATTTCAGAGCATGCTATTGAAAGTGCTCAGGAGAATGTGAAATTGAATGGCTTCGAAGATCGTGTGGAATTTGTAGTTGATGATGCTTTCCAATATTTGCGTACACAGGTTAAAGGTGTGGAAGAGCGTAGTAAACGTGCCATTGTCGGTGGGGGTAAGGCGAAGGTAGATACCTCTAAACCTATGACCTCTGGCGGCGGAAGAACGTGGGATGTTGTTATACTTGATCCACCTGCTTTTGCCAAGACAAAGCATGCCGTTCAAGGAGCTAGTCGTGGTTATAAGGATATCAATCTTCATGGAATGAAGCTCGTGAATGAAGGTGGATATTTAGTAACAGCGAGCTGTTCTTACCATATGCGTCCAGAATTATTCTTACAGACTATCCAAGAGGCTGCGGCGGATGCCGGCAAGATACTTAGACTTATCGAATGGCGTGCTGCTGGTAAAGACCATCCGCAAATTCTCGGTGTAGATGAAGGTCATTACTTGAAGTTTGCAATCTTCGAAGTACGTAGTAAAACAAATTAAAGTGCTGAACAGTTCATGCGTTAAGGGGCTACGATTGAACTGATTCAAGGCCACGAAATGAACGGGCTCTATAGGAGTTCCGCGGCTAAGCGAGCAAGAAAGTATGTAGTTTGATAACAAGCGCCTGATTTCCATATAACTAATGGAGTCAGGCGCTTGTTATATATAAGTCCGGAAATCAAGTGATCTAAATAATAATGGTTTCCGGATGGAGTAACGGTTATGATTAAATACAATGAATTGCGATTTTGGCTGATAGATGTAAAGGGGGGTTATCATGCTAATAAGCAGGATTTATAGAAAACACCTCAAAAATAATTTATTTAAAAAGATGATCTTGCTCTTCTCTGTCATAACGATCGGGACCATTATTACATTCTCCTATTTAATGTTTCACTTTATGTCGCAGTCGGTTGTTCAGAGACAACTGGATATCCAGAAAGGCGCGATTCAAATCGTCAGCAATTACATCAGTCATAAGTATGACTCCGTTCAGGCGATGATGCGTGATATATATAGAGATGGTGTTCTGGCTGCCAATACTTCCTACTTTCTGGAGCATCCTTATGAGGAATATGTTAAGTATAGACTAGACCGCTTTTATAATGAAAGCGGCGCAACAGGCGATACTGTACAGTATTTCAGGAATCGTGTAGAGGATGATCCCAATATTGTAAGTCTAATGTTGTATAGTGCTGATCAGCAGTATCTATATGCATACAACAATAGGAATTTAAAAATTATTTCTACAAATGCTGCACGGTCTTTCATCCCTGACGCCATGTATTCAGAAGAGGGTGCTAACGTCTCTGTACCGAATATCTGGGTACAAAAGCAGAGTAATATACCAGAATCACCCATGTTTACCGTACGTGTTCCTATTAATAATAAATCGTCACTGCGCAATATCGGTCAACTACTTGTCTACTTCGATTCGGAAAAAATTTGGGACAGTTTGGAAAATTACAAAGGTGATTTCAAAGGTACGATTCTTGTACTGTCGAGTGCTGGTGATGTGATATTCGATTCATCGGATACTTTTTATGGCCGGGAATATCCATATGCTGAGCAGGTAAACACGTTATACGATAGTGATATGGTAGAGGATGGAATGTCGATCACAAAGTTGACGGACCTCCGAGAAGGCTTTACTGTACTCAGTGTGGTGCCGGAACAGGAACTTGCTGCGTCGTATCGCGGATTACGGAATACAATTTTCATGGTCAGTTCGATTTGTATTTTGTTCGCTATTTTGATTTCCACCTTGCTTATCAATAATTTCGCCAAGAGGACGCACAGCATTATCCGGTTTACAAGAAAAGTAAAGAACGGAGATTTGACCGCCCGGATTAAGGAGGTTAGAGATGATGAACTTGGACAGATCTCCAAGAGCTTCAACGATATGCTGGAAGAGCTTAATCTCTATATCGACCGGGTATACAAAGCAGAAATTAAGCAAAAACATACCGAGCTTGCCGCACTAGAGGCCAGAGTGAACCCTCACTTCTTGTACAATACATTGGAAGTTATCCGGATGCGAGCCATTTCGCAGGGAGCTACGGACGTTGGGGAAATGATCTACAGCCTGTCCGTGCTATTCAAGAGTTATGTTCAGCAAAAGCCAAGGTATACGCTGAAAGATGAACTTGAGGCCTGCCGTCTATATTTGGAGCTATTTCGGATCCGTTACAAGGACAAGTTCTCTTATCATATGCAGTGCGATAAGAGGCTGGAAGATAAAGTGGTGCTGAAAATGTCTTTGCAGCCGATTATTGAGAACTACATTCTACACGGTATGAGAACCGATAAGACCGATAATCAAATCTCCATTACGGTGACACAGGAGGAGGGAAGCCTTCGCGTTGAAGTGAGAGATAATGGACAAGGTATTTATCCGGAGAGGCTGGCAGAAATAAAGCAGGGGCTGTTGAATCCGGATGAGTACTCGGAATCCTTTGGGCTTCGTAGTATACACGAAAGACTGAAGTTGCTGTACGGCAGCTTTTACGGCGTTGATGTTCAAAGTGAAATAGGGAAGGGAACGGCTGTAACCGTATGGTTTCCCGATTTGAGGGAGGATGGAACACACGATGTATAAAGTATTTATTGTAGATGATGAACCATTTATTATAGAAGGCTTGTATGATATTGTCGATTGGGCTCAACTGGGGCTGGAAATCGTCGGTCAAGCCGAGAATGGGCTAGATGCCCTGAATGCATTAAAGGTTATTCCCGCGGACATTCTGATTACGGATATTTCCATGCCGATGATGAACGGACTTGATCTGATCCGCTCCGTTCGCGACTTCCAGCCAGAACTTAAAGTAATCGTATTGAGCGGATATAATGAATTCTCCTATTTGAAAGAAGGATTGACCCTTGGTATTGAAAATTACTTGCTGAAGCCTATCAATTTGGAGGAATTCAAGGCTACCTTGAATATGATAGTAGAGAAATTGAACATCTCCAAAGAAAAGCATACCTTTAACGAACATAGTATCATGATCCTCAGGGATAATGTGATGTATCGTTGGATGAGAAATCAGATCGATCCTCAGGAGTTTCAGGAACGTGCTGATATTCTCGGTATCATGATTAATAAGCCCTTTGTATCGGTCTCACTTTTGAGACCTGAGCATTCTTATAACGAGGTGTTCGAGTCTATCTTGGATCAATTGAGGAGTAATGCGTGGGTCATCCCATTCCGTGATATGGATGGAGATATTGTGTTGTTATATAATTTTGACGATCCGGAACAGGGGAAGAATGAAGTGCAAGACACGAATGACAAGCTATTGAATGGCTTGTCCGCCTACCAGCCACTGTATTTATCCATAGGGAGCGTGGAGGATGTACAAGCGGGTGCCTCACAAAGCTACATCAATGCGAAGAAGGCTCAGGAATACTTTATGATTTTTCCAGAAGAGAAGATCCTTCGATATGATGATCTTAAGGACAGAGAAGCGAATGCTGAACGTAGTCTTCTTATGAATTGGAATGACTACGTCAAGCTGATTATGGCAAAGAATAGAGAGGAACTACTTGCCCGTATAGAGGAGGATTTCGGCTCGTTGAAACAAATAGAAGGGATTTCCCCGGGCCTTCTTCAGGATGTGGCGATGGAATGGATGATTCGTTTCAAAATGCAATTGGAGGAAATCCAGCATGCTGAAGCATCTGATCTATACGCTAATCACTTCGACAAAATTCGAATGACGTCTTCCATTGAGGAATTAATTGACATTATGAAGGAAGTTGCGGCGATTACAGTGGACTCCCTAGCCCGTGACGTAAAGAGTCCCGTAGTTCAGCAGGTACTGAACTACATCGATGAGTGGTATAACGAAGATCTGTCTCTCAAGACGCTGGGCGACCTATATAATATTCATCCTGTATATTTGGGACATCTATTCAACAAGGAAGTTAATGAATCTTTCACCGAATATATTAACCGATATCGGATTGAGAAGGCGAAGGAATTGCTTAGATTAACCCAAATGAAGGTTCATGAAATTGCTCGAAGTGTAGGTTATTGGGAGACCGGATATTTCTATAAGCAATTTAAAAGATATGTGGGAATCTCCCCGAAGGAATATAAAGGGCTAAGCTAGCATTTTTTCTGCTTGACGCCCTTTCTTTATTTTGTACATGATTTATTTAATTTATCTTCTATTTGAAAGTGCTTTCATGTATTACAGTTAAGATAGTCCTTGAAGGAAACAATTTACACAATGTTCAAGGTTAATTAAAGGGGGGTATTCAACAATGAGTACGAGAAGAAAAAAGTTCTCTCTTCTGCTAACATCATTGATGGCGCTTACACTTTCGGTAAGTGCGTGCGGTGGAAACAATGCAGACAATAACAAGGCAACAGGATCAGCGGGGTCCGAGAAACCAGTTGAATTGATCTGGTACACGATAGGTGCTCCACAAAAAGATGTAGATCAAGTAATGGCGGAAGTCAACAAATATACCAAAGAGAAAATAAACGCAACCGTCAAGATGAAGATGATCGATTACGGTGATTATTCACAAAAAATGCAGGTTAATGCTGCATCGGGTGAGCCGATGGATATTATGTTTACCAGCTCGTGGGCGTTCGATTATGTGCAGAACGCACGTAAAGGGGCCTTTATGCAGATAGACGATTTACTCCAAACGCAAGGTAAAGACATTGTAGCAACTCTTGATCCTGCGTTCTTGGAAGGATCCAAAGTAGACGGACATAACTACGGGGTACCAGCTAATAAAGAACTTCCGGCCCAAGAAGTATGGCGGTTTAACAAAGAGTTCCTTGATAAATACGACTTGGATATTTCAAAAGTGAATACTATGGAAAGTCTGATCCCTCTGTTGAAGACGATCAAAGAGAAGGAACCGAACATTACACCATATGCTATGATCAACGATTTCGTACCTTTTATGCCATTTGACTATATCATCGAGAAATTGCCAATGGCAGTCTATATGGGTACGAAAGACTATAAAGTCGTTAACATTTTGGAAACACCAGAATTAAAAGAAATGCTAAAAACAGTACGTACATTCTATAAAGAGGGATACATTTCCCCTGAAGTATCTACGATTACCTCAGTCGATGACCTGAACAGGTCCGGCAAATGGTTTGCAGACCGTGCGCCGACTCAGCCTTTCGCCGATAACCTCTGGTCCTCGAGCCTTGGTTATCCAATAGTCTCCATACCGGCTGGCGAGCCCATTATTTATAACTGGTCAGTAATGGGCTCTATGCAAGCTATCTCTGCTAACTCCAAATATCCGGAGAAGGCTATGGAGTTCCTTAACCTGTTGAACACCGATCCGGTACTGCGCAATATGGTCGATTCCGGTATTGAAGGTGTTCACTACGAGAAAGTCAGCGATAATGTTATGAAGAATATGGATAATTCCAAGAACTACGATATGCCTACATTCTCGCTCGGTAACGTGTTAATTACTTATTTGAATGAAGGCGACCCGGAGAACAAGTGGGATGAATTCAAGAAGTTTAACGAGTCAGGCATTAACGCTCCATTGCTGGGCTTTAACTTCGATACTTCGAAAGTGACGAGCGAAATCGCTTCGGTTCAGAACGTGAAGGAAGAATACTGGTCCGCGTTGATGACAGGAACCGTTGATCCAGATGAATATCTGCCTAAAGCTATTGAGAAATTCAAAGCTGCTGGCTTGGATAAAGTCATCGCGGAAGCACAAAGACAAATCGATGAGTGGAAAGCGGCAACTGGCAAGTAGCATCAGAAATAATGAAAAAGATCGGGCGGGTGAGAAGCCTATTGCCCGATTTTTTTTCATTCCGGTACCTAGGCGGCCCTTTCCAACTTTTTACCATACGCGGCCGACAGTCAGCAGCATTGTAAATCATTACTTTCAGGAGGGATAAAACGTGAAAATGGTCGGTGAGTTTATTAGGAATATCATCAAAAATAAAGTTATGCTACTCATGGTTCTTCCCGGTGCACTTTGGCTTCTCTTTTTCTCTTATCTGCCGATGCTTGGAACGGTCATCGCTTTCAAGGAATATCGCTTCAGCCGTGACGGCTTCTGGGCAAGTATTGTGAATAGTAAGTGGGTTGGATGGGACAACTTCAAATTTCTATTCAGCACGAATGACGCTTATATAATTACGCGCAACACACTGCTCTATAATATTGTTTTTATCTTTTTAGGATTAATCATATCGGTATTAATGGCAGTTATACTGTCCGAGATTACTAGCAAAAAACTTTCTAAGACATACCAGACTGGCATGTTTCTTCCATACTTTCTATCATGGGTCATCGTCGGTTATTTCACGTTTAGCTTCCTAAGCTCAGACCGGGGATTGTTGAATGGGGTATTTGAATATTTTGGTATGGATTCGATTCAATGGTACTCAGACCCGAAATATTGGCCGATTATTCTAGTGCTTGTATATTTGTGGAAGGCAGTAGGTTATAGTAGCGTCGTGTATCTGGCAGCTATTATGGGGATCGACAGATCACTCTATGAGGCGGCTATGATTGATGGCGCCAGCAAGTTTCAGCAGATTCGCAGAATTACGCTACCCATGCTCACTCCAATCATCACAATTATGACACTGCTTGCAATTGGAAAAATATTTTATGCAGACTTCGGTCTGTTCTATCAAGTACCAAGAGACTCAGGAACCTTGTACGGAGTGACAAATGTTATCGATACTTACGTCTATCGTGGTCTCAAAACAACGGGTGAGATTGGCATGAGTACAGCGGCAGGGTTGTATCAATCCGTCGTAGGTTTCACTCTGGTCATGGCATCTAACTATATCGTACGCAAATTCAACAAGGACAACGCCTTGTTCTAATATACCGAAGGGAGTGAGTAGTGTGTCTCAAAGAAAAAAGAAAGAACGCGATTTTCATCACCTTTCAACACCTTGGAATATTTCGTTTAATCTCATTGCCGGCATCTTTGCTTTTCTCTGCGTGTTTCCTTTCCTGTTTGTGGTTATCATTTCCTTTACAGATGAAGGGGCGCTTGCGAGCGACGGTTATAGACTAATTCCCTCCAAATGGAGTCTTGGAGCCTACCGTTATGTATTTGAAATGGGGGATACGCTGCTCCGTTCATACGGGGTAACGATATTCGTCACGGTAGTGGGTACCATCATCAGTTTATTATTTATTTCTTTCTATTCCTACGCCATTTCGCGAAAGAACTTTAGATATCGTAATTTCTTTTCCTTTTTTGCCTTTTTCACCATGTTGTTCAATGGTGGACTTGTTCCGACCTATATTGTAGTTACACAGCTTCTGGGCCTTAAAGATTCGATTTGGGCTTTAATTCTGCCGCTGGCCATGAATGCTTTTTATATTATGATCCTGCGGACCTTCTATGTTACGAGCGTTCCTGACGCTATTATTGAATCGGGTAAAATGGATGGAGCCGGAGAGTTTAGAATTTTCCTCAAACTGGTGATGCCCCTGTCTCTTCCAGGTCTTGCGACCATTGCTTTGTTCAGCACACTTGGTTACTGGAACGACTGGTTTAATGCATTGCTCTATATCGATAATCCCAATCTCGTACCGCTGCAGTCCATGTTAATGCGCATCGAGACCAGTATGCAGTTCATTACGCAGAACGCGCAGAATAGCTCGCTTAGCATGGAAGCTATAAGATCGTTGCCTCAAGATACTTCGCGTATGGCGATGGTTGTGCTGGCTACAGTTCCGATTATTTTTGCATATCCATTCTTCCAACGCTTTTTCATACAGGGTCTTACTATAGGAGCTGTTAAAGAGTAAGATTGAGGAAGGCGGCTGAACTACAACCATGCCTCAGCCGTTGTGATGTCTCAGATTAAACTATAAAGTAGAGTTCATAAGTTCATAAACTATATAACATAAAGGAGCGAGACTGCATGGAACAATTCAGACTCCCGAAAATACCAATGCCAAAGCTGGAGTTACCACAGGCGATACAAGAAGTAATGGCGGAAGCCGAGGAGAAGCTGGCGCACCGTCCAAAACTATTGCAATTGTTTAAAAATTGTTTTCCGAATACGCTCGAAACGACAACCAAGCTGATGGACGATGGAACAACCTTTGTTATAACTGGCGATATCCCAGCTTCTTGGCTGCGCGACTCGGTAGAACAAGTGATTCAATACGTGCCGTTTGCAAAGGAAGATCAGGATCTACAACGTATCATTAGTGGGCTGATTAAGCGCCATATTCAATATATTCATATCGATCCGTATGCTAATGCATTCAACGAGTCTGCTAACGATTGGCATTGGAATACGACGGACGTTACGGATATGTCCCCATGGGTATGGGAACGTAAATTTGAGATCGACTCTTTATGTTTCGTTATACGTCTGGCCTACACATATTGGAAAGAAACAGAGTTGACCGATATTTTTGACGCTGGATTCAAATCGGCTATGAAACGTATTGTTGAGCTGTTCAAAACCGAGCAATATCATTTCGAGAAATCTCCTTATCGGTTCACGCGGAATAACGGGATTCCTGAGGATTCGTTGCGTAACAATGGACTTGGAATGCCAGTCAACTATACAGGCATGATCTGGTCGGGCTTCCGCTCTAGTGACGATGCTTGCGATTTCCACTACAACATTCCAGGTAACATGTTCGCGGTTGTGACACTTCGTCAGATGCAGGAATTTGCAGAATGGGTATTCCGTGATATGGAGTTCTTAGCTGAACTGAAGGAATTGGAATTTGAAGTTGATCACGGTATCAAATTATATGGTATTTACCGTCATCCTGAATTTGGACCTATCTATGCTTATGAAACAGATGGATTCGGAAACTATTGCTTGATGGATGACGCAGGAACACCAGGTTTGATGTCTATCCCGTATCTGGGTTACGTGAGTGCAGACGATGAAATTTATCAGAATACTAGACGTTTTGCGCTGAGTAAAGAGAACCCATTCTACTTTGAAGGTAAAGCGGCTAAAGGTATCGGTAGTCCACATACACCAGAGAATTATATTTGGCATATGGCACTTTCCATGCAGGGAATTACGGCTCAGACGGCTGAAGAAAAATTAGAAATGATCGCTATGCTAGAGCGCACAGATGCAGATACTGGATATATGCATGAAGGCTTCCACGTGGACGATCCTACGATTTTTACTCGTAAATGGTTCGCATGGTCTAACAGCTTGTTCTCACAGCTTGTGTATCGGGCGATGAAGGAAGGAATACTCTAAGCCTGTTTATACAAGACAAATCCGGATTGAATTGAAAGTATAAATGTTTCTAATAAAAAGGAGAATTTAAAATGAGCAAAATTATCGGAGAAAAATTGTCAAACATCCCTTGGCAGGAGAAGCCTGCCAACATCAACGCGCCGATCTGGCGGTATAGCGCCAATCCGATTATCAATCGGGACGCTATTCCTAATTCCAACAGTGTATTCAACTCGGCTGTGGTTCCTTTTGAAAATGGATTTGCCGGAGTATTCCGCTGCGACTCCAAATCTGTCAGCATGGACATTTTCGCTGGTTTCAGCGACGATGGCGTGAACTGGAAAATCAATCACGAACCTATCGTGTTTGAGGGAGAAGAAGAAGTAATTAAGCGCGAATACCGTTATGATCCACGGGTCATCAAAATTGGAGACCGCTTCTATATTACGTGGTGCAATGGCTATCATGGCCCTACCATCGGGATCGCCTATACAACCGACTTCAAAACTTTCCACCAATTGGAGAACGCCTTTTTGCCTTATAACCGCAATGGTGTGCTGTTTCCGCGTAAAATCAATGATTATTATGCTATGGTCAGCCGCCCAAGCGATACGGGCCATACTCCTTTCGGGGATATCTTCTACAGTGTAAGTCCTGATCTTACCTTCTGGGGTAAACACCGTTATGTGATGGGTACAGTAGATGGAGATACCTCCGCTTGGCAGTCCAAGAAAATCGGACCAGGTCCGGTTCCGATTGAAACGGACAAGGGTTGGTTGCTGATTTATCATGGGGTAATCAATACCTGCAACGGGTTTGTATACCGTATGGGTGTCGCTCTCTTGGATATTAATGAGCCGTGGAAAGTTATAGCTCGGTCACGTAACTATATTATGGGACCAGAAACCTTGTACGAATGCGTTGGAGATGTTCCGAATGTGACCTTCCCTTGCGCGGCTTTGACGGATGCCGAAACCGGACGGATTGCCGTTTACTATGGCTGTGCGGATACGGTAACGGGACTGGCATTTACGACCGTGGATGAGTTGCTCGATTACATGGAGAAGTATCCTTTGGAAGTAGAGGCTTAATAGACCGAACGGATAGAAGAGTAGAGGGAATATCGACCGGATGAGGTCGATATTCCCCTTGTGATAATAAAGGTTAAATGAAAGGGGAGTAATGGGGATTATGACTAACAAAAGAACAGCGCACATCATTTCCCACACGCACTGGGACCGGGAATGGTATTTACCTTATGAGAAGCATCATGTCCGTCTAGTCCAGTTGGTGGATGCATTACTGGACAAATTGGATGGAGATTCGGAATTCAAGAGTTTCTATCTTGATGGACAGACGATCATTCTAGAGGATTACCTCCAAGTACGACCGGAGAACAAGGAACGGTTGGAGAAATATATTACCGAGGGACGGCTACTGATCGGCCCATGGTACATTTTGCAGGATGCATTCCTGACGAGTGGAGAAGCGAACGTTCGGAATATGCAAATTGGTCACCAAGACGCAAAACGGTACGGAGAGATTTCTAAGATTGGCTATTTCCCTGATACCTTCGGTCTGGTAGGTCAGACCCCGCAGCTAATGCTGCAATCGGGCATCACTAATGCGTTCTTCGGACGCGGAGTGAAACCGACCGGGTTCAACAATATGGTATCAGACAGTGGCTATGAGTCGTCCTTCTCCGAACTGATCTGGGAAGGGCCTGATGGCTCCAAAGTGCTCGGTATTCTGTTTGCGAACTGGTATTCGAACGGTAACGAGGTGCCTGTGGATGAAGCGGAAGCAAGACAATTCTGGGAACGGAAGCTGGCGGATGCAGAGAAATACGCATCTACGGGTGAGCTGTTGTTCATGAACGGCTGTGACCACCAGCCCGTGCAACTCGATTTGCCGGAGGCGATCGAAACTGCGCGTAAGCTGTACCCGGATATTGAGTTCATTCATTCGAATTTCCCTGATTACTTGAAGGCCACGGAGGATGCGATGGATCGTGGTAATCTGTCATCTGTCAAGGGTGAACTGCGTAGCCAACGGACCGACGGATGGGGGACGCTCGTTAACACCGCTTCGGCGCGTGTCTATTTGAAGCAGATGAACCAGGAAGGCCAAGCCTTGCTCGAGAAGGTAGCCGAACCGCTGGCGTCATTTGCCCATTTATTAGGACAAGACTATCCACATCATCTGTTTACTTACGCGTGGAAGACGCTGATGCAGAACCATCCGCACGATAGTATCTGCGGATGTAGCGTTGATGAAGTGCACCGTGAAATGGTAACGCGCTTTGCGAAGAGTCGCCATGTGGCAGAGACGATTGTTGACGATAGTAAACGTGTCATTGCGGAAGCAGTAGATACATCGGCTTTCACAGCTTTTGGTGAAGACGTACTTCCGCTAGTGGTAATGAATACGACAGGCTGGGACCGTAGTGGTACAGTCACCGTGGAGCTGGACGCGGCACGTCTTTATTTGCGGGAAGGCTACACGCTGGAGGAGACGGCACGCCGTATGAAAGAGATTGATCTGTCTGGCCGCGTACTGGTAGATGAGCAAGGGAGTGCGCTCGATGTCTCCGTAGTGGATCTGGGATTATTGTTCGGTTATGATCTGCCGGACGACAAGTTCCGCCAGCCGTACATGTGCCGCCGGGTGAAGCTGACGTTCCAAGCTAAGAATATACCGGCGCTTGGTCTGCGTACCTATGCTTGGGTGCGTCGTTCCGAGGAGTTATTACCGTCAGCAAACGATTCTTTACTGACAGGTGACCGTATCATGGAGAACGCTGCAATGAAGGTCGAGATTGCGAATGACGGTTCGTTCTCTTTGACTGATAAGTCGACTGGCCGTATTTACCGCGATCTGGGCGTATATGAGAATACCGGGGATATCGGGAACGAGTACATGTACAAGCAGCCAGAAGGTGAAGAGGCGCTGACAACGAAGGGACTTCAAGCCAAGATCATCGTGTTAGAGAACAAGTCTTATCGTGCTTCAGTCGAGATAACGCATGATTGGGAGATCCCTGTCTCCGCGGATGAGAAGCTGGACGAAGAGCAGCGGGCACTAGTGTACTATCCAGAACGTAAGGCGCAGCGAAGCTTTGAGACGGTAATCTTGAAACTGCGTACAGTCGTTTCCTTGGAACGTGAAGGCAAAGGGGTACACATCGAGACGAATATCGATAACCGAGCCAAAGATCACCGTGTACGGGCGCTGTTCCCGACTGATCTGGACACATCTGAACACCACGTAGATTCGATGTTCGAAATTCCGGTACGCGATAACGAACCGGCACCAGAGTGGGACAACCCGAGCAATACGCAGCACCAGCAGGCATTCGTCGATGTTAGTGACGGTACAGCGGGGCTGACGGTAGCGAATCTCGGTTTGAATGAATACGAAGTGCTGCGGGATGGACGTAATACGATCGCAATCACACTGTTACGCAGTGTGGGTGAGCTCGGTGACTGGGGCTTGTTCCCGACGCCGGAGGCACAATGTCTTGGTGAGCACACCATGCGGATGGAGTTGATTCCCCATCAGGGAGACGGTATGACATCCGGTGCTTATACGGAAGCTTACCAGTTCCAAATTCCATGGACGGTATGCCAAACGGAGGTTCACGCAGGGTCGGTCACACCGACCTATACACCGTGTAAATGGGAGAGCAAGGAATTGGCCTTCTCGTCGATGAAGATGAATGAGGAGACAGGCGATTTGCTGTTCCGTTGGTACAATACGAGTAACGAGACTGCGGAATTGAACTTTAGATCGGAAATTCCACATCAGCATTTCTATAAGACGACAATTTTAGAAGAGCGGGAGAATCCGCTCTCCGGTAATACCGCAGAAGGACTATGTTTATTAACAGGGCCTTGTGAAATTGTGACAATAGGTATTCAGCGTTAACTTAAGATAGATTTGTAATAGGCTGTTCCCTTCTCCGCTCAGGCTGAAGGGAATAGCCTATTTTTTCAATGTCAGTAAGCAATTTCTTTTATCTGTTGTCGGGGACGGATACGTCAAGCTCAGTAAGACCCAGCTCGTTTACCATGATCTTATAACGTTGATGGCCACCAACCATATTGCCAGTACGTTCATTCCAAATGATCGGATCGATATAACCGAATTGTTCAATGGATCGCTTTAATTTCTCATACTCAGGATCACCAGGCTGAAGGTCGACACGAGGGTTATAAGTAGCTGCATTAATCTTATCGATAGTAATAGTCCTGATGTCGATAATAGACACTCCTTTGAGTTAAGTTGGTTATTAATATAGGTGAGACGAAAACAGACCCACACGCCCACTCAATGGCCCCATTCTGACGTTTTCTATCCGTAGTCCATTTATACGATAAGAACATACGCTCCTGAAATAGGCTTGTATAGTGTCATATGGGCAAAAGAAAACGCCGCCTATTGGGGACTATAGGTAGCCCAATTTATTTAGGCCAAGTGTCACTAATCATGTGTAGACATAATATATATTAACCAAAAGACGAAAGGAGAAAATCAATGAGTCTAGAAAACTATAGCGTTCAAGGATCTCAACAGAGGGATCCCCAATCCCCTTATCATTACGGGCATGAACATCATCCACATCATCCACATTATCATACCTCCGGTTACCCACATGGTCATCACCACGTCCATCATCACCATCATTATCACTATCATCACATGATGAGAGAGCAAAATACCCCTCAACAACAAGATTAAAAAAGGATAACAAAAATTTAAGGCGAGAATGGTTACGCCCGGTTCAACGACGCATTCATGCAGCCGTGTGTGTCGTTCTCACCTTTTTCTATGCTTACAAATAGCACATTTTATATTTACTTTAGAAGTTCCACTCCCGAAGGAATGGCTAGTGTCAAAAAGGTTTATATCTTTTTATGAAGGCAAAAGAAAAAGCACCCGGTTTAAGGTGCTTCACTAAAATATTCATTTAATTTCCATAGTGAGAACAGGATCATTTTACATATCTAATGGAAAGAGAGACAACATTGATGGGTACTGATTTTAAACATTAATAATATAAATAATTGTTCTCGAAAGAAATGACCTTGGACAGTTTTATGCATCTGCTTCTTATAATGGTGGTACACAATCAAGAACAGTAATTAACATTAATACCGCAAGATTCAAGATATTAGGTCCAGACCAACAAAAGGAAACTACTGCTCACGAAATGGGACATGCGTTAGGGTTGAGTCACGAAGATAATGTCCCAGCTATAATGATCACTTCAGGATGGTCATAGGGTACTTACCCTTTACAGGACGATAAAGACGGTATAAAACATATTTACATTGATTAAGGAAGAATACTTATGAAAAATCAATATAAAATTATTTCCATTGGGTCTCTAGCTCTGGTAATTGCTTTGTCCATTGCCCTTTCAAATAGCAAGACCGAAAAAGTCGATGACACCGTAAAATACATCAATTCATCTGCAAAAGGTGGAGACAATCCTCAACAAGAACCCTGAAGGAGAAGTCCTGAATTATGGAACTCAATCAGCTATAAAGCTGAATAAAGTTTTTAAATCTGATAATCAAAATATTGAAGACGGTTCAGAAATTACCGTTCAGGAAAATGGAGCAATTGATAAAACAGAAGAAGGTACAATCATCTATGGTTTAGAAGGATACCAACTTATGAATGAAAATGAAGAGTACTTACTTTTCTTAGACAAGAGTCTAACCGATCCTAATATATACTTTGTCAAAGGTGTATATTATGGGAAAGTGCCACTGGAAGATACAAATAAGCAGCAAATTTTATATCCTAATAATACTACTTCACAGTATCAAGGTGAATCAACTGAAAAATTAGAGAAGATTTTCACAGATGCCTTAAATAAATATGGAAAATAATTAAATCAATAAGGGGACTGTCCATTTTAAAAAGGCGAGAAGAGTTACGCCCCAGTTAGTGCTACGTTCAAGTAGCTGTTCGTGTCATTCTCGCCATTCCCCTTCGTGTATATTTGAATGAGAATGAGCCACGAACTATTAATGATATTTTCAATTTCCTCATACTTGATTATCGGAGCTCCTGAAGCGTAAGCCCCTATTGACTCTGCCATGCCTTGAAACTCTGTCTCTCGTTTCTTGGCTTGTTTCCGAACAGAATGTCAACAAAAAAAGATAGTACAAATGTTCGTATAAAGGTATAATAGTGGTAAATTAAAGTCAAAGGAGTCTTGCCTTATGAGTCAAAGAATTCCCTACTATGATGTTGCACCTGATGGTATGAAAATTATGATGGATATGGAGAAGTACACCAAAAAGTCTACAATTAATCGAGCTACAAGAGAACTTATCAAAATTAGAGTCTCTCAAATTAACGGTTGTGCCTTCTGCATAGATATGCATACATCCGATGCTCGTAACATGGGTGAAACCGAACAACGAATTTATTGTTTAAATGCTTGGAATGAATGTACTTTTTATACACCTGAAGAGAAGGTTGCTCTCGAACTATCTGAGCATATTACTCTAATCCCTACCAAAAGAGTTCCTGAAGACCTATATAAGCGAGTACGTGAACAATATGACGAGAAACAATATGTTGACCTTGTTCTAATCATCAATCAAATCAACAGTTGGAATAGAATTTCTATTTCAATGGGTAATACAGCAACTGAAAAATAATTGCTCTCAACGAACATCTTTTGGTGTTCGTTTTCCCCCTCGAAGCAGATATTCAACAGACTCTCCTGTCGTAAGCTCGACATCTCCGAAACCATAATGTCCATGGGGACTGCTTCCTTAATACACCCTCTGAATCAATCTTTGCAGATGCTCTGCTAATTAACCTACCGCCATCCTGCAGCTCGTTACTGCTTGCAGAAAGGGGAGTCTTCTTTTTTTTTTGAAAAAAGGTATAAGAAAGTATAAGTTTTCACTATACTTTGCCTATATTTCTACGAGAAACGGTTACCATCCTTTTAAGGACGGCGAAGCCGTTTTTTCTTGGTGCGCCTAGAATGCAGTTGAAATTGAAACATGGAAAAAATTCCTGGGTATGGGGATCGCTATATACGCCCTAAAGATAAGTGGTAAGTTACAGAAGGATGCATCGTCCCCTACTATTTGGCTCTACAGGAGACAATGTTTACCAAACGTATGTTCCTTATAAGTGACGATATGTTATACTGAGAGATAGCTATTTTACTAGGTTGATAAGCTGTCAGTTTACATATAAAGGAGGTATTCCCATGTCGGTTCATTTTCTTATCGGACGCTCGGGAAGCGGTAAGACGACAACTATATTGCAGGACATCTCAGCACGACTTCGGGAGCAACCACAAGGCAAGCCTATGATTCTACTTGTACCGGAGCAAGGCTCCTATCAAGCTGAGCACAGCCTTGTAACCTCTGGAACGATCAAAGGGAGCGTACGTGCTCAAGTGCTTAGTTTTCAGCGTCTAGCCTATCGAGTGATGCAGGAGACGGGCGGATCAGCTCGAGTAGGGATTAGCGAAGAAGGTAAAAAAATGCTTCTTTACAAAATCATCCAACGACGTAAAGAAGAACTGAGATTATTCGGAGCATCAGGAGATCAAATGGGATTCGTAGGCAGACTGGGACAACTCTATACAGAGATGAAGAGATACTGCATTGATGCTTCTCAAGTGGAAGGACAGCTCGCTAGTATGAGGGCAACAGGTGGAGGAACGCCAATTCTACGAGATAAGTTGGGTGACATTCTAACGTTGTATCAAGATTTTGAGCAGGAGTTGTCTCCCCTTTATATCGATAATGAAGATACGCTAGTAGCTCTCTCTGAAGCTGTTTCTCAATCTAGTTATATCAAAGATGCAGATATATGGATTGATGGATTTCATGGCTTTACTCCCCAAGAATTTGTTGTTATACAGCAGCTAATGAAATGTGCTTCTTCTGTAACGATCGCACTTACATTGGATAGACCCTATAGTTTGGGAATGCTCCCTCATGAGCTTGATCTCTTTCATCCGACAGCTACAACGTACGTGAAGATGAAGGGAATGGCATCCGAGTTAAGCGTGGATTCTTTTGATACCCTATTAAATTCAGACCCTCTTCCAAGGTTCGCAGAGAGTCCTGAACTAGCACATCTTGAACGTGGCTTTGACCGTCGAATTCCTTGGCAAGGCCAAGAACAGCACAAGGATGGGAGTTGTTCTGGAATATCATTGCATGTCGCTGTGAATCGCCGGACAGAGGTAGAAGGGGCACTGCGTGAAATGATACGTTTGGCACGAGATGAGGGTGTGAGATATCGGGACATGGCGATATTCGTTCGCCAATTAGGAGATTATGAGCCTATTATTGGATCTATTTTTCGTGATTATGGCGTTCCTTTCTTTCTTGACCAGAAGAGAAGTGAACTACACCATCCGTTGGTAGAGTTCATCAGATCCTCGTTAGATATTGTGCAGCGGCGCTGGCGATACGAGGATGTATTTCGCTGTATTAAGACAGATCTGTTGCTTCCACTGGACGGTTCACTAGATCGGATGGATATGGATCGGTTAGAAAATTATGTGATGGCAAGTGGAATTCAGGGCTATCGCTGGGGGGATGCCTACCCTTGGAAGCGAGTGCCTAGTCTTTCTCTTGAAGAAGGTGACCCTGATCGAGAGAAGAGTGGGGAGCAACTGCTTGAATTAATGGAACGATGCCGTGGCGCGGTAACGAGACCGTTGTTTTCTTTTGAAGAAAGACTTAAGGGGGGCGCATCGGCTCGTGATTTCTGTACTGCAGTCTATGGTCTCTTGGAAGAGGCTGAAGTTCCGCAAAAGTTGGATATTCTTCAGCATGAATCTTTGCAGAATGGATTTCCAGAATTGGCTAAGGAGCATCGTCAATTATGGGGAGCTATCCTCGATTTGCTGGATCAGATTGTAGAGATGATGGGTGACGAGAAGATTGAGCTTGAATTGTTTATTGGTATTCTAGAAACGGGCCTAACCGAGTTAAAGTTGGCTCTAGTTCCACCTTCTCTTGATCAAGTCTTGATCGGGAATATGGATCGGACACGGGCGAGTGGCGTGAAATATACGTTTTTATTAGGCTTCAATGAAGGTGTTGTGCCTGCGGCATATCAAGAAGATGGTGTACTTACGGAACAAGAGCGAAGTGTATTGATTGATTCAGGTATGGAGCTTGCACCTAGCATTTCGCGTAAGTTACTCGATGAAAGATTCCTTATCTATAATGCGCTCACCTCTGCAAGTCGTCATGTGTGGATAAGTTATGCTGCGGCTGATGAAGATGGTAAAGCTCTACTGGCGTCGGAAGTCATTAGACATGTGAGGAAAATGTTTGAGAATCTAGAGGAGCTTCCCTTATTAGGGCAACCGCTGCTTGGGCAGGCTCAGCAGCAACAGCAAGCTTTTGTAACGAGCCCTCAGCAGACACTAAGTCACTTCATTGTCCAGCTTAGACAATGGAAGCAGGGAACGGAGATTTCTGCATTCTGGTGGGATGTTTATAACTGGTATTTAGCGCGTGAAGAATGGCAGGGCCCTCTAGCGATGCTGTTACGTTCGCTATTTTATCGAAATGATACTAAAACGTTGCATGTCGATACTAGCCGTAGATTATATGGGGCTAAGGTAAGAACTAGCGTATCTCGGATGGAAAAATTCACAGCATGTCCATTCTCGCACTTTGCTTCGCATGGATTGAAGCTAAAGGAGCGGCAGGTCTATCGACTCAAAGCACCAGATATCGGTCAATTGTTCCATGCTGCTCTAAGCGATATGGCTACGCGCTTACAGACCCGTAACATAAGCTGGGGAAGTTTAACACCAGAAGAATGCCGTCAGGAAGCAGGAATTGCTGTAGATCGCTTAGCGCCACTCTTACAGGGTGAAATACTGCTTAGTACCAAACGTTATGGCTATATTTCTCGTAAATTAAAAAATATCGTAGGTAGAGCCTCCGTCATATTAGGGGAACATGCTCGGCGGGGAAGTTTTGAGCCTGTCGGACTTGAACTTGATTTCGGCCCCGGTAAGACGCTACCTCCGTTAACCTTTCCATTACGGAATGGTTCTGTTATGGAAGTCATTGGACGGATCGACCGTGTGGATATGGCGCAGGGAGAGCAAGGGATGTTGCTAAGGGTCATCGATTATAAATCAAGTCAGAATGATCTACGACTGCATGAGGTCTACTATGGGCTATCCCTTCAATTGTTGACGTATCTTGATGTCCTTCTAACCTATGCGGAGGAATGGCTTGGTAAGGCTGCTATTCCTGCGGGAACACTTTATTTCCACGTACATGATCCAATTCTACAGTCTGCAAATGGCATGAGTCATGAGCAAGCAGCAGATGAACTGCTCAAACGTTTCAAAATGAAAGGTTTACTTTTGTCTGATCGAGATGCCATTGCTAAGATGGATTCGACTCTCGATAAGGGTCACTCTGCGATTCTGCCTGTGGCAGTTAAGTCAGATGGAAGCTTCTATAGCAGTGCCGCTGTAGCAACCCCAGAGCAGTGGGATACGCTACTATCTTCGGTTCGCAGTAATATTGTGGATATTGGGACAAGAATTACTGAAGGAGACGTCACAATTGAGCCTTACCGAATTCAGCATGAGACGGCTTGTACCTACTGTTCCTTTAAGCCTGTATGCCAATTTGACGAAGCTATTGAAGGTAGCGAATATCATGTACTGGGTAAACCAGACAAAGCGCAGGTATGGAATTTGTTGTCACAGACCCAAGGAGGAGATACACCGTGCACGAAATAGTCAAACCCGAAAACAGTATGTGGAGTGATGACCAGTGGAAGGCTATTTCGCTTAGTGGTGATCATATCCTCGTTGCTGCAGCCGCAGGTTCAGGTAAGACAGCCGTTCTGGTAGAGAGAATTATTCGTAAGATTACCGACGAGCAACAGGGATTTAGTGTGGAAAGAATGTTGGTAGCCACCTTCACGAAGGCAGCTGCAGCAGAAATGCGTCAACGCATTCGTGAAGCGCTGGATAGGGCATTAGAGCAAGACCCGAGTAACGGACATTTACGTCGACAGTTATCTTTATTAGGTAGAGCATCTATAACTACGCTACATTCATTTTGTATGGAGGTTATACGCCGGTATTATCAATTAATACCGCTTGATCCAGGCTTTCGAATTCTTAATGAGAATGAGTCTGAGTTGATGCGACAGGAAATAATGGAGGAATTGTTTGAAGAGAAGTATGGAGAAGCAGAAGAAGGCGGTCTCTTCTTACGACTAGCAGATTGGTTTAGTGGTGAACGCAGCGATGATGCTGTCTATTTACTTGTACAGAAATTATACGATTTCTCACGCAGTCATCCTTGGCCTGATGATTGGCTGAGGAAGATGGCGTCAGCATTCAAGGTGTCAGATACAGCAACACTTGGACAAAGTCTGTGGGTGGAAAGCATTATTCAGGATGCCAAGTTGTCACTCGCCGGTGCGGCAGGATTGCTTCATCAAGCGATTACACTAGCTAAGTCACCAGGTGGGCCCGCTCCTTATGTTGATAACCTCACTGATGATCTTGAGATGGTTGAGTCACTTAGAGAGTGTCTTGAGGATTTCCCTTGGGATGCGTTGTATAACGCCTTTCAAAGTATTTCCTTCGGTAAATTAAAGAGCTGTCGTAAAGATGAGACGGACCCTGAAATACAGGAACGTGTCAAAGAGCTTCGGGATAGTGTTAAGAAAACGTTGAATGAACTAAAAGGGGCTTTGTTCGGACGCCCAGCGGAAACCTATTTATCTGAGCTACATGAAATGGCTCCTATTATGGAGGAATTGTCTGAGGTCGTTATTGCTTTTGGACAGCGTTATAAGGAAGCGAAGCAAGCAAGAGGACTGGTTGATTTCAGTGATCTAGAGCATTACTGCTTACAAATTTTACGTCATCCTGAGTCTTCACCAGATCAAATGTACCCTTCGGATGCAGCAATGGAATATCGGAATCAATTTGATGAAGTACTACTAGATGAGTATCAGGATACGAATAGTGTTCAAGAAAATATCGTAAATTTGATATCTAGAGAACTCCCAGGTAACCGATTCATGGTAGGAGATGTGAAGCAGAGCATTTATCGCTTTCGCTTAGCAGAACCAGGCCTCTTTCTAGAAAAATATAGCAGGTATGGCACAGATGATAGTGAAGGAATTGTCATTGACTTAGCTCGAAATTTCCGGAGTCGTATGGACGTAGTCCATGCGGTGAACGTTATTTTTCGTCAACTGATGAATGAGACCGTGGCCGAAATTAACTATGATGAACGAGCAGAACTGGTGTATGGGGCTTCTTTTCCAAGTGAGGAAGGAAGCGAAGCCGATTCTACGTATGCACCAGAACTTTTACTTATAGATCGGGATAGCAACGGAGGAGCTAGAGAGGCTGAGCCTATAGAAGACGAGGATAGTTCCTTGCTGCAAGAGGGCGAATGGCTGGAGATGGAGACAGCTCAGCTAGAAGCACGAGCGATCGCACGAAAGATCAAAGAGATGACAGGGGAAACAGGTGGTAATCCTCTGCACATTTACGATAAATCATTAAAAATTATGCGTCCTGTACAATATGGCGATATGGTCATTCTGCTCCGTTCCGCATACATTTGGGGTCCATTGATTATGGAAGAACTACGGCAACAAGGTATATCGGCTGATGGAGAACAGAATCAAGGTTATTTCGAGGCAACCGAAGTGGGGATTATGCTGTCCTTGTTGCAAATAATTGATAATCCGCAGCAAGATATTCCGCTCGCTAGTGTGTTGCGTTCGCCTATTGTGGGTCTGTCCGAGGAAGAACTCGCGCAGATTCGCTTGTGTGCTAAAGGTCCTTTCTATGAGGCGCTAATGGCGGCTGCGGGGATGAAGAAGTTGAATATACAGGATTCACATTCAGCTGCATATGAACAGATTCAATGGATGAATCGAGAGGTAGCTGCAACAGAAGAGGTTGCTACTCAAGAGTCATCAGTCGAATCGGAACTCGCCATTGCTGATCATACAGGGCAGTTATCCCCAGGTAGAGAGACTAGCAAAGAGACTAACATAGAGACTAAGCTCCAGCAGAAGCTTGATACTTTTCTACGTAAGCTGGAAGGTTGGCGAAATGAAGCGCGTAGAGGCAGTCTAGGTGATCTGATCTGGCATCTCTACCGAGAGACTGGATACATGGATTGGGTTGGGGGACTTCCTGGTGGAGTACAGAGACAGAGTAATCTGACAGCACTCTATGATAGAGCGGTCCAATATGAGCAGACGACGGCTTCACGGGGATTGTTTCGTTTCTTAACGTTTATAGCGAGATTACGTGATAACGGCTCAGATTTAGGAAGCCCAGGAAGAGCGGATAAACAAGACAATGCAGTACGGATCATGACCATTCACAAGAGCAAGGGGTTGGAATTCCCGGTCGTCTTTGTAGCAGGAATGGCTAAGACATTTAACCAGCGGGATCTGAATTCGCCATTCTTAATGCATAAGGAGCTTGGTTTTGGTCCTAAATTTGTGGATCAACATATGCGCGTAAGTTACCCAACGCTACCTTATCTCGCTATACGGCGTCGTTCTCAGCTTGAGTTGCTTGCCGAAGAGATGCGGGTTCTCTATGTGGCATTGACACGTCCAAAGGAGAAGTTAGTTCTCGTGGGTACGGTCAAAGATTTAGTCAAAAAAGTAACAGCATGGACGCAGGTTCAAGGCCATAAAGAATTTATGCTGCCAGATCATATCCTCTCCAGGGGACGTAGCTACTTAGACTGGGTTGGACCTTCACTTATACGTCATCCTGGGGCAGAAATATTGCGTCAGCTAGGAGGGGCTAGGGAGTTGCCTTCGGCTGTGTTGAACGATGATCCTTCATCATGGAGAGTATCTATACTGTCCGCAGACGAGCTATCCAAAGGAATAATAATGGGAATAGGTGAGGCGGAGGAGCCTTCACAAGATCGCGAATTGAAGTTACAAGCTATGATGAAGAAGCAACTTATTCCCATGGGATTAGCGAAAAGCGATGAGGATATGGATGAACCACCTATATCGATAGAAAGAAAGCTTGATTGGCGTTATCCCTATTTATTATCCAGTACGCTATCTGCTAAAACGTCAGTGACGGAAATGAAGAAGCTCATTACCTTACAGGAGCTTCCTTCTCTTGATTGGTTAGAAGAGAAGCAATTGCAACAGGAAATGGCGAATGCCGTCGGATCGGTCGGATCGGTCGGATCGCAGAATAGACCTACGTTGCAGCTTCAACGACCTAAGTTTATGGAGAAGAAAAACATGAGCCCTACGGAACGTGGAACTGTGTATCATACGTTAATGCAGCATATCCCACTCCATGAGGGAGACGTGGATGTTCATAAAGTAGAGGATACATTATATCGCCTTGTTGACCTTCAAATTGTAACTAAAGAGCAAGCAGATATGATCCAGCCCACTGAAGTTGCAGCTATGTTTGCTAGTGATATTGGAGCAAGGTTAATGTCCGCTTCTTGGGTAGCTCGTGAAATGCCTTTTAGTTATGGAATCTCAGCAACGGAAGCACATCAAGGGCTTCATTTCATAAATAATCAGCTTTTAGATGAAAGTAGGGCTATGATTGCCGAGCAATTAGACAAGGAGATTGTACTAATTCAGGGTATTGTCGATTGTATTTTCCGAGTAGATGGGAAATTGATTCTGCTTGATTACAAAACAGATCGAGTGAACAAGGAACACGGTGGTGTGGAAGTCTTGAAGGAACAGTATCGGTTTCAGCTAGAGCTATACAGTAAGGCTCTAGAAGATATTCTGGGAGAACCCGTGCATGAGATGTGGCTGTATTTCTTCGACGGTTCACATGTCGTTCAACTATAAAGCGGTTGTTCAAAAAGTCATCTATTGATTACGAAGAAACACAAGAAGAATATTCGGCATCGAATCTGAGTTCAACCCTCGAAGTCCGTTGCTCATGTAGGTTTGCCTACACTGGGCTACTCCTTCTTCGGTCTGTACTCACCTTCTGAAGCGTTTTGAAAAAACGCGGCATCGTAAGCATAAGCCTTGGTGCTGAATAGTCGACTTTTTGAGCTCGCATTTTAAGAGGTTGTTCAAAAAGTTATCTATTGATCACGAAGAAAATGAAAGAGGAGAGATGATATGCGAATATTGCATACTGGCGATTGGCATTTCGGTCGCACGCTAGAGGGACGAAGTCGCATGAAAGAACAGGAGGATTTCGTCGATGAGCTAGTGAGAATGGCTGACGACCAACAAGCAGACGTAATTCTCATGGCAGGAGATGTGTATGACTCTGTCAATCCACCTGCTGCTGCAGAGCAGCTCTTCTATGAGGCAGCTGCAAGGTTGACTGCGGATGGACGTCCCTTGGTTGTCATAGCAGGTAATCATGACCAGCCAGAGCGTGTGTCTTCTGTATCTCCGCTTGTCACTAGGCAAGGCATAACTTTAGTGGGATTACCTGTAGCGAATGCCATAACCGTTCAAGCCATTCGAACAGGCGAAATTGCCAAAATCGCTGCACTTCCTTATCCTTCTGAAGCTCGGCTTAATGAACTCCTTATGGTAGAGGGCAGTGAAGAGGATTTGAGACGGGCATACAGCGCTCGTGTCGGCAAGTTAATGGAGATGTTAGCTCGCGAATTCACACCACAGACTGTGAATTTAGCTATGAGTCATATCTATGTATTAGGTGGTGTAGAATCTGACTCGGAGCGTCCGATTCAGGTAGGAGGAGCTTACACGGTAGATCCATCAGCTCTGTCTATAGGTGCTCAATATACTGCGTTAGGTCATCTTCATCGCTCGCAAGCGGTGAAGGGAGATGGAATGGTTAGGTATAGTGGCTCACCGCTGGCTTATAGTTTCTCTGAGGCAGGGCAAGCGAAATCAGTTGCAATGCTGGACATATCTCCTGGGGGCGGGCAACCGCGTTTTGAGGAAATATTTCTATCTTGTGGACGACCGCTTGTTCGTTGGAAAGCTAAGAGTGGCTTAGAGGAAGTATATCGTTGGTTAGACGAGGGACAGGATGACCGTGCTTTTATCGATCTAGAAATCACTTTGACAGAAGCGATGTCACTTGGCGAGATTCAAAGACTGCGTAAAAGTCGTGAAGGTTTGGTACATATCCGTCCCATTTATCCAGAAATGGAAGTGGCAGAACTGGATACCGAACGTTCACGTATGCCCATTCATGAGCTGTTTCGCAAGTTTTACCAGCGTCAGACAGGGGGAGCAGAGCCAGATGATGGAATGGTTCAATTATTCCTTGATTTGATCGAGGAAGATTCCACTGCTCAGGAAGAAGGGGACGTATAGATGAAGCCGATCACACTGAAACTCTCCGGACTACAAAGTTATCGTGAAGTACAGCAGATTGATTTCGAGGACTTAACACAGATGGGCTTGTTTGGTATATTTGGGCCTACAGGTAGTGGGAAATCCACATTACTTGATGCTATTACACTTGCTTTATATGGCAAGGTAGAGAGAGCGATTAACGGAACACAAGGGATCATGAATCATTCCGAAGATTCTCTATTTGTCTCATTTACTTTTGAGCTGAACTCATCCGCAGGACCAGAGCAATATCGTGTGGAGCGGCGTTTCAAAAGATCGAATGAGCTTTCTATTAGTAATACTATCAGTCGTTTTATTGAAATAACGCCAGAGGGAGATCAGGTTGTTGCAGACAAACTAGTAGAAGTGACACGCTGTGTGGAGGATAAACTTGGACTCAAAATGGATGATTTCACACGGGCAGTCGTTCTACCTCAAGGGAAATTTGCCGAGTTCTTGTCTTTAAAAGGAACTGAACGTAGGCAAATGTTACAGCGTTTGTTCCACCTAGAGCAGTATGGCGATCAATTGGGACAGAAGCTTAGTCGACGTGTCAAAGAGAATGAGTCTTCTCTAAAGACGATAGAAGCAGAGCAGCAAGGCCTTGGCAATGCAGGGCGTGAAGCATTGGACGAAGTGAAGAAACAGCTAGAACAGTCTGTTGTATATGCTGATATTTCTCGGCGAAAATTTAATGAGATGACTCTTCAATCACAGCAACTCTCTAAGGTTTGGGAATGGCAGATTGAGCGAAACCATAGTCAGGCACAACTGAAAGAGCTAACCTCTGTAGAAGGTGAGATTATTTCATTGGAGGACAGGCTAACGAAGGCTAAAGTGGCACAGCAATTAATGCCGTTGTTGACGCAGTGGCAGGAGAGTAAACGCGAGTACGAGATTCGTACAACTAAATTCAATGAATTACAGTTAAGAGCAAAGGGATCAGAAGAGTCAGCGCTTCGTGCCATTCAAACGGATGATGCGGCGCAGGTAAAGCTATCCAATGAAGAACCCAAGCTACGGATAAGACAAGATCAATTGGAGCAGGCTGTGAAACTTCAACAGGAGCGAGATGCTCTTAGGTCCGAATGTCGGGAAATAGACAAGAAGAGAGTAGAGACTACAACCCTTCACTCTGATCTTCAAGCGATGCTTGCGAAAGAGCAGGAGTTGCTTATTAAGGGACAGAAAAGGCAAACAGAACTCCAGACCACGTTAAAGAAACTAGAGGTCCGTTCTCAGGATCGAGATATTCTTGGGCGAGCTGTGCAGCGCAGACAATTGATTCATTCGTATGAAGAGCAAGAGCAAACGATAATCAAGGAATGCTTAGTACAAGAACGCAAGCTTGCAGAGGTATCGTCTAGACTAGTTGAGGTTCAGCAAGGACAAACTGAGCTTCATGAAATGAACATGAGCTTTATTGATAATATTTCTTCTCTTATAACAAATCTATCGGAGCAGGATAATGGGGTTAAACAAGCAATTCTTCGGTTGGAAGTAGAGGAAGAACAGCTTCGTCAACAGCTCAAGCGACAGGAATCTCAAGCTCTAGCATTAACGTTAGCAGCGCAACTTGAGGAAGGACATCCATGTCCTGTGTGTGGTTCTGACCAACATCCGCATCCTGTGGATAATCGTTCAGCTGAATGGATAGGATTAGCACAGACGGACGCGATCCGTCCATTACATTCACGAATGAGAGAGCTTGGCTTTACTTTGCGACAACTTGCACATGAAGGTAAAACGATACTTGAATCCGTGATTATTGAGCCTGCTATATATCAGGAATCACTGGTGGCAGCAGCTGTTGAAGCTATCGACAATGTAACGATACCTCTTTCATTCTCGGTAGAGAATTGGGAGAGTCAATTGAATCAGTTGGAGGAAGAAACCGCAGTAAGCTCAAATGCTATAACAACGTTAAGGCAGGAAACCGTTAAATGGAAGCAGAGATCGGACAAGCTTCAGCAACTACATTTGAAATTTACTGCGGAAGCAGAAGCGCAGCGGAGCTTCTACGAGCAAACGAAATCAAAGCTTGAACAGGTTACAGCAGAATTGGCTAAGTTACAACAAACCTGGAATCATGACTTTCCTGAACTACCTATGGCAGAATCTGAGTTGAGATTTAAGGCAATGCAGGAAAAAGATAAAGAAGCTGATGCAATCAAAGAGCGGCTTGAGGTTAGTATTCCTTTCATAGATAGTAAGACAACGTCGGTTCAATCCATTGAACAGCAAATGAGGGAACTGGATAAGTCGCTTATTCAGTTGAATACTCAGTGGCAGGGAAAGATGGAGCAACTACACGAGCAAGATCAGAAGTTACTCTCTTGGATTGGTGAGGGTTCTGCTAAAGACCTCCTCTTAGAATGCAGACAACAATTACAAAGTTTGCAGCTAGCAGTTGACCACTCTAAGCAACTGCGTCACACCGCTGAAGAGGCGAAGCATGAAGCAATGAAGTTACTGGTTATGGCACAGCAGGCTGTTGAATCAGCAGCAGAGCATAGCGAGGCCTCAAGCATACGATGGCTGCAGCAGTTAGAAGCTTCACCGTTGTCTACTCCGGAAGACGTTGAGCGTTGCTGTCTGCAAAGTGAAGAAGAAGTACGGTACGCAGAACAGGTTAGACGGCATCGAGAACAAGAGCAAGAAATAGTCATGAAGCTACGTCACATAGAAGACAAGTTAGCAGGGGCTTCTTTAACTGAAGAAGAATGGAATGAAAGCTCTCGGTTGTTGGATGAAAGTCGAAATGCAGATGAACAGGCAGTCCAAGCTCGAGCGAGAGCAGAACGTGATTTAGAAGATGTGGAGCATAGACACGGACGATGGAAGCAACTTGAGGAAATGCGAGTAGAGAAGCGAGCCAAAGGGGAACAGCTTTCCAAGCTTCAATCCTGCTTACGCGGGAATGCTTTTGTTGAATATATTGCCGAAGAGCAACTTATGCAAGTTAGTCAGGATGCTTCCCAGCGCCTTCGCTTTCTTACAAGACAGCGATATTCTCTAGAAGTAGATTCTGGTGGAGGATTTGTTATTCGTGATGATACGAATGGGGGAATACGTAGACCTGTGTCCACTTTGTCTGGCGGGGAGACATTCTTGACATCGTTATCTCTCGCACTTGCCTTATCCGCGCAAATTCAACTTCGTGGTCAGTATCCGCTTCAATTCTTTTTCTTGGATGAAGGTTTTGGAACACTTGATCCGGAGCTGCTAGAGATGGTTATTACATCGTTGGAACGACTTCATAGTGATCATTTATCCGTTGGTATTATTAGTCATGTTCCTGAGTTAAGGGCAAGACTACCACGTAAGCTTGTCGTTCTCCCTGCTGAGCATGCTGGGGGCGGTTCTCGCATTATTAAAGAAAATATGTAGAGCTTTTATGGATTATGATGTACATCACAGTAACAGTAACAACCTGTTGTTATAATACAGACATAAAGCCGACATCTTTTGAAGCACTGAGGATGGATTTATGAATAGGAAATGTATTTTCCTGACATAAGTCTGAACGACAATTAGCATGTATTGCTAATTAGTGCTTCTTTTTTTTGCGTTTTTAGGATCTATCCGCCCAGACCTGAATATGATGTGAGTAGACGTTCATGGAGTATTAGGAGGATTAGATGAAATGGAAAACTTAGATCCCAAAAAATTGTGTTGTGAGCATATTCACCGTTACGTGCGAGTATGGATAGTGGACGGAAGAGCTTTCGATGGGTTTGTGGAGAGTGTGGATGACGAGCAGTTATACTTAGCTATTCCAGTTGGTCATGAAATGCCTCACAATGAACAGATCGGTTCAGAAAATGCAGGTCATCCGGAATGTTCTGTTGGGCATCATGGCAATTTTGGAGGTTACCCAGGGATTCAGACGCGAGCCTTGGCTCAAGGCTTTTACCCCTATCCAGGGGTCGGTCTAGGGTTTGGGTATCCAGGATATCCTGGCTATCCCCCATATGGTATCCGAAGATTCAACCGTTTGATTTTGCCGCTTACTGCACTGACGGCACTAAGCTTGTTGCCTTATTACTGAAATAGCATTGTTTTAATTCGAAGACCGTCCCTGGGTTAATTGGTGACGGTCTTTTACAATATAAGGAAGGTTAAACTGTCGCTGTACTTTGTTTATATTTCTAAGAGAAACGGTTACCGTTTCTTTAAGGACGGTGAAGCCGTTTTTTTGTATATGTCTATTGGACGATTGGATGCTGAATCCGTTATGATGTAATATATGTAATTAATTAAGGAGGCGGAGTAAATGGATTGTTTATTTTGCAAAATTGTCGAGGGTAGCATTCCTTCAAAGAAAGTATTTGAGAACGAGAATATATTGGTATTCCATGATATTGTGCCGGCAGCTCCTGTGCATGTGTTAATCATACCTAAGAAACATATCGATTCCATGAACGAAGTAGGTAAGGAAGATCTATCCTTAATTGCTGAAATGCATCAAGTGGCACAGCAAGTGGCTAAGGATCTTGGTGTCAATGAATCTGGTTATAGACTGATTAATAATTGTGGACCCGATAGTGGACAAGCAGTACAACATCTTCACTATCATTTACTCGGAGGAGCCCAAATAGGTGCACTTACTGGTAATTCCAGCTCTCATCAATCGTAATCTTTTAATTCTGAGTATAAGTATTTCATAAAAAAAAAGTTGTAGGTTGACACTCTATTTCTCTTTCACATATAATATAAGTTGATGAACCGTGTTATACTCTTGGACGGTCTGGTCGGAGGGAGGGAAAACTGGTGTCTGAAACGAAAGTTCGTAAAAATGAGACAATCGATGCTGCACTTCGTCGCTTTAAACGTTCCATCGCTAAAGATGGCGTCTTGGCTGAGGTGAAAAAACGCAAGCATTATGAAAAGCCAAGCGTAAAGCGTAAGCTAAAGTCTGAGGCTGCTCGTAAGAGAAAGTTTTAGGAGGATTTTACAATCATGAATCTTAGCGAGCGATTGAACGAAGACATGAAGCAAGCAATGAAGAGTAAAGATAAATTCACACTCTCCACCATTCGAATGGTTCGTTCGACTATAAAGAATCTTGAAATAGATTTGAAAAGAGCTTTGGATGACAACGAAGTGCTTGATATCTTAGGTCGTGAAATCAAACAGCGCAAAGATGCCCTCTATGAGTATGAAAAAGCAGGACGCGATGAACTTGCCGCAAATGCGAAAGTAGAAATTGATATAATTAGCCAGTATCTCCCAACCCAGCTTTCTGAAGAAGAAATTAAAGTCATTGTACAGCAGACCATCCATGAAACCGGTGCTTCTTCGAAAGCCGAGATGGGGAAATTGATGAGTGCCCTAATGCCTAAGGTAAAGGGACTCGCTGACGGCAAACTTGTGAACCAAGTGGTTCAACAATTTCTGCAATAAACATAACAGAGACATCCCTTGATCTTAAGGGGTGTTTTTTATTTTTTGAAACCTCAATTGGAGTGAAACGTAGTAACTCTCATAAGTTGGACACATAATACTTAGAGGGATGGTTTAAATAAGAGAGGAAGGAGGTATAGCTATGACTTTAATGAAAAGAATCGTGTCATCCTTAGTTCTGACTTTACTCCTAATAGGTCTGATTCTCCCTGTGCTAGGCGAAACGGTTAATGCGACTACAGTAGCACCTAAAGAAGGTGTTGAAAGTGGGGCTGTATACATTATCCCGGTGGATCAAGCTATCGAAAGAGGACTTGAGAAATTCATGGAGCGGGGATTTAAGGAAGCCGAGAGTATGAATGCATCACTTATTGTACTTGAGATCAATACCCCGGGCGGGCGGGTCGACACAGCTGAGAAGATTAGTACGATGATTCGTCAGAGCCCAATCGAGACAGTGGCATACATAAATGGTGATGCTGCTTCTGCTGGAAGTTACATTGCCTTAAATGCGAACAAAATTGTTATGGCACCTGGGAGTATGATCGGGGCAGCCGTTCTGGTGGATGGGGTTACAGGTAATCCCATTGAAGATCCGAAGACAGTTGCATTTTGGAAGTCCAAAATGAAAGGTGCAGCTGAAATTAATGGACGGAATGCTAAAATAGCTGAAGGTATGACTGACGTCAATATGGTAGTCGAGATGCCTGAAATCGATTACACCAAGGGAAAAGGAGATATTATTTCCCTGACTAGTGATCAGGCTCGTAAAGTTGGCTATGCAGATGGGATAGCTAATACTGTTGAAGAAGCCATTACAATAATGGGCTATTCTACAGATGATGTGTTTCGTATTGAACATACGGGTGCTGAGAAAGCAGCAGAATTTCTGACCAACCGTGTTGTTATGACCTTACTTCTCTTTATGGGGATCGCAGGTGTGATTATTGAATTAATCGTTCCTGGATTTGGAGTTCCAGGTATTCTGGGTATTATTGGATTCGGCCTCTATTTCTTTGGTAACTATGTGGCAGGATTCGCTGGCTCTGAGACATGGGTGCTCTTTATCATTGGACTGGTTATGATGGCACTTGAATTGTTTATTCCAAGTTTCGGTATACTAGGTTTACTTGGGTCTGCAAGTCTTATTGTTGGCGTAGTTCGTGCAGCCTACAGTACTTCTCATGTTGCCTTATCCTTAGGAATTGCAAGTGTATCCGCTTTGATAGTGATCATTCTTGTAGCCGTTGTCTTTAAGAAACGTGGTATATGGAATCGATTCATACTGAATGACGCACTAACCAAAGAAAAGGGTTATATACCATCTGCAAGTAAGGAAAATTTATTGGGTAAGAATGGTGTTAGTGTTACACCGCTTCGCCCTGCAGGAACTGTGTTAATTGATGGAGAGCGTTATGATGTGGTTACCGATGGAGAGTTTATCGGAAATAACATGACTATTCATGTTGTGAAGGTTGAGGGTTCTCGTATTATTGTTAAACCGATTGTTGACTAGCCTAGCTGGGTTACAATCTAGCAAAGTATTATATTATACTGATTTACTATGTTATACCAAATAGAAAAATGGAGGATGAACAAATAATGGATGCGACATTAATTCCTATTTTGTTGATTGCTGTAGTGGCGATCATTATTTTAAGCGTATTTTTCAGCTTTTTCCCAGTTATGCTGTGGATTGCGGCCCTGTCATCAGGTGTACGTATTAGCATTATTACATTGGTAGCGATGAGGCTGCGTCGTGTTACACCGAGCAGAATTGTTAACCCTATGATTAAGGCTACGAAAGCTGGTTTAGGACTTGATATTAATCAGTTGGAAAGTCACTATTTAGCAGGGGGTAATGTCGACCGCGTTGTCAATGCATTGATTGCGGCTCAACGTGCGAATATTCCATTGGAATTCGAACGTGCTGCTGCGATTGATCTAGCCGGTCGTGATGTGTTACAGGCTGTTCAAATGAGTGTAAATCCACGTGTCATTGAGACACCAATTGTTGCTGCGGTAGCGAGAAACGGGATTGAAGTCAAAGTTAAAGCCCGTGTTACCGTACGTGCGAACATCGATCGTTTGGTCGGTGGTGCGGGTGAAGAGACGATCATTGCTCGTGTCGGTGAAGGTATTGTAACAACGGTTGGTTCTAGTGATTCTCATAAAGATGTATTAGAGAACCCAGATATGATTTCTCGTACAGTTCTATCCAAAGGGTTGGATGCTGGGACAGCTTTTGAAATCTTATCCATTGATATCGCGGATGTGGATGTCGGTAAAAATATTGGTGCGTATCTTCAAACTGAACAAGCAGAAGCAGATAAGAGAATTGCTCAAGCGAAGGCTGAAGAGCGTCGTGCAATGGCTGTAGCGCAAGAGCAAGAAATGAAGGCGCGTGTCATTGAGATGAGAGCAAAAGTTGTGGAATCTGAATCAGACGTACCTCTTGCAATGGCAGAGGCGCTACGTTCAGGACAGCTTGGTGTCATGGATTACATGAACCTCAAAAATATCGAGGCAGATACTCAAATGAGAGGATCTATCGGCAAAACGGGAGACGGCGGAGATAGTTCTAACAATCCCAAAAAATAATAAGTAGGGAATGATGTATCCCATGAATATTATTTGGCTTATAGCTGTTATCGGATTTGCTATTTATTCTGCAATTGGAAATAAAAACAAGCCGAAGCAGGGAGACAAGACAAGTGGCATGCCAACATTCGGTGGACCACGTGAAGTTGTAGAGCGTCCTGCTAGATCTAATGACGATAAAAGAGATGAGTATCCATCAACTTCTTCAACTACGATGGAGATGGATGATCGTCACTTCACAGATGTTCCTGAATATCACTCTTCATCCTCGTCTGAATATGAGAGTGGTGAAGGGGTATCCCAGATGTGGCAGGAAAGTTCGCTTGAAGACTCGATGGAAGGTCGTCAGCAGATGATGCAGAACGATATAAATCGTGTAACTGCTGCTCTCGATAAGATTGCAGGGGGAGATGCTCAAGGTGAAGATGCGTATAGGTTATCGGATGATTCATTGAATCGGCAATCTGAGGTTTACAATGCAGAGCATCTGAGAACGGGTGTAGTCTGGGCAGAGATATTAGGTCCACCACGAGCTAAGCGTGCATACGTTAGCCGTAAATTATAAACGCTATGTATATAGGTTGAACTGAAGTTTTCACCTCTTAAGTACGAGAAACCGATCTTTTATATAAAGATCGGTTTTTTGTATGTCTAAATAGAATTTGTCCTGATCTTACAGCATTCAAGCCGTAAATCCTTACATAAAAATCATAATCCTCGCATATGGTTTACAGTACAGGAAAGGGGAAGACATTCGTATGACCCGGATCAGCCGTAAGCTGCGAAATTGGACATATGAGATGTTTGATTTGCCGCAGGATATCATATTTGATTTGCCTAGGTTGACAATGGTCGGTAATAAAGAGCTGCTTATCGAGAATCATCGGGGTGTGCTTCATTTCTCACCAGAGAAGTTAATTCTTTCGCTTACCGAAGGCTCATTAGAGGTGGAGGGTTCGGAACTGATGATTCGGTCTATTATGCCACAGGAAGTGATGGTAGAAGGTAAGATTGCTAATGTTAAGTACATAGGAACGGAGGGGAATCAATGAAAATCCCAACGCTAACTCATTTACGTGGATATGTTGTTATATTAATTACTAAAGGGAATATAGAATCATTTATTAATGCCTTGACACAATCGGGTATTCACGTTTGGGATGTAAGCCCGTCTAGATCGAATACAGCGGAAATGAAGGTACTGTTGAAAGATTTTCATGATCTCCGCCCTTTGTTGAAACGGACAGGCTGCCGTGTACATGTGAAGAACCGGATAGGTATTCCCTTTCAACTGGTAAGGCTTAAACAGCGTAAGTTTTTTGCTGTAGGGATAATTACATTCTTTATGTTACTCTTTCTCCTCTCCTCTCTGATCTGGGATGTGAAGGTTGTGGGCAACGTTACGATAGCAACAGAAGATATATTAGAAGCTGCTCAGAAAGAAGGGATACGTCCATTCCAGTGGACTTACCGGTTAAAGCATCTGGACAAGCTATCTAAGGAGCTGAATATGAAGCTCCCTGGCACTTCTTGGGTCGGTGTAGATAAAAAAGGGACGAGTATCACGATTCACATTGTAGAGGCTTCAGAACCCGAGCCTAAGCCGTTAGTGAGCCCAAGGCATCTAGTAAGTAAAAGCGATGCGGTGATTACAAATATATATGCGGAGCAGGGACGTCCGCTTGTAGCTAAGAATATTAGAGTTAAGAAAGGTCAGATACTGATTTCCGGTCTTCTTGGTGATGAAGCGAACTCACAGGCGGTTGTAGCTAAAGGTGATGTGAAGGGTTTAGTGTGGCATGAATACAATATCCAAGTGCCTATAGTGCAGAAGCATAAGGTATACACAGGGGATACTAGAAATAGGAAGTACCTTGTATTAGGTAATCGGGGTATTCAATTTTGGGGATACGGTAAAGTTCCCTATGAGAAGTATGATATAGTAGAGGAACAAGACCCATTAACTTGGCGTTCTTTGAAGCTTCCTGTAGGTTGGATGACAGAGAAAGTAATGGAAACAGAAATCACAAGTGAGACAATTACGGGCGAAGAAGCCAAAAAGCAAGGACTTGAAGGTGCTATCCGTGATATTTTCGCGAAATATGGCAATGATTCTAAGGTAATTAGTCAAAAAATTTTGCATGAGAAGAAAGAGAATGGTAAAGTTTATATGAAAGTGCTTTTTGAAGTAGAAGAGACGATAACGGAAGAACAAACTATAGTATATAACCAAGGAGAATGAGGCTATTTGTCAGAGTATACGCACAGCACACAAATATCACTTCAGAACGCGGGGGAAGGCTTAGCTATATTCGGACCCCAGGATACTTTTCTAAAAATGATTGAGGCCCAAATACCCGCACAGATTGATTCTCGTGAGGCTGAAATCACCATTCGTGGTCAAGACCGCGAAGTACAAATGCTACAGCAATTGTTCGAGGTGATGCTTCAGCTTGTCCGCAATGGATACGTTTTAACGGAGCGTGACGTGCTGTATGCGATTGACTTGGCTAAGGATTTCAGGGCGGATCAATTACTAGATCTGTTCAAGGGTGAAATAACGACGACTTATCGCGGGAAACCGATTCGAGTTAAAACGATCGGTCAGAAGCATTATGTAACGACGATCAAGAAGCGTGATATCGTATTTGCTATCGGACCTGCGGGAACGGGGAAAACATATTTGGCTGTTGTACTAGCAGTGGCTGCACTGAAGGAAGGCTCTGTTAAAAAGATCGTTCTGACTCGCCCAGCTGTGGAAGCTGGAGAGAATTTAGGATTTCTTCCGGGTGACTTGCAGGAAAAGGTGGACCCTTATCTACGGCCATTGTATGATGCCTTATTTGATGTCATGGGTCCAGACCAGACGGCTAAATCTCTGGAGAGAGGACTTATTGAAATTGCACCCCTTGCTTATATGCGGGGACGGACGCTTGAAGATGCATTTATTATTTTGGATGAAGCACAGAATACAACGCCTGAACAGATGAAGATGTTCCTGACACGGCTAGGATTTGGCTCCAAGATGGTCATAACAGGTGATGTGACTCAGATTGATTTACCAAGAGGTAAAAAGTCTGGGCTTGTGGAAGCAAACTCGATATTAAGTGTCATTGATGAGATTGGTTTCGTATACTTCTCGGAACAAGACGTGGTCCGACATTCGTTGGTACAGAAGATTATAGTCGCTTACGACCAAGCTGCAGAAAACCAAGGATAGAGGGGATTGTCTCTATGGCTTCGAAGCAACTATTTACTGAAAAATCATTGTCAACTAAAAACAAAGGACTTAAGTATAGCGTGACGGCACGCTATACTCTGTTTTTATTTCTAGTGGTGTTATTCTATATTAGTCTCGCACCTCAACTATTGCCTGAACGATATGATATTCAGGTCGGGACACGTAGTGAGAAAGAAATTACGTCTCCCATGCAACTTCCGAATAATAAAGCGACATTGAAAGCGCAGGAAGAGGCAGCTGATAAGGTACAGCCCATGTATAGCATCATTCCATTACGT
Organism: Paenibacillus sp. IHBB 10380; assembly: GCF_000949425.1. Lineage (NCBI taxonomy): Bacteria > Bacillati > Bacillota > Bacilli > Caryophanales > Paenibacillaceae > Paenibacillus > Paenibacillus sp. IHBB 10380. The sequence goes on from NZ_CP010976.1 coordinate 813,346, forward strand.
AACGACAGCTTAGCTGTGCAAATTCTTGATCGAATTGATCGCTTAAATCAGGATGACCAGGTATCTAGTCAAGATAAAGTCTCTATTTATCGACAAGAAATTCCTCAGCGGGCACAGGATTTCGTTCAGAATTTCGTGAACTCCAATAAGAGCTCGGATACATACTCGACCAAGCTAATCGATGAAATGCTTCAAGTCATTAACCAGCAAACCTATCGCATCCCAGAAGAGACATTTATTAAGATTCCAAGACTCAGCAGCGAGGATATTCAGGAGATGAAGCCTGTTGCGCGAGAAATCGTCTCTAAACTAAACAATGATCAGGTAATCGATGCTCAGACTGCAAGAGCTAAAGTAGCGGAACTGGTGAGTACAAGTGCTCTTAGTCAACGAACATCCAGAGAAGTAGTGCAGGAAATTGCACGACTAGCGATTACAGCAAATAAATTTTATGACGATGAGAAGACGAAGGAAGCCAAAGTACAGGCACGTGAGAATACAGCGACTGTATTTGTTAAGCAAGGAGATATTCTAGTCAATAAGGGACAGATGATAACGGAGGAGATCTATACGCTCTTAGCTGAGAATGAGCTTCTCAAGAATCAAGTTAATTATTGGCCTCAGCTTGGGTTGCTTATGCTTTCCGCTTTGCTTTCTTTTGGATTATATATGTTTATTCGGCATTTTAGTACCCATACATTTAAATATAATAATGCCCAATTACTAATGCTTGTTGTTATCTTCACGATCACGATTGTATCCATGAATGTCATAGGTATTATTCAAAACAATGTGAGTTTTGATATCGGGTTTCTAGCCCCTGTAGCTGTAGGTGCCATGTTAGTCACATTACTGCTGGATATGACACTTGCTTTCTTTTGTACGATGGTTTTTAGTGTTCTCTCAAGTATCATCTTGAATGTGAACCAGGGTCAAATGTTTGATTTTAATGTTGGATTTTTTACTATGACCGTTTCCTATGTTGCAATATTTGCCATTCATCGAGCGAGCCAACGTTCTTCTTTGCTTAAGGGTGGGATTATGGTAAGTCTCTTCGGATCATTAGTTGTCTTCATTCTGACACTTATTGATGCTGGGGAATGGAATCAGATTCAAATGTTGTATACGATTGGATTTGCGTTTGCGAGTGGCTTATTGACAGCCATCCTTGTTATCGGACTCATGCCGTTTTTTGAAGTCACATTCGGTATTTTGTCTGCCTTGAAGCTTGTGGAATTATCCAACCCTAATCATCCTTTGTTGCGGAAGTTACTTACAGAGACGCCAGGGACTTACCATCATAGCGTTATGGTCGGTAATCTGTCAGAAGCTGCTGCGGAAGCAATCGGTGGGGATGGACTGTTGTGCAGAGTAGGTTCCTATTATCATGATATTGGGAAGACTAAACGCCCAAGTTATTTCATTGAGAATCAGAACAACATGGAGAATCCGCATGATTCAATTGATCCTAAATTGAGTAAGTCGATTATCATTGCTCATGCTAGAGATGGTGTGGAAATGTTGAAGGACTATAAGCTTCCTAAGCCCATCAGGGATATCGCGGAGCAGCACCACGGGACGACATTCTTGCATTTCTTTTATCAAAAGGCACTTAAAAAAGCAGAAGAACAGGGCAAAGAACCGGATTTCACGGAGCTTGATTTCCGTTATCCAGGTCCCAAAGCCCAGTCTAAGGAATCTGCTGTGGTAGGGATTGCGGATAGTGTAGAGGCAGCGGTACGTTCGCTACGAAATCCAACGGTGGAGCAGGTCGAGACGATGATTGAGAAAATTATAAAAAGTCGGCTGGATGATCATCAATTCAACGAATGTGATCTGACCTTGAAGGAATTAGACATCATAGGTAAAACGCTCAAAGAAAGCGTGATGGGCATATTCCATTCGCGAATTGAATATCCAGAAGAAATAAAGAAAACATCTTAGGGCAGAGAATTTATCATGCCAAGAAGGAGTGTTTAATATATGAGTCTACAACTTGCTTGGAATAACGAGCAGAATGAGCTGGAAATTAGTGATTCTCTCATATCTATGCTCGATGCGGCCTTGCAAAAAGCAGGGGAGTCTGAAGGTATATTAGGTGGTGAAGTGGAATTAACATTTGTAAATGATGATCAAATTCATGAAATGAACCGTGACTATCGTGGCATCGACCGACCTACAGATGTGCTCTCATTTGCAATGAATGAGTCTTTGGATGATGAATTGGAGATCGTCTACGAATTGGAAGAAGGGGAGGAACTGGATTCCGTTCCAGATGTGCTCGGAGATATTATTATCTCTGTGACACGGGCTAAATTACAAAGCGAAGAATATGGACATTCGTTAGAACGAGAAATAGGTTTTCTATTTGTTCATGGCTTCTTGCACCTTCTTGGGTACGATCATCAGGATAAAGCTTCTGAGGATGAAATGATGGGCAAGCAAGAGGCGGTTCTATCTCAAGTTGGATTAAGTAGGTAATGGCGATGAAATCCTTCCTATCTTCATTTAAATTTGCAACGGAAGGGATTTTTTATGCTGTTAAAACGCAAGTAAACATGAAGGTACATGTTATAGTTGCAGTGGTTGTCATTGTCGCTGCTGCCTACTTTCATGTATCCTCTGTTCACTGGTTATTTCTACTTCTTGCGATTACACTTGTGATGATGGCTGAACTATTTAATACGGCAATAGAAGCCGTTGTGGATAGGACCTCACTTGAGATTCATCCTTTGGCTAAGGCTGCCAAAGATACTGCCGCAGGAGCTGTGCTTCTTACTGCGGCTTTTGCCGTGGTTGTTGGAATTGTTGTGTTCTATAGACCCATTATAAATTTATTTACGGGATAGTATCCGATTTAGGGATTCTACTTGAGCACGTTTAAGTTGGTTAATTTGGAGGAATGATAATGGATTCTACAACTTTACTTCAAGAAGCAATGAAAGCACGAACAAAGGCATATGTTCCCTACTCTCATTTCGCTGTCGGGGCAGCGCTAGTTGATGCTGATGGACAGATACACTATGGTTGTAATGTAGAGAATGCAGCGTATGGCCCTTCAAACTGCGCTGAGAGAACAGCATTCTTCCGTGCCATCGCTGACGGACATCAAGCGGGTAGTTTTAAGGCTCTGGCTGTTGTAGGGGATACAGATGGTCCTATCGCTCCATGCGGTGTTTGTCGTCAGGTCATGATTGAGTTATGTGACCCCGACATGCCAGTTATTATGGGTAATATGAAAGGTGACATCCGTGAAACAACGGTAAGAGATTTACTTCCAGATGCATTTGGACCCTCTAATCTGGAAAGAACTAAAGGCTAAGTAAAAGTTGAAAATTTAGGCTCTACAGTATAATCAGTGCTTGCTGAAAATAGAATTTTATGCTGATAGTAGCACAGAGGATGGAATTGCCCTGGAGAAGCGTAGTGTTTGCCTAAAAGCTTTCCTTTGGAAAGCTACTTTGGAAGCATACGCCTTTGCCCCTGCACTTTAACCGCAAACAGCGGTAAATTCAAAGAAAATTGAGGGCAACTGCGATTCGGTTGGACAATTCATCCGCGCAGCGGTTATTTATCAATACTCATTTTCAAGTACTGATTTTAGTGTTGGGCTAGGTTAAGACGCAATAATTTATAGATAGATGGATTTTACAGGAGGATGTTATTGTAATGGCAAAGGTTAAATTTAAATCAGGTTTTGTCGGTATTGTCGGCAGACCCAATGTAGGTAAATCAACACTTATGAACCAAGTGATTGGACAGAAAATAGCGATCATGTCAGATAAACCACAGACGACACGAAACAAGATTCACGGCGTATATACGACAGAAACTTCTCAAATCGTATTTCTGGATACACCCGGGATTCACAAACGTCAATCTAAGCTTGGCGATTACATGAATCAGACGGCGCTTAACACCCTGGGTGAGGTTGAAGTTGTGTTATTTCTTGTAGATGCTTCTGAGGGAATGGGTGGGGGAGACCGGTACATTGTAGAACAAATGAAGAATGTTAGAACGCCAATTATTCTAGTATTGAACAAGATTGATCGGATTGACCCACCTGCTTTATTACCGCTTATTGAAGGATATCGTAAGTTGTACGACTTCGCGGAAATTATTCCGGTTTCAGCTAAAAACGGAAACAATGTGAGTACTTTATTAGGGCAACTTGATAACTATTTACCGGAAGGTCCACAGTATTATCCAGCTGATCAAATTACGGATCACCCAGAGCAATTTGTCTGTGCTGAGCTCATTCGGGAAAAGATACTCCGCTTAACGCGTGAGGAGATTCCCCACTCTATCGCTGTTACTATTGAGGCTATGAGTGTTGAGGATAATGGTGTCGTGAACATCTCGGCCGTTATTTTCGTTGAACGTGATTCGCAAAAAGGGATTGTCATCGGTAAACAAGGTGCTCTGCTTAAGGAAATTGGTCAATTGGCACGTCATGATATCCAAAACTTGCTTGGATCCAAAATCTTTCTTGAATTATGGGTTAAAGTTAAAAAAGATTGGCGCAACCAAGATCGGGTTCTCCGTGATTTAGGCTTCCACCGCGAAGTATAACATCTTTTCCCGTTTGTCAGGATTTGCAACACATATAATGCAGGACATCGCACATGCTAACTTCGAAGATGCAAACGTCATTTCCGAAGAGAGGATGAATACGAATGCGAGATTTCTCGTGGAAGTATTTTGCAATGACTGGAGATGTCGATGCTTACTTGCTTTTCAAAGAAGCAGGCAGCACGATAAGTGATGAGATTGCTGACAGCACTGTAGTGGAAGAGATGGTAAATTATGAAGAGAATGAATGAATGGTTGCTCCGTGAATGGTTGGGTGAAGAATCATGCTATACAGGGTGGAAGGTATCGTCATCCGCAGCATGGACTACGGTGAAGGGAACAAAATCATTACGCTTTGCACCGAAAACACGGGTAAAATAGGAGTATTGGTCAGAGGAGCAAAGAAAGTAAAGAGCCGACACGCTGCCTTGACACAATTATTTACGATAGGTGAGTATGTATTTTTTAGGACAGGAACTGGCTTGGGCACGCTGAATGCAGGTGAGATTAATGAATCTCATCACCGTTTAAGGGGAGATCTCACCATGGCTGCATATGCTTCCTATGCGTGCGAACTACTTGATCGTATTGTTCATGATGAGGAGACAGGTAGCTTCTGGTTTCAGCAGCTGAAGGCTTGTCTTACAGCTCTGGAGGAAGGTAAAGACCCCGGTATTATTCTCAATATTTATGAGATGAAAATATTACAAACTGCAGGTTATGGGCCACAAATGGATACTTGTATTTCTTGTGATCAGGAACGAAGTGACGATCAATTGTTACTTAGTCCAAGACTCGGAGGGGTACTGTGTAAATACTGTAAACATCATGATATGCAAGCTATGACGATGAGTTCGCGTGCGCTTAAGTTATTACGTCTGTTCTCAAGACTTGATTTGAGGAAGCTTGGAAATATTGATGTTAAAGAAGAGACTAAGGTGGAGTTAAAGATGATGATGAGAGCTTTCATTGATCAGCAACTTGGACTTAACCTAAAGTCTAGAAATTTTTTGGATCAGATGGACAAGTACGGAATATAATCGTTGATTATAGTTTGACAATCGTAAATTACTAATGGTACGATATTCATCATATACTTGATTTCATGATTTATGCATTGAACGAGAAAATAGCGGATTAGTATCCTACATGATTAGCGAGCTGGGGAAGGTGAAAGCCCGGTGGAAGGATATCCGTTAAATGGCAACTCGGGAGCATGATATGAATGAGTAAAAGTGAATTGCGACATAAGTCTTAAGGACTTAGCCGTAATTAAGTAGGGTGGAACCGCGGGGAATATCAGTTCTCGTCCCTATGTCTGTACAGCAGGCGTAGGAGCGAGGGCTTTTTGCTGTGCAGAGGTCGGAAATGATCGCGAAATCGAGATTGAAAATAAGCAAAGGAGTGTGACACTGATGAATTTTCAACAAATGATTCTAACACTGCAGCAGTTCTGGGCAGAACAGCAATGTATTATTGTCCAGCCGTATGATACGGAAAAAGGGGCGGGGACGATGAACCCCATGACTTATTTGCATTCTATTGGTCCTGAGCCGTGGAATGTTGCTTATGTAGAGCCTTCACGCCGACCAGCAGACGGACGTTATGGAGAGAATCCTAACCGACTCTACCAGCATCACCAGTTTCAAGTTATTCTCAAGCCTTCACCAGACAATATCCAGGAAATTTACTTAGAGAGTCTAAGCAGACTTGGGATTGATCCTCTTAAGCATGACATTCGATTCGTTGAGGACAACTGGGAAGCACCAACATTAGGAGCATGGGGACTGGGCTGGGAAGTATGGCTTGATGGTATGGAGGTTACTCAATTTACGTATTTTCAGCAAGTAGGTGGCATTGATGCTAGTCCAGTGGCCGTTGAGATTACATACGGAATGGAACGCCTAGCTTCTTATATCCAAGATAAAGAAAATGTATTCGATTTAGAGTGGGTTAACGGTATTACTTATGGAGATGTATTCCATCAGGCAGAATATGAACATTCTAAGTATTCTTTTGAAGTGTCGGATGTTCAAATGTTGTTAACACTGTTCAACATGTATGAAGAGGAAGCCAAAAGAGCTATGGAAGAGCACTTGGTATTTCCCGCCTATGACTATGTATTGAAATGTTCTCATACGTTTAATTTACTTGATGCTCGGGGTGCCATTAGTGTCACAGAGCGTACAGGATATATTATGCGCGTACGGAACTTGGCACGCCAAGTGGCTGCTACTTATTTAGAAGAACGTGAGAAACTGGGCTTCCCGCTTTGTAAGAAAGGAGATGTTCAACTTGGCTAAGGATCTACTATTTGAAATTGGATTAGAAGAAATACCTGCAAGGTTCATTCGTGCTGCGATGGAGCAACTTGAAGATAAATTCATCAAATGGCTTACACAATCTCGAGTTTCCTATGGTGCGGTTAAAGCTTATGCTACGCCACGCCGCCTAGCTGTATATGTACAAGGGGTTGCGGAGAAGCAGGAAGATGTACAGGAAGAAGTAAAAGGTCCATCTCGCAAAATTGCTCAAGATGCCACAGGCGCTTGGAGTAAGGCGGCTTTAGGGTTCGCACGTAGTCAAGGTGTCGATCCTGAACAGTTCACATTCAAAGAGTTGAACGGTGTGGAATATATATACGTTACTAAGAGCAGTGTCGGTGTAGAAACCTCCACTATTCTTTCTGAGGGATTACTTCATATTGTATCCTCCATGACTTTCCCTAAAAATATGCGTTGGGGCAACCATGAATTTAAATTTGTTCGTCCTATTCGCTGGCTTGTAGCTCTATTTGGTTCAGATATAATTGATTTGGATATAACTGGAGTAAAAGCCGGAAACATAACACGGGGACATCGATTCCTTGGAGGCGAAGCGGTAATTACAGAAGCTTCTTCATACGTTGAAGTGCTTCGTGAACAATCCGTTATTGCTGATGTTAATGAGCGTAAAGAACTCATTGTGAAACAGATCAAATCTCTTGCTGCAGACAAGAATTGGGAAATCGCAATGAAGGAAGATTTGCTAGAAGAAGTGTTGTTTCTTGTAGAGACGCCGACAGCCCTTTACGGAACCTTTGATCCTGACTTTTTAGAAATTCCACAAGATGTGCTTATAACATCTATGAGGGAGCATCAGCGGTATTTCCCAGTCTTAAACGATCAAGGTCAATTGTTGCCGTTCTTTGTTACTGTCCGTAATGGTGATAGCAACTCAATCGACGTTATTGCTAAAGGAAATGAGAAGGTTCTACGTGCGCGCTTGTCAGATGCGAAATTCTTCTATCAAGAAGATCAGAAGTTACGCATCTCGGATGCCCTGTCTAAGCTTGAGAACATCGTATTCCATGAAGAGATTGGAACGATTGGCGATAAAGTTCGTCGAATTCGTCGAATAGCAGATAGCCTAGCAACTACGTTAGAGCTCTCAAATGATAAGGCAGAATCGGTTAGCAGAGCAGCGGAAATTTGTAAATTTGATCTCGTGACACAAATGGTATATGAATTTCCTGAATTGCAGGGTGTTATGGGGGAAGATTATGCGCGTAAAGCGGGTGAGAAAGAGGATGTGGCTAGAGCCGTATTCGAACATTATCAACCTCGATTTGCGGGTGAAGAAACCCCTACTTCTATCGTAGGTTCATTAGTTAGTATTGCTGATAAAATTGACACGATTATTGGATGTTTCTCTATTGGGATTATCCCGACAGGTTCACAGGACCCTTATGCACTTCGTCGTCAAGCACAAGGGATCGTGCAAATTATGTTGGCACAAAAGCTTCCAATTACTTTGTCCCAGTTAATAAGTATCACATTAGAGGTTCATGAGAGCCTCCGTAAACTGAAACGCCCTGCGAATGAAATTCGTAGCGATGTATTAGAATTTTTTGGGCTTCGTGTCAAGAAAATATTATCAGAGCAACTTCGTTATGATGTCGTGGATGCCGTGATTTCATCAAGCTTTGATGACATTGTATCCGTAGTATCACGTGGTGAGTCACTGATGAATGCTGTGACTCATCAAGAAGACTTCAAAACAACGGTAGAATCCTTTAATCGTGTTAGTAATTTAGCAGGTAAAGCTGAACCTACCGTCATCAATGAGGCTCTTTTTGAAGAAGAGGGTGAGAAGGATCTTTATCAGGCTTGGAAAGCTGTTACTGAACCCTATCATACGGCGCTCGTGCAACGTGATGCTGTTGAAGCATTACAGTCGTTAGGCCGGATTAGTGGAGAGATTACTAAATTTTTCGATTCCGTTATGGTTATGGCTGAAGATGAGCATGTTAAGAATAATCGCTTAGCCGTACTAGCCGAAATTGATAAAGATTTGAAGAAATTCGCTGACTTTACGAAGCTAGTGTGGTAATGACTTAAAATAAAGGGGTATATATATACGGAATAATGTTCCTTATATGCCCCTTTTATTTTCTTTTTAAGAAGTTTGGCATAGATGAAGAAGGATTTTAACTATATGAACGCGTATATTATATATACGAGAAAACACATTTAGGTGAGAATAGGTGATATTCTGGCTGAGATTCTGAGTCATCGTATTGTTGTTGACGGGGATGCTTGTCCTGTCAAACAAGAAATAGGAGAAACTGCCCGCCGCTTTAATATTCCCGTGATTATGGTGTCATCTTATGATCATCTTATTCGGGAACAAGAAGGGGTTACTACTGTTCAGGTTGATCGAAGTGATCAAAGTGCGGATCTTTACATTGCCAATCATATTTTGTCAGGTGATGTTGTGGTTACACAGGATTATGGACTAGCGGCTTTAGCTTTGGCCAAAAGATGTTATGTGATTTCCTTCCGAGGGATAAGCTATGGTAATGACGAGATAGAACTTATGCTCGATCGTAGGCACCATCAGGCTAAAGCCCGAAGAATGGGGAAATACTCTAAAGGTCCGAAGCCAATCACAGCAGAGGATAAAAAATTTTTTCAACACAATCTGACAAAACTTTTGCTACAGTTGCAGGAGAATGTCCAACCATAGCGAATTATATTTACGTGCTAAAGAGATGAAGGTGGTAAGGTTGAGTGCCGGACAAGGCAATATACCAGAAAAAATCATCGACGCTGTATTAGAGCATCATGATATCGTGGATACGGTAAGTAAATATGTTCATTTAACGAAACAAGGAAAGTACATGAAGGGCCTTTGTCCGTTTCATTCGGAGAAAACTCCTTCATTCACAGTGACACCAGACAGACAAATTTTTTATTGTTATGGCTGCGGTAAAGGTGGAAATGCCATCAAGTTCATGATGGAAATCGAAGGATTATCTTTTCCTGAAGCTGTGAAGATCATGGCAGAAGAGAGTCATATTGTGGTGCCAGAGATTCAGGGATCTTCGGCTGTATCACATAATCCAGAGAGAGAACGGCTGATACAAGCGTATGAATGGTCAGCTAAATTCTATCATTATCTGCTTAAGAATACAGAGCACGGTAAGCCTGCAATGGAGTATTTGCGATCCAGAGGATTCACTGATAAACTCATTGATCAATTTCAGATTGGGTATGCACCGGACTCCTGGAATACCTTAGTTCAATTCCTTACCAAGCGTTCATTTGATCTTGAAGAGATGGAAAGAGGAGGCCTGTTGTCAACTCGTAGTGATGGTAGCGGCTGTATTGATCGTTTTCGTGATCGCGTCATGTTTCCGATAACGGATAGGAACGGTAAAATCATTGCTTTTGCTGGTAGAATACTTGGTGATGGACAGCCCAAATATTTGAACTCCCCTGAAAGTAAGCTATTTAACAAAAGTCGCACCTTGTACAATCTACACCAATCGAAGAGTGCTATTCGTAAATTAAGGCAAATTGTTCTTTTTGAAGGCTATGGAGATGTCATTTCATCTTGGGAAGCGGGAGTACACAATGGTGTAGCAACGATGGGGACTTCCTTAACAGAAAGTCATACTGCAATGATCAAAACTATGGCCGATGAAGTATTGGTATGTTTCGATGGGGATCGTGCAGGACAAGCAGCAGCAATGAAGGTTATTCCCTTACTTGAAAGTGCTGGATTGAACATTAAGATATGTGTGTTAAGTGATGGGCTAGACCCTGATGGATTCGTGCAAAAGTACGGCGGCGAAAGATATATGAATCAAATTATTGAGGGCGCCGTTTCCACTACGAAATTTAAACTTATATATCTCAAAAAAAACCATATACTGCTAGAAGAAGATGGAAAGATTTCGTATATGAAAGAAGTCCTTCCGATCATTGCCGCTTTACCATCCTCGACAGAGAGGGAAGTATATTTAAGGGAATTATCTTCTGAACACCATCTTTCTTATGAAAGTCTTAAGCAGGATTGCAACTTGATTCGGCAACATATGCAAAAAAACATGCAGGATGGGGATAATATTGAGCAAGAGTGGAATAATGGTAGGCATAAAAAAGGGAAAGCCCCAGCACCTATTTTATTACCTGCTTATCATACCGCTGAGCGAAGACTCCTCTCCTTAATGCTTCAGGATGCCGAAGTTGCACGTTATGTGGGAGAACACCTCGGAGATGCTTTTAACATTGATGATCATGCAGCTATTGCTGCTTATCTATATGCCTATTATGCACTAGGCAAACAACCGGATATCAGCCGTTTTATGTCATCGCTTCATGACGATCAGTTGGAGAAGACACTCATTTCTATCTCCATGATGGATACACCTCGTGATTGGAATGTCCAGGTTCTTGATGATTGTATTCGAGAAGTTCTTAAAGTTCCTCAACAACAAGAGATTGATCAGAAAAAAGAAGAGATGATGAGTGCAGAACGTTCTGGTGATTTTTTACGTGCGGCACAAATTGCAAGTGAGATTATAGCCCTAGAGAGGCAGTAATTGAGATGGTTACATGGTTGTTTCTAGGGAGGAGGGAGTCGAATTATGGCGAATGATCAGCATACTGAGATAGAGACAGAATTAACGCTTGATCAAGTGAAAGACCAATTGATTGAGCAAGGTAAAAAGAGGTCCACGCTAAACTACAAGGACATTATGGAGAAGTTATCACCATTCGATCAAGATCCTGAGCAAATGGAAGAATTTTATGAACATTTGAGCGATTTGGAGATTGAAGTTGTCAATGAGAACGATGAGGAAGTGAATACTCTTCGTCCTAATGATGACTCTGAGGGTCGTGAAGGTGACGAGATGAGTTTCGATGATGATATATCGTTGCCCCCAGGTATCAAGATTAACGATCCTGTGCGGATGTATCTCAAAGAAATCGGTCGTGTACAATTATTATCGGCAGATGATGAGGTACAATTAGCGAAACGTATTGAAAATGGTGATGAAGAGGCCAAAAGACGTCTTGCTGAAGCCAATCTACGACTCGTAGTTAGTATTGCTAAGCGCTATGTAGGACGTGGAATGCTGTTCCTCGATTTAATTCAGGAAGGTAACATGGGGCTTATCAAAGCTGTTGAGAAGTTTGATCACACTAAAGGATACAAATTTAGTACGTATGCAACCTGGTGGATTCGTCAGGCGATTACGCGTGCGATTGCAGACCAAGCACGAACAATTCGAATTCCTGTGCATATGGTAGAAACGATTAATAAGCTGATCCGTGTATCACGTCAACTTCTACAAGAATTAGGTCGTGAGCCAGCACCAGAAGAAATTGCTCTGGAGATGGAGCTAAGCGTTGAAAAGGTACGGGAGATTATGAAGATCGCTCAAGAACCCGTCTCACTCGAAACACCAATCGGGGAAGAGGATGATTCACATTTGGGAGATTTCATTGAGGATCAGGAAGCCTTGGCACCCGCAGATGCTGCAGCTTATGAGCTTCTCAAGGAACAGCTTGAAGATGTATTGGATACGTTAACTGAACGTGAAGAGAATGTACTTCGACTTCGTTTCGGTCTAGATGATGGACGTACAAGAACGCTGGAAGAGGTCGGTAAAGTGTTCGGAGTCACGCGTGAACGGATTCGTCAGATTGAAGCTAAAGCTCTTCGTAAATTACGTCATCCAAGCCGCAGTAAAAGGCTGAAGGATTTTCTCGAATAAATCGTTATATTGGACCTTCTGCAGCTATTTAGGCAGCAAGGTCTTTTTTCTAGGGTAAGATAAGCCTTGTCATTGTGATAGACATAGAAAGGTATTTCTTTCTTTTGGTATTTTTTCCTTGATTTGTATTGTTTGTTTTTATTTTAGCTCTTTTCCTTGGCCAATGCAAATCATTACGGCATTAATTATGGTAAGCACATGTTATGGTTTTGCAGGTGCATATCGTTTACGCTTACCTTTATTAAGCCTTTTGTTAGCTGGGACTGCTAGTTTAATGATGATGGGGTTTGGCGTATGGCTCATAGCGACCTAAGCCATAGCTATATTGATCCCTATCCTTATTGGTGGCTGTGGTGCGATATGGGCATTGCTAGGGCATGTGCTACGCATTGGATTAATTCATTATTGCGGATTAGGGCCTTGAAGTAGATGTCTTGTTGTTTCATCAGATAGAGATGCAAAATATATGTTTCTAGGTATCATTAAAGTGGTATCCGCTTTAGCGGTACTATTCTTTACAAGAAAAAAATGGATTGCGTGGGTGGCAACATGAAATTATCAAGAAGATTACAATATATTATGGAACAACTTCCTCATGGAAGCAGACTTGCTGATATCGGGTCTGACCATGCGTTATTACCTGTAGCTGCTATTAAGAGTGGCAGGGTTATTCAGGCGATTGCAGGTGAGGTTAATGTAGGTCCACTAGATGCTGCATCTAAGCAGGTATTAGCAGCCGGACTTAAAGACCAAATATCGGTTAGACTTGGAGATGGACTAGAGGTCATAGCTGCTGGAGAAGTGGATGTTATTACGATAGCGGGTATGGGTGGAGGACTAATTTCAAGTATTTTGAACAGTGGACAAAATAAGCTACAAGGGGTGAAGATGCTCGTACTTCAACCTAATGTAGGTGAGGATATATTACGGCGATGGTTACTGGACAATCACTGGGTACTAACATCGGAACATATTATGGAGGAAGATCGTAAGGTCTATGAAGTGTTGACAGCTGTCCCAGTGTCTGGTGATTACGATCAATCTAACGAGGATCTATATCGTGAGTATACGTTACATCATGCCACTGCACCCGAAGTAGAGGTTACGATGTCCACATTGCTCCGTATGGGACCATGGCTTTTGAAGAATCCCAATCCGATATTTATTGCAAAGTGGATGTCAGAAGTTCTTAAATTAGAGCGTATATTAGAATCCATTAATACATCTAATTTATCATCATCAGAAGAAAAGTCTAAAGAAGTATCGGAGGAAATCCAGCAGATTAAGGGGGTGCTTGCATGTTTGCAAAAGGACAGACTGTAATTCAATTCATGGAGCAGCTTGCTCCTAAACACTTGGCTGTACCTGAAGATAAAATTGGTCTTCAATTAGGTAGTTTGCAAAAAGAAATTCAGAATGTCTTGATCGCTTTAGATATTAATGATGAAGTGGTGGAAGAAGCGATCAAGCTTAATGTCGATCTAATTATTGCACATCATGCGATTATATTCCGGCCACTTAAGCAGCTACAGACCGATACACCGATGGGTAAAATATATGAAAAGCTAATCAAACACGACATTTCCGTCTATATCAGCCATACTAATCTCGATATAACGGAAGGTGGTATGAACGACTGGATGGCGGAGGCACTGGGGATTGAGCAGGGTGTACCTCTTGATGAAGTGCATACAGAGCAGCTTTCTAAGCTCGTCGTTTTCGTTCCTAAGAGTCATCACCAGCAAGTATTGGATGCCATTCTAGGGGCGGGCGCAGGCCACATTGGTAACTATAGCGATTGTAGTTTTAGTAACGAAGGATATGGAACCTATAAGCCTCATGCGGGAACTAACCCTTATCTAGGGACAGAAGGTAAACTTGAAACAGCTGAAGAAACACGTATTGAAACGATTGTGCCTCAGAGCATCCGAAATAAAGTAGTGCAAGCTATGCTAAAAGCACACCCATATGAGGAAGTAGCTTATGATCTATATTCTTTGGATCTTAAAGGCAGGACCTTTGGTTTGGGTAGAGTAGGGAAGTTAAAAGCTGCGATGTCACTATCTGAATTTGTAGAAGTTGTCAAAAAAAATCTACAAGTCGATCATGTACGTGTCGTTGGCGATTTGAATCGTTCGGTGCGGAAGGCGGCAGTGCTTGGAGGGTCAGGAAGTCGATATGTCTCTCCTGCAATATTTAGAGGCGCAGATGTATTGGTAACGGGAGATATCGATTACCATACAGCACAGGATGCATTAATGGCGGGAATTGCCCTCATTGATCCTGGTCATAATGCAGAGAAAATTATGAAATCTAAAGTGGCTGAATGGATGGAACATAAGCTTCAGGAAAAGAAGTATGAAACGAAGGTACATGTATCTGTCGTTAATACGGAAACTTTCCAATTTATGTAATACGTGCATTTAGGGTTGTATAGTTATTAAAATTATTGTAGAATATGTAATGTTGTCCCGAAAGTTTAACAGACAATCGCTGGTGGTGTTTAAGGCACCACGAGAGGAAAGTCCGGGCTCCATAGGGCAGGGTGCTGGATAACGTCCAGTCAGCGCGAGTTGAAGGATAGTGCCACAGAAATGGACCGCCGATGGCCGCTTAGCGTGCACAGGCAAGGATGGAACCGAGGTGTAAGAGACCCCGAGGAACGCTGGTGACTTCGTTCCTGGTAAACCCCACTTGGAGCAAGACCTAATGGAACGCACGCTTTCTCTTTCGAGGGAATGCATCCTTAGCCCGAGGCGCGTTCAGGTTGGTCGCTGGAGCCACTCAGTAATGTTTGGCCTAGATAGATGATTGTCGCTTGGAGTGGGAGGGTAGTTCCCGTATATACCACGAATAGCACAGAACCCGGCTTACGGTAAACTTTCACAACTATATACAACACTCATATTTACAACTGATTACTAACGAAATGGCAGTGTCTTACGGTTTAGAGCCGCAAGAACACGGTCATTTTTTTATTTTAGAAATATAAGCAGTAAAGTATAAGTTTTCACTATACGTTGCCTATTTTAGACAAATATACATACACACTGGACAATCGTACAAACGAAATAGGTAAATATTTAATAACCTATATCAAAATCAGGAAAGGAGCTACATCATATGAGCGATAATTGTTTCCAATGTCCACCTGCGGACCCCGTTATATGTGACCCTATTATTGTCTTTGAAGATTATTACTACCCACAAATTGTTCCTATTGTTCATACAGTTAAAGTGGTAAAGAGAAATCATTGTGTTCCTGTGCCGAAGCATATTTATAATTGTATTACTGAGGAACAAGAGGTAAATGTCTCCGGATACACTTCGAAAAAGGCGGTTGCTAAAGTATCTCAATGCTCCAAGAAAAAAACAAAAAAGAAGTAATCATACAAAAACATCAAACAATCCGTCTCTAAATGAGAGATCGGATTGTTTTTTAATAATATTTAGAAAGTATAAACTTGCTGCTAAGAGAGTTTAGCATATTCTCATTAATGAGTTATCTGCTTTTTACGTATAACGGACTGCATCTGGCTTTGTACATGCTGTGGCCAGAATTGTAAGGGGGCTCCTCCATTACCCGCAGCTTGAAGAGCTTTATAAATATCAATCTGTCCATAACCATAATACTTATCGTGACCACTAGTTCCTAAATCTACCACGCTGCTCCGCATAAGGTCCATGACTTCCACATTCGTCAGTTCAGGATTTCGTGAGCGGATTAGACCTGCCAGCGCAGCAACGTGAGGAGTGGCCATGGAAGTTCCAGAGAGGGAAGCATATTGCTTACCCGTGTAGGTACTGGCTATACTTTCGCCTGGTGCGACTACATCCACATAATCTCCATAATTAGAGAAAGAAGCTCGCTGCATGTTGGCATCCGTGGCTGATACGGAGAACACTTCGGGATAAGCAGCAGGATAACCAGGACGTTCTGTATTGTCGTTCCCCGTTGCAGCGATTAATACGATGTCTCTGTCATAAGCATATTTAATAGCATCATGTAGAAATTGCGAATCAGCATAGTTGCCAAGGCTCATATTAATCACTTTGGCTCCATGATCTGCAGCCCATATAATTCCCTCAGACACAGAATAAGTAGTTCCTGCACCTGAATTATCGAGTGCTTTCACAGGCATCACTTTATTGAACCAGCTAATCCCAGCTACGCCTTCATTGTTATTCACAGATGCAGCAATAATACCGGTGACATGCGTTCCATGACCCACATCATCTTTAGGAGGATTTGAAGGGTCGATGACATTATACCCCGGTGCTAGAACTCCCTGTAAATCAGGATGATCTGTTTCAACACCCGTATCCACTACAGCGATAATGACATCTTTGCTACCTTTAGATAAGTCCCACCCTTTGCCTGTCTCGATAGCCGGAAGATTCCACTGATATTTGCTGTAAAGAAGGTCATTGGGTATGTTTGAATTCATCGTTTGGTTTGGTTTATCTTGGAGATCATTGGTTAAGTACAGATAATGGGGCTCCGTATATTCAGGATTATATTTTTTCTTGAAATAAGCATTAAGCTTATGGTAATCCATATCAGAGGAGTGAAAAACATAAGAGTATCCCATTTTTCGAACCCATGTACTTCTGACTTCCTTAGAGATATTAACCATCTCTTTGTTGGTGAGAGGTTCGCGAAAATGGACTACAATTTCATTCTCGTAATAATGGCTCGCCTTTTCATTGTCATGTCCTGTTTTAACTTTAATATCACGTAATGTATCTGTATGTACAGATTCAATGCGGTAATTCCCTTCCTTTGGGTATGGGATTAAACGTAAATTGTTATCCTGATGTTTTTTGACTTCATTTAGGATCTTTAGATTCATTACCGTAACCACGCCTGATAGTCCTTTTGGTGAGGGTTCAGCGATTATAAAATATTGTTCACCATTCACTTCAAAAGTAGGTGACTGATATGATTTTTGTTTACTAATATTATTTTTGGCAATCATTTGATAGTTGGATAATTTTGATTTTTTTTTAGAGATTAAGGACATATGGTTAGTTGTATAAGGATATTGTTTATGATGGGTGAAATCATACCAGGTAATGCTGACTATATGATCATGAGCTTTTAGAAGCTGCTCTACATGCTTCGTTATTTGCTTCGGATTAGCATTGTTTAAGGTGTTTACTAACGTGGACATGTGCCTTTGGGCATCTGATCGGGACAACAAATGGGTGGATGTAATATCTTTTTGTCTAATTTTTAACTTCACCTTATCTTCTTTCTGTGGGGGTAGTGCTTCTGTGGTTGTGGAGAATGAGTTGTTGGAATTACTTATTCTAGGCAATACAATAATCAAGGTTAGGACAGCTATACTAGCTAGTATGCCTAATAAAGTCATTGCTCGGCGGAACATCTCTACACCTCCTAATATGTATAAAAGTTAATGATAGTGTTAGATATTGGGTCCCCTTTTATACTTGGGTATTTATGGGGAATGCCCACCATTCTAAACGAGGATAGAGACATAAAAAGGATACCGCTCTAGAGCAATGTATGATAGGATAGACAAGGAAATTGTTGGTGAAAGTAAGGGGTTATAATTATTATGACCGCTATTGATGAAGGTACAATAAGGGGGAGCTAGCGTTATGTCAGCAGCCAATATTCAAAAATTGTGTGAAGCCACTAGAGAAAAACTAATATCTTCTATTGCAACTTTGGAACCTTTCTTGAATGAGAATGCATTACCAGAACTGACAAATGATCAGCAGGATGAGGAAACGATTCTTTTTTACAAAGGCTTTTTATCTGAGCTTCGTCACTTACTTGTCTTTTCTGAAGTATCCTATGAGAAATTAGGTATAGTTCTTCGCCGAGCTAATTTTGATATCGAATTTGCTGAGAAAGCTTTATATAACGTATATCATCACTGTGTTAACAACTTCTTCTATCCTAAAAATGAAAGCTATTCAGAAGATGGTCGCTATGCGTATACTGGACAAGATGCTATTCGTTTCCGTATGAAACCCGTTCAGGCAGCTCATGATCTTATTATGGATATCACGAAAGTGTATGAAGAACTTAGGGACGATCTTGTATATTACGAAAGTGATTATTTGACGGAGCGTCGGATGCAAGTAAAAAGTAGGGTCTAAAAATAACAATATATAAGCTTAATTTATACTACGGCTGATTTATCCTTTAGAGGATAGATCAGCCGTTTTTTATGCTGTAAGTCATATTTTTGACATCAACTAACAGTTGCGTAGTCGCATAGTCGTTTCATGTAGAGGAGACAATGTAGGAGAGGTGATAATTAATGATTAATGAGCCCAGAACATACGTCAAATGCAGTGTAAGTAACTGTAACTATTGGGGTGAACACAACGTATGTCGTGCAGATCAAATCATGATTGAAATCGACAGTCATGCCAAGATTAATCTGAAGGAAGAGTATGGAAAAGAAGATTTTGTTGATCACAAAGACAAAGCTCAAAGTTCATCGTCAACTTGTTGCCTGACATTTAAACCGAAATCGTCTTAATAACATGATTTCTATTCCAATGAGGGGGTTTTGGGTATGGATGAGCATAAAAAGGATCGTGAAGTAAAACATGATGAGAGCATACACAATGAGGATATCCTTCATAAAAAAGGGAAGAACAGAGTAGATTATCCTAGGCTCAATCATAACCATGAAGAGGAATATGCAGCTGAAGTAGCTCCGCTACCTGTCCGTGGACGTGAGTCTCGTGTTGTAGATGATGCAGTAGATAAAGAGGAATATGCAGCTGAAGTAGCTCCGCTACCTGTTCGTGGACGTGAGTCCCGTTCTGTAGATGATGCAGTAGATGAAGATATAGATGTAGATGGTAAAACAGGCACCATGGCAGGATATATCGGGTTAGCTGTGGGAATTGCCGCATTGTTCATGTGGTCTATAGTTTTGGGTCCTATTGCAGCTGTGACGGGGTTGTATGCTTATTCCCAAGGAAGTAAAACAACAGGAGCATGGTCGATGGGCTTGGGTATCCTCGCAACGATAAGTTATTTTGTTCTTATTCCATTTGCAAGATAAATCGATAATTTAGTTTTTCATACCCCCTAAATCCTCTTCCATTAGAGGCTGGGGGTATTTTTGTCATCTTTCAAACTTTATTTAGAGAAATGTAGCGTATGATACACTCCCATGATAAAATGAATGAATCAGATTATGATGGAAGTTGGGAGATCAATATGCAAATCGACCCTGTGTCTACAAAGCAATATATAGATCAACAAGAAACAGCTACTATACGTAACAAAGAAGAACTACTACAAGAGCTGATTAACTCAGGTGGAGGTTCTAATTTTGATGGTCTGTTACAACAGATTATGACTATGGATCAATTAAATGTACAACAGGCCAGCGATACCGTATTAGCGAAACCACCAGGCGTATCTTGGAGTGATGGGCTATTATGGCAGCAACTTGGGGATGTGTCGGAGGACAAGCCTTTCGTGCAGGGTGAAGTGGTTGTTGATATTAAACGTTCAACTTCATCGTCACCAACATCGTATAATGATTTGATTCAACAGGCTAGTCGTAAATATGGAGTTCCAGAGGATTTGATCAAGGCTGTTATTGATACAGAGTCATCATTCAATCCACAAGTTGTATCTTCAGCAGGAGCTAAAGGGCTTATGCAGTTAATGGATGGAACGGCTGAGGGGCTTGGAGTAAGTAATTCATTTGATCCGGCGGAGAATATCGATGCAGGGACGCGTTACCTTGCTTATCAGTTGAAGCGATTTGATGGACAAGAGAATATGGCGTTAGCTGCTTACAATGCAGGTCCTGGAAGAGTGCAGCGTTTAGGATTATCTAATGATGTAGAGCTGATGAACAATCTTAACTTGCTTCCACAAGAGACAAGAAATTATATTTACAAAGTACAGAATGCTCGTTCTAAATACGAAGTGTAAAGCAGACAAATTATATAGCATTAGACAAGGGATCACACTGGGGATGACGCATGGGAATTGCTTAGAGTTTTTGAATCCTCCCCAATGGTTGATCTTTTTGTGTTGTTCTGAAGGAAAGGGGTGTCATTTAATTGATATACTGGGATCATGCTGCAAGTACGCCACCTTATGAAGATGTTATACGAACCATATCTGAGGTTATGAAGGAGCATTATGGTAATCCTTCTTCTATGCATACGCTGGGGGAGAATGCCGGAAAGTTGATCAAACGTGCACGTGAAGGTTGTGCAAGCACACTCGGGGTTAATCCTATGGAAGTTGTGTTCACTTCAGGAGCTACAGAAGGGAACAACATGGCGATTAAGGGAACTGCTCTTCAGCACATGAAGCGTGGTAAGCATATCATCACTACAGAAATTGAACATGCATCCGTATATGAAAGCTTTCTTCAATTACAACAATGGGGATTTGATGTTACTTTTCTTCCTGTTAATTCAAGCGGGCAAGTGGACCCCATGAAACTTGCATCTGAGATCAGAAAAGATACAACACTTGTCAGCATTATGCATGTCAATAACGAAGTCGGAGCGATTCAACCCATTGAGGCGATTGGCAAGCTAATTAAGCAAAAAAATCGACGTACACTATTTCATGTGGATGGTGTACAGGGTTTTGGTAAATTATCGGTGGATCTTCGCAAATGGGACGTTGATCTATATACGCTTTCCTCTCATAAATTTCGTGGTCCGAAGGGGACAGGGCTATTATATGTTCGAGAAGGAGTTGCATTAACGCCACTTCTAACCGGAGGTTCTCAAGAGTTGGGGATGCGCGCCGGCACGGAGAACATTCCACACATTGTTGCGATGGCTAAAGCGATGAGGATCGCTGGTGAACGGCAGGAGACTTTCACTGTAGGCATCTCTTTATTGCGTAATAGGCTATTACATACGCTTCGGGAGATACCGGGGATCGTACTGAATAGTGACGAGGCTTGCGCACCCCATATTGTGAACTTCTCTTACCCAGGTATGAAGTCGGAAGTGTTCCTGCACGCGCTGGATGAGCTTGATATGCTGGTTTCTACGAAATCGGCATGTTCTTCCAAGCTTACAGAACCCAGTCAAGTGTTACTTTCCATGGGGCGAACTTCCGAAGAGGCTTCAAGTGGAATTCGGATCAGCTTGGGGGATTGTCACACAGAGAATGATGTAGAACAGCTAGAATATGCAATTCGTAGTGTAGTGGAACGGTTACAACCGTTCTTGCAGAGAGGGATGAAGAGATGATGAACTATGACGTGCTATTGCTACGTTTTGGCGAATTTATATTAAAAGGTAAAAATCGTAGAAGATTTGAGAAATCTGTACTTTGCCATGTGGAATCCGTATTAACCCCGTTTCCAAAGGCGAAGCTAAGGAGCGAATTTGGGAGAATCTATGTTCATTTAAACGGAGAGATTGCATCCGAACTCATACCTGTTCTGAGAAAAGTATTCGGGATCGCATCCATTAGTCCAGTTATTGCTTGTGCGTCAAATTTAGAAGAAATATTAACAACATGTCAGGATTTTTTAGAACAGTTGAATATTCAAGAAGATACAACGTTTAAAGTGAATGCTAGAAGAGTCTGGAAAGGGTTTGCACATTCCTCACATGAAATGAATCATCTGGTGGGGTCGTTGCTATTAACAAATTTTCAGAAGCTAAACGTGAGCATGATCAAGCCGACGCTTGAGCTACGTGTAGAAATTAGAGAGAAAGATACGTACATTTTCTGTGAAGTCATATCTGCTGTTGGGGGGTTCCCGCGGGGAAGTAATGGGAAGGCTGTACTATTGCTCTCTGGAGGGATCGACAGTCCAGTAGCTGCATGGTCTTCTATGCGAAGAGGCTTACAAGTAGAATGTGTACATTTCTATAGTTATCCCTTTACAAGCCAGTTGGCCAAAGAAAAGGTTATTGATCTTGCGAGAGTATTATCAGGATATTCAGGTGAAGTTAAGCTTCACTTGGTCCCTTTTACAGATGTGCAAACTTCGTTTACAGGAATAGGTCAGGACAGTCTTATTATTACGCTGATGCGACGTTCGATGTTAAGAATTGCTACAATGATTGCTGAAAGGGAAGGGGCACTTGCGCTATTGACAGGAGAAAGTCTTGGTCAAGTTGCAAGTCAGACACTGTCCAGTATGAATGCAATTGGTAGAGCAACAGATTTACCGCTACTAAGACCACTCGTGATGATGGATAAAAATGAGATCATTGAAATAGCTAAAAATATTGGGACGTATGACCTTTCCATCCAGCCATATGAGGATTGTTGCACGTTATTTGTGCCGGAGTTCCCGAGCACCAACCCGAGTTTACGGATTGTGGAGAGAATTGAAGCTTCACTAACTTCTTTACCTCAATTGCAACAAGAAGCTTTTTCTCGGACGGAGACGATTATCTTATCTCCGAGTAGAGAGGCTAGAACTAAGGAGCAGGCTAACATACAAGAGGATTGGTTTTAAATATGTAACAAGGGTTTTTAAATATACAAAGGGGCTTCTCGTTAGCGAGAAGCCCCTTTGTATTCTATTATGATGCTGTAGATTTTTTTCCTTGATTTGAACGAATTTTCATGAATCCTGCTAGAAGTACCCCTCCGGTAACCAATACAATAAAGAGGATTCGAAGAGCGGTATGATGTTCAAAAAAAGTAGCTAACATCTTTTCCTCTGTCATCATATTTGAGGCAGTATAACCAAGTACGGCTGATCCTAAATAAATAATCCAGGGAAAACGATTGATTAATTTAATAAACAAGGTACTACCCCACACAACAATTGGTACACTAATAAGTAGACCAATAATGACCAATAGGATATTGTGATTCGCTGCTCCAGCAACGGCAATGACGTTATCAAGACCCATAGCTGCATCGGCAATAATAATGGTGCGAACAGCAGTCCATAAAGTCTGACCTGCTTTGACATCTGTGTGGTCGTTGTCATCGGTCATAAGTTTGTAAGCAATCCAGACGAGTAGAATTCCACCTATGAGAAGTAGCCAAGGGATATCTAATAACCAGACTACAATAATCGTTGCGACAATTCTAAGTAGAATGGCTCCAGCTGTGCCATAAAAGATAGCCTTTTTCTGTGTAGATGTTGGAAGATTTCTTGCTGCAAGACCAATGACAATGGCATTGTCTCCAGCTAGAACAAGATCTAGAAATACAATATTAAGTAATGCAGCAAGAAAAGCAAGTACTGATGTCTCCATGATTATGTCACTCCTCAATCTTTGTATACGTTACGTAAGTGTAAACAAAGTGGATTCATTATAGGGTAATTTTTTATTGAACGTCAAGCATAGATCTCCCATTTTCTTCATAGATGTAAAAGGGAGGGGGTTGTACCGTGGAACAAATAGGTGTGCTCTTGGAAATCTTAATGATTAATCTAGTGTTGAGCGGAGATAACGCAGTTGTGATTGCAATGGCAAGTAAAGACTTACCTCCAAAGCAGCGGAGATTAGCTGTATGGTGGGGGTCTATGGGTGCCGTTATCTTGAGATGTGGATTGACTTTTGCGGCTGTGATCATGCTTAAAATTCCCTACGTTCAGGCTCTAGGGGGTATGTTGTTACTCTGGATTGCATTTCAACTTATATTTGAGAATAAGAAAGACGTCAAGTTAGATGGGAACGTATCCTTATGGAAAGCTATTCGTACCATATTAGTTGCAGATTTGGTCATGAGCTTAGATAACGTGCTGGCTATCGCAGGCGTGGCTAACGGTGACTTGTCCTTAATTGTGATTGGAATAGCATTTAGTATTCCGATTGTCGTGTTTGGTAGTAGTATCATTGTGAATTGGTTGCATCGTTATCCTGTCCTAATTTATATCGGAGCCGGAATATTGGCCTATACCGCTGGCGATATGATGTTTCAGGATGTAAGTTTTGGTCACTTTCTTACGTCGATATGGTCTGAACTGCACTTGCTATTACCTATATCTTTAGCGATGATCGTTATGGGAGCTGGAACGTTCAAGAGAATGAAGTCTCTTAAAGTATAGTAGCCATCACTTTCATTTCAGAAACAACAACCATAGTTTTCTCGTTTATTTCATAAATGGATAATACTGACTCCCTATCCGGGAATGTCGTACTTTTTCTGTTTTATTAAAATAAATGATGGAAATATGGTTTTTTTTGCGCTATTCAGATAAACTAAAGAGAGAAAGTTGTCAAAATTTATTTTCGTGATGTGGATAATATCATGAGAAAGAGGGTGTGGTGGAGATGACCTCCAAAAATGATGTGAAGCTTGGATTGTTTATCGTAATTGCAGGATTAGTAATTCTATTGGGTAAGCTTGGCGTGTTCGGATTTCTTGGCCGCACCCTATGGCCGGTTGTCATATTAGTGCTTGGATTGTTACTCCATGCTCTATTCTATGGACGTAGTCTCCAACCGATTCTTCTTATTCCAGCAGGAATCTTGACGGTATGGGGGTTGCTATTCACCATCTGTAACCTATGGGGTTGGCATTTAATGGCGAACTTATGGCCTGCGTTGGTGCTAGGTATTGCGGTAGGATTGTACGAGTATTATTTTTATGAATCTCCGAGGGCCACAGGTATCCTGACTGTATCTGTTTTATTGGGTATACTAACGCTTATCTTGTTCTTCTTTAGTTTATTACATACAGGTGTAATCTATATACTGGCCGTAGCACTTATTGCCTGTGGAGCTTGGCTAATATGGGGGCGTGAGAGAAAAAGTAAGAGTAAATGGAATCGGAGTTGGTAATTATCCATTGATTTACCATGTTTTATTTCAAGAAAAAACTTGATTATTTCATATAAATAATTATAATATAAAGGATATGTTGAAGCGTCGGCATGAACGCCCGGCGCTTCTTTTGTGAGACAGAATAGATGAGTTGAATATGAAAGGATATGGATATTACCCATGCAATCAAGAGACCAGATTCGCAATATTGCGATTATAGCCCACGTTGACCACGGTAAAACGACACTTGTCGATCAACTACTGCAGCAATCGGGGATTTTTCGGGATAACGAAACACTGCAAGAACGCGCAATGGATTCCAATGACTTGGAACGTGAACGCGGCATTACCATATTGGCTAAGAACACAGCTATAACGTATAAAGAATTCACAATCAACATTATGGACACGCCAGGTCACGCTGACTTCGGTGGAGAAGTAGAACGTATCATGAAGATGGTTGACGGTGTATTGCTAGTCGTTGACGCTTATGAAGGTTGTATGCCGCAGACTAAGTTTGTACTGCGTAAAGCTTTGGAATCAAACTTAACACCGATCGTAGTCGTGAACAAAATCGACCGCCCGGCAGCACGCCCATCCGAAGTTATTGATGAAGTGCTTGATTTGTTCATCGAACTTGAAGCGACAGATGAGCAATTGAATTTCCCAGTTGTCTATGCTTCTGCATTGAACGGAACTTCAAGTTTAGATGCTGAGAAACAGGACGAAACGATGCTTGCATTGTATGAGACCATTATTGAAAAAATTCCAGCACCAACCGAGAAAATGGACGAACCTCTTCAATTTCTTGTAACGTTGATGGATTATAACGAATATATGGGCCGGATCGCTATTGGACGTATTAACCGTGGTATTATTCGCCAAGGTCAACCCGTAACAGTTATCATGCGTGATGGCAAAAGTAAAACAGCACGTATTGAGAAGCTTTTCGGCTTCCAAGGTTTGAAACGTATTGAAGTCGAAGAAGCCGGCGCTGGAGATATCGTAGCCATTGCGGGTATTAAAGATATCAACATCGGTGAAACTATTGCAGATCCGAATAATCCAGAAGCATTGCCTGTACTGAAAATTGATGAGCCTACACTACAGATGACTTTTGTTGTAAACAATAGTCCTTTTGCTGGTCGTGAAGGTAAATGGGTTACTTCCCGTAAATTACGTGAACGTCTTTATAAAGAATTAGAAACAGATGTTAGTTTAAGAGTAGATGATACTGAAACACCGGAAGCATTCATCGTTTCAGGTCGCGGTGAACTTCACCTTACGATTCTGATTGAGAACATGCGTCGTGAAGGATTTGAATTACAGGTTTCCAAACCTTCCGTTATCGTTAGAGAAATTGACGGTGTGAAGAGTGAGCCGATTGAACGTCTAATGATCGATGTTCCTGAAGAAAGTATGGGAGCAGTTATGGAGAGTCTTGGTCAACGTAAAGCAGAAATGGCTAACATGATCAATAACGGTTCAGGTAACGTGCGTTTGGAATTCCTTATTCCAGCTCGTGGACTAATCGGTTACCGTACTCAATTCCTTACACTAACTCGTGGATACGGTGTTATGAACCATGCTTTTGATAGCTATGGTCCTGTCGTATCTGGTCAAGTTGGTGGACGTTCGAAAGGTGTATTGGTTTCTAGTGAGAACGGAAGCTCTACATTATACGCTATGATGGGTATTGAAGATCGTGGTACTCTATTCGTAGAACCAGCTACTGAGATTTATGAAGGTATGATTGTTGGTGAGCATACGCGTGATAGTGATATCGTCGTTAACGTATGTAAAGAAAAAGCTGTAAACAACATTCGTTCTGCTAACAAAGAAGAAACAGTGAAAATGAAAACACCAATAATCTTCTCTATGGAACAAGCTTTGGAATACTTGAATGACGATGAATTATGTGAGATTACTCCTAAATCAATTCGTATGCGTAAGAAGATTTTGAATAAGAGTGAACGTGAACGTGCTGAGAAAAACCGCAAAATGGCAAACTCTAACTAATATTTATTAGTTAAGATCAGGTCCATTGATGAAAGGAGTGAACCCTACGTGCAAGTATGGTTTGCATCGCATCCGATTATTGCTTATCTTGTCATCTTTGTATTGATCACCTACGTGTATAACAAAGTATTTCGTGTTCATCAGAAATTACCGTTATTGAAAGAGATCATACTCTATGTATTGATGGCTTTAGGTTCCGGTATGTTGCTTATCTTTCAACATGATAAGCTACCGATCATTCAATGTCTGTTAGTTGCCGTTGGGCTAATGCTTCTAGTGCGTATTCGCTACTTTGTGGAAGGTCGGCAGAAGAAAAAGACAGAAGCCTCCACGAAGGAAAGTTTAGGATCAAGTGAACGATTATAGTGAGCTTCATAATTGTGCGCCCTTGTATTTAGGGCGCTACTTTTTTAATTCCAAAAGAAAAAAGGTGTTAAAGATGAGTCCTAGCAATTCGCAACTGCCACCAAGGGCCAAAGTTGGCAGTAAGCCGCAAAAAAAACTACCGCAGAAGAAAAAAAAGAAAAGTCCTTTTAAAACCTTTTTGAAATTCATGCTTATTGTCATTATCGTGGCTGTGTTAGCGATTGCAGGATATGTGGGTTACTTGTATCTGAAAGCCGATAGTACAGTTCTAGAGACAGGAAATAATAATCCAGTAGCTCCTGAAGCATCAGCAAAAGTAAAGCCTGTGACAATGCTTCTACTAGGTACGGATTACCGTCCAAAGACAGGAACGCATTTAACTGACGTTATGATGATAGCGGCTTTTAATCCTGACACGAAGTCGGCAACCATAGTTTCGATTCCGCGTGATACATTAATTGAATTGAATGGATATACTCAGAGTAAGGCTAATTCTTATTATCCTAAATTCTTGAGCCAAGAGAAGAAATCAGGATTAATAGCTACGGATGAGATGAAAGCGATGTTTAGCAAATATATGGACGTACCTATTGATTATGCTACGGTTATTAATTTCCAAGGCTTCAGTGATGTGGTGGATGCGCTGGACGGTGTGGACGTAAATATAAGCATGGACATGTGTTATATTGATAATGCTGATGGAACGAACATTAATCTCAAAAAAGGGCCTGCTAAGCTTGAGGGTGAAGACGCACTTGGTTATGTAAGATATCGTAAGTCAAGTTCAGGCTGTAAGCCGAGAACCAAAGAATCCGATGACTTTAGTCGTAACCAGCGTCAGAGCGAAGTTCTACACTCATTAATTGATCAGATGCAAACATTAGGTGGCGTGACCAAAATTGGTAAAGTGCTTGATGCCGTAGCTGATAACATGGAGACCGATTTAGAAAAAGATCAGCTGAAAAATGTAATTGCAACCTATTGGAATATATCTAAGGATAATGTGAAGTTTATGCCTGTGACTGGAACATGGCGAAGCCCTTATGTCTATGTTGATAATGAAGAACTGTCTAAAGCTAAACAGTCATTGAAGAATGAGATTGCTGGGAAGTCTGTAGAATCAGTAGATAGCAGTACAGATACAACAAATCCTTAATACTTGGATGCAATTTTTTACCTGTGTTATAATACAATAGAATAGAACGAATTGAACCGTATAGGGGGCTGGTATGATGTCCGAAGCTGTCACACAAATGACTGACAACTTATTATCACAGTTACAATCCGAAACTTTTGTACTCTTAAGCACTGTTGATGCAGAGACCGGAGGACCAACCTCTAGCGCTATTTCGTGGATTTATGCTTTGAATGCTTCCACATTACGTCTCGCGATTGATCATCGTTCACGATTAGTCGAGAATATCAAACGTAATCCGATGGTGACAATTACGGTATTTGGAGAAGGAACAGTACATGCCATTAATGGTAGGGCTATTGTTGCTTGTGACTTATTACCTGATGTTCCATTCAGAATGTGCTGCTTCGACATTAGTATAGAAGCTGTGCGAAACGCCTTGTTTTATGGCGCGCAGCTCTCTGCTGCTCCTCAATACGTCAAAACATATGACCGTCGTGCTTCAGAAAAGTTGGACGGACAAGTATTTTCTGCCATGCAAAAAGCCTAGTGAGTCATCACTAGGCTTTTTTTCATCGATTTTTGTTGGTTGGTGTAGTTAAGTTTTTGGTGGATGGATTATTTTGTTGGGGTTTGACATCCTTAGGTAGCTGTGGAATGATCCGTCCGACAATATCTGCTAGCTCGGAGGAAAATCCTGATATAGGTTGTCCTTTTTTAATGTGATTGCCCAATTGAGCAATTCGGTGAGATAAATCCATATCTGCAGTGACTATGGCGTTCATACCACGTGGATCTTTACGAAGCGCCTCAGCAACCGAATACTTGATTGTTCCTACACGAGAACGACTTAAGTGACCATCTACATCAATACCTACAACAACGGTATTACCCATGACGACACAATGAGCATTACTGACTCCACGTACTCTTTTGGCAATTGTTTCAAGATGTTCTTTTACAGATAGATCTTGCTCTGTTTTGTTGTTAGATTTCACAGATAACTGGTTCGATCGTTGGTTTTGCTGATGGATCGTGTTCGGTGCAGGTTTACTTTGAGGAGAGGGTGATGCGTCCTTCGATGCCGTACCACAGCTAGTCAGCAGAGAGAGCATAAGCATTAAGGTTAAATATGTTCTCATATGACATCCGTCCTTTCACGGAGTTATTTATTTCATACCTTCTTTTTTGTACTAACCTTAGCATGTCCCGGACGGACAAATGTATGTATCCAATATGAACACGCTGTGGAGGGGTTTAGATGAAAAAGATTTATGTATTAGATACTAACGTGCTGCTGCACGATCCGAATTCCATATTTACCTTTGATGAACATGATGTTGTTATACCAGCTGTAGTGCTGGAAGAGATTGATTCGAAGAAAAGAAATGCGGATGAAATTGGTCGTAATGCGCGTACAGTATCAAGGCTACTAGATGGACTCCGAGAACAAGGACACTTGCACAGTGGCGTGAAGCTGGCAAATGGGGGGAGACTCAAGGTCGAGCTGAATCACCGTAGTTTTGTTAAGGTGCAAGAAATGTTCGGTGAGGTATCGAATGATAATCGGATTTTAGCGGTTGGACTTAATTATCAGTTTGAAGAAGATCAGAAATCAGAGCCTTGTCCCGTTGTTATTGTAAGTAAAGATGTGCTGGTACGAATTAAGGCTGATGTTCTGGGTTTAATAACGCAGGATTATCTTACAGATCGTACGGGCAGTCTTAGTGAATTATATAATGGTTACTCTACGATTAGGGTTCACCCCTCAGTCATTGATGAGTTCTATAATTGCCGTTTCTTATCTATTCAATCATTACAGTTATCGTATCCTCTGTATTCGCATGAATTTGTTATTCTTAAAGATGAATTGGGTAGCACGAAGTCTGCTATATTGAAGGTAAATGCTGAGGCTACAAGGCTAGAACCTCTGTATTTATGTAATGAACCTATCTGGGGGCTTAATGCACGAAATGCTCAACAACGGATGGCATTAGAACTGCTATTGAATGATGATATCCCACTGGTGACCATTACAGGTAAGGCCGGGACAGGGAAGACACTGATTGCATTAGCAGCGGGTCTTTCGAAAGTGGAGGATGAACATAAATATAAGAAGCTACTGATTGCACGTCCTGTAGTTCCGATGGGTAAAGATATTGGATATCTACCGGGAGAGAAGGAAGAGAAGCTAAGACCGTGGATGCAACCTATTTACGATAATTTAGAATTTCTGTTCGATACAAAACGGTCCGGGGATATTGATAAAATATTAATGGGACTAGGTAGCATTCAAGTGGAAGCTCTCACGTATATAAGGGGGAGATCTATCCCTTCTCAATTTATTATCATTGATGAAGCGCAGAATCTTTCACGCCATGAAGTCAAGACTATTGTGTCTCGGGCAGGTGAAGGCAGTAAAGTTATCTTGATGGGAGATCCTGAACAAATTGACCATCCTTATCTTGATGCTGCAAGTAATGGGTTAAGCTACATTGTAGAGAAATTTAAGGAAGAACAAATTAGTGGTCATATTACGTTGGAAAAGGGAGAACGTTCCAAATTAGCGCAGTTAGCTGCAGATTTGCTATAACATTATTTCCCGAGTAATAATTCTAACACTTTGAGAGTGAAGTTAAACAATACAAAAGCCTCAGTACACGAATAGACGTGTAAATGAGGCTTTTCTTTATTTCTTGGGCCAAATAGGTAAAATATGGTAAGACAAGCGTGTTGTATATTTGATAATATAAGTGAAAAGGATGAGAGGAGCTCATAAGGCATGATGAAGCGTAAAAATTATTGGTTCTTATTTGCTGTTCTCTTGCTATCCTTAACTAGTTTATCACCAAGTCTTGATTTCGCTTACAATAATAAATTAAATGACACCAAAGATCCATCACGTCTCTTATCTCCAGATTCACCTGATCTAACTATGAATCAACAACCCATTCAGATAACGGTACAATTATCAGCAGAAGATTTTGCACAGCTTCAGCAGAAAAATGAAGGTTTCATGCGAGTTACAGGAATTCAAACTGAGCTTTCTAATATTGCCTTAGATTCTAATAAGTTAGTTGACTCTTTAGCACTGGGTGAAGGTCCTGATGTGATGTTAGTAAATAGTGAAGAC
The DNA here is from genome assembly GCF_000949425.1 of Paenibacillus sp. IHBB 10380. Lineage (NCBI taxonomy): Bacteria > Bacillati > Bacillota > Bacilli > Caryophanales > Paenibacillaceae > Paenibacillus > Paenibacillus sp. IHBB 10380. Next base: position 845,344 of record NZ_CP010976.1, read on the forward strand.
ATGTATTCATTAGCGACAAAGGGATATTTACTTCCAGTAGAATCTTATCGCAAACACTCACCAGAGAGTAATGGACTGAGCGCAATACTTTCATTAATGGAGTGGAATGGCTATCAATGGGGAACTCCTTACGATATGGATCCCTATGTACTGCTATGGCAGCCTCTGGCATTAGAGGCATTAGGATTTCATCAGCCACCTAAGACCGTGCAGGAGTGGAATGATCTACTGGAAAAGTATCAAGAATCCAAGGGTGAATATCTACTTGCCATTGAATCTGAGCAACCTTATGGCTTAGCCACTTTATTAGGGGAAGTTGGGGGAGATATTTCGAATCCAGAGGATGAGTCTTTGAACTGGATTGAACAGGCATTGCCTTATATGTATATCATGGATAAGCATATAGAGGAATGGAAGGAGATGACCAAAGAGAGTGTTCCATTGGTTATATCTCCATATTCAAATGCAGCTGTAGTACAAAAGCGGGGGATGCTTCTAGAGCTATCGGACAATGTCTACGCTAAACATCCTATTCTTCTGCGGAGTCGCTCTTTGGCTGTTTCTTCACACTCAGTTCTACCTGAACAGGCAGCAGAATGGATTGCTTATATGACGTCTCCTACGACTCAAATGGAGTGGTTAAAGGCTACTCATCGTTTGCCGGTTCTGACATCTCTCTATAATCATTCTTCGTCCTCATCTATAGTTTTATCTATTACTTTGAATAAATTGTTGGAGAATAGTGAAGAGGTAAATACTAAATCTATTCAAAGTAATGATCTAAGCACGCTGACTGACAATGTAGATCAACTTCTTAAGGGCTTAATCACGAAGAAGGAATTTAAAGATAATATAAGAGCAAATGAGAGCATCAATTGAGCATGATTTCAAAGCTATTTAGATAGAATGAACAAAAGACCAACCTTATTGTTAGTTCAATCTATTTTGATAACTTTAAAGTAACATGCAAATTTTTGTCCGTTACGCTAACTTCAGTAGCTTTAACGAAGGAAATAAGTTGTTGTGGATAGAATCCTAGATCAAATTCTTCTTCCAATGACTGGCGTGTCGTATCAGGTAGCTCTAATTTATTAAATAGTAATTTATCAACGTGAAACATAATGCCGTTCTTAGGTTCATTCACGATAGAGTAGTGTCCTGTAATCTCAATTTCTAAATTTCCACTTTGACCAGAGGCTGTAATGGACCCTTCGTTGAAATGAAAGGAAAAAACATTAAATAATTTATCTTTTGAGCGTAAAAATTCATTTAGCTCATCTTCTTTCAAATTAATAGAGTAGTTAGTACCGCTTATGCGGACTGCTCCCTCTGTTTTCTGAATAAATTGGGGCAAGTCGTTCATAGCTGCAGCTAAGGCTCTAAAGTGGCGCTTGACCTCGTAAATTCCTATATTTTCCCAGTAAAGTGTGAATTCCTCAATCATTTTTTTCATTGCCTCGGGATTACTACTAGTAGCTAGATCCCCCTCTATTTCTTGATGTAACACAACTACACGTTCTCTTTGCTGAATGAGATGAGCCATGATTTCTTTCAATTCCGCAGCGTTTCGAGTAATAACTTTTTGAGTAGCTTGAATGTCCTTCAGCTGCTCTTGATAGCCTCGCAGTACAGTTTGATCATGTTCCATAATTATTTCATAATAGCCATAAATCATGGCAAGATTACTAATACTCTTGGCTGAAAGGATGGAAGCAAATAAAAAGTCGCGTTCTCCCATGTAATAGGAACGAATGATTTCTCCTGCTTGAGCTTGTTGATCTTGTATTTGTTCCTGTTTCAGTAGAAGCTGGTTCTGCAATCTCTGCTGTCCCTGTTCCATCTCAGTCTGGCGAGCACTTATACGCTGAATCTCGCTATCGATCTCCACAATGGAGAGGCTGTCCTGGAGCAGCTTTTGAGTATATGTATCTGTAGTAGTGGGGGAAGTTGGTTCAGGTTCAGCGTATATAGCATTCTGATTATGTAAGGATGCATTTAGGATTACAAATAATAATATGTATATAATACTGCGAACGTATTTCTTAGATTTCAAGGTGATTCCTCCTCCCTTATTATAAATATATGTGAAGTTCATTAAAAATATCATACCTCTATAATAACAGTGTAAAGTGCTTATGAAACTAAAAACCAAAGAACAAGCGATCCAGCATTTGTGCCGGTTCGCTTGTTCTTTGGTTATTACCATATCAAATGTTTATAACGGCAATCCCATTTCAAAGATCGTCCAATAGCTAAAACCGGTGAAAGTCACGATCATATAGCCCCAAAAGAGAAGTATGTAGGTTCTTTCCGTAAATTTCAGATAACCTAAAATGACAAAAAATGCAGTCTGTAAAAAGAACAACAGAGCCATTTCAGTCATATTTCCGGCAAATGCCATTAGCCCAATTACAAGCGTGAAGAAACCTAGAACTCGAAACATGCGTCCCACAATCATATCCCCCTTTCCATACGTATGGCCAAATCATATTCTTTGCTCCATTATAACGTTTACATAAATTGCTGTAAATGAAAAACGTAACAAAACATTCAAACTTATCAATAAATCAATGATATTTAGTGTTGAAAATAATTAAAAGTAAATAATTGGTCAATTCCAAAAGATGAGTGTATGAGGGTGAGATAAAATGGAAATACAAAATAGTATCAAATAGATTCTATGAACTCTATGAGAGGCATAGAAATGAACTAAGCAGTTTTTATACCTTATTCATACTGGGTTAATTCTCGGTTAAGAAGATGGTTATTTTAGGACGTTGTTAGGAGGGCTTAATAGCATGACAGCAGTGAGACAAGATGCATGGAGTGTAGAAGATGACCTTATATTGGCTGAAGTAACTTTACGCCATATTCGTGAAGGTGGCACACAATTGTCAGCTTTCGAGGAGGTAGGAGAGAGAATTGGAAGAACCTCAGCGGCATGTGGATTCCGTTGGAATAGTTGTGTACGTAAAAAGTACGAAGAAGCCATTAGCATTGCCAAAGCACAGCGCCAAAAACGGAGCTACTATAAGAAGCAACCGTCGGCAGCGGGATTACAGTTGGCAAGTTTGACGACAACAGATGATGATCTTGGTTATTTTAAGGTCGATGGAGCGAGTGAAGAAACCTTATCTATGGATGCTGTCATACGATTCCTCAGACAGTGGAAAGGAACGGTTCAAGAGAATAGTCGTCAATTAAAAATGCTCGAGAAGGAGCTTCGTGAGAAGGATGATGAACTAGATCAACTTCGGGTTCTAAATGAGAGATTGTCTAAACAAGTGAATGCAGTACAGACGGATTACAGAGTCGTTAATGATGATTACAGAGCTTTAATTCAGATTATGGATCGCGCGAGACGCTTGTCTTTCTTGAATGAGGAAGAGGAAGAGAACAAAACGCGATTCAAAATGGATGCTAATGGTAACTTGGAACGAATGGAATAGCCTGAAGAGAAGAACTTATAGGAAATAATAACCCATGTGGATAACGTACCCAAGTACGTACCACATGGGTTTTTCGTTGTTAGATGTACAGTGTTATAATGACAAAATGAAGAATATTCGTGAAGTAGGTGAAGCTTGAATGAAAATAGATATTATTGGTGGAGGTGCACTAGGTTTGCTATATGGAGGCAAGTTGGCTACAGCTGGCAATGAAGTGCGTATATGGTGCCGAAGTGAACAGCAAGTACTGCAATTACACCAACAGGGGCTATATATTCGAAGTGCCGATGAAATGGCAGATCAGCATTTGAACGTTCCTTCAATTCAAATGGATACACTTGCTCGATTCGTGGATACTTGGGAGCAAAAACCAGGTAATTGGGTGTTTTTAATGACGAAGCAAAGGGATGTGAAAGAGGCATGTGCAACTTCGCTGGCACAATTGAGTCAGCAATCGCTCCGCGAGACGTACGGTGTTCTTTGCTTCCAAAATGGGACGGGACACGTCCCGTTAATTCGTTCTATATTACCTGAGTGGCATATATATTCGGTCATTACGACAGAGGCGGCTAAAAGAATAGCTTTAAATGTTGTACTTCATACAGGCCAAGGGCAGACATGGATAGGTGAATCTTCAAAGAAGAATGATACAAATTTAACTAGGGCTGTAAGTGTACAAAAGTATGAGCAACGTTTAAACCAGGAATTTCAAAAAGCAGGATTTGCAAGTGTTATGTCGAATGAAATCGAGAAGCATATTTACCGGAAATTATTAATTAATGCTGTAATAAATCCGTTGACTGCCCTTTGGAGAATTCCAAATGGTGAATTGCTCGCATCTGAAGCAAGAATTGAGCTTATGAAGGAATTATTCTTAGAAGGTACTGCGGTATATGATGCCAATGGTATTAACTGGAATAGCAATTTGTGGGATCAGATTGTAGATGTATGCAGATCTACTTCGGGTAATACGTCCTCTATGTTGAAAGATGTGCTTGAAGGCAGCCCTACGGAAATTAGATGGATTAACGGTGGCATCGTTGCTATGGCTGAGAAGGTGGGATACCAGGCAAATACCCACAAGCTCATCATGAAATTGATTGAAGGAATGAGAGTGAAGGAGGAGTGAATCATTGGACTTATTACGGAATTCAATAATCGTGTTTAGCATTTTGCCATTCGTTCCATTTTTGTTAGTATATTTTGTGCACTATAGGTGGATGAATAACAAGAACACAGCTTTATTGTTAGCGATGGATGTCACAACGGCTTTTCTTATTTTATCCGTTTCTGCACTATTTAATAATATATTTAATACGGGGTTTGGATTTTACCTCATTTTGCTTTTACTATTGATTGCAGTAGGTCTAGTAGGAGGAGCTCAGAATCGGATCAAGGGTGGAGTAGATTTAAAGAGAATGGGTAGAGCAGTATGGCGTATGACCTTTGTATTGATGAGTACAAGCTATATTTTATTTGCAATAATAGGATTAATTAGATACATATTCAAGTCTATGTGACTAAATGTTACACATCAAACACATTTTTTGAATGAAACACTTCAATTTTTCAGGAAAAGCGGTTATTCCCTGAAACAAGTTGTAGATTTTTTTGACCGGTGGTTGTATAATCAGATACCATATACTATATTGGCAGGGGGAAACGTTAGATGAAGAAGAAATGGCTAGGAATGCTAGCACTCATCCTTATTGTGAGTACTGTTCTTGCAGCATGTGGCGCAGACAACAAAAAGAATGATGGCGCAACGAATACTAACACTGAAAAACCAGCAAAAGATCAAGTACTACGTATTAACTTGAGCGCAGAACCACCGACATTTGATCCGGCACAAGCTAAAGATAGCCAAACTAATACGGTTCTTAAGCTAATGTACGAAGGTTTGACACGTTCTGAAGATGGTAAAGAAGTTCCAGGTATTGCAGAGAGCTGGGAGGTATCCCCAGATGGATTGAAATACGTATTTCATCTTCGTAAAGATGCTGCTTGGAACAACGGTGATCCTGTAACAGCTAAAGATTTCGTGTTTGCCTGGGAACGTGTGTTAAGCCCTGCAACGACTCCAGCTGCTCCCTATGCATACCAATTGTTCTACATCAAGAATGCTGAAAATTACAACACACCTAAACTAGCAGATGGTAAGGCTAATCCAAATTATATTTCTGATTTTTCTCAAGTAGGTGTTAAGGCTACGGATGATAATACGTTGGAAGTTACATTAGAGAATCCAACCCCGTATTTCTTAAATCTAACTTCTTTCTACACGTTTTATCCAGTTCATTCTTCAGTAACTGGTAATGCAGCGTGGGCAACAGATCCTAAATCCATGGTTACGAATGGTGCATTTGACCTAACAACATGGACAAAAGGGCAAAAAATTGAGTTTACTAAAAATGATAAATACTGGTCAAAAGATATAATTAAATTAAGTAAAATTACAGCATCTCTTACGAACAGTGGTGCGACTGAGCTTGCAAGTTATAAGAGTGGTCAATTAGATTATGCTGGTGAACCCAATGGTGCAATTCCAGCTGACCAACTTCCAGCAATTAAGAAAGAACTTCCAAATGAATTCAATGTTAAAGGTTTTGCAAGTACTTATTTCTATGAATTTAACGTAACAGCTAAGCCTTTTGACAATGTTAAGATCCGTAAAGCTTTTGCAATGGCGATTGATCGTCAAGCTATCGTTGAGAAAGTAACACTGGGCGGACAACTTCCAGCTTTTGGTTTCGTGCCTCCAGGTATCAAAGGTGTGAGTGATGAATTCCGTACTGAGAATAAAGATGATTATTTCCAAGAGAATGTGGATGAAGCTAAGAAATTGTTAGCTGAAGGTATGGCAGAAGAAGGTTATACAACTTTGCCTGAAGTAACCTTGATCTATAACTCCGATGAAAACCATAGAAAAGTCGCTCTAGCAATTGGTGATATGTGGTCGAAAAACTTGGGCGTTACTGTGAAAACAGAAAACCAAGAGTGGGGTGTATTCCTTCAGAATCGTCAAAACCTGAACTATCAAGTGGCACGTTCAGCTTGGTCAGCTGACTACAATGATCCAATGAGCTTTATCGATCTTTGGAAAACAGGTGGCGGTAACAATGACAATGGTTTCTCTAATGCTGAGTATGATGCATTGGTAGATGATGCTTACAAATCATTGGACAACACACAACGTATGGAAAATTTCAAAAAGGCTGAAAAAATCTTGATTCAAGATGAACAAGCTATAATGCCGATCTACTACTACACTAACAAATCGTTGACTAAAGAAAATGTAAAAGGTATTGTCGTTCATTATAATGGTTCAATTGACTTTTCCCGCGCTTATTTTGAGTAGTTAACGAATAAACTGGTTGTAGTTATTTCGGGATATATATGTGTACATTCATATATATCCCGAAATTTTTTTGTCTGTTTCATGACATTTTCCGAAAATTTCTTGAAAATGAAAATAATGTGATGGACAAAAAGCTTTGTTAATCTTTAAAATAAATAAATGTATTGCATAGGTAAGATAAAACCTACGGGAGGTGTGTACTGATGATACGTTATATTGCAAATAAATTCTTTTATCTGTTAATTTCGTTATTAATACTGATATCTGTGACTTTCTTTCTAATGAAAGCAATTCCAGGGGACCCTTTTATGTCTGAAAAAAAGTCTTCACCTGAAATTCAAATGCGTCTAATGGAGCAATATGGGCTGGACAAGCCCGTGTATCAACAGTATGTCAAATATTTGGGTGATATTGTTACAGGTGACTTTGGAATATCCATGAAGCATCAGAATCAGAGAGTTTCGGACATTATTGGCCAAACGTTTCAAGCATCTTTGAAACTGGGTGCTGTTGCTATTGTGTTCGCAGTTATTATAGGGGTACTACTAGGCATGCTCGCCGCACTTTATCATCGCAAGCTAATTGATAATGTTGCCATGGTTATTGCGGTGTTGGGTATGGCTGTTCCAAGCTTTGTGCTTGCAACCATGTTGCAATATTTGCTGGCGCTTAAGTTCGGCATGTTTAATGTCATGGGATTTGAAGGTCCAATGGACTATGTACTTCCAGTATTAGCTCTATCAGCACAACCAATTGCATTTATTGCACGTCTGACACGCTCTAGTATGCTTGAAGTACTTCATGCAGATTACATTAAGACAGCTAAGGCCAAGGGTCTGAATTGGTTTTCTATCATGTTCAAACACGTTATTCGTAACGGGATTTTACCAGTCGTAACCTATGTGGGACCTATGACTGCCAATATTATTACAGGTTCTGTCGTTATTGAGCAAATCTTTGGTATTGGTGGAATTGGTAAAGTATTTGTCGAATGTATTACGAATCGTGACTACACCATGATTATGGGTGTAACGATTTTTTACGGGATTCTATTGATGTTGGCAAGATTCGTTACCGATATTGCCTATGTAATGATTGATCCAAGAATTAAATTTAATCGAGGAAAGGAGGGCTAACTGTTGGATACTAATCAGTTAAACGAATTGAAATTAACACCTGAAGATTTCCAGAAAATAGGCACGGATGAGAAAGAAGCAGAAGTTATTCAGAGAGAAAGTCTCTCAGCATGGAGAGATGCAGGGCAACGTCTTTACCATAATAAGATGGCGATGACCGCTCTGGTTATACTAGTACTCATTATTATTTCATCCATTATAGGACCTATGATTTCTGAGTTTAATTATTATTCTAATGATTTGATGAACACCAATCAGGGGCCTTCCTCTCTACATTGGTTCGGTACAGATGATCTAGGACGAGATATGTTTGTTCGTACTTGGATGGGCGCACGAATTTCACTTATTGTAGGATTGGCAGCGGCATTGATTGACGTCTTTATAGGTGTTATTTATGGCGGTATTATGGGGTTCTTTGGAGGACGTGTTGATGAGATCATGAATAAGTTCTCAGAAATTCTATACTCTATTCCATATATGCTCGTAACGATTCTTTTATTGGTTGTGCTTGAACCCAGTCTAGGGACGATTATCCTTGCCTTGACTATAACGGGCTGGATTAATATGTCTTGGATTGTTCGTGGTGAGATCATTCAGTTGAAGAACCGCGAGTTCGTGCTGGCTTCTCGTTCCATGGGTGCCGGTTCGGGACGGTTATTATTTAAACATTTGCTACCTAATGCAATGGGGCCTATTATCGTTACACTTACGCTCTCTGTTCCAACGGCTATTTTTGCTGAAGCATTCCTTAGCTTCTTGGGTCTTGGTGTACAAGCTCCTGTGGCTTCCTTGGGATCGATGATTAACGATGCCTTGACAGGTTGGATGTATTACCCATGGCGGATGTTGTTCCCGGCCATCCTAATTAGTTTAACAATGCTATGCTTTAATATTTTCGGTGATGGCCTTCGTGACGCACTAGATCCTAAATTAAAGAAATAGGAGGTGGAACCATGGAGCCTATTTTACAAGTGAAAGACCTACACGTATCATTTCATGTAAAAGGCGGAGAAGTTCAGGCTGTACGCGGTATGAACTTTGACATTGGTAAGGGTGAGACGGTTGCAATTGTCGGAGAATCCGGTAGCGGTAAAAGTGTTACCGCTCAGACGATTATGCGCCTGATTCCTACTCCGCCTTCTCATATCAAGCAAGGTGAAATCATTTTTCAAGGGCAGAATTTATTAGAAAAGACGAACAGTGAGATGGAAGCGATACGTGGGAAAGATATTGGAATGATATTTCAAGATCCTATGACTTCTTTGAATCCTACGATTAAAGTAGGTAAACAAATTACTGAAGTTTTGATTAAGCATCAGAAAATGTCCTGGAGTGAAGCTGAAAAGCAAGGTATTGAGATGCTTAAGATCGTAGGTATCAAAAATGCGGAGGCTCGCTTCAATCAATATCCACACGAATTCTCTGGCGGTATGCGTCAGCGTGCGATGATTGCTATTGCCTTAGCCTGTCGTCCGGCACTTCTTATTGCCGACGAACCTACAACGGCTTTGGATGTAACGATCCAGGCTCAAATTCTAGATGTCATGAAAGAGATGCAGCAACGTCTAGGTACCTCTATCATTCTTATTACACATGACCTTGGTGTTGTAGCAGGCATGTGCGATAAAGTCATTGTTATGTACGCAGGCGAAGTAGTAGAGACGGGTACGAAATGGGAGATATTTAAGAACCCTCAGCATCCATATACGAAGGGTCTTTTACGTTCGATGCCACGTCTAGATCAAAAGAAGAATGAGCCATTGATTCCTATCATCGGTACGCCACCCGATCTTATTAAACCTCCTCTAGGTTGTCCGTTCTGTGCACGTTGCGATCAGGCGATGAGAGTATGTGAAAGTATTGATCCGAGTGCTACTGTGTTTAGTGAAACACATATGGCAAGATGCTGGAATCTGCATCCCATGGCGCAGGAGGGACAAATATCATGAGTCAACCATTGATAGAAGTAAGTGGTCTTAAGAAATATTTTAATGTGGGTAATGGAAATGTAGTCAAAGCTGTTGATGACATTAACTTTTCCATTCGTGAAGGTGAAACACTAGGATTAGTAGGAGAATCAGGCTGTGGTAAATCTACCGCAGGTCGTACCATTCTTCGGTTATATGAACCTAGTGGTGGTAGCGTAAAATTTAATGGTACAGATATCTATAAGCTCTCTCCGAGTAAAATGAAAGCTATGCGCCGCGATATGCAGATGATATTCCAAGATCCTTATGCATCGCTAAATCCGCGCTTTACAGTATCTGATATTATCGGTGAAGCTTTAGATATTCATAATTTAGCTGGAAGCCGGAAAGAGCGGAAAAAGCGTATTGAAGAGCTACTTGATACCGTAGGGCTTAATTCTGATCATGCCACTCGTTATCCACATGAATTCTCTGGTGGTCAACGTCAACGTATTGGGATCGCTCGTTCACTTGCTGTGAATCCGAAATTCATCATTTGTGATGAACCGATCTCAGCCCTTGACGTGTCAATTCAGGCACAAGTCGTGAATCTGCTTAAGGATCTACAGAATCGAATGGGATTGACTTATTTATTCATTGCCCACGATTTGTCTATGGTTAAGCATATTAGTGATAGAGTTGCTGTGATGTATCTTGGGAAGATGGTTGAGTTAGCGGATAGTGAAGAACTATACAATAATCCAATTCATCCTTATACCAAAACACTACTGTCTGCTATTCCAGTTCCAGATCCTGAGATTGAAGCTAATAAAAAGCGTATTATTATGCCTGACGATAAGTCAGGTCCGATATTCTCAGGTAAAGATAGTTCAGGGAATAGAATAGAGCCTAAGCTAGTCGAAGTATCTAAAGGACATTGGGTTGCAATGCCTTACGAATGATTTGTTATATAGATAAGCCGTCGGGTAAATTCGACGGCTTTTTTAAGTTGGCAGGAGGACCTAACTCCCTTTGACTGATGAGAACATATTGGTTACAATCAAGAAAGAATTTTAGAATGTAATTTTAATTGTAACAGAATGGGAGGCAGACCTCATGAATGTGGTTATAGATCCGTTAAAAAGTGGGTCGGCTCTGGCAAATGATTATATTAACCATTACGAGAAGGTTGAAAGTTTGTATGGTAAAGATTATCACCATGAGACAACTTGGATTGAACGGGCACAGTGGCTTGATGATACTGAAGACAGACGAGTTGATCGCCATGACTTGGTTGAAATATTGAGAGAATATAATGGGAAGCACAATGCCCATAATGCTGTACATACATCACTTGATAAACTGGAGAAACCTGGAGCCCTTGTTATAGTTGGTGGCCAACAAAGTGGACTATTTACCGGTTCGATGTTAGTTGTGTATAAGGCTATCACCATTATACAAGCAGCAAGAGAAGCGGAGAAGCGTTTGAAACGTTCTGTAGTTCCTATATTTTGGATAGCAGGAGAGGACCATGATTGGGACGAGGTGAACCACACCTACTTACTTACAGGAGATATGAACTTAACGAAGATTAGAATGGATAAGCATAAGCAGACCAGGTCTTCCGTTAGTCAGACTCCCGTCTCAGATAAAGAATGGGCCCGTGCCATTAACATGGTTATCGCTACGCTTCAAGATAGTGAGTTTAAAGCTGATATTGTATCCATAATCAGACAAGCGACAGAGAGTTCAAATAATTTAAGTGATGCTTTCGCGAAATTGATGGGTGAGTTGTTTGGACAATATGGTCTTGTCTTACTAGATTCAGCTGATCCAGAACTACGTAAATTAGAACAAACGGTATTTCAATCCATGATTGAGAAGAATGAAGAATTGGGACGGGCATATCAGGTTTCAGCAGGTCAAATTACGTCTCTTGGTTATGAATTACAAGCAGATGTGGCAGAGGATGGGGCTAATTTATTTTACATTCATGAAGGCAATAGACTACTCCTGACACGAGTAGAAGACCGATTCATGGATCGTAAAGGTCTGGTAGCTTTTACACGTGAACAACTTTTAGATATGCTACACAGCCATCCTGAGCGCTTCAGTAACAATGTGCTAACCAGACCCCTCATGCAGGATTCTTTATTCCCGGTACTTGGAAGTGTGTTGGGTCAGGGAGAAATATCTTACTGGGCGATTACACGTCAAGCCTTTGAAGTGCTTGGCTTAGAGATGCCTATTCTATTGCCGCGAATGTCCTTTACAATGATAGAAGGAACACAGCATAAGTATATGGATAAGTATGGATTATCGTTTCAAGATGTACAGCATCATCTTCAAGAGCGCCGAAATCAATGGCTCTCTGAGCAGGATACGGTGCATATAGATACGCAATTTGAGGCTACTAGGAAAGCTTTTGAACAACTTTATGAACCCTTGATTCAGCAGCTAGGAGATTTACAAGCGGGTCTTATAACGATTGGGGAGAACAATAAGTCCAAGATTCTAGATCAGATCACTTATATGGAAAGAAAAGCGAAAGAAGCATTAGAACAGAGGCATGAAGCGACATTACGTCAATGGGATAGAATAGAAACGCTATTGTTCCCCTTAGGCCAACCACAGGAAAGAGTCTACAATCTATTTTATTATGCAAATCGTTACGGTGTATCCTTTATCCGTAATATTATGGAAATATCTGTTGATTATTCAGGGGGGCATCGGATAATATATTTATAGGATGAGTTTATAGGAGGAGTAATATGAATGCTAGGACATTAAATGGCAGTATCGTTAAAGATATGGGGTTGGCACCTGACGGACATTTGAAGATTGATTGGGCAGAGGCTCATATGCCTGTATTGAATCGAATTCGTAAACAATTCGAAGCTGAGCAACCATTTAAAGGGTTGAAAGTGGCTATTTCACTTCATTTGGAAGCCAAAACGGCTTATTTAGCAAAAGTTGTACAGGCAGGTGGAGCAGAAGTTACTATTGCAGGCAGTAATCCTTTGTCTACACAAGATGATGTGTGCGCGGCATTAGTGGAAGATGGTATCACTGTGTTGGCACGACATAATCCTGAGCCTAAAGAGTTCAAAGAGATGCTAATTAAATTACTTGAAATTAAGCCTGATCTTATCATTGATGATGGTGGCGATTTAGTGACCATTCTGCATTCAGAACGTCCAGACCTTCTTGAGAATCTCAGAGGCGGAGCAGAAGAGACAACAACGGGTATATTGCGTCTGAAAGCAATGGATAACGATAACATGCTTAAATTGCCAATGGTTGCTGTGAATGATGCCTATTGTAAATATTTATTTGATAATCGTTATGGTACCGGACAATCTGTATTTGATGCTATCAACCGTACGACAAACTTGGTAGTTGCGGGCAAAACGGTTGTCGTTGTAGGATATGGTTGGTGCGGTAAAGGTGTCGCAATGAGAGCGAAGGGCTTAGGAGCTAAAGTAATTGTGACTGAAGTTAATGCCATTAAGGCTGTAGAAGCGCACATGGATGGTTTCCAAGTGATGTCTATGGTCGAGGCTGCTAAGCTGGGAGACTTCTTCGTTACGGTTACAGGTAACCGAGATGTTATAACAGGTGTGCATTATGATGTAATGAAGGACGGGGCTATTCTTGCGAATGCAGGTCATTTCGATGTTGAAGTGAACAAGCCTGAACTTTTAAGTCGGTCTCAATCTGTTCGAACTGTACGCCGTAATATTGAGGAATATCATTTCAATGATGGCCGTAAGATGTATCTAATTGCTGAAGGGCGTCTCGTAAACCTAGGTGCTGGAGATGGTCATCCGGCAGAAATTATGGATATGACCTTTGCACTACAGGCTATGTCACTGAAATATGTGAATGATAATTATCGCGAACTTGGGTCTCATGTCATTAACGTACCCTATGAGTTGGATGAACAAGTAGCACAGTTTAAGCTTGAGAGTCTTGGAATAAGCATAGACACCCTAAGTGAAGAACAGGCATTATATGTGAAGAGTTGGGATACAAACTAATTATTGCGACAATGAACAGTTACGATAAAGAGCTCCTCGATTCCATTCGAGGGGCTCTTGTTATTTATTACCAAAAAAAGAATGGTTATATAAAAAGGATATTGAACATAAATGGCGAATTTAATATTATTAGTGGTGGAAAGTGGTGTAAAGTGGGGGAGTTAGGTTAAAGGAGTGAGTGGGCCAATGTTTATGGGGGAATATCAACATAGCATTGATGACAAGGGCCGGATTATTATCCCGGTTAAATTCCGCGACCTTTTGGGAACCTCATTCGTTGTTACCCGCGGTTTGGACCAATGCCTATTTGCGTACCCTAAGGAAGAATGGGCTATTATGGAACAGAAGCTCAAATCTCTATCTTTGATGAAATCTGATGCACGTGCGTTTACCCGGTTTTTTTTCTCGGGTGCAACTGAATGTGAATGGGACAAACAGGGTAGGGTAAATCTACCGGGGAATTTGCGGGAATATGCTAAGCTTGAGAAGGATTGTATTGTGTTAGGCGTATCGAACCGAATGGAAATTTGGAGCAAAAATATGTGGAATGAGTATTTTCAACAATCCGAACAAACATTTAATGATATTGCTGAAAAATTAGTCGATTTAAACTTTGATTTATAGTCTGGAGGGCTGCAGCTTGTTTCATCACATCACGGTGCTTAAAGAAGAAGCGACAGAGGGGCTGCGCATCAAAAGAGATGGCATTTATGTCGACTGTACTCTGGGTGGCGCAGGTCATAGCTCATTGATCGCATCTAAGCTTGGAGAATATGGAAGATTAATTGGGCTCGATCAAGACGATTGGGCATTAGACCATGCAAAGGAACTGCTATCTCCTTACAGTGATCGAATATCATTGGTTAAGACAAACTTTCGATACTTGGAAGAAGCTTTGAAGGATCTCGCTGTCCCGCAGAAGGACGGGGTTCCCCAGGTAGACGGAATATTATTCGATCTTGGGGTATCATCCCCACAGTTTGATGAAGGCGACCGAGGATTTAGCTACAATCACGATGCTCCGTTAGATATGCGAATGGATCAATCTGCTAAGCTAACGGCTGCTGAGATTATTAATGAATGGTCAGAACAGGAAATTGCCAAAATATTGTTTATGTATGGTGAGGAGAAATTCTCTCGGCGAATCGCTAAGATCATTGTAGAGCGCCGGACCAAGGAGCCTATTAAAACAACAGGTGAATTGGTCGAAATCATTAAAGAGGGAATTCCAGCGGCTGCCCGTAGAACAGGTGGACATCCTGCGAAACGGAGTTTCCAAGCTTTGCGAATTGCAGTGAATGATGAGCTCGGCGCATTTGAAGAAGGGCTTCACCAGGCTGTGCGGTGCTTGGCACCAGGCGGAAGAGTATCAGTAATTACCTTCCACTCATTGGAAGATAGAATTTGTAAACAAATATTGGCGAGTTATTTAGAGAAATGTACCTGTCCAACTGATTTCCCTATGTGTGTATGTGGGGGTAATGGGCAAATGAAACTTGTGAACCGTAAGCCATTGGTTCCTAGTGAATTGGAATTGGAACAGAACTCACGTGCACGCTCAGCCAAATTGAGAATCGCGGAGAAACTGTAGAACATGATAAGGAGTGAGAGAAGTACAATGGCTTATACGCGGGGGAATTTAGCAGTTAAACCTAAACCGATAGAACGCGTATCTCCAGGATATCGCGAGCAGACAAAAGTAATCACACGACGTGCACCTCTTCCTATGAAAGAGAAGATGCTGTATTTGTTAACTGTTGTTGTATGTGTTGCTGTGGCAGGTCTTGTCATTTCACGCTATGCGAATATCTATGATCTAAATAAACAAAGTGAGAAGCTTAGTGTTGAAATTAGGAAAAATCAACTGTTATCGACACAAATGGAAGTGAAGAGGGAAACATTGAAGAATTCAATTCTAGCTACTGCAATCAAAGACGGATACGTGGAGCCATCTGAGCATGAAACGGTTTATGTGCCTCGTACTACGATCACCCCTGAGAAAGAAATATCGGATGTAGATTCAGCACAAAAATAGTGTCTGTGAGGGTTGATATATGGTAAAAAAAATAAAACTTCGTACACTGTTTATAGGAGGATGCATAACCCTCCTCTTTGTTGTTTTAATTACTAAAATATTTTGGATTCAAGTTGTAAAGGGAGACTTTTGGCATGAAAAGGCTGTGGGAAGCTGGTCCAGGGAAAAGGTCATTGCGGCTACTCGTGGAACCATTACTGACCGGAAAGGTGATGCCTTAGCCATTGATGCACCAGCGTATACGGTAACTGTTAATCCGAAAGTTATTCAAGAGAATGGGATCGAGGATGAAGTGGTTACAGAACTAAATAAAATTCTAGGAAAGCCAGAAGATGAACTACGCGCACTCGTTACCGCTAAGGATGATAAAGGGGAAGAGTATTTAACAAGTCGTGAAGTTCGGCCCGAAGGCTTGATGGTTAATCAGGATAAGAAGGACCAAATTGATGCATTAGTGAAAGTAATGAAGAAAAAACTGAAGGATAAAGGAAAAGTTGCAGATGCAGGGATCGGTACGCTTAGTCAGAAGAAGCGAATCTATCCTAAGAACAGCTTAGCAGCCCATATTCTTGGGTACACAGATCGTGATGGCAAAGCTGTTGCTGGCTTTGAAGCATTCCATGACGAGATACTCAAGGGAACGCCGGGCTCTAGCAATTACAAGAGTGATGGGCAATTAGACAAGCTTCCTAATTCAGACGAGGTCTATGTTCCGGCTGTCAATGGTAAAAATGTTCAACTGACAATTGACTCTACGATCCAGTATTATATTGAGGAAGCCATGAAAGAGGCCTATGAGAAATACAAGCCGGTCAGTATGACGGTCATTGCAGCCGATCCGAATACGATGGAAATATTGGGTATGGCCAATTTACCAACCTATGATCCGAATACGTACTGGGAAACGCCAGAGGCTGAGAATTTCACTAACCATGCTGTTAAATCACTGTATGAACCTGGTTCTACATTCAAAATTGTTACTCTTGCGGGTGCTGTTCAGGAGAAATTATTCAATCCTAATGCCACATACGTTTCAGGTCAAATAACAGTTCAAGGAACGAAACAGAAACTTTATGATGTTGTGCGTTCAGGATGGGGGACCATTTCTTATCTTGATGGGGTGAAGCATTCGAGTAACGTAGCTTTTATTAAGCTAGGTTCGGAAATGCTAGGGAAGGAAAGATTATTGAAATATATTACAGATTTTGGATTTGGTCAGAGAACGGGAATAGAACTACCAGGAGAGACTGCACGCGCAATTAATCTGCCAGGGCCCGTTGAAGTTGCTACAGCTTCATACGGTTACGGTGTTCAAGTCACTCCTATTCAACAGATCACTGCCATTGCCGCAGTTGCTAATGGTGGGAAATTAATGAAGCCACATATCGTTAAAGAAATTAATGATCCTAATACAGGAGAGTCGAAGAAGGTTCTCCCGGAAATGACTCGGCAAGTCATTTCTGCTGAATCAGCTAAAGAATCAAGTGGCTATCTTGAACAGGTAGTATCAGATCAGGTTATGGGTACAGGAAGAAATGCTTACATTGAAGGTTATCGTGTTGCAGGTAAGACAGGAACCGCTCTTAAATGGGTGAATAATGAATATAGCAAAACGAAGCAAATTATTTCTTTCTCTGGATTTGCTCCAGTAAATGATCCTAAAATTGCAGTCATCGTCATCATGGATGAACCTATGGATGGTACAGTGGGTGGGGGAAAAGCTGCGGCCCCCGTCTTCAAGAAAATAGTATCTCAATCTTTACAGTACATGAATGTCCCGAAGTTAGTAACAAGTGAGCAAACCAAGGAAAAGCAACCGAATGATAAGGGTGCATCGGGATCAGTAAGCTATACGACACCAAACATGCAAGGGAAAGCCATTGTCAAAGCCAAGAAAGAGCTTCTAAATACTGGAATCGCTTTTGAGACGCTGGGTAAAGGCAAAACAGTTATAAATCAATACCCGGCCAAAGGCTCGGTCATGAGCTCAGGTCAGCGAATTTATCTTCTAACCGAAGAGAATGATCGAATGAAAGTCCCTGATTTGAAGGGAGAATCTTTGAGAGATGCACTACAAGTGTTGACTTTAATGAAATTGACAGCTAGCGTAGAAGGTGAAGGGTTCGTTACTGAACAAAAGGAGATAAAAGAAGGTAATAAACGTAAAGTTCTATTGAATCTCTCACCTGCTGATGAGATGGCTTCGCATAAGGAAGAGGAAGTAGATCAATAGCTTGTTGGTGTTTTAGTGAATAGCTTGTTCTATCCCCTAGCTGTCCTGAATACTCATGATAACAACAATGTCATGAGCTCAGGACAAGTTGGGAGGGTGTATAATGAAAGTTTCAAATTTAACACTTAGACGGAGGCTACTGTGGAGCTTGCTGTTCTTTTGTGTGCTATTCGGTGCTTTGATCATAAGGCTGGCTTATGTACAGCTGGGATTAGGTAGTGAACTTTCTGCTAAAGCAGAGGATTCATGGAGAAGGAACATTCCTTATTCAGCTAAAAGAGGAGAAATTCTTGATCGAAACGGAACACCTCTAACCTTTAATATCAGTACTCCAACCATCATGGCCATTCCAGTTCAGGTTAAAGAACCAGAGGTCGCAGCGCAGGCATTGTCCCCTTTGCTTGGGATGACGCAAGAAAAAATATTAAAGGTCATTACTAAAAAAGGCTCTATGATTGAAAAATTACAGCCAGGTGGTCGCAAAATTACAATGGATCTCGCTCAGAAAATTCGAGATCTGGATTTACCCGGCATTGTTGTTGCAGAAGATAACAAAAGATATTATCCATATGGGGATCTGGCTGCACACATATTAGGGTTCACGGGAATTGACAATCAAGGAATAACAGGAGTCGAGAAAAAGCATAACGATAGACTATTAGGTATGAACGGTAGTATCTCCTACCTTTCTGATGCTGCGGGCAGGCTAATGCCTGGTTCATCTGAGAGGTATGTTGAACCTAAAGATGGATTGAATCTACAGCTTACGATCGACAAATCTATTCAGTCAATCATGGAACGTGAATTGGATCAAGCTATGGTACAGTTTCAAGCACGCGGTAGTTGGTCCATTGCAATGAATCCTCAGACAGGTGAGATCCTAGCCATGGCAAGTCGCCCTGGATATGAGCCTGGTAAATACCAAGAATATGCTTCTGAGGTCTACAACCGGAACTTACCGATATGGATGACATATGAACCAGGTTCAACTTTTAAGATCATTACATTAGCTGCTGCTCTTCAGGAAGGAAAAGTGGATTTAAAGCGGGATACCTTTTTTGATCCAGGTTATATCAAAGTAGGGGGTGCTACCCTGAAATGCTGGAAAAGGGGTGGACATGGTAGTGAAACATTTCTTGAAGTGGTAGAGAACTCTTGTAATCCTGGATTTGTAGTGCTAGGGCAGAAGCTTGGGAAAGAATCACTCTTTAAATATATTCGTGATTTCGGCTTCGGCACGAAGACAGGAATTGACCTTAATGGAGAAGAGAATGGTATATTATTTAAGTTATCACGAGTAGGACCTGTAGAGTTAGCTACGACTTCATTCGGGCAAGGTGTATCTGTTACACCGATTCAGCAGGTAGCCGCTGTGTCCGCTGCTATAAATGGTGGTAAATTGTATAAGCCATATGTCTCTAAGGCTTGGATTAATTCTGAGACGGGTGCTACGGTTGAAGAAATGAAACCTGAGCTTGTGAGACAAGTCATTTCAGAAGAAACATCTAAGAAGGTTAGAGAAGCTCTAGAAAGTGTTGTAGCTAAGGGGACGGGGCGCCCTGCTTTTATCGATGGATATCGAGTAGGCGGAAAGACAGGTACTGCACAGATTGTGGTTAACGGGCGATACTCTTCGACAGAGCATATCGTATCTTTTATTGGGTTTGCACCAGCTGATAATCCTCAGATTGTTGTGTATACCGCTGTAGATAACCCTAAAGGTATTCAATTTGGAGGTGTAGTTGCTGCACCCATTGTACAAAATATACTAGAAGATTCATTGCATTATATGAATGTTCCAGTGCGCAAGGATCAGCTGACGAAAGAATACAAATATGGTGAAACACCCATTGTTACAGTACCTGAT
The DNA here is from genome assembly GCF_000949425.1 of Paenibacillus sp. IHBB 10380. NCBI lineage: Bacteria > Bacillati > Bacillota > Bacilli > Caryophanales > Paenibacillaceae > Paenibacillus > Paenibacillus sp. IHBB 10380. The sequence continues at coordinate 865,369 of NZ_CP010976.1, forward strand.
TTAGTAGGTGCTACGGTACAGGATCTATATGAGGATTTGAATATGAATTTCATGCTGACTAAGTCAGGGAGCGGAAAGAATGTAGTAAGTCAAGCTCCTAAGGCGGGGAGTAGGGTGGAACGAGGGTCAACGATTCGGATTTATATGGGTAGTTCTGAGGCAGATGAAGATGTAAATAAGGCACCTTAGCGTGCCTAATATTCGTTATAATTGACGATAATTGAAATAGAGCGAGGGATTACTAATGAGACTTAATGAATTGGCTTCATCGATAGCAGTTAAACAGATTGTGGGTAGTGGGGATATTACAGTGTCTGGCATCCAGATTGATTCTCGGAAGGTAACTCCGGGTGATTTATTCATCTGTTTACCCGGTCATACCGTTGATGGACATGATTATGCATCACAAGCGGTGGAGCGAGGTGCTTCTGCACTTGTTGTAGAGAGACAGCTAGATGTAGAATTGCCTCAGGTCATCGTTAATGATTGTAGATATGCAATGGCTGTGTTTGCTAATGCCTTTCTCGGATCTCCAAGTAGCCAATTGAAGGTGATCGGAGTAACAGGAACGAACGGGAAGACGACAACGACCTATCTTATTGAGAAAATTATGAATGATCATGGCGTAAGGACCGGACTCATCGGAACCATTCAAATGCGCTATGGTGGACGTACATTCCCAATGTCAGGAACAACACCAGAAGCGTTAGATTTACAACGGTCGTTGCATGATATGGCAGCTAGTGGCACCCGTTGCTGTGTCATGGAGGTATCCTCACATGCTTTAGAGCAGGGGAGAGTGAAAGGGACAGATTTCAGAACAGCTATTTTTACAAACCTGACCCAAGATCATCTGGATTATCATAAGACGATGGAGGAATACCGTTCAGTAAAAGGCCTGCTGTTCTCTCGTATGGGCAACACCTTCATTAGTAAACCTGATAAGCGTAAATATGTTGTACTTAATGCGGATGATCCTGCTTCGAATTATTTTGCCCAAATTACGGCAGCTGAAGTCATTACCTACGGTTTGGAAGAAGGGGCAGATGTACGTGCTACTCAAATATCTATTACTGCACAGGGTACATATTTCCATGTTGATTCTTTCAAGGGAAGTACAGAGATTCAACTAAAAATGGTTGGTAAATTTAACGTGTATAACGCATTAGGCGCGATTGCAGCTGCTCTATTAGAAGGAGTGGGTCTAGAGCAAATAAAACGTAGTCTTGAGTCTATTTCGGGTGTCGATGGACGTGTTGAATCCGTTGATGCAGGGCAACCCTTTGCTGTTATCGTTGACTATGCGCACAGTCCAGATGGACTTGAGAATGTATTGAAGACGGTTAAGGAATTTGCACAAGGTCGTGTATTGACTGTATTTGGTTGTGGTGGAGATCGTGATAAAACGAAGAGACCTATTATGGGCAAGATTGCTGCGAAGTATAGTGACATTGTATTCGTAACTTCAGATAATCCTCGGACAGAAGATCCAGAATTGATATTGAAGGATATCGAAGCGGGACTTCTGGAAGATCAGATACCTCAGGATAAATATCAAATGATTATAGACCGGAGAACAGCAATCCAAAAGGCTATTGAAATGGCAAGCCCTGACGATGTAGTATTGATTGCGGGGAAAGGTCATGAGACCTACCAATTGATTGGACAGACGATTCATGAATTTGATGATCGTATCGTCGCCAAAGAAGCGATAAGGGGCCTAATACTGTGATTAGAAAAACGTTGGGAGAAGTAGCTGTGATGTGCGGGGGAAATCTCGTAAATAAACAGAATGAAGACACAGTGATTCACGGAGTGATCCGAGATTCACGTCATATGTCAGAGGGATGTCTATTCATTCCAATAGTCGGTGAAAACTACGATGGGCATGCTTTTGTGGCAGAAGGCTTGCGTACAGGAGCTGGTGGAGCTTTATGGCAGCGTGATCGGGGTACGCCTCCCGAAGGGGCCATTATCGAAGTGGATGATACTTTAGAAGCTTTACAAAAGCTATCCAAAGCCTATTTACGTGAAGTGGGTAGTAAGGTTGTTGGCATTACGGGTAGTAACGGTAAGACAACGACAAAAGATATGATAGCGGCTCTACTGGAAACAACGTATAAGGTGCATAAAACGGTTGGGAACTACAATAACCATATTGGTCTTCCGCTCACTATTCTTGCCATGGATATGGATGTAGATATTATCGTTCTTGAAATGGGAATGAATGCACGCCATGAGATCGAATTTCTTGCTGCTATTGCAGGTCCAGATGTAGCTGTTATAACGAATATTGGTGAAGCGCACTTACTACAGTTAGGATCACGGGAGGAAATTGCCCGAGCTAAAGCGGAAATTTCCAGCGGACTAAAGTCTGAAGGTCTGCTTATATATAATGGTGATGAGCCGTTGATTTCGGAAGTGCTAGCAGAATCGACTACGATTAAACCAATCAACATGAAGACGTGGACTTTTGGTATTAATCCAGATAATGATGAATATCCTATGGGAATGCTGAATCACAATAAGGGCGTTATATTCACAACAAATGTGCATAAGGAGCAAGGGATTGATTTGCCATTACTTGGAAGACACAACGTCGTGAACTGCTTAGCAGCGCTTGCAGTGGCTCGTCATTTCAACGTAACAGAGGAGAACATTCATAAAGGGTTATCTCATTTACGCTTAACAGCCATGCGTATAGAGCAGGTTGTATTGCCTACGGGGTTAACGATTCTGAATGATGCTTATAATGCTAGCCCATCTTCGATGAAAGCGGCTATCGATGTACTTCAAAGTATGAAGGGGTATCGTACAAAAATTGCAGTGCTTGGGGACATGCTTGAGCTTGGGTTGCAAGAGAATGAATTTCATGCCGAAATAGGTAGCTATCTGACCGCAGACAAAGTGAATTTGCTGTATACATATGGTCCTTTGTCCGCTTATACAGCAGAAGCAGCGAAAGTCCATTTACCGGAATCCAGCGTATATGCATTTGAAGATAAGAAGGAACTCATTAGTCACCTTGAGGAGAATCTTCAACCTAGAGATATAGTACTTTTTAAAGCTTCGCGTGGAATGAAGCTGGAAGAAGTAGTGGATGCACTAAAAGAGAAATTTTAGCAGATGTGACGTCATGAAGGGGTGAATCCATGGATATTCAATTATTATTACTTACAATCGGTGTATCTTTTATTCTTGCGGTTATATCCGCACCATTACTCATACCCTTGCTACGGCGTATGAAGTTTGGACAACAGGTTCGAGATGATGGTCCACAAAGCCATTTGAAAAAATCAGGCACTCCAACAATGGGTGGAGTAGTCATATTATTAGCATTTACGTTGTCTTATTTGAAATTTTCTGTTATCAATACAGATTTCTATGTTTTATTGGTTGCAACACTTGGATTTGGATTGATTGGTTTTCTAGATGACTATATTAAAGTGGTATTCAAGCGTTCCTTAGGATTAACGGCACGTCAGAAATTATTGGGACAATTACTTTGTTCCGCTGTGATCTGTTATTTATTATTTCAAAATGGTCATGATACCTCGATCAGTATTCCAGGCACATCATTTTCATGGGATTGGGGCGGTTTTTTCTATTATCCTTTTATTGTGATTATGTTGTTGGCTATTAGTAACGCTGTCAATTTCACGGATGGATTGGATGGGTTGTTATCTGGGGTAAGTGCAATTGCTTTAGGAGCGTTCGCTGTGGTTGCTATGCAAGCCACATCGCTTCCTGCCGCTTTTTGTGCGGCAGCGATGATCGGGGCTGTACTAGGGTTTCTTGTATTTAATGCACATCCTGCGAAAGTTTTTATGGGAGATACAGGATCACTCGGTATTGGTGGTGCTATTGCAGGGATTGCGATTGTTACGAAGAGTGAATTATTGTTCCTTATTATTGGTGGAGTATTTGTTATTGAGATGCTTTCCGTTGTTTTACAGGTGGCTTCATTTAAGACTCGAGGTAAACGTATTTTCAAAATGAGTCCGATTCATCATCACTTTGAACTTAGTGGATGGTCGGAATGGCGTGTAGTCATTACGTTCTGGGCTGTAGGTCTAGTGCTTGCAGGTCTTGGACTTTATATTAACAAGGGGTTGTAATTATGGATCAACTAGAGTCATACAGAGGAAAAAAAGTCATCGTTCTTGGCCTCGCTAGAAGTGGAGTTCAAGTCGCCAAAGTGTTACATGAGCTAGGGGCTTTGGTGACCGTCAATGATCGTAAGGAAAAAGAAGAATGTCCCGAAGCATCTGAATTAGAGGCTTTGGGAATTTGTGTTATTTACGGAGGTCATCCCGATGACCTTATTCATGATGAGATTTCGCTAGTCGTCAAAAATCCAGGAATCCCTTATTCAGTTCCTCCTGTGCAACAAGCAATGGAATTAGGCATTGAGGTTGTGACAGAAGTTGAGATTGCCTATTATCTATGCCAAGCTCCCATTATTGGCATAACAGGCTCTAATGGTAAAACAACAACTACGACTTGGGTTGGTAATATTCTTGAAGCTGCTGGATTATCTCCTATTGTGGCTGGAAACATTGGGACTCCGCTTTGTGAAGCGGCTCTAGAAGCCACAGAGGACAATTGGATGGTAGTTGAACTAAGTAGCTTTCAATTAAAAGGAACGCAGCAATTTCGCCCTCGTATAGGGTGTCTGTTGAATGTAGCAGAGACACATCTAGATTATCATGGAGGCATGGAAGACTATGTGTCTTCTAAAGCAAATATGTTTGCTAATCAGACAGAAGAGGATATCGCTATCCTTAACTGGGATGATCCATACTGTCGTAGTCTCGTGCCGTATGTTAAAGCAACCATTTTACCCATTTCCATGAATGAAGAATTAGTAGAAGGTGTGTATGTTTGCCCACCTTTTATTATGAATACTGAAGACGCGTTGTCACGTCATATTGTGTATCGGGATGGGGCGGGAACGGTTCATCAGATCATTCATGTAGAGGAAATTGGTATTCCAGGGCGATTCAATGTGGAGAATGCATTGGCAGCTTGTGCTATCGCTATAGCAGCAGGTGTCGAAATACAACAATTGACGGCTCCTCTTTCTTCTTTCCGTGGTGTCGAACACCGATTAGAGTTTGTGAAGAATATGAAGAAAGTGGCTTATTACAACAACTCCAAAGCAACGAATTCGAAAGCAACGACCATGGCTCTAACTTCTTTCAATAGTCCGATTGTGCTGATTGCAGGGGGGCTAGACCGTGGTTCTGATTATATGGAGCTTTTGGACGTTCTTAGTGAACGTGTTAAGGCTGTAGTGTTACTTGGGGAGACCAAGGAAAAAATAGCTAAAGTAGCGGAACTTGCGGGATTAAAGAAAATTTCTATCGTCGATACTGATGAGGACGCCGCCACCACACTTATACAAGCTGTGAAAGAAGCAGCTGCCTTTGCGGATGATGGGGATACTGTTCTTCTGTCTCCTGCTTGTGCTAGTTGGGATATGTTTGCTTCGTATGAAGAGCGTGGACGCATTTTTAAAGAGGCGGTGCATAATCTTTAAGTAGGGGGGTGTGTGGATAAGCCCCTACTTTAACGCAAGAGGTGGCCTCATCATGAATAAGACACGCCCGGCGCCAGATTTATGGCTCCTTATATGTATTTTGGGTTTGCTCACGATTGGAATTGTTATGGTCTATAGCGCTGGCTCTGTACTTGGCTTTCATGACTATGGAGATTCATACTATTTCGTTAAGCGTCAGTTGTTATTTGCAGGATTAGGACTCATTTCCATGTTTATAACAGCTAATGTAGATTATCATTTTTGGCATAAGTATGCGAAAATTGGACTGTTGGTGTGCTTTGTCCTCCTCATTATTGTCCTTATTCCAGGGATCGGTAATGTTCGGGGTGGAGCTCGAAGTTGGCTTGGAATCAGTTCCTTTGGTATTCAACCTTCAGAATTCATGAAGTTAGGGATGATTCTATTTCTAGCGAAATGGCTTAGTCATGAGCAATTTGATATTACTTCTTTTACAAAAGGGCTGTTACCTCCCTTAGGTCTAATTGGTACAGCTTTCGGACTTATTATGTTACAGCCAGATTTGGGTACGGGCACGGTTATGTTAGGTGCTTCACTTATGATTGTATTTACAGCAGGTGCGAAGCTTAAGCATTTGGCATTGTTTGGTTTAGCTGGTGTTGTAGGGTTTGCAGGATTAATTATCGCAGCACCTTATCGCTTGCTTAGAATTACAGCATTCCTTGATCCGTGGTCAGACCCTCTAGGGGCAGGTTATCAGATTATTCAATCTCTATATGCTGTTGGTCCTGGAGGTCTCGGAGGGCTGGGGCTTGGTATGAGTAGGCAAAAATATAGCTATGTGCCAGAACCACAAACAGACTTTATTTTCTCCATATTAGCTGAGGAACTCGGGTTTGTTGGCGGATTGATCGTGCTCTTATTGTTTCTAATTCTAGTGTGGCGTGGTATGCGTATCGCCATGACAATACAGAATGGTTTTGGTAGCTTGCTTGCCGTAGGTATTGCAGGAATGGTTGCTGTTCAAGTTATCATTAATATTGGAGTTGTTATTGGTTTAATGCCAGTGACGGGCATCACGCTACCTTTAATTAGTTATGGAGGATCTTCACTGACGCTCATGCTGACAGCTCTTGGTATTCTACTAAATTTATCCCGTTATGCGAGGTGAACAGCATGCGTATCGTTCTAACTGGTGGCGGAACTGGGGGACATATCTATCCAGCCCTTGCTATAGCAAGACAATGTGAACAAGAAGAAATGAATTCACAATTCTTATATATTGGTGGACAGCGTGGATTAGAGAGCAAATTGATCCCTCAGGAGAATATTCCTTTCGAATCTATCGATATTTCGGGCTTTCGACGGAAATTATCATTGGAGAATGTTAAGACTGTGATCCGCTTTGTAAAGGGTGTTAAAATATCCAAACGTTTTTTATCTACATTCAAGCCGGATATCGTGGTAGGCACAGGAGGCTATGTATGTGGTCCTGTTGTATATGCTGCTGCTAGATTGGGTATTCCGACAATCATTCATGAGCAGAATGCGATTCCAGGACTTACGAATGCTTTTCTAAGCCGATATGTTAGTACGGTTGCGGTAAGTTTCCCTAATTCAGAATCGTTTTTTCCTAAAGCAAAGCGTGTTATTTATACAGGTAATCCTAGAGCTACAATTGTGCATTCAGCCAATAGAGACAGAGGATTCGCTACGTTAGGTATTCCTATGGATAGCTCAGTAGTACTTATTGTAGGGGGCAGCCGTGGAGCTAAAGCAATTAATGAAGCTATGATTCAAATGGCTCCTCTTTTGGATACATTAAAGCATATCCATTTCGTATATGTCACGGGAGATTCTTATTTTGATGTAACACGTGAGGAGATCCGTAGTAAGCTTGGGAGTATGCCGAATTATCTTCACGTACTTCCTTATGTGCATAATATGCCTGAAGTGCTTGCGGCTACTTCCTTAATCGTTAATCGTGCGGGAGCTTCATTCTTGGCAGAAATTAATTCACTGGGAATACCTTCTATTCTTATTCCTTCTCCTAACGTAACCAATAATCATCAAGAGGCTAACGCTAGGCAGTTGGAGAAGGTGGGAGCGGCCCAAGTGATTGTAGAAAAAGAATTAACAGGAAATCAGCTTTTTCAGTCCATCGCAGGTATTATGGGGAATTTGGACGTTCATAGAGCGATGTCTGAGTCATCTCGCATGCTAGGCAAACCGGATTCCGCTAATTTAATCGTTGAAGAAATGCGGAGTTTGTCAAGAAGAGTTTAAAAGACAGTGCCGATTGTCACACACCTATGTACGATGACATAAGATATCTTATAATCGTGACAATCGCCCAAGGACACGGCATTATCGCACTAGGAACGCAAATCTTCTCCTAATTCACTGAGAGATGGCATTATTCGGTTTGAAGTTAAGGAGGTCTTTACGTTGCAGCAATGGATATCGCTATTATCGGAGTTAAACGTCGGGGATATTTACCTGAATGAACCACTCGCTAGACATACAACATGGAGAATCGGTGGACCTGCCGATGCTCTGATCATTCCTAAAACCAGAGAACAGCTACAGGAACTTATTACGCTACTTCATCAACAGGAGATTCCCTGGATGCAGATTGGCCGCGGCTCCAATATGCTTGTGTCTGATAAAGGAATTCGTGGTGCAGTCATCAAGCTGGGCTCTGATCTGGAATATGCTAATTTTCAGGAGGATGTTGTAACTGCGGGTGGTGGGTGCTCTTTTGTGAAATTGAGCATTATGGCAGGTAAGCGAGGATTAACTGGTTTGGAGTTCGCAGCGGGCATTCCCGGTTCTGTCGGTGGAGCCGTATACATGAATGCCGGAGCCCATGGGTCTGATGTGTCACGCATATTTAAGTCCGCTGAGATTGTACTAAATACAGGTGAAATGGTGTCTTATGCTGCTGAGGATATGACTTTTGAATATCGTCATTCTATTCTACATGAGCGCAAGGGAATTGTAGTGGAAGCTACATTTGAGCTTAACCATGGCGTGCGTACGGAGATAGCGGAGACTATGGCATCTTACAAAGATCGACGTCGTCGTACGCAACCACTGCAACTGCCTTGTGCAGGCAGTGTGTTCCGTAATCCGCCAGGCGATCATGCAGCCAGACTCATTGAGGCTGCTAATCTTAAGGGTTATGGTGTTGGTGGAGCAGAAGTATCCGTGCAGCATGCCAATTTCATTGTAAACACTGGTCAAGCTACAGCAGAGGACGTGCTCGCCCTCATGCACGAAATTCAGGAAAAAATTTATTCTGAGCAGGGTATCTCGTTGGTACCTGAAGTATTCGTAATGGGTGAGCGGTAAACTCGGAGGTGATACATTGGACAAATTGGTGATTGAGGGAGGCAAATCTCTATCAGGAACCGTACGTATCCATGGAGCAAAGAATGCCGCACTGCCTATATTAGCGGCAAGTTTGCTAGCTGATGGTGAAGTTCATTTGACGAATGTTCCACATTTATTGGACATTGAAGTTATGTTGAATATTCTGAATCGGCTTGGTTGTCAAACACGGCATGAACAAGAGGAAGTTATTGTGGATACGGCGTCCGCCAATTCGTTTCATGTACCGGATGATTTAATGAAGCAGATGCGATCATCCATTTTTCTAATGGGGCCTTTACTTTCCCGTTTCGGGGAAGTGAACATTTATCAACCGGGTGGTTGTGCGATCGGAGAACGGAAAATTGACCTTCATTTGCAAGGATTAAAAGCTCTAGGGGCTGAGATTCAAGAAGTAGATGGTCAAATCCATTGCAAAGCTAGCAAGCTTATAGGAGCGGATGTCCATATGGACTTTCCGAGTGTAGGTGCAACCGAGAATATTATGATGGCCGCAGCAAGGGCTGAAGGAACTACGACCATTACCAATGCTGCGAGAGAACCTGAGATACAGGACCTTCAGAATTTCCTGAATCAGATGGGAGCTAACATTATCGGTGCAGGAACAGATACGATAACTATTCAAGGAGTTACTCAATTATTTCCCTGTAGTTATGAAGTGATTCCGGATCGGATTGTTGCGGGTACTGTTATGATCGCTGCAGCGGTGACACGTGGTTGTGTAACACTAACGCATTGTAATCCAGCTCACCTAACCTCTCTTATTCATGTTCTCAAGCGGGCTGGTGTTCAAATTGGTGTCTGCAATGATATAATGAACATTAGCTGCATGAGCCGTCCTAAAGCGGTAGAGCGGATTATTACTTCACCTTATCCATCTTTTCCTACAGATCTGCAATCTCAAGTCATGGTCCTACTATCTTTGGCTGATGGATTAAGCTGTATGAAAGAAACGGTATTTGAAGGACGCTTTAAGCATGTCAATGAGCTCGCAGTAATGGGAGCTGACATTTCCGTAGACCTCAATTGTGCTTTCATAAGAGGTGTTAAAAGGTTGTATGGTGCAACCGTAGAAGCTACTGATTTAAGAGCCGGTGCGGCTCTTGTTATTGCAGGTTTAGCTGCACAGGGTAAAACCGTTGTGGAGCAGGTGCACCACATTGACCGAGGATACGATCATATTGAAAAGTTGTTCCAGAAATTAGGGGCCGATATTCAAAGGCATACTCCGGTACTCAAACAGTTAGATTTGGCCAATTAAAGTCCTGATTATCCCCTTCGATACGAGGAGGGGATAAGGGGCATTTTATGGAGAGTTGCTATGACACGATCGCATATTCCAGTTTTGAAAGAAAAAAAACCAAAAAAAATGAAAACAAGCCGCAAAATTATTATCATTTTGATGTTTCTTTTTATCGCGTTGCTTGCTGTACTTTTTTTTCGTTCTCCTATAAGCCAAATTTCTGAAATTAATTTTCAGGGAAATACATTCACCTCTCGTGATCAATTACTTCAACAAGGTAAGGTTGCGGTGGGAGATCAGTTTTTTGGATTGTCTACATCTACATTGACAGAACGCTTGGAGGGAATTAATTCAATTAAATTAGTTAAAGTGGACAAGCAGTTTCCTGGGACAATTCATGTGCAAATTGAGGAATATCCAACAGTGGCCTATGAATTAGGAAAAGATGGTGTTCTTGAAGCTATTCTATCGAATGGAGCACTAGTTTCGGTCGGGAGTAGTGGTATTGCAGTAGAGAAGCCTATATTGACCCAATGGAGCCCTGATGATCCTAACAAAATAAAGCTAAGTCAAGTACTAGGGCAAATCCCTAATCAATTAACTTCTGATATTTCCGAAATCATTCCATCACCTACTACATCTTTTTCAGATAGAATCAAGATCTATACTAGGTCTGGATTTGAAGTGATTACGGCAATATCATTACTTAGTGACAAAGTGGAATATCTCAATCAAGTGATTGAAACGCAAGAAGCTGGCCTCATCACGATGCTTGAAGCAGATACTTATGAATCATTTCCTTCTGTAAAAAGTGAAGTGTTAGATGAGGAAGGTACTACTAATGAATAACAAATAATGCTACAATGAAAATTATGAGTAAGCGCGTTCTCCTTTTTTTATTTATATGAATTTTATACTAGTAGAAAATCAACGCTAATATTAAAAAAAATGTTGAAAAAAGAGGGAAAGTTTAGAAGGTTGTTGAATAGGTACAAAGTGTATTTTCAAACAAACTTGAAAGTGATTTTGAAGTCATACCTATCCATTTTTCTAACGGTAAACAAGCGGTTTGATGCCGTAGTTGTTTATTCTTAAATTTGTTAGTCATTACGATAAAACAGGAGGTGCCACAGTTGAGCAACAATGACATCATTGTTAGTTTGGACATCGGTACATCCAAAGTTCGTGCTATTATTGGGGAAGTGAATAATGGAACCTTTAATATTATTGGAGTTGGATCTGCCGACTCAGAGGGAATACGCAAAGGCGCAATTGTAGATATTGATCATACCGTACAATCCATCCGTAGTGCAGTTGAACATGCGGAACGTATGGTCGGTATTCAAATATCTGAAGTATATGTCGGCATTTCTGGGAATCATATTGGACTTCAATCTAGCCACGGAGTTGTGGCTGTGTCGAACGAGGATCGGGAAATCGGGGAAGAAGATATTGAACGTGTGCTTAAAGCGGCAGAAGTTGTCGCACTCCCTCCAGATCGGGAAATTATTGATGTGTTTGCTAAACAGTACGTAGTAGACGGTCTCGAAGGGATTCAAGATCCACGGGGTATGATTGGTGTCCGTCTAGAAGTAGAAGCCATCATCATTACCGGCGCTAAGACAGCTATACATAATCTTTTGCGTTGTGTAGAGAAATCGGGTCTGAAGATCAAAGATTTGGTCTTGATGTCATTGGGTGCTGGACAAATGGCTTTATCCAAGGATGAGAAAACGATGGGTTCTGTTCTTGTAGATATCGGTGCAGGAACGACGAGTATTGCTATCTTTGAAGGCGGAACGATGGTAGCGAATTCTACACTTCCTATTGGAGGGGAGTACGTAACTAACGATATTGCCTATGGATTACGGACGTTGACTGATCAAGCTGAGAAAGTGAAGTTGAAATATGGATGTGCTGTCATTGAGGATGCTGCTCCAGATGTTATATTTAAAGTAACTCGCATTGGTAGCAACGTAGAAAAGGAATTCACACAGCAGGATTTGGCTGCCATTATTGAGCCTCGAATCCAAGAAATATTCCATCTCCTTCATCAAGAAGTGAAACGTCTAGGTTACAGTGAGCTTCCTGGAGGTTATATACTAACGGGAGGTACGGTATCTATGCCTGGAGTTCTGCAGGTAGCACAAGTTGAACTTGCTGCTTCTGTCCGTATTGCTGTGCCGGATTATATCGGGGTCAGAGATCCAGGATTCACTAGTGGTGTTGGTATACTCTACAATGTGATACGGAATATCCGTGTGCGTAGTAATACTACTGTGAGCAATAAAAAACCACCAAACCGCAACAATAAAGCAAATCCTGCGTCCAATCAAGGGAAGCCCCAAAAACCAGGTTTGGTAGAACGCGTCAAAAACATGTTCAGTGAATTTATATAAGGTGTTCATATAAGAGTGAACGGACCATCCATGCACAAAGAGGGGGAGATGGAATAGTATGTTGGAATTTGACTTTGAAATGGAGAGTTTAGCCCAAATAAAAGTGATTGGTGTAGGGGGTGGAGGCAGTAATGCTGTAAACCGAATGATCGAGAATGGTGTACAGGGTGTAGAATTCATTACTGTAAATACCGACGCTCAAGCCTTGCATATGGCTAAATCAGAACACAAATTACAAATTGGAGACAAGCTTACAAGAGGTCTCGGAGCTGGTGCCAATCCTGAGGTAGGAAAGAAAGCAGCGGAAGAGTCTCGTGACTTGATCTCGAACACATTGAAGGGTGCCGATATGGTATTCGTTACTGCAGGAATGGGTGGCGGTACAGGTACGGGTGCAGCTCCTGTCATTGCTGAGATTGCTAGAGAGTGTGGAGCGTTAACAGTCGGAGTGGTTACACGTCCTTTTACGTTTGAAGGTCGTAAACGTTTCTCACAAGCAGAACTAGGAATTGAAGCTCTGAAAGAAAAAGTTGACACTTTAATCGTTATTCCAAATGATCGTTTGTTGGAAATTGTAGATAAGAAGACACCTATGCTGGAAGCATTCCGTGAAGCAGATAATGTTCTTCGTCAAGCAGTTCAAGGCATATCTGACCTCATTGCAGTTCCAGGTCTTATCAACCTTGACTTTGCAGACGTTAAGACGATCATGACTGAGCGCGGATCTGCTTTAATGGGTATCGGATTAGCTTCAGGTGAGAACCGTGCAGCAGAAGCAGCACGTAAGGCAATTATGAGTCCACTACTTGAGACTTCTATCGAAGGAGCTCGGGGTGTTATCATGAATATTACAGGGGGTTCTAATTTATCTCTGTATGAAGTGAATGAGGCTGCAGAGATTGTCACTTCAGCTTCTGATCCGGATGTGAATATGATCTTTGGTGCTATCATTGAAGAAGATATGAAGGAAGAGATTAAGGTGACGGTGATTGCTACTGGATTTGAGCATAAGCCATCCACGCAACATATGCCAATTCGTAAACCAGGAGCAGGAACGCCTGAGACTGAACCAACAGACAATCGTAGTAACAATTTACGACCTTTTGGTAATCAGCCAAGCAATGAACAGTTGGATATTCCGACCTTCTTGCGAAATCGTTCCCGTCAGAACAACGATTAACTTTCCTATATAGTTCAAAAAAAAAGCCCGTTATTTCTTTCTAAAGAAATAACGGGCTTTTTTTAAATATAAGAAAGTATAAGTTTCAATATACTATGCTTAAATTTCTAAGAGAAACGATTACTGTCCCTTTAAGGACGGTCGTATCTTCTTGTTTGTTTATGGTATCGATCAAAGTTTGTCCTCCTTGTTTATCATGAGATATCTTGGTTCAAGTAACATCAATCGACAAAAAAAGTTCCGTGATCCCTCCTAGGTTTTGACAGACTTTGAAACATAATCTTCTTATACTAAACACATCTCCCAAAAATATAAAAGAAAACGAGTTGGATTCAGCGATTCTGAGGCTTCTTTGAAGATTCCAAGCGTTGATAGGTGAAGACAATGATTGTTTATATCGATCTTATTTTTATGACTAACCTACTTATCGATGGTTCTCTTCTATGGCTTACTGGCTGGATGCGTAAGATCACAATGCAGTGGTGGCGTATACTTCTATCGGCAGTGGTAGGGGCGTTATATGTCATGATGATGTTTGTACCACAGCTTTCTTTTATGTTTACCTTTCTAATAAAGTTTGGGCTTTCATTGATTATGCTGTTGGTGGCTTTTGGTTTTAGAAGTCTTCAAAACTATATACGTAATATAGGATCTTTCTATATTATCAATTTTGCAGCAGCTGGTGGAATTATTGGGATACATTATTTGTTGCAAAGTTCTAGTGAGTTATGGAGTGGGATTTGGTTTACGACATCAGGAGGTCTTTCTTTTGAATTGAAAATTGGGTTTTGGTTCATATTTATTGTTTTTTTTATCGTTATGATATGGTTCAAAATCGTACAGTCGTCAAGGAATAAATTAGTGAATAGGCATACTTATTTAGGAGAAGTGACAGTTCATATTGGGGGTCAAAGTGTGAGCTGCACAGGACTGTTGGATACAGGTAATCAATTAAGTGATCCATTAACACGGATGCCTGTAATGATCATGGAAGTGGCACTTTGGGAAGATCATCTACCTGCTTCTTGGAAGGGGAAATTGGCTGAAGGAGAAGCGGACAAACTAGTAGTTGAGCTTGGAGAGGATGAAAAATTCGCTTGGCAGGATCGGCTTAGACTTGTTCCATACCGTGGTGTCAACCGTGGCACTGCTTTTATGCTTGCGCTTAAACCCGACTCTGTTGAGGTTGTAATGGAGGGTAAGGTCACGATTACTACTAGGGTTCTTGTAGGCCTCGATAGTGGGATACTTTCGACGGAGAGAGCTTATAGGGCTATCATTCATCCTGACTTAGTACAGGAGGACAGTGCATCGCTAGAGGTGCATCACACGAAGTCAGCACCCGTTCCGCCTATTTAATATTGTAATAGTAAAAATGCTACGAAGTTAGTTTTCCTATGGAAAACTAAGCTCATGCTTACGAAGTTAGTTTTCCTAAGGAAAACTAAGCCCATGCTTACGAAGTTAGTTTTCCTAAGGAAAACTCTAGGAGGAGTATATATGATGGTTAAATGGAGATTAGTATTACAAGTTCAGTATTACCGAGTTCTTTTTTATTTAGGAATGAAAAGTGATGAAGTCTATTACATAGGAGGAAGCGAAGCACTCCCACCACCGTTAACGCGTGAGGAGGAGGAATATTTACTGCAAAGACTTTCTACTGGCGATGCGGCTATTCGCGCCATGCTGATTGAACGGAATCTACGATTAGTTGTGTACATTGCTCGTAAATTCGAGAATACAGGTATTAACATTGAGGATCTAGTATCTATCGGTGCTATAGGTCTAATTAAAGCTGTGAATACGTTTGACCCAGAGAAGAAAATTAAATTAGCAACTTATGCGTCACGTTGTATTGAGAATGAGATATTAATGTATTTACGTCGTAATAATAAAATTCGCAGTGAGGTTTCTTTTGATGAACCTTTGAACATTGATTGGGATGGAAACGAGCTATTACTCTCAGATGTACTTGGTACAGAGAATGATACAATCTATCGCAATATAGAAGAACAAGTAGACCGTAAATTACTGCATAAGGCACTCGATAAATTGAGTGAACGAGAACGGACGATTATGGAGCTTCGATTCGGATTACAGGATGGGGAAGAGAAAACACAAAAAGATGTAGCCGATATGTTGGGGATATCACAGTCCTATATATCGCGCTTGGAGAAGCGGATTATTAAAAGGTTACGTAAAGAATTTAATAA
Organism: Paenibacillus sp. IHBB 10380; assembly: GCF_000949425.1. Classification (NCBI taxonomy): domain Bacteria; kingdom Bacillati; phylum Bacillota; class Bacilli; order Caryophanales; family Paenibacillaceae; genus Paenibacillus; species Paenibacillus sp. IHBB 10380. The sequence goes on from NZ_CP010976.1 coordinate 881,318, forward strand.
AATGGTGTAGCGGATTCATAATTATGAGGAATAAAATGAGCCTTCCGGGAGATAATGTACATTAATGTTTCTCCTTGGGAGGTAAATCATCATGACTCGAAACAAAGTCGAAATATGTGGCGTGGATACCGCGAAGTTACCGGTACTAACGAATGTAGAAATGCGGGAGTTGTTCCACAACCTTCAGCAAAATAATGAACGATCAGCTAGAGAAAAGTTGGTTAATGGTAATTTGAGGTTAGTACTCAGTGTGATACAAAGATTCAATAATCGGGGAGAGTTTGTCGATGATTTGTTCCAAGTGGGCTGCATTGGCCTAATGAAGGCTATTGATAATTTCGATTTAGGACAAAACGTAAAATTCTCAACGTATGCTGTACCTATGATCATTGGAGAAATCCGTCGATACTTGCGAGATAATAACCCTATTCGGGTATCACGTTCTTTACGTGATATTGCTTACAAGGCACTACAAGTTCGTGATTCCTTGACCAATCAGAATTCAAGGGAACCTACAATTTTTGAAATTTCTGCAGCGCTCAATGTGCCGAAGGAAGATGTTGTATTCGCTCTAGATGCTATTCAGGACCCTGTATCGTTATTTGAACCCATTTATCATGATGGGGGTGATCCTATTTACGTTATGGACCAGATTAGCGATGATCGAAATAAGGATGTATCCTGGATTGAGGAGATTGCTTTGCGTGAGGCAATGCATCGGTTAGGTCAACGCGAGAAAATGATATTATCTAAGCGTTTTTTTGAAGGGAAAACACAGATGGAAGTCGCTGAAGAAATAGGGATCTCGCAGGCTCAAGTATCAAGACTGGAGAAATCTGCTATCCAACAAATGCATAAATATGTGAAGACCTAAAGCGAAAATAAATATTAGTGAGATATTAGAGTCACAACAAATATCCAAAACGATCCCATCCGCGGATCGTTTTTTTATTTATCTTATGAAAACAAGACATTTTACGCATTAGTTACATATATTAACGATATACTATTTTTTCTTTGAGGTGTGATTATGTGATTCCAGAAAAACAAATGGTGGGGATAAAGATGAAAATCTCCGATTTTCAAACTAAAGATGTAATAAATATTGTGGATGGAAAACGATTAGGGCAGATAAGTGATTTAGAGCTTGATCTACGCCAGGGACGAATTGAGGCAATAGTGGTACCTACGAATAGTAGGTTTATGGGGATTTTTGGTGGGGGAAGTGATCTAATTATTCCGTGGCATAATATTGTGAAGATTGGATCGGATGTTGTTCTTGTGAAGATGGAGGAAGTAAAGGCAGCGCCAGAGGAGAATGAGAGGCTTGAAAGGGGAGATAGGAGATCGTATTAAGGGGAATTCAGACTCCTTAATATGGTACACTGAAATAGAGGTGAGGAGAATGGAACCGTTTGTAAAGAGAACAGATACTGAAGAAGCACTATTTATGTTAGAACCTTGGAAGCACTATAATGGGTTGACGGCTGGTTTTACAGGTAGGCATGGGGGTAGGGGCTCAATTCCATATGATAGCTTAAACTGTGCTTTCCATGTGGGAGATGACCCGACTGATGTTATAGATAATCGTAGTAAAGTTGCAGAGACGCTTGGATACTCTCTGGAGTCATGGACATGTGGCGAACAAGTGCATAGTCGTAACATCGCAATCGTGAGGGAAGAAGACGTTGGACGGGGTTGCCGTGATCGTACTTCTGCGATTCAGGACACGGATGGCTTGTTGACTAATGTTCCTGGTGTGCTTTTAACCTCATTCTATGCTGACTGTGTGCCATTGTATTTCTATGATCCTGTGAAGCAGGTTGTAGGTCTTGCGCATGCTGGTTGGAAGGGAACTGTAGCACAGATCGCATTGCATATGGTACAAAAGATGGAGCAGCAGTACGGTAGTCATGGTTATGATATTGTAGCCGCTATAGGTCCATCAATTGGTTCATGTTGCTATGAGGTTGATGATCAAGTGATGTCAAAGGTTTACGATTTAGAAAAAGTTGTTATGGATAATGAAAAGTATTCATCATCGTGGTATTCAAACAAAAAAAATGGAAAAACGATGCTTAACTTGAAAGAAATGAACCGACACCTTATGATAAAAGCAGGAATATTGCCGATTCATATCGAATGTACAACATGGTGTACAAGCTGCAATACCGATTTGTTCTTCTCCTTTCGTAAGGATGGCGGAGTTACAGGACGTATGGCAAGCTGGATTGGCTTAAAGTAAAGGTGGATTTTCAAATGACATTACAAGAACGGATAGAGGATGTAGAATTTCGCATAAATCAGGCTTGTCTTAGAAGTGGTAGGTCACGAGAAGAAGTTCATGTTATTGCTGTGACTAAGTATGTGTCCATGGATATGACAGCTGAGGTATTGAACCATCAAGAGCTAATGCATGTTGGGGAGAACCGCTGGCAAGACGCACAGGCTAAGTGGAACGAGTTAGGCCATTTAGGCATTTGGCATTTCATTGGACATCTTCAGACAAATAAGGTCAAAGATGTCATAGATAAATTTCAATATATTCATTCACTTGATCGATTTTCTCTGGCACAGGAATTAGAAAAGAAGGCGCAAGCGTTAGATATGGAAGTACAGACCTTCGTACAAGTGAACATTTCAGGAGAAGATACAAAGTATGGATTACAGCCTGATAAGGTAGCGGATTTCCTAAGAGAGATTCAAGATTTCACACATATTAAGGTTGTTGGATTAATGACTATGGCCCCGTTTGAGGGGAACGCTGAAGAAACACGTCCTGTATTCCGTGGATTAAGAGAACTTAGAGATGACCTTAACCGCCAGGCGTTAACACGTGAGCCGATTGTGGGTTTATCAATGGGGATGTCGAATGATTTCGAAGTGGCCATTGAAGAAGGGGCAACTTGGGTACGCCTAGGTACGATTCTAGTAGGAAAAGAGGAGGGGTAAGGATGGGTGTTATGAATCGATTCATGAATTTTATGGGGTTGCAAGAGGAAGAAGAAATCGTTGAACGTGAGCCACTTCCTTTTGACGAAGAAGAGCCCGAAGCTTCCAATTTAGAGCCGCGTAAGAATCAAAGAAATAACGTAGTTAGCATTCACTCACAGAAAAATGTTAAAGTAATACTACAAGAGCCACGTTCTTATGACGAAGCTCAAGAAATTGCCGACCACTTACGCTCTCATCGCACTGTAGTTGTTAATTTACAACGTGTACGCAATGACCAAGCGCTGAGAATTATTGATTTCTTGAGCGGTACAGTCTATGCTCTGAGTGGGAGTATATCCAAAATTGGGGGGAATATATTTCTATGCACCCCAGATACAGTTGAGATTCAAGGGAACATCTCAGAAATTTTAGCTGAAGATCTCCGACAATAACAAAAATGAGGTGAACCGAATTTGAATCAGGTTGAGCGGATTATTGATGCTTTATACAACATTTATTTTTACATGATCGTTATTTACATTTTGATGTCTTGGCTTCCTAATTTACGTGAAAATTTCATAGGGGAACTGCTGGCTAAGCTAGTTGAACCTTACTTGGCTCCGTTCCGTAAATTTATTCCACCGATTATGGGGTTGCTTGATATTTCACCAGTGATTGCATTATTCGTATTGCAATTTGCGCTAGTGGGATTGAAGGGGATTCTTCGTTACATCTTCTGGTAAGTAATGATATGAGACTAGATATCCAAGAACATTTTCATCCGGATGAACGCGATTTCGTGGACAAAGCATGGGAATGGGTCGTTAATGCTGGAGAATATCATGAATTAAAGTTAACTGATTTTTTGGATCCGAGACAGGCTTTTATACTTCAGACACTCGTTAATCGGCATCCAGATGTACATATGGCATTGAATGGTGGATGCGACGGGGCCGAAAGATGTCGTGCGATTGTTGCCCCTGATTATAGGGAACTTGATAATGAAGATATGGGGTTGTCAGTACTAAGCGTACACTCTGGAGATCAGAAGTTTCTTGAACTTGATCATGGGGATTATATGGGTTCAATTCTAAGCCTAGGTATTAAGCGTAGTAAGATCGGTGACATTCATGTGCTTGACGATGGCTGCCATACAGTTGTGAGTCAAGATATTGCTTCTTATCTCCAAATGAATTTAATTCAAGTGCATCGTATCCATGTGCAGAGTGAGATTTTGCCGCTTGAATTACTGCGGACAAGCCAAGTCTCACTCGAAACTGTGGACATTACGGTCGCTTCTTTGCGTCTAGACGGAATTAGCAGCGATGCGTACCGATTGAGTCGAAGTAAAATACTGGTACCGATCAAAGCTGGACGTTGTCGGGTGAATTGGAAGGTTATAGAAGATCCCTCCACTTCTTTAAAAGAAGGGGATATCATCTCCATTCAAGGCTTGGGGCGTTTCAAGGTGATGGTAGTCAGTGGGGTGACTAAAAAAGGACGATATCGTGTACAAATTGGCAAATTTGTATAACCTCTTTGCAGGAAGTCAGCTTTTCTTGTCGAATTAAATTATGCTAAGTGGTACTTAACAAACTAGTTGTTATGACCGATACATTCAAGGTAAGTTAAATTTAATTACATGATTACTGAGATTTCTAGGAGGTGCACACCTAATGCCATTAACACCATTGGACATACATAACAAAGAATTTGGACGCCGAATTCGTGGTTATGATGAAGATGAAGTTAACGAATTTTTGGATCAAGTTATCAAAGACTATGAGAGTGTTATTCGTGAGAACAAGGAACTTCATAACCAAATGATTATGATTCAGGAGAGATTGGATCACTTCACGAATATTGAAGATACGCTTTCTAAGACGATTATCGTAGCTCAAGAAGCTGCGGATGATGTGAAGAGTAATTCTAAGAAAGAAGCTCAGCTCATTATTAAGGAGTCCGAGAAGAACGCGGATCGAATTATTAATGAGGCTTTATCTAAATCACGTAGAATTTCTATCGAAATAGAAGAGCTGAAGAAGCAAGCATCTATTTATCGGACACGCTTCCGTTCGTTAGTCGAAGCGCAGTTAGAACTTCTAAGCTTAGATGGTTGGGAATCACTGGAGAATCAGGAAGTGAATGAAGTAAAGGAAGTTAAGGAAGTGTATTAGGCTTCTGTTCGGGTTGACTTTTTGAGTAAAGAAAGCTATAAATATAGTCATAACTGATTTATTTCGTTTATATGTATTTGATGATGGGATAAGTACGATAGTGATCTGATCTCCAGAGAGTTGGCGCTGTGCTGTAAGCCGATGTTCAGAACCTAAGCGGAAGATCCTCCCGGAGAAGTGAAGCTGAAGTGTCTTCTGACGCGTGTAAGCTGAACCGGTTCTGCCGAACGTTATATCGGCTCTATGTTGGAAGTATCAGCGTAGGTATGAGGTGTCGCTCAAGATAGGTATTTTTAAGTGAGCGAAATTAGGGTGGTCACGCGAGCGGAAGTCTCGTCCCTTTGGGGATGGGGCTTTTTTGTGTTCCAATCCCCCGTGATAAGGGAGATCTAGGAGGGGGAAACCCTCTGAATTAGGGCAATTGTCCTCAATAATATATGGAAGGAAGTTGAAATGAATGAAGAGAGTAGATGTTAAAGAAAAGGCACGGACACGTGATCTGCGTATCCTTAATAAGTGGAACGAAGAAGGAACGTTTCGCAAATCCATTGTTCATCGTGAAGGTAAGCCGAATTTTGTATTTTATGAGGGACCACCAACAGCGAATGGTAAGCCCCATATCGGTCACGTCCTGGGTCGGGTGATCAAGGATTTTGTTGGTCGATATCAGACGATGAAGGGGTTCCGCGTCGTACGTAAGGCTGGATGGGATACGCATGGTCTTCCGGTAGAACTGGGTGTACAGAAACAGCTTGGAATTACGCACAAGCATGAGATTGAGGAATACGGTGTAGAGGCTTTTATTCAGAAGTGTAAAGAAAGTGTGTTTGTGTATGAGGAGCAGTGGCGTGATTTAACAGAAGCTATTGGATACTGGACGGATCTTGATCATCCATATATCACATTGGATAATAACTATATTGAGAGCGTGTGGAACATTCTAGCTACGGTTCATGAGAAAGATTTATTGTATCGTGGTCACCGCGTTAGCCCATATTGTCCAGATTGTCAGACGACGCTCAGTTCCCATGAAGTGGCGCAAGGATATAAGGATGTTAAAGATCTGAGTGCTACAGCTAAATTTAAGCTTCATGATAGTGGCGAATATGTTCTAGCTTGGACGACGACGCCTTGGACATTACCTGGACACGTAGCACTTGCTGTGAATCCAGATATGGAATATGCACGGGTAAAACAAGAGGATGGCGTATATATCGTTGCTAAGAAATTAGTGGATGATGTAATGAATGGCGATTATGAAGTTGTGGGTACACTCAAAGGGTCTGAATTGGTTGGTAAGACATATGATCCTCCGTTCACATACGTTCAAGTAGAGAAATCTAACGTAATCGTGGGTGCGAAGTTTGTTACAGATGCTAGTGGTACGGGTATCGTACATTTAGCTCCCGCACATGGTGAAGATGACTATAGAGTATGTAAGGAAAATGATATTGGGTTTGTAAACGTTGTGAATCTGCAAGGCTGTTATGTGGATGAAGTGAAGGCATTAGCTGGACGTTTTGTGAAAGACTGCGATGTAGATATCGTTAAAATGCTCTCGGATCGCGGATTGTTATATAGCAAAGAGAAATATGAGCACAGTTATCCATTCTGCTGGCGTTGTGATACTCCACTACTCTATTATGCAATGGATAGTTGGTTCATTAAGACGACAGCTATCAAGGATCAGCTTATCGCTAACAATAACGAAGTAAATTGGTATCCTGGTCATATACGCGAAGGACGTTTTGGTAAATTCCTAGAAGATTTAGTAGATTGGAATATTAGCCGTGATCGTTATTGGGGTACCCCGCTAAATGTCTGGACCTGTGATACATGTGCTACAGAATTTGCTCCGCACAGTCGTGCTGAGTTGAAGGAAAGAGCAATCGGTGAGGTTAGTGATGATCTAGACCTGCATAAACCGTATGTAGATGAAATCAAGTTCCGTTGTACATGTGGTGGCGAGATGAAACGGACATCAGAAGTCATTGATGTATGGTTTGACAGTGGCTCAATGCCATTTGCTCAGCAACATTATCCTTTTGAGAATCAGGAGACGTTCGAGCAGCAATATCCGGCTGACATGATCTGTGAAGGAATTGATCAGACTCGCGGTTGGTTCTACAGTCTATTAGCTGTATCTACATTGTTAACTGGAAAAGCGCCGTACAAGGCGGTTATGGCCACAGGGCACGTCCTTGATGAACAAGGACAGAAGATGTCTAAGTCTAAAGGTAATGTCATTGATCCATGGGAGATCATTGAAGAATATGGTACTGATGCTTTCCGCTGGGCGTTGCTGTCTGATAGTGCACCTTGGAATAGTAAACGTTTCTCCAAAGGAATCGTAGGGGAAGCGAAATCCAAGATGGTGGATACGCTCGTTAATACTCATGCATTCTTGACTCTATATGCAGGAATTGACGGTTATAATCCATCGGAACATCCTTTCCAGCCTTCGAATCATAAGCTTGACCGCTGGGTGGTATCTCGTCTTAACAGCTTGATCAAGACCGTGGATAAAGGATTAGCTGTGAATGATTTCTTAAATGCTTCCAAAGCGATCGAATCATTCATCGATGAGCTGAGTAACTGGTATATCCGTCGTTCACGTGATCGGTTCTGGGGTAGCGGACTTACCGAAGATAAGCTTGACGCATACCGTACTTTAACGGAAGTATTATTAACAACAGCGAAGCTGATTGCACCATTCACACCTATGCTGGCAGAAGAAATATATCTTAATCTTGGTGGTAAAGAAGAAAGTGTGCATCTGGACGATTATCCACAGGTAAATGAATCTTTCATCGATGAAGCATTAGAACGGGATATGGAGACTGCACGCCGCATTGTTGAGCTTGCACGCAACGTCCGTAATGAGACAGGACTCAAGACGCGTCAGCCATTGTCTGAGCTCATTGTATCGATCGATCGTGATTTTGATCTGCCTGGCTATGAAGAGATCATTAAAGAAGAAATTAATGTGAAGAACATCCATACTGAAACGGATGATAGTGGATTCGTTGATTTCACGTTCAAGCTCAATTTGAAAGTTGCAGGTAAAAAATATGGTAAGAATGTTGGATTCCTGCAAAACTTCTTCAAGACCATGTCTGCGGAAGATACACGTAAAGCAGTGGAGAGTGGTTCTCTGAATGTGGTTTCTCCAGAAGGGGAAGATATTCAAGTCACTTCTGAGGAATTACTAGTAGAGAAGCAAGCGAAATCGGGCTTTGCTTCTGCTAGTGGCTACGGCATTACAGTAGCGCTGAATACGGATATCACGCTGGAATTGGAGCAAGAGGGGTGGGTTCGTGAGGTTGTACGTGCGGTTCAAGATTATCGTAAAAAGCTTGATCTACCGATTGAGAAACGTATCGTTCTAACTTTGGATACTGACGAAGAATTGAAGACTGCAATTACGAATTTCAATCATGTACTCCGAGACAATGTACTGGTTACCGATCTACTGTTTGGAAATAAAGAGGCAATGGAACAAGCAGATATTGCTGGGAAATCTGTGGGTATTCATATCGCCGACTAAGATGTACTCCTTTGGAACATAATAACAAGATCATGAAGTATAAGTGCAGGATCAATAAGATGTCATTTATCTTATGCTTCAAACAAAATACGAGCCAAATGCACCTTAGGGAGTTGATCCTCAAGGTAGCACTGGCTCGTTTCTTTTCATTCAAAGGAGTCTGATTGGTGTAATGGTAAATGATGATAAAGATACGATGCAAACACAGGATCGCACTGAGCAGATATTCAAACTCACTTCAAGCATTGCGCAGCAGCTAGAGAAATCGCGGATTACAGAATATATAGGGCTTCTGAATCGACCTTGGCGATTAATATGGCTGAATATGTTAGCCGGTACTGCGCGAGGGGTAGGGATCGCGATCGGGTTCACTTTTTTTGCAGCTACGATTATTTATCTTCTTCAAGTATTAGGAGCTCTGAATTTACCCATTATAGGTGATTACATTGCTGATATTGTGCGAATTGTACAGCGTCAACTGGAATTAGATTATTAAAATGAGATGGGTTTGAACATCCGTATTAATCTTGGTGACGAACGGGGGCATTAGGATCAAGTATATTAAAACCTTCCCCATTCTCCACATATTTAAGGTATTGCCTATTACGCATAATACCAATAGGCTTACCTGTAATATCTGCGGCTAAGAAACTTTCAAAAGGTTCAACACAGCCCTCCAATTCATCGTCAGCTTCGATTTCCATTTCATTGTAGCTACTAATGTTGTTTCCTTCAGCGAGTGCGGGGCTATCGGATGTACCCCAGTTCTCAACAATTTGCCATGCATCTTCTCCATCGAAGCCATTCTGATCATCTCGCTCATCGAGACTCGTTCGACCAAAGGGAGGCATAAGAAATTCTTCTTCCACTGGACGATAATCAGAAACGATTTGTCGCGGTGTGTGTTCAATACAGTATTCGGTTGCTGGAATAGCCGACAGACGATCATAAGAAATGGGGCAGTTACATCGGGTACATGTTCCGTAAACACCTTTATCCATGCGAGCGAGTGCTGTGTCAATGCGTTCTAGTTGTAAATCATCATGCTCTAGAAGAGATATATCCATTTCGCGGTTGTAGAGTTCAGTGGCCACATCAGCAGGATGGTTATCTATCGTTGATAATTCACCCGTCTGATCACGCAGAGATTCCTCTAGCCCATGATGTTCATTCTCCTTCGTTCGATGAGCGATATCTTCTCGTTCTTGCTCTAACTTCAAACGAAGATTGTTGAATTGGGATGACGAAAGATGGGACATAAACAAGCTCCTTTCATTGTCCATAGGGACAGCTATTTCTCTTTATATAGAGTGCGCTGTTCGAGTCCGTTTTACATAAGGAAAATGTTCTCGTCAATGGTCCATTATGGACGGTTTCAGACAGGCTGTGCTACAATAAATGAGCCTATTTACACTAGACGAACCCTTTTGCTGATATCAAGTGAGGGGATAAGCAAATCATAAGATTGGAGTGACTATTTGAAGTGATATATTACATTATTGCGTTCATTGCTTTGTTGGTGGATCAAGGAACTAAATATTTGATTGCTACCCGATTGGAGTTAAGTGAGCAAATACCCGTTATCGGTGATTTTTTCCTGATTACCTCTCATCGTAATCGGGGTGCAGCTTTCGGAATACTTCAAGATCAGCGTTGGTTCTTTATAGTGATTACATCGATCGTGGTGATTGGGATTCTCTGGTATTTACAGAAAGTAAGGCACTCCAACAACAAGCTTCTTCCGCTTGCCTTAAGTCTTGTGCTTGGTGGCGCAGTTGGGAATTTCATTGATCGTATGTTGAATGGAGAAGTCGTTGATTTCTTGCAATTTAATTTCGGTAGCTACACATTCCCTATTTTTAATGTGGCCGATTCATGTATTGTGGTTGGTGTAGCGCTTATTATTGTAGACTCATTGTTGGATATGAAGAGAACATCAGTTAATCAGAACGAGGAAGGAAATGAAGAAGCGTGAATGACACCATGGAGAACGAAGGCTACATGCTTGAGCAAGACTTAGATTTAAGGGAATGGACGATTGATGAGAGTTATGCTAAAGAACGAATTGATAAATACATAACCGAAGTGTGGGAAGAGGAAATATCTCGTTCTCAGGTTCAGTTGTGGATTACTGGTGATCATGTGAAAGTGAATGGCAACAGCGTTAAAGCGAACTATAAACTTTCGGTAGGTGATCATGTTGAGGTTGATGTTCCCGCACCCGTGACGGTGGAAATTATTCCAGAGAACATTCCACTTGAAGTTGTGTATGAGGATTCAGATGTCATTGTGGTCAATAAACCCAAAGGGATGGTAGTCCACCCGGCTCCAGGTCACTCGTCCGGAACGTTAGTTAATGCCCTTATGTATCATTGTACTGATTTATCAGGCATCAATGGTGAGATTCGCCCAGGCATTGTTCATCGGATTGATAAAGATACATCTGGACTTATTATGGCAGCTAAGAATGATAAAGCCCATGCTTCTCTCGCGGCTCAGCTCAAGGCACATACGGTTACACGGCGTTATATAGCGCTGGTTCATGGGAGCGTTAGTCATGATCAAGGAACAGTAGATGCACCTCTTGGACGTGATCCTAAGGATCGTAAAATGTTCACGGTTACGGAAAAGAACAGTAAGCGTGCGGTGACTCATTTCACAGTAAAAGAGCGTCTTGGCGACTACACATTACTTGAGCTCCAGCTAGAGACAGGGCGGACACATCAGATTCGTGTTCATATGAAGTTTATTGGACATTCGTTAGTCGGTGATCCATTATATGGACGTAACAAAGGGATTAAACTGAACGGTCAGGCACTTCATGCAGGTGTGCTTGGGTTCATTCATCCTTCAAGTGCAGAGTACATGGAATTCTCTGCTCCCATACCTGAGGATTTGGAAGAGCTTATTGCTGGGCTTCGTAGCCGTTAAAAGTACAAATCATTAGATAATTAGTCCATGGCATAACGCCATGGATTCCCTCATATTTAGGGGTAGAATTTTATATGAAATAAAATTTTGCTTACAATAGGAGATGGGATAATTATATGAGTATTGAACAATATCAAGCAACTTATATCCAAGGTAACTTTGCAGACCGCATCGGCGGTTCCAACTATGGTAAAGACACATCCATTTATAAATTCGAAAAAATTAAGCGTGCTAAAGCTGCCGCTAAGAAGGATTTTCCTGATATCGAACTTATCGATATGGGAGTTGGAGAACCTGATGAGATGGCTGATACGGGCATTGTGGCCAAGCTTGCTGAAGAAGCAGCTAAACCAGAGAATCGCGGCTACTCCGATAATGGTATCCCAGAATTCAAAGCAGCAGCAGCGCAGTATTTGAAAGAAGTATTCGGTGTAGCTGGTATAGATCCGGATACTGAAATCGTTCACTCTATTGGTTCTAAGCCAGCACTAGCGATGCTTCCTTCTTGTTTCATTAATCTGGGAGACATTACAATTATGACGGTTCCTGGATATCCGGTTATTGGAACACACACGAAATATTTAGGTGGAGAAGTGTTCACTGTGGAGTTGAAGAAGGAGAATCAATTTCTTCCTGACCTGAACAGTATTCCAGAAGACATTGCTCGTCGGGCTAAGTTACTATACTTAAATTATCCGAACAACCCAACAGGCGCTAGTGCGACAGTAGAATTTTTTACTAGTGTGGTTAAATGGGCGAAAAAGTATGACGTAGTTGTCGTGCACGATGCCCCTTACGCTGCACTAACTTATGACGGTATGAAGCCATTAAGTTTCCTTTCCGTACCTGGTGCCAAAGATGTAGGAGTTGAGCTTCATTCTCTATCTAAGTCTTATAATATGACGGGCTGGAGAATTGGGTTTGTAGCGGGGAACCCTTTGGTTGTGAAAGCGTTCAGTGATGTGAAGGATAATAACGATTCTGGACAGTTCATAGCGATCCAGAAAGCTGCAGTATATGGTTTGTCTCATCCTGAGATTACAGAACAAATTGCACTTAAATATTCTCGTCGCCATAATCTGTTGGTGGATGTACTCAACGAGCTTGGTTTTACTGCTGAGAAACCTAGAGGTTCCTTTTTCTTATACGTAGAAGCACCTAAGGGAATTAAAGGTGGACAGCGTTTCGAATCCGGGGAGGACTTCTCTCAATTTCTTATTCGTGAGAAACTAATCTCTACAGTGCCTTGGGACGATGCAGGACATTTCGTTCGGTTCTCAGTTACGTTCATTGCCAACGGTGAAGAAGATGAGAAACGGGTTATCTCTGAAATTAAGCGTCGTCTAAGTGATGTACAATTCGAATTCTAATGAAAAGGATCTGCATACTGCAGATCCTTTTTTTGTTCAATAAAATAGACAAACGACACCAGTTGACATGGTTCTCGTGTTCTGTCATAATTATTTTCAAATGAATAGCACCTTTAATTCAGTCCCGTGAGACTGGCAAGGTTACGTGAACCGAGGTTCACCAAACAGCATCCGTGTGAGCATGTGCTCTTATTGGATTGCGTTCGGTCTCCTCTCATTCATTCTGTAATGGATGAATTCGTGAACTCCTTGCCACTTGGGTAAGGAGTTTTTTGTTTGTCACGGGAGATGTTAAAGGAAACCCAACACTGAAGGAGTCTTGAATTATGAATAAAGAAGTACATGTCATTATGGATGAAACAGCGATTCGTCGAGCCTTGACTAGAATAGCACATGAAATATTGGAGAAGAACAAGGGTATTGGTGATTGTATTCTGATCGGAATCCGTACAAGGGGCGTATATTTAGCCCAAAGAATGGCAGAACGGATACATGAGATCGAAGGAACGCCGATTCCTTGGGGAGAGCTAGACGTCACAGGCTACCGAGATGATCGGGTACAGGCAGGTGAAGAGGGGATATCATCCGTTAATAACGTAGCTAACCAACTGAAAGAGAGTCTTGGAAACGTGAGTATACAAGATAAAAAAATTATATTGTTTGATGATGTACTGTATACAGGACGGACGATCCGTGCAGCAATGGATGCTTTGATGGATTGTGGGCGTCCGCGAATGATTCAATTAGCCGTGCTTGCAGACCGCGGACATCGAGAACTACCGATCAGACCTGATTATATAGGAAAGAACGTACCGACTTCCAACCATGAACAGATTGAAGTGGCCTTAATAGAAGCAGATGGTAAAGACGAGGTAACGATTTCTCAGTATAGAGAGGAGAGAGTGTAATGATGACAGCTACTCATCTGAAAGAACGTAGTCTGCTTGGTCTAAAGGATTTGAGCCGGAATGAGATCGAATCTATTCTCGATAGAGCAGCTTATTGGGAAGCACAGAGCGAGAAGGTCGTTCCTATGCTGAACTCACGATTTGTGGCTAACATGTTTTTTGAGAATAGTACAAGAACCCGATTCTCCTTCGAAATGGCTGAGAAACGTCTTGGAGCACAGGTGCTGAATTTTGCAGCAGCAGCTTCTAGTGTTGACAAGGGTGAATCGATCTACGATACGGTACGAACGCTTGAATCCATGGGTATTGATGCTGGAGTCATTCGCTTAAAGCCAGATGGGGTTCTACAGAATCTTGCCGAGACCGTTAATGTGCCCTTGATTAACGCTGGAGACGGTAACAATGAACATCCAACTCAGGCACTGCTGGATCTGTACACAATGCGTAAGAAATTTGGATACCTTAAAGGTCTGAAAGTGTCCATTATTGGAGATATACAGCACAGTAGAGTGGCTCGTTCAGATCTTTGGGCATTGAAGAAGTTCGGAGCGGAGGTAAGGTTCTGCGCACCTAACAGTATGAGAGCACCTGAACTTGAACAACACGCAGCGTATGTATCGATGGATGAAGCTATGGAAGCGGATGTAGTTATGATGCTTAGAGTTCAACTCGAACGTCATGCAACAGGTATCCTGAAATCCGCTGCGGCATATAGAGAGCAATATGGTTTGACAGAAGCAAGAGCAGCTAAGTTATCCAAGGATACGATCATTATGCATCCTGCACCGGTGAATCGTAATGTTGAGATTGATGATCTTGTGGTGGAGAGTTCACAGTCTATGATTTTTCCTCAAATGAGTAATGGCGTGCCCATTCGAATGGCGGTTATTGAACGCGCTTTGAGGAATTAAGAAAAAATAGACGATAAAAAAATTAATAAATATACACAAATATGAATTATTATTATACAATAGATTGAGAGAATTATGGAGCAATCAATGAGCGGAGGTCATTATGGTAACTATAATCATGAATGCAAGTGTTCTCAATGAGCAAGGTATGCAAGAGAGTAAACATATTATACTCGAGAATGGCACAATTAAATCTCTATTGGATGGTCATGTAGAGGTGTCCAACCTTCAACAAGAAGCAGCAGAGATTGTGGATGCAAAAGGTAGGCTAGTAACTCCAGGATTCATTGATATGCATGTCCATTTACGTGAACCTGGCTTCGAACATAAAGAAACGATTGAAAGTGGGAGTCGATCAGCGGCAAAAGGTGGATTTACAACCATTGCCTGCATGCCCAATACGCGGCCTGTAACGGATCATCCAGATGTAATTAAGCTTGTGCTTGAGAAGGCACGTGAAGCTGGAATTGTAAAGGTTCTACCTTACGCAGCTATTACGAAGAGTGAGCTTGGACGTGAGTTAACGGATTTCGCAGCATTGAAAGAAGCAGGAGCGATTGGGTTCACCGATGATGGCGTTGGTGTGCAGAGTGCGCAAATGATGAAGGATGCGATGTATAAGGCAGCCGCACTTGATATGCCAGTTATAGCACACTGTGAAGATAATTCACTGGTAGTTGGTGCATGTGTGGCTGAAGGAGATTTCGCTAATAGACATGGTTTGAAGGGAATTCCTAACGAATCCGAAGCTATACATGTTGGTAGGGATATTCTGTTAGCTGAAGCCACTGGTGTTCATTATCATGTGTGCCATGTTAGTACTGAACAATCGGTGCGGTTGATTCGCCAAGCGAAAGCCATTGGTATTCATGTTACTGCTGAGGTATGCCCGCATCACTTGGTGTTGTCCGAACAAGATATTCCGGGTCTAGATGCGAACTGGAAGATGAACCCTCCGCTGCGTTCACCACGAGATGTGGAGGCATGCATCGAAGGTTTGTTAGATGGAACACTGGATATGATTGTGACGGATCATGCTCCACATAGTGCTGAGGAGAAGGCAAAAGGAATGGAGCTTGCTCCGTTTGGGATTGTGGGATTCGAAACTGCGTTCCCACTTCTGTATACGAAGTTCGTAGCGACTGGGTTATGGGATTTATCCTTGCTAGTGCAACGTATGACTGCTGATCCTGCTAAAGTATTCGGTTTATCTACGGGGCGGCTTGTGGAAGGAAGTCCGGCTGATCTAACAATGATTGATTTGGAAGCTGAAAGGGAAGTTAACCCGAAGGAGTTCGTCTCCAAAGGACAGAATACACCTTTTACAGGATGGAAATTAAAAGGATGGCCAGTCACAACGTGGGTAAATGGCAACATCGTCTGGTCAGAGTAGACAATAACGCACAAACTACACAATAAACATGGATCTCATATGGATAAATTTAAAATATCGGACTAGAAGTACATGACAGAGGGAGTGGGATGGAATGCAGGCAAGATTGTTATTGGAGAATGGGACATTGTTTACAGGGTTGGCTTTTGGAGCAGAGGGTGAATCTACAGGTGAAGTTGTATTTAATACAGGAATAACAGGTTATCAAGAGGTTCTCTCGGATCCTTCTTACTGTGGCCAAATTATAACGATGACTCATCCACTAATTGGTAACTACGGAATTACTCGTGACGATTTCGAGTCTGTAGCACCATTTATCCATGGATTTGTCGTGCGCCGTCATGAGCCTACACCAAGTAACTGGCGTGCAGAGTACAGCGTGGATGATCTGTTGAAGGAACATGGAATCGTAGGTATTAGTGAGATTGATACGCGTATGTTAACTCGTATCATTCGTAGCTATGGCACAATGAGAGGGCTTCTAACAACTTCTGCTGCCTCTGTAGCAGAGTTACAAGAAAGATTAGTGGGTAGTGAAGTTCTGAGAGATCAAGTAGCACGCACATCTACAAAGTATACGTACAATAGCCCTGGATCAAAAGAACGGATCGTACTTGTTGATTTTGGAGCTAAAAGTGGGATTCTACGCGAACTTTCAGCACGTGGTTGTGATGTTGTTGTTGTCCCTCAAGACACTACTGCGGAGCAAATTAGCCGTTTACGTCCAGATGGTATTCTATTATCTAATGGTCCTGGGGACCCTAAGGATGTACCTCAAGCAGTAAAAACAGTATCTGAGCTTCTTGGGAAATACCCGATATTCGGCATTTGTCTAGGGCATCAATTATTTGCTCTTGCTTGTGGTGCAGATACGGAGAAATTAAAGTTCGGTCACCGTGGGGGTAACCATCCTGTGAAGGAATTGTCTAGCAACCGTTGCTATATTACTTCACAAAACCATGGTTACACAGTCAATGAAGAGTCTATTCTCAACACAGATTTAGAAGTTACGCATATTAACAATAATGATAAGACCATTGAGGGTCTAAAACATAGTAACTATCCAGCATTCTCTGTGCAGTATCATCCGGAAGCGGCACCTGGACCCCAAGATAGTAGCTATCTGTTCGACGAATTCCTGCAAATGATTGCGGATCATAAAATCAACTACCCAGCTAAACCGCGTCAAGCCGAATTAGCCGCAGCCGTGAAAGGAGCATTACAAAATGCCTAAAAATACTCAATTAAAGAAAATACTCGTTATCGGATCTGGTCCGATTGTCATTGGTCAAGCCGCTGAATTTGACTATGCCGGTACACAAGCTTGTCAAGCTCTGAAGGAAGAAGGCATGGAGGTTGTATTAATCAACAGTAACCCTGCGACTATTATGACGGATACGAATATGGCGGATAAAGTATATATTGAACCGATCACATTAGAATTTGTTACGCAAATCATTCGTCAAGAACGTCCGGATGGATTGCTTCCTACACTTGGAGGCCAAACAGGGCTTAACATGGCGGTTGAACTTGCTCGTGCAGGAGTTCTAGAGCAAGAGAATGTGAAACTGCTAGGAACACAACTTGAATCGATCGAGAAAGCCGAGGATCGCGATCTATTCAGAGAATTAATGCGCGAGCTGGAACAACCCGTTCCGGAGAGCGATATTGTAACTAGCCTTGAAGAAGCACTCGATTTCGCGAGTGAGATTGGTTATCCACTTATCGTACGGCCAGCATATACCCTTGGTGGAACGGGTGGAGGAATTTGTGACACAGAAAAAGAATTACGTGAGACGGTCGTCTCTGGAATTCGTTACAGCCCAATCGGACAATGCCTTATCGAGAAGAGTATCGCTGGACTAAAGGAAGTAGAGTACGAAGTCATGCGTGATGCAAACGATAACTGTATTGTTGTATGTAACATGGAGAATTTCGATCCGGTGGGCGTTCATACTGGGGACAGTATCGTAGTTGCACCTAGCCAGACGTTGTCAGATCGTGAGTATCAAATGCTTAGATCCGCGTCTCTCAAAATTATTCGCGCTCTGAATATTGAAGGTGGATGTAATGTCCAGTTCGCACTAGATCCACAAAGC
Source organism: Paenibacillus sp. IHBB 10380 (assembly GCF_000949425.1). Classification (NCBI taxonomy): domain Bacteria; kingdom Bacillati; phylum Bacillota; class Bacilli; order Caryophanales; family Paenibacillaceae; genus Paenibacillus; species Paenibacillus sp. IHBB 10380. The sequence goes on from NZ_CP010976.1 coordinate 899,588, forward strand.
TATCAATATTATGTTATTGAAGTTAATCCACGGGTGAGTCGTTCATCGGCGCTAGCTTCGAAGGCAACGGGTTATCCGATTGCTAAGATGGCTGCAAAAATTGCTATGGGTTACACGCTCGACGAAATTACAAACCCAGTAACGGGACAAACTTATGCATGTTTCGAGCCAACACTTGATTACATTGTAAGCAAAATCCCGCGCTGGCCGTTTGATAAATTTATTCACGCTAACCGTAAGCTTGGAACACAAATGAAGGCAACGGGCGAAGTTATGGCGATCGGTCGTACTTTTGAAGAATCCATTCATAAAGCGATCCGGTCACTTGAAATTGGTGTTCATCGCTTCCATCTTGAGGGTGCTGAAGCACTAAGTGAAGACGTGCTTAATGAGCGTCTTGTCAAAGCAGATGATGAAAGAATGTTCTTGATTGCAGAAGCGTTCCGTCGCGGATATACGCTTCAACAAATTCAAGATTTAACGAAGATTGACTGGTGGTTCCTAGATAAAATCGAAGGAATTATCAATTTCGAGACACGAATTCAAGAAGAACAAATACTCTCATATGAGACGTTGTATCAAGCCAAACGACTTGGTTTTACGGATAAATCGATTGCCGAGATTCGCAAGCAGAATCAAGCATCGACTAAGCATGTCTCTGAAGCAGAAGTTCGTGAATTCAGACTGGGTCATAAGTTGCGCCCGGTATATAAAATGGTTGATACATGTGCAGCGGAGTTTGAAGCTTCGACACCTTACTATTACTCTACTTATGAGACAGAGAATGAAGTGATTCAGACGTCGAAAGAGAAAATCATTGTGCTGGGTTCAGGTCCAATACGGATCGGTCAAGGTATTGAGTTCGATTATTCGACTGTACATGCGGTGTGGGCCATTCAGAAGGCGGGTTACGAGGCTGTTATTATTAATAACAATCCAGAGACGGTGTCGACTGATTTTAACACATCGGATCGTCTATACTTTGAACCCTTATTCTTCGAAGATGTTATGAATGTAATTGAACAAGAGAAGCCGGTTGGTGTTATTGTGCAATTCGGAGGTCAGACCGCTATTAACTTAGCAGCACCACTGAGTGCAGCAGGTGTTAAAATATTGGGTACGAGCTTGGAAAGTATTGATGAAGCGGAAGATCGTAAGAAATTCGAGGCGTTATTATCCCGCCTGAATATTCCTCAACCACATGGTAAAACAGTGACTTCTGTTGGTGAAGCTGTTGCGACAGCCGATATCATCGGTTATCCGGTTCTGGTTCGTCCTTCTTATGTCTTAGGTGGACGCGCAATGGAAATTGTATATTCTGATGCGGAATTGCTCAATTACATGGAACATGCGGTGAAGATTAATCCTGAGCATCCTGTGTTAATCGATAGCTACATGATGGGTAAAGAAGTAGAAGTGGATGCGATCTGTGATGGCGATACCGTACTGATTCCAGGAATTATGGAGCATATTGAACGCGCAGGAGTCCACTCAGGCGACTCGATCGCAGTCTATCCTCCACAGCATCTTGCAGATCATTTGAAAGAAAAAATCGTGAACATCACGATTAAGATAGCTAAGGAGCTCAAAACTATTGGTCTGGTTAACATCCAATTTGTTATCTATAAGGACGAAGTGTATGTGATCGAAGTTAATCCACGCTCATCACGTACGGTTCCATTCTTGAGCAAGGTAACAACGATTCCAATGGCTAACCTAGCTATGCAGGCAATTCTAGGTACGAAGCTGAAAGATGCAGGCTACCAAGAGGGACTATGGCCAGAAAGTAATTATGTATCCGTGAAAGTACCTGTATTCTCCTTCGCCAAACTACGCAGTGTAGATACTACGCTAGGACCTGAGATGAAGTCCACGGGTGAAGTCATGGGACGTGATCTTCAGTATGCTAAAGCACTGTATAAAGGCTTGATTGGAGCAGGTATGAAAATACCAGCAACGGGAGCGATCATTGCAACCGTAGCGGATAAAGATAAGGAAGAAGCGGTAGAACTTCTTAGGGGCTTTAAGAGATTAGGTTATAAAATATATGCCACAGGCGGAACGGCAGAAGCTCTCAATGATGCAGGACTTGATGTAACAACGGTTCAAAAGTTGAGCGATGGAACGCCGAACATTCTTGATCTGATCCGTAATGGTGAAGCGCAATTCGTATTTAATACATTGACGAAGGGTAAAATGCCACAGCGTGATGGATTCCGAATTCGTCGTGAGGCGGTAGAGAATGGCATTGTATGTATGACTTCACTGGATACTGTAAGAGCACTACTTATTATGCTAGATACCATCAACTTCTCATCCCAAGCTATGCCAGCATTTATTGGGCAATAAGGAGGTCTGTGGATTCTATGAATAATGAATATAACAACATGGCAGGTCGTCTGATCGTGGCACTGGATTATCCAGATGCCACACAGGCTTCTCAATTAATAGATCAATTACAGGGAATCCCCTGCTATATGAAGGTCGGGATGCAGCTGTTCTATGCTGCAGGCCCGGACTTTGTGCGGGAACTGAAATCTAAGGGTTACTCGGTTTTCTTAGACTTGAAAATGCATGACATCCCTAACACTGTACGGGGTGGTGCTGAGAGCATCACCCGTCTTGGTGTGGATATGTTTAATGTTCATGCAGCGGGTGGGACTCACATGATGCAGGCAGCTTACGAAGGCATGACTAATGCACTTGCTGGTGACACTTCGCTTAAGAAGCCGTTAATCATTGCGGTAACACAGTTAACAAGCACAAGTCAGTCTGTATTGAATGAGCAGATTGGTGTAGCAGGTAATATCCAAGACGCGGTTGTAAGATACGCCCAATTATCAGCTTCGGCAGGCCTTCATGGGGTTGTAGCTTCTGCTCAGGAGGTTCCATCAATTGGTGAAGCCTGTGGTAGCGACTTTATAACAGTAACGCCAGGAATACGGCCAGCAGGTAGTCACATAGGGGATCAATCTAGAGTGCTTACGCCTGGAGAAGCTATAAGACAGGGAAGCCATTACATTGTCGTGGGTCGTCCGATTACAGGGGCTACGAATCCCCGCGAAGCAACAGAACAAATCATTGAGGAGATGATCCAATCGTGAGTCAGTTGACAGAAATACCTGAAGTAATCGCGAAACATCTATTACAGATAGAAGCTGTAGCTTTGAGTCCTAAACAGCCTTTTACATGGACATCTGGCATTAAGTCTCCCATATATTGTGACAATCGTTTAACGATGTCTTATCCTGAAATTCGCGAATACATAGCAGAATCTTTTGCTACGGTCATTCGTGAGCAGTATCCAGATGTAGAAGTGATAGCAGGTACAGCAACAGCAGGGATACCTCATGCTGCTTGGGTAGCACAGAAGCTGAATCTGCCTATGGCCTATATTCGAGATAAGGCTAAGGGACACGGTAAACAGAATCAGATTGAAGGTCTAATCAGCCCGAACCAGAAAGTGGTTGTCATTGAAGATCTGATCTCCACTGGAGGAAGTTCACTGAAAGCAGCATTAGCTGTTAAAGAAGCAGGAGGGTTACCGTTGGCTGTGCTGGCGATATTCAGCTATCAGCTTGACCAAGCGGTTAACGCATTCTCAGAGGCAGGTATTCGGCTTCAGAGCTTGTCTAATTACGGTGCTTTGATGGATGTCGCCCTAGAGCTAGGGAAAATCGAATCAGAGGATGTACAGTCATTGAAGGCGTGGAGAGAAGATCCTACATCCTACGGAGTATAACTTCGAACCGAATAGTAGAATACAAAGACTTGCCCGAATTAAACTGTACCCTTGGTAAAGGACAAATGTAAAAAAGACTACGCTGCCCTGAGAAGATGATCCTGTATTGAATGGGGGTCATCTTCTTTAAGTTCCATTGATATCTGTAGTAGTTGTAGTAGGTCATATAGTCCTTAATCTCTCGTCTGAGCTCTTCCATAGTGGTGCAGGGTTTGATGGAGGCCTCGTCTTTGAAATGGCCGAAAAAGGATTCCTGGGGGGCGTTATCCCAACAGTTCCCCCGTCTAGACATCGATTGCCCCAAACCCATTTGCTTAACCAGCTTTTGAAAATCAGGGTGTGTATAATGTGTCCCTTGATCAGAATGAATAAAGGCACCTTCCGCCTTTTTAAACCTTCGATTTTTCTTCAGGTTTAGAAGGGTCTCCGTCGCAAGGTCCATGGTGATTCGATCTGACACATGATAAGCCACGATTTCATTGGTTGAACTGTCCTTGATCGTTGACAAATAGGCTTTCTTGCCTGTCCCGTAATATAAATAGGTGATATCCGTCAGTAATACCTTACCGGGAATGCCCTGCTTAAACTCCCTGTTTAATAGGTTCGAAGCAACCCTGTGCTCTTGTGTCGCCTTCATCATCCTTTTATAAGGATTTGCCTTCCTGAAGGGACACACAATGCCGTATTTCTTCATAATTCTCCTGATCCGTTTCAGATTGTATACAATCTGAAACTGCCCCTCCAGTGTCATCTTTATAGAACGGGCTCCTTTCTTACGTTTTTTGAAACGGAAGGCTTTTAGTATATTTCCTTTTACCTGTTCATCTTTCTGTTCTCTTTGGTTCCGCGTTTCCTCTGATGCGGAAGACCAATGCCGGTAATAGCCGCTTCTAGAGATCCCGGCCATCTTACATAAATAGTTCACCATCCGGTGAAGATGGTATTTCTTGATCACTGTACGGATTAGGTTATATTTCTGACAAGGTGGCAATTCTACTTGTCTTTCAGCCCCCATCCCGCAAAACGGATCTTTTTTAATAGCTCGTTCTCCGCTTTCAATAAGGTGTTTTGCGCTTCGAGCCTGGCATTCTTCTCCTCCAGTGTCAGTTCCCTTTTAAGGGGTCTTCCTGATGATTGGCTTCTTGTATCATGCAGACCCAATACGCCGTTTTCCCGGTAGTTCGCACGCCATCTTTTTCCCGAAGACCGGACTCTATGGAGTCCAATTACATTTACATCGAATCCACACTCTTCAAATATTTCCCTCGCCAGCTTGCCCTTTTTATTTTCTGAAATAAAGAGTTGCTTGAATGCATCTGAATAGGTGATTCCTTTGGATGTCACTGACTTTACATAAGGATTTTTGGAAAGTTCTTCGATCTCTTTCTCTGAAAATATCTTTTTACTCATTCCTATGTCCCCGTTCCTATTTTCTTCTTTGATAAATAAAAAGTACCCTATAGAGAGACTTTTTTAAAGTGTCTACTCTACAGGGTACAGTTTAAATAGGGGCAAGTCTTTTACTTTAGTTAGAGGATACTGCTTAGAGCCTATAGCGTTTGTCCGTTGCGAACTTCTCATAGAAAGAAGTATTTCTGTAATGATTCTATCAAGAAAAAATATCCATGACCCTAAATGAATGAACGCTTCTATCTTAGGTAACAATAGCCATCGACACCTTATTTAATCATAAGAAAGAGGGATAGGATATGCAGTGGATATATTTCGGTAAGCTGTATAAGAGCAAATTTCAGGCGGGCTGTCTTGCAAAGCGATTGGAACATGATGGCTGGATTTATGGATATGATGATCCAAGATCAGTGGAAATTTTTCGCTCTCGTCGCGGTCGTTTTGGAGTTCGATTTATTCCTTAATTAAATTTGCTTGACTTATTAGGTGAAGGTGTAGTATATTAATTCTTGTCGCTAATTGATTAGTGTTCTGACGCGGGGTGGAGCAGCCCGGTAGCTCGTCGGGCTCATAACCCGAAGGCCGCAGGTTCAAATCCTGCCCCCGCAACCAATTAAACCTGCCATTATTTTTTTCGTGGTTTACATATTTATTTAGGGCCTTTAGCTCAGTTGGTTAGAGCGGTCGGCTCATAACCGATTGGTCGGGGGTTCGAGTCCCTCAAGGCCCATACGCCAAAAACCCTTGTATATCAAGGGTTTTTTTGTTTGTCTTATTCTTTTATCATTTTGAAAATGAATGAGATACCTCTCATTGAACATGGCTGGAGTCATCCCCATACGTTCAGCGGCAACTTTTGGATTAATCCCGATCCGCAGCATGAATGAAGCATGAGAGTGTCGCATATCATAAAATCGGATTTTCTTTACGCCTGATTTTCGGACAAGTACGTCCATACCCTCAGTGATACGTTTTTAGGCTTTATATAGCCTCCTGTTGGATAACAACAAACCAAATCGTTATCTTCATATACATCTCCATATTCTACTTTATAAGATTGTATCTGTTCATACCGTTCTAGCAGGTCATCAATAATCATTTGGAATAGTTTAACTCGGCGTATGGAGTCATTAGTCTTAGGCCGCTGAATAACTAGTCCGCTTCTTGTCCAATTTGCTGTCAGGATTACTTTAAGTTCTTTAAGATCAAAGTCAATGTCACCCCAACGTAATCCGAGTATCTCGCCGCGGCGCATGCCAGTGTAAACGGTCAAAAAAAACAATGTAATGTACATGGTCCTTTGAAGATTCGAGAAACTGTGTGAATTCCTCCATGCTCCAGTGTTTCATTTCTTTCTGTTCATAAGATCCGACTTTACTCCGCATTGAAACTTTACTCATGACATCCTCAGCCAATAATCCAGACTCACTATAGGCAAGTCTCAGCGCCCGCTTAAGAACACCATGAATATTCTTCACATATTCTTTAGAGTATTTTTTTATCAACTCCGCATAGAACGCTTTAATTGCTCTAGGAGTAAGTGCCTGAAGGCGAATCTTTCCAAGAACCGGTATTATACGAGCTTCTATAATTGTTCGCTCTGTGTCATATGACGTGGGTTTGAAATTAGGCTTTGCATGAGTTTCTAGATATTCAATCAAGTATTCACGAACGGTTATTTTTGAGTCGTCAACGTGCAATCCTTTTTCGAACTCAGCTATTTTTATATGGCATGCTGTCCAAGCCTCCTTTTCAGTTTTAAATCCCCCTTTGGATTTTTGCTTTCGTTCTCCAGTTAGTTGGTCTCGGGATTGAGGTAAAACCTCTCTCCTAAAAGGAGGACGAGCAGAGATGGCACGAGACGATAATAAAGTTCTGATACAGGTTGAGCATCAGATCTACCCTGAGTGGGGAGTAGGGAACGTTTACGACGTTAAGCCACAAACAGATATGGCTCTAGTAGCATTTGAAAATGTAGATACTGAAAAATATGGATTAGGATCTGTTCGGAGGAAGTGGTATCCCTTGGATCACCTAGAAGGAGCAGAGGAAGAGATATGAGACATGGTCATTATGGGTTGAAAGGATCGGGAACTGATGAATAAACCTAATAAGCAGGAGCAAGCGCAGATAGAATCTACTCTTCGCCAGTTGGAGCGACTGCAGAATACTACGGATGACTCTCCCGGCGAATGGGGGTCAACGGCCGAAGTTCGGAATTATATCAGCCGATCCGGGAAGTGTCGAGGGATTGGGGAAGTTGGCCGATCGGGTTAGAGCATTAATAAAGTAACCCGGATCACTGGTACCCTTGCCAACAGGGCAACCGCCTTTTAATAAGAAATAGCGGAGCAAGCCGAGAAGAGGTTCTTTGGATTAATCCAATAGCAGCCGGCAGGTTGGACAGATTACTATGAATATATAATATTAGAAAAATATCAGGTTTCTAGAGGCTGGTTTGTTTAATTAAATTTACTATTTCAAAAACACTGTCTTTATAGGCTGTCATTAACTCATATCTTTTTGAGACATTTGTATAACGACCTATTGAAGATATTGTAATGCCGTTTTTATCCTTATATATACCCGAATCTACTTGACCAGGAGAAATATTATGTGCTGAATTATTTCTAAGTATTTTAATTCTTTTAAAGTTTTCAGATTTGATTATTGCGTTTAGCTTATTAAATCTGCTTGGATCAATTAATTTTAGTTTTTGAACAGCAGGGCCAAAGTAAATCATCTTACCATCCCATTTCATTTCAAAGTTAATTGAGAGAATATGGGCCATCGTATCTAAAGCGGAAGAAGCTTTGAACAAAAAAACTTCACTATAAAATTCAAAACCTTCTTTATTGGTCCAGTGTTCACTTGTGAATTCAGGGAAATATTTATTCGTTTCTTTATCGTAATAAGGTTCATCAGGTATACCTCTCTCGTAATAATAAGAGGACATAATATAGCTAAAATTAATTTCATGCAGGCGTTGTGCGAGCATTCTTACCCATGTATTGATTTCAATTGCTTCCTCATCAAAAAAAGATATAAACTCTTGTTTTATAAAATCTTTTGCGTGAAATTTGTAGTAAGTAGCCAATTCTTTTAATTGTTGCATTTCATCTGGGTTTGGGAAAGGTATATCATACATGGTTTAACCTCCTACTAATAGTAATACCCCGCACCTTGGTCGGCCCGCGGGGTCAATAAGTAACTATTTCCTCACTTTGATTATAACATGAGTGAGGGGATTATCATGGGGAAAGGCGATAAACAAGCAATTCAACTGGCTTTTGACATCCTCTCGATCGACGAAATTGAAACCCGTCGTAGGGTGGAAGAGCATCTGGAAACGATTCGTGTGTACCGGCAGATTGGATTCGTGCGGCGCTAGGCAGCACTAACGGCAAGCCCGGAACCACGGATCGAGCAGCGGAATTGGAGCAACAGTCGAAGTTATTGGATTTAGCAATGGGGAGGCTTAAGAAGGCGAAACGAGAGATTATAGAGCGGCGATATATGATTATGAGGATGAGTATGATTCGATTCTCTGTGGGGAATTTGGGATGAGTGAGCGGAAGTATCGGCGGGTGAAATTCGCGGGCAATTTATGTTTTGGCGTGTGCATTAAGGCTTGAGGTGCTGATTGATAAAGAATAATATTTGAGACTGGTGAAATCCAGTCTTTTTTTGTTGTAAAAAGGGAATCCATCTTATTAACGCGAATAACAATATAAGGAAAATAGGAGGGGTAATAATGGCAGACATAATTATTACAAGAAACGACTTTTTACACGAAGTTATTTTTGAACTGGCAGAAACAGCGCAAAATTTAACTTTTCCAATGCCGCGGGTTATTGAGTATTTAAAAAAAGAAGGGTTCATTATTAGTTTTACTGAAACTTACGGAAATGTCACAGTCTTACGAAGACAAGGTGCAAAAGCAATAGTCACAGAAATGACAATTTGTTTTGAAAAGTTAGATAGTGGAGAAAAGGAGAAGTTTCATCAGAACTTCCATTCATACATAGTTTCAAGAGCTAAAATATTTTTTGAATCTGCACTACAAAATAATAATGCAGCTAAGATCAATCTTATTCAAAATCAGTTTAGAACTTGTGTTAGTAACATGTACTATTCCTTGCATAATTCATTTGCTTCAATGGTCGAAAATTATAAATCAACTATTATTGAGAATGAAGATATAAAAAAAAGTATCAGTTCAGAGGATGAAGAAACAACTTTGGGGCATTTTACTCCAAACTCTCTAGAAATATTCCTAACAACAATAGATGATATTTGTCAATCTGAGAGAGAGGAGTTTCTTGTTCGTCCTGAACTAGGGAGAGGGAAGAAAAGTTATGAAAATCCATTTGCATGGCTGTATGTAATTTTTTATAACGATTTTGGTGGAGATGACCTACAGAGAATAATAATAGATATGAGGTCAGCACTGGAAAATGCAGACCTGAATAATTATGGAGTTGATGAATCTCAAAGAAGATCCAGTTTTGAAAACCAACTCAAAGAGAATTTAAATCGTATTCACGAAATAATTCAGACTGAGACAAATACAAGTTCCCCTAAATATGTTATTGCTATTTTAGCTGGATTTTTGTCATATGCGTATATGCTCAGACAATCAGGAGATTATGATTCATTATTTGATGTCAAAATGTCTCAACAAGATATAATTAATTGGACTATTACAACTTCAAATTTCATGGATTTAGTGATGATTAATTTAAAGGAAGGGTCTGAAACAGAACATACAAGAGTACAGAAGTTGGATGCTGCCAGTTCGACTGAGATTTTGAAGGGTAACGTCCCAGATAATTTTAAGCCAATAATGACAATAACCGGAATTATTATTTCAAGAGAATTTGAATTATTTAGCGCAATTAAAAAATTAAATCAAATTCAAGGGTACGCAAATATAAATTACTCAAAAAAAATGTCCGTGATTAATAACGACACAAGTATTGTAACAATCTCTAGAGTGTTATTTTCTACTCCATTAGTTTGCTATATTACATTCTCAAAACAAGGTCTATTTAGGTAGACGTTGCACTAGAACAGCATATTAATTCAGTTTCTAGATTAAATGTATCAAGATTACGAGAAGATATTAATCCATATTATTTAGAAAAGCTCGTAGAAAAAGATGTTATTGAAAAAGATATGTTAAGTTTAACAAATGACTCCTATATAGTTCGTGGGCTACCATTTTTCGATGTTGATAAAAACACCCATTATTATGGAATATTGACCGGAATAAGTGAGCATATAAATATGAATGTTTCAAGAAGTATAGGTCGTGAACTTACGATATTATCAGAGGAGCTAAGTTCACCTAATCAGCAAATTGTTATAAGTCTTTTCAATAATATAAATAAATATCTTGTAAGAAATAGGATTGATAGATATATAAAAAGAGGCGATGATCGATCTAAAGAGTCGTGGTTCATAATCTTCACTCCAGATGATCAAACATTCACAGAAGAGGATAAAAGTATAATAATGCGTCATGGATATTCCGAGGAAACAGAAATCACTTTGCATCATGTGAAATTTTCTGAGAGAGAATTAAAATTTATGTTACAAGGAGATTATAGTTTTTTAAAGTTGGTAATTGAGGAAATGAGGAAGAGTGTTCCAAATAATGCACCACAAATAGAAGAACAAATCATTATTGATGAAACCGAGCTAGATGATAGCTTTCCTAGTATAGAGATTGTGCATCTCAATTAATAGCTCTGACCGTTTTTTGACTGACATTTGACCGTACAATGGCCGTTCAGTAGGGTTTAGGCATGATATATTTGTATTGTAGAAATCAGGCGATAATGACACGTACAGCTGCATGAATGCGGCATTAAACTGGGGCGTAAATCTTTTCGCCTTTTCTATGTCCACCTAGTTAATAAATCACTATATGATTCGGGGCGATAAAATGGAGCAAGTCTTGGAAAAATGGGAATGCTTGAATGACGATTGTAACAGTTCGTTTCTGGTTGATAGAATTAGTGCTATAGATAAGATACTTTCTTGTCCTTTTTGCAGGGGTGAATGTGAAGCGGTAGCTCATTCAAATCCAACAACCGACTTAGTAATAATGGATCAATTAAATGGCTACTTGTATCCTTATTAAAGATAGGTAAGGAACGTGAGCATTTACAAGGAATAGTTTGATTGTATCCATAAATCCCATCATAGATCGTTGACTCTAGTTTTAGTGGATGGGTAAAATGGTCTTGTCCTTCTTCTATAATAACAAAGTACGTATGCTTTTAAAGCAAAGAGCAAAGCATTTTTGCTGCGGACGTTACGAACGCCAATCTTTTAGATACGTAATAATATTATCGATTATCGTAATAAAATCATGAAATAACGTACATATTCAGACGAAGTCGTTCCTTATGGGGCGGCTTTTTCTATTTTATAATTTAGGATTTTAGGAGGAATAGTGATGAAGAAGTTAAACAGGCTTAAGGACCCACCGGTATATAAGCAGCCAGCTAAGTGCAAGAGGTGCATTTGGGGCGAATGGACAGGCACTAAACAGTTTTGTAGCAGAGTGAAATGCCAGAAGGAAAAAACTCCCCGAGTGTCGAATTTGTGATATTAATAATTAGGAGGGTGTTTATTAATGTATATATTTAAATATTTAACCGTTCTATTTTACATCATTGCGGTTTTTGGTAATTATCAGTTGTTGAGGCATAAGGATTTAAATCGAAAAAAATGGATTATTTTAGGTGGTCCAATAAGTACAATAATTTTACTGTTCTTAAATGATAAAGGGCAAGAATGCGATGATAAGGTATTAAATTTTTTCATAAAGATAACGGAAGGTAGTAAGGGGATTCCTAACTGGAAATATCTTAATAAAGTCGTTGAAGATATAAAAAATGAAGAACTAGAGAAGAAAGATAAACAAAAATTACAAGCACTTATTAATTATGAATTAGAAGCTAAGAGAAATGCCTTGAATGTGTTTATATTCTCTAGTACAGCAGCGGTGTCAATGTTCATACTTATTTTATCAATTTCTAAACCAGAAAACGAAACTAATATTTTTGAAATAGTATTGACATCCTTAGCTGCATTACTTCCTTTATTATTAATTTATAGTTTTATACTTCTCTCAGTTGTTAGAGCTACTACTCGTATCAAAATTGTGAAAGAAGCGTTAGAGATTAATGAATCAGATTTAGCATCCTAACCGGGTGCTTTTTCTTTTTCCTTCATGTCACTCTACAAGCTCATTCCAGGCACGTATGTTCTTGTATTACAAATATCGGATGAAGGATATAAAACGTCAGAATGGTACCATTGCGTTGGCGTGTGAGTCTGTTTTCGTCTCATCTTAAAAACCAACTTAACTCATAGGAGGTGTCTATTATCGACATCAGGACTATTACTATCGATAAGATTAATACAACGGTTTATAACCCGAGAGCTGACCTTCAGCCTGAGGATCCAGAGTATGAGAAATTAAAGAGATCCATTGAACAATTCGGCTACATCGATCCAATCATTCGGAATGAACGTACCGGGAACATGGTCGGTAGACATCAGTGTTATAAGATTATGGTTAATGAGAAAGGCCATACAGAGTTAGCCGTATCCGTTGTGGATCTGGACGACCAACAAGAGAAGCTACTGAACATCGCACTGAACAAAGTCTCTGGTCGTTGGGATGATGAAGCGCTGGCCCGATTACTGGATGACCTACAGGTTAACGGAGCTGATCTGGATTTGACTCGAACGAAATTGAAGGACTTATCGAAGAATTCAAGGAGCTGCCTGATGATCAACTGGGTGACTTTGAGAACCGTGAACTGGACGTATCTGATTTTGATGAGTCTAGGTTTGATTGTAAATGTCCAAGGTGCGGGTTTGTATTTGATCGAGAGGAAGTATCATGAGCCGTCCAGCATGGGATTGGAAGCTGTCTGATTTAGCGGCTGTCCCTCAGCATGGTCGGACAGTGTTCAGTTGCTTCAGTTGCGGTGGTGGTTCCACGATGGGCTATAAGCTGGCTAGGTATAAGATGTTGGGTAATGTTGAGATTGATCCACAGATGATGCGTATATATCGGAAGAAACATAGCCCACCACATCCTTTCTTGATACCGATTCAGGATATAGATATCGAATTGCAGAAGGATGAATTGTAAACACTTCACTTGATTTTGTACCGTCCAGACGGTATAGTAAATTCGGGTGGTGATAAGATGAGCGAAACGAATAAAACGCCAAAACGAATCCAAATACTAATGGCAGCATCTAAAATTGTTAAAGAGCTCGGGTTAGAACATTTAACGCTTGATGCAGTAGCAAAGGAAGCAGGTATTAGCAAAGGAGGTTTGCTGTATCATTTTCCAACCAAAGATGCATTAATCTTAGGTATGGTCCAAGAGTTGACAAATCGATTTTCAACTGAAGTGGATCAGAAGGTTAAGGAAGATCGAAAAGAAAAGGGCAAATGGAGCAGAGCCTATCTTGAGGCAACTGCTAATAGTTCTAATGATATGAATTCAGTATTAGCAGCAGTTCTTTTTACAGGACCTAGTGTAGTGGAAGGATTACACGAGCAATATAAAACATGGCAAAAGAATATTGAAAATGATGGTTTGAACCCTGTACACTCCACAATTATAAGACTTGTCGCGGACGGGTTATGGTTTACTGATATGTTTGGTCTTGCTCCACCTGACGATGATTTGAAGAAAAAAATAATCCATGAGTTAACAAACTGGACAGGGGAGGTGAAGTAATGGCATATTTCTTTTTGGCTATCTCAATTGCAAGTGAGCTTGTCGGGACTTCTATGCTGAAAGCTTCTCAAGGGTTTACTAAACTAACTCCCTCACTCGTAACGATTATCAGCTTTGTTTGTTCATTTTATTTTTTGTCTTTGTCACTTAAATCAATCCCTTTAAACACTGCTTATGCTATTTGGTCAGGGATCGGTGCGGTAGCGACGACTGTTATTTCAGTTATGATTTGGAAAGAAAAAATTAATTTAGGGAGTATTGCTGGCATTGCATTGATTATTGTTGGAGTAGTTGTTCTTAATTTACTTGGTCCTGGTCATGGACCTTCAAATGAAGATGCAACTAAATTAGAAACGTCGGTATCTAAATAAACATATAAGGAAAAGGCGAGCATATCTGGCTCGCTTTTTTTGTTGGGGGTGGTGATGGTGTAACATGGCGAGAGAGAAGCCCAGAACGGGACAAGGTAAAGCAAATGTGGCTGGAGGAGGCGGGACGATGAAGCTAGAGTACATTTCCGCTGCTCTCTCCACTGGGGAAAGTAAGGTCCGGAAGTGGAAGTCACTGGACCGATGGGAAGACGATCTCAAAGGGAGCGTTCCACATAAACTTGAAACAAAGATCGCGAGTTCGGACAGAGAGAACAAAAATGCAATATTTGAAATATATAATTTACTAGGCGGTGAGTGATGAATATCATGAGCTGTCTTTTATTTTGGCTTCTCATGAAAACAGTGAAGGGAGGTGGAATGAATATGGTAATCGTAATGGTATCTCTAATTATTTGGGGCGACATTACTTTTGAACAAGTGCCGGATAACAGCAGGGTGCAGTTAGAGCGAAGCTTGAAGCACAGAGGCTTAATGAAAATGGACAACCCATAGAAACAGTTTAGACACGCCGCATATGGAGCGTGCTTTTTTATGCCTTCGGAGCCGATCTGGAGATTATAAAAAACGCTAAATAAATATAATAATTTACAACATTTAGGAATTTTATCACATTATTTTGTAGAAATATAGCGATATAATAGAGTCGAATCGGCCGATTCAAACTAGCTAGGAAGGGTGGAAGAATATGAAATCTAAAAAATTGGTTTCAGTCCTCCTTGCTATTAATTGGTATGATACAAGAGATACTGGAACGGGACCGGAAAAATTCGGAATTAATAAGTATTCTAATAACAAAGGGCCCTTTAGTAGATGTACTGATTATGTAATCTTCAATAATATTCTTTCTTTTGAAGCGAATGAGTATACAAACTAAGATATTAAGAGCTCTGCGGGAATCGCTAACGAGGCTTTTATCTGTTTCTAACCTCAATATAATCTCCCTTTAAGGTTTATCTTCTTCTATATAGATAACCCCTTTTAATAACATATACGTAAGATCCTGCTGGCATGTGCTGACAGGGTCTTTTATTTACCGTGTAACCCTTACTAATCCCTAATTACTACATAAGATATGAGGTACCTTAAATCAAAGGAGGTTGTACTCATGAGTGAAGTTGTTGGAGGATATGGCGGTGTTGGTGGGTTTGGTGGTGGAGGTATAGGGGCAATTTTAGTTCTGTTCATTTTATTAGTTATCATTTCCAAAGCTTTCTTATACTAAACTAATAGCTATTTTATCCTTAAAAAGATCTTGTTGGCTGGGTCTTTTTTCCTTGGAAGAAAAATTTCCTTTGCCATTAAACCCAATCTTCATTTTATGTTCTAACATATAGTAAGGGGTACTCAATTGAAAATGGAGGAATTACTACGAGAGAAATTGCTGGAGGTTAAGGTGGCGGGCCTCAACTGCCGTAATCTTTGTGCTGTTCGTCCTGATGGTAATTATCTCTAAGCTGATTTGAGTAAAACCGCTCATACTCCTTTCATTAACCCGTCGTTATTGTGGACTGACGGGTATTTTTTGATGGTAGAGAGTTAAGAAGGTTTTAGGGAGTTGATCAGGATTAACTAATCAAGTACGAAATTTTTACATAATAAATCCAATCACAAACGAAGCCACCCGGTTCTCCGAGAGGCTCTCTCTAGATATACCATAAATCATCTATACAATCTGGTGAGTACTTTTTTCAATTCAAGGCCTCGAATAACGAACCTGAATAGAACTTGCTTTATCGTTCCAAGATCTTCCTGGTTCCATCTGATGGTCTCCCAAATTTATCGTTCTATTATAATACTGAGCATTATCGAAATAAATTCCAAACCCAGAGAAGTCTATAAATTGCCAGAGAACAGTATACCCCGTCGCGGCGGTACTTAGAGAACTAATCTTGTTGTCCCAACCTGCCCAACTAATTCCTATATCACGAATATCATCTCCAACAGCTACATACCTATAGCCTCCACCTTTATTGGCATCATAATAGAAATCGGTGCAGCACGCACCTGTTCCTCGAGTAGACACATTTTTTGTCGATTGTGGGTTATTTTGAATATGTTCTAACAATCGTGCCTCACTGGTAAAACCTAATTGAATGTCATTACCATTTTCATCACCAGTCATCAAGACTACATTTACCGTAGCATCAGATGTGGCTGATACAGTTTTCTCACCATCAATCGAAACATAGCTACTTTGCTCAGTCACTGCAAATGAAATCGATGCAAAAGAGAAGATAACCATACTAACAACACTTAAACTCAAACAAATTCTTCTTAACATTTTTTTTACCACAATCCCTCCATTTTTAGATGTTTTCCATTAATACCTAAACGTATGAAGATTGCAAATAATAAAGAACCTGGCATAATGAAACTCATCTCGTATCCAAGGAAATTGTTGCCTTGTCGTATTTGTCCAATCATCGTTTGGGACGGAATCCATAGCTATGTACGGAAAACTGTGGACCTTATTGCTATACTCAAGGATATCTTACTTGAAGTGGAGGAGTAATAAGAAGCTTGAATACTACATACAAAGTTCTCACCACGGATACTGACCTATTTGCTGCAGCTTTCGCTCAAGTCTGAGTATATGTCGTACAGATCAATGAGGATCAACCTGATTGTATAGTGGATTATGGTGGGTCAGTGCAGAAGCATACTCCTAATTCCATCAAAATTTCCGACTCATATTATCTGCGAGACGGATTTGAGTTTCGTGTGCATTTGAAAAGTGGCGTATAAATTAACGCAATCTACATATGATTGGAGTTGGGTAAATGTCGGATCAAGAAGAACGAATACGATAACTTGAACACCATATTCATACGTTGGAAAGTAACTCGAATCAAGGTAGAGATTTTTGGAAAAAAGTTGTATGGGCTTTGTTAGGGATTTTTCTGGTTATTCACCTTATTCAATTCGTTATTGGAGTGCTCCAGTTTATAGCTTTTTAATAGTAAATACCCCTTAAAGCTCACGCTTTGCGAGGTATCTTTGCTTTCTACTAATGCAGTATCTGAGCAATACGCTCTATGTCTTCAATATCCTCGTAAGGAATCCACGTTGGACCTTCTGACGTTCGTATCTTAGCGCGTTCAGGATCGGCTGATACTTCTGTCACTCCTGTTATTACCTCGCCGTTATTAAGCTTCACATTTACCATCTGATGCATCACCGCAGCAATATGTAATTCGTTCATTTTATTCATTTAATCACTCCGTTCATACATTCGATATTCTCCCAAACCAAGAATAAACCCTTCTTCCTTGGAAAAACAATTCATTTGAATAAAGAACACTCGTTCTCATATAATACAAACAAATGTTCTTATTAGGAGTGAATAACATGCCAGTGAAGTATGTTGGGAAAATCATCGAAATCATGTATATGGACCAATCAGGAAAGATCACGCAGCGGCGCATTGAAGTGAATAGTAACTGTAACGGATTGATCAGAGCTACCTGTCTAATGACTGGATCACCACGCACGTTCCGTATCGATAACATATTGGCATGGCAAGCTCCAAGAACAGCAGTACGGGAGGCGTCTAATGCTAGTTGATGCGGAGCGTAAGCTATTAAGGGTGCTATATAACTATTATAGACGGCACAATGTAATACCGACCATGGGAGACTTGGAAAGATTTACAGGCAGGAATATGAACAGTGTACGGGAAAGCCTGACAGAGTTGGAGAGTCTGAACTACGCCAGAAACCTTTGTATACCAAGGGTTTTTTTGTTTGTCTAGAGTGCTAAAGAGAATAGAAGTGATTACCCAGAAACATAAAAAATAGTATTTATTCACATTTTGGTCAACGGCATCTCGTTGCATATTTGGTAACAGGCGAGATGGCGATCAAGGTATATATGCAAACTACTCTGTCCAAGTCGCTTAACTCCTCTTTCTTATTTTAATGAAAGGTTAAGAACGCAAGTTATTTTTTCCAACATAAATTTTTTTCGAAAGGGAGACAATATATTTTGGGGGAAAAAATTGTAGGAGGGCTTACCATGAAGAAGATTTCTGTTGCTATTTTATCCGCATGTTTATTGCTTTCAACTGTTTCTGCAGCAAGCGCTGCTCCGCTACATGAAACTCATGAAAAGAAAATGCATGAGAAAAAAATCCATGCCAAATCGTTGCATAAAGAAAAGGAACATAAGAAAAAAGAGAAAGAACTTCACATGAAGAGTCATAAAACAAAAACCATCAAAACCAAAGCCACAAAAATGCCGAAGTCTGGTTTTGGCGGTGCAAGTGAGCAAACAGAATAAGGAGGATGAAAGAGGGAATAAAAACCCCTCTTTCTTTTTTTAAATTATGAAAACTTGGCGATGGCTCTATATAGTGCTGATGCTAGTGATTTTTACATTAATCTCTACGGGCTGTTTCCGTTCGGGTCAGCAAAAAAAGACGAACCACAACATTACATCTGATTCTGGACAGTGGCAGTCCAATCAAAGAAAACAGACCAGCACGAAAATACCGCATCAAAAAAAAATTGAATCAAATGTTTCCCTTCCGCAACCCTTTATGCCGAAACACCTCATCATTCCAACTATCAATGTATCCGCCAATATCAAGCCGGTAGGAGTTCTTGAAAATGGTCAAATGGACATTTTAAAAGCGACTGATGTCGTAGGTATTTTACATCCTGGTATTCTGGCTGGTGCAAAAGGAAATTTGGTTCTTGATGGACATGTTGACAGTTATACGGGTCCAGCGGTTTTTTTTAATTTGAAAAAACTGAAACCTGGAGACGTAATTATTATTCGTGATAATAAGGATCACCAGTTAACCTATAGAGTTGAGTCCGTCGAAACGTTTATTACTTCGCAAGCCCCTATACACCGGATTTTTGGGGAAACAGATGACATACGTTTAAACCTTATTACTTGTACTGGAAGATATAGCCGAAAGAAAAAAGAACATGAACAAAGACTTATTGTCTTTGCGAAGCTGGATGGTGAGAAATGAGAGCCTTTGAAAAAATTAGATTGGTTTATATTTTGATTTTTCTAGCCTTATTTTTTAGCCTTACAGAAAAAATCGATGCCAATGAAAATAAGCAAAAGAAAGAAATTGAAGAGACACTGAACCATATTTTTAAGCAAAGAGCCGGAATAATGATAAATCAAAATATCCATGAGTTAGAGACCCATTACTTAATCAATCAACAATTGAGTAGTAACGCCTATCGAAACGAGAAGAATCGGATTAACTATGTCAATGAATGGGCTAAAAAAAGAGCGATAAGGCTGGTGAATGCCAATAGTGATATTCGTTTAGTTCGTTTGAATATAAGAGAGAATACGGCTATTGTTTCACTGGTCCAATCATTTAAACTTAGTTATGATTACTTAAACAAGATTGTTCCGGTACAGACCTTCGGTGTAGGCACTCGGCACTTTATTACACTGAAAAAAATAGATGGAAAATGGATAATTTGTAAAGAATGGTATTTGGACCCGCTTGATGAAAATCCTAACAAAATTGCAGAAACTCCTAATGGGATTGCTCCATCAGCTAAAGCCAAGTCAGAAATTTATAAAGGTAAAAAATATAACCGTTCCCAAGCGATTAGTTATGCTAATAAATATGCCGGGGCAGCTTTGGGAGCCGGCAACAATCATCGTTACAACAGAAAGTATTTAGATTACACTGGTCAAGGTGGCGATTGTACAAATTTCTCTTCTCAAGTAATTGGTGATGTAGAAGCAGGTGGCTTACCTATGACTGGTGCATGGCGTTACATTAAAGGGGCTGGTGGTAGCCAGAGTTGGATCAGAACCGATTCCTTTAGTAATTACATTTTACGTAGTGGTTACGGTGAACTCGTGTCTAAAGGAGACTTGCGTCACATTGTTACTCCAACTAAAAAGCATCCCGATGGAGCTATTTCACATATTCAACCAGGAGACTTAATTGGATATATAATAGACAATAACGATGTCGATCATTTTTCAATTGTTGTTGATTTTGATAAATATGGGTATCCTCTTGTAAATTCACATACAGCAGATCGCTATCGGGTTCCATTCGACTTAGGTTGGGACAAGAACACAAAGTATGTACTGATTCACATTAAGGACTAAGGAAATTGTAGCTTGTCAGCATAACCTTTTTTCAATGTCATAAAATAAAGACAAATGATATTGATGGTTATGCTGGGAGGCAATATGAAAATACCCCGCTTGTTGAAGCAATCTTTCACCAGAGCTACTGCAATGATAATTGTCAAACTGATTGGTTTGATTGGTCGTGTGATCTTAACAAGATTTGTTGGTGCCGAAGGAATAGGAATGTATCAAATTGCCTACTCTTTTTATGGTTTTTTAATTATGCTTTCAGGGGGATTACCCACGGCATTGGCTATTATAACAGCAAAAAAAACGGAGGTTGGATGGCATTTTCTAAAAATAATTTCTCTTTTTCTTGTACTTTTAGGCAGTTGTATAAGTTTGATCGTTTTTTGGAATTCGACCCTAATAGCAGAGTTGTTGGGTAACCCCCGCTTGGATTATGCTCTGCGAAGTCTTGCGCCGGCCATTTTGGCAGCACCTTTATTAGGCTTGTTGAGGGGTTATCTGCAAGGTCAAGAGCAATTTGGTATTATTGCAGCTTCGGAAGTAATTGAACAAGCCTGTCGAATTTCTTGTATGCTGTTAATTGTCTATCACTTGTTGCCGTTTGGAATAGACCGAGCGGTAGGGGCGGAATTTATGCTACTTTTATAGGATCATTTATCTCATTTGTTACTTTAACTATTTATGTCTCGATGGATAAGAAAAAGTTATTTCGCTCTCCTTACAAATCCTCAACCCTGCCGTTTGTCTGGTTTTTCAGAACTTCCTTTATTATTTCATTCACTCGTATGCTTATCCCAGCTTCTGAATTTATTGATGCTATTCTTATTCCTAATCGATTAATTTCAGCGGGATATAGTACCTCAGAGGCTACCTCAATATACGGTATCATTATTGGAATGGCGACAACCATTGCCTATACGCCTACCCTTGTAACAGGAGCACTGAGCCATACCATCACCATGCGAATTGCATCCTACTGGCAGCAAGGAAACTTTGATAAATTTCACAGCCTTTCACGTCTTTCTCTAAAAATAGGGTGGTTATGGGGATTATTCTCTGCAACATTTTTATTTGTCTATGCCAAAGAGCTTTCATTATTCATATTCAACACCGAGGATGCCTTTCTATCGATAAAATACTTGGCAGCAATCCCGCTTATCGTCGGATTTCGGGAAATATCGACAAGTATATTATGGTCAAAGGATGTTAGGAAAACTCCCTTTATAGGGCTCATAGTAGGGATTTCATGCTCTATAGTTTTACAATATTTTCTAATTGGGATCCCTAAACTGGGTTATATTGGCGCAGCAGCAGGTATTCTATCAATGGAGATTATATCGATGATTTGGAACTTTAAAGCATTAAATATAAGCAAATATAAGTTGAAGAAAACTTTTCCCTTTATTTTTCTAGATACTGCCGTTATTTTTTTCATAATGTTGCTATCTTATTATTTTATTTATTCATTTCAAGAAACTTTAATAGATACTACAAGATTTATAATAACTGGATGTCTATATTTTTTAATCTCAGGCTTTTATATGTATATTCGTTTGGCGCCAGCTCTTAAAATA
This sequence comes from Paenibacillus sp. IHBB 10380, assembly GCF_000949425.1. NCBI lineage: Bacteria > Bacillati > Bacillota > Bacilli > Caryophanales > Paenibacillaceae > Paenibacillus > Paenibacillus sp. IHBB 10380. The sequence continues at coordinate 921,578 of NZ_CP010976.1, forward strand.
AATAAAAACTAACTAATGATATCGAAATCATCATTATAAAAAATACATATTTCTTGGCTATATAACTAAGCAAGCATTAAGTAAGTATTATTCTTTTTTAATTAAAGAGGAGAACCCCGCATGACTAACATATTTTTAATGACGATGTCATAATGGACAAAACATATCCCATATGCCTAAAGTAAGTGTCTTTTTACAAAGGAGGGATATAAGTGGATCCATTTGTCGTTCGATCGTTAGACGAGATACGGTTTTGGTCTAGGATCATGAAGGAACATTCATTTTTCCTGGGGTTAGGTTTTAGAGCTGAAGATACTAAACTTATTAAAGAAGCTAATCAGTTTCACGCTATTTTTGAGAATATTGAGAGAAGATCGTATGAATTTAATAACGATACAGATCCTTACACAATCAGAGAGTTTAATACGGAGGTTCGGAATGCGGCGACTAATATTTGGGCATTTAAGAGAATGGTACTGGGCCTTATATTGCGATGCAAACTTCCGGGACAAACAAATTTCCCTTTACTAGTAGATCATATAAGTCGAGAAGCAAATTATTTCAGAAATCGCTTAGAGGAACTCAATTTAGGGAAACTCGAACCATTACCCGATGCTATTATCGATGAAAATATCTTCTTCTTAAAGATTATGGCCGATCACGCAAAATTTATTGGCCATTTACTTGATCCATCTGAACGTAAATTGGTCGAGCAAGCACGGGATTTTAGTCATGATTTTGATACGCTGATGTTCCAAGCAATTGATTTAAGTAATATGCGACCACAATCTCAAACGGTTCCGCTACTAAGCCAATTTGTTGATGAAAACCGAGTCTCTGTTAAATCTTTGCGTGATTTTAAGAAAACGGCACGTGATTTAATCGACGAATGCCGAATAAAAAGTATTATCCATCCTTTGTTAGCAGACCATGTATTTCGTGAAGCTGAACGGTTCCTTTTCATTCTCGATATGTTTGATCAATCCTTATCAGGTGTTAAAGTGAACAAAAAAGAAATAATGCATTGATTTTTCGTTGATAAAGAGAGATGGTTACGGATAGAAAATATCAATAACAAGTTGTAGATGTCCATGGAGAGTTTCTATGTATTAACAATCTACAAAATGAAGACCCGCAGAATTATCTGCGGGTCTTCATTTATGCTTGAATATCTAAGTTTCTTCCTAAATTAGGATTAGCACTTTGTTCAAGCATTTGTACGAGATTGTTGCTTTGGATGTCTGCTTGATTTTTGGCTAGAGTTAATAACTTGATTCCAACAGCTTGTGACAATGAAGCCTGGTTCATTGAGATAGATAATGCTGCAATATCCATATGACACCTCCCTTTTATATATATCGACATATGAGGACGCTTAATGAATCATTAGATATCAGGGCTTGTCTCAAAAATCATCATAAGTTGACTGTGGACAGCTCTTCTTCATTCTTAAGAAAACGTACAACGTAAATAGTTAATATTAAAAAAAGCTTGAAATTAATCGTAGAACGTTATATAATAAAAAAGCTGAAATTGACAACAGATTGTTCTTAGTAACAGAGCAAGTACAAGTTGTACGTCTTATTGTGCCGGAGTGGCGGAATTGGCAGACGCACAGGACTTAAAATCCTGCGGTAGGTGACTACCGTACCGGTTCGATTCCGGTCTTCGGCATCATGAATAACAAGTTTAAGTAAAATAGGCCGGCTCCGCTATGCGGGGTCGGCTTATTTTTGTAATACAGAGAAGGAAAAGAGGGCAATGTATGTTTGGTAATGATTGGGATGATATTTTACAGGATGAAATGAAAGAACCATATTTTCTGAATTTACAACAAACAATAGAGCGGGAATACAAGGATCATACCGTTTATCCTCCTCAGGAAAATGTGTATCAGGCACTCAAGTTGACGCCTTACCAAGAGACGAAGGCTCTTATATTAGGTCAGGACCCCTATCATGGTGCAGGACAAGCACATGGACTTAGTTTCTCTGTTCTACCAGGGGTACGTATTCCGCCTTCGTTACGAAATATGTATAAAGAACTTCATGCCGATCTAGGCATTGATATACCGAATCACGGTTGCTTAACACATTGGGGTCAGGAAGGGGTTCTTCTACTAAATACTGTACTTACAGTACGTGAAGGTCAGCCGGCCTCTCACCAAGGATTAGGCTGGGAGCTTTTTACGGATGCTATCATCAAAAAGTTGAATGAAAGGGAAGAGTCATTGGTATTTATACTATGGGGAAGTCATGCTATTAAAAAAACACATTTAATTAATACAAATATACATAAGATTGTGCAGTCTACGCATCCAAGTCCATTAGCAGCATATCGTGGATTTTTAGGAAGTCGTCCTTTTTCGCAATGTAATGAGTTCTTAGAATCTGTAGACAAAATACCGATTGACTGGGCAATTCCCAATCTTTGAGGCTATATTCGTGGACAGGAGGTGGCCTTTAGATGAAGCATTGGATCGGGAGGCAAGTGATCGTATACAGTGATACTGAGCATCACCCTCCAATAATAGGCATACTGCGTAGATGGGATAGTTCTGGATTCTGTATTGTGGGTGGAACGTATAACAAAAAAATTTATTTTCGTAATATTCGTAAAATAGAAAAGGTTAATGGAAGCCGTGAGAGCCAGAGTTCATCTCTTCATTCGGTAGGTTACATAATGAATACGTCACTTCAATTTGATAATGCTATTTATTTTAAGTCATTCGTCATGATTTGGAACAAGGATGAGCTGTTCGCTTATGGAGTTACGCTTATGGCTCATGATAACGAAACCGTAACTTTGTCAGATGATAGAATATTGTATAAAGATCAATTTCAATTCGTAGTACGCTCTTTGCGGAGTAAATTATAGTAACATCTTTAATATTGAGTTCAGATCTTATCTTTTACGTTGATCTTTCCGATATATGGAATAGATAGAATAAAGAGTTTTGTTCAGGTAGAGAAGATATAGATAAAGGAGAGAAGTTAATGAATCGTTGTACTAGATTGTCTAAACTACTCGTGGTTCTCATGATGCTGGTAGCTATAGTTATTCCTGCGGGAACGGGATATGCAGAGGAAGTGATTACCTCACTTGAATATGATAAGCCCGATAATATTGAAATTTCACTTGGTGTTGAGGGCGTTTCTGTAAGGATCTGGGGTGTGAATTCGGTAGAGGAGACTAAGCGGGATTATTCTGCTAAGGTTGAGTGGTCATTGAGTGATGATAAGATTATTAAAGTTGAGAAGGGTGTCCTTACACCGCTTGCGGAGGGGACAGTAACTCTTACCGCTAAATATCAAAACTTTCAAGTAAATAAGCAAATCAAGGTTACGGCATCCAAAGTAGTGGAAAAGGTAGTGAATCTAAAAGCTTCGGAGAATAGCTATACGCTATTAGCTGGTAGTGAACAGAAGCTACCTGTCATTGAGGCAGGGTTAGAGAGTGGAACGAAAGTAGATGTATCAGATAAAGTAAGTTGGGTATCCACATCTAATAAGATAATCACTATTAAGGATGGCAAGATTAAGGGTATGTCTGTTGGGAAAACAACAATTAAAGCGATGTACTCTGGAAAGTTCGTCAAAGTACCAGTCACTGTCGAACAGAAGATAGCCACTCTTACGGTCCAGCCTAAGAACATCGCTCTAATCGCTGGAAAGTCCGTAGCTTTGAAAGTGACAGGTGTGAACTCGGCGGGTAAAAGTGTGGTGTTATCAACCAAGGTAAAATGGGTGTCATCTGATACGAGTGTGGCAACGATTAAAGGGGCATCTGTAAAGGGTGTTGCGAATGGAACAACGACTTTGACAGGTTCATATCAAGGGATTCCGATTACAGTAAATGTTAGTGTAGTTCCAAAGCTGCTGAAGTTAACCTCGTCGACAAAGAATTATAGTTTTATTGTTGGTGGGGGTCAGAAGCTACCATTGATTCAGGCTGAATATGCAGATGGAACGAAATTAGATGTGTCAGATAAAGTAAGTTGGGTGTCTACATCAACAAAAGTACTGATGATTAAGGATGGAAGTCTAACGGCTGTATCTAAGGGAAAAGCAGCAGTGAAAGCTACATACCTAGGTAAATATATTAAGGTTCCTGTCACGGTCGAACAGAAGATAACTTCTCTTACAGTTGAGCCTAACAGCGTTGTACTGACTATAGGGAAGACTAAACCTATTAAAGTGACGGGTGTGAACTCTACTGGAGATCGCTCAGTATTATCTGCTAAAGTGAATTGGGTTTCGTCGAATACGAGTGTAATTACGGTTAAAGGTGCCACGATCAGGGCGATAGGTACGGGGTCAGCTACGCTCACCGGTTCGTATCAAGGGGTTCCTGTCACGTTAAGTGTTAGCGTAGTACCAAAAGGATAAATGACTAAAAATGCCCAATCTGTTGCAGTAAGCTTGCATCGAATTGGGTATTTTTTAATAGACGAAGTTGTTTATCTTTGATTTAAGAGCTTATTTAATGATTTCTTCGACCTTATCGGATAGAAAGAGCCCATAAATACGTACAATAATGATTTTTGAATTTGTTGAGCGATGATAATAATAACAATGGACCAAATGGCTATCGTTGGAGACACGGTTAGAGCACGACCTACTATGAAATTGCTTAGTGCTGTGTCGATTTCTTTACATACTTCTTTACCGTCTCTACGGTAGCTTCTAGGAAGCAATATGCCATCATTAAGTATTAGAGGCAGTTAGAATGGATGAAAAAAGGAAGGCAATTATCGCCTTCCCTTCCCTTAAATCATACTAGAAACATCTGTGGTGTCTTCTTCTGTGGCGGCGTTTTGCAGTGACGAGTACTTTTTGACCCGGACGTAAAGTAATTTTAATTGCTCTTCTAGAATGTCTCGACATGTGAATCACCTCCTAACTAACAACAATTTATGAACAATTCATGTAAAAAGTGTGGGGGGAAATGTAAAATAGGGAGATGCCACGCCATTATTTCTCTCACTCATAATGAAGTGAATTTTAGAAGAAACTTAACAGCTTAACCTGACAAAGTTTTTTGTTCGTATTTTGTTCTTGTTTTTCTTGTCAAAAGTTTGAGTTCTGTGATATATTCCAGACTTAGACTTTTTTTATTATGTGAAGGGAGAATGGTAAGTGAGAAAGTTGAAAAAGACGCTATCAAGCTTTATTATTGCTGCCATTGTGGCTGCCGTAGCCTACTATTTGAATTTGGATGTGTCGCTTAAGTCTGTTCCTGTTCATCAAAGCACGGAGTCTGATTATACTTTGGTGTTCCCAGGTGATCGATATCCAGAGACTGCAACTCATATACAGAAGGCTATAGAAGCAGGGCATTCTGCGATATGTACGATTGATCGATCTGGGGCAGAAGAGAATCGTAATGAATCTTTAAAGGGGATAGCAACCAAAAAAGGCTATGATCGTGATGAGTGGCCTATGGCCATGTGTGCAGAAGGTGGAGCAGGCGCAGATATAGAGTACATAAGCCCTAAGGATAATAGAGGTGCAGGATCTTGGGTTGGACATCAGCTTGAGAATTATGTGGAGGGTGCAAGAGTGGAATTTATATTTGAGTGATAGGTTATGGCGTGAAAGGTAATGCTGGCTAAACTGGGTAGATATAATAAAATAGACTGCTGCTAAGCAGTTATTATGATTGAACATCAAGTATACAAAAACTTGATGTTTTTTTTGCGAATGCTCGTAGTCTGATTCACTCCATTGAAATATAATGCTAATGATTGTTGATCATTGTGAAACAATAAAAAGCCTCGAAAAGATCCGAGGCTTCCTATTATTTAATCGCTTCTGATATACTAAATTTTATTCCGATCGTGTCTGAAGATTGGATCTGATATTGTAAGCCGTTACGAACGGTTGATTGGTTAAGGTTGGAGAAATCAGTGTTCTCATCTGTGAAGCCGATATCTCTGATAATAGCACCGCGATCTTCGGTATTTAAGGTAGGATTAGTGGCCATAATGAGGACGCCGATAGATAATAGAATGTCCGCACCTGAGTCGGCACTACCATCGCCACGACTAGTGATAGTCACATGACGGACGTTGCCATCTATTTTATCAACAATTCCTTGCAAAGATAAATTATCGACCAGCACGTACATGAAATTATCATTCACATTTCCGAGATTTATATTTAGCTTCGATATATTTAATCCAGTCTGAAACTCTTTGGCACTGGTGTTGAATGCTTGTGTGAATTGATCAACTGACATTCCTAAAGTTCCTGTAATGGGTTGATCAGATGGAAAAGAATGTTGTGGTACGACTGCTTCTTTGGCTTGTGTAGGTTCATCTATCTTGATGGAACTTACTTCTTCAGGTTGTTGTATTATTATATTTCTAGCACCATTAATAGCTCCAATGATCAAAATAACAATACCCCAGAACCACCATTTTTTAAATAACTGTTTATTCAATTTCTTGTTCCCCCTAAGTATGATAACAATCACCAAATAGTCTATCAGAGCTAAGTGAAAATATCCATGTTAATAAGCCGTAACATCTAGAATCATTCGATAATACATTTGATGAATCACCCACTGATTTGCCAAAAGGATGGGCAGGTTAATGCACAATGCGGAAGCTCCTGCGTATGTAGGCTATTTCTTTTAATCAGAACTGGAAAAGTGATATAATTATTGTATATCGTCTCGTAGGAATCGAATGAGTTGGGTAAGGAGCTGCTCCTGATTGAAGAGCCCTTTAAGCGATACCTGTCGAGCCTAAGGCGTTGGAAGAAATTTGAGGTGAATGACAAGAGGAAATGCAAAGGGTTGTAAAACCCGGAGGCATGGTTGTTTCACTAGAATTGTCGAAGCCAACATGGCAGCCGTTTAAAGGACTTTATTATTTTTATTTTAAAAATATTTTACCGCTAATAGGTAAATTGGTAGTCAAGAGGTATGAGCAGTACAAATGGTTGCCCGAATCATTGATTCACTTTCCTGACCATAAGCAGCTGGCCGATATTTTCAGAAAAACAGGGCTCACTCATGTACAGGCTTATCCGCTCACCGGTGGTATTGCGGCACTTCATATCGGCATTAAGAAGAAGGAAATAGAATAAGGACAAAAAAATGGGAGTAGGTCATCAGACTGTTAAAGAAGGGTAAAAATCTTCTTGGACAATGAAATTTTGTAACGTTGTAGATCTATAGCATCGCACGTGATGCGGGATCTAGGTCTGAACCAGTTAAAACATGGTTTCTACAAGTAGTGGGTGAATAGTTTTGGCGACGGGATGTGTTCCCTTGGACACGATAGTGCAACAGCAGATTTTAAAAATTTCGGCGTTCCTGCATCCCACACCATTGCCCAAGCCTCGCTAGAGTCTGCAGCATGTGCTGCAGGGTCTTTTTTTGTTTTGGTAAGGACAATTTTCCTGTTTTAAGAATAAATTTCCCTTGTCATTAAACCCAATCCTTATCTTATATTTTCACATATAATGAGGTGTACTGAATTGAATGGAGGAATTACTACGGGAGAAATTGCTGGAGGTTTCTGCCGCGTCACTGCCATAACCGGTTCTGTTCGTCCTGTTGGTAATTATCTCTAAGTCTATCTGGGTATAACAAGCTCATTTCTCTTTTGCTATACCCACCAGTCTTATGGACTGACGGGTATTTTTTGGTGTGTGGTTATGTCTGGATATTTACATTCTTTTAGAATGAAAATTAGACCGGATGCGTTAATAAGCATATGGTGCGGCGCTTGCGCTACATGTTTGGCAAACAGGCAGGTAATACAACCAAAATATTTATTGTTGAGGAAGAATTTACTAACTCAAGGCTGGTATACTAGCAATTTCTTTTATCGGTCATAGGATAAGATTGTATCAAATCCAATAAGACTAGGAGAGGATTAAATGCCCGTTCAAAAACCTGCCACCCAGAAAAAAGTGGTGCGTCGTGCAAAAAGAATCACGAGGACTGCAGCATTGTTGATGTACAGAAAACACTTATCCCGGTTTCATAAGAATCAAGCCGGAAAAGCCATCACAATCGGCCAGCGAACCGTAGTTATTGGTACAGATGATACATGGTTCAATGCTCAGGAAATTGAGAGGAATCCGGCTTGGGTTCCGGTAGCCAATGCAAGATACGTCTGGAATTCGCGCGATCTGGGCAGCGAGGTGGCTGTTATCTCTAGACGGTTTACACTCTCAACAAGAAGAAGTATCCAGAGCGCGAGCCTTTTCCTGTCTGTCGATAATTACGCCATCGTGCTCATCAACGGACGATTCGTCGTATTTGATACCCCGCAGGCCAATACCTCGTTTTTTAATCCCGGACGAACATTTAATATAAGACGGTTCTTGCAGAGAGGAACAAATGACATCGTCATTATCGCCTTTAATTTTGGTGGCCGTAGAACGGCAGATAATCCGGCAGGTGTCGCTGCACAGATCTCGATTCGTCAATCCTAACTCCACTAAGATCGAACTAAGGTTATTCTTTCTTATAGTTCCAAACAAACCTGGGTGGTGAAACGATAGTGTAACAAAAATCAGTCTAACACTGTAGCTTCGTGTTTTGACTGGTTTTTGTTTATAAGGATTGAATCAATTAATCCAAAGTGGTCTTTTTATTTTGATAAGGAAAATTGTTCTGAGGATTTTAGTATGGATTTAAATAAGCAGTAGAGTTGGCTCTGCTAAGTATGCATTCAATAAAACATGGAATAAGGGATCTTTCAGTAAGAGAACAGATTACGTAATTTTTGATGAAATCTTAACTTTTAACGTGGGTGAATACTCTTTTGAAAAATAACATTTACACATTGTTTCAATATTGGTTGCAATATATTTAACGGAAGTATCGTACCTTGCTAGTATTGGCAGGGTATTTTATGTTCGAGAAGAATGAAGCATTAGACTGGATGCGTCATTAAGCTAACGGGCAGGCTTGCTTATATAAATTTATAACCTAAGATTATACCGTAAAATCAGGCTAACTGTAGCGGGTAGGATAGTTAAACTTGCTAAACCCTCAAACGGATTACATTTGTTATCTACCAAAAAATTAAGTAGAATTTATAATGGATCATTTGGTAAAGTGGATATTTGGTTATTGTCGATTGTCAACAATATAGTCCGATTAATTTCCTCTTAAATCGCGGTTTTTTTATTTTATCTGAACATATTGTTGTCAAATATTAATGTCAACAATGTGTTCCGTTTATTAAGAGGTGCTAAGAATATGTACTGATTCTCGTCCTTAGCAATGATTCGGTTGAGTGAGTACGTGTCCTTAACAAGGTAACATGTTTTCCCGTATCTCATATTCTTTCACAATTGAATAGGGTATATAATGCGACACACCATATAAAAACCCTTGGTATACAAGGGTTGATGTCAATTTCTAAGATGTTTGTCCGGATTAGTTACTTTTTTATGTCATGGTTAGTTCAGACAGTGAGGTATGATTTGACGAACAAATGATTCGTTTGTTACAATGTCCCCATCAAATAGGAAAAGGATGAGGACGATGGTTCGTCGTTTGAAACGGTTTAAGAATGTTGCTACTGCATTAAGCTTCTAAGTAAAAAAAGATTTATATTACTTAGAAGCGAGGGAAAAGAATGAAACAACATCAGTTTAACCACTGGTCTGAAATTAAGTATCTAAAGGATATTGTCACCAACCCAATGATTGAAGTAGGGGAATACTCCTACTACTCTGGTTATTACGATAATCATGATTTTGAAGATGGGTGCGTTAGATATCTTTGGGGAGATGAAAAATCAAGAAAGTTATTTAACCCCATCGAAGACCATGGTTGGCATTTAGATAAATTGATTATAGGAAATTACGTATGCATTGCAAGTGGTGTAATTATTTTAATGGGTGGAAATCATAATCATCATCCTGAATGGATTACCGTGTATCCGTTTGTGGAGCAGATTGAAACTTCTTACGAACCAAAAGGGGATACAATCATCGAAAGTGATGCCTGGATTGGCATGGATGCAATGATTATGCCCGGTGTGAAAATAGGTGAAGGTGCCATTGTTGCGGCTGGATCGGTTGTTGTAAAAGGTGTCCCACCATATACGATAGTAGGCGGCAACCCTGCTAAAGAGATAAAGAAACGCTTTCCAGACAAAGAAATCGAAAAGTTAAAGGAAATGCGTTGGTTCGATTGGGAACGTGAGAAAATTGAACGAGCCAGTCATATCTTCTCAAGTTCTTCTATTAATCAATTATATGACTTTTATCAAAGGGAAATAAAACTATATGATCACCTCTTTTAATAAAAACAACTCGAATGCACGGATGACACGGAACAAGAACTTGGAACAAGTGAAGTAATAAAAACAATTTAAGCTATTAATGACTATGCTGATCTTATTCCTCTTTGCACAGAATGGTTGATGTACAGTTTGGCGTTCAATAAGTGAATTATGGATTAATCTAATCACAAATTATTCAACTAACGGGACACGATAGTTCAAAGGAGAGACCACAGAGGCATAACGCCAATGTGGTCTTTCTTTGATTCCTATTAATTCAAACTGAGCAAAGCCTTCTACGTTCGAATCCTTGCTCGCTCAGGATTATACTGATTTACATTATACATAAGCATCGTACCTTGCCAGTTTTGGCAGGGTAGTTTATGTTCGTGATTCAACTAACGTGCAGGTTAGTTGAATAAAAACATTCATTTGTGTTAACCTTAGCTGATTATGGATGAAGATTAGATTTAGCTGTAGAAAGGCGTGTGCTTAAATGAAAACACTATTATTTGTCACGGATCTGTATTATCAAGCAAATGGGCGAACTTATTATGAGGAAGATTTGTTTCTAACTTCCCAACTTAGAGAGTCATTTGCACTTACTATTTGTCACCCACAAGACATTCACGCTTTTGAGGAAAAGCATGAGCTAATTGTTTTCAGAAACGCTGGACCCATTGTTAATTTCAAGGACAAATACTTGTCTCTTCGCGAAAGAGTGATCGCAAATAAATATAAAACATATAATTCGTTTAATGGTAAGGGAGATATGAACGGTAAGGATTACCTCTTAGAGCTTACGAAGGCTGGATATCCCGTCATACCTACAATTGATGACATCGAATTAATTGAGAAGTTACCAGATGTTGAGACTTATGTTTCTAAACCGAAGGATGGTGCTGACTCAATAGGCTTCGAGCTTATATCTAAAAATGATCTAACATCCAAATTTGATGCAAATGTACGGAATGTCTTGATTCAGCCTTTAATTGATTTCGACTATGAAGTATCGTTTTATTTTATCGATCATGAGTTTCAATATGCATTGTATGCATCAGACAAAAAGAAGAGATGGATCTTATCAGAGTTTGTCCCGACTAAGGAAGATTTGAAATTTGCAAATCAGTTTATTGAGTGGAACAACCTTAATTGGGGGATACAACGTGTTGATGCATGCCGAACTACACAAGGAGAGCTTCTGTTGGTCGAACTTGAAGATTTAAATCCATATCTCTCTCTATTGGAATTAAAACCAGAACTGCGTCAAAGGTTCATTGAAAACATGAAAAATTCGTTACAAAAAGCTCTCCAGTCCTAACTCATCGTAGACATCAATACGAACATTGTTAGGCGAATCGATACTTTGCATTAAGCTAACGAGGAGCGATTTTGCATAGGAGAGACCACAGAGGCATAACGCCATTGTGGTCTTTCTTTGATTCCTATTAATGCATTACTGAGCCAAAGCCTTCTACGTTCTAATCCTAGCTCGCTTAGGATCGTTAGACTGTCCCACGCAACTCCCGGTAATTTGTTACATGGATACTTACGGTTTCATAGGTTTTTTATGCTAGTTGATCAGTATACTAAGATCAATGTTTTCACACTAGTCATTCCTTCGGAGTGGTCCTTCTAAAGTAAATATAAAATGTGCTATTTGTAAGCATAGAAAAAGGCGAGAACGATACGCACGGCTGCATAAATGCGGCGTTGAACTGGGCGTAACCATTCTCGCCTTAAATTTTTGTTATACTTTTTTAATATTATCGTTGAGGGGTATTTTGCTCTCTCATCATGTGGTGATAGTGATAATGATGGTGATGATGGACGATGTGCTGACCATGTGGGTGACCGGAGGTATGATGATAGGGATGATGTGTATGTTCATGGCCGTGATGATAATAGGATTGGGGATCGGGATCCCTTTGTTGAGATCCTTGAACGTTATAGTTTTCTTGACTCATTGATTTTCTCCTTTCGTCTTTTGGTTAATTCATATTATGTTTACGAATGATTAGTGACACTTGACCTAAATAAATTGGGCTACCTATAGTCGCCAATAGGCGGCTTTTTTAATTATTCTGAGTACATGTGATAATAAAGGAAATGGAGGTGCTTGTATTGATCGAACAGAATAATGACGTCAGACTTGCAGAAATACTAATTGAACACGGGAAAAGCGAATGCCCTAATGGATTTTTCTTTTATCTTCACGACACTGGATAAGCTAATTTAAGGAGCGTGTGTTCTTATTGAATAAAATGCTTGGTGAAGGGCAGGGGATTTCATGACGGTGCCGTAGCGTCGGCGTGTGAGTCTGTTTGCGATTACCTATATGGAAAACCTACTCAACACAAAAAGTGTGTCTATGGACATTAGAATGATACCCATTATTGAGATAAATACATCAATCTACAATCTTTACAGTAATAGCGTACTAAGCCCGTATAAAATGAATGTCGTTATACATATAACGAATCTATATCAGTAAGATATCAGCACCTATAGAGGGTCGCTTTTCTCATGTTCAGGAAAAGTTTCGTTAGCACAAACACATTAAATAGAGAGGGAGTTACACAGTTGGGGCGTAAAAGAGATCCCAAACGAGCCCTACTGACTTCGGTTGGTGGGCTTGTTTTTGTTTAGGTAAGGAAAATTTTCCTGAGCAAATAATTATAACGCGGCATGAAGGCCTGAATCTTCTTTACCATTAAACCCAATCTCCCTTTTAAGTATTTACATATAGTAATCTGTACCCGATTGGAAAGGAGGAATTACTATGGGAGAAGCTGTTGGAGGATACAGCAGAGGTTGTGGTGTTGGTGGAAGTACAGGGGCAATTTTAGTTCTGTTCATTTTGTTGGTTATCATTACTAGTGCGTTCTGTTACTAAACTAATGTGTATTCTTAAATAACCTCATACGATACAAGAGACCACAGAGGCATAACGCCAATGTGGTCTTATTTGATTTTTATTTATATTAAGCTAGCGGAGCTTTTATCTATTTTTGTTATTCTTGAAAAGATCTTGCTAGCAGGGTCTTTTTTATTTGGGAATGATAAATTTCCCTTGCCATTAAACTCAATCTTTATTTTATATTTTCACATATAGTAAGGTGTACTCAATTGAAAATAGAGGAATTACTACGGGAGAAATTGCTGGAGGTTACGGCAGAGGGCCTCCGCTTCCGTAATCTTGGTTCTGTTCGTCCTGTTGGTAATTATCTCATCCGATTTGAGTACACTAACTCATTACTTGTTCGTAGCTATTGGTATAATTCTTGGACTCGCAGTCAGCATAGTGTCGCGCTTTCGTAGCCCTAAAAATAACTGATTAATGACGGGTAGATTAGTGGATAATGCTCATTAAAATAAACAAGCTGGCTTCAGTGAAGTTTCTAAACTAACAAGTAATCGAGGGCACGGGGTTTCCCCTGCGCCCTGCTTTTCCTCACTAGTAGATGTCTAGTATCTGTTTATTCTGTTCGGTGTGTGTCGTTGTCGTTATCTTCAGTAGCTTTAGCCACTTTATTGCCCAACGAAGCGCCTACGATGCCACCTACGACGGTTCCAACAGGACCCAAAGCGGAACCCACGACAGCGCCCACAGCACCACCACCCGCGGTTCCTACAGTTTCTCCAGCGCCAAAGCCATCCGTATTGGTCGTGTTACGGTCAGAACCATCTTTTCGATTGTTGTCATTATTTTTAGTCATCTAATCTCACTCCCTCGTTTTATGAATGCTGCTCCTTATGGTGCAGTCCCAAAATATATCTTGCCCTAACCAGTCTGAAAGGATTCTTAATTATAAATCCACGGGAATGTAGATGCGGATATTATTCACATTGACTTAAGAACATTAGTTCGTACATAATACAAACAAACGTTCTTATTAGGAGTGAATAACATGCCAGTGAAGTATCTTGAGAAAATCATCGAAATCATGTATCAATCAGGAAAAATCACGCAGCGGCGTATTGAAGTGAATAGTATCCATAACGGATTGATTAGAGCTACCTGTCTAATGACTGGATCACCACGCACATTCCGTATCGATAACATATTGGCATGGCAAGCTCCAAGAACAGCAGTACGGGAGGCAGTCTAATGCTAGCTGATGCGGAGCGTAAGCTATTAAGGGTGCTATATAACTATTGTAGGCGGCACAATGTAATTCCGACCATGGGAGATTTGGAACGACTGACAGGCAGGAATATGAACAGCGTACGGGAAAGTCTGAACGAGTTGGAGAGTCTGAACTACATCTTTTGGGAAGACAAAGCTTCAATGAGTTCAATTCAGATTATAGAAGGATGGGAGAGAGAGAAGAGTAAACCTGCAACTCCTCTGGCATCAAAGGACAACACCAATTATTGGGTGGAACATTGAAAGTCAAAGAAGACCACAAGGGATTATCTCCGATGTGGTCTTGCTTTAAGTTACCCTCTGACTTCGTTTTGCAGCTATATGTAATTCTTCCTTAATGTTCATGATTATTTATCCTTAAATTTAGTGCGAACTTCATCAAAGGATTGTTTCATTTGCTCATCTGTTTCCGTTGAGATAAACCCCCACCCAAATTTATCATCCATTATCAAAGCGATAAATTCTTTGTCTCCGTCACCTCGCATGAGAGTTAAGGTCCCTTTTTTACCAGCACTTTCATAGTCAGTTGTTTCAACCACTCTCGGATTTAAAAACATCTTATTTTTTTCGGTGACCATCGAAATGGTAAACTCAAGTATTTGTTTAGTGTCAGGGTGAACTTTTTCATCGACAAACTTCTTCTTCGCATCAAGATCAGTTCCATTCAGGTAAGTATTTACGTATTCAATAGATAATTTCTCCCCAGGTGTTAGTTCTTTTTCCTTTTCAGGTTCAACGGTTGGCTCGGATTTTTCCACTGGAGTTTGCGTTCCTTCGACTTGGGGAGTGGTTGCAGTCTCATTCGTTAACACGTTATTTGAGTTGTTGTTACACCCTGCTAAAAGTACGAACGTTAACATTAGAGAAAATATAATAGCTTTCTTCAATAAGTGGTACCCTCCTTTATTTTCTAAACTATTTTGATATGTCTACCAAAAAAATGTAGGGATAGCTCTTTCAGAACTAAGAAAATATCGCGACGTGAAAAGCATTTGTGTGGGTGCCCTACGAGGATATTGAACGCATAGAACGGACTACTCAGATACTGCATTAAATAAGATCACATTGGCGTTATGCCTTTGTGGTCTCTTCATTGCACTATCGTATCCGTTAGCTCAGTAACAGTCAGCTGAAGAAAACAGTATCTCCCCTACCTAATTCAGTGAGTAATTGGCGCATTTTCGATTTGCCTCGCACATGCACTTAAATAAGATCCCTACATTACTTTGTTGGGGATACGAGTACTAATCTTCTGGCATTTGCCAACCCGTTTCCTCATCCCAAATGGCATCCGTATCATCTAGATGCACATGCCAATCCCCATTAGAAATACTTCTTCTAATATCCGTCAAACAGGTCAACCAATAAAACAGCGCATGCAATGTATCTTCAAAATCATCTGAAAAGGGTAGCTTTGTTGAACCTGCAAAGATCACTGTTGGTTCATCCTGATCATAGTCATAAACACAAAATGTTTCTCCAATATCCTTCATTTCAAAACCCGCATTGTATTTATCAATGATGGCCGTTATCTCTTGCTCCTCACTGTTGGTAAGGTTATAGTTTCTCATACAAGTGTAATAAACAGAAACTCCCATGCTACATTTCTCCTTTTTCTCAGTGTATCAGAACTAATGTTCCCATGTACAATTAATCGACGATGTTTACTTTTTTGCTCCTATACTATTCTACTTACATTTCATTGCTAATTAAAGTATCTTAATTCCTAAGTTTCAGTCAATTACCCTTCTTTACTCTTAATTCTCAGGATATACAAGGGCTGCGCCGTCCTTCGCTTACAGAGAAAACAAAGCCGTTTGTCTAGAAATATATAAAGATGGTGAAACTTTCTTAAATTTTCAAAAAAGAGGCACTCCATCTACATGATGAAATGCTTCTTCAACTTCTTTTACCAGCGGAAAGCGCAGTTACTTCCCTCTTGAATAACTTACAAAACCTTGTCTTTCTATAGTTTTAACAATGATCACTAAAGAACCTACGTTCTCATTATTATTCCATATTAATCCATTGTAAGTAAATATTCATTGCATTAAACTGCCCGTTAGCTTAACAAAGGGCCACCTCTCGGCAACCCTTATGTATTGTGCTATAGTGTCCCGTTAGCGTAAGAATATTATCTACCACATCATTAAGCCGTTATTTATATTCAGATGTTTTTTCTGCCCAGCGTCTTATAACTGCTTGATGATTAATTATTATTCTGTCTTGCTTTAACCACTCTCGGTATTTTTTCCTCGAAAATGGATAATACATGTGAAATCAATTTTTCGCTCGGGATCATGTTATCTTTCAAAACAGCATATATAAGGTTCAAGAAAGTCTTCGCATCTTGTTCAGTTAAACTTTTGATTGATTCCATGGTGCTATCATTCGAGAAATTTTCTTCCTTCGTCTCCATAACTATTCCTCCATATCTATGTATCATTTATTCTTCCTACACGACATTATATATGAGTCCCTTGGATATAACGCTTTTAGTCGTTGAAAAGTTGCTTTAACCAGCCCGTTAGCTTAATCACTAACATAACTAAACTAACCTTCAAAAACTAGCAATGGACGTCGCTCACATAAATGTAACATCAATAATTCATTTGGGATATCGTGTAAATGAAGATTTGCAATGCCTATCGTATTTTGTACTCGTAGGTTTCCCCATTTATTTCTATCTCTGCATTTAAGGGCTTCTTATCTGTTGTTACTATTTCCTTGGGAATCTCAGCTAAATAGAGTAGGGTGCCTGTCTTTAAAGGCTCAATACTTGATATATTGGCGTAAGTAAAATCCTCACCACTACCCTCTTCAAGAACTTTAAAGGTATTGTACTCATACTTGTTGTCATATTTAATTTTAACGTCCGCTAATTTGTCGGCTGTTTTACCTAACTCGGTAAGGTTTTTGATCTTTAAGGTGATCGCCAAATAGGTAGTCGCACAGGAAATGGATATCAGCCGTGGTGCAGCTCAGACAATGTTGGATAGAGCAGAAGTGAAAATAAAAGACAACAAAGCAAATAGCCTATTCCTTGTGGGATAGGTTTTTATCTGTCATAAATCTACAACATATAGTATATTCAAAAATGGTAATACAAAATAATCCAATAGGGGTGTTATTTTGACAAATCGTATCTCGAAGAAGGAAAGAAATCTCATTATTAATAGTCAAGTAATTGAGGACTATATGTGGTTAAAGGTTTTACTTGAATCAAAATGGTCTCTATTAATTAATGAGGTTCCAGACGAACACAAAACAGATTTTCAATTTGTAGTTCCATATATACTAAAACAATGCGGTGATGAATGGAAGGGTGATGAATCGGTATTACATCCTGTCGAAGACTTAGGAGATGGAAGGCGAGCCTGTGGTCTTTGCGGTAGGGAAAATAGGTATATCTACTACATCCAAAATAGACTTAATGGGAATAAGTTAAATGTTGGTGGAGACTGTGTGGAAGATTATGTTGACATCGACTTTTTACATGAAGGTAACTCCAGAGGGCAATTATTTAGAAAGGCAAAGGAAATAAGAAGAAGAAGAGGGTTGATTAATCAACGATTTCCCGGTATACAAAATAGAATTGATAATTGGTTAAACAAAGTAGTGAAATATGATATTGTATTGCCTACACATCTAGAAGAACCCTATTTATTTCAAGGGGCAAAACTTCGGGAATTGCATAATACATTTCTGAGAAGAGAAGCAGATGAAGCAATTCTTGATGAAATGGAAGATATTCTAAACAAGGAGATAGAATATATACGTACATTCGATGAAAATCAACTTCATAATCGTGAAAATCAATTCATTGCTACAAAAAGAATTATGACTTGGCTAGAAAATCGGCGTGATCATAAGACTATGAAAACGCTCAAACAAAACGGAGTTATAACAAAAGAGACAATTTCATGCATATGGGAGAGCAGCTTTGTAGAAAAGAGCTCGGACCTAATTTCTGGACTCTTTAAATCAACAAGCTTCGAAATAATTGAAATTGATTATGATAACGATGGATTTATAATAAAAAAGGAACCTTCAAAATTGGAGTTGATCTTAAAATTCGATAAATTTTTCTCGAATTTTGGTGAGAGAATTATGGGGCATAACACGAATGCTGCGTTTTCGGATAACAATATTTCAAAATTAAGTTCAATATATGGAACTAATTCACCTTATGTGTTTCGAGATGAATTAAAAAAGAAGATTGGAGCTTGGAGTGTAGGAATTAGTATATTAGATGAAGAAGTGGAGCATAACCACGGATATTTGTTGGACAAAAGAAACCAAACCTATGTCCAAGTCAAGCTAAACGAACTTGTGGCGGAAGCTAAAGGAATCGTTTTAGGGTTGAATAACCCCGATAGAAATAAATTTGAAAAATATGTTCGTGAAAAAGTGGGGAAAAGGTATAATTTTGTATTACACATGCCACCTATAATTAGAGAGACTAATTAATCGTGGAGGAGCTTCACTACGAAACCTACAATAGATGAACCGATATACATACAACCTGAGAAGTGTGTTAGATGTGTATGGGGTGAGTGGATAGGCACTAAACAGTATTGTGGTAAGCAGAAGAAGCAGTGTGTAAAGAAGGTAAATCCTTCCTGATGTCGAATTGTGATGCTGGGAGGCAGATATTATGGATTGGAAAGTAGAGATGTTTGATTGGGAAATGATTTCGAATGTGGCAGTACCATTTATTATAGCTATCATTGCAATTTTGGTGGCGTTCGCTGCGGTACGCTCAGTCCTTAATTCGCTTCCAGATAGATTGGCTGAACTATTAAAAATAGTGGCGATTAAAATATGTTTAGCTGCAGGAGCAATATCATATTATATTGCCAGTCATATATGGGAATCGAGATAAGTACCTTAACGGGTGCTTTTTTCTATTTTACATAAAGGAGCTGATAACGATGGCATTGACAGCCAAACAGCAAATGTTCGTAAAAGAATACCTGATTGACCTGAATGCCACTGTTTAGATACAGCGTTAAGAATGCGGTTAAGATCACTCTAATTTATATTATGACCTAATGGTATGTGCAGGTTCGAATCCTGTCAAGAGTGAAAATTCACGTTGTTGGTTGTTGCTACTCTAGTGAAACCATTGCTGCATAAGGTTTTTTTGTGTTCGTATATTTGTTCGCTTTTGTTCGTTTTTAGTGCCGTTTTTCAATTTTCGGCACCAGATTCGGCACCAGATAGGAGGGAGATTTTTATATCTTTAGGCAAATACGAAGACCGCTGAGGTTGGGTAGTTTGTATGAGATCCTGAATCCATAGGAATCAAGAAGAGAGCAGCACCCGACACAATCATGTACCTGTTTGACGGCGTAATAGCCGCAAGGGTAGAGAATGCGGGATAACTGTTCTCTTTTGGTTTAATAATAGAGCTTGACGGTTAAATGCTGGAAGGCGCGCCTATGAGAGGGTTTAGTGTAGTAGAAACATAACGGTCTCCAAAACCGTAGTCGGTGGTTCAATTCCATCAGCCTTTGTTGATTATGTGGTAATAAGTGGAAGTTTTCCTTTGATGTCGAATTGTGATGTTGAGGGAGGTGAAGGATATGCCAAAAACACATGAAGAAATTGCAGATGAAATTGTCCAGGCGGCTATGACAGCGAGAGGTCAAACGCTCTCCGGAATGGGTAGCAACAATGCGGCTGTCGGCGCTAACCATTTACAACAGTTGAGCAATGCGGCCGTTGTTTCACTGTATAAAGAAGTGATCAGGGCTATTAAAGCGCCAGATGGTACATTATAGGAGGATAATTAAAATGTGAAAAGCAGGGGTAATTCCCCTGCTTTTGCTCTGTTTTATCTCTCAGAGCGGGAGTCTGGACTTGAACCAGAGCCAGCCGACATTAGTTAATCAGCAGCATCCAATATCCAACATAGACGCGCAATAGAGCGTAAACTAAGTTAAAAGAAGCGCATATCAGCATGTACAAGTATTATGCATTGGTTATTTTATTCACCATGCTGGAAAAAAGGAGCCTCGGATGTGATTCTAAGGCTCTTTCTTATTAATTATTACCCTTAGCAGGTGTTTTGAAGTGAAAGAAGAATAAGATATTGAATAAAAGACCGAAGGGATTTTATGAACGTGAAGGAAGAACTACATATAGCAGTTGCGAATGGTCAGAGGGTAACTGTAAAGCTTCATGACGACGAAATCATAACAGGAGTAGCAGAAGTGTCCACCGATCCTAAACATGCTAAGATTCAATCGTCAGAAGGTCCTACATGGGTTCCTTACGAGGATATAGAACATGTTTCGATGATTGGAAATCCGGTTCATTAAACCTACTAAGTGAGGTGGTGCAGTATGTGGAAGCACACTTATAATAGAATGCTTGCAAGAGGAGTAACTGAGTACGTGGATTCAAAAATGAAGAACAAAGCTACGGCCAAAGCATTTAATAATGTATTGAGACAGCATGAAGAAGAAAGGAAACATTTCGAAGCATACCTTGATAGTTATATCATCCGCTTATCTACTCAAATAGAGCAAACAAATTTATTTTTAATTAATCAAATCGATATTGAACGAAAAATTGAGAAGCACAGAAAGAGGTTTACAGAATGTTTTTCATCAACTTACCCCGTATACCATAATTATAATCAGATAATGCTCTCTCCAAATGATATGGGATCGCTGAATTCAATTATAACAATCAATAAAAGTGATTACATTTCTATCTCTCAATACGAGCAAAAAGGCAAGCAAACCACTATTGCGTTTATTATCTATAACACAGAAATCATACAAAATCTGAAAGAAAAATTTGTTAATGAGAATATTCGTCTGTCAATTAATGTTCAATCATATAGCGCTTACTCTTCCACTCATGTTATCGGTTTTCTATTATCTCAACAAAAATAGCCCCACCGACCAAAGTCAGCAGGGCAATGAACAAATACATTACTTAGTTATGCTTAGCCAAATATAGAATCAATACTTAAGGATTTTTTTCTGTTTGTCACTATTCTTATCATCGCTCGTATCACTGAATAACAACTCCGGAAATAGATCAGAGAGCTTTGTATTATCGATCACTAACTTCTCAATTCCCTCAATGTCGGTTAAGTTTATACCCATTTTCTCCGTAATATCTTGCCAGTAGAGGAGTTCTATGCGTTTTTGTTCAAAGAGAGCGTTTGTGTCCCTTAACAACTGAAGGTATTTTCTTTGTTTCTTCGCGTTTACGTATTCATTGAAAGCGGAGGGAGCATCTTCCAAACTGCGTATGCTGGCGACTACTCTTGATCGGTTATCAAAGGTTCTAATTCAAGGAAGCTTAGGCACTTATCCAAACATAAATAATGGATTCATATTTCTCCACAATGGAGATTCAAGGGAGAGGATTAACTATGACAGACAAGCCAATTGATGGACATGTATCACCGTTTGAAGAAGTGCGGCAGGTGGATGAGAACGCAAATGAGTATTGGACAGCTCGTAGCTTAGCTAAGATATTGGATTATACTGACTTTCGAAACCTTGAAAAGACAATTATGAAGGCACAAACTGCCTGTATGAACAGCGGACAAGAAGTGGAAAACCATTTTGTTAAGTCCAACGAAATGGTTGAGATTGGCTCCGGTGCAAAACGATCTATTCGAGACTACCGCCTTTCTCGGTACGCATGTTATCTCATCATTCAAAACGCTGATCCAGCAAAGGAGATTGTAGCTCTGGGCCAGACCTATTTTGCAGTTCAAACTCGCAAGCAGGAGGTATTTGAGCAGGCCACAGAAGATGAACGGCGTATCATGCTGCGTGATGAATTGCGGAAGCATAACATTCAGTTGGCTGATGCTGCTTACCAAGCAGGAGTATTAACGACCATTGATTTTGCTGTGTTCCAGAATCACGGGTACAAAGGTCTGTACGGCGACTTGGATGCTAAAGGAATTCACAATCATAAAGGATTGAAGAAGAGTCAGAGGATTCTCGATCATATGGGCAGTACCGAGTTGGCAGCTAACCTTTTCCGCGCTACTCAAACCGAAGAGAAAATACGTAGAGAGAACATCCAAGGAAAAGAAGAAGCAAACCAGGCTCACTTCGATGTAGGCGTCAAGGTACGGCAGACGATCCGTGAACTAGGCGGCACTATGCCAGAGGATTTACCGACACATGAAGATGTTAAGAAAGTTGAAAGGAGATTGCAGCGAGGTCAGTTAGATCTGTCATCTGGAGATAAAGACTCATCCAACAAATAACTATAAGGTGGCGTATATTATGGCAGTGATCAAAGATAAGAACGTAAAGGTTAATCCGTGGTATTTTACTATTGAGGTAGGTAAAGGAAGTGAACGCAAGCGAATCAAGCGTCGTGGATTCAAACGAAAGCAAGATGCTACAGAAGCAGAAAGGGCTCTATTAAATGAATTAGGACAAGGCCTTAATCTGGATGCTTCTAAGACACTCTATCGTGACTTTATGCAGGACTTTCTCCGTGATAAGAAAGCCAGAGTCAAGCAGGGTACGTTAGATACTTATACTGCTTTGATCAAAAATCACATTCTTCCTACGCTGGGTGATCTGCAGCTCGGCAGTATCACGCCCCGGCATATACAGAATCTGTACAACGATATCATTGAATCTGGACGACTCTCAGGAGAGAACTTGCAGAAGGTCCACACGCTAATTAATGAAAGTTTGAAGAAGGCTGCCGGTTGGGATATGATCATTAAGAATCCAGCTGCTGTGGTGGATCGTCCTATTGCCACTCTCAAAGAGATGCTTTACTGGACAGATACAGAATCTCATATGTTTTTGGAGGCGGCGAAGGTGGATCCGTTATATTGCGCCTTCTTGCTAGCTATAACAGCCGGAATGAGACAGGGGGAAATACTAGGTTTAAGGATTCAAGACAGCGACACAAAAAATAGGACAATCTCTGTACGTCAAATCCTTAATCACAATGGAAAGGACATAGAGCCAGGGGCAAAGTCTGCATCAGGGATCCGAGCTATTGGAATTGATAAGGTTACAGCTGCAGAGCTGGGGGAGTTGGGTCACAGGGTTAAAGAAAGGAAGATGTTGAATAGGGATATATATGAGGATAATGATCTGCTTATTTGTACTGAGTTAGGAACGCCAGTATCACCGAGAAACTTGAACCGATCATTCTATAGAATTATCAAGAAGATCAATGTAGCTATCACTAAACGTATAGAGAATGGTGAGCAGGTGGAGCTTTTGAAGAAGATTCGTTTTCATGATCTCCGACATACACATGTGGTCATGTTGCTGAAGATGAATGAGAATAGCAAGAGGATTGCGGAGAGAATGGGGTGGTCCAGTATAAAGATGCTCGATCGATATTCACATATTACACCGCATATGCAGCAGGAGACTGCGGAAGCATTCGGAGAGATGTTTTTTGCGGCACCAAATGGCACCAGTAAGGAAGTTAATTCGCTTTAGTTGAATAAAGGGCACCAGTTCGGCACCAGATGGGCATTTTGGAGCCTTATTTGAGGACTGTATTTAACCTATGAAATAACAAAAACCCTTGATACACAAGGGTTTTCAGTGATGATCTGTACTGGATTCGAACCAGTGACCCCTACCCTGTCAAGATAGTGCTCTCCCGCTGAGCTAACAGATCATAATATGTAATTATCTTGTTTTCCAAAGACTTTTTCTATCATATCAGCCCTTATAGCAGGTGTCAATACTTTTGGGTCAATAAGCGTGATTCTAGCAATCTATAGGTTTAAACATGGGTAAAAGAGTCTACAATGCTTGGTATATCCATTCGCAAAGGAAGTGGTGATGGTATGCCGACGAATAAGAGCTGGTGTCTGGTGGTAAGTGTCGTTATCGTTATTATGCTTAGCGGATGCTCTTTGGAGCAGGAACAATCAACAACTGTTGAGTTAGAAAGGTTAGATTCGCATAATACGCCTGTGATGGAAGAAGTATACTCAGATTCGGTCATAGAAGAGGTTTACTCTACAGATGAAATTTCTCTTCCATAAATAATAGATCAAGGGCCGCCATTTGTTTATGGTGGCCCTTGATCTATTATTCTTCTTCATCCCATTTACGTGAATAACCCTTTTGGGTGACGTAAAAGAAAGAGAAGATGAGTACTATGGTCATCACGACACCAAGGAAAATAGTCACACCCATGCCCATAATGATGTTAGCTCCTTCTCTGAATGAGTTTATCGAATTTTACTCAACTATACAGGAAATTATTTTTTTTGTATAATAGTCGGACGACAATTGGGTCTCAACATTAGAGAGAAGGAGAGGATAGATAATGGCTGCAGAGATTATCCATGTAAAGACTGAGGACCAGCTCCAATATGGTCTAGATATTCGGAAGAAGGTATTCGTAGTCGAGCAACAAGTACCGGTGGAAATAGAGATTGATGAATATGACAAGATTAGTCCAGATGTACATCACATTCTTATCCAAGATGATGGTGAATATGTCGCTACAGGACGGTTGATATATTATGATGATGATACGGCGAAGATGCAAAGGATTGCTGTAGATCGTGATTATCGGACAAAGGGTTTTGGAAGAGTATTGTTGATGGCTATGGAGAACTTGGCACGGGAATTGGGTATGCATTATTCGCTGCTCGATGCTCAGTGTCAGGCGGAAACGTTTTATCGTAAACAAGGTTATGAAGTTATCTCAGAAGAACCATTTGATGATGCTGGTATTCTCCATGTACGGATGAAGAAAGCTTTATAGTTTTTTGTTGCATGGAATTACTTCTATATGGGAACCATAGATATAACCTTTGAAATAAAGGTATTACATGGACTAAAGAGGAGTGATTCTATGGGAAATGTAGAACGTGAGCAATTCGTTGCTGTACAGAAAAATGGCGATGGAGATTTGACCGCTTTTCGGACTTCCTCTGGTCGTGTGCTGGATTATAATCAGGCTAAAGAAGAAGTAAATGCGGGGAATATCGCCGGTGTTAATTTATTTAAAGGTAGGGATGGCGAGTTATATATTCGTGGAGACGCGGATGGAGACCCTACCAATAATTTGGACCAACTTCCTCGTTTTGAATAAATTTGCATGAACAAGCAGCTTCAAAGTACCTTATGGGTACTTGAAGCTGCTTTTTTAATATCAGAAAGTATAAATTTCCATCTATATTTCATCGGTAACCGAATGCCATTCTTTTGGGACGATGATGTTGGTTATCCTTGTTTCTGTATTATTCATATTCATAAATACGTTGCTGCTCTAAAAAAGTCATCGAGCCTGTTGCATCTATAAACTCGTCTTTATTGTCTCCATAATGCATTAGATAGATGATCCGTTGGATGTCCTCAGGAAGTGTTAATAACTCTTGTAGTGTTGAATGTACTTCACCTGATCCTGTTAATTGGCAGTCATGAAGGATGACATCACAGGATCTCTCGTGTACTAAATAAGCCAGTAATGAAGGATTAAATTTCATATCAGCACTATAGAAGATATGTTCATTCAGATAGAGTGAGTAACTCATTTTACCAGGGATATGTTCTGTAGGTAAAATTTCAACATGGATCTGATCAGATATGAACTGTGCTTGACCGGGGGAGAGGGGGATGATTATGAAGATATCCTCCAGCGTCATAATTTCACCTTTTTGGTATAATCCACCCTTTAAGGTGTGTTCCCATAGAATGTCGATGAGTGTGTCAGCAATATATAGAATCATTTTGCGCTTATGTTTAAATTTCATAGTGAAGGCTAGTTCTTCAAGTCCACCGACATGATCTGCGTGGATATGGGTGATTAATACAGCATCGATATCGTCAAAGGAAACGTTTAATTGGTGCAAAGCTATCGGTGCAGTTACACCACAATCAATTAACAATGTGAACTCTTTATCGTAAATTAGAGCGTTGTTGTTGAAATAACGTCTGGCAAAAGCACTGCCTGTTCCCAACATCTGTAGTTGTATGCTCAAACGGTGTAACCTCCTTAACATTTGTATTCAATATACCATTAGATAAGGGGGGCATAACAGGTACATTATTCCAGAATGGTATGACATCAGAGTTCCCAACTGATCCATTTCTCATACAATGGAGAGAGGCATCAGATAAGGAAATGAGGAATCACGTATGGTTAAAGCTAAGGGGAAGAAGCCTGTTCAACCTAAAGGAGAAAAGGCGAGAAGAGGGATGAAAATCGTGACTTCGGATGTATGCGAAGTATGTAAAACACCTTGCCCTGCAGGCATGGAATATGCCGCGCGAATGAGAATTCCAGGTACAGTTGGTAAAGGAATACCTTGCATTCTTACAAAATAAGTTCATAAAAGATGAGATCATAAAGCCTGCTGGACGATTTATGCAGGTTTTTTTCTAATGAATACCATTAACACCGCAACTTGCGATTTAACTTGTAGTATAAATAATGACAACATGAATGGAAGGGGGGATCAATAATGAGATGGAAGAAAATTATGATAAGCACACTTGTACTTTCTTTGATGGGCGGATCACTTTTGTTTGCTGATTCGGTTTCACAGAAGGTTGGCTTGTGGGTTAATGGCCAAGAGGTTCAAGATGGCGGATATATGATTAATGGTAAAACTTATGTGCCAGTTCGTGAATTTAATGGGGTTGTGAATTGGAGTTCAGAGAATAATGAAGTGAAATTCTTGAAGCCTAACGTACATATTTTCCTTTTCAAAGGGGATACTGTATTTGGGAATGTGAATAAGGGGAAGCTCAAGTTCAGCGTGTTCTCTCAAGTAGATGGATTAACAACGAATATAGCTAGCGTGAAGGTGGCTATTACGGACCCCGCGGGTAACATGTTAGATATTCAATCTCAGGATTTAAGTAGTGATCAGAAGGATAACTTTTGGTTCAGAACATATGATTTTACTTACGATTTCAAAACGACTGGAAAGTACACCATAGGCTTCTACATAAAGGTATCTAAGAATGCTGAATACCAACTGGTCACTCAGAAAATTATTACAGCTTTGAATTGATGCTAGAGAATGTGTAGTGGGGAGCTGAGGGGCCAATAGAACTAGGTGCAGTTCCAAATTGACCTCCACAGTCTTCCATGTTACGATAACAAACGTATGATAATCCAACCAGAAGTGAGGTTTTCAAATGAGTGATCACACACATGAACACGGCGATGGATGCGGTTGCGGACATGATCATGAGCAAGGCCATGAGCATGAAGAGTTTGTCATAACGTTGACAGATGAGCAAGGCAATGACGTGGAAATGGTTCTTGTAGAGACTTTTGATGTAGGCGAGAAGGTCTATGCTCTGCTGCTAGAACGTGAGAACCCTGAAGCGGATGGCATCATCCTGCGAATGGAAGAAGAGAACGAGGAAATGGCGCTTTATAATATTGAAGACGAAGAAGAATGGAAGTCTGTTGAAGAAGTATATAATGTGCTTGTAGCACAGCAGGAATAGATGACATTCTAACCCAAGATATTATATGAAAAGAAGCACTGTATATACAGTGCTTCTTTTTGTGGCCAAATATTAGATAAATATTTCATCGGTAATCGAATATCGTCCTTTGGAACGACGTAGTCGTCTACCCTTAGATGATGTTAGAATATAGCGTCTGTCTCTACAATGACTTTAACATTGTGGATATAACGGTCTTCAGGTCCCTTAACGGGAAGGCCTACTTCAACATGATCAATGATGTAATCAATGTTATCTTGGGAAATGACTTCACCGGGCAGTAGAATAGGGATTCCTGGTGGGTATACATATATAAATTCTGCGATTATCCGGCCTGCCGATTCCTTGAATGGAATGACTTCAGTATCTGCATAAAAGGCATCTCTAGGTATGAGAGAAAGCTGTGGTGTTTCTGGGATTTTGATAACGAGTTCATGAGCTGGGTTCACTTGATAATAAGTTGAGGACATTTTACGCAAGGCACTCAATAAGATATCTATTGTATCTTGCTCATCACCGGGTGTAACTAGACAAAGGATATTGTACATGTCACTCAGTTCAACTTCCAAGTTGTAATGCTCACGTAGCCAGTTCTCAGTCTCGTACCCTGTAATTCCTAAATGACGAACATGAATAGATAGTTTTGTGGGATCATAGTTATGAGTCGCTTCTCCACCCAAGATTTCAGCCCCGAAACAGTAGAGACCGTCAATTTGGTTGATTTCTGTCCGCGCATACTGTGCCAGATCAATAGCCTTTTGCGCAATATCATGTCCATGCAACGCCAAATTGCGTCTTGAAGTATCAAGTGAGGCTAGAAGGATGTAAGAAGTTGACGTCGTTGTTAGCATGCTAATGATGGTCTGAACACGATGGGGTTTCACGAATCCATTCTTCACATTCAGATTAAGGACAGAGCTTTGTGTCAACGATCCTCCTAATTTGTGCACACTAGTAGCAGCCATATCGGCGCCAGCTTCCATCGCGGACATCGGAAGATCTTCATGGAAGTGAATAAGTACGCCGTGCGCCTCATCAACAAGTACAGGAACGTTACGGCTATGAGCTAGCTCCACAATTTCCTTAAGGTCTGCACATACGCCATAGTATGTTGGATTGATCACAAGGACAGCTTTCGCATCAGGATGACGATCAAGCGCTCTTCTGACAGAACTGGTGGTAATGCCATGGTCGATCCCTAGGTTCAAATCATGTGCTGGAGAGACAAATACAGGTTTAGCTCCCGCAAATATGATGCCTGACATGATTGATTTATGTGCATTACGTGGAACAATGATCTTATCACCAGGAGAACACATGGATAGAATCATGGTCATGATTGCACCGCTTGTACCTTGTACACTAAAATAGGTATAGTCCGCTCCGAATGCATCCGCTGCTAGGGTCTGTGCTTCTTCAATGACACCTGTAGGTTGATGTAAATCATCAAGTGGCGAAATATTGATTAGATCTATAGAAAGGGCATTATCGCCTATGAAATCCCGGAATTCCTTATCTGCACCTCTACCTTTTTTATGTCCAGGGATATGAAATTGAACGGGATTGCTGTCCGCATGTTTTTTGAGTGCAGTAAAAAGCGGCGTGGAACTATGATCCATGTGTGATGTCACAACCTTTCTTTAGTTGAAATACAAACATGAGTATAGCAAATTAGGGGGGGAATGCAAGTTTTAGTTTAATCTATTTAGGATGTGAAATTTATTCGTAATATGGGTAATTTATATAATAGATCTTCAGATTAGAAAGGGATGAGATAAATATGACGCAAGAAACGCAGCATAATGAAGACGCAACGGTCGTCAGACGACGATTGAGATCTCCTTTTTTCATCCAATTGATGATTATTATCTTCTTGGTAGAATTTCTAAAAGGCTCATTACTCGTGACGTTACTACCCGTGTACATGAAGAATTCACTTGGATTAACCGCTTGGAGTATAGGGATAGCTTTCTCACTGCAATATGTAGGGGACAACCTGTTTCGCAGCCCTTCAGGCTGGATTTCTGAACGTTTGGGCTTTCGTAAGACGTTGTCAGGAGCGCTGTTACTTACGGTGATTGCTGTTGCAATTATAGCATTCTCATCTGCGCCCCTCTGGCTTGCCATAGCTTGTTTAATCTTAGGAATCGGAACATCCCCTCTTTGGCCCTGCGCAATGACAGGTGCAACAGAAATATCGGGTCCGAATAACAGTAACGGTACAGCGATTGGGGCGCTTGAAATGGCTTCACTTGCAGGTATTGGTGCGGGACCTGTTGTGATGAATTTCTTGATGCAACATACAGGTTCTAACTATCACACGGCTTTCTTGTCTTTAATTGGCTGTGGTGTCTTGTTAGTTCTCGTTGCATTGTTGCTTCCTGGACGTGTTCATAGTGTTGTACCACATATTCAGGAGGAGGAAATCGTACATCGTAATGTACTGGCTTATGTAGCGTTCAAGATATTAAAGCTTGTGAACAGTGTTAAGAAAACTTTGCATGAAGTGAAGCACACCTTGAAAGTCAGCTGGCTTGTTTATCCCGCTTTATTTATGCAATCATTTGTCATTGGATTGTTGACACCTGTCATTACGTTGTACGTACAGAACGATCTACACTTTAGCCCTAATATGTACAGTATTCTGTTAATTGCGGGTGGGGGAATTACGGTTGTTGCTCTTATACCGTGTGGTAAGCTTGTAGATCGATTTGGGACCACTCCTTTTCTACACGCTGGTTTTATCCTAGCTACTGTTTCTATCGCAATCTTTTCCATGGTTCGATCATTGCCTCTTGTATTTGTATTTGTCGCCTTGATCGGTATTAGTTATGCGTTTATTCTACCTGCATGGAACACGTTTATATCGCATTTGGTACCTAAAGGTGAGAGAGGTGCGGTGTGGGGATTCTTCTTGACCTTGCAAGGATCTGGGATGGTTGTAGGTCCGATTGTATCGGGGAGAATGTGGGATGTAATGGGGCATGCTGCCCCATTCATCACAAGTAGTGTCGTCATGGGCTTACTGTTCATCACGCATTGGGTGTTGACTAAGAAACAAACAAATGCAGCCCACTAAGAAAAGGATTGTTTGTAAAGTGGAAGCAGGTTCTCGAACGTAGACTGGATGAGAGATATAAGTTGGTCACCATTGCTCAGAATAGCATCGTCGTTCGAGATACGCAGACCACATAAAATTTCGGATTTTTTAATGGTTGATAATTTAATTGCCATCGCCTGTAACTCTTCCGTTGATGTGTCTCCGTTTAGTTTGCCCTGTGGTTCCATATGATCCATGGACCAATAGTAATGGTTAGGAATTATTTTTTTGAATTTGTTCGTATCATCTGCTAAATTTTTGCCGAATACGGCTTTATTAGAGCTTTCATAAATCACTGCAAAAATAATAAACAGATGTGATGAGAACATCCCAACTTGGAAATGTGGGAGTGCCTTATATCCTCTTTTATTAGCGGCCCAAGCTACCCATGTATCGTTAGGTGGATTAACTGTACGCCGCGCATGTTTGGCGACATGTTGATACATTTCTTCGCCACAGAGTGCAGATAGAAAAGGAGAAATCTCCCCTCCAAGTATCTCAAGTTTAGGTCGAACATTGGCTATCAAGGCTTCCATTCGTTGTTCTAGCCCTGGTACTTGAAAGACATCAAAGTCTTGTTGGTTAAATCCAGTGAATGACATATCTATATCTCCTATTCATGCGTTGCAAATTGTAACGCTTTTTTGTCTTTTCTTCATTATATCATAGACTTGTCCAAGCACTCATCTTGGATAAAATGCACCTAATTTTGAAAGGACAGGTTTGCAAAGGCATAGAAAAGGGTAAAAATAGTCAATAAACCAAGTTACACTTACATAGGATAAAGTATAAAATAAATAGTAAGCGAATTAGATCTCAGTAGGACGTGTTATATCTCTAAATCAGTCGTTATTCTTATGATATCAACCAAGTCTTAGGGGGGGAGTGCCGTGAATAAGAGCTATGAAGTGGAATACAGCAATCTGGAACTTAGATTTAAAAGACGGCATATTCAAGACTTAATCAAAGAATTGATTCAAGAGGGCTACTCCCTTTATTGGAGTGAGAATGAAGCTCTATTCATTGTTTCGGTAAGAACAGGACGTAAATTGGTTAAGTTACGCTTTGTGAGAACACGTAGTGGTTACAAGATGGTTGGAGATTATATTATTCGTGATGCTCGGCTTGCGGATTGGATGGAGAAATTGATTGAAAATACGCGTGGGCATGCAGTGGTAAAACGATTTAAAGATCGACAAATTCTCATCGAGAATATATTGTTCGGTGAAGTAATTCAGTTAGTCGAGATTTCCGGTTATCAGCAAAGAGTTCTATTTCAGAAAGCCCCTCTTGTAACAGAACAAGAGATGGCTGGAATGTATCATTCCAATGAAGGGGATTTACGCCTTAAGTTACGGCAGGTTGAAATGGACGATGAGCTAGAAAAGTTGTACCAAGCGATGGAAAATAAGGATACAGAAATGATCCAGCAGTGTAAAGATCAGCTTAGTCTAATCAGCCGTGAATTGATGATGCTTGAATGGTGAGAAAGACTTTGGTTTACAATAGAAGAATCTCTTGAGTTAAACACCTCGAAATCGAAAGCGGGGTGTTTATTCATGAGAGGAATTAGCAGCAGGGGTTCACTTCTACTCGTAAACACGTTAATATAGTAGTATTCTATATAAATAATTAAAAATAAATGGAGCAAAGGATGAAGAAACCAGATGGCTAAACAACAGATAGGTGTCATTGGACTTGCTGTAATGGGCAAAAATTTGGCTTTGAATATTGAAAGCAAAGGCTTTACAGTTTCAGTATACAATCGCTCTCCTGAGAAAACGAATGACCTTCTCAAAGAAGCAGAAGGCAAGAATTTGATTGGGGCTTTTTCCGTTGAGGAATTTGTGGAATCACTTGAAGTGCCACGCAAAATTCTAATCATGGTCCAAGCAGGTAAAGCAACCGATGCAACGATTGAACAATTGTTACCCTATCTTGATCAAGGTGACATCATCATCGACGGAGGTAACGCATACTTCCCAGATACACAACGTCGTAGTAAAGAACTTGAAAACAAAGGATTCCGTTTCATTGGGGCTGGCGTTTCTGGTGGGGAAGAAGGAGCATTGAAGGGTCCTTCGATCATGCCTGGGGGTCAAAAAAGTGCTTATGAGTTGGTTCAACCCATTCTTACAGCCATTTCTGCTAAAATAGACGGCGAACCTTGTAGTACATATATTGGACCAGACGGTGCAGGACACTATGTCAAAATGGTGCATAACGGCATCGAGTATGGAGATATGCAATTAATAGGTGAAGCTTATCATCTGTTGAAGGATGTATTACACCTAAATGCAGAAGAACTACATGAAATCTTCACGGAATGGAACAAAGGGGAATTGGATAGCTACCTCATCGAGATCACAGCTGATATTTTCTCTAAATATGATGCAGAGACTAGTAAACCAATGGTGGATGTTATCTTGGATGCTGCGGGTCAAAAAGGAACAGGTAAATGGACAAGCCAAAGCTCACTTGATCTAGGTGTGCCTTTATCTATGATCACTGAATCCGTCTTCTCACGTTTTCTTTCTGCTATGAAGACAGAGCGTATAGAAGCGAGCAAAATATTGAATGGTCCTGTAGTAGAACCTTTCCAAGGTGACAAGGCAGAGTTCATTGAGAGTATTCGCAAGGCTCTGTTTGCAAGTAAAATCGTATCGTATGCTCAAGGATTTGCGCAGCTTCGTGTCGCTTCTGACGAATATGGCTGGGACTTGAAATATGGTGAACTTGCCAAGATCTGGCGTGGCGGATGTATCATTCGTTCCCGTTTCCTACAAAACATTACCGATGCTTATGAGAACAATCCAGCGCTTAAAAACTTACTACTAGATCCATTCTTCAATGATGTTGTAAGTAAATATCAAGGGGCTTGGCGTCAAACGATTGCTACTGCTGTAACAAGAGGTATCCCGGTACCTGGGTTCGCAAGTGCTCTTGCATACTTTGACAGCTATCGTACAGAAAGATTGCCTGCCAACTTGCTTCAAGCACAACGCGATTACTTTGGTGCTCATACCTTCCAACGTGTAGATAAAGAAGGATCTTTCCACTACAATTGGATGCAAGAATAGTCAAATCTTAAATGGGTGGTTCAGGTTGTGAACCACAAGAGGGGACAAGGCCATGCATGACTTCCATTAGGCATGACCGCATTCTTTCTTGGTCAAGATCATTTGGCCAAGACCTGCTCAGTAGCAGTAGGGTCACCTCACCAAAACATTGGAATTTGTGTAACAATCGTGGCTTAGAGAGATCCAGCAGTGCTGGGTCTTCCTGAGCCACTTTTTGTTGTATGTAATGGAACACCCAAATCATGTCGTCACGGCAAAGCACATGACTGGGGTCATAGATCTGTTCAATACGCTTTAATCCAGTTATGGGTGTGAATTCTATATGTGACATCTCAGATAGTCCACTCCTTTCTATCTATTCAAATAACTCTCTACTAAAATATTGAGTTACTTTAGTATATGAATTGATAGCTATAATAGAATCACTTTTTTGGATGATTGTCGAAGCTTTTGGGGCTGTGTTATGATATGACAATGAGATCATGATGAAAGCTAAAGGATCGTTAGATTAAGGGGTGAAACTTTGAATCAATCCCAAGATAATATCATCCTAATCGGAATGATGGGGACGGGTAAATCTACGGTTGGTTGCTTGCTAGGGGAGCAACTTGGATATAAGTTGGTAGATCTAGATGCTGCTGTAGAGCAAGAAGTTGGATGTAGTATCGCTAGCATGTTTGCTAATCATGGAGAAGCTTACTTTCGACAAGCAGAGACATCCATGCTTCAGAAGGTGTTGACAGGCACACAGCAGGTGATTGCAACAGGCGGTGGAGCTGTGCTTAATCCTTTGAATTGTGAGCTTATGAAGAACCAAGGATGGGTCGTAGCATTAACCGCGGAAGTGAATGACATTGTTGCACGTGTACAGGGGGATGGAGTAAGACCATTACTCGCGGATAATCCGGAGAGCAGAATTCGTGCCATACTCGAAGAACGGAAGAGTGCGTATTTATTTGCTGATTACACAGTCGATACATCGCAATATTCTGTGGAAGAAGTAGCATCTTTGATTTTAGCACATTACCGCGTCTAAGCTTGTTGCCAAAGCCCAAAGTATTAATCTTATACGTGATTGGAATTATATTATATAACTGTTGAAGAGGAGCTATATCACTATGGACGTTATCGTTAGACCGACACCGGAGTTGAAGGGAACCATTGGAGCTTTATCTTCCAAAAATTATACAACACGCTACTTGCTTGTAGCTGCATTAGCCGAAGGAACGAGTACGATCTATTATCCTGCACATAGTGAAGATAGCGATGCTATGAGACGCTGTATTCAGGATTTAGGTGCCGTTCTAGAAGAGGACGAGGAGAAGGCTGTAATCACAGGGTTTGGCAGACACCCCAAGGATATTAAGGAGCTTAATGTAGGTAACGCAGGGGCTGTATTACGCTTCCTCATGGGTATCGCCACATTGTGCCCGGAGGTTACTTTTGTTAATACATATCCTGATTCTTTGGGGAAGAGACCTCATGATGATTTAATAGAAGCACTGGGATTATTAGGAGTTGAAGTAGATCACAACAACGGACGATTACCAATAACGATCCGGGGCGGGCAACCTAAGGGTGGTAAGATAAGCGTATCAGGAGCTGTGAGCTCTCAATATTTAAGTGCACTCCTCTTTCTAACACCGCTATTGGCTGAAGATAGCGAAATTGAAGTGTTGGATGATTTGAAATCTAAAGTTGTTATTGGTCAGACCCTTGAAGTACTTGAACAAGCGGGAATCGTGATTCATGTGTCCGAGGATTACATGCATTTTCGAGTGCCTGGAGGACAGTCCTATCAAGCGAAAACCTATACAGTACAAGGGGATTATCCTGGATCTGCGGCAGTTCTTGCTGCGGCAGCCGTCACTCAATCTGATGTCGTGATCGAACGGTTACCTGTATACAGTAAACAAGGAGAACGTGCCATTATCGATGTGCTTAAGATGATGGAGGTTCCGCTTACCCATGAGAACGATATTGTACGTGTCCAAGGGAACGGTCACTTAAAGGCTGTGGAGTTCGATGGAGATGCTGCTACAGATGCCGTACT
Source organism: Paenibacillus sp. IHBB 10380 (assembly GCF_000949425.1). NCBI lineage: Bacteria > Bacillati > Bacillota > Bacilli > Caryophanales > Paenibacillaceae > Paenibacillus > Paenibacillus sp. IHBB 10380. Next base: position 957,670 of record NZ_CP010976.1, read on the forward strand.
AGCTATGGTAGCCGCAGCAGTGTTCGCAGAAGGAACCTCTCGTTTCTATAATGTAGAGAACTTACGGTACAAAGAGTGTGATCGAATTACTGATTATTTAAATGAGCTTCGTAAAGCAGGCGCTAATGTGGAGGAACGGCAAGCAGAAATTATTGTACATGGTCGTCCAGAAGGTGTTGAAGGTGGCGTAGAGATTAACGCCCATTACGACCATCGTGTGATTATGGCTCTTAGTATTGTAGGACTGCGTTCTAAGAACCCAATTATAATTAAGGATGCTCATCATGTGGCTAAATCCTACCCTCAGTATTTCGATCATATTCGAGCGCTTGGCGCAAAGGTAGAATGGGTACAATAGAAAAAAGGAGGGATGAAGGATGTCATTTACGAATCCGACTCGTGAACAAATTGGTGTGATTCTAGAGAAGGCTGGCAATATTGCAGTGGTAGGGTTATCTGATCAATCCGATCGCACTTCTTATATGGTTGCCTATGCAATGCAATTGAAAGGGTATCGAATTATTCCTGTCAATCCAGTGGCTAAGGATAAGCAAATACTCGGTGAGGTCTGTTATTCATCGCTTAAGGATATTCCTGAGCCTGTTGACATTGTTAATGTATTTCGACGTAGTGAATATTGCGCAGCAGTGGCTCAAGAAGCCGTAGACATCGGGGCGAAGGTACTTTGGTTACAACAAGGTATCATAAGTGATGAGGCAGCTAAGATCGCTGAAGAGAATGGCCTGGCCGTTATAATGGATCGATGCATTAAGGTAGAGGATTCATTAGCTCTAAGTCATCGTGGTAAGAAAGAATAAAATGACAGTTCATCAATTGGGAGACACCAAGCAAGCGCTCGTCATGGCTTCTTTGGTGTCTTTCACTCGTTGTTATATTGTATTCATTCGTTTTTAGGTTTTTGATTTCTTGAAAATGAGTAGTGGCTTTTTATTTTGACAAAATGACTAGTAACGCTTACCATTCAATATACATAGGTTAAGCGCGGTGTAGACTTACATCTTTGGTAAGCACTATGGAGAAAGGGGGGGTACCTTGAATTGGTTGGGATCTTTACAACAGCTCGGTAGAGCAGTCATGCTCCCTACAATGGTGCTACCTTCTGCTGCTATTTTGTTGAGTATCGGCAGTCTGCCTTGGGAAGCATGGGGTCTTTCATCCGTAGCAGAAGTAAGTACGTGGGCAGGACAAGCCATTTTTTATTTCTTGCCTTACCTATTCTCTGTTGGAGTAGCATGGGGACTTGCCAATCAAGCTGGGCCAGCGGGTCTTGCGGCATTGGCTGGAATGTTTGTCTACGATCAAGTGACGGGACATCTTGGGAATGGCGGTATCCAACCTTCTACATTAATCGGGATTATATTTGGGATTATAGCAGGTGTCTCATATAACCGATTTCGAAATATTAAGCTTCCGGAAATCGTTCAATTTTTCGGCGGATCAAGATTTGTTCTACTGATCGTTGGACTTTTTTCAGCTGGATTTTCTTGGGCAATGGTTGGAATAGCACCTCTTTTGCAGAGGGGTCTTAATGAATTGACCTTTATTATGACACAGCTGGGTGGATTCGGGTTGTTCGTATATGGCATGTTATACCGAATTCTAACCGCGTTTGGATTACATCATTTGCTCAATAATGTATTTTGGTTTCAAGTGGGAACCTTTACCACAGCTGATGGGACTGTTATCCAGGGGGATTTACCCCGTTATTTTGCGGGTGATCCTACAGCCGGAATTTTCATGGCGGGATTATTTCCGATCATGATGTTTGCACTGCCAGGGATTGCCTTTGCGATTACCCATGAGGCTCGTGAGGATCTTAAACCTAAGATCAAGAAGACATTCTTAACAGCTGCTTTAGTCTGTTTTTTGACAGGAGTGTCTGAGCAAATTGAATTTGCATTTTTATTTGTTGCTCCTTATTTATTTATAGTGCACGTTGTTTTGTCAGGTTTAGCGATGTCTCTTACATATGCACTGGACATCCATCATGGCTTCTCATATTCAGCAGGAGTTATTGATTACATACTTAATTTCCATCTATCCCACAATGCCTGGATGCTACTTCCGATTGGTGTAGGGTATGGACTGATCTATTACTTGTTATTCAGATGGGCAATCCGGAGGTTTCGGATTCCGACACCTGGACGAGAAGAAGGATCTGTACTGGAAGATTGGGGAGGGAGTATTCCTTATCAAGCGCCACTTATACTAGAGGCACTTGGTGGAAAGTCCAATATTGTACAAGTTGAATCCTGTATTACACGTCTTCGCCTAACGGTCAAAAATGACAGATTGATCGATAGTAATGGACTTAAATCGTTGGGTTCGGCAGGACTGATCAAGTTGGGTGGGGGTAATGTTCAAGTTGTGTTTGGTACGTACTCTGAACTTATTCGTGAGGAAGTGAACAAGCTGATGCAAAGAGATCTGCAGCAAGTATTGTTCAATGCACCCGTTAAGGGAGTCATGCTACCCATCGAAGAAGTGCCAGATCACATTTTTGCGGCCAAATTGGTGGGCAATGGTGTAGCCTTTCTGCCGGAACGAGATGAATTGGTATCTCCCGTGTATGGAACAGTTATTCATGTATATCCAACGATGCATGCCCTTGGTATTTCTACACCAGAGGGGCTTGAGGTACTGCTTCATATCGGAATAGATACTTCTCAATTGAAGGGTGGACATTTCACAGCTATGGTTAAAGAAGGGGATAGTGTAGTTCCAGGGCAATTGCTTGTCAAATTTGATTTACCGTATCTTCGCAACCACGCTGCTTCATTAGTAACACCTATGGTTATTACTAATCCAGAGCGAGTGAGATCTTGGAGCTTTGCTCCTTTTAAAAGTGTTAAAAAAGGGCAGGCATCCGTAATGTCTGTTGTTCTACACGACAGGAATGTTGGAGGGTTTGAATCATGATACAAGGCATCGGCGCTGCGGCAGGCGTAGCAATAGGTAAGGCATTTGTTCTTCCGAGTTGGGAATGGGATCTCCCTGAGTCTAGAATGGATGCTGTAGATTTAGCCAAGGAGTTTGAGCGGCTCTATGAAGGTATTCGTACTTCTAGAGATGAGATCGAGTTCATCAGGAACGAATTCAAAGAGGTGGTTGGAGGGGAAGAATCCAGTATTTTTGATGCCCACCTTGCTATTCTAGAAGATCCTGTTTTTATGAATGAAATTCAAGGTATCATTGAACGCCAATATAAAGCGGCAGAAGTTGCAGTGAAAGAAGCCATTGATCATTTTGTCACGATGTTCGATTTGCTAGATGATGAGTACATGAAGGAACGGGCATTAGATATTAAGGATGTAGGGAACCGATTATTAAAACATTTGCTGGGGGCACCTGAAATTACACTCCCAGTGGATACGCAACCTTATATTCTAGTGGCCAAAGAACTTTCACCGTCTCAATTCGTGCATCTTAACCCTTCACACGTGCTAGGCATTGTAACCTTAGTAGGTGGCAAAACATCACATTCGGCTATTATGGCACGCGCGATGGGAATTCCACTGGTATCGGGGCTTGAGAATAAACTTGAGACGCCTATTCAGACAGGGGATTTACTCGTCATTGATGGAGATCAGGGGCATGTGTACATTCACCCAAATGATGCTAAGGTAGTACAGTATGAAGCTATTCGGAAAAAGCAACAGCAGAAGAAAGATCAGCTCCAGCTGCTCTCTGCCGTGGACGCGGTTACGAAAGACGGGACAAAGATACACCTTGCTGCAAATATTAGTTCGGTTAAAGAAATGGACCTAGCGTTGAAGTTTGGTGCGACTGGGGTTGGTTTGTTTCGAACAGAGTTTCTCTATATGGACCGGACTTCCTTTCCAAGTGAGAATGAGCAATTCGAAGTTTATCGCCGTGTAGCCGAGCAAATCGTGATGGGGTCTGTCGTGATTCGAACGCTTGATATTGGGGGAGATAAGCAGCTTGATTATTTCTCTTTACCAGAAGAAGATAATCCCTTCCTAGGATACCGGGCTATCCGAATTAGTCTGGATCGTAAGCCATTGTTCAAAACTCAATTAAGTGCGATCCTACGGGCCAGTGCTTACGGCAATGTTAAGATTATGTTTCCAATGATTTCATCTGTTGATGAAGTGAAACAAGCTAAAGACATAGTACGCGAAGCGATGGCTGAGCTAGATGAACGAGGACTGGCTTATGATGCTAATATTCAGATTGGTATCATGATTGAAGTGCCTGCTGCCGTAACGATAGCGGATTTACTTGCAGAAGAAAGTGATTTCTTCAGCATAGGTACCAACGATCTAGTGCAATACGTATTAGCTGTGGATCGTATGAATGAGCAAATTGCTCATATGTACCATCCCTTCCATCCAGCGATATTAAGGATGCTTAAAATGACTGTGGAAGCAGCACATGCAGCAAATATCCCAGTGAGTGTCTGTGGTGAGATGGCAGGAGATGAGCGTGCGATTCCATTATGGCTTGAGCTTGGAGTAAATGATTTAAGTATGTCTCCGCAATCATTACTTAGAATGAAACATCGTTTATTAAATACCAATGCTGCCGATGATCGGCAAGTTGCCAAAGACTGTTTCAAGATGCGTACGAATTCTGAGATAGAGGGCATTCTAACTCATTATCATGAATCCCATGGCAGTAGTCGTTCCATGGCTAAAGATTAAGGACGCATAGAGTTAAGCCTCCGTATACATTTCTATTGGAATGTATACGGAGGCTTATTTTTCAAGCACTGATTTCGGTGTTGACGTTAATAATAGTTTATTTCCCAGCTAATGCATCACAGAATGCCTTACCGTATGGAGGTAGATCTGGGGGTCTTTGTGCTGAAATAATATGTCCATCAACAACGACAGACTCATCTTTCCATATCGCTCCGGCATTCTCCATATCATCCCGAATTCCAGGCGTTGAGGTGACCGTCACCCCACTTAGAATCTTAGCCGAGATAAGTACCCAACCCGCATGACAGATTTGCCCAATAGGTTTCTTAGCTTTATTCATTTCCTGTATAAGAGAAATAACCTTGCCATACCTACGTAGTTTATCAGGAGCCCAGCCTCCGGGTACGAGAATAGCATCATAATCTGAGCTTTCTACTTCCTCATAGGCATAATCACTAGTGGCAGGTACACCATATTTCCCCATATATGTTTTCCCCTTCTCAGATCCAACGAGGTGAACAATAGCGCCCTCTTCACGTGCTCTATAGATCGGATACCATAGTTCTAAATCCTCGAAATCTTCATCCACAAGGGCAATGACTTTCTTACCACTTAATCTCATTTAAAACATCTCCCATCTATTTCTATCACTAGTATAGTTTAACCCATTCGTATTCATTCTATCAAAAAGGGATTCTATGACAATTAAATATCTGATATAAAGGATGGAGGAATTAGTGCATCCAAAGTCGAATATGGAGGAAACAACCTAATTAATGGGGTGTATTTAAATGAGTCAACAGTGTATATGTGGCCAACAGATGAAGCTAGAGCTTAGAACGGTTGTATATGCCCGTACAGTGGAAATTCTTCATGTTCCGGTTCGTACATGCGAGGATTGTTCCACCTATTTTCTTCTGCCACCCATTAAAAATGTACTTGCGGAGTACATGAATGAATTGGGTAAACAACCGAGTAAAAGAAAAGTTTCTTTTACGGAATTTAATGAGCTATCACATGTTATTCATGAGGTATTCTCACAAGAGGAATCTGATTGTTGTATAGAAATGGAGAATGCGGTGAAAAAAGCTATTCATGATCGAACGAATCTATTGCTGGATTTGTACAGATATGCAGAAAGTGTGAAAGACCATAAATGGACAGAGAATCTTCGACAACGATTGACTCAGCTTTCAGGAATTTTGTCGAAAATAGGAAGAAATTGATTGCATTTTCATAAAATAAAGCATATTTTATGCGGCATAATAGCTTTTTTTCGCAGTTTTTGTTACGATAGTGAAAAGAAGTGAAAAGATTTCATGAATTGAGGAGGTAAGTATATCGAATGGCTACAATGACTAGACTAACTACAAATGAGCAATTACAATCCGCATTGGAGACGTCAGGGGACAAGCCTTTACTTGTTTTTAAACATAGTACTCGTTGTCCTATAAGCAGTAGGGCATATGAAGAGGTTATGACTTACTTACAGGATAAGCCTAATGAGTCCGTTGAGTATGCGATTATTTATGTAGTAGAAGATCGAACAGTGTCGAATGAAGCAGCTTCTTTAATCGGTATTAGACATGAATCTCCTCAACTGATTCTAGTCAATGTTGGTAAACCAACTTGGCATACTTCACATTCTCATATTACTTCTGATGCACTGAAAGAACAATTGCATTAGAAATGAAGCGTTATCATTGCGTAAAGTATTATTATATCGTATCATTAATTTTAATATGACTGATCGAACTGAAAAAATTTATTGACAATTGGAGAGAAAGAAATTGACGGTAACCATTTACGATGTGGCACGTGAAGCAGGCGTATCCATGGCCACGGTTTCGAGGGTTGTAAATAATAACCCCAACGTGAAGCCTCAGACCCGAAAGAAAGTATTTGAAGCTATTGAACGTTTAGGATATCGACCCAATGCAGTGGCTAGAGGTCTTGCAAGTAAGAAGACGACGACTGTGGGTGTCGTAATACCGGACATCTCAAACTCTATATTTGCAGAAATTGCTCGCGGTATTGAAGATATTGCAAACATGTATCATTACAATATCATTCTATGTAATGCGGACAAGAAGAAAGAAAAGGAAATTCGTGTTATTAATACATTATTGGAGAAGCAGGTAGATGGATTGCTGTTCATGGGCGGAACCGTAACAGAAGAACACATTCATGCTTTCCAATCTTCTGCTGTACCCATTGTACTATGTGCTACGAGAGATGATAATGGTAACTATCCATCAGTTGACATTGACCATGAGACTGCTGCATTTGATGCTGTAAATACATTAATTCGTCATGGACACCGTGAAATTGGCATGATTAGTGGCACGCTTCAAGATCCAGCAAACGGTTATTCTAGATTCCAAGGTTATAAGAAGGCGCTTGAAACAGCTGGTATTGAATATCAAGAAGACTGGGTTCGGATCGGTAATTACCGCTATGAGTCTGGTGTTGAAGCTATGAAATATTTCTTAGGTCTTAAGAAGAAGCCGACGGCTATATTTGCTGCAACGGATGAGATGGCAATTGGTGCTATTCATAGCATTCAGGATGAAGGACTTAAAGTACCAGACGACTTCTCTATTATTAGCGTGGACAATATTCACATGGCCTCTATGGTACGCCCACAACTGACTACAGTGGCTCAGCCAATGTATGACTTAGGCGCCGTTGCTATGCGGTTGTTAACTAAGCTGATGAAGAAAGAGAATGTGGAGAACCCAAGGGTTATTTTGCCGCATGAGACGATCCTTCGCCTTTCTGTTAGTCATGTGAACGAATAATTCGATTATGGATCATGATACCCTAAATACAAGGAAGCTCCGATTTGGAGCTTTTTTTGGTGGAGTTAATGAATTTTAGTAATAAGAAGGAGGAAATAGAAGTGTCTAATTATAAAGAAACTATTGGTCTTATAGGGGCTATGAATGAAGAGGTAGAATTGCTTTTGTCTGAGATGGAGAGAAGTGAAGAGGTCACGAAGGCTGGAGTACATTACGTCACAGGCACACTGCATGGTAAGTCGATCGTTGTATGTAAGTCTGGCGTAGGTAAAGTGAATGCTGCTGTTACGACACAGATCCTAATTGATCAGTTCTCTGCTTCCAAGGTCCTATTTACCGGTGTAGCAGGCGCAGTTCATCCAGACCTAAATATCGGTGATATCGTCATCTCTTCAGTTTGTATTCAACATGATGTAGATGTAACGGCTTTAGGATTCTCACGTGGGGAAATACCTTACCAAGAAACGTCCGCGTTTCCAGCAGATGAGCAGTTGATATCTTTAGCAGAGCAAGCTTGTCTTGAAGTGTGTGACGGGAACTATAGAGTAGGCAAAGTACTCTCAGGCGATCAATTTATTGCTAGTAGAGATACAGTTGCATGGCTTAGTGAGCACATGGACGGTGCCTGCGTAGAGATGGAAGGTGCTGCGGTTGCCCAAGTATGCCATATGAATAGTGTGCCATTTGTTATCATTCGTTCGATGTCTGACAAGGCGGATGGATCGGCACATGTTAATTTCGCTGAATTTACTGTCGCTTCGGCTCAGCGCTCTCATGACATCTTAGAGAATATGTTAAGCAAAATGTAAAATAATATTGAAGTATTAATCATGCTGATATGGCTCTGCACTCTGTAATAAAGAATGCAGAGCCATATGTGTTTAATACATAAAACGCTGCTGGAACCGAATATGATCGAATTGCTCCTTAGAAGATAAGGGGACATCTCTGCCCATTCGAACCATTAGGCAATTGGCGGGGTGGGAACATATTTCAGGGTCATCGGTCGCATACCATTCCATATCGACGATTTTCATCAATTTCTCCATCATTTTCCGATAATCCCACACACTTAATCCACTTCCCTTTAAATCCCAATGCCAATAATATTCTGTCGTAAACACGATATATTGTTCCATCTGATTATCCTCAAAGGCCGTTGTAATCATCTTTTGTCCAATTCCCAAGGAACGGTAATCATCTGCAACTTCTATAGCACCAAGTTCAATGAGATCGATCATGTGCTCTTGAGACCAGCGTTCTTGCTCGTCCGCATAATGGAATGTCACGTAGCCAACAATCGTCTGTTCATCTCTTGTAATTATAATTCTTCCTTCAGGCAGATTAGCAATTTCAATTAAGGCTTTATGTTGTTCAGAAGGAGGACGAAAGGCGTCTAGATCAGGATGCATTGATAACTCGGCTAATCGTTCAGGCGCAATAGGCCCCTCAATTATTAAGCAAGAATCACGCCAGGGTAATGGATGAACATGGTAGTATTTGGGGTGTTTGATAAGTACACTCCTTTCTATTACTACCTTACTTATAGCAAAAAAACAAAAAAATGAAAAGGGATGGCAGAGAGTTCTATCCTATGCTATAATCTTTTTGACATAATTTAGTCACAATTTAACTTGATTAAATAAGATAAATTTTAAGTTATTGTGCGACGTGATGAAGTGGACATGAAAGCGTTATCTTACTGTTATTGAATGATTGGAGGAGGAAGAAAAATGGAACTTCATCTTAGCGAACAATTGCCAAGTGTAAACTCTTCGTCCAATATGGGGGATTACAATGCGGCCCTTGAGCAATTTAATTGGGAGGATGTAGAACGGCAATTTAGTTGGTACGAAACAGGACAAGTTAACATGGCATATGAAGCGATTGATCGTCATGTAAAAGAAGGACGAGGAGACAAAACAGCGTTATTGTACAGTGATGCTTCTCGGGAAGAATCCTATACTTTTGCTCAATTAAGTGAACGTTCTAATCAGTTTGGTAACATTTTACGTGATCATGGCATCGGTAAGGGAGATCGTGTATTTATATTTATGCCTCGTAGCCCAGAATTGTATATTTGCCTGCTTGGAATTCTTAAAGTAGGTGCTGTGGTAGGACCACTATTTGAAGCATTTATGGAGACAGCAGTCAAAGACCGATTGGAAGATAGTGGGGCCCGGGCGTTAATTACGACTCCTGAGCTATATGGAAGGGTCCAGAGACAAGAGCTACCTGAGCTGAAGCATGTCATTATTGTAGGTGATAGCGCAGAACAGAATGGAGATACGATTAGCTATCAAGAAGAGATGAAGAATGCATCTCAGGATCTTGAAATAGAATTTCTAGATCGAAATGATGGTTTGATTATGCACTATACTTCGGGCTCTACAGGTAAGCCCAAAGGGGTCTATCATGTTCAGAATGCGATGATCCAGCATTATTATTCAGCGAAGGTTGTGCTCGATTTACAAGAGGATGATATATACTGGTGTACTGCCGATCCTGGATGGGTGACAGGGACGTCCTATGGTATATTTGCTCCATGGTTACATGGAGTAACAAATGTTGTCCGTGGGGGACGTTTCAGCCCACAGGATTGGTATGCAACCATCGAGAAATATAAAGTCACGGTATGGTATAGTGCTCCAACAGCTTTTCGTATGTTGATGGGTGCAGGTAATGATCTCATATCTAAGTACGATCTGAGTAGTCTTAGACATGTACTATCTGTAGGTGAGCCACTAAATCCTGAGGTAATCCGTTGGGGGAATAGTGCATATGGTCACCGAATTCATGATACTTGGTGGATGACAGAAACAGGCGGTCAGATGATCTGTAACTATCCAAGTATGACCATTAAGCTTGGATCAATGGGACGTCCGCTACCTGGGATTGAGGCAACGATTAAGGATGACAATGGGAATACAGTACCTCCCTATACGATGGGGAACTTAGCTATTAAGTCACCTTGGCCATCTATGATGAGTCAGATATGGAATAATCCTCAGAAATACCAAGAGTATTTCCGTGTAGAGGGATGGTACATTTCAGGAGATTCAGCTTATATGGATGAGGAAGGTTACTTCTTTTTCCAAGGACGAATTGATGATGTCATTAATTCATCGGGTGAACGAATCGGACCCTTTGAGGTGGAGAGTAAATTATTAGAACACCCAGCGGTAGCTGAAGCGGGAGTAATTGGTAAACCAGATGTCGTTCGTGGAGAGATTATTAAGGCATTCATATCACTTCGAGAAGGATATACACCAACTCAGGAGCTGAAGGATGAAATATATCAGTTTGTGAAGGTGGGGCTATCTGCTCATGCAGCACCGCGTGAAATTGAGTTCAAAGATAAATTACCAAAGACTCGATCTGGGAAAATTATGCGCCGGGTATTGAAGGCGTGGGAGCTACATCTTCCAGAAGGTGACTTATCTACGATTGAGGATTAATAATCATATTTAAATATCATACCGGAAACTCCTTTGGAGACTTGTGAAAGATTGATATTACGGGGATCCAAAGGAGTTTTCTATGACAAAAAAAACCTTCAATACCACTAAGAAAGTGGCGTTGAAGGTTTTTTGTTCTAGACATCATGATACGTGCAAGGCGGTTATTCCTTTTCGTGATAGACAGGACTAGAGGGTTCAGATTCACCCACATCATTTACTGCAGTTACACGATACCAGCCTTTAAGTGGAACGCTTGTCACATACAAGTAATTCGTGGTACTGCTCGATCCTATAGGAGAATATGGACCATCTTGATTCTCGCTGTAGTAGATTTTGTAGTTAATACCGGTACTATCGCTTCCTGGAGCCCAATGTATCGTTATGCCATTGCTTGATGACTCCACTTGAAGCTGTCCAGGTGACGTTGGTGTAGTGGAGGGTTCTCCTGTTTCCGGTGGAAGCGTGGAACCATTGCCGTTTCCAGCGCCGTTCTCACCTGAGTCTGTAGGTGGGACAACAGTATCAGGTACAATAATCGGATCAACGGGATCTGGAACGATGTCGGTTGATCCATTTGTCTTTCCAACAATTTGACTAGGCGCTGATTCCTTTCCGGATACATCGACTGCTACGACATAGAAATTATAATTTCCATTAGCTGTAACGTTACTTGTGAATGCTTTGGTATCATCACTGAGAACGACGTTACCAAGATATTGAAAGCCATTGTTATTCAATGATCTATAAAGTCTGTAACCTACGACGTCAGGTGATCCACTAGCATTAAAGGTGATGATTGCCGAGTTATTAGTATAAGTAAATCGTACGTTTTTCGGTGAAGTAGGTGCAGCTCCATCATCTATTCGTGGGTCGATTCTAGTAGGCATATCACTTGTAGCATCTTTTGGAAGATAATATCCTAAAGATTCATGATTTCTCATAACCCTAAATGCGACTTGGAGTTCCTTAATTAGATCCTGAATTGATTTTTCACGCTTGATGACTGTTTTTTCTTTTAGCATGTCATCAGGTGTACCATCTCGTGGAATATAATTCACACCATTATACGTGATGTATTTAGCCTTTGCGATGCCATCATCACTATCCATAGGGACATATTTAGCGTTAAATAGATCTGTTACAAATTTGTCTGTAAGTGATGTTGGAAGTTTACCACTGTAGGCGGATACCGTTTTGTTGACAATTCCGCTAGGTCTCTCAAATTTAGAAGTTGTGAAAAGTTCGGGTCGCTTGTCTATCGTTTCATTCATAATCAGTGTCCATATGGATTGAGCATGTTTTCTCTGCGTGTCTACCAAGACGTTGACAGACTCCTTGTAACCTACCCAGACGCCTAAGGTAACGTCAGGAGAGTAGCCCATGAACCACACATCAGCATAGTTTTGCGTTGATCCTGTTTTACCCACGATAGGTACTTTGTTGAAATGTTTATACTTTTCTTTAACAAGACTTGCTGTTCCTTCTGTAATGGCGGTACGTAACATATCCGTCATGAGGTAAGCCGTTTGCTGAGAAAATACTCTGACAGGCTTTTTCTCGTGTTGATATACAATTTTACCGTTAGAATCAACAATCTTCTCAATCATATAGGCATCATTAAAATTACCTTGATTTGGAATAGAGCTATATGCGTTTGTCAACTCTTCAACCGATACTCCCTTTGCTAGACCGCCGAGTACACCCGTTTGTGCACTATAATCTGATTTCTGAAGAGTGGTTATACCTAGTTTTTTGGAAAAATCCCATGCTTTATCAATAGTTATTACGTTGTTAAATAATTTCAAAGCAATCGTATTCTTGGATTTATTCAGAGCATAACGTGCTGTGACCAATCCTTCATAGCCACGAGATGAGTTCTTGGGAATATGGTATCCCTTCTGACCATCTTTAAGAATGATGGGTGCATCATCCACAATGCTAGCTGGCTGAATAGCACCTGAATCTAGTGCAGGTAAATAGGCCGCTATAGGCTTCATGGCCGATCCTGGCTGACGAACCATCTGCGTAGCATAGTTCATCTGTTCCTTATAGAAATCACGGCCCTCAATCATGCCCAGAATAGCCCCTGTTTTGTTGTCCAGCATCATTGCGGCCGTCTGTTCCATACCTTTTTCTTTACTATCAGCATAGAAATGATCAGGGTTGTCTGAAATTGTATGCATGGACTTATAAATGCCCTTATCAATAGTTGTATAAATGCGGTAGCCACCTGTTGTCAGTTGTTGTTTAGCAGCTTCTAACAATTCGTTGTTATCTTTTACTGGCTGATCAGTTTCTTCTGTAGCGGCAGCATTTAACGTCATTAGAATTTCGGCAGCCTTCCGTTCAGTTTCCATCATAAGATATGGATAGGTCGAATAGGCTTTGATTTGCTGTGAAGCTAAAGATTTTTTGATATCGAAGGTTAAGGCATCGTTATATTCGCCATTTGTAATTTTACCTTCTTCCAACATGCGTCGAAGTACAAGTTTCTGGCGCTCCATGGCACGCGCAAAAGCATCTGGAACAAATTCACCTTTCCCATTAAAAGCTGAATAGGTTGAAGGCAGTTGAGGCAGACCCGCTAGATAAGCCGCTTGAGCTATATTTACTTTGTCTAAGTCATTAATGTTGAATATTCCCTTGGCAGCAGCTTTAATCCCATACACGTTGTACCCGCTTGAGCCATTCCCAAAGGGAACTTTGTTGAGATAGGCAGCTAGGATTTCATCTTTCTTAATAAAGCGTTCTAATCGAAGCGATAGTAGCAATTCCTTAATTTTACGATTATCAGTTCGGTCAAGGTTTAGAAATACGCGTCTTGATAACTGCTGTGTGAGCGTACTACCACCGGTCTGTACAGATTCATTCAATACCCTTTGCTTGATGGCACGCAGGGTACCATTCATATCTATTCCTTTGTGACTGAAGAAATTGTTATCTTCAATGGCCAGGATGGCATTAATGACAAGGGCGGGAATTTTCCCATACTCCACAGGGCGTCTATCCTCATCTGTACGTAACTGGCCAATCGGTGTACCATCACGAAAATATGCGAATCCTGTAATGCTATTCTGGCTCATCTTCTGTTCGATTTCAGCTCTTGACCGTACGGGCTCATCTTTGACAATAGCAGAAACATAGCCGAGTCCTGCGCCCCCAACGAACAGCACTCCCATGGTCATAAGAACAAACAACCACAGTACAGTAATTCCTAGTGTACGTCCAAAGGACCTTTTACGAGGCTGTTGTTCTTCTGGCGTAGTATTATTATTAGTATCAACCATCCGTGTTATATCCTCCTTATTAACGGAACTATTATAGCACAAAAACCGACATTTGAATCCCTATATTCTACCCAGTAGCTAAGAACTAACTAATTTGACTTATTAAAAGTTAATGAGGTAAAAATTAATATATCGGAGGAATGGCTATGAAATGGAAAGAATTATCTCCTGCGTAGCAGGAAGTGGAGCGTCAATTAGAGGTTATTTATTGGCTCTAATTCATAATCAGTGCTTGCCGAAAACAGAATTCTATGCTGAATCGTAGCGGAGAGGATGGAATTGTCTTGTAGAAGCGAAGCGTTCGCCTTTGCCCCTGAATTTTTACCGCAAACAGCGGTATATTCAAAAAAATTTGGGGGCAACAGCGATCGGAAGGACAATCCATCCGCGTAGCGGTCAGTTATCAACACGGTACATTATTCAAGCACTGACGTTGGTGTTGAGTCAATAAACATGAAGAAAGCATAAAAAAACCTGGAACATAAGTTCCAGGTTTTTGATATTCGGATTAACGGTTGTAGAATTCGACGATTTGCTTTTCATCGATATCTTGGGACAATTCAGAACGTTCCGGGAAACGAATGAATTTACCTTCGAATGAAGTATCGTTAAATTCAAGGTAAGCTTGAAGGTGTGAACGGTTCTCCAAAGCTTCTTTAATAGAAGAAAGACCACGACTTCTTTCACGAAGACTGATAACATCACCAGTGTTCAGCATGTAGGAAGCGATATCTACTTTCTTACCGTTGACAGTGATATGTCCATGAGATACCAATTGACGAGCACCTGCACGGGAATTTGCAAAGCCAAGACGGTAAACCAAGTTGTCCAAACGGCTTTCTAGTAGGAACATAAAGTTCTCACCAGCGATTCCTTGCATTTTTTGAGCTCTATTGAATAGAGTTTTAAATTGCTTTTCACCCAAACCGTACATGTGACGAAGTTTTTGCTTTTCAAGCAATTGCATACCGTAGTTACTGATTTTTCTGCGTTGGTTAGCGCCGTGTTGTCCCGGAGGGAAAGGGCGTTTCAAATCTTTACCTGTACCGCTGAGAGAAATTCCAAGACGACGACTTAATTTAAATTTAGGACCAGTGTAACGTGCCATTGTATAGTAGACTCCTTTATTGGTTAAATTTCAGTAGGGCCCTATTTGTGCCGTATGTTGTTTCATGTGCTGCGGCTCATAGGCCCAAAGCACAACTGACATGAAAGTTCAGCCGCTGTCTTGTCAGTAACAATATACGTGAGGGTGACACAACGTTACGCCCAAAGTTCTTAACAAGAACAATGTTATTCAACAATGAATTTTATATTAAATCATATACAAAAGTCAAGTCCTAACAATTAACGAGAAAAGTCATATTATGTCGATAGTTCTTTGTACCTAAAAAAATACTGTGAATATATGAAATAGGCGTGCAAATTTAGTTGGGAGAGAGTAGAATGTGATTAGTATAATTAAGTGATGCTTTTAGCGGTATCTAGAGCTTAACGGCTTTCTTATTCACAAGTGGGCTAGCTTTACTTGCATAATTACTATCGAAAAAGATGTGCCATAAGTCTTACTTAACTTGATCTTGTTTAATATAGATGTAAAGGAGCGCTTTTTTATGTTAGAGCATCAGCTTAAGGTTTCAAAGCATGAAAGTATGCCCGCGGGTTACGTTCCAATACTTAGGTCTGGCTCTGAATCTTTTAATTTGTGGATGCACCAAATGGATATCACATCCTATGATTTTCCTTATATTAAATCTCTTTTACAAGAAAGCTATTTAGATTGGCAAGAGCAAGTATCCTCGTTACCCATTATGGAAAAATTGGTTTGGGGATTACTTCATTGTGATGGCTCATGGATTGAAGGTGATGCCTCCATTCAAAGCTACATGTCACAAGAGGGACAGTCTATCTTTGCTCGATGCCTGACAGACAAAACGGAGATTCGTGCACATTGGCAAGGAAATCTAGGCGATGATCATTCTGAGCACATGATATCTATGATTCCCTTATTTACAAAAAGTCAGCAGGAGCTTTACGCCGTTATGGTAGTCATTATTCCTGAACAGGTAGCTGAACTAGGAGGCGTGAGTGTGGCTATAGCTACATCGCTCCATTTTCAAGCCTGCTTTTACAAACGGTTTGAATACATATTTGTGTCAGACGTAATGAACGCACAGATTAAAGAAGGACGAGAAGCAAGTCGTCGATCTATTTTATTTCAAATTGTCCAGCGGTTACACGATCAGATTGATGTTGACACCGTTCTGACTGAGGTGCTAGATAGCATTGAAATTCTTTACCCTACAGCAACATTACAACTATTCATGTCACAAGATCATCAGAGTAGTAATCCAAGAGTTAAACCGCTTATTCTTAGTTCAGGATTAGATGATGTACGTATTCAGACATTTATGGAAGGTTGTCTTACAAGGCAAGAATCTACGCTGAGTAATGGTGCTAAGATGATGGAGATTGGGATTCCATTCGGTGGTAAACAAGGCGTATATGGTGTGTTTCTTCTACAGATAAGTAAAGAATTTTTTGCTGAGTTAGATTTACAATTGGTTACAACTTTAGTGGATACCGCTGGAAGTGCTTTTGAGAACGCTAAGTTGTACGAGCAGTCCAATCTTCTTATACAAGAATTAAAACATATTAATCAATTAACAAAGCTACTTAATCAGAGTCTTCAATTGAACGATATTTATCAATCTGCAAATGAAGAAATGTTAAATATTTTCAAGGCAGATTATTGTTGCATTCTTCAGTTTAACGAAACTATAGATGGTTTAGAGGTTCAATCTTGTAATGTACCTTCTCTTGAAAAGGATATTTTTGCTAAAGACTATGGATTTTCCGGATTGGTATATACGAATGGGGAGCCCCTTATTCTATCGGACTATCTAGTGAACTTAAATGTGTCATCTAAATTTATGGAAGATACAGGGTCTTCATCTCTCATTGCGAGCCCTTTAACTATTAAAGGAGAAGTAACAGGTGTTATTCTGTTATCGCATGAGAAGTCACATTACTTTTCATATGATAATTACAGATTACTGCAAACGTTGGCTAACCACATTGGTCTGGCAGTTAGTAATGCCTTGCTCCATGCTGAGGTAAGACGTATGGCTTGTCGAGATGTGTTGACGGATCTCTATGCTCGTCACTATCTGGATGAGGTCATCCGAGAGAAAATGATAAATGATTACTGCGGTTGTTTAGTTGTAGTAGATATTGATGAGTTTAAACAGGTAAACGATAAGTATGGTCATCAAAAAGGTGACAAGATACTGAAGAAGGTTAGTGAGATCATTAAAACTTCTATTCGTAAAAGTGATACACCCGCACGTTGGGGAGGAGAAGAATTAGCTATATATCTTCCACAAATGAGTATTAAACAGGGTCTAATTGTTTCTGAGCGGATTCGAAGACGTGTAGAAGAAGAAACCAATCCAAGTGTAACGATATCCATCGGGATATCAGAATGGAATTGGCTAGAAGAAACGGTTAGTGTAGATTCACTCTTTTACCGAGCGGATATGGCGCTATATCGGGCTAAAAATAATGGTCGTAATCAAATACAAGTGGAAGATAGACGTGAATGAGAGTGCCTGCGGGTACTCTTATTTTGTTTCGACCAGCTTGAACACACATTGAGAAGGATAAAAGGCTTCGAACTTTCGGGTTTTTATGAATATATCGATAGATTTATTTGTGGAAGGTATGGGCACAATAAATGAATGAAAATTGGCTACGAGGATGGATAAGGAGGTTGTAATCATGAATATGAAGCTGAAAAGCATATTAAACTGGATGTTTACGATAGTGATATGTTGTTTACTCACCAGCTGTAACCTTTTGTCTAACGGTAGATCTCCTGATGAATTGTTCCAGTTAACGTTGAGTGGATTAACGGGCAGTGACGCTTTTACATTTAAGGGTGAAACCGCACTGCGCAGAAATGAACAAGATAAGTTTCAGCAACACTTTGCCTATGAGGGTAAGGTTAAGAATCATGATGAACTAGTAATTCAGAGTATTATACCTATACAGAGTTCGCGTGCAGCAACTGATCAACAGAGGTCTGCTCAGAGCCAGAATCAAATGACGAGTCTGCGACTGACGGATGGGCAGTGGATTCAGACGTCTAATACAGATACAGATATAGGTATGAATCAAGTGCTGATCAGGCTTAATCCACTCGGTCAGCTGGAAGGTATTAATAAGCTGAAGAAGGGGATTAGAGAAGAAGAAGCAGCCGCAAGAGGGACGAAGGTACTTCGAATTGAATTAGATCCTAAGGATGCTCGAACGTGGCTAGACGACCAATTAAGCGATGAAATGAACCGTCTGAGGGATGAGGCTATAAGTGCTCAAGTAAGTGACTCTAAACTGCAGAAAGAGCTAGATCAGATTTGGGGTGAAGGAAAGGAACAGATGAAGACGATGTTTGAACAAGCTGACGTAGGCACTGTCTATCACTTAACGATTGATCGAACAAGAAATCTTCCGCTGAGACTGACCTCAGAAAGTAAAATTGCATACAAGGATGTAGAAGGAAATGAGCAGCGCGAGACGATGGTTAGTGATGTCACTTTTCAACATTAAATTGCTCATGTCTATAGGTATCTACTGCTGACTTACAAATTACATCGTGCTACAATAGAGAATGTGAATTAACCAGTGTTCAAAAATTAGAAAACATTAAGGAGGGGATAGCAATGCGTGATCCTAGAATTCAAGAATTAGCGCAGAATCTCGTACAATATTCCGTTGACGTACAACCTGGGGAGAACGTTCTGATTGAGATGATCGGTAGCGAGCGCGATCTTATTAAGGCTATAGTGGAAGAAGTGGCTAAGCGTGGAGGTCATTCGTTCATCCAGCTTACAGATAAAGCGTTACAACGTACAATGCTTGTGCATGCTACACAAGAGCAGATGGAAACGTGGACTGAACTTGATTTAGAACGTATGAAAAAGATGAACTGTTACATTGGTATCCGTGCTGGAGAGAACGTTAATGATCAGGCTGATGTTCCAGAAGATAAAATGAAATTATTCAATTCCATATATAATCATAAGGTACATAGCAAACAGCGCGTCAACCATACGAAATGGGTGGTATTGCGTTATCCTAATCCGAGTATGGCACAGCTTGCTAATATGAGTACGGAAGCTTTTGAAGACTTCTATTTCGATGTATGTAATCTCGATTATGGCAAAATGGACATCGCACAGGACCCGCTTGCTGAGCTTATGAGAAAAACGGATAAAGTACGTATTGTGGGTCCAGGGACAGATCTTAACTTCTCTATCAAGGGAATCGGTGCTGAGAAATGCTCAGGTCAAAAGAACATTCCGGATGGTGAGGTGTATAGTGCACCCGTCCGTGATTCTGTCAATGGGACAATAAGCTACAATGCACAAACAGTGTACAATGGTATTTCTTTCGAGAATATCAAGTTTACGTTCAAAGAAGGAAAGATCGTAGAAGCGACGAGTAATGATACGAAGCGCCTGAATGATATTCTGGATTCCGATGAGGGAGCAAGATATATTGGGGAGTTCGCTATTGGGTTCAATCCATACATTCTTCATCCAATGAAAGATATATTGTTTGATGAGAAAATTGCAGGTAGCCTACACTTTACACCAGGTCAAGCTTACGATGTAACCAACAATGGTAACACGTCATCGATTCATTGGGATCTAGTCCTAATTCAACGTCCAGACTACGGTGGCGGAGAAATATATTTCGATGATGTTCTTATTCGTAAAGATGGAATATTTGTAATTCCAGAGCTTGAAGGATTGAACCCTGATCATCTAAAATGAATGAGAAACCACTTGCGTTAGAAAGCGGATTCAATGTATCATTATAGAGGTAAGATAAGTGAAAATGATTCCGAAAGTTACGGAGGGATAATATGTCCAGTAACAACGCAGCAGTTGTTGAAATTGCTCAAACAGCAGGTAAGTTCAGTTCTTCGATTGTACTACAAGCAGATAACAAGTACATTGATGTGAAAAGTATTTTGGGCTTGTTTACGACACTAGTAAGTCGTAAAGCCTACGAACTACATGTTCATGGTCCAGATGCAGCTGAAGCCAAAGTAGCTATGCAGGAAGTGTTTTCTAAACATGGTTTGGAAATCGTAGTTGTAGCCGATTAATGGTTGTAAAAGCACCCTTACTGAGCTCAGTAAGGGTGCTTTTTTATTGAGGGTTCTTGTATTGGTGTGTGATTTCGTCTAATATTAAGGATAGTAGCAAAGTAGTGACTTTTAGACATAGGGGGAAGATGCATGACTTCATTTGATTTACAGGAACAATTGAATATCAAAGCAATCAATCTTCTACAAGAAGATGCAGATAAAATTCAAAAGCTAATTGAAGTACAAATGGAGAATCTAGCAACACGTTACTGCCCTCTATACGAGGAAGTACTAGACACCCAAATGTATGGATTTTCTAAAGAGGTTGATTTTGCAGTGCGGGCGGGACTCTTGCCTGAATATACAGGGAAACAGTTGGTCAGTGAGCTAGAACGTAAGTTAGCCATTCTTTATGAAGCCTTGAACAATAAAAGTGGCCTGTGAGTAACAGGCATACATAGAGCAAGTTATATAAATAAAAACGGGTACCTCTATCGTAAGAGGTACCCGTTTTTATTTAGAGTGTGTTAGACCAGATAGAAGGATACGCCTAATATTACATAGACAACTAATAGTAATAGTCCTTCATACCAGTTGGTTGAACCGTCATCAATAATAGATTTAGCTATGAATACGGACACGGATATCGCAACGAGTTCAATGATCGTGAATATAATATCCATCGTATCGCCCGTGAAATAACTAATGAAGACTAGGACAGGGGCAACAAATAAGGAAATTTGTAGACTGCTACCAACAGCGATTTCAACAGCAGCGCCCATCTTGTTCTTCATCGCTAACATGATTGCTGCACTATGTTCCGCAGCATTACCAATAATAGCTACTACGAAGGCCCCTACAAATAGCTCACTGAGTCCAAAACGGGTGGTGAACATTCCGAGAGTACCTACAAGCCACTCACTGACGAATGCCACCATGATCGTAGCCAAGACGAGGTACAGGATAGACTTACGTTTGGACCATTGAGGTTTATGCTCGTGTGGTGTCTCCTCCTGATTATCTTCTGTAACATCCCCCAAATACGCTTTGTGGGTAATCATAGAGAAAATAAGCCAAGCGATATAGGCAACAATGAGGATTCCAGCTACGACCAAGCTTAGTGTTTTGGTACCTGATTCCGTGATGGAGTGCGTATTAAAGAAAACAGCTGGAACGAAGAGGGCAATGACAGCAAGGATCATGAGAGAACCATTCATTCCAGCTAATGAAACATTGAACTTCTGTACTTTGAACTTTAGCCCTCCAGCAAAAAGGCTCAGACCTAGAACGAGGAGCAAATTACCGATGATGGAACCGGTTAAGCTAGCCTTTACCATGTCGTACAAGCCCTCTTTAACTAAAAATATGGCGATGATTAATTCGGCTGCATTACCAAAGGTTGCATTGAGGAAACCACCAAGTCGTTGCCCGGCATAATGCGACACACTTTCGGTAGCCTTTCCAAGGAATCCTGCAACAAAAATAATCGATATTGCGGATAAAACAAACTGGACAGTTGGGTCCCAACCTGCGAAATGACCTAATGCGCTCAGAATAAATGTGATAAATAACAAGGAAGGACTCATCCATTTCTTCAACGTTAACACCTCTTTAAAAGTATAAGTTTGGTTAAGATTCTTATTCAATATACCCAAAATGGTTATAGTTGTAAACATGGATTAATACACGTATAATGCGGTTATTAGAGGGTATATCTAAACCAATAACATATCAATTCATAGATATTAAACTTTTTTTAATATTTTGTGCAAGCAAGATTTGCTTTTAGACCCTTTAGGATTTACAATAACGAATAATGAGGTGAAGGGGGATGGGCATGACGGAACAACTTCAACTGGATAATGGAACTATACGGATTTCGGATGATGTCGTCTCGAAAATTGCTGGCATGGCAGCACTGGAGACCCCAGGTATTGCTGCGATGTCCGGAGGGCTATCCGAAGGATGGGCTAAGCGTCTTAGTGGCAAGAATGTACAAAAAGGAGTTACGGTAGAAGTTGGTCAGTTAGAAGCAGCTATCGATTTACGAATTATTGTGCTTTACGAAACACCGATTCATGAAGTATGTCGTATGCTACAACAAAATGTACGCGAAGCTATCGAAAGTATGACGGGATTGCATATTGTTGAAATCAACGTCAAAGTGGAAGGCGTCGCCTTCAAAGATGATGAAATTGATGATTTAGTTATTCGTAATAAATAAATATCATACGAACGATGAATTCAAAAAAAAGACTACACGGAGGATAATCCGCGGTAGTCTTTTTTGGATTTAATATATTCTTGCGTGACAGCAGGTTTATTGCTTTCGCGTGAAATACTAAGCACTATGCCCATGCTGAACATCATGACAAGTAAAGAGGAACCGCCATAGCTAATGAATGGCAGGGTAACACCAGTCAAAGGAATAGTCTGAGTAACTCCGCCAATATTAATGAATGCTTGGATAGCGATGAGTCCCATAATACCAATGCCAACTAATGTTCCGAATGGATCAGGACATCTTAGAGAGATGAGAATTCCTCGCCATATAAAGTATAAGTATAGTAATAGAAAGATGGCTGTGCCGATAAAGCCGAATTCCTCACCTATGACAGCAAAGATAAAGTCATTATAAGGGTTCGGTAGATAATGAAGTTTCTGTACGCTCTGTCCGAATCCAGCGCCGGTTAAACCACCTTCTCCGATGGCTGTTAGAGATTGAATAAGATGGAATCCCGTTCCTTCTTCATCTTGAAAGGGATCTATAAAGGCCTCGATCCGACCCATCTTATAGTTCTTCTGTACGGAAGCCGAGGGGTCATCCGGCGCAATAGATTTAATGGCCGCATTTATTCCGAGGACAAGGCTTGCTCCGACGATGAGAAGCGCAATGGAACTTGCAATATGTTTCATACTAGCTCCACCGGCATAGATAATTAAGCCACAAGTTAGGACTAGAATTAAACATGAGCCCAAATCGGGCTGCATCATGATCAGACCAGCGACCACACCAACAATAAGCATAACGGGTATAAAGCCCTTTTTAAGATCACGCATCCGCTCCCCTTTTTTGGTGATCAGGGCTGCAAGGTATAGAATAGTTGCAATTTTGGCAAGCTCTGTAGGTTGAACTCCTAGTGTGCCGATACCGAACCAGCTTCGAGCACCATTCCTAACTTCGCCAATATAGGGAACTAATATAAGCATAATTATCGTGACAATAAAGATAGGCATGAACAATTTTTTATATTTACTGTAATGAATATTCATAGCAATAAACATGAAGAAGCCCCCTACGACAATCCACAAAAATTGACGCTTAGGGAAAAATAATGCGTCGTCTTTACTGACAATGGTTAGACTTGAGCTTGAACTAAATACCATGACAAGGCCAAATCCCACAAGTAGTAACGTGAGGATAAGCAACTGGAAATCCGGCGTTCCTCTTTTGGATTGAGGCTTGTTTTTACTCATGATTGAAGTCCCATTTAAGCTTCTAACATTTCTTTAAATTGTTGCAGTTTTTTGTTTGCAATACCTTGAACCGCGGCAGGAATGGGAGTTTCATATTCTAGACCGTGTGGGAAAGTTGCTTTACCCATATATACCGCTTCTATAACAAGAATGGTATCCGGTTTCTCAAGCTTGCCTTCGACAACTCGGGTATTCATACGTACATAGTATTCCGTTTTATTATCCTCAATTTTATACTCGTATGTTGCGCGGTAGTATTCCCACTGCCAACGAACAAATCCAGCTTTTTCAGCTGTTTCATCTAGCAAAGCTAAATCGCTTTTCACACCATTTAAACCTGTATTTTCGATCATCATGATTCATTCATCTCCTTAATTACATTCACCTATTCAGTTCTTTATTCATGATATTATGTTTCAGGGACTTGTGCAAGCTTTGAAGACCTTAAGGAATACACGGTAGCAGGCATTTCTGATACAATAGTAGAACATATTGACCCAAGTCTAAGAAGAGGTGAAACACCTCATTTTTGGAATCCTTCTTAATTGTGGTCATGCAGGACGGCAAGATCGTAGGGTAATGCTCGAAAAGGAGTGAATTGTATGACAAAGGAAATGTTTTTAAGTGAATTACAACCTAAATTGGTAGAGTGGAGAAGGTATTTACACCGCCATCCAGAGCTGTCTTACCGTGAGCAGAACACAGCTGAATTTGTTGCGACTAAGCTACGTGAGTTAGGTATTGAAGTGCAGACGAATGTTGGTGGGGGTCATGGCGTTGTAGGACTGCTTAAGGGAGGGAAACGGGGAAAAAGAATTGCTCTACGAGCAGATATGGACGCATTGCCCATTCAAGATCAGAAGAAATGTGAGTACAGCTCTGAGGTGGATGGCGTGATGCATGCTTGTGGACATGACGGTCATACGTCTATTCTTCTCGGCGTTGCTTCCTATTTCAGTCGGTATCAGCATGAGATTCAAGGCGAGATTGTATTTATTTTTCAACCCGCGGAGGAAGTGTGTCCTGGAGGTGCTAGGGGCATGATTGAAGGTGGGGTATTGGATGGCGTAGATGCTATATACGGAATTCACTTATGGACACCTCTTCCCCTAGGAATGGTTGGGAGTAACGGAGGTTCCTTGATGGCAGCAGCTGATGAATTTTTTATTGATATTAAGGGTAAAGGGGGCCACGGTGGGATTCCACATGTGACCATTGATAGTGTGGTTGCAGGTTCTGCTCTTGTGATGCAGCTTCAGAGTATTGTTAGTCGCTCTGTTGACCCTCTACAGCCGGCTGTAGTAACTGTGGGGACGATTGCAGGTGGATCTGCACAGAATATTATTGCGGAGCAATGCCGGATTACAGGAACGGTACGGTCATTTGATGAGGATACGAGATGGTTTATCCGTGACAAAATCGAATCCATAGCTATGCTCACTGCTCAAACGTATGGGGCAGAGGCCAGTGTGGAATATGTGATGGGATATCCACCGCTCGTTAATGACGAAGCTGAAACACAACGCTTTTTCACAGAGGCTCCACACATTTTTGGAGCTGAATATGTTCAGCAAATGTCTAAGCTGATGCCAGCAGAGGATTTCGCTTATTATGTTCAACAGGTACCGGGGTGTTTCATGTTCGTTGGTGCAGGTAATGCAGATAAAGGAATGGATTATCCTCATCATCATTCCCTTTTTGATTTTGATGAAGAAGCTATGCTGCATGGCGTGAAGCTACTCCTAACGATGGTTCAATCTGCGCAGAAAGAATAGTGAATGAGGAATATCCTTTTGGGACAGATTAACATTAAAGTTCGTCATTTAAAGTGAAGTTCATTTCCGGTTACACTTCGGAGATGGGCTTTTTCTCATTGTAGCTAAGAGGGAGGATATTCATGGATAACGGTAAAGCTTGCATTGTACAGCGGGATCGAACGGTGTTGCTCGAATGTAGGCATCCCCACTTCGAGTTGGCAAGGGAGAAACTCTCCTGTTATGCAGAATTGCTCAAAAGTCCGGCTTCCTTTCATACCTATCGAATTACTCCGCTCTCTTTATGGAATGCGGCCGCGCTAGGGTGGACAGCTACTATGGTGAACGATAGTTTGCAGTCCATTTCTCGCTTTGATGTTCCTGTAAATTTGTTGGAGGACATTCAGCAACTCATATCTAGGTATGGGCAATTAACGCTAGAGGTAGATACGATTGTTCCACAGCAACTGATTCTCAAGAGCTCGGAACCGCATATTTTGGAAGAGATTATGGGATACGAGGATCTTCTCTCTCTTGGAATGCGGCAACGATCTATGACGGAAGTCACCCTTCATCAAGAGCGAAGGGGGCGCTTGAAGCAAGAGTTGACGAGGATTGGGTTTCCTGTTCTAGACTTGGCTGGATACCATGAAGGTCAACCTTTAGTATTCTCGTGGCGAGAGGATTTCCCAGGACTCAGAGATTACCAGAAACAAGCGGTTAAGGCATTCGAAGGAATGCCAGGTAGTGGAGGTAGTGGAGTTGTCGCGCTACCATGCGGTGCAGGGAAAACAGTTGTTGGTATGGCCGTAATGGAGAAACTGCAATGTGAGACCCTTATCTTGACATCCAATACAACCTCCGTTCGCCAGTGGATCGATGAGGTTCTTCAGAAGACGACATTAACAGCTTCTGAAATCGGAGAGTACTCCGGACAGAAGAAAGAAGTGAAGCCCGTCACGGTAGCCACTTATCAGATTCTGACACATCGCCGATCTAAAGAAAGTGAATTTCAGCATGTGAAGCTGTTTAATGAGCGTTCTTGGGGGCTTATTATTTATGACGAGGTACATCTTCTGCCTGCCCCTGTATTTCGAGCAACAGCAGACATTCAGGCTACACGACGTCTTGGGTTAACGGCCACACTAGTACGTGAAGATGGATGTGAGCAAGATGTCTTCTCCTTAGTAGGACCTAAACGGTATGACATGCCATGGAGACAGCTTGAAGAGCGTGGATGGATCGCTAAGGTAGATTGCATTGAGGTAAGAGTTGCGATGCCACCTGAAGTAAAGGAACAGTATCTTTGTGCAGAGAATAAATACAAATTTCGATGGGCTGCGGAGAATCCAGCTAAGCTCTCAATGATTAAAAATATAATAAAGCGTCATTACGATTGTACCATTCTTATTATTGGCCAATATATAGATCAGCTCAAGATGATTGCAACAGTTATTCAGGCACCCCTTATATCTGGCATGATGAGTCAACAGGAACGAAATGATTTATATGCTGCATTTAGGCAGGGAGATATTCCTATTCTCGTTGTGTCTAAAGTGGCTAATTTTGCGGTTGATCTACCCGATGCATCTATTGCTATAGAAGTATCAGGAAGCTATGGATCTCGTCAAGAAGAGGCGCAGCGGCTGGGTAGAATATTACGTCCCAAATCTAATGGAAAAAGGGCCTACTTCTATACTCTTGTAACTAGGGATAGCAAAGAGGAGGATTATGCCCTTCGGCGCCAGATGTTCCTTATTGAACAAGGGTATGAGTATCTCATTCAGAATGCGTCTGATGAAGAACCGGTTCGTAATGCGGGTGAACAACTTCAAGTGGAGGAGGACGCATCTTTGCTATGAAGGACCTATCCGTTCTGGATCAAGAGCTTTTACATCAAATATATATTCACTTTGCGGGAATGACCTTCGAGGAGACAAGTGTCATTCCTTTAAGAACAGAGGGGCAAAGTGGGGCTGAACTCATGCTCGCATTTCTATCTTTAAGGAGAAAGGGATATGTAGTAGCTACTGAGAAGTATTGGGGGGAGCGGCTATATTGTATTTCTCCAGAGAAGATTCCTTCCATACACGAAGCTTTTTTCACTCCTAATCTAGATGAAGTAGAGGGCACTGGAATTCAACTTATTAGGAAAGAAAAACAAGGCATCGTTCTTGATATATTCAGTACATTGGTATTTCTTTCTCAGTATAAGCCCCTCCTTACGACCAAGGGAACGTTGTATAAGAAAAGTATTCAGGGGTTAACAGCGGTCATTCAGCTTGATTTAGAGGACTTAAGAGATCTTTCCTTGGATGTGTTACAGCCTCTGCTAAAGGACTATCCACAACCTATAGCCGTTATACTTGATTTGCTTGTTCTGCTGAATCTTGTATCGATAGATATGGAGGAGAAGCAAGTCATTATACATGAAAAATCTTTGTATCAATGGTTGAGCTTAAGCACGGAAGAAATGACCAGCATTGTATTTCACATAGTGAATGAACGTTACAATGACCAACATCGTGAGATGCAACATTTTTGTCAATCCATCAGATGTTCAACTTTTAGGGCAGGAGCTTGGTTGGATGTGGACAAGATTATGCATTGGATGATCGGACAGGGGCTCTTGGTAGAAGCGCAAAGAGGGGAATGGCAATCTAAAGCCGTAGCATGGCTACATGCTTTGGTTGGTTTCGGTTGGATGGACATGGCGATATCAGAAGGCTATTTCCGTTGGAAAAGACAGAGTGAGTATATGGATGAGTCTGCGTCCAGCGCAACGGATTCCGAGTATAGTAGTTTTTACGTACAGCCGGATTACGACATTATGATCCCGCCTAATGTAGGTTTCTTACAGCGCTGGAGAGTTCTTTTGTTTACCGAGATGATGAAGAATGATCATATGTCTGTCTATCGGTTAACGAAGCAAAGTATTGCAAGAGGGCTGAGCAAGGGGATCGTTATAGAGGAAATGATCCAATTCTTAGAGGAGCATTCCTTGGGTGAGGTGCCAGAGCATGTGTCTATAGTACTTGAACAGTGGGCTAGAGAAATGCATGATGAGTCATTTGAAGCTAGAAATGGGCAGTTATTTCATAGCATTGAAGGGGAAGGAGCGAATGGAGTATTTATGGATTCTGTTCGCTTATTGTCTAATACAGTTGAAGATATCCCTACACCTGAGTCACTATTTCAAGGCATGGAACAAATTCCGATGAGGTGGAGGAAGGAATTTAGGAGTTACCATTTCTCAACGACTACAACGATTGTTGAACAAGCTTTAGCATGGCATACGAAAGTGGAGATGACCATGAATGGGAAGCTGGCTGAATTTACGCCAACGAATATATGTTACAGTCCTTGGATGGTACGGGGTGAACTAACGGTACTTCAGGATCAGGATTATCAAGTGATTGAATTGTACCCAAATGACTTTCAAGAAATTAAGTTGCTCATCCCTCCTTTTAAGTAAAAAAAAGTAAGTTTCGTTATGGAAAGTCCTTCATAAGAAACGTCGGATATGATATGATGGAGGGGTCTCCTGATAGAAAAGGAGAACTTTTTTAGAATTGAGATGAAGTTCATGGACGTATTAGAGTTACAAACAGTCAACATGGCAGAAGTGTTGATGTACGCCTATGAATTAGGCGATATGATTAATCAGTCTGTCAATGTGTCAGATTATCTATATTGGAAGAGTCAAGTTGAAGCTCATCCTGAAATCCAATCTTTAGTTAAAAAGTTGGAGGCTAAGAAGGAACTGTTCGACGAAACGCAGCGTTTTGGGCACTTCCACCCTGATTTCCATGCTGCTAAAGAGAATGTGCAACTTGTTGAAGCTGAGCTCGAGTCTTATCAAGAAGTGGTTAACTTCAAGTTAGCGGAGAAGAAGTTGGATGATTTGTTGCATCAGATGTCAGAGACGATTGCCTTCTCTGTTTCAGATACGATTAAAGTACCTAGTAATGATCCTGCACCTAAAGGATGCGGTAGTGGGGGCGGCTGCTCTTGCGGTTAATTGGTTAGTTAGAGAAAGAGGGGGGTTAATAACATGTTCGCGGAACGTACTGGTTACATCATATGGGTGAACGATTTGAAGGCAGCACGGAATCTGGAGAAATACGGAACCGTTCATTATATATCCAAAAGAATGCATTATGTGGTGATGTACGTGAATGCTGATAGAGCAGAGGAAATTTCCAAAAATATACGTAGGCTTTCTTATGTTCGCAAGATTGAACGCTCTTATCGCAATGAAATTCAGACTGAATATAGCAGTGATATTCCAGATAAAACAAGCTATTATGGTCTCTAGATTCTCTTAAGTAGTAGCAGAGAAGAAGGCGTAGAACCCCCTTTATGATTCATAATGATGCGGTCCCTAAGGACCGCTTTTTTTGTATAGTTGTTCTAGAAAATAAAAGTTTAGTACACAATTATATACATAGGGACGTAGTTATTAGATAATTCTATTTAACTATCTATATATTGCAGCGATAGAGAGCGTAAAATATTTTGTGTAAATAGAAAAAGGAAGACCTTTTCTTGTAGAATTGAGTTACCACACAACAATTCAAAGAGAGGTCTTCCCTATGAATCATTTTACAACAGATTTAGTCCAAGCTCTAGTCACAAAGCAAGATGTAACGGAAGTATTTCGCAGTCACTTAGAGTCTGCCATGAATCATCTGCTAGAGACGGAGCTTACTGCATTCCTAGACTATGAAAAATATGACCGTATAGGCGTGAATTCAGGTAATTCTCGAAACGGTGGCTACTGCCGAACGCTTCATACCGAGTATGGGGACCTGCAGTTAAACATTCCCCGAGATCGTAATGGAGAGTTTAAGCAACAGACCGTAGCACCGTATAAACGCTCGAATGACACGCTAGAATCCTTCGTCATTCACATGTTTCAAAAGGGCGTAACGATGACGGAGATTGCCGACCTAATCGAGAAAATGTATGGTCACCATTACACGCCACAAACCATATCTAACATGACAAAAGTAATGGTCGAACATGTCGACGCTTTTATGAAACGCCCACTTGAGAAGCGATATGTATGCGTCTATATCGATGCTACATATATCGCAGTTAAGCGTGAAACTGTATCTAAGGAAGCTGTCTATCTTGCCGTGGGAATTCGTGAGGATGGTTCTAAGGAAGTACTCGCGTACGCCATTGCACCAACCGAATCAGCGTACATCTGGAAAGAACTGCTCCATGACGTGAAACAGCGTGGTACTGAACAAATCCTTCTCTTTATCTCCGATGGACTCACAGGTATTGTGAATGCGATTCAGGAGATCTATCCGCAGGCAAAGTACCAAACATGCTGTGTTCATTTAGCTCGTAATATAGCCCATAAAGTTCGCGTCTCAGATCGAGCAGAGATCTGCGAAGACTTCAAATCCGTCTATCGATCCGATGATGAAGAAGCTGGTAAAGCAGCTCTAGCAACCTTTTGTGACAAGTGGAGGGCTGCTTATCCTAAGGTCGTTAAATCCCTACAAGAAAATCCCTACATCTTTACGTTTTATAGCTTTCCAAAGCCTATTTGGAGAAGCATTTATTCGACGAATTTAATCGAATCGTTTAACAAACAGATTAAGAAATACACAAATCGTAAAGAGCAATTCCCCAATGAAGAAGCACTTGAAAAGTTCTTGGTTTCACAGTTTGAAAGCTATAACCAACGCTTTGCTACACGTTGTCATATTGGTTTTGATCAAGCTCGCTCAGAACTGCTAGCTATGTTCTCGACCAAAGACTAATCCTAGTTCTTCAAGACAAGGTTATTTTTATTTACACATAAATCTTGACGCTCCCCAGCGATACTCACTTGTGAATCATAGAGGTATACTGTAATATAATAGGTATAAATACATAGATATAAAGACCTATGTGGTGGAGAGTGATATTCCATGCGCGACAAGGGGACAGAACGTTGGAGCACATATGAATCTTTTTTTGTGGCTCTAAGTGACAAGAAGGTAGCTGATATTGTTGTTACTAACCATGCTAGAACACGATATTTAGACCGGGTTGAGCATGGAGAGAAAGATAATAATGAGATTGCAGCATGGATGTGGGAATGTCTTAAGCAAGATCGAATAAAGCCTTATTATCGTAATGAGCAAGACGTGTATCTAATTGATGAGGATATCGTTGTAGTCGCTGAGTTTACAGAGCTTGAAAATGAACTGGATATTTATGGAAATATTCTTCACAAGATGATTATTGTTACCTTTTTAGGTAAAATGTCAGAAACGATGGAATTAAGGGATTTAAAGACGTACTATTCTTGGCTTAGACATTCCCGTAGGATGACACTTATTAAGAACGGCCGCAAACGAAAATAAAAGTAATGAAGACACGAGGATACTTCATGACCGATCATCATAAATAGTAGTCATTTTACACATGCAGCTTGTTTTATTGCATGTTTTTTTTGTTACCATGTTCCGTTACAATAGAGTCACGAAGAAGGGGGAGCTCACGATATGAATTTTCACCAGCTTCATATATTCCATACCGTTGCGGAGCGGGGAAGTTTCTCTTCAGCAGCTCAGATGCTACATATGTCACAGCCGGCAGTAACGATGCAAGTACAAGCGTTAGAAGAGTACTTTGGAACCAAATTATTAAACCGTTCAACCAAAAAAATTGAATTATCTGATGCCGGTAGAGCGCTATTACCTTATGCTAAGCGAAGTATAGAATTAGTACATGAAGCGGATGTGGCGATGTCTTCTTTTACTTTTATGTTACAGGGGAGATTACAGCTCGGGGCTAGTCTTACGATCGGTGAATATGTTCTACCGAGAATACTCGGACCTTTTGGTCAACAGTTTCCTCATATTAACATCATGATGAAAGTCATGAATACAACGCAAATTATAGAGGAAATTACGAAACATCAGTTGAATTTTGGCCTCATTGAGGCACCGATTGAGCATCCTGATATGGTTATTGATGTTGTCATGCAAGATGAGTTAAAGCTAATTGTACCCGCTCTCCATCCTTTAGCTGAGTATGAAGAGGTGGATTTGGACATGGTGTTAGAATACCCCTTTATTCTAAGAGAACGGGGCTCTGGGACACGTCAAGTGATGGAGGATCAACTTCTTAGCAAGGGATATCCGGCAGGAAATCTTCACACGGTGATGGAATTGGGAAGTACAGGTGCGGTGAAGTCAGCAGTGGAGGCGGGACTAGGCATAACGATGTTATCCCCATCATCAGTCAAGCATGAAACAGCACTAGGCTTAGTCAAAATTATTAATATTCGTGATGTGGAGTTTAAGCGGCAGTTCTACGCCATACATTTGAAGTCCACGGTACTGCCTATTCCGGCGGTTACATTCCTTACTTTTTTACAAAATAACACAATATAGTATGGATGATTATAGAGTAAGGGGTGATGGGATATGACAGAAGAACAAGGTCGGTGTGATCTACATACACATACACAAGCATCGGACGGGATGCAGCCACCAGCTGATAATGTTAGGTTGGCGAAAGAAAAGGGACTCTCTGCGATTGCTATTACGGATCATGACACAGTTGCAGGAATTGCAGAAGCTTTAGAAGCGGGGAAGAAATATGGTGTGTCTGTGATCCCTGGTGTTGAAATTAGCACCCGAGCAGAGGGGAAAGACATTCATGTGTTAGGTTACTATGTTGACTATCTAGACGAAACGTTCCTCAAGAGATTAGCTGAGCTCCGAGAAACCCGTCAACTTCGCAATGGTAAAATTCTGAAGCGTCTTCAGGAGCTGGGTATCGCTATAACCTTGGATGAGGTTGTGCTTGGATTAGGGCGTGAACTGAAACCCGATGAAAGCGTGGGTAGGCCTCATATTGCCGATGTTCTAGTTCAGAAAGGATATGCAACGGATATGCGCGATGCATTTGATCGCTACTTAGCCGAGGGAGCAGCAGCTTTTGTGTCTGAGCCACGAATTTCGCCTGAGGATGCATGTATATGGATTCGTGAAGCTGGAGGTGCACCTGTTCTTGCCCATCCTGGATTGTATAAGGATGATGGCTTAGTTAGACAGATTATTAAGAGTGCGAAGCCGGTAGGCATTGAAGTGTATCACTCAGATCATGGGGCTGAAGAGGAAGTGCGTTATCTTGCCCTAGCAGAGGAATGGGGGCTTGTTGTGACTGCGGGCTCAGATTATCATGGGGCCAGACAAGGCGTCGTCTTTCATGGAGATATCGGTAGTGTAACCATCTCTGTAAATGTACTGGGACAACTTCAAGGCCACTAGGTGGTATTAGTGTAAGGATAATAAGAACGATATTAGCATAAAAGAAGCTCTAAGGAGGCGTTCAAGTTGACCGCCCTTAGAGCTTCTTTTTAATTTTTGATGACGCTAGGAAGACGCTTGATTAGCTCTTCATCGGGTGTAATGAATAAAGTTTTCTGGTGATCGTAGATCACAAATCCAGGCTTGGATCCACTTGGCTTACGTACGTGACGGATGAGTGTTGAATCGACAGGCACGCTGCTTGATTCTTTGGCTTGACTGTAATAAGCAGCGAGCTGTGCAGCTTCTTCGAGTGTTGCTTCTCCAAACTCATTGCTCCGAATGACGACATGTGATCCCGGGATGTCTTTCGTATGGAGCCAAGTATCATTCGGACCAGCAAGTTTGTTCGTAACATACTCATTTTGCAAGTTGTTCTTGCCGACGTAAATATCGATGCCTTCTGAAGAAGTGTATACATGTAAGGTTGGCTTGTCGGTTTTCTTCTTCTTTTTATGTGTTTTCTTGCTGCGATCTCGTAAGTATCCTTGTTGTATTAATTCCTCACGAATTTCTTCAATATCGTTCATCGAGGCAAAAGATAATTGCTGAAGCAGCTCATCCATGTAACGAATTTCCTCACGTGTCTTATCCAATTGTTCTCCGATAACGATAAGGCTATTTTTGTATTTGCTATATTTTTTGAAGTAGCGTTGTGCGTTATCTGATGGACCCAATAGAGGATCTAGTGGAACCGTTATTATGGCTTGCTCTTCATCATAAAAGTTGGATAACTGGGCAGATTTATCACCTTTATTCATTGTGTGAAGTGAGGCAAAGATCAGCTCACCCCAAATGCGGTATTGGTCGGCATCTCCTGCATCCGTTAAGTCCTCATTGAGATGATCTAATTTCTTAATATTTTTAGAACGTTCATTGTGGAGGAATCGGAGTAAGTCACTGACCTTTTGTTTGACCGTGTCTCGTTCGGCCTTTTCTCCGTAATAATCTTCCATACAGTCACTGATGGAATCGTAGGTTTTGTATTCATCTCCCAATAGTGCAAGAGGAACTGCAGAGAACACCATTTTTCCCTTGGCATTGGCTCCCATAACCGGTTTAAATTCGTGGTTCTTCACGTGTTCCATCACACGCGAGAATGCATGCCATAGTTTAAGTGGGGCGTTATATTGTTCAGCAACCTCTTCCTTCTCTGCTCGCAAGACAATGTCTTGGGCAATCAGGGGGCTTAATCCACTGAAAGAATCAACAATCCAGGAGATGGGTTCTTGTTCACCCTCTGTGTAAGCTGTAATGAAAGAATCTTTATCGATCTCTAGCGGATTTAGCTTGTTCTGCTTAGGGGGTTCTGTATAAGCTACACCCGGCATCACGATGCGGTAACTGCTGATGGCTGGCGTCACATGGTGAATACCATCTAATATGTTACCCGTAATGGAATCCATCAGAATAATGTTACTATGACGTCCCATAAGTTCAATGATAATTTTTTTCAAAGATACATCACCGAGCTCGTCACGCTGACGAATGGTTATATGAATAATTCGTTCCATACCCACCTGCTCAATTTCTTCAATAGTACCACTTTCACAGTGCTTCCGCATAAGCATGCAGAACATGGGAGCTACCTGAGGATTAAGAAAGCTTCTCTCTGTTAGCTGAACACGAGGATAGGTTGGATTGACGGAGAGGAGTAGCTTAGCATTTCCTTCCCTTGACCGTATGTTGAAGAGAATATCGTGATTATTCGGTTGATATATTTTATTGATTCGGGCGCCTTTGTATGGCTGAAGTTGTTGCACAATAGCCCTCGTTACTATACCGTCTAATGCCATGTTACATATCTCCCATCGATTATGTTTGAGTACAAATCTAATTACATTATGTCATTTACATGTTATTAAATCCCGTTAATTATAGGATTTCGTGATAAGCTGTGTAGCCTTGTATCCTCTATGATGCCATAGTTCGGTCAAAAACTTAAGAGGTGTCTCTGTGATATTTTAACACCTGTCCGAATATGAATACGATATACAAGGTGGAAAAGCTGTTATGTCGCCGAAACTGCGAAAGAGACCGGGAGGGAACGGGAAGCATGGAATTAAAAAAATGGCATCAGATGCGTGCGGAAGAATTGCAGGATATGTTAGGTGTTCAACCGCAACAGGGCCTTACAGAAGAAGATGTGGAACGAGTCAGAAAGAAGAATGGATGGAATGAATTAACCGAAGCTAAACGGATATCGCCCATTATCCTGTTCTTGAATCAATTTAAAGATTTCATGGTATTGGTATTAATGGGGGCGACTCTTCTATCGGGAATGCTAGGTGAGTATTTGGATGCCATCACGATCATTGCCATTATTCTCTTAAATGGAATTCTAGGATTTGTCCAGGAGTTCCGAGCAGAACGTTCATTGCTTGCCCTTAAGCAATTGTCGGCTCCTAGCGCAAAAGTTATTCGTGGGGGGAAACTAGATGTGATCTCCACGAAGCTACTTGTTCCTGGAGATATCATTGTGGTCGAGAGTGGGGACCGTATTCCGGCAGATGTCCGCTGGCTTGAGACAAATAGTTGTAGTGTTGAAGAGTCTGCGCTGACAGGTGAATCATTGCCAGTGTCGAAACATAGCCAAGCCATCGATGAAGATGAAGTACCATTAGGAGATCAGAAGAATATTGGTTTCATGGGTACGATGATGACCAGAGGAACGGCAAAAGGAATTGTTGTTCGAACGGGTATGGAGACCGAGATGGGTAAGATTGCTGATCTTATACAGAATACGGAATCACAGGACACACCTCTACAACATCGCCTTGAGCAACTTGGTAAAATTCTGATTATTGTATCCTTAGCATTAACTGTTCTGGTCGTTGTTGCAGGTATTATGAATGGACAGCCTGCCGTAGGGATGTTACTTGCTGGTGTTAGCTTGGCCGTGGCTGCGATTCCAGAAGGGCTTCCGGCAATCGTAACTGTAGCCTTAGCACTGGGTGTACAAAGAATGATTAAGCGTAAAGCTATCGTTCGTAAGTTGCCATCTGTGGAGACATTAGGTTGTGCATCTGTTATTTGCTCAGATAAGACAGGAACATTAACACAGAACAAAATGACAGTCACCCATGTTTGGGTGGGTGGTCGAGACCTTGAAGTTACAGGAGATGGATATGCTCCTCTAGGACAAATTCTAGAGAACAAGTGTCCAGTTGAGCTCAAGAATGATCAAGGACTGCGTCGATTATTACAGATTGGGACACTTTGTAACAATGCAGAAATTGTGGAGACCGTTTCAGATGAAACGGGTGGAAAAAGGAAAGGAAAAGAGGAAGAAGAGACTGATTCTAGCTGGGATTTAAAAGGAGATCCCACAGAGGGTGCACT
Organism: Paenibacillus sp. IHBB 10380; assembly: GCF_000949425.1. NCBI lineage: Bacteria > Bacillati > Bacillota > Bacilli > Caryophanales > Paenibacillaceae > Paenibacillus > Paenibacillus sp. IHBB 10380. The sequence continues at coordinate 994,958 of NZ_CP010976.1, forward strand.
TGTAGCCCTTTCCTCCAAAATGGGAATGTCTCCATCCTCACTCAATGGTCTATATAAACGTGAAGAAGAATTTCCTTTCGACTCAGAACGTAAGCTAATGTCTGTTGTTGTATGCCATCAAGGTGGAAGACTTCTATGTACCAAAGGAGCGCCTGATGTATTACTTCGTAAGTGTTCATATATATTGTGGGAGGGGAAAGTTGTCCCTTGCACAGGCACGTTACGACAGAAGGTACTAGATGCTAATGAAGAGATGGCCTCCAAGGCGCTTCGCGTTCTGGGTACGGCCTACCGCGATTTACGTCCACAGGAAAGAGTGGGAAGCGAGGGTGAGGCAGAGTCACAGCTAATCTTTGTGGGACTCACCGGGATGATTGATCCACCACGTAGGGAAGTTCGTGACGCTATTGCTACATGTCGCCGTGCAGGCATTAAGACTGTTATGATCACTGGGGATCATGGCACTACAGCTGAAGCAATTGCACATCAGCTTGGTATTATACCTCGTGGGGGACTTTCCATGAGTGGGCAGGAACTATCTGGATTAAGTGATGAACAATTGGATGCTCAAGTAGATCATATCTATGTGTATGCGAGGGTATCACCTGAGCATAAGTTACGCATAGTGAAATCGTTGCAGCGCAAGGGACATGTGGTGGCTATGACGGGGGATGGTGTAAATGATGCCCCTGCTATCAAGGCGTCTGATATCGGTATTGCTATGGGGATCACGGGAACAGATGTGACCAAGGAGGCTTCATCTCTTATCCTAAGTGATGATAATTTCTCCACTATCGTATCCGCGATTGAAGAAGGGCGAAATATTTACGAGAATATCCGTAAATTTATTCGTTACCTACTGGCCTCGAATGTGGGGGAGATCCTGACGATGTTATTCGCTATGATGCTAGCACTACCTTTACCGCTGCTACCGATTCAAATTCTATGGGTCAATCTCGTGACCGATGGTTTGCCAGCAATGGCTCTAGGTGTAGATCAACCCGAGAAGGATTTAATGGAACATAAGCCTCGTGGAGCGAAGGAGAACATATTTGGTCGTCGTCTAGGCTGGAAAATTATTAGCCGCGGATTTCTCATTGGGTTATGTACGCTTGGCGCATTCTGGCTAACGTTACGTATTGCTCCAGATCAACCTGGGCAGCTTATCAAAGCACAATCCGTTGCTTTTGCTACATTGGTGATAGCCCAATTGATCCATGTATTTGACTGCCGCAGTTCACGCTCGATATTTCATCGTAATCCGTTCCAGAATAAATATTTAGTCATAGCCGTGTTATCATCCTTAATTCTGATGCTGGCGGTATTTTATATTGAGCCACTTCAACCGATCTTCAAGACTGTACCACTTGGACTGCGTGAATGGGCACTTACGATTGTAGCTGCCAGTATTCCTACCTTCCTTATGGGAATCGGTAGTGTGTGGGGAGGCAATCGTCATAAACATCGTGGTAACGGTAGAATCGTGGTGAAAAGTACAAAGATTTCGGCATAAAATCAATACAACTGTCCCCTTCTTTCCGTTATGCTAACTTAAGTTAAGAGCAGGAATCGTGAAGGAGTGGGATCATGGAATTTACTAAAATGCATGGATTAGGTAACGATTTTGTTATTATATTTGGTGAACAAGAATTACCACATAACGCCGCAGAACTGGCTGAGAAATATTGCAATCGATTTTTTGGTATCGGTGCAGACGGCTTTGTATATATATTGCCTTCGGATATTGCCGATTATAAGATGAGGATTATCAATTCAGATGGGTCAGAAGCAGAACAATGTGGGAACGCAATTCGTTGTGTAGCTAAATATCTTTATGATCACGGATACGTTCAGAAGGAACATATTACGATTGAAACGTTAAGAGCAGGAGCACAGGCCGTACATCTTCAATTGAAGCATGGACAGGTAGACAAAATAACTGTTGATATGGGTGAACCTGTGTTGGAAGGGATCACAATCCCAACCACCGTAGATGCCAAAACCGTGGTGAACTATCCAGTGAAGGTAGATGGACGCGAATTCCGATTCACAGCCGTCTCGATGGGTAATCCGCATTGTGTCATTTATGTCGATGATGCGGCCTCTTTTGATCTGGGTACATGGGGACCTAAGCTCGAAGTACATCCTCTGTTTCCCAAAAAAGTGAATGTAGAGTTTACTACAGTACATGATCGCGGTAAAGTTGACATGCGTGTGTGGGAACGCGGCGTAGGCCCCACGTTAGCTTGTGGAACAGGCGCGTGTGCCACACTTGTGTCTTCTGTGTTAAATGGATATACCGATCGTTCTGCTTGGATCAGCCTCAAGGGTGGGGATCTATTCATTGAATGGAATGAAGAGGATAACCACGTCTATATGACCGGCCCAGCTTCAGTTGTATATAAGGGAACACTTGAAGTGTAGATCCACAGACACTAGAATTGTAAAGTTTAAACACATAGATCCAGATGTAGTGCTATCCGGCACATGTAGAGACAAAAAAATAACTCCGAGCACATCATGCGGAGTTATTTTTTTGTCTGCTTTTATTTTGTTCAACTATCGACGTGGTACACAGATAACTAAGCTGCCCGTAGTATTATTTGAAGCCAATCTAATGTTCACACAACGCAAACCGCTTTCACTTGTAAAAAAACTAATCCTAGGTGTGGGAAGCCCAAGAATATCTTTAACCGCTTGAGCATTTCGATTCCGAACCGCTGCTCTGAAAGCATCCGTATTAGCGGAAATTCTTGAAGTGTACAATTGATATGCATCCGAAACTATTAATAAATCATCACCTTGTTTAATTCTTACTTTTTTCAATGACTTCACCTCTTCTATCAGATTTAATATATTCTATTCACGTGATTCATAGAATGTTTGGGTATCACTCCGAAAGTGATCATACCCTGTAGAAACCTTTTTTATATGAAGCTTATCTTTGATAGGGATATATGTTACATTTATATGAAACTAGCGTGAGGGTGGAGGGGCATTTATGAAACCGGATTTGCGGCAAGCATGGGAGAACAATGTATTAATCGGTGATGGTGCAATGGGCACTTATTTATACAATTTAGGATTTCCTGTAGGTATTTCATATGAAGAGTTAAACCTGACATCTCCGGAGGTTATCGCAGATGTGCATCGTCGTTATGTTGCAGCGGGTGCACAAATACTGGAGACCAATACGTTCTCAGCTAACTATGATAAATTGTCCAAATACGGATTGGAATCTAAAGTAGAGGAGATCAACCGTGCCGGGGTTCGTATTGCAAGGAGTGCGGTGGGGGATAATGGTTATATCGTAGGGGCTATAGGTTCTATACGTGGGGGCAAGCGAACCAATGTATCTGCATCTGAGCTTAAGTATTATTTTGAACAGCATATCCATGCGTTACTTATGGAAGGTGTAGATGGACTCTTACTTGAAACTTTTTATGATGTGGAGGAGCTTGTACTGGCTCTATCCATTGTAAGAAAAATGAGTGATTTGCCCACGATTTGCCAGTTCGCTGTAGAAGATGTAGCTCGTACTTTGGATGGTTATGCGATGCCTGAGGCTTTCCAGATCGTGCAGGATTCGGGTGCGGATGTGATTGGCTTCAACTGTCGTACAGGACCCAATGGTATTATGCGTGCGGTAGAAACTCTTGGAGGTCAACTCACTGTACCTGTATCTGTGTTCCCTAATGCGGGTATACCGGATTATGTAGATGGCGAATACCGTTATGCAGCGACACCCGAATATTTCGGCCAAATGGCTGTTCGTTTTGCAGACTTAGGAGCAAGAATCATTGGGGGTTGCTGTGGAACTACGCCGGAACATATTGCTCATATTGCAGAGGCTCTAACGGATTACGTGCCTGCGCCGATTGATCGCACTAGCGTGTTTGAGTCTCATGTATCCCCAGTTATCATAGATGAACAGCCTAATGATAGTGGCGACTATGGGAATCTTGGATCCGAACCGAATATCGTTGATATTGTGAAATCGCGTCATACTGTCATTATCGAGCTTGATCCTCCTCGTGATCTGGATATCAATAAATTTATGCGAGGTGCTGAAGCTTTGAAAAAAGCTGGGGCAGATGCGCTGACGTTGGCGGATAACTCTCTTGCGGTTACGCGTATGAGTAATATGGCACTGGGACATCTCATTTATGATCGGATAGGTCTTCGCCCACTGATTCATATCGCTTGCAGAGACCGTAATTTAATTGGGACACAATCTCATCTTATGGGCTTTGATGCACTTGGTATTGATCATGTTCTTGCTGTAACAGGAGATCCAGCACGGTTTGGAGACTTGCCAGGATCAAGTTCAGTATATGATCTTACTTCTTTTGAAATCATACGTATGATTAAGCAGTTAAATGACGGTATCGCGTTTTCTGGTAAGCCATTAAAGCAGAAGGCGAATTTCGTAGTAGGCGCTGCGTTTAATCCTAATGTGAAGTATTTAGATAAAGCCGTACAGCGATTGGAGAAGAAAATTGCTGCCGGGGCTGATTATATTATGACCCAACCCGTGTATGATCCGAAGCTAATTGCGTCGATCAAGGAAGCTACAGCTCATCTGAGTATTCCAATTTTCCTTGGTATTATGCCACTTGCGAGTGGAAGAAATGCAGAATATCTCCATAATGAAGTGCCTGGTATCCAGCTATCGGATGAAGTACGTAGTAGGATGGCTGGACTTGAAGGTAAAGAGGGAAGGGCGATGGGAATAACCATTGCTAAAGAACTGCTGGATGAGGCAATGAAGCATTTTAATGGAATCTATATTATGACTCCATTTATGTTTTACGAGATGAGTGTAGAACTCATGGAGCATGTGTGGCAGAGAACAGGTCGTGAATTAACCCCCTTGTTTCGTTCATAATTATCAATTACAATAGTGTAATGGATGTGGTGCTGAGTGTTATATAGTATGACCGGATACGGTCAATCTGCCTTGAATTTTAAGGGATACAAAGTTGAATTCGAGATCAAATCTGTGAACCATAGATACTGTGAAGTTGTATTCAGAATGCCTCGCGAATGGACGTGCTTTGAGGATGTCATGAAGAGAACAGTACAGCGGATTGTGAAGCGCGGGCGTATTGATATTTCTATTAATAAAGAGGCAGAAGAAGGAGACGTGCTATTCGGAGCACTTAATCATTCTGCTGTTAAGGCATATATGCAAGCTGCAAGCGATCTTACGGACCACTATGGTGTAGAAGGATCTTTGTCAGTACGAGATATGCTATCTCTGCCTAATATTCTAATCCCCCCTGATCATCTACCTGCGAACGCTGAGGATGATATGGAGGGATGGGGCACATTCCTCCAAGAAGGACTTGAACAAGCTCTTGAAAGATTGGTGTTCATGCGAAGTACGGAAGGTAGTCATTTATTGCAGGATGTAGAGCATCGATTACATCATTTGCAATCCCTTCATGGTGAGATGGTAAGCCTTGCGCCTACCGTAGTCGAGGATTATAGATTGAAACTGAAACAGAGATTATCTGAATTGAAGGATCATTCTTTCGTCTTTGATGAACATAAATTTGGAATGGAAATGGCAATATTTGCAGATCGTTCCAACATTGATGAGGAATTAATTCGGCTACAAAGTCATTTCAAACAATGCAAGGGGTTACTTCGATCAAATGAACCCATTGGACGTAAGTTAGATTTTCTTATTCAAGAGATGAATAGGGAAGTGAATACGATAGGTTCTAAGGCTAATCATCTGACATTGATCACTCGTGTTGTAGAAATGAAAGCGGAGCTCGAAAAAATTCGTGAGCAAGCGGCGAATATAGAATAAGCATACATGCATTTGCGAGTCTAGAGGGTCAAATGTATAGGGGGAAAAACTGCATATGGCAATCAAACTCATTAATATCGGCTTCGGGAACATTGTATCTGCTAACCGTATCGTTTCAATCGTGAGCCCAGAATCTGCTCCAATTAAGCGGATTATTCAGGAAGCGAGAGATCGACATATGTTGATCGATGCAACTTACGGACGCCGGACGAGAGCTGTTATTATTACCGACAGCGATCATGTCATACTATCAGCGGTACAACCAGAGACGGTTGCTCATCGTCTATCTAGCAAAGATGATGATAATGACGAATAAGATGGAGAGTAAAATGTCTAAAGGATTATTAATTGTTTTATCCGGCCCTTCAGGTGTCGGTAAAGGAACTGTATGTAACGCTTTACGTGGTAAAATGGATAATATAGTCTACTCTGTATCCGCGACAACTCGTCATCCTAGACTGGGTGAAGAGAACGGAGTTAATTATTTTTTCAAGAGTCGTGAGCAATTTAATGATATGATAGAACATGATCAATTACTTGAATATGCTGAATATGTCGGTAACTATTACGGTACACCACGTGATTTCGTGGAGCAGACGTTGGATAACGGGCAGGATATCATTCTGGAAATTGAAGTGCAGGGTGCTCTGAAAGTAAAAGAGAAATTTCCAAAAGGAATATTTATCTTCCTACTTCCACCTTCACTTGATGAACTAAAGGATCGTATTACTGGACGTGGAACAGAGTCTCAAGCTACCATAGATCATCGGTTGTCCGTTGCAGTGGATGAGATCAATTTAATGGAGCATTATGATTATGCTGTTGTTAATGATCAGATTGATAATGCCTGCAAGCGAATAGAATCTATCGTTATCGCCGAACATTGTAAAGTAAAGCAGAAATAATCTCTTAAAGTGCGAGTTCAAAAAGTTGACTTTTTGAATATCCTTTATAGAATATTTCTTGAACTCTAGAAAAAAAGAAGAGGTGTCTTATCGTGTTGTATCCTTCCATTGATGAAATGATGAAAAAAGTTGACAGTAAGTATTCGTTGGTTATAGCATCTTCCCGTCGTGCAAGACAATTGCGTGAAGGTGGAAAGACGAATGTGAAGAGCCCGAAATCGCATAAGAACGTTGGTATCGCACTGGAAGAAATATACGCCGATATGATTGTTGTTGAACCAGGAACTGAAGAAGAGAACAACAAGTAGTAACGATAGTTTAGATTATCCATAATTTATGAGGCATTACTGCTGCTCGTCAGCAATAGTGCCTGTTTGTTCAACAACCGTAAGGTTGTTGTTTTTTTTCTTTATCCCAGATGAAAGCGGGGGAGTAAGCATGTTAAACGGTAAAAAAATAGTGTTGGGCGTAACCGGTGGAATTGCCGCTTATAAAGCGGCCATCCTGTGTAGTAAGCTAACACAAAAGGGTGCGGATGTTCACGTCATCATGACTTCTTCGGCTAAACAATTTATTACGGAGCTGACATTGCAGTCACTATCCAAGAATCCGGTATATAGCGATACCTTTGACGAACGTGATCCATCGGTTGTATCTCATATTGACTTGGCTGATTTGGCTGATCTTGTCCTTGTGGCACCAGCAACAGCTAATATGATTGGCAAAATGGCACATGGGTTAGCTGATGATATGTTATCTACTACTTTGCTTGCAACGATGGCTCCTGTTATGGTAGCCCCAGCTATGAATGTGCATATGTACCAGCATCCAGCTGTACTAGATAATATGAATACGTTAGCGTCCCGTGGTGTGTTGATGATCGAACCAGGTGAGGGCTTGCTAGCTTGCGGATATGTGGGCAAAGGACGGATGGAAGAACCTGAGACGATCGTACAGGTGGTTGAGCAATTTTTCGCAGAGCAGCAAGCGGAACCGAAGCTTTTGGAGGGCAAAAAGATCGTTGTTACAGCAGGAGGAACGATAGAGCGGTTAGATCCTGTTCGTTATATTACGAATGACTCTTCAGGCAAAATGGGTTTTGCTATAGCTCAAGCCGCTCATGATATGGGTGCGGAAGTTCACCTTGTAGTCGGCCATACAGACATTGCTCCCCCCACAGGAATTAACGTTGTATCGATTCAGTCTGCGCAAGAGATGTATGAGGCTGTGCTTAAGCTATGGGAAAATAGTGATGTGGTCATTAAGGCTGCAGCTGTTGCGGATTATCGTGCGGAGCATGTGGCTAGTAGTAAAATAAAGAAGTCTGGGAACAGAATGACACTTGAGTTGGTCAAAACGGTAGATATTTTAGAGCAGCTTGGTAAGTTAAAGAAATCTCAGTTTCTGATCGGTTTTGCTGCGGAAACGAATGATGTCGAGACGTTCGCTAAACAGAAGCTCGTACGTAAAAATTGCGATTTGATCGTAGCTAATGATGTGACCTCTACAGGAGCCGGTTTTGGAACAGACACCAATATTGTACAGATCTATGATGCTAACGGTCTCGTAGAACAACTACCTATGCTCTCCAAACAGGAAGTTGCCCGTCGATTACTTAGGATTACCGCAGAACGTCTACATGGAGTTTATTCTTGATGGAAATGGCCAAGGTGATTGTCGATGTTCCCTCACGGGAAACCGATCGTCCATTTGACTATCTTATTCCGGAGTCCATGCGGGCGTGGATCGAAGTCGGAAGCAGAGTAGGTGTACCTTTTGGGCATCGTACCGTGCAAGGATTTGTAGTATCGCTGCATCCTAAGCCACAAGTGGAAACGTTCAAGATGAAGCCGATACAGGAAATATTAGATATTGTTCCTCCTTTGTCCCCGGATCTTGTTGAACTAGCTGGATGGATGAGTCGTAGTTATGCATGCCGTGAAATAACCGCTATTCAGGCTATGGTACCCACTGCGCTCAAAGGGAAGGCAGAACGTTATATTTCTATCGCGGATACAGAACAACTTGAACAAGAGGATTTGTTATTTCCAGATGTAGTGCAGACAGCAACGGAGGAAACCCAGATCGTTTCGTTCATTAAACACAAGGGTGAAGTTACGCTGCAACAATTGAATAGAGCTTTTTCAGATCATGCTGTGATGCTTAAATCTTTACTTCGTAGAGGTATTTTGCAGGAAAATCAGACGATTAAGGACAAGCTACATAAGAAAACGCTCAAAGCCGTCCATTTGGCTGTAACTTTAGAGGAAGCTCAGAATATAATAGAGCAGTTTCCAGCTAAGGCAATGCGTCAGCGTGAAGTATTTCAATTCATTGTAGAATCCATTGAGTTACTCCCATTACCGCTGAAAGATATCATGTCCACTCTGCAAGTAACTTCGGGTACGGTTAAAAGTATTGCAGATAAAGGATACATTACAATTGAGGATCAAGAAGTATTTCGTGATCCATATAAGGGTAGACATTTCAAGCCGACGACGCCGCTGACGTTAACGGAGGAGCAAGGTCGTGCATATGATCAGATTGTGGATACTCTAGATCAGCGACGGCATGGCGTATTTCTACTTCATGGTGTAACGGGAAGCGGGAAGACTGAAATTTACTTGCAAACGATACAACGTTGCTTAGAGCAAGAGCGTCAGGCGATCGTGCTGGTACCGGAGATTTCGCTGACTCCCCAAATGGTGGAACGTTTTAAAGGGCGATTCGGCGATCTGGTCGCTGTTATGCACAGCCGATTGTCTGCTGGAGAGCGTTATGATGAATGGCGCAAAATACGTGAGGGTAAAGCCTCTGTTGTCGTAGGCGCCCGTTCGGCTGTATTCGCGCCTTTCATGAATCTGGGTCTCATTATTATGGATGAAGAACATGAAACGTCATATAAACAGGAAGAAAGTCCGAAGTACCATGCTAGGGATGTCGCTGTTAAGCGGGCACAACAACATGGAGCAGTAGTCATACTAGGCTCTGCAACACCGTCACTAGAGACGTACCATGCTGCTAGATCACAGTCCAACCCTAACTTTTCACCGATTCTATTAGAGATGCCAACGCGTGCGTTAGGTAATAAGCTTCCCGGGGTACAAATTGTTGATATGCGTGAAGAGTTACGTGAGGGTAACCGATCAATGTTCAGTAGGGCATTACATGAGGCTATTAATATTCGTTTAGAGAAGCAGGAGCAGATGGTGCTGTTGCTTAATCGCCGCGGCTATTCTACTTTTGTAATGTGCCGGAGCTGTGGTTATGTTGCAGGTTGTCCTGAATGTGATATTTCTCTAACCTTCCATCAAAAATCGAACAATTTACGTTGTCACTATTGTGGTTATTCAGAGCCTGCCCCAGAAGTATGCCCAGAGTGTGGGAGCGAGCATATTCGATATTTTGGTACGGGAACGCAACGCGTGGAGGAAGAGCTTGCGAAGCTCTTTCCAGGTATACGTGTCATTAGAATGGACGTGGATACGACAACGGAGAAGGGTTCTCATGAGAAATTATTAAATCAGTTCCACAATAAAAAAGCTGACGTGCTTCTGGGGACTCAAATGGTGGCTAAGGGGCTTGATTTTCCAGATGTGACCTTGGTCGGTGTGATTACGGCTGATTCTGCGCTGAATTTACCGGATTTCCGGGCTGCAGAGAAAACTTTTCAGCTTCTTACGCAGGTCGCAGGTCGTGCAGGTCGTCATCATTTGCCAGGTGAGGTCTTGATCCAGTCGTATACGCCAGATCATTATTCAATTATTCATGCAAGTGGACACGATTACAGCTCTTTTGTCAAAGAAGAGCTACAACATCGCCGTGGGCTCCATTACCCTCCGTATTGTAGATTAATTCTAGTAACCTTATCTCATGAGCAGTTACCTTTGTTAGTACGAATGGCCGAGAATATGGCCTCTACCTTGCAAGGAAAGGCTAGGCAGCGTGGTTGGTATGGTAGCCTGGATCGATTATCGGCAGAAGCTCTTGAGGTCTTAGGACCCGTAGCTTCACCTATTCCTAGGATAAAAAATAGATACAGATTCCAATGTATGATAAAATGGCGTGGGAACATCGATGCCATCGGGCTTGTGCTGGAGGCCACGGGACATATTCAAGATTCCGTGCACGACTCCAAGTTTCAAATTAGCATAGACATAGACCCACAAATGTTAATGTAACAAACATATAATGAAGATCATCATGGTATGATTTATAAAAGTGTAAAAAAGACAATTTTTAAGGGACGGTGTTAGATCTAATGGCTATTCGTATTATCGTATTAGAACCGGATGAAGTGTTACATCAGACAGCAAAAGAAGTGAAGAAGATTACACCTAATGTTCAGAAGCTCCTGAACGATATGGCGGATACGATGTATGATGCTGAAGGAGTAGGGCTTGCAGCACCACAAGTAGGTATTCTGAAACGTTTAATTGTGGTCGATGCAGGAGATGAGCATGGCCTTATCAAGCTTATTAATCCTGAAGTTGTGTCTCAAGAGGGAGAACAATTCGGCCCTGAGGGTTGTTTAAGCATCCCTGGTATCAACGGTGACGTAAGACGTGCTGAGACGGTAACCGTTAAAGGTCTTAACCCAGAGGGTACAGAGGTAACCATTACGGGAACAGGATTGCTTGCACGTGCTTTTCTACATGAGATCGATCATCTGAATGGTGTACTCTTTACCGACATTGCGGAAAAAGTATATGAGTATATACCGGAACGGCTTGGAAAGGAATGACGGCTTTATGAACATTGTATTTATGGGAACACCTGCTTTTGCTGTCCCTAGTTTACGTAGGTTAATTAAAGAGGGCTATAATGTTGTCGCGGTTGTAACCCAACCAGATCGCCCACAAGGACGCAAAAAGGTACTTACCCCAACACCAGTGAAGGAAGTTGCGCTTGAGTTCGGATTGCCTGTATTACAGCCGCAGCGTATGCGTAGTCCTGAGGCAGTGGAACAGTTGGCGGTTTATCAACCAGATCTGATCGTTACTGCTGCTTATGGACAGATTCTTCCAAAGGCGGTATTAGATATGCCGCGACTTGGATGTGTTAACATTCATGGCTCGTTATTGCCAAAGTATAGAGGAGGAGCGCCTATTCAGCGCTCCATCATTAATGGTGAGACGGTTACAGGGATCACACTCATGTATATGGCAGAAGGGTTAGATACAGGGGACATGATCTCTCAAATTGAGATTCCTATTGAGGATCATGACACTTCAGGTTCGGTGTTTGAGAAGCTCAGCGAGGTGGGTGCCTCATTGCTTCAAAGGGAATTGCCTTTGTTACTGGAAGGTCGTGTGACGGCTATTCCTCAGAATGATGAAGAGTCTACGTATGCACCGAATCTTAAACGTGAAGACGAGAAGATTGATTGGAATCGTAGTTCACGTGATATATATAACCAAATCCGTGGCTTACTGCCCTTCTCTGGCGCCTTTACGATCTGGGAGGATGAAGTGTTTAAAGTGTGGGAAGCTCTTGTGCCTACTGGACCTTCGTCTGAAGGTACTTCTTCGATAGTTCCAGGAACGGTGTTACAGCTGAGTTCGGAAGGTATAGAAGTTGCAACAGCGGATGGATCGCTAAGGTTGATAAAGGTGCAGCCTAGTGGTAAAAAAGTGCTAGAAGTTGATTCGTTCCTTCGTGGAACCAGTATGGCTAAAGGCACGGTGCTGACATGAGTAATAGCGGGAACAAAACATCTAAGGGACATAAGCCCACGGCAAGAGAGCTAGCCGTAGATGTGCTCACACGAGTGGAACAAGAGGGTGCTTATAGCAATCTACAGCTAAATGCAGGCCTTCAAAGAGCTTCTCTGATTAGAGAGGATGCTGCACTTGCGACTGAATTGGTGTATGGTACAATATCTCGGCTCAATACACTAGATTATTTCTTGAATCGTTATGTTAGTAAAGGAATGGACAAGTTACAACCGTGGGTACGAAGTGTATTACGAATGAGCTTGTATCAACTTCTTTATCTTGATCGAATTCCTCCTCACGCTGTCGTGAATGAAGCCGTTAATATCGCTAAGAAGCGAGGGCATCAAGGTATTTCAGGTATGGTCAATGGTGTATTACGCAATATATTGCGTAATAAGGAAGAGCTAGTTATACCTGAGAACCTTTCGGCTGTGAACAAAATTAGTCTTCAGCATTCTCATCCGAAGTGGCTTGTGAAACGCTGGATAGAGTTATATGGCGAAACTGTAGCTGAACAGATTTGTGCGGCAAACAATGAACCTCCCTCTGTTAGTGTTCGCGTCAATACGACGATGATTAGTCGTGAGAAGATGCTGGAAGCCATGTTAGAGAGTGGAATAGATGCTGTTCCTTCTCCTCTGACTTCCGAGGGCATCCTCGTGAAGAGTGGGGGGAATATGGCTTTAACGGATTGGTATCGTGATGGATTGCTGTCTGTTCAGGATGAAAGCTCCATGCTTGTTGGTACGGCGGTTGGACCTGTCTCTGGGATGAAGGTGTTGGACTGCTGCGCTGCACCTGGAGGGAAATCCGCTCATATAGCTGAAATCATGAAAGATGAGGGGTTAGTGGTTGCCAATGATCTATACCCTCACAAACAGAATCTGATTCGCGAACAGGCAGAACGGCTTGGGTTAGAATCGATTGAAACGGTTGTAGGAGATGCATTGGAACTGAAGGATAAATATTCAGAAGCTTCCTTTGATCGTATTTTACTGGATGCCCCTTGTTCAGGTCTTGGGGTTATACGTCGTAAACCCGACTTGAAGTGGGCCAAGACGCCTGAAGATATTGAAGGCATTGCAGCTCTTCAGTATGAAATGTTGGAGACAGTGGCCCCGCTACTCCAGGTTGGCGGCATACTGGTATACAGTACTTGCACGATTGAACCCGAAGAGAATGAGAGATTGGTAGCTCGATTCTTGGACAACCATCCACAATTTGGAGCTCCTACAGAGGAGCCAGCTTCTTGGGATGATCTACACAAAATAGCATTGCCACGTGGTGGCGGTATGCAGATTTTACCATACCATTTCGGTAGTGATGGATTCTTCATTGCCAGAATTCAGAGATTCTCCTAAGCTTCAATGCTTATTATATAAATTATTTTTGGGTAAACATACAGTTGTGGAAAGATGCCTATGGTTGTTTATCTTTGGCTTTTGCTTCATGTAACCCGCTGGCGCCGAGCTTTAGCGGGTTTTTTCTTTTACCGTTACTTTACTTGTGTTAAAATAGTAGGAATGAGAAATAATAGTTGTAATAATCTGAACAAGAAGAGCAGGTGAGAAGATAATGAAACCTTTTATATATGATTACAGCTTCCAAGATCTTCAAGATTGGGCGAAAGAGAATGGTGAACCCGCATTTCGGGGCGGCCAAATTTTCGATTGGCTGTATGTGAAACGTATTAACAATTTCCAGGAAATGACCAACCTCTCCAAAGAGCTACGTCAGAAGTTGGAGGATCAGTTCCAATTCGTTACACTCAGTGAAATTACTAAATTCGAGTCTAAAGATGGAACCATGAAATTCTTATTCGGATTGCATGATGATCATGCAATCGAAACCGTCATTATGAAGCATAATTACGGCAACAGTATTTGTGTCACAACCCAAGTGGGATGTCGGATTGGTTGTACGTTCTGCGCTTCGACACTTGGTGGCTTGAAGCGGGATTTAACGGCAGGTGAGATCGTGGCCCAAGTCGTTCAAGCTCAAAAGATACTGGACGAGAAGAATGAACGCGTGAGCAGTATTGTTATCATGGGCACAGGAGAACCTTTTGAAAATTATGATGCTACCATGAAGTTTCTACGGATTATGATTCATGAGAAAGGCTTGCACATTGGACAACGCCATATTACAGTATCAACAAGTGGGATTGTTCCTAATATATATAAATTTGCAGATGAGAATACACAGATTAATCTTGCAATCTCAATTCATGCGCCAAATGATGCATTACGCTCGAAGTTAATGCCGGTTAACCGTCGTTTTCCTTTTGATGATGTGATGGAATCGCTTCGTTATTATCTGGCTAAGACCGGTCGCCGTATTTCCTTCGAATATGCTCTCATTGGAGGCGTCAACGATCAACCAGAGCATGCAGAGGAATTGGCTTCTGTATTGAAGAATATGTTATGTCATGTCAACCTAATTCCTGTTAACCATGTGCCTGAACGTAAATATGTTCGCACATCGCGCAATGACATTTTTCAGTTTCAAAAGATTCTTGCAGATAACGGAGTGAACGTGACAATTCGCCGTGAACAGGGCCACGATATCGCGGCCGCCTGTGGACAACTACGGGCCAAGCATATGGAGTTGAGGTGATTATAATTGATCAAAAAAGTATGTGTCAGTCATATTGGATGCGTGCGTTCGGTTAATGAAGATTCAGGATGGATCAGTGGTGAAGATGCTAGATATATGCTCGGAATTGTTGCTGATGGTATGGGAGGTCACAAGGCGGGCGATCGGGCAAGCCTCCTTGCAGTTGAGACCATCTCGACAGATTTATCTGCGCTTGAAGAAGGAATGTCGGCAGAAGCTTTGCAAGCCGCTCTCGGAGACGCTATCTTACACGCGAATGACATCATCTATCGAGAGGCAGCTAGCAATGAGAAGTATCACAACATGGGTACGACAGTTGTAGCTCTACTTCTGGATGGAGTTTCTGGATGGATTGGTCATATTGGGGATAGTAGAGCATATAAAGTGACTAAGGGGGAAGCCGTCCAAATCACGGAAGATCATACCCTAGTCTATGAATTGTATAAAAGCGGACAAATAAGCAGTGAACAATTACAAAGTCACCCACGTCGTAATGTGATTACAAGAGCTCTTGGGACCGATGCAGAAGTATCTGTGGACTTCAATCCTATTACGCTTTCTCCAGGAGAGGTTCTAGTTCTATGTAGTGATGGTCTGACCAATATGGTGAACAGTCAGCGTGTAGGGCAAATAGCTGGAATGCAAGATGTCGCGCTGGAAGAAAGAGCAGATCGTCTTCTACAATTGGCACTACTTGCTGGAGGCGACGACAATATCACAGTCGCCCTGTTTGAACTTCAAGATGAGGCTTTAGGGGAAAGTACAAAGGAGTGGGATTCATGATCGGACATGAATTGGGCGGTCGTTATGAAATTATCGAGCGAATTGGTGGGGGCGGAATGGCCCTCGTCTATAAAGCTCATGATATTTTGTTGGGCCGAAACGTTGCTATTAAGGTGCTTCGTCAACAGTTTGTGCACGATGAAGAGTTTATTCGGCGGTTTAGACGCGAGGCTCAATCAGCGGCGTCTTTATCTCATCCCAATGTAGTTAGTATTTACGATGTTGGGCAAGAAGATGAAATTCATTATATTGTGATGGAGTATGTCGAAGGTTATAATCTGAATGAAATTATTAAGGAGCGAGCACCCTTGCAGGTGGAAGAATCTGTGAGAATTGCTACGCAAATTTGTGATGCACTGGATCATGCACATCAGAACCAAATTATTCATCGAGACATTAAGCCTCATAACATTCTTATTGGTCGAAATGGTCGAGTGAAAGTTACTGACTTCGGTATCGCAAGGGCAGTGACTTCAACAACGATTACACAGACGGGTTCTTTGATAGGGTCTGTGCATTATTTTTCTCCCGAGCATGCTAAAGGCGTTGCCACAGGCGAGAAATCTGACTTATATTCTCTTGGTATTGTCATGTACCAGATGTTGACGGCTACACTCCCTTTTCTAGGAGAAAGTCCAATCAGCGTGGCCTTGAAACATTTACAAGAGGAATTTGACGATCCGCGAGATGTGAATCCACTTATTCCGCAAAGTGTAGAGAATATTATATTGAAATCCATGCGCAAAAACCCTCATGAACGCTATCAGTCAGCGAAAGAGATGATAGTAGATATAGAGACTAGCTTACTTCCTGAGAGAAGAAATGAACCTAAAATGCAATTTGCTGATTTTGATGCAGATCAGACGCGGGCATTACCCGCAATTAAAGTACAGCAGCAAGGAACATCTCTTAGAAGAAATAAGGATCTATTCAATGAAGATGATGAGGATGATAAGCCTATGACAAGCAATAAAGGCAAGAAGAAGTGGACCAAGCCTGTACTTTGGATATCATTAACGCTCTTTATATTAATTGCTATGGGAAGTATTGTCTGGTATGTGAACAATAAGTTATCCGTACAGGAAGTCGCAGTTCCGAGTGTGATCAACATGCAGGAAGATGCTGCAGTGGCTAAACTGAAGGAGTTCGGCATTGAAGTTGGTGAGATCACACGTGCGTACAATCCTGAGTTTGACGAAGGTATGGTTTATGACCAGAGTAAGAAGGAGGGTACGACGATCAAGGAAGGATCGAGTATTAATCTTTCGGTCAGCACAATAAAGCCGTTTGTCACCATGCCGGATGTGAAAAGTCTAACTTTTGAAGAGGCATCCAAGATACTCATTGGTAAAAAGATTAAAGAAGATAATATTAAACAAACAAGTGATTACAGTGATGAACCTAGTGGAACCGTTATTTCTCAGAGTCCAGGAGCGAACGCGGAGTTCGATGGAGATACGCAGGAGATTGTTTTAACCGTAAGTAAAGGTCCGAAAAACATTCCTATGCCTAACCTAGTTGGTAAGACTCAGCAGGACGCACAGAGCGAGCTTGAGAATTTAGGGCTAGAGCTTGAAGCCATTAAGGAAGATACTAGCTTCCAGATTGAAAAAGGCAAGGTAACGCAGCAGTGGCCATACGATCCGAAGGCACCTGTATCTCCTGGTTCTCCTGGTTCAAAGATTACACTGTTTGTTAGCACAGGCTATCCAGCAGAAGCGTTAGATTATACGTTCAGGCTACCCGTTGCACCTGTAGAGGAAGGTAAGAAGACGAAGGTTCGTATCGTTTACTCTGATGCACGTAATGAAGAGGGCTCGACCAAAGAGTATGGTACACAGACGATTCAGACTACACAAGTTTTCCCGGTTAAGTTAGTGCTGATGCCAAATAAAGATGCTGTTGTTTCAGTGTATCTGGACGGAAAACCTTTTGATGAGTTCCGTATTCGTTATAATGATGTTAAGAATGGTACTGTTCCTGAAGTGGTACTTCCGCAGAAGGACCCTGTAGTACCACCTATTACTGAGGATGAGCCTGTTGACGTGGTTCCAGATCAGAATAATGAGGAAGACCCTAAAGGGAATGCTGACAATAATACTGATGATGTAGAGGACGATACAACGGCTATGACATCTTCCGGTAAGTTAGATAACAATAATAAGAACAAAGATAAAGGTCATAAAGGAAATAAAGATAATAGAGATAATAGAGGTAATGATAGAAATAACGGCAACCGATTAACTTCTTCTAGACCATAACAACTATATCAATGAAAGATCTACAGATCGATGGAAAGTGAGGCCAATCATGTATGCCAGATGGTGTGATCGTAAAAGCGCTCAGCGGATATTATTACGTCAAGCCACTGTTGGACGGCAGGGCGGTAACGACGGCAGGCCAGCAAGCGATACAATGTAGAGCTCGAGGTGTTTTTAGGAATAGGGACATTACGCCTTTAGTGGGAGATCATGTCGTATATTCACTAACAGAGAATGGCGAGGGGACGGTCACTGAGGTTAAACCTCGCCATTCAGAGTTAGTTCGGCCTCAGGTGGCTAATGTACAATTTGCTGTTCTGTTATTCTCTCTTCGTGAGCCAGATCTTAATTTGGGATTATTGGATAAGTTCCTTGTTCATATTGAGCATTCTGGACTGGATACCCTGATCTGCTTAACGAAGCAAGATTTAGTAGACAACGAAATTCTGGACAAGGATGATCCGATTACTTACGTGCAGGAACTTTACGAGAGTATTGGCTACGAAGTAATCGTCACAAGTTCTCGTTCTGGTGCGGGTCAGGAGAGATTAAAGGAACGTCTAGCCGGAAATATTTGTGTGTTCTCAGGACAATCTGGGGTTGGTAAATCATCACTCATTAATGCGCTAATGCCTGGATTAGATTTAGAAACTAATGCAATAAGTATGAAGCTAGGTCGAGGGAAACATACGACTCGTCATGTTGAATTAATTGAATTAGATAACGGTGCTTTTGTAGCAGATACACCTGGATTCAGTCAGCTTGACTTCTTAGAGATGGAAGTAGATGAGTTATCTTCTTGTTTCAGAGAGTTCGCTTCATTAGCGGCTAACTGTAAGTTTAGAGGGTGTAGTCATCTACATGAACCAGGCTGTAAGGTGATTGAGGCTAGAGACAATGGTGATATTGCCTTGGGCCGTTATGAGAACTACAAGCATTTCTATTCAGAGATAAAAGAGAAGAAGCGGAGGTATTAATCCTAATGATTAAAATTGCACCGTCTATATTATCAGCAGATTTCGCCAAGCTTGGGCAAGAAGTTGCCGAAGTTGAAGCTGGTGGGGCAGATTGGATTCACGTTGACGTAATGGATGGACACTTTGTTCCTAATATCACATTGGGTCCACCTATTGTGAGTGCGATTCAGCATCACACAAGCCTACCTTTAGATGTACATCTCATGATTGAACAACCGGAACGGTATGTTGCTGACTTTGCCAAGGCAGGCGCGAAGGTCATCACGGTTCATGCTGAAGCAACGAACCATCTTCACCGTTTGGTGCATATGATCAAAGAGCATGGTGTCATGGCAGGCGTAGCCATTAATCCAGGTACTCCTGCCTCAGTCATCCAAGAAATGTTAGGTGACATTGATATGGTGCTTGTGATGACTGTAAATCCTGGTTTTGGAGGACAAGCCTTCATACCTCACACGCTCCATAAAATTCGGCAGCTACGTCAATGGATGAACGAAGCCTCTTATCTTGATGTTCATATTCAAGTAGATGGTGGAGTTACAGCTGAGACAGCCCCGAAAGTAGTAGAAGCAGGTGCAGATGTGCTAGTGGCGGGGAGTGCCGTATTCGGGCATAAGGATAGAGCTCATGCGATCTCTCAAATTCGACAAAGCATAGGAGGAAGGTAAGTAATGACTTTCAAAGAGGCGTTCTGGCTTACGCTTGCAAGTCTAGGTACAGGCTTTTTGATTGGTATTTACTCATTGTTAGCATCTCCTATAAATTTGATAGCGTCAGTGCTTGCGATGATTATCGCTTTTTATTATTTCCGAAATTTTCAACGTAAGGGTCTAAGAATCGGATATGTTATATTCGTTATTCTTTACTACATCTTTTTTATATTTGCGGTGTCAGTGTATAAATTTAATCAGCTTGACCTTACTTTGATGCCAGGCATAGGGTGAGATGTCCCCGCATAAACATGGTTACATGAGCAGATTTCTCATGTAGCCTTTTTTGTTTATATATCAGAAGGTGAAGTTCATCATGCTGCTTTTTGATATTTCATGGTAAACGTAAGATGTAGGCATGGGAAAGATGGGGAGGGTGAGGTATGAAATTTTACACATTCAAGCTACCAAGGTTTTTGGGAGGGTTCGTTAAAGCCATTCTTAACACATTTCACAAAAGTTAAACTACTGCAGTGACCTTACATCAACATCAAGGAAATCTGACAGAGGTGTCAATCGTGCCGTCCACCAAATCTAGATGGTTCAACGCATCAAAAAAGCACCTGCTGAAAACAAGGTGCTTTTTGTTTATATGCTATTGTAGATATTAGGCGCGAGTGACTTTACCAGCTTTTAGTGCACGAGTGCTGACGTAGACACGTTTCGGTTTACCATCGACCAAAATACGAACTTTTTGCACATTAACGCCCCAGGTACGTCGGTTACGGTTGTTGGCGTGAGAAACATGATTACCGCTGCCTGGTTTTTTACCTGTCACATGACATTTGCGAGACATAGATTACACCTCCTTGTTACAATACACCTGCATAAAACAATACTTATATATAATATCACAGCAAAAATTGCTTCGTCAACCATTAGCAAAAACATTTATTTCTTATGACTCTTATAGTACAATATTGTATAGCCCTTATTTTGCTTACTTGGGCAACGATTTTTTGAGGGTAATGAGTCATAGATCGGACATTATTTGTAGCCCAAGGGGTGAAACTTTTAGCATTAACAAATGAAATGATTTATTATATGATAAGCGTTTATAATAAATTTGATTGGTAGAGATATGTAACGTAAGATCTTTATTGAAAAGTAGTCATTGAAATATACAACAGATGCGAGTTTTGATGCAAGCTAGGAAGGGGATTTCTCACTTGAGTAAGCGTTTTTTGAATGGAACAGATTTCACAGGTATGGTACTGCTTGGTGCAGAACAATTGCAGCAACATGCGGAGCACGTTAATGCCCTTAATGTATTTCCAGTACCTGATGGTGATACGGGAACAAATATGAATTTGACGATGACGGCGGGAGTTACAGAATTAAAGAAGAATAATACGGTCTCTATTGGATATAGTGCAGGGGTATTATCTAAGGGGCTTCTTATGGGAGCGCGTGGTAATTCAGGTGTTATTCTGTCCCAATTGTTCCGTGGGTTCGGACGTTATGCCTCAACCTATGAGGAATTGAATACTCAGCAATTTGCTGCGGCATTGCAGATTGGTGTGGATACAGCATATAAAGCTGTAGTTAAACCTGTTGAGGGGACAATTCTTACTGTAGCGAAGGATGCTGCTAAACATGCGGTCTATATATCACGCCGTACAAGCGACATTACAGAACTGATGGAACAAGTGCTTATGAAAGCTAAAGAATCATTGTCTCAGACACCAGATTTGCTTCCGATCCTTAAGCAAGTAGGGGTAGTTGATTCAGGTGGTCAAGGACTTGTCTATATTTATGAAGGATTTCTACAATATCTAAGAGGTAATGTCACTACACATCCATCGGTCAATGCTTCTACAGATACGTTGACTCCAGTGCCAAGTTATACGGTTACACCGCTCCAGCCACAACCTGCCCTAAATGTTCCTATTACGGCGCAATCTCAGCTTGAGACGGAAGATATTGAGTTCTTATATGATATGGAGTTTTTCATTAATCGTCAGTTAAGCAATACGCAAGCTTCATTTCATGATGAGCAATTTCGGGAAGCCTTATCAGTAAATGGGGATTCTATTATTGTTATTGCCGACGATGAAATCATCAAGGTACACGTTCACTCTAAATGTCCTGGTGAAGTGTTGAATTTGGCCTTGCAATATGGTGAAATCACACAAATTCACATTCTGAATATGCGAGAGCAACATCGTGACTTGCTGTCAGCAGGGATGGATAGTGCGCCTATGCCAGAAATATTTGCCGATATTCCAATGCCGCAGAAGACGGTTGTAGTGGCGCCAGCTGAACCTCCTGCTGAAGAGATGGCTATGTATGGCTTTATTGCAGTGTCTTCTGGTAAAGGGATCACAGAAATTTTCACAAGCTTAGGTGTGGATGTAGTACTGTTTGGTGGACAAACCATGAACCCAAGTACAGAGGATTTCGTGAATGCGATTTCTTCCATTTCAGCGCAGCATATTTACATATTACCGAATAACTCCAATATTGTACTTGCTGCAGAGCAGGCACGAGAACTGCTTGAAGGAGAGCGTAGTGTCACTGTTATTCCAAGCAAGAGCATCCCACAAGGGATGGCGGCTGCCTTTGCATTCTTGGAGGAAGAGGACCTGGATAATAACACAGATAATATGTTAGTGGCGATTACTCAAGTGACTTCTGGACAGGTAACTCATGCTATTCGAGATACTTGTATTGATGAACTGGAAATTAAAGCAGGTCAATTTATTGGTATCCAGAATTCCAAGATTGTAGCGGCTACAGAGAGTGTACTTACTACTTGTCAGGATTTATTATCCAAGATGCTAGTGAACGGGGATGAGGTTGTCACGGTCCTTTCAGGTGAAGAAGCTGATCCTAGGATGACCGAGGAACTTGATGCATGGTTGCAGGATAACTATCCTAAAGCAGAAATAGAAGTTCATGAAGGCGGACAGCCGATTTATTATTATATATTCTCAGTTGAATCCTAATCGATCATTGTGAAGAGGGGGATTTTCTTGGCTCATACCATTATAGTAACGGACAGTACTGCGGATATTCCTGCGGAGTTAGCACAGAAACATCATGTTTATGTCGTTCCTCTGCGATTATTGTTTGGGCAAGAGACATTTCTGGACGGTGTAGATATATCAGCGAAACAGTTTTATGATCGATTAGCTCAGGCTAAGGAGCTTCCGACAACGTCACAGCCGTCGCCTGCTGACTATGTGCGCATCTACGAGCAAATTAGGGAAGAGCATCCAGGGTCACCGATCCTCTCCATTCATATTTCTTCTGCGCTTAGCGGAACTTATCAATCGGCTCTGATTGCTAAGTCTATGATGGAGGAAGAAGCTGATATTACGATTGTTGATTCATTGTCAGCTTCCTATGGGTTCGGTGTGTTAGTCATACATGCGGCTCGGCTTGCAAGTGAGGGATTGGCTGTCGAGCAAATTATGGAAGCAGTGGAACAGTTGCGGAAGCAACGTAAGCTTTATTTTCTGGTGGATACACTTGAATATTTGCAAAAGGGAGGGCGAATCGGCAAAGCGGCTGCTTTGTTTGGTACCCTACTCAATATTAAGCCTATTCTATCTATTGATGAAGAGGGAATCATTTATCCAGTCGAGAAGGTTAGAGGCCGTAAAAAAGCTGTAGCTCGAATGATTGAATTATTTCAACAGGACTTGGGTAATATCAACAAAATAAATGTGGCAGTAGGACATACGGCAAACCCAGCTTCGGCAGAATCGTTTTTGGAGGATCTTTCTAGTCATTATAAGCTAGAAGAAGTCGTTCTAACGAACGTTGGCGCTGTAGTAGGTAGCCACGTTGGGGCTGGAGTCATTGCCGTATTTATATGGCCGGCTTGAATCGAGGTATAAATCATGAGTACAACTCTCAGTCTAGATCAAATTTCGGTGAAGCAGGTACGTGGCGTGAGTGCTCTCAAAGAGGGGGAGCTTCACGCCTTTGGCATCTTTACGGTTAAAGACTTAATAGAATATTATCCTTATCGCTATGAAGATTATCGTCTTCGTTCTTTAAGTGAGGTTAAGAGTGGGGACAAGGTGACTATTCAAGCCAAGATCATGGGAATCCCAGTTCTACAGCGTTATGGGGGGAAGTCCCGATTGACATGTAAATTGATGTCCGAAGAGTGGATGTTTACTGCAACATGGTTCAATCGCCATTTCTTACGGGATCAATTAACGCCAGGTCGAGAAATTATTGTGAACGGGAAATGGGATCAACGGCGGATGCAATTGACAGTATCAGACTCAGAGTTCCCGGATCAAGGGGTAAGACGGGGTGGGTCATTGCAACCGGTATATTCTGTAGGCGCTAAGATTACGCAAGCTTGGATGCGCAAAACGATAGGACAGGCCCTGCAGCAGTATGGGGATATGATTCCCGAAATATTGCCTTATTCTCTTTTAGAAAAGTATCATTTATTGCCGAGAAAGCAAGCTATTACAACCATCCATCAGCCAGAGGATACGAAAGAAGGACAACAAGGGCGTGAACGGATGGTGTATGAGGAATTATTTCTTTTTCAATTAAAAATGCAGGCCTTTCGCGCGTTGACCCGGGGCAGAATGGATGGCGTTGTCCATACGGTTGAGAACGCAGTAGTGCGTGAATTTGTCCGCAGTCTGCCATTTGAATTGACAGATGCGCAGAAGCGGGTCGAATTAGAAATATTGAAGGATATGCGGGCTTCTTATTGCATGAATCGATTGCTTCAAGGTGATGTGGGATCAGGGAAGACGGTCATTGCAGCCATAGCTCTCTATGCTAGTGTGCGATCAGGATTCCAAGGTGCTTTGATGGTGCCTACAGAAATACTGTCAGAGCAGCATTTACGATCGTTAGTACGCCTATTCGAGCCATTTGGTATTTCTGTCGGTATGCTAACAGGTAGTGTGACAGGACGTAAGCGCAAGGATCTATTGGCTGCATTACAAATGGGGATGATCGATGTTGTGGTGGGTACACATGCGTTGATTCAGGATGAGGTGTTCTTTCGTAACTTAGGACTGGTCGTCACAGATGAGCAGCATCGCTTCGGTGTGAATCAACGGAGTGTTCTACGCCGCAAAGGATACAATCCGGACGTATTGACTATGACGGCGACACCAATCCCGCGTACATTGGCTATTACTGCTTTTGGCGATATGGACGTCTCTACCATAAATGAACGACCCAAAGGACGTATCCCGATCTCTACGTATTGGGTGAAGCATAGCATGATGGAGCGTGTGCTCGGATTCATTTCTCGTGAAGTAGATCAAGGTCGTCAGACCTATCTGATCTGCCCTCTCATTGAGGAGTCAGAGAAGCTGGATGTGCAGAACGTTATTGATCTACATATTCAAATGCAGCAAGCCTTTCCAACCTATCGAGTGGGTCTATTGCATGGCCGAATGACACCTGCGGAGAAGGAAGAAATCATGCAAGCCTTCAACAATAATGAGGTCCAACTGCTTGTCTCAACAACGGTGGTAGAGGTCGGGGTCGATGTACCGAATGCAACACTGATGGTTATTATGGATGCGGATCGCTTCGGACTATCTCAACTGCATCAATTACGTGGACGTGTCGGTCGTGGAGCGCATGCTTCTTATTGTGTTCTGATCGCAGATCCGAAGACCGAGATCGGTCAGGAACGAATGCGGGTGATGACAGAGACGGATGATGGATTCGAGGTGTCAAGACGTGATCTAGAGCTAAGAGGCCCTGGAGATTTCTTCGGTACGAAGCAGAGTGGGCTGCCTGAATTCCGCTTAGCGGATATGGTTAGCGATTTTGCCGTGCTGGAGCAGGCGCGAGATGATGTTGCATTCCTAGTCAGTGAGGATTCCTTTTGGACATCTCCTACCTACGCTCCGCTACGTCATTATTTACAGCAGGAACAGATTTTTGAAGGAAACCTAATTGATTAGGCAATTGGACAAGACCCCCGTCATATACTAGGGTAGAACTGTAATTGACGGGAGGTGCCCATCTTGGGCTATCAGCAGTACGGAATCACCCCGCAGCTAGTGGAGCGGATTAAACTCAAAATGAAAAACCCGGCCGCCAAAGAGCGTGTCAAAAAGTTACTTGATGGCCTTAATAAGTCCGATCTCCAAGACAGCGCTAAGGTACAACGACTTGTAAAGTCTATCGGGAGCGCCCTGCATGAGAAGCTGACCCCAACCGAAGAGGGCCAGATTGCTAAATTTGTTCTATCTCAGCGAATTGATCCTAACAGCACACTTCACCTGATCAAGCTGTGGGGTATGTTTCGTTAATATTCGATCTATTGTGGAATTCAAATCCTCTGCATGGACATCTAGAGTCACATGGCAGGGGATTTGTTATGTCAACTTGAGGACTTGACGATACAGGAGGGTGAATCGTTTCTTACAGAATTCACTTCTGTGCTGACAGGATCGGCTTGCATAGCCTCAGCGGGATAGGGGACGAGTAGTTGTTGTAGAGAGGATGTTGTAATTTCTTGGCGATTCAGCCATTTCATCTCATCTTCTGGTTTCAATATAACAGGCATGCGATTATGAATAGGGGCCATTAAAGAGTTGGGGGTTGTGGTAATAATCGTGCAAGTACTTGTCTTACTGCCGTCTGGGGCTATCCAAGTATCATATAATCCTGCGAAGCTGAACATACTGCCGCTTCTAAGGGTGATCCGATAAGGTTGTTTGCTGTTCTCACGCTTCTGCCATTCATAGAAACCGTCTGCTGGAATTAAACATCGCTTGCGTGCGAAAGGGATCTTATACGCAGGCTTGTCTTTCAGAGTCTCACTGCGTGCATTGATCATCCTGCTCCCCATACTCTCATCCTTAGCCCAAGATGGTACGAGACCCCATCTCAGCTCTCCTAGTCGGAAGTTCTGCCCGTCATGAATCACGGATACTACGAGCTGGGTAGGTGCAATGTTGTATTGCGGATGATGGTATGGAACAGCCAATGCTGCATCGATCTGATAGCGTAGCATAAGTTCTTCCAGCGTAACCGTTAAACTATAGCGACCACACATGAAAACTCCTCCTCACGATTAAAATATCTTAATCATATTAATTTGTCCTTATATTAAATGCAACCTAGCAAGCTAATGATCACCTGTCCAAAAGAATTGTGTGAGTAAAATAAAACAATATACAATGGGGTAGATTAACTAATAGGGAATACTACCTATTTTAGGATGGCGTTCGAGTGTTACATTTTAAATTTTCCATCGAAAGTGGTGCAGTAATGACATATATCCTACCTATACAAGTCGCCTTTATAATATTTAGTATCTTGGGTTTTTTCCTAATCATTCCTTGGATGATTTATAGTTATAGAAAATATGGTTTTTTCAGTTTATGGACCTCATTAATAGTTTACTCCTTCAGCTTCTATATGTTATCAGCTTTATTTCTAGTCCTGTTGCCTCTTCCGACAACTCGGAATACATGCGCCCTTCAATCACCTGATACGGTTTATTATTCATTAGCTCCATTTTCTTTTATTCGGGATACATTTACAGGAAGTTCCATTGTATGGTCACAGCCCACTACCTATATTCAACTATTTAAACAAAGCGCATTCTTACAAGCAGCATTTAATTTCATATTATTGCTGCCACTTGGAGTGTATCTAAGATACTTTCTTCAGGAGAAACGATACTGGAAGAGGGCATTTGGTTTAGGTTTTGCACTTTCCCTCTTTTATGAAATCACGCAACTAACAGGAATTTATGGGCTTTATACATGTCCTTATCGCATATTTGACGTTGACGATCTTATATTGAACAGTACGGGTGCTCTTTTCGGTTTCCTTATCGCTCCCGTAATACTAGCTTTGTTTCCTTCTAAAAAGAGCGTTTTAGCCAAAAAGGAAAAAGTACTTAAGGAGAACATAGTATCACCCTTAGCGCGGTTACTAGCTGTAATAATAGACTTTTTAGTTATTGGAATCGGCTGGTCGCTAACCATTGGGCTATTTACATCGAGTAGGTTTATAGAGATTATTTTTACCACCATTGGTTTTCTTGTAGTATTCTTTATTCTGCCAGTTTTTTGGGGAGGAAAAACATTAGGCACAAATATTATGGGATATAAACTTATAAGTACGGTGGAAAGTAGACCTTCTTGGCAAGCATTTTTAAAAAGGTGCTTGGCGTTATATTTGCCTTGGGTGATATTAACATTACTAAACGTAATAACGGGTATGAACATAGATATAAATTCCGATTTATATCCTTATCATGTATGGGTCAGTCTTGTCGCATTCATTTTTGTGTTTATCATGTGGTCTGTTCTGTTTATTCATGCCATTCTCGTTATTTTCAGAAAAGATAATCGTCCCTTTTACTTTGACTATGTCGCTAATTTAACACTAAGAAAAAAATAAACCTTAAAAAAATAAATCCCATTTAGGGATTTTATTTTTTTAAGGTTTATGTAAGGTTAAAATTAAAACAGTGTAAGGTCAAGGAGAGATAATTAAAGAAGAAATTGAAAATATATTTTATATGTAAAAATAGAAATTAAGAGGTGAAACACTGTGAAAGGAAATAAAATTCTATCATCTTTATGTTACTTTAGTATCTTTTTTACACCGTTTCTATTCCCACTCATTGTATTTTTTGTAGCGGAGGAAGATGTGAAATATCATGCCAAAAAAGCATTATGGACACATCTCATCCCCTATGCAGCTTTAATTGCTGGGCTTGTGGCATCTGGAGTAATCGGACTGAGTACACAAACTGAAACTGCAATGGTAATGGGGATAATCGTAGCTTATATTATTTTTGCTGTTATTGGGGTTTACTTTTTCGTTTGGAATATTCTAAAAGGTATAAAACTGTTAAGAGAAATTTAATTTTCCATAAGAAGGGTGCTCTTTTTTACTTAAAGCATAAAATACTTGACTCCTACTTTAGTTGTAACTATAATAATTACATCGTAGGTGGTGTTACATCTTAATGCATTCTACATGGAGAGAAGGCATATTTTTTTGTCTCAGTTGTAACTATATTAGTTACAACTAGGAACTAAATAAAAAAAGTGAGGGAATATAATATGACTGTAAAAATAAAAGCTTATTCAGATTTTATATGTCCATTTTGTTTTTTAGGGAAAGGTCCTTTAGACGAAATCGTAAAGGAAAAAGATGTAGAAGTAGAGTGGATGCCATTTGAATTACGTCCGAGTCCTTATTCCAAAATTGATCCATGGCAAGACCCTGATAAGTTGAGTTCATGGGATTCCTTTATTCTTCCTACTGCCAAAAGGCTAGGAGTTGATATGCGTTTACCGCATGTTTCCCCTCATCCTTATACACATTTGGCTTTTGAAGGGCATCAGTTTGCAAAGGAACATGGAAAAGGAAATGAATTTCATCATAGAGTATTCACTGCTTTCTTCCAAGAGGAACAAAATATTGAAGACATTGAAGTATTAACAGAATTAGCGGGTGAAGTTGAACTTTCTAAGGATGCTTTTAGAGAAGCGTTAGTATCACGGAAATATCGTGAAGTGCATCAAGAAGCTATAAAACATGCTTATGAGAAAGCTAAAATTACAGCTGTTCCAACGTTTATAATCGGTGATGAGGTTATTCAAGGACTAGCTAGCAAAGAAAGATTAGCACAAATCATTGATAAGGAATTAGAAAAAAATAAAGCCAACGAATTTGAAGGTATGCAATCATGAGTCAAAAAATGAATTTAGAGATTATTCGTAGGACATATGAAGGTCCATCTTCTTCCAATGCCCAGTATTTACTGGCAGCTTTTTCAGAGCATGTGGAATGGACAGAAGCTGCAGGGTCTCCATATGGTGGAACATACAAGGGTGTAGAAGCTGTCATGGAGAATGTATTTAGTCGTTTGACATTAGAATGGGATGATTATAAAGCGAGTGTAAATACGTATCACGAAATAAAAGACAAGGATATCATTATTGTTGAAGGAGTTTATTCCGGTACCTTTAAAGAAACTG
This sequence comes from Paenibacillus sp. IHBB 10380, assembly GCF_000949425.1. Classification (NCBI taxonomy): domain Bacteria; kingdom Bacillati; phylum Bacillota; class Bacilli; order Caryophanales; family Paenibacillaceae; genus Paenibacillus; species Paenibacillus sp. IHBB 10380. Next base: position 1,024,704 of record NZ_CP010976.1, read on the forward strand.
GAAAAGCATTTCATGCAGAATTTGTACATGTGTGGGAACTTCAAAACAGGAAAATTATGAAATTTAAACAATATGTAGATAGTCATCTTGTTCAACAGGCTATGATAGTCTAAAAAACTAAGACCGACCATTTAAATAACAATAATCTCCATTAACCTTCGTCAAGGTATAATCTATATCTTTTGACGGAGGTTTTTGTCATGAATGAAAAGATCGATTTCGGATATTAAGGGATATTAAGGTTGCTGTAAGGTTATGGCTATAACCAGGTAAGGTTGAACGCCTATAATTTAATTAATCATACTTATAGTAGACAGGAGTAAAGAGAAATGACATTAATCAAAAAATGGATGGTTTTAAATAGCTTCCAACTTAAACTAATTGGTATCCTCTTGATGGTATTTGACCATGTGCATCAATTTTTTCACACAGAAGGAATACCGTTGTGGTTCACTTGGCTGGGACGAATTGTTGCACCTATCTTTTTGTTTGCCAGCGCGGAGGGATTCCATTATACGCGCAGCAAGTCTAAATATTTGCTTCATTTGTACGCCGGCTATTTGTTTATGCTGATAATGTCGGCTACGATTCCAGCTTTTTTTCCAAGCGATAATGTGCTTATGAATAATATTTTTGGAACACTCTTTCTTTCTGTATTATACATGACCTTGATTGATCGTTTTATAGAAGCAATCAAACGCCGGAGAGGGGGAGCTATCGTTTGGTCCTTCGTTCTGATGCTATTGCCGATTATATGGACATTTGTCTCCATGTATATGTTTTCATTTCTGGCCTCCCAGGAAAAGATATCCATAATGGGACTCTATATGATTCAATTTTTCCCATCTCTTCTTATGACTGAAGGATCTTTCATTTTTGTCTTGCTTGGAGTCATGTTTTATTATTTGCGTAAGTACCGTATGGCCCAAATAGCTGCGCTGGTAGCTGTGAGTATTTTCGTTGGGCTCAATTCACCTGTGCCTATGTATAATCTGAATGGGAACTTTCAGTGGTTAATGGTGGCAGCGGCAATCCCTATTTATCTATACAACGGACAGAAGGGGAGAAACATGAAGTATTTCTTCTACCTGTTCTACCCTGCACACATTTACTTTCTTTATATACTCGCTTATTACTGGAATCGCTAATTCATTTCACAATTGATAAATAACGAAATATAAGCGAGGAGAAGCAACTCTCCTCGCTTATATTTCGTTTAATCCTATTTACTTTTGCTATCAAGGATTGCTACACATCTTCTATTCTTTTTACGGATATAAATAATTACAAATAGCACAATACAAACCAATAAGATAATGATAATCCAACCATGGAAAATAATATTTTGGTAAGAAACATGTGATAGAATGTGAATTTTTAGAAGATGAAACATATGAAGTAACTGCTATTGAGTTTAATAATTTCGAAGCATATTTGTTGCCTTTCAAACCTAAAATTCCAATTATATTTATAGTATTTCCGTAGTAGCGAATAAATGGGAATGATCTGCTAAAAGACGGAAAAATAAATTCAATCTTATTAGAAAAGAAAAGCAAGAAAGAAATAGATTAATTACTGGAAGTCAGTTGGATTAAAGCAATGCAAATTGTTTATTGAACTAATGGATAACTATAGTTTGAAATTGGAAGGGCTGCCACGAGGTAGTCCTTTTTCAACTAACGGCAGGATAGTTTAATTATATTTGTTCAATCCATCTGTATAATGCATCCACATGAATAGTGTAGGATTGACTTGGACTAAATTCTTATCATTGATACTCAAGAAGTTAACGTTTCCGACTACGTAATCCATGCGATCAGTTTCTGTTATATTGAAATTTTGTCGGAGTTAATTGTAACCTTTTGGCTATAATTCGTATCTAACAATTGATTGGACTTTACAGTCATGATTAATAAGGCGAAGGAGAATCATCAATGTGAGCAATAAGCAAGATGTAAGAAAAGCAAGAAATGGAGATCACGAAGCATTTATACGACTCATCACCGAAATGAAGCTACCTCTATACCGTATGGCGCATTCCATATTGAAAAGTGATGAGGACTGCGCCGACGCCATTCAAGAAACAATCCTTAAAGCATACAAGGCTGTACATACTCTTCAAAAACCGGATTATTTTCAGTCGTGGCTATTTCGTATTCTGATCAATGAGTGCAATCGGCTACTGGCGAAGCACCTCAAGCTAGGAGAGGTTGAAGCGATTGAGAGGCTCTCGTATATTGAACCGGGGTATGGGAATATCGATATCCGCGAAGTTGTGAACGATCTGGATGAATCGTTGCGAATCGTTGTTATTCTGCACTATTTTCACGATATGACAATGAAGCAGATTTCCGATATTTTAGATCTTACAGAGGGGGCGGTAAAAACGAGAATGCACCGTGCCCGTAAGCAATTACTTGAATGGTTGTCAAATTTAGAGACAAAGGAGCATGAGGCATGAACGACTTTCAGTTGCAATCCAAATTGTTGGAACTGCGTGCAGAAGAGCCCGAGATCTTACCAGAGATCGTTGAGTTAAAAATGATGGAAGCTTTTGCTGAGATAGAACCTTTAAAAAGGACTGCGAGCAACAAGTTTAAACTTACGCTGGTTGCTGCCGTGGCAGCTATTCTGTTCGGTGGCCTCTTCGGTTCAGCATTCGTCTCGCCTACAATAGCACAGACTTTGAAGGGAATTCCGTTCATGGATCGGTTATTTACGCTTACCGGCAATGTTGGGCTTCAGAACGCCGATCAAAAAGGGTTGCTCTCGGAGTCCAGCTACAGCATAATGAAAAATCAAATCACTGTAAGTATAACGAAGGTCATCTATACGGGTTCAAACGTCTCGTTCGTGCTGCAAGAGCAGGCCGAAAAAGGGAAACGTGTTCCGCTGCGGTACCAGGCGATTGTTCAAATTGACGGTAAAGGAGCGCCTATAATCCTTTCAAGCGGCCATACGCAAATAGACGAATTGAATCCAAGCGAAGGCGCTGCAGTTATTAGCATCAGCCACTCCGACGAGGTAGATAGCCTCACTGGTGAGCCCTATTCGTTCCCGGATACGTTTCAACTTGGTTTTACTGTATTGCTTGAAGGGATGGAGGAAACGCCGTTCCAATTCGAGATTCCTGTCAAGAAAAATGCAGATGACAATAAGTTTACACCTCCTAATGCCGAGAAGACATGGAATGAAGTAAGCCTTTCTGTAAAAAGCTTAGAATTCACACCAGTCATGACACAACTAGTGGTTCACATCGATAACTCGGATGAAGCGGATAAGCTTACCGAAGGGCAGTATTTCGAATATGTGATCGAGGATCAATCTGGAAATATCGTTGAAATGTCGAAAGGCAAATCGGGCTATTGGATTCCCGGTACGGAGGTGTTTTCCACGCTTGCCGAACTTACGCCATTCGAGAATGTTCCTCAGTCTGTTATTGTGAAGCCGTATATTTCCATTTACAAGGAAGACGGGACGATATCAAGAATGTATATTCCTGAGTTAGAGATGCCGATCGAGATAAAACTCAAAGGTTAAACTATCGTTAATGAAACACCAATGTAATAAAACATTTATTCAAGTAACGGGAAATGATAGTTGAATAACATACATTGTTGAACGAGCTGAGGTAGCCTGCTCATTTTATTAAACTATAAGGCAGTTTATTTATAATATTGGTTTGGTTCTTGACCAGAAGCGATTTCACCTAATATAATTATCCATTAATAACCAATGCGAAAAGGTCCAGGTCCGTTATTACCTGTATAGATCGTCGTTAGTTGTTAATGGCTATTTGGGTGGCACCGCGAATAATTCGCCTCATATTGTGGGACATTTTTTTGTTTTTATTTAGCAAAGGAGGGTGAAATTTATGGAACCTACGCTTACAGCCGATCTTGAAAGAATTCTGCGAAAACTTGAAAAAGCTGATTTAATTAATCTTTTAGTCGATAGGATATCCTCAAGTGACTTGAATTCACTTCTCTTAAAAGTATTCAGCGAGAAAACAAAAACATCTTCTCCGAATGATCTACTTAAAAGATATCGGGAAAACCGTTTTGTACACCCAGCTGAGGTCGATGTACTCTTGCTTAAGAAGTTGGAGATGGATGTTTTAGATATTGCTTCTAAACATTCTATTTCGGCAATTCAATTATCTCCCGTAGCACCTTTGGGTTGTGCTTCTGTGCTAGGAACGGTTGATCAAAACAAAGCCATCTCAGCCCTTAGAGGAACGGAAGTTGTATCAGATGCTACTAATCTCTTAGCACTACATATCAGTGAATTAATTAAAACAAATTATTCAAAGAATAAGAGAGATCATTTTATTCGCTTCTGTACAACCCATAGGCATGTCCGAGCGCAATTCTTTGGAGATGCTCCAGGGATGCTACCACATTTCCATTTATTTTGTATGGTGACTTCTGGAGTAGACGAAGGTTCCTACAGCTTCGAAAAACAATCATTATGGGAACATATAAAAGTTTACCAAAGTATATTTAAGACTCTTTTTGGATCTGAAATCGAGATCATCTTAAGTGAACGTAATGGTTACAAAGATACTGCTGGTCTGGTCTCAAGGATCATAAAACACGGGCATGAACTGTCAATGAATGTGTCGGTAAGTACAGGTGAGCAGAATAAGGAAAACCAGTATTACAAAGGATTGCAATTCACTTTAAAGACAGTTATAGGTGAAACGGAGTATTACATTGGTGATGGTGGCTTTGTAGATTGGACACAAAATATGTTAGGTAGCAGGAAAGAGCGGCTATTAATTAGTGCAATTGGTCTGGATAGACTAATTTTATAAATTTCCGTAGCCTCATTGCACTGACGGGAAACGATAGTGCAATGGAGAGACCACCGAGGCATAAGTGGTCTTCTTTTTTGTTTTGCTAAGGAAACTTTCCCGCACCTATAATCCTTTTATAACATATCCCAAATATATTATATTTTTTAATAGGTACATGGTAGTATTTGGGTGAAAGGGTGAGCAAAGTTGAGGCAGAAGAAATATTAGGGTTGGGTGAAATTGATTCAACTATAAAACTAAAGAGAGTGGTTTAGATGACTTTTTAGGAGAAATTAGCAATATATGCTGACTTGATCTTAAGTGTGGGCTTGAATGTCAAACCAGGAGAAAACATTCAGATTAAATTTGATTCACAAAATCTCGAATTAGTTCGATTGACTGTCAAAAGAGCTTATCAAATGGGAGCGGCTCATATTGTATATGATTTTCAAGATGATGAAATGAATTTGGCAAGATACCAACATTTGAACGATGACCTTTTAGACGATTTTCCATCTGTGGTGGCAGATTTTAAACTGAATTTGTACAAAGTAGGTTATCTGCAATTATCGCTAGTATCTCCAAATCCAAACCTATTGAAACAAGTGGAAAGTGATCGAGTGGGAAGAATTAATAATGCTCGCTCAAAATCCATGCAAGAATCGATGAGATACGGTATGGAAAATCACTCAAAATGGGTTGTGGTAGCTGCTTCATCAAAAGACTGGGCAAAAGCTGTTTTCCCAACCTTACCTGAAGAAGAAGCCATATCACTTTTATGGGAGAATATCTTTATGGCAACACGTGTTACTATGAAAGATCCTAAAGAGGCCTGGTTAAAACACGATGCTCGGTTAAAAGAGTATCAAACGTATTTGAATCAAAAAAGATATTGTAAATTGCATTTTGTGAGTGAGCTGACTGATTTAACAGTAGGGCTTGTTGAAGGGCATGTCTGGAATGGTGGTTCGGAAAAAACCGTTTCAGGAGAAGTATTTATATCCAATATGCCCGTTGAAGAAGTCTGGACGATGCCCAACACAATAGAAGTAAATGGATATGTTACCATGGCTAAACCGCTAATCATTTCTGGTAAACTTGTGAATACGTTGAAATTGGTATTCAAACACGGAGAAGTTGTGGAGTATGAAAGTGATCAGCCAGACACCATTAAGCTGTTACTAGAATCAGATAGTGGAGCTAAACGTTTAGGAGAAGTTGCGCTAGTTTCTATTGATTCACCAATTGAGAAAACAGGTATCCATTTTAAAAATACATTATTTGATGAAAATGCTGCGAGTCATTTGGCGTTTGGACAGGCCTACTTAGATAATATAGAAGGCGGTAATATTATGAGCCTTGAAGAAAGAAAAGAACGCGGTATGAATCACTCTTCAATCCATAAAGATTTCATGATTGGCAACAAAGAAATGGCAGTTTATGGTGTGACAAATGATGGGCAAGAAGAAGCAATAATGATAAAAGGGCAGTGGGTTATTTAATAAAGAATGGAATTTCAATTATATATTGAAATAGAGTATTCCGATGAGAAACTTGGACGCAAGAGGGGGATGATAACGGCGAATGAAAGGGACTATCCATCCGATCTTGTTGGCTTAATTGAGCTATACCAGCTAATAGCTTGTCAACATTACCAGTAAAGTGAAGCCATATCATGTGATATAGTTAAAATAAACATGCCAAATAACCCTCCAGTTCAAGCAACGATTTGGAAGGTTAAACCAATTAGATTGGTTAAGCCGGACGGAATGCCTTCTTACTTTTCAAGATGGCATGTAGCCAATGAACTAGCTTATTTGCACATGCGACCAATGCCACTTTATGTGGTTTTCCCTCGGTTCTTTTGCGTTCGTAAAATTCTTTGAGCCGAGTGTTTCGAGAACGGATAAGTCCACATTGAACAGCCATCACCAGCGCGTAACGTAGCTGCCTTGAACCGCGTTTCGTGATTCGATTTCGAGTTGCTGTAAACTTACCTGAAGCAAAGACACTTGGGTCAATGCCTGCAAAGGCGACTAGCTTTTTAGGATGATCAAATCGGTCGACTTCTCCAATTTCAGATAAAATTGTTGCCGCAATTTTATGTCCAATACCGGGAATCGACTGAATTAAATCAAATTCTTCAATTTCTTCAGCCAGAGCATCTATGTTCTGTTCCAATCCTGTAAGATGCTCTTGGTATTGAAGAATGAGGGTAATAAGGACTTTCAAATTAATTAAGTGGCTTGCGTACATGGTTTGCTGAAATGGGTTTTGTTTAGCCGCATTTAGCAGCCGTTGAACGCGTTGGTTAATCCAGTCCGCTGAACGTCCTCGTTTCGAAGAAAGCAGTTCTTTCATTTTAGCTTTGAGTGTATCTTCGTCCGTCTGCAAAACCGAATATGAGGTTGGGAATTCACTTAAAAACCGTAGCGAAATACCTGAATACATAGATCCAAAGACACCTTTGTAAGCAGGGAAAACTTGATCTAGAACAGCTTGGAATTGCAGTTAGTCTGTACACACATCTTTGAAAGAGACTCATATTGCCTTGTCAGATAGCGTAGATTGAGCAGTTGCACACCCCTTTTTTTAAAAGGTTCAAACTCTTCTTTGTAGTACAACTCTCCCAACAGATAAGCGTCAGCAGCATCCGTCTTTACTTTACGAAGCTGAGACTTCCTAAGCCGATTTGAGATGAGTGGATTAATGACAATGTAAATATATTGATGCTCCTCTAGGAACTGAACAACGGGGCTTTGGTAATGTCCGGTTGCTTCTAGAATAAGTAAAGGACGTTGTTTGGATATAGACTCAACGTCCTTTAAAACTTGATGGAGATTCGCTAGACCATCACGAGTGTGCTGGAAATGGAACGTCCCTCTGAATGGGTTTCCGCGCTCTAAAAAGGCTTGTCCATGGCTTTCTTCTTTAGAAATATCTAGACCGATAACTGGATTCATTTCATCTCTCCCTGTATGTGTAGATTTACTGGCAGCCCCTACGTTTTCCTCTTGTCGCTCCATAGCATCGCTTGTTATACGGGATCTTACGTCCCAACCAGCCTCAAACATGGTCATGACAAGTAGGGGTGAACATTATAGCGCTCGGGATCAAGTCCCACGGGCAGGTACGTTCGACCAGACTACCTTAATCCTCTATGCAAATGAAAAAAGGATCAACCAGAAAGAACTGGTTGATCTCATAATACGAACGGGCAGGTTAGTTGAATATCAATTTTTGAGCAGGCTTCGGAAGCCTGCTCATTATTTAAAGAAAATATAACCATCAACGCCCCGGTTGTACTGATGATTTCAATAAAAATTCCTCATTCTCCTATTTCTGTTCCGTCCCTTTTTCTAGAGCGTGAGCAATGCTAATCTCCACAAAGTTCAGCACTTCGTCGGATACGGGATATAGTCCTGACTCTAACGTAGGGAGCTTCCTCACTTCCCAAAACTTGTCCATCAATTTCTCGTCTCCATTAAAGGTTTCGTGTGATAGCTTCATTAACTCGCAGGCAATGTTATAACCTTCATCAGATTCAGGTGGAACAGATTGCTGTATGCACCACTCAATCCGGCGCAGCAAAGAGACATATTGCTGAGTGGTCTGGTCATTACTGCTGAGATTGGGTAGTGCATTCTGTAGAAATGCACTTTCGTCATCGTTGAAGTAATCGATCCACTGTTTAGAAATGGGTTGTACGTTATGGACCAGATGAGAAACCCGATCCCAGGAGAGTGTACCTTCTAGATCTATCATGTTGATCAAAGACGTAGTATTTGCAATACTGCCCTGAAGAGAAGTGAGCTGCTTCTGAAGATGATTATGATGTGCGATTAGAATATGACGAAAAGATAGCATGTCCATTACATTTTGAATGTCTTCAAGCGGTAGTGATAGTGATTTAAGCAACGTTGTCTTTTCGAGAGTGAATAAATCTTCCACTGAATAATAGCGGCGACCGTTATCTTCCTTATAACTCGGCGTAAGAAGGCCTATCTGATCATAATAACGCAATGTACGGACTGAAATGTTCCGCTGTTTGGATACTTGTCCTGTTGTCCACCTCTTCATGTTAAATCCTCCTGAAAATAATGCTTGAAGGTAACGTAACGTAACCTATTATAGTTGAATTATAACACAGAGAGTTGAGGGATTAAGTATGAATAAGACAGAAATCTGGAAGAAGATGGACACGTGGACATGGCGTGAACTGACTGCTTTACTCGCGCTTGAATTTATATTCGTGATGTTCGTTATCAAATACGCGGTACAGTCAATGTATGAAAAATGGTTGGGTAATACGCTTTATTCAGGGACTCTTACAGGGCTTACGATCGCGATTACACTTTTGCTGGGATTATATTTAGTTGCCTTACGGCCGAAGAATCTGTCCTGGACAGATGTAGGAGTAAAGAGGTTTCCTGCTAAAGATTGGTGGAAGATTCCACTCTGGACAATGGTTCTCTTCGTACTTAGTGTGATGGCATTTTATCTCACAAGTTTTCTTGGAAATACGGTGGATAATAGCAAAACAGAGAGTCTGCAGCAAAATGTCACTTTATTTACTGTTCTTATAGGTATTGTATCAGCAGGGATCGTGTCGCCTTTCTATGAAGAGATATTTTACCGTGGATTTATATATCGCTGGCTGCGGACACGTGTTGGTATGAGGTGGGCAATTGTGATTAGCTCGCTGATCTTTAGTGCTGCACATTTTCCTACATTGAATGTTATGCCTGTGAGTATTGTTAGTGGAGTTGTGCTTGCATGGACATATGAGCGGACGGGATCGGTAGTGCCTGGGATGATCGTTCACGGGGTGTATAATACGATTGCCGTGTTGCTAACAGCGATGAGTTAGAATGATGATTATATTATGTATACACGATGAGCGCTGATGAGCCTCTGTGTTTCTGCATTAATTGGACGAGAGAGCAGCGTATTTAAGACTTGGGTACTGACCAAAAGCCTGGGTGTAATTCAACTAACGGGATACGTTAGTTCAATAAATACAAGAGGGCAGCTGGTCATCTCGATCGGGTGCCTTTGTTCAGCTGACGGGCAGGAAAATGTAATAGCCACATAGAATAAATTCATAGCGTGCTTTCATAGGATGAATTTCATCAGAATAATCAAGTTAGCAATGAATCGAGGTGTGATCATATGACCAGGAGAATGAAAATGAATACTTCAAATTCAACTTATGATGCAAGTGAAGCCAATGAAATTGAAGCAGAGATTAATCGCCTTAAAGCACAGGCTTTGATGGGATGGGAGAAGGAATATCAATATTTAGAATGGCATGGCTTGGAAGATGGAATGAATGTGTTAGAAGTGGGTTGTGGACCGGGATTTGTTACGGAACAGCTTATTAAGAACCTGCCAAATAGTAAAATAACAGCATTAGATTTTGATAAAAAGCTACTAACTAACGCTGAACAGCTCTGTACTGCTCTGTACTGCCTCAAATGTAAACTTCATTCAATCCTCTGTTTATGATATGAGCCTTCCGGATAATAGATATGATTTCGCTATAGCTCGTTTAATTTTCCTTCACTTATACGAGCCTGTAAAAGCAGTAGAAGAGATTTTTAGGGTGCTGAAGCCTGGTGGAAAGTTAGTAATCATTGATATAGATGATGGCATTTTTGGTGTTGTACAACCCAATATCGACAATCTCCATTCGATCATTAGCAAGTTAATTCGCATGCAAGGTGATGCTGGAGGTAATCGTGAAGTTGGACGAAGTTTACCCAGATTATTGAAAAAAACGGGTTATTCTAATATTAGTTTGGACGCAATTTCTATACATAGTGATTTAGAAGGAATAGAAGGCTTTGTGGAGCAATTTAATCCAAAGAGATTTGAACCATTTTTTAGGAGTGGGACTCTATCTGAAAGTGACTTTCATCATATAGAAAAACATATGAAAATTTATTAATTAATCCTGATTCGTATGTTATGATGATTTTTCTTTTAGCGTGTGGAACAAAGCCGTTAAATGGTACGGATGATAAATGAATAGCTAGGCTCTAATGGGAACCACTGCTGTGCTTGTCTACCAGCTGGGCAGTGGAATTTCTTCCATTAAATAAAAACTTGAATGGATGAGAACGCATAATAATATATCGTTGAACCTAAAGTGAATTCAATATCAATAATGAGCATGCGAATAGCCTTCCTATTATTATTGGAAGGCATTTCTTTCAGAAGAAAGTTCTGATTCTAGACGATATCCATAAAGGCTTCTTTTCGTGTTAAAACGGCAAATATCCAATGAAGCAGCTTGTTTATGCAAGCCACGACTGCCACTCGGTATGGTTTTCCCTCACTACGTTTCTTATCATAGAATGCTCTTAACTTCTTTGCTTCCAGAAGGTCTAATCCCGCATAAAACAGCAAGATACAGGGTGTGTCGAAGTCGTTTGGAACCACGTTTTGTGATTCGATTTGTTGTTGCCGTAAATTTCCCAGACGACTATACACTAGGATCAATGCCTGCAAATGCAACTAGCTTCTTCGCGCGATTTTATTGCCGATACCGGGAATCGATTGAATAATTGGATATTCCTCTACTTCAGTAGCAAGTGCATCAATCTGTTCCTCCAAATAGGCTAGATACTGAAGTAGTAACCCCACGTACAAATTAAGGCTTATTAGGTGGCTCTTATACGTTATTTTTTGAAAAGGATTGCTACTTGCTGTAGCTATGATGAGCTTTGGCTTTGCCTTTTCTTCTGCCCAACGTTCAGAACGGCTTGATCTAAGACGGCTTGGAATTGCAACTTTGCTTGAACATACATATCCGTGATGGACTCAAATTGCCTTGTTAGAAGACGAAGATTCAAGAGTTGAATGCCCCTCTGTTTGTGAACCTCGAACTCTTCTTTAGTAATACAGTTCACAGAGCTGGTAGGCATCCACTGCGTCTGTTTTTACCTTGCGTAGACTAGATTTCTTCGCTTGATGAGAAATGAGTGGATTCACAACAATGAAATGGATTTTTTGTTATTCAAGGAATTGAATGACTGCTTCGTGATAATGTCCTGTTGATTCTAAAATGACAGCGGCAGAAACCCTAGATTTCGTTTGAAGGGTCTTCACTATGTTGAATAATTCCTCTAGCCCTTCTTGTGTATGAAGAAAACAAAAGCTTTTACCGTAAGGTTGTCCTTTATTTAAGAATGCTTGACCTTCGCTTTTACCTTTTGAGATATCCAGACCAATAACTGGATTCATACGATTCTCATCCTCTCTGATTGTATGGTTGCCGGTAACCCCTATGACATCTGCTTGCAGTTCCACAGCATCGCACGTGATGCGAGATCTAGGTCTCAACCAGCCAAAGCATGGTTTCTACAAGTAGGGGGCGAACAGTTTTAGCGACGGGATGTTATCCCAGGGACACGATCGATCAACCCCGACTACCGTTATTAGACCCACTTAATATAAAGAGGTCAACCAGTAAAAACTGGCTAATCTCATAATACGACGGGACACGCTAGTTCAGTAAAACAGATTAAACCCTCTCATTTCAAGCAAACCTAGATTTATTAGGTCTAATGGGAGGTTTTTTATGAAGTTAAGTGATTTATGGAGACTTTACGAAGCAGACAAACGAATTCAGGGATTTAGTCCGTTCACCTTAAAAGCTTACTCATTACAAATGAAGATGTTGATTAGCGAATTAGGTGACCTTGATATAGGAGAGATCACTTTACATTTGCTAAAGGAATATTTATCTAAACAGTCCGGGCGATTGAAGCTAAGTAGTTTAGGACACCGTATTCGATTTGTACGTTCTCTTTTTCGCTTTGGTTATGAAGAAAGGTACCTCACGATGAACCCCTCTCTCAAATTAAGGGAACCGAAGATGGATAAACGCATTCCGAAGTTCTTAATTGAAGAGGATGTGGTTCATCTGAAGATCTCTTGTCTATCCTCTCGAGAACGAGCTTTACTTGAATTCCTATATAGTTCTGGCTGTCGTGCTGGGGAGGTACAGAAGATAAACATTGAAGATCTTAACTGGGAGAATTGTTCAGCAATTGTAAACGGCAAGGGAGCCAAACAAAGAGAAATTTACTTCACCACCGAATGCAAAGTGTGGTTAAAAAAATACCTGGAGAGTCACGAGGACTCCTGTAAGGCACTCTTTGTGACCGATACACACACCCTAACGACGAATGGCGATCCCGACGATCAGATGGGCATTAAAGCGATTAGCAAATCGAGGAGAAATTGAAGCTAATGTGTACCCTCATCGATTTCGCCATACCTATGCTTACCAATTACTAGATAACGGAGCCCCTTTGGAATTCATTCAAGGAATGCTGGGGCATGAGAAAGCATCGACCACTCAGGTATACGCTCAACTGCGTGGAGAATGTAGACGAGAGTTGTATCGTCGTTTCTTTTAATGTGCCTACAGGTGAAGGTAGTTGACCAAGGGTGGGCTACCTTTTCACAATTAACGGGTAGGATAGCGTGTGGCAACTAGCGAGTAATCGGCGTTCTTGAGGCTATAAGGCAGTTATGTGGAATAAAAGTTTGTTATTTATCTATTTCAAATGGCACTTATATGTGGTAAAGTTACTCACAATAATTTCCTGAGTCGAGGTGAAAACATGGAACATCGTATTCCTCCAATATTATTAGAATTGCAGAAAAACTCCCAACAATTGTTTGGGTTTAAGCTATATTCTTGGGAACCAATCTCGCTTGGTTGGCTTAATTTAAAGTGGAAGCTCGTGACAGACCGAGGGAAGTTTTTGCTTAAGGTTTATCATACACAAAGATTTAGTAATATTGATGTACTTAGTAGAGCCTTGCAACAACAGCAGAGATTACATAATACAGGATTTCCATGTCCTGAATTGTTGACTGTAAAAGAGGAAGTTCTTCATCGATTTCACGACGAAAAGTTTATTATTATGCGGTTTTGTCCTGGAAAGATTGTTAAACCTAAATATATGAACAAACAACAAATGTATGAGCTTGGTACTGTTACTGGTAAGATGCATCGGATATTGAATGATTCTTCGATTAGTGTGGAAAGCAACCCACAATTCATACCACAGAGTCGTAATGAACGACTATTTCATTGGAATAATGTTATCGAAGATGCAAAAAACAATGATAAAGCACATTTAATAAGCAATATAGAACTACAATTGAGATTAACTGAAACAATAGATGTTGATTCTTTTGGTAAGAGTACAGCAGGATGGACTCACAGAGACTTATGGGTTGATAATCTATTGTTTTATGATAATAAGGTTTCAGCTGTTCTTGATTTTGACAGACTGAATTTTGATTATCCAGAATTAGATGTAGCAAGAGCCATAATGTCTTGGGCATTTTATGATGGTATTTTACGTACCGATTTTGCTTCTGCCTATCTGGCTGGTTATCGCAAGGAAAATGAGTATCGTAATGGTATGTTAGTTGATTCCTTAAGAATGCTATGGTATTTGGAATCAGTATGGTGGATTAATTCGCAAATGGATTTACATAATGATATACAGGTAAGATTCGCCGAAGAAATGATTTGGTTAGCTCAAAATGATGAAAAGCTTCAGAAGGCTGTGGGGGGCTTATAAATGTTACGGTTAGAAACCGTAACATTGGACGATTAAGCTAACGGGACACGTTTGCTCAATAAACACCTTCGAGGCTGCCAGTAGATCGGTAGCCTTTTCTCACCTAACGGGCAGTATAATTTAATCTTTTTATCCATTAATATCGTACTATAAATGAAAAAGATTGGAGCTGATGATGTGAGATTTTTTTATGAACAAGAGAAAAATATTACTCAAAAGTACAGACTTTATGTGATTCTATCTTGGCTAACGTGGCATAAATTCAGGAAAATTGAAGAGAAAAAATTGTATTATAAAGAGCTGTCTAAATCCCCTTTAAACAGTCCTAAAAATATACGTTTATTAAACTAAAACCAACTAATATCTTGTCAATATTTTTCTCTTAATTTCTTTGAACTCTAGCCTTATACTATAATGGGCATGCGTAATAGCCTTCCTATCATTGGAAGGCATTTCTTCCAGAAGAAAGTTCTGGATTCTAGACGATATCTATAAAGGCTTCTTTTCGTGTTAAAACGGCAAATATCCAATGAAGCAGCTTGTTTATGCAAGCCACGACTGCCACTCGGTATGGTCTTCCCTCACTACGTTTCTTATCATAGAATGCTCTTAACTTCTTGCTTCCAGAACGTCTAATCCCGCACAAAACAGCAAGATAAACGAAGAGAATGGGGAAAAACCCGATCTTTAGGTGCATTTTCATCCATAATACTCACAGCAGATGGTCAGATTACTCAGGGAAATTTGGAGAAACAAGCTCAAGAAAATGGTTTAGAACTAGAATGGATCCGACATAATTTTGATTCCATCCGACTTGACCATGGGTTCTGCATCAAGAGTCCTAAAGCTCCCTGTGATTACCTTACACAAACAATAGAGCTACCATGGATTAAGAACATTGCAAGTCCTTTCATGTTGACCAAACTTTTCAATCGTATTATAAAGATCAGGTCTTAATGGAGGACGATATAATACTATATCAAAAAGCAGGACGAACTAGGTCCATTGAATTAACTCAAGTTAAATTAGAACGATATAAAAAAATATTGATAGAATTAGAAAATACAAACGGTATCTTTGGCTTAAGTAAAGATAGAAGAGAATATAAATAATAAGTCTGATGATTCCCCTAATATCCACCTGAACAAAAAACAACTGAGTTCCCCCAACTCAGTTGTTTTACATGATTTCTATTAACTCTATTGAAATATATTATTGTCATTTGTGATATTTCCCATCAGAAATTCTATGCATGCGATGTTAACGGAAATAAAAAATGCTTCACTCCATCTTTCAATAATGGACGAACAAACAATGTATCATCCGTCTCTGTGATCAACCCTGACTGAATGTTCTCATTGTCACTATCAGGCACAAAGTAGAAATGGATCATCTCCGTGGCATCAGAAATTATATGTTTGACAACTACCTCTAAATCGATTGTCTTTTTACTCACAATATCAAAAACATGCAACTGATTCTCTGCTTCTTTAAATAGAACAATCACATCCTCCTCTTCGACATAATAAATCGCATCATTAAAGACTAGAATAAAGTAAAACATCAATAGATCCTCATTACCCTTTATACCTAATCTCGACGATACAGGAATTCTTTCAGTCGCAAATTCCTTTAGTACCTCGAAATCAATCTGGTTATTGACATCTAGCTTGCGTAGAGCGGACTTTGGAGTCACTTGTTTTTTTAAATCTGAAACCATCAAGCTGAAACTGCTTTCCTGAACCTTCTCAAACCCGAACCTAGGATAAAAATCTAGCACTGTATCATTAGCAAATAAATAGATGAAATCATAATCCTTTTCATACTTTTCAATGATATGGTTCATCAGCTTAACTGCCAATCCTTGGTGACGATAATCTGGATGTGTCATCACCGTTCCCAATTGAATCGCCTTATATTCCTTACCATTGGACGTCACGATCATTTTATTGACAGAAGCATTCGCAATAATCTGATCCCCATTTACGTATGAATAACATATGTAGTTATCGTTCCAGCAGCCCTTGCTGTACCAGTCCTTAAAATTGATCTCAAATATCATCTTTGCAAGCTCATTAAAGCTTTCCTTATATTTTTCGATGTGCTTGTAGTCACTAATTAATTGATATTCACTCATGATACATCCCCATTCCAACTTCTTTTCCATTTCATCAGATCATGCGATTTTCCTGAAAAGTCTCCTTCATCCGGGATGAAGGTACTTACTTTATTGAACCCAGCTTTTTCGTATACATGAATAGCTTTTGAATTATTACTTTCTGGGTCAATTAGTAAAGCAGATATTTGATCGTTTAGAAAGTTCTGAAATTCATTAATGGTTGGATACGACAAACCTTTTTCTAGATATTTTTTATTACCAATCAAGAAGTCAAGGGTAAGGGTTAGTCCGTCAGGTTCAAGGAAGGGCACAAGATGCTCTGGCGTGTCCTCACTAGCATCAGAAGTCATGATAAGTGAAAAGGGTTCATTATCGTAAGATGCTACCCAATAATCAAACAACTCCTTTGTACCATTCACAATATTGTTGGTAAAGTTATTCCGAGTATAATCACCTGTTCCCCAAAACTCTTGAACATGCGGGCTATTAAACCATTCTATTACTATTTCTAAGTGACTCATATCAGCTTTAATAAATGTGATTTTGTTAGTATTTGTGGTGGTCATATTATCTCCTCATAAGAATGTTATGTGTTCTCTTATTGTAACATCTTGAATATTCCGATTCAAAATGGAGGATTAATTACTACTGGACTATTCCTTGTTCACACTGCCAGATCGATTCATTATTTTATATTCCAGAAATTTCATTTGGATAAAGAACGTACGTTCGGTATATAATATGAAAAACAGGAATATACGTTCGTATTTCGGAGATGAGATTATGAGTGTTACTGCTAATCCAAGTATTGAAACAAAAGAGGATATTGAAATGATCAAGGAATACACCTTGCTCCCCATTTTGCTGGATATGTTGACAAGAGATATGGAAGAACTAAAAATCTATAAAGATAAAATTGTGTACAATCAAGTCCTTTTCTATCTTAAAGAAGTTGAAAACTCAATTTATCCGCAATTGCACACCTTGAAAATTAAAATGAAGAAACAAAATATTAAAGTTCTGAATACCGAATTGAATGTATTAGGTATCGATATTGAATACAAAGTTCGTGGCTATATCCACCACTTCACTATGTTGAGAGGTTTAGTAAAAGCAGAGTTAATGACCATGCTGATGAATATACAGGGGCGGTTAAGATGAGTGAATCCCGCGAAAAGGTTATTTTTCTAGTGGATTGCCAGAGTTTTTACGCTAGCGTTGAAAAGGCAGAGCACCCAGGATACAAGAATAAGCCGGTTGCTGTGGCTGGATCTGTATTAAAAAGATCAGGAATAATTCTAGCCGCTTGTCCAATTGCAAAAAGTTTTGGAGTAACTACAGCGGATCGTCTAGGAGAGGCTCTAAATAAGTGCCCTGATCTCGTAGTAATGCGTCCTCGCATGCAGCATTATATTGATGTCTCACTGATGATTACAAAGATTTATGAGGAGTTTACGGATCTAATCGAGGTTTTTAGTATTGACGAGCAATTTTTAGACGTTTCTGCAAGCCTGCACATCTTTGGGGGGCCTGTAACGATCGCTAAAGCTATTCAGCAAAAAGTTCTAAGTCAAACAGGAGTATGGGTTAGAGTCGGTATAAGTTCTAATAAAATACTTGCTAAAATTGCGACTGATATATGGGCAAAGAAAAATGAAGAGGGTATCTTCACTTTGTCAAAAGCAGAAATTGAAACCTTACTTTGGCCACAACCAGTAAATAAGATGTTTGGTGTCGGTTCACGTATGACCTCTCACTTTGCTCGCCTTGGCATGAATACAATCGGAGATATTGCCAGAACACCGTTGCCACGTCTTAAAGAAAAATTTCGTGCTCGCTTTGGCAAACAATCGGATATTCATGCAGAGGTAATGTGGCGAACAGCAAATGGCTTGGATGATAGTCCTGTTACACCTAGAACATTCGACACGCCGCCAAAGTCAGTTAGCCATATGATGACATTGCCTAGAGATTATATAGAACCATGGGAAGTGGATACCATTTTACTAGAGCTCACAGAAGAGGTTTGCCGCGATTGCCGTCGTAAAGGATATATGGGCTCTGTAGTCACAGTTAGTTGTATGTGCAGCCCTTATGAAGCACCAACTGGGTTCTCGCGCCAAATGAAACTGCAGGATCCTGCTAACCACACAAATACCGTATTTGAAGCAGTAAAAGTGCTTTTTTATAAATTTTGGGATCGAATGCCCGTACGTCGTATCGGTGTAACTTTAAGTCAATTAAAGGATGATCAAGATTATCAACTCACCCTTTTTGAAGATCAGGTAAAGGCTAGAGCATTGGATAAGACCACTGATTATATTAAAGATCGATATGGAAGCGCAGCAATCGTAAGAGCTTCATCGCTTACTACTGCTGGGCAATCAGCGGATAGGTCGTTGAAAATTGGAGGGCATTATAAGTGAGTAAAAAACTTGAAAAGAATGGGCTCTGGGAATCTAGCCGGATGATGTTGCCACAACATAAAGAAGCATTTCAAAATAGACTCAGCGATAAAGCTGTTCATCCTAGTTGCCCAACAACAGAAGAAATCAATATGATGAAGGACTTTGTTTTATTACCGATTATGCACTCGATTATCATGAGAAAAGCTCGTGAAATTGAGCGATCCTCCGAAATGCTAAGAGTACTCTACACGAAAGTAGCACAACTTCTTGCTAAAAACATGTATACAGATTTATCTAAAGTTAAAAGATCTCTATTGGAAAAAAATATTCGCGTGTTTGAAGAGGAAAAAGATGATCAAATGGTTCGTTACCGATATATCTACCGTAATTATGAAGATAGTTTTGTAATCACTAGAAGCTAT
Organism: Paenibacillus sp. IHBB 10380; assembly: GCF_000949425.1. Lineage (NCBI taxonomy): Bacteria > Bacillati > Bacillota > Bacilli > Caryophanales > Paenibacillaceae > Paenibacillus > Paenibacillus sp. IHBB 10380. Next base: position 1,044,062 of record NZ_CP010976.1, read on the forward strand.
ATGCGTGCTGAAGTAAGTATGAGGATCGGACGATATGCTGATGTTCTTATAACCAACATATGCAATAAGAAAAAGCCAGACAATTAAAAAATATAACTTGCGAAGTGTCCAAAGAAAATAAAGTCTTAGACTGGAGTTGTTGATTGTAACGGTCACTCTAAATGAATTGTATTGATTACACCATACATGACCGGGAAGCGAGTGCTACTGAATTGACACTAACCTTTATGTAAGTACCTGTACTAAAAGTGCATACTTACTTATTTGTAGTGCGTACTTTATACTCTAGAAGTAAATAATATTTAAGGAGGTCAAATCTTTGAAAACTCTTATTATCGTATCGCACCCAAGCATAGAAAAATCTGTTATTAATAAGCGATGGGTAGAAGAACTCAAAAAATATCCTGAAAAGTATACTGTACACGAATTGTATAAGATTTACCCAGACGGAAACATTGATGTGGAAAAAGAACAGAAATTAATTGAATCACATGATAATCTTATTTTGCAGTTCCCTATATATTGGTTTAATTGTCCGCCTATCCTTAAAAAATGGCTTGACGATGTTTTTGCTTATGGTTGGGCTTATGGTTCAAATGGAGGCGATAAATTAAAGAATCGCAAAGCTGCTTTAGTTGTATCTGCCGGAATTGAAAAAGAAGATTATAGTGAAGAGGGAAGATATCGCTATACACTTGAACATTTATTATCTCCTTTTGAAACGACCTTCCTATACTGCAATGCAGATTATCGTTCATTCTTTGCGTTTTATGGTACAGAAAATGGGCGGTCTGCAAATGAATTGGAAAAAAGCGCACAAGATTATTTGAATTTTGTTGACAACCTGTAATAGGGAGCTTTATTAAAGCTATAAAAAAGAAGTATTTCCTTGTTCAGGAGATACTTCTTTTGATTTTAAACAAAATAGCTATGCCTACCGCTGTACAGCCTCCAGAGCTGACAAACTGTTTTTCTCTCCCCACTCGCACATCATATTTAACACTGGAATGAGAGAAAGACCACGTTCAGATAAAGAATATTCAACTTTTGGAGGTATTTGGGGAAATTCCTTGCGTATGATAAGGTCATCTGCCTCCAGCTCTTTTAACATGATGCTTAGCGTTTTAAAGGAAATGGTACCGATACATCGCTTCAGCTCATTATGCCGCATAACCTTATTTTCAGACAGCCAATACATAATGGTCATTTTATATTTACCGCCTATTAAGGACAACGTATATCCAAAGCCAGTGTCTTTTAGCGTCACACCAGTAGGAACACAGCTTTCACTCATAGTTACACTCTCCTTTAGGTGGGTATATGATATAAATATACATACTTTATATTTTACAGTGTTACTGAAAGGAGGTAAAGTAAGATCGCTATAATACTTGTTATATCCTTAATTTGAATAAATTAAGAAAATGGTATACCTTTGACGGCACCGTTGCAACTAAACCTTTTAGGTACATAATTTAGCCGTTATAGCGTGTGTGGAGAACCGTATCACAAGTAAGCTTATGCTCACTTTGACAAATATCATCTTCATCATCTCGGTGGTAAAAATGATAATGTAGGCGCTGCTAGCTCTGCCGTGCTGGAGAGGACTATGCTGGGAATGGTATAATTTCAAAAAGAGTATAAAGTGGGAGGCATACATGATGAGTGATGATCTTTTGGTAAAGCTAGATGCGTTGCATGGAGAAGATGAGTTTGAAGAAATCGTAGATACAATTATGGAGATTCCTGCGGAGGATAGAGATTATGTACTGATCAGTCATTTGGGCAGAGCGATGAGTAATCTTGAACGTTACGAAGAGGCGATTGAACAGTTCTTAATCATTGCGGAAGAGGGCAAAGATGATCCGCTTTGGCACTACCGTATGGGACTTGCCTATTACTATCTGGAACAATATGATGATGCCTTGAGGGAATTTAACGTAGCAGACAAGTTAGACCCCGGAGATGAGGATACCTTGGAGTTCCTGGACTGGATTCGGAGTAAAACCGTCCAGAAACCTGTAGAAGAGTCCTCTGCAGAGTTGAATATCAAGTTTGATACCGATTCCGATCTTGATCTCACAAACTTTTGGGAAGACAGTGAGTTTGCACTTGAGAAATATGTTTTGAATTTGCCCACAGACGATTTAATTTCTTCCGTAGAAGAAGAACTGGTCTTCAGGTTACCAGCTTTTTATATTCAGATGATGAAGTTACACAACGGGGGTATTCCCCAAAACCAGTGTTTTCCTACAGGGAAAGCCATCTCTGGGGCAAAAGGCCATGTTACGATTCCCGCTATCTTGGGAATTGGGCGAGAGAAAAGAAACTCGCTGTGCGGAGATTCAGGCAGCCGGTTTGTGATTGAGAATGGTGGTTATCCTGAAATTGGTGTGGCAATTTTTGAATGTCCTTCTGAGTCTGGGGTGGTGATGCTAGATTACCGTTCATCAGGAAATGACGGCGAACCAGAGGTTGTTCATGTGGACAAAGAGAATAATTACAAGATTACCAGGTTGGCTCCAAACTTTGAGGCCTTTATTCGCGGATTGGTGAATGAGGAGCTTTATGTTTTGTAGTTGTCTGTAGCGGCAAGTTGCATCAGATAATAAATATACTCCAATAATAAAGGCACTCATCAGGTGCCTTTTGTTTTCGTAGCATGGATGATACGGTGAGCCGTACTACAAGCGATGTTAAACAAAATTAGGAAAGAGATATTACTTGATCGAAGCTACATTGAAAGAGTACAGGAAATGTGGCTTTGAAATAAAGTTGTACCGTTTAATCATTTGGATATGATTATCTAAAGGGTTGTTTTTATGTAGAGGGAGGTATCTAATGAATCATATTAACGTCGATTTAGTTGTAAGATTAATAAATGAACAATTTCCCGAATGGTCTGATTTAGATATCAGACCTGTAAAATTTAGTGGGCATGATAATAGAACTTTTCATTTAGGTGAGCATATGAGTGTAAGATTACCAAGTGCAGCATCCTATGTTCCTCAAGTGGAGAAAGAACAAATATGGTTACCCATATTAAACAAAGAACTTTCTTTACCAGTTTCTACACCATTAGCTAAAGGCAAACCTAGTGATGAATATCCATGGCCTTGGTCTATCAATAAGTGGTTAGAGGGAGAGACATTGTCTCAAAAAAGTATTAATGATCTTAATCAATTTGCAAGAGACTTGGGGACATTTTTAATTGAGTTACAATCTATTGATGCTAGTGGAGGTCCTTTAGCTGGGAAGCATAATTTTTATAGAGGTGGATCTATAGCTGTATACGATGAAGAGTCTAGATATGCAATTGAAAATAATAAAGATACTCTTAATGAAGACTTATTGAAAAAAATTTGGGAACTGGCATTAGATTCTAAATGGGATTCAGAACCTGTTTGGGTTCATGGTGATATAGCACCAGGAAATATACTAGTTAAAGATGGAAGGCTTTGTGCAGTCATTGATTTCGGAATATTGGGTGTGGGAGATCCTGCTTGTGATGCTGCAATGGCATGGACATTTTTTGATAAAAATAGTAGAAAGATATTTAAGAATGTATTAAATATGGATGAAGACACTTGGAACAGAGCAAGAGGATGGGCTCTATGGAAGGCTTTAATAACATACAATGGTAATAAAAATTCTAACAAAGCAATAGCAGAAGAATCATTTAATGTTATTAATATAATAGTAGATGATTACGAATCAGAGAAAATACAGAGAGCGTAAAATATTTTGTGTAAATAGATAAATAGAAAAAGGAAGACCTTTTCTTGTAGAATTGAGTTACCACACAAAATTCACAGAGAGAGGTCTTCCCTATGAATCATTTTACAACAGATTTAGTTCAAGCTCTAGTCACAAAAAAAGATGTGACGGAGGTTTTTCGTAATCACTTAGAAGCTGCCATGAATCATCTGCTAGAGACGGAACTTACTGCATTTCTAGACTATGAAAAATATGACCGTATAGGCGTAAATTCAGGTAATTCTCGAAACGGTGGCTACTGTCGAACGCTTCATACCGAGTATGGGGACCTGCAGTTAAACATTCCTCGAGATCGTAATGGAGAGTTTAAGCAACAGACCGTAGCACCGTATAAACGCTCAAATGACACGCTAGAATCTTTCGTTATTCACATGTTTCAAAAGGGTGTCACGATGACGGAGATTGCCGACCTAATCGAGAAAATGTATGGTCACCACTACACGCCGCAAACCGTATCGAACATGACCAAAGTAATGGTCGAACATGTCGATGCTTTTATGAAACGACCACTTGAGAAGCGCTATGTGTGCGTCTATATCGATGCTACCTATATCGCGGTTAAGCGTAAAACCGTATCTAAGGAAGCGGTCTATATTGCCGTAGGAATTCGTGAGGATGGCACCAAGGAAGTACTCACGTACGCCGTTGCACCGACCGAATCAGCTTACATCTGGAAAGAACTGCTCCAGGACGTGAAAGAGCGTGGTACCGAACAAATCCTTCTGTTTATCTCCGATGGACTCACAGGCATTGTGAATGCGATTCAGGAGATCTATCCGCATGCGAAGTACCAAACATGCTGTGTTCATTTAGTTCGTAATATTGCCCATAAAGTTCGAGTCTCAGATCGAGCAGAAGTCTGTGAGGACTTCAAATCCGTCTATCGATCCGACGATGAACAAGCTGGTAAAGAAGCGCTAAAAGCCTTCTGTGACAAGTGGAAAACCGCTTATCCTAAGGTCATTAAATCCCTACGAGAAAACCCCTATATCTTTACGTTTTACAGTTTTCCTAAGCCGATATGGAGAAGCATTTATTCGACGAATTTAATCGAGTCGTTTAACAAACAGATTAAGAAATACACGAATCGTAAGGAGCAATTCCCCCATGAAGAAGCACTAGAAAAATTCTTGGTTGCACAGTTTGAAAGCTATAACCAACGCTTTGCTACCCGTTGTCACATTGGTTTTGATAAAGCTCGTTCAGAACTGCTAGCTATGTTCTCCACCAAAGACTAACCCTAGTTCTACAAGATAAGGTTATTTTCATTTACACATAATTCTTGACGCTGCCAAAATACAATAATGATTTCAATCTTCAATTATTTAAATTATGGTAAGACAGTCAGCCTTATTGTTATGCTACTGGAGAACGATAGTTAAACATAAAGGGTTCCACATATTAGTTATGTACAATATGTAGAACCCTTTATTTTATTTGACTTTCTTAAGTTTAGGTCTTGATAATCTTACTTCATTTAGGTTTTAACAGAGCTTCTATTAGTCAAGACACTAGCTTGAGATATAGCCTAATACCTGAAGGGATTCCTTTACATTATCCAATGGGGAGAGACTTTCAAAATTGGGTTTTTGAGTTGGGGAACTTTGTAGCATTTATACCTTTTGGGATTGTCATCCCACTTCTGTTTCGTTCTAGTTTTATTCGATTTATAATCTTATTTATTCTGTTTATTACGTTTCTTGAGACCTTACAAATGCATTCCCATTTAGGATCCTTTGATATTGACGATATCATCATTAATACATTAGGGGCTGCGGTAGGATTTTGTGCACAACGTTTAGTACCCCGTGATCGAGATAAATTTAAAGGGATCTGTAAAATTATCTTAACAGCAATTATACTTTCGATTGGAGTCACTGCCATTGTTGGTGGCATCAATAATTATTTAGAAAAAGGGGGTGACGAAGTCGTAGCCCTAAATGAACTTACATTAAAAGATGGGTCTGTACTGTGGGATGAAAGCATTTCCAGTTTTACAGCGGTCGAAACAAAGTTTGAGCCTCAAATTAATATGTACAGCAGAGAAAATACAAGAACTAACGAGTTTACGTATCTTTTAAATAGCAAATATACAAAAATATCAGGCTATATCGCTATACCAGATGATTTAATCAACAGTGCAAGCAAAGGGAATAGCAACATAATTTTTAGTGCAGATGGAACAGAAATTTATTCACTGGGTTTATCAGCTAAAAGTAGTGAGAATTCGCTCCTGTCTTTTGAAACCCCTTTAAACGGAGCAAATGAACTTACCATAAAAATTATTAACGATGTTCCAAATCCGATTACAAATGCCGTGATGTGGGACATTACTCTTACAGAAGTTAACACAGGACAAAAGATTATAAACAGCATTAAAGAAAAATTAAGATCACTGTTCTAACAAGTGCCTCATCCAGTTAATGAAAGAAATGAAATAAGCTTTCCTCCCATGGGAAGCTTATTTCATTATTATTCGTGTCTTGTATTGATGAGTTGTATCATATCCCTGGAAATTATTTCTGTAAAGAAAGACGCGGTTCAAATTTAGTTATATTTTACATTTCGGAATATATATTCAGCATCTATCTTCGATTTACTCTATCCAACTCTTTATTTCTCTTTATATCTTACAAATGATGAGAAGACTAGCATGACGTAGGATTTATGCGGAGAATCAATGACTATTCAATATGTATTCGCTTCCACATGCATTTTTACTCTAAATACGCAGAATAACCCTCTTATTAGCGTTTTACTTTTGAATACGATAGAGCGTATGATTCATTTCAATAACTTGACATTTTCATTTCAAACGCTGAATTCCCGAATAGGGAAATGGGGGAACCAACCGAGCCACGAAAAATGTGGTTTCATGGGGTGAATCCTTATGCTTGCAACACAAGCACTTAGGTAGGGCACTCTCAAGCCCGAATCCGACAGCTAACCTCGTAAGCGTAGTTGAGAGAGAACCGCGACCGTAGCCTCTACAGTACCGTCTATTTACTGTGGAAGAAGCCCAGGAGCCGAGTTTCTCTGCTCTAGGGCTTCTTTGTGTTTTTATTCTTTGTAGATGAGGAGAATCCTATCATGTTGCAATTAACTGAGTATTTCCCTTGCTTGGGAGAGAAGGAACGGTCTGAATTAAAAGTAAGCCATATGGAAATATTCCGATTTGATTCCAAATTAATAGAAACACGTAATCCGTGGGACAGCGAACTTTGCATCTGTGGATTGTTAAAAGTTTTCAGCCATGGCGTAGCTGGATATGCAGAGTACGTCATGCCGGACACAAGAAAAAATATCGACCTCGTTCAATGGGCTTCCGTCTTCATCCATTTAAAGGGCCTTTCCATTACGGAAAGTATGCGTTACGTACAAGATAAAAATGAAGCATGGGGATCCATTAGGAAGACATTAGTGGAATCCGCATTGAGCGATCTGATTTCGAATCTAAACAATCCTATTCAACAACTAGAAAGGGTCAGTCATTCTCGGGAACGTTCTTTTTTATTTGATCGTTCCCAAGCATACTTTGCGTTTTAGAGGTCTATTCTAATTAGAAGGCCCAGATAGACCCTCCTTGTATTATTCTTCCAAGCTACCTGCTGGGCCAAAGAATTCAAAGTGAATTCTTTCCTTGGGCACTTTCCATTCCAGTAGAGCCTTAAATATGGTGCTCATAAAAGGAGTAGGTCCGCAGAAATAGAAATCGGCGTTCGGATCTGCGACCTCTTGAAGCCATGGTAGATCGATGTAACCTGATTTATCGCAGTCTTCCCTTTCAGCTGGAGATTCATAGCACACATAGGATTTCAGATGAGGATGGTATTGAGTCAGTTCTTCTATTAATCCCTTCATGGCGTGAAGTCTTCCATGGATAGCAGCATGAATATAAGTTACCTCACGTTGAGGCTGTTCAGCAGTTAACGTCTCTAGCATACTCACCATTGGAGTTAGCCCAACGCCTCCACTGATAAGAACTACCGGGATATCACGATTTAGATCCAGTGTGAAGTCCCCAGCTGGGGCGCTCACTTCCAATACAGTGCCAACATCAACGGCTTCATGTAGGTAAGTAGATACAACGCCTGCCGGCTTATCCACGGCTGCGTCTTCTCGTTTAACGGTGATGCGGTAATAAGGCTGCCCTGATGCTGTTGATAGACTGTAGTGACGAATGTGGGTGTATTGTTCACCTTCAGGTTGAACACGGACGGTGATATATTGTCCCGGTAAATAAGAGGATATAGCGCCTCCGTCCTGAGGGGAGAGGTAGAAGGAAGTAATGAGTTCACTTTCTTTGATTTTTTGGCTTACGACAAAGTTTCTGAATCCACGCCAACCCCCAGGTACCTCCGCAGCTTCACGATACATATCTACTTCAACACCGATAAAAGTATCGGCGATTACGCCATAGGCCTTGGCCCAAGCACCGATAATTTCTGGAGTCGCTGCATCGCCAAGCACCTGCTGAATAGCAGATAATAGCGTTTCACCTACAATGGGGTAATGTTCTGGTAATACACCTAATGCACGGTGTTTCTCCGCAATTTGTTTTACTACAGGTAGAATGTTCTCTAATTGGTCAATATTAGCAGCAGCGGCGATCACGGCATTAGCAAGAGCAGTTTGCTGTTTACCTTGACGTTGATTGGCATGATTGAATATATTTAACAATTCGGGATGGTTCTCGAATAGCATGCTGTAGAAAGTGGTAGTGATGTTCTTTCCATGAACTTGTAACACGGGCACGGTTGATTTAATAATTTCAATAGTACGTGGGTCTAACATTATACATGACCTCTTTTCTGCAATCGGATAGTTGCTACTTATAAATCGTATAGAACGGAGGAAAGAGAAAGTGTGTTCTTCGTCACAGGAAAAGTTAATAAAATGTGAACAAAATAATACTGCAATGATATTATTCACAATAAATCATAGAAATATAAATAAACTGATGTTGAAATTATCCTATATCTAGAAAGGGGATTGAATTATCCTTGTGGCAAGTCCAAATTTATGGTAAGAGAATGTTATCCTTCTGTTATAATAACAAGATAAGGTAGAATATATTTCCGTTAACCCTATTAAACAATGGAGGAACATAACATAATGCTTTTACATAAGGGAGAAGTTTTATTTCATCAAGGTGATAGTGGGGAGTATTTGTACCACATCAAAAGTGGATTGTTTAAGGTAACACGATTACATGAAAATGGAAATATCGTGCTATTTAACATTCTATATTCAGGTGAAACGGTACCACACCATTCTCTGATTACACCTAAAGATACACACGGCACTGCTATAGCACTTATGCGCAGTGAGGTGGAAGCTATACCTGCCAAAGAATGGTATCGTCAATTGCAGGAGGACCATAATAAACCGATGGAAATTGCCCTATTATTGCAGGAAAAATTACGCTTTATGCAGCAACGTCTTGATCACTTGACGGTCGGTACGCCAATGGAACGATTAGAGCTTTTAACGAAGTGGCTGGAGGACCATTCACATGGAGTGAATTTCACGGATATGCTTACACAAGAGGAAATTGGACAGTTGATTGGTGTACGGAGAGAAACGGTAAATCGGTTGCTTAGAGGTCAATAAATTATTGTGCGAAGTTATTACCAATATTATATTCGTGGTAGCTGTTTAGCATTTGTGGTGATGGTGTTATAATGATATATAGAAACTTATTCAAATAGAGAAAGGATCAGGATACCATGTGTCCCCGAAGGAACATTCCCCAAAGGACGATCTGGAAACGTTATGATCTCTCATACACTTAGCGCCTTTCGTAGAGCAATGTCGGATAATTGATGACACAACAACCTCTACGAAAGAAGGAAGCTAAGGATGCGAAGGACCACATCATCCAAGTTTGTTCCTCGTAGATGGTTGTATTGTTTATGACCAATATTCTACGATTAGAGGGAAACTTGTATGAGGAAAAAAGAACAATTGATTTCAACGATACAACAAATCGCCGTAATGCTGTTAGGAACATGTTTACTGTCTTTTACTTATTATCATATTAATTTTCAGAATCATTTATCCGAGGGTGGATTTGTGGGCCTTGCATTATTAGGCAAATACGTCTTAGATCTACCGCCAGCGCTTAGCATGATTATACTAGATATTCCTGTGCTTTTGGTTGCGCTATTTATCAAAGGTCGCAAATTTTTAATGAACACGATCATTGCGACGGTATCCTTTTCTATCTTTTATGAAGGAATGGAGCGTTACTCTACGTTGGTTATTGATATGCAGCAGAATTTATTTCTCGCTGCTTTGCTATCCGGGGTAATGACAGGATTTGCGACTGGACTGGTAGTACGTTTTGGAGGAGCCACTGGCGGAGACGATATCCTATCGCTTCTCATTAGCCGTTGGACAGGAATGAAGCTTGGAAGTGTCTTTTTTTTACTGGACGCGATTGTTCTTCTGCTCTCTATATTTTACTTACCCCTTAGGGAAACGTTGTATACGATTCTAGCTGTAAGTGTTGCAGGTAAGGTCATTACGTTAACGGTGACCTATCAAAGACGGAGAACTCCACGTAAGGTTAGGGTAGCCACATCTGTATCCGTACCTAATAAGACGGTTACTTCTAAACCGATACATGCAATACACAATGGAAACTAACATAAGATAACCGCTCTGTTCTTTTTATAGAACTGAGCGGTTTTTTATTGCAATCAAGATAATGGGGAGGTATTGGAGTATAATGGGGAAATAAATATTTACATCGACTCAGATATTCAGAAAAGAGGAATCAGCACATAATGATCAAATATCCGTTTTTGGCAAAGGGTGCAACCCTAGGTGTGACCGCACCTTCATCTGGTATAGAAGCTGACTTACATAAGATGTTTACACAAGCTTGTAGCCGTATGGAAGCGAAAGGATTTAGCATTGTTTGTGGAGAAACGGTGTGGACTCAAAATAAGGCGAAATCCGCGCCAGCCAAACAGCGTGCTCAAGAGTTCAATGAAATGATGCGAGACGATCGTATTGATGCTATCATCCCCCCTTGGGGTGGCGAACTACTCATTGAGATTCTTGAAGACATTGATTTTGACCATATAGAGAATAAGTGGATCATGGGTTATTCAGATATAAGCCTGTTGTTGCTGGCGATAACCTTAAAGACAGGGATAGCAACTGCTCATGGAACGAACTTTGTAGATTTAAGAGGGGAAATCACAGATGAGACGACAGCGATGTGGCAGTCGGTCTTAACGACATCAACAGGAGAATCGATCCTCCAACATTCATCTGCTCAATATCAAAAAGAATGGCCGCATGATAACCTCTCACCCAGTGTATTTCATTTATCAGAACCAACCTATTGGCGAACGACTACAAATCATAATGTGACCATCCAAGGACGTTTACTAGGTGGCTGTATAGATGTGATACGACATTTAATTGGCACACCATACGGTGATGTACACCATTTCAGAAATCATATGATCCATGGTGAATCTGTATTGTGGTATCTTGAGAATTGTGAATTAACAACAGTGGATTTACGTAGATCACTTGTTCAAATGAAGTTGGCAGGTTGGTTTGAGAATTGTTCGGGTATTATGTTTGGTAGAAGTAATGCGAATCAACCTGTCAACGATTACACTGCAGAAGATGTATATCAAGAACTTTCCGATGAGTTTGGGTTTCCTATTATTTATGATGTAGATTGTGGTCATGTGCCTCCACAAATCACCTTGATTAATGGAGCCTATGCAGAAGTTAAAGTGACTGAAGGTAAGGGAACCGTCATGCAATATTTCAATGAATAGCAGGTTGATAAGAATATGGCGTATGCTAAAAATGACGTATCCCAACAGCTTGTTGGGATACGTCATTTCTGTTAATTCAGGGATTCTTTAACTTGTGAGAGGATGAAGTCGTTTATCCTTGATTCTCGTTATTCTCAAATAGAACGCGATACTCTGAATAACCTTCCTGCTCCAAGTTCTCTTTGGATACAAAGCGGAGGGCAGCAGAATTAATACAGTAGCGTAGACCCGTAGGTCCTGGCCCATCGTTAAATACGTGTCCTAGATGCGAATCGGCATCTTTACTACGTACTTCCGTACGAATCATAAAGTGAGTAGCATCTGTTTTCTCCTTAATCACATACTCTTGAAGTGGACGGGTGAAGCTTGGCCAGCCACAACCAGAGTCATACTTGTCAACAGAACTAAACAAAGGTTCACCCGAAACGATATCAACATAGATGCCTTCGCCATGATGGTCCCAGAATTCATTCTGGAATGCTGGTTCAGTCCCATTCTTTTGCGTAACAGCATATTGAATTGGAGTTAAGCGTTGTTCCAGATCTTCTTTATCTATGGACGGTGACCAATGAGTCTCAATATAGGCATCTCGCCCAGACCCTTTGCGGTAACGTTTGTAATGAGCTGGATTTTTCTTGTGGTAGCCTTGGTGATATTCCTCTGCCTCATAGAAAGGTTTAGCTGGAAGAATGGGCGTTACCACCGGTTTATCGAAACGTTTGCTCTGTTCTAGTGTTTGTTTAGAAGTTTCAGCTTTAACACGTTGCTCATCCGTATGATAGAAAATGGCTGTGGCATAAGAACTACCTCGGTCATAGAACTGCCCGCCTTCATCGGTAGGATCAATTTGTTGCCAGAATAGCTCTAGCAATTTCTCATATGGGAACACAACAGGGTTGTAAGTAATCTGAATCGCTTCCACATGTCCAGTTGTATGCGTACATACTTCTTCATAAGTTGGATTCTCGGTATGTCCACCGGTATACCCAGAAACGACCTTTAATATCCCAGGAAGTTCCTCGAACGGGCTTACCATGCACCAGAAGCATCCGCCCGCAAAAGTAGCTTTTTCGCTCGTGGTCGGTTGTAAATCCGTCATAATATCACTCCGTTTCCTTAATTGTAAATGATTTAAGTCACTTTCATTATAATTCATATTATCGCTAGAACCAAGAACAGGGATAAAGTTGCTCCGAATAGCGCGTCGCTTCAAAGTTGTTTTATATAAATTTAATAATATGCCAAGTAGTAATAGATAAACAGCTAAAATGGATAAAGTGGTATAAGGACTAGAGACTAGGTTCCCACCCAGATAAGCATAGAGTACAATACCAGGGATTTTACCGATACCTGAGGCAAGGGTATAACGCCATAAAGAAATAGATGCAACGCCTGCATAAATGTTCACTGCCATCTGGGGTACAATGGGGAGCAGGCGTGCAATGATGATAGCCATGAAGGGATGTGTCTCAATCGTTGTAGTAAATGATTGAATCCATGGTTTCTTGGCGAGGTAACGTCGTCCCTGTTCACGGAAGGCATATCTTACGATACCGTAAACGATAACTGCAGCTAGCGTAGTACCTAACCAAGAGATAATAGAAGCCCATGCTACACCATAGCTATATCCTAAAGTAGCAATGACCAATTTGTATGGAACGATGGGGAAGCAAGCTAGGAGAGTAGACATAATAATGAGAATAGTCAGGGAATCGTTATCGTTCATCCAGTCCCAAATAACTGTTTTATTTATAATGGCTGTTCCCAATAGGAGCACATAGAGGAGCAGCGGTAACCATTTCTTCATTTTATAAGCACCTCTATTTTCAATTACTATTAACATTATATATAATGTTAATCAATAGTTTTGTAAATACTAGTATCTAAATAAAGGTGGAAACCGATGTATGAAGAATAGAACCGCTAAGCGGGTTGCTTTAATTGGAATTGGAAATATTGCTCGTAAAGTTTATTTGCCACTTTTGTCCCACCATAAGGGGGCAGAGATTGTAGGGATCATGAGTCGTTCTGCCGCAACTGTTGAAGAAACAATGAACTCTTATCGTATATTACAAGGGACAACGGATCTGTCGACTTTGTTGTCTTGGGATATAGATGCAGTGTTTGTACATAGTCCAACGGAAATGCATTATGAGATTGTGATGGCCTGTTTACGGCATGGATTATCAGTGTATGTGGATAAGCCACTGTCCTACGATCTAAAGGAAGCCGAAGAGATGGCTAACTTTGCTAAATCCAAGGGATTATTGCTGGCTGTAGGGTTTAATCGGCGTTTTGCTCCAATGTATATGGAAGCTAAGACATGGATGGATGAAGTGGGTGGGTTTGAACAGTGTTTTGCATCGAAGCATCGTACACGGACACAGCAAGCGACTAGTCGTGTGACCGTGTTTGATGACTTGATTCATATGCTCGATACACTGTTATGGCTCGGTGATGATCAAGCTTATCAACTTCTTCAACATCAACTTATTAGTAATGATGAGGGGAAGATGAGACATGCTTCTGGTGTCCTTGGTTTAGGTGAAGGGAAGACAAGCTCGTATAGTATGGTTCGAAGTGCCGGGAATGACCTCGAGAAGCTTGAACTTCATGGACACGGGCGTTCGGTCGAAATTGTGAACATGGAGGACGGCCTTTTTTATCAAAAAGAAAGTGCGCCCACGACGCGTTCATTTGGTAACTGGGATACGATTCTTCATCGTCGTGGTTTCAGCGACATCGTGAACCATTTCCTTGAACATATAGATACTCCGGAAGATTGTACGGTTTCGGCGGATAAAGTACTTGGCAGTCATGTATTAGCAACGGAGCTTGTATAAGTATATTTCTAGAAGAAAGGAAGAGAAGAATGGACGATGAGCAAAAGCTAGCCCTCGAGGAGCAAATTAAGCAAAGTTACCGTCAAGATGAAGATATGATGATCCTTGTATTCGCACAATGGTGTATTAACAACGATCTAGATCCAGTGCAATTGTATAGTGAGGCCTATCCACATCAGCTTCATAATGAACAGTTATTGAAGGTAATGGAGCTTACCGTATCTAAAGAAGAAGCTGGAGATATTCCAGATGACACAGTACTCGGTGTCCTTTCCATGTTTGGCAATGATGATCTTGCCTTTGTTGTTACAGAAGCAATTCAGTCGAAGACAAGCTTGTAATGAAGCCATAATGACTAAATAAGCGGCGCTCCTGCATGCAGGGGCGCCGCTTATTTGAAGTCTATAGTGTGTCACATCAACTGCTCTCGATTAGCTAATCGAAATTGTTTGGGTGACATGCCGTATCGAGAACGAAAAACGCGGTGAAAATAAGTGTAGTTCGCAAACCCAGATGTCTCTGCTACGTTCTCCAAGGACATAGGACTGAATATAATTCGTTCCCTAGCCATGTCGAGCTTTACATCTAATGTATACTGCATGATGCTTGTTCCGAATGCTTCTTTAAAAAGATGAACTGCACGTGAGACACTGATCCCAACATGGGCCGCTACATCTTCTAATTTGAACATATAAGAAGCATTCTCCTCAACATAATGCTTGATTTGATATGCTAAGTAAGTCTTATGCGTCTTGATGGGCCGTTCTTTTAGCAAGCGATCTATGTCTAAGCATAGAATTCTCAGGTAGTAGCCTGGTATTTCAGGGTATGGATTCTCCATTCGACGTTGTTCGAGTGCGATCTGCCGAAACAAGTTCAAGAATCCTTCATTCAGGGGAAGACTCATGCGTGTAGGCCGATCTTGTCGGTTCCACCATTCATCAACCCAAGTACCCCCGAAGAAAATATGGTAATCACCACTCTCTACCATTAATTCACCAAGTGAATTTACTTCTTGGTCAATCTTTAGTTCGTAAGGTTCACCTGGAGAGTAGAGTAGTAAGTCCCCTGCTTCAATCATGCCTAACTTACCGTCATATCGAGCGCGGCAACGGCCATCTGTTTGGAGACGCATCAGGTACGTTTTGACTCCATCCGTTTCTGTGCTGTGGAAAGGTTTGTGATGGAATGAGAATCCTGCTATATACACTTGACACGAATCTAGGGTGGACATTTACCTGTCTCCTTCTATAAATAAAAAATAATGACCAGATTGTTCATGTTTGAATCATATTATTCATTTTAATATAAAAGAATTCGGAATACTATGGTACTAAGATCAATAAGTCACCTTTGGCAGTCCTAGGAGTGAGATAGAGTTGAAGAAAATGAAAGTGGGTATTATAGGTTGTGGTAATATCAGTGCTATTTATTTAGCTAATCTTAAGAACAGCCCGGTTGTAGAAGTTATTGCATGTGCAGATTTAATCTCAGAGCGAGCAAGAGCGCGTGCCGAAGAGTACGGTATTGCAAACGTATTCACAGTAGATGAAATACTTGCATGCCCTGACATTGAACTTATTGTTAATTTAACTCTACCTAGTACCCATGCTGCAATTGATAAAGCTGTATTGGAAGCAGGTAAACATGTATACGGCGAGAAGCCGTTAGCTACTTCTTTAGAAGATGGCAAACGAGTCTTAAATATAGCAGATGACCGTGGGCTCCGTGTAGGGTCAGCTCCAGATACATTTCTAGGATCAGGAATTCAGACGGTGAAAGCTGCAATTGATGCTGGAATGATCGGTAAACCTATTGGAGCTACTTGTTTCCAAATGGGTGCAGGTCCAGAGGGATGGCATCCAGATCCTGAATTTTTCTATGAGCCTGGTGGTGGTCCAATGTTGGATCTGGCCCCAAAAAAGGGAAGCAAATTCCTGTTCAGACAGCCACGCTTTTTGCCGGTACGATGGATTTCGAGAATGGTGCAATGGTTACGATGATTACAAGCTTCGATATTAGAGGGTAAGCACATCATAATGGACAGCACATATGAATTCGGGCAACAGCCACAAATGACAACTCAACTTATGTACTAAATCTTCACAATATAAACTAATTTTATGATCAACCAATTTAATCAGAGGTGATATTTATGTTGAAATTAGGATTGCAATTGTACACAGTACGTGAGGAAATGGAGCAAGATTTCGAAGGAACTCTGAAAAAAGCAGCTGAGCTTGGGTATCAAGGCGTGGAATTTCATACTTTCTTTGGACGTAGCAGTGCTGAGGTCAAGAGATTACTTGATGAGAATGGTCTTGTTGCTTTAGGAACACATACGCAATATACAAGTTTACTGGATGATCTCGATTCAGAGATTACGTATAATAAAGAAATTGGGAATAATAATATAATCGTTCCTTACTTAGGAACAGAGCAACGTAATTGGGCTGAAGTATTTACGAATCTAAAGCAAATCGGTGAGAAATGTCGTGAACAAGGAATGGTATTGCTGTATCATAATCATGAATTTGAATTTACAGAATCCTTTGATGATCAGACTGTATTCGATGCCATGTATGCGGAAGTTCCAGCTTCATTACTTCAAGTGGAATTAGACACCTGTTGGGTTCATTTTGCAGGATACGATCCAGTGGAATACATTCATAATTATGCTGGAAGATTGCCAATAGTTCACTGGAAAGATATGAAGAAGCTTGAAGATGGCTCTCCTCTGACTGTGGAGCTTGGACAAGGTGAAGTGAATCTTGGTGCCATTGCTGAAGCTGCTGACAAGGCTGGCGTAGAGTGGATTGTTGTAGAGCAAGACTTATGTCAGAACCCACCACTTGAGAGTATTGCATCAAGTATGGAATGGGTAAAAAATTACAAAAATAACGGGGGACCCATACATGTCTAAAATATTAAAAGTTGCAATTATAGGTTGTGGAGGTATTGCCAACGGCAAGCATATGCAGAGCCTTTCGAAACAAACGACGGGAGAAATGGTAGCATTCTGTGATATTGTCCAAGAACGCGCTGAAGAAGCAGCTGCAAAATTTGGTGCTGAAGGTGCTAAAGTATATACAGATTATAAGGAATTACTTAAGGACGAAAGTATTGACGTGATCCATGTATGTACGCCGAATGATTCACATGCCGAGATTACGGTAGCTTCTTTAGAATCAGGCAAACACGTTATGTGTGAGAAGCCGATGGCCAAAACTGCGGCACAAGCTAAAGAGATGCTAGCAGCAGCTAAACGCACGGGCAAAAAGTTAACTATAGGATATCAAAACCGTTTCCGTGACGATAGTTTATATCTTAAAGATATGTGTAAGAATGGCGAGTTAGGAGATATATACTATGGTAAAGCTCTAGCTATTCGTCGTCGTGCAGTGCCAACATGGGGTGTATTTCTGGATGAAGAGAAACAAGGTGGAGGTCCACTGATCGATATCGGTACGCATGCGCTTGATTTAACATTGTGGTTAATGGATAATTACAAGCCTAAGAGTGTTATGGGTTCAACCTTCCACAAACTTGGAAGCCGTGAGAATGCAGCTAACGCATTTGGTCCTTGGGACCCTGAACAATTTAAAGTAGAAGATTCTGCTTTCGGATTTATTACGATGGAGAATGGCGCTACAATCGTCTTGGAATCCAGTTGGGCACTAAATGTCGTTGAAACTGGCGAAGCAAAAACAATTCTAGCGGGTACAGAAGCTGGAGCAGATATGACGGACGGCTTGCGCATTAATGGTGAGAAGATGAGTCGATTATACGAAACTAAGATTGCGCTAGAAGAAGGCGGAGTAGCTTTCTACTCAGGTACAACAGAAACCGACGCGGATCGCGAATGCAGACTATGGCTCGATGCAGTTATTAATGATACAGATCCTATCGTAAGTCCAGAACAAGCATTGGTTGTAACTGAAATTCTGGAAGCCATCTATGAATCGGCTAAGACAGGTAAAGCGGTTTATTTTGACTAATATAAACGCATGCAAATGAACTGAATTTATATATGACATAAGGAGGAATAACATTGAAATTAGGCGTATTTATGGTACTATTCGGTGGGCGTAAATTAGAGGATGCTCTGGACTATGTAGCTTCCAAGGGACTCAAGGCTGTTGAGATCGGTACAGGAGGCAATCCAGGTAATGAACACTGTAAACCTGAAGAGCTTTTAAAGGATGCAACAGCACTCAAGAACTTTAAACATGCAGTAGAGTCACGTGGACTTACAATTAGTGCACTGAGCTGTCATGGTAATCCACTTCATCCTCAGAAGCATCTAGCACAAGCGGATCATGATGATTTCATCAAGACAGTGGAACTTGCTGAGAAGCTTGAGGTGCCAGTTGTTAATACATTCTCAGGATGTCCTGGAGATCACGAGGATGCTAAATATCCGAACTGGCCTGTAGCTCCATGGCCGAATGATTTTCAAGAGGTATTGAAATGGCAATGGGAGAACAAGGTTATTCCTTATTGGACAGAACAAGCTAAATTTGCAGCTGACCATCATGTCAAAATCGGTCTAGAGCTTCATGGCGGTTTCTCTGTGCATACACCAGCTACCTTACTTCGTTTACGTGAAGCAGCTGGCGAAACGATCGGTGCGAACCTTGACCCGAGTCATATGTGGTGGCAAGGCATTGATCCTGTGCAGGCGATCCATATCCTAGGACGTGCTGGAGCAATTCACCACTTCCATGCTAAGGATACTTCTATTGATCCAATTAACGTAAATAGATATGGCCTTACGGATATGCAATCCTATGGAAATATGCTGGATCGCGCTTGGCAGTTCCGCAGCGTAGGCTACGGACACGACAACAAGACGTGGGCAGATATTATTAGTGCATTGCGCTTAGTAGGATATGACTATGTTGTGAGTATTGAACACGAGGATGCCCTTATGTCTGTTGAAGAAGGATTCTCCAAAGCGGTTCAGAATCTTCAACAAGTACTTATTGAAGAACCTATTGGAGATATCTGGTGGGTATAGATTATTGATAAAGAAAGACGGTTACCTATTAAGGTAGCCGTTTTTCTTTATTGATTTTTGTTTAATTAAACTTTAGTTTAATTTATATATTTTGAATTGAATGTTTAAAAACACTATGAAATGTAGTAAAATGAAATATACTAACTAAACGAAAGTTGTTATTAAGCAAAATACAATGAGGTGAAGGTTTTATGGAAAGCAAACCAATGCATTTATGTCCACGTTTTGAGACTGCCTTTTCTTTTCTTGGTAAGCGCTGGAACGGACTTATTATT
This sequence comes from Paenibacillus sp. IHBB 10380, assembly GCF_000949425.1. Lineage (NCBI taxonomy): Bacteria > Bacillati > Bacillota > Bacilli > Caryophanales > Paenibacillaceae > Paenibacillus > Paenibacillus sp. IHBB 10380. The sequence goes on from NZ_CP010976.1 coordinate 1,063,785, forward strand.
CAGACATTGATGGATGGACCTAAACGATTTAAAGATATTTCTAATCTTATCCCTTCAATGAGTGATAAGATGCTCTCTGAGCGGATGAAAGATCTTGAAGGTGGAGGTATTCTTGTTCGTCATGTATATCCCGAGACACCTGTTCGTATTGAGTATGAATTAACGGATAAAGGTAGAGGTCTTAGAGCGGTTATGCAAGAAGTCCAATTGTGGGCTGAAAGCTGGGTAGAATAAACGGAAGAGAGGCTGATTTCAATGACAGATATCATCATTATTGGTGCCGGACCCGCAGAAGGCAGCGCAGCTATTTTTAGTGCCAAAGCAGAGAAGTTCGGAGCAGTATTTGTAGAAGATAAGGTCATTGGAATGACTAGCTTGCTAGAAGGTCCCTTCACGGTTTTGTGATGCGGGGCCTTTTTTGTTTAAAGTGCATATCTATATGTATCTGCGAAATTAAGTTGTAGTATAATTTGAAGAAATGTGATATTTGGACTAAAGGAGAGTGAAGAAATTGCGAAAAATTGTACTTTCCCAAGAAACCACTTATGGCATTAGACATATCAAAGAACTTGAAAGTGCTTCGGTTAAAGTTCAGACTATATATGACAAAGCTTCTGATATGCTACGCCTTTATGTACCCGTATCGAGTGCGTGGAACAGTTCGCTCATAGATGATGATAGCATTATTTATCAAAAATGGATTTATGGTTCCCAAGGATGGAAGTGTGTAGGAAGTGAGCATCAAAAGACGGATGAGTCGGGTTCGCTACAAGTGAAGTTACCTCATGCAAAATTACAGAGTTTAATCTTACAAATGATGATTTGGTCACAATATGAGAAAATCATTTTATTTCACCCCTTACTGGGTCAAGAAGCTTTTTATAGTGGTGAAGAATTAGAGACTATTTCATCTTATTTCGTACCTACTTATATGAGTGAGACGCCACTTGTTAAAGGCGGGAAACCTTTTAAGAAGGTTAAAATGTCTTTTCCTGTTTATCAAGAGTGGATATCTACGCCAACTTATTCCATTTAATCTGAAGGTAATGAATGAGATGCTCTTTGTTCTCTTTTAAGGTAGAATAAAGAGAGTCTTATTTTCAAGGTGGTGTGCAGATGAGGAAATCATACAAACGGTGTTCTGCTATGTTCTCTTTCATTTTAGTCTTTACTATAGTGTCAGGATGTAGCCCAGATAAGGGTACTGATGTGGTTATTCCAATTGTTCGATCGGCAAGTAACTCGTCCGGTATTTCAATTAATATGGAAGGTAATCTTATACCGCCGAATGCAATTAAACAATTGGAACAGAGTTTAATACCAGGCGTGTCCATAAAGGATGCCTTAACTGCTAGTGGCGTGGTGACTATCTCATCTGAAGGTCATCATATTGAATCGGTTATTGATGTGTCGCTTGATCCTGGATTAGAGTGGTCTGTGGAGGTTAACGGTAACAATCTTGACAAGGAAAATTGGGATAATAGGCTTCAAGCAGAGGATAACATTAGAATTGCTGTTCAATTTATAGATGGATCTAAGAGCGGGGATACTCGTTCTGTCGTGATCTTTACAGTAAATGGTGGCATAGTACAGCCCAATATTTCACACTCTTATATTAATCCATATTTAGAAGAGCAAAGTATCCGAGAATTGCTGAGAACAACAGGAATAGTAGTGCTTAGTGATAATGGCAAAATCATTCTTATGGTGAACGGTTATAGTCCAAAGGCTAGTGAAAAATGGATTGTGAAAGTTAATAATAAGACATTGTTGGAGAATGGACTTGATATGAAGCTTCAACCGCAGGATGAAGTCAAAATTGAGTTAGTAAATAGAGATGATTCTTTGTAAGACTACCGCTAGGGGTAGTCTTTTTTGTTCTTGTGACATCAAATTGTTTTATTCTTTGTGATTGGAATCACAATGGGTAATTGTATACAGGTGTAATTTGTTAAGTATAGATAGAGCAGGAACACTAGGAGGAATATACGATATGAGTACACTTTTATTTGATAAAGAAGATAAGGTCAGTGAGATTGTGATCAAATTTCCGAAGGCAAGTGACTATTTCCGGGATCATAAGATTGATTTCTGCTGCGGTGGAAATCGTCCTCTACAAGAGGCGCTTGAAGAACGGGGTTTAGAGTTGAACAGAGTGCTTGATGAACTTCATCATTTAGCAGATAACCATGCCGGTCTTGATCATAACCAAGGAGAGTCCAATGTTTATGTCGAAATGGACTCAGCGACATTGATACATTATATCGTAAGTAAGCATCATGATTATTTAAGAGAAGAACTTCCTGAGATTCAGAAAAATGTGACTAAGGTAAATCGAGTTCATGGGCATCATGATCTTCACCTAGTCGAGGTGGAAGAGTTATACACAGCATTGAAGAGTGAATTGCTTGAACATACGACCAAGGAAGAAATTGAAATTTTCCCTCAGATGATGACTTGGGACGAGACTCAGGATTCCTCAAGCGGGAATAAATTAAGAAAGGCTATTTCAGGACTGGAGGGTGAGCATGATGAAGCTGGAAACATACTGAAGAAATTACGTGAAATTACGAATGATTTCACACCTCCAGTTAACGCCTGCACAACCTATCGATTGACGTATGAGCGTCTTGCTGAGTTAGAACGAATGACGTATGAACATGTTCATTTAGAGAACAACATTCTATTCCCACGTTATCCTCAAGCTTAGGGAAAATAGGTAAGAATAGTTTCCTTTATTTACGGATCTATTCTTACCTATTTTATAAATTCACATTAATTGTGATTATATTCACAATTAATGTGAAATAGATCACAATCTAAGATTTTAAATTTGATATAATCATATTATAAGGTTTAGGTAAGAAAGGAAGGAGAACTTCTTATGATACAAACAAAAAGAGAAAAACTAGTAGTGATTGGGAATGGTATGGCGGGCATTAGTGCGGTGGAGCAAATTTTGAAACTAAACCGTTCTTTTGATATTACGGTGTTCGGTAGTGAGCCTCATCCTAACTACAATCGGATTATGTTATCTTATGTGCTAGAAGGTAGTAAAACAATCGATGATATCGTTCTTAACGACTGGAATTGGTATGAAGACAATCAAATTACGCTACACACAGATACTACTGTACTCAAGATCGATGAGGTAAATAAGCAAGTTGTTACAGAAGATGGATTAAGAGTCTCTTACGATAAAGTGATTATCGCAACAGGCTCGAATCCTTTTATTCTTCCCGTACCGGGGAGTGATAAGAAGGGTGTAGTTGGCTTCCGGGATATTAATGATTGTAATCAAATGCTCCTAGCTGCTCAGAAGTATAAGAAAGCTGCAGTTATTGGTGGGGGATTGTTAGGACTAGAAGCAGCTAAGGGTCTTGTGAATCTAGGTATGGATGTAACGGTTGTTCATTTAATGGAAGATTTGATGGAACGTCAATTAGATCATAGTGCATCGTTGATGCTAAAGAATGAATTGGAACGCCAAGGAATTAAGTTTGCTATGGGCAAACAAACAGTTGAAGTTATGGGTGAAGAACACGTAAGCGGATTACGCTTCAGTGATGAGAGTACACTTGAGGCACAGCTCGTCGTGATGGCTGTAGGGATTAAACCTAACGTAGCTATGGCTAAAGAGAGTGGTATTGATGTAGGCAGAGGTATTCTAGTAGATGATTATATGCTTACATCTATGGATGGCGTATATTCAGTTGGAGAATGTACTGAACATAGAGGCGTATGCTACGGGCTGGTAGCCCCACTCTTTGAACAAGGGAACGTGTTAGCTAAACACTTATGTGGTGTGGATACTCTTCCATATGAAGGGTCGGTAGTGTCGACCAAGCTTAAAATTTCTGGGGTTGATGTATTCTCGGCAGGGGAATTTATTGAAGGACCGCAACATACGGTGATTGCTGCAAAGGACGACTGGAAGAGAACCTATAAGAAAATCCTTCTTCATGATCATGTAATTGTCGGCGCTGTCTTGTTCGGAGATGTGACGGAATCTTCTAATTTACAGAAATTAATTAAACAGCAAACACAGATGACAGACGATATTTATGCCACGGTTATGGGTACAGGGTGTTGTGGTGGTGGAGCTAAGAAACAATCCTCAGTTGAAACGATGGCAGATGATGAGATTGTGTGTGGTTGTAATGGTGTTACCAAGAAAACGATCGTAGACGTTATTACAGATCAGGGATTAACGACTGTAGACGAAATTAAAGCCTGCACAGGTGCAACTCGCTCTTGCGGGGGATGTAAGCCCGTTGTAGAGCAGATATTGCAATACGTGCTTGGAGATGGTTTCAAAGTAGCAGCTAAACAAGGGATTTGTGGCTGTACAACAATGGATCGTGATGAGGTCGTAGCGGAAATAAAGGATAAAGGCTTAAGTACGACTCGGGAAGTTATGAATGTACTTGGTTGGGATAATCCTGAAGGTTGCTCTAAGTGTCGTCCAGCGATCAACTATTATCTAGGAATGATATATCCTGAAACCCATGAGGATGAGAGAGAATCCCGGTTTGTTAATGAACGTATGAATGCCAACATTCAGAAGGATGGAACCTACACAGTTGTTCCAAGAATGTACGGGGGGGTAACTACGCCGGAGGACCTCAAAATAATTGCGGATGTTTCGTTGAAATATAATGTGAAAGTGATCAAAGTTACTGGAGGAACACGCCTCGCTTTAATCGGAGTACAGAAAGAAGATCTTCCTAAAGTGTGGGAAGAGTTAGATATGCCTTCGGGTTATGCCTATGCCAAATCACTGCGTACGGTTAAAACATGTGTCGGTAATCAATTTTGCCGATTCGGTACACAGGATTCCATGGGAATGGGGGCTCTACTAGAACGTAAATTTGAGCGTCTCGATCTACCGGCGAAGTTCAAATATGGCGTGAATGGTTGTCCTCGAAACTGTGCAGAATCATGTACGAAAGATATCGGTATCGTCGGAAATGATGGGGGCTGGGAAATCTTTATCGGGGGTAACGGTGGAATTAAATCTCGGATTGCGGATTTGCTCTGTAAAGTGAAAAGTGATGAAGAGTTGATTGAAATCTGCGCTGCTGTCATGCAATACTACCGTGAGACAGGGAAGTATCTTGAGAGAACATCGGAATGGGTAGAACGAATGGGCTTAGAGCAGATTCAAGCTGCCATCTTAACTGATCTGGATAACCGTGCAGCTCTTGTTGAACGAATTGAAATTGCATTGGAGCAGGTAGAAGAACCGTGGAGAAAAATGTTGAATGATGATAAAACACGGGTTGCTCTTTTTGAGAATAGGAATTCTGTCACAGCAGGTAAATAACTGGAGACTTAGGAAAGGAGATTAGATATGACTATGAACTATTATTTGATCGGATCCGTAGACGAATATTTGATACAGTTAGGTCAGGTAGTGACCGTTGAGAATCATGAGATAGCCGTCTTTCATACGTCAGATGGAGGGATTTATGCCTTAGAGAACAAGAGCCCTCATCCGAAGGGAGGCCCTTTGGCGGAAGCGATTGTATCAGGCCATTATATCTATGATCCACTCTATGATTGGAAGATTGATCTTGTAAGTGGGTTGGTTCAAGCGCCTGATAGCGGCAAAGTAGATACTTATCCTATTATTGTTAATGAACAGGGAGTTCACATTGGTCTCTAGCTAGATAGGATGAACCAAACGACTACTAAACAGAATCCAGGAGGTGGCCCTCTTGTATACACAAGGTGTAGAAGCCATAGTGGAAGCGGCGGTCAAAAAGAAAGACAAAATGAATGAGAGTTTAATTCGATATACGATTGCAGCTGCATTAGCAGGAGCTTATATTGGAATAGGTATCATCTTAATATTTTCCTTGGGAGCCCCACTAGCAGCCATTAAATCACCGTTTCAACCACTGGTAATGGGGGGCTCCTTTGGAATTGCCTTGACGCTAGTTATTTTCGCCGGTTCAGAATTATTTACGGGAAACAATATGTTTTTTACCATGAGTACTTTAGCAGGGCGAACGAGTGTTAAGGATACGGCTAAGAACTGGACAATTGTTTTCTTTGGAAATTTACTTGGGGCTGTACTACTTAGTTTACTCATTCTCGGAACAGGATTGTTCAAGGATATTTCAGCGGACCATTTGCTATTTGCGGCAACCGCTAAGAAAATGCATTTACCAATGTCTGAATTGTTCTTTCGGGGTATTCTTTGTAACTGGTTAGTATGTTTAGCAATTTGGATGTCTTCTCGGGCTAAGGACGAAATGGCCAAAATCGCCCTGATCTGGTGGTGTCTATTCGCCTTTATTGCTAGCGGATATGAACATAGTGTTGCGAATATGACATTACTCAGTGTAGCGACTTTACTTCCTAATCATCCAGAAACTATTTCCATTGCGGGTTGGTTGCATAATATGATTCCGGTGACATTAGGTAATATTGTAGGTGGAGGATTATTTGTCGGGATGGCCTATTGGGTTATCTCGCCAGTCCGCAGTAAGAAGAAATAAAACATCATTGAAATGACCAACCAATAAATAATAAGTGATTGAATACGATGTATTCTATTAATGGATGAGTAATGCAAGTGGGGATATCCCCATTTGCATTACTCATCCTCTTTTGTTTTGTAAAGGTGAGGGTTCATCACCACCAAGGTAGCTACTATCCACCATACCCGTTGATCAATGCTAATCCAATCCTAACGTGACAAGAATGTAACATTCCCCTCCTGCCTGTCATCTGAATCGAACGACAGTGCCAGATGTAAACAATACAATAAGTGTATACGAATTGCCTGTTCAATCTGGCTTGGTTAACCCTGTCTTAGGTCTGAATACAGCTGCAGTTCTTCGAATATGATTGTTGGTTTTACCAAGTTACAATTAAACGAAAGCAAGGAGAGGATTTTAGTTGAACAAAAATAAGAAGCGAACTCGCCGCGCGAGCGGCATTTTGACGGTTCTACTGACGCTTAGCCTTGCAGCAGAAACAAGCACGTACGCTCAGCAGCCGCCTGAATCGAATCCGACGGCTGCCGTCAAACATCTGGCCTCATTCGGCAGCACCGCCCTTCCGCTATTGGATAATGCGGCCTCGAAAGATAATATGAGCGGGCCACGTGAAGCCAAGGAAGTTGAGGCGTTCCTGGACGCTTTTTTTGCCAAAGATGCCATCAAGAAAAAGGCTAAGGCCGTTACGGTATCCGTCGTTCAGGACGGGAAGGTGCTCGCTTCTAAAGGCTACGGTGTTACCGACCAAACGTCGAAATCACCAGTAGATGCAACCCAAACCACCTTTCGTATCGCCTCCGTCTCCAAAGTGTTCACGGCGGTTGCAGTTATGCAGCTCGTCGATCAAGGGGAAATTTCGCTTCAGGACAACATTGAAAAGTACCTGGACGGTTACAAAGTAACCAATTCCTTCGATACACCGGTCACGATAGAGAACCTATTGACGCATACGACCGGTTTTGAAGTGCGCGAACCTACAGACGCCAGCTATTTGACCGATGCTTCCCAGAAGCCAATCTCGCTAAAAGAAAGCATCTTCGATCAGTTCCCGCCGGTCGTTCGCAAGCCCGGAACGTCATACATGTACGATAATTTCGCATCGAGGCTGCAAGGATACATCGTCCAGCAGGTAAGCGGAGAGCCTTTCGGGAGCTATATGCAAAAGCATCTGTTGGGGCCGCTTGGCATGACCTCAAGCAGCTTTAGACTGACTAAGGAGTTGGCCCGTCGGCTCGTAACTTCTTACGATGTAGCGAGTAGCGCCATTCCTGTGTACGATTTTTCGCCGAGCGAGTGGCCGGAGGGGAGCATGATATCGACAGCCTCCGATATGGCGCTGTTTATGAAAGCTTTCCTGAACGATGGTCGGGCGGCTGACGGTACTGTTATCCTGTCGCCCAAATCGTTAAAGGCGATGTCTACCTACCACATAGCCATTCATCCGGATTTGCCAGATATGACATACGGCTTTGAATCGCCTGTTGATCCGTCAAAAACGAACGGGGAAGACGTGATCTCCAAAGGTGGCGACATTCTTGGCTTCAGTTCGTTGCTATGGCTTCTGCCCGACCGCAAAGTGGGTGTCTTCGTTTCTTACAATGCGAATCAGGATTTGCGTGACGATTTATTTATCGCGTTTATGGATCATTATTATGCCAGTCGTAAATCAATATTTGGGCCAGAGGATTTCAAGCCGCAGTCCGAGGACGTTCTCGCCAAGTTCGAAGGTCTGTATTCCGATTTACGGATTAAATTACTGACCAGAGTCGAAGTGGGAGGAGACGGCACCCTGATTGTGAGCGACGTTTCGGCCCGTCACCAGCTGAAGCAGGTCGACGATCTGCTGTTCGTGGATGAACAGGGCAAGCCGCTTGCATTTAAGACGGAAGCCGATGGGCGCATTATCTATATGAAATACTCTAATTTATTCAGCTATGCGGCCAAAATGCCGGATGATCCGGCCGGATTCCCGGACGTATCGGCCGATCATCCGATCATCCGTATGCCAGCTACATACTTGGCCTGAAGTCACTTGGGCTTTTGACGGATGATCCGTCAAAGCCGTTTCAACCGCTGCAAGCCGTCACCCGCGGAGCGTTTATCCATGCTTTTAACGCGATGTGGAGCATCTCGGAATCCGCAAGCCCGTCCTCATTTAAGGACGTTGAGAATTCTCCGTATCGAAAGGATATTCAAGCCGCTGTCGAGTCCGGCTTGCTACAGGGGACGGGGGAAGGCTTGTTCAATCCAGACCGTCCGATCCGCCGCGAAGAATCAGCGGCTATCGTATTTCGTTTATTGGCGGGATCGGGGATTAGGGTGCCGGATTCCACGGCTGTGCTTGCGCTAGGCACTTCGAAATGGGCTGTCGATGCGGTCAGCTCTGCTGTGATCTGGAAGCTTCATGGGCCGGAAGTGACTGAATCGAATGGCATGTTCGACTACGGCTCGCAGCGGGCGTTGAAGAAGCAGGAGTTGGCGGCGCTGCTGTTCACGATGATTCTTCCAGATTAAGGGACTATATATCATCACTGCCGCGTGGTATGCCCGGAACTTGTGTAATGACTTGATCGTTTTGTAAAAAAGTAACTGTAAATGCGACAAGGGAGAATAATAATACACAGTTCAGAACAAGTATGATCTGAGGGGGCGGTTATTTGCCTCTTCTTTTTGTTTTGAAGTGAAACCAAGGAGAATACCAAGAGCAGACCGATTGAAATGATCGGAAGAACATTGTAAATTGGTCTTTTATCGTGGGAATATCGGTGGAAATGCCAAGCTGGAGTGGTATGATGGAGAAAGCTTTGGATGGATTTCTTTATTATCGGAATCTGCGTAGCAATCACGGGAAGGGACTTTACCGTTATGGATATGAACATTTTTATTATCGAAGATGATGATGTCATTTTTCGTTCCTTGAAGGAAAGATTGGAGCAATGGTCGTTTCACGTCACGGGACCGGAGCGATATGATGATGTGATGAACACCTATATTAAATTACAGCCCCAACTGGTCATCATTGATATCCAGCTCCCGATGTATGACGGTTTTCACTGGTGCCGGGAGATTCGGGCGGTGTCGAAAGTGCCGATTCTATTTCTGTCATCGCGTGATCATCCTCTGGATATGGTGATGGCGATGAATATGGGGGCGGACGATTATATTCAAAAGCCGTTCCATATGGACGTGCTGTTGGCCCAAATACAGGCGATTCTCCGCCGGACGTATGCTTACAGAGAGGAAGCGGCCGATCTTAACGCTGACGTTGTCCGACATCAGCTTCCCGACGGCTATTGTCTGACGGTATACACGCTCATTTACTTCATGTTTGCTGTTCTAACCGTTGGTCATTATCACCGTATTGTGAAGGCGGCGCTGTAGCGGTTTGGTTGATGACAGGCTATTTGCATATAGATATTAAAAAGAGTCATATCAAATGAGAGATATGGCTCTTCTTGTTCGTTCAGTATGAGATCTAGCAATAGATCGGGAGAAAACTGCCGTTGCTTGTAAGTGAAGCGAGTACGAGCACAATAAGAATGTTGGTTATAAGTGTGGAGAGCAGTCTTTATTTCTAAATTCTGCATATTTCTTTGGAACACATTTCACAGTGACATATCTCTTGTAGCATAGTGAGGTTTTTAATAACGATCATTCCATTCTCATATTCTACAGCATCTTTCTTACGTAGATCACTTAGCATGCGGTTAACACTTTCACGAGTAGCACCAATCATATTGGAAAGATCGGTATGGGTAATTTTTTTGTTAATTAGCGTGTTTCCATCCCGTTCTTCACCATAGGTATTTCCAAGACGTATCAAGGTAGAGCTGAGAGCGCCAGGTTTGCCATATAGCATTAAATCACGGAATTTAGTTTGCGTAAGTCGGTGGTGAATACCCATCCATTTCATGAAATCAATTGCAAATTCACAATGTTGACAGATTAGAATTTCTAGATCCTTCTGTTCGATAACACCGATCTCACTTTCTTCAATTACTTCAGCATTAAAGCTATGCTTGGAGCTAAAGAAAGGATCAGCTTGACCGACCATATCTCCTGTTTGATACATATAGAGGATGAGTTCTTTACCTTCATCTGTCGACTTCGTTAATTTAATCCGTCCACGTTTAATATAGAAGAGTTTATCAGATAAATCTCCTTCCCAGAAAAGATGTGATCCTTCTGGAAGGATTCTGTCTTTCATACTAACGAGTAGATGGTTAAAGTTTTGTTCAGAAAAGCAACTGGTATTTCCGCGAGCTTGGGTATCATTCAAATGTTCTTTCATAGTTGTTATCCCCTTATCTTTAATTTTCGATAAATTTTAAACTAATTATACCGTTAAAAATCACTTTTGTGGGGGTGTCAATGCCCTTAAAAGTGGCGAATTTTTAAACATTGTGATATATTTCACTTTTATTACGCTAAATCTAGTGACAAGAATGATATTATCAAGAATACTTTCTTTATTTTCCCAATTCAACCAAAGTGAATTATGGTTCATGAATATTACAGGTGATCGTTCGTAATAACCTGTTATATATTCAATCGACGAAATGTAAGCGCTATGAAATAAAAAAAGAAAATAAATTAAAGTTTGTGAAAGTTTTCACTTTAATTCTTAAACGAGGTATGCTATGATGAATTCATGAAAGAGATAACGAACTTCACCTAGGAGGATGAGAGAAGATGGCAGTCAAAAATGAAGTTGTCCAAGAGAAGAAACAAGGAGCAGAGGAGTATATTCAGTCCTTAATCGACAAAGCCAACAAAGCCCAAGCAGAATTCATGAAGATGGATCAGGAACAAGTAGATAACGTTGTGCAAGCAATGGCTCTTGCTGGTCTAGACAAACATATGTATCTGGCAAAACTAGCGGTTGAAGAAACAGGTCGAGGTATTTATGAAGATAAAATAACCAAGAATATGTTCTCAACGGAGTACATCTACCACAGTATTAAATATGATAAAACGGTAGGCGTCGTTGAAGATAATCAATATGAAAACTTCCAAAAAATTGCTGAACCTGTCGGAATCATCATGGGAATCACTCCAGTAACTAATCCGACTTCAACAACGATGTTTAAATCTCTCATATCCATAAAAACACGTAATCCAATTATATTCGGTTTTCATCCATCTGCACAAGAGTGTAGTAAGGAAGCAGCTAGAATCTTATTGGAAGCAGCGGTTAAAAATGGCGCACCTGCAAACTGTATCCAATGGATTGAACTTCCTTCGATGGACAAAACGAATGTACTGATGAACCATCCGGATGTGGCTCTTATATTAGCAACAGGTGGATCAGGTATGGTAAAAGCAGCATATAGCTGTGGTAAACCAGCTCTCGGCGTAGGACCAGGTAACGTTCCTTGCTTCATTGAGAAGAGTGCGGATATCGATCAAGCTGTAACAGACCTTATTCTTTCTAAATCGTTTGATAATGGTATGATTTGCGCTTCTGAGCAAGCCGTTATTATAGAAGAGTCAATCTTTGACCAAGTGAAGAAAAAAATGATAGCAAATGGCTGTTATTTTGTAAATAAAGAAGAAGCAGCTAAATTAACTGCTGGTGCAATGAATACAGATAAATGTGCAGTTAATCCTGCAATTGTAGGTCAATCAGCTGTTAAGATTGCAGAATTATCGGGTATTCAAGTTCCTGCTGGAACTAAAATTCTAGTTGCTGAACTTGAAGGCGTAGGTACGAAATTCCCACTTTCAGCTGAGAAATTGAGTCCGGTACTTGCTTGCTATAAAGTGAAGAACGCAGATCAAGGGATTGCACGCGCAGCTGAGATTGTTGAATTTGGTGGCATGGGTCACTCATCCGTTATTCACTCTCATAATGAAGAAGTTATTATGAAGTTCTCTGATCGTCTGCAAACAGGCCGGATTATCGTAAATTCTCCTTCCACACACGGTGCGATCGGAGATATCTATAATACTAATTTACCATCATTGACATTAGGTTGCGGATCATATGGTCGTAACTCGACATCTTCCAATGTAGGTGCAGTCAATTTGGTCAATATTAAAAGGGTGGCTCGTCGTACTGTGAATATGCAATGGTTCAAAGTTCCTAACAAAATTTATTTTGAAAAAGGCGCAACACAGTATTTGACTAAAATGCCTGACATCACTCGTGTAGCAATAATTACAGATCCAATGATGGTCAAGCTAGGTTATGTTGAAAGAGTAGAACATTATCTTCGTCAACGCCAGTCACCTGTTGTTATTGAAGTATTCTCTGAAGTAGAGCCAGATCCTTCGACGTCTACAGTAAGTCGTGGTACAGAAATGATGAACAGATTTCAGCCAGACTGTATTATCGCGCTAGGCGGTGGATCTCCAATGGATGCTGCCAAAGCAATGTGGTTATTCTATGAATATCCTGATACTGATTTTGAAGGCTTGAAACAGAAATTTATGGATATCCGCAAACGGATATACAAATACCCTCGTCTGGGACAAAAAGCACAATTTGTTGCGATTCCAACGACATCGGGAACAGGCTCTGAAGTCACTTCTTTCGCAGTTATCACAGATAAGGACCAAGGAAATACGAAGTATCCATTAGCTGATTATGAATTGACTCCAGACGTAGCGATTGTAGACCCAGAGTTCGTATACTCGCTTCCTAAGGTAGCAGTAGCGGATACAGGTATGGACGTATTAACACATGCGATTGAAGCTTATGTATCTGTTATGGCTAACGATTTCACAGATGGTCTGGCTATCAAAGCTATCCAACTCGTATTCCAATATTTAGAGAAGTCAGCTCTACATGCAGATCCTTTAGCTCGTGAGAAAATGCATAATGCTTCGACCATTGCAGGTATGGCTTTTGCCAATGCATTCTTAGGAATCAATCACAGCTTGGCACATAAATGGGGTGGAGAATTCCATACGGCACACGGACGTACGAATGCTATCTTGATGCCTTATGTTATTCGTTATAACGCTAAGAAACCAACCAAATTTGCTTCATTCCCTAAATATTCTCACTTCATAGCTGATGAGCGTTATGCTGAGATTGCGCGCATTCTAGGCCTTCCAGCTCGTACAACTGAAGAAGGGGTAAACAGTTTGATTAAAGCTATTCGCGACCTTAATAAGGTTCTAGGAATAGAGGAATCTTTCCAACAGCTTGGATTCGATCCGAAGGTCTTTGAATCTCGTGTAGATTACTTGGCTGATCGTGCGTTTGAGGATCAATGTACAACAGCAAACCCTAAATTGCCATTAGTAACAGAACTAGCTGATGTATATCGTGACGCTTTCTACGGAAGAGTCTAATAAAAAATTATAACGGAATATCATTGAACTAAAAGTGACAAATATCACCTCGAAAGTGATGTTTGTCACAGTTATTTCCCTTGATTTGAAGTATGCTGAATATGGATAAAGGTTCTGGAGTGATAAAGAATAGACATCCATTCTCACAACATTGAACATAATGGAAATGATAATGTGAAAAAAGTCACAATTTATTTTTCCGGGATTGAAGAGACCCTGAGATAACCTTCAAGCTCATGATCTCTATAATATAAATATATAGATGGAGGGATTAAGATGTCGGTAATTGAAAAAGAAATGAAAGACATGCAATCTGGTTGGAGAAGCTTTAAGAAGGGTAAATGGGAAAGAAAGATTAATGTTAATGATTTTATTCTAACTAACATTAATCCTTATCTAGGTGATGAATCATTCTTGGTAGGTCCCACACAGAATACAACTGAATTATGGAAGATTGTATCTGATCTAACGAAGCAAGAAAGAGATAACGGCGGCGTCTTAGATGTCGATGTCAACACGCCAGCTACTATTGTCTCTCATGACCCAGGATATTTGGACAAAGACAAAGAACAAATTGTTGGTGTCCAAACGGATGAGCCATTCAAACGTTCTATTCAACCTCTAGGTGGCATTCGTATGATGATCGACGCTTGCGAGGCATATGGCTTTAAACTTTCTGATGATGTTGTGAAGACATTTACAGACTTCCGTAAAACGCATAACCAAGGTGTGTTTGATGCTTATACCTCGGATATGAGAGCAGCTCGTAAAGCGGGTATCATTACAGGTCTTCCAGATGCTTATGGTCGCGGTCGTATTATTGGTGACTATCGTCGTGTTGCACTCTATGGTATTAAATTTCTAATTCAGGATAAGAAACGTGAATTAAATGATCTGGAAGTTGACCTAATTGATGAAGATGTGATTCGTCTACGTGAAGAGTTATCAGAACAAATACGTGCTCTTGCTGAATTGAAGAAGATGGCTGAAATGCATGGTTTTGATATTTCAGAACCAGCTAAAACGGCTAAAGAAGCATTCCAATGGGTATATTTCGGATACTTGGCTGCAATTAAAGAACAAAATGGTGCTGCGATGTCTCTTGGTCGTGTATCCTCTTTCCTTGACATTTACGTACAACGTGATGTGGAAGAAGGTACGTTAACAGAAGAACAAGCGCAAGAATTAGTTGACCATTTTGTAATGAAATTACGTATCGTTAAGTTCCTTCGTACACCAGATTACAATGAATTATTCAGTGGAGACCCTACTTGGGTTACAGAATCCATTGGGGGTATGTCCATCAATGGTAAAACTCGTGTAACTAAGAACAGTTTCCGTTTCCTTCATACACTATATAACTTGGGTGCGGCACCGGAACCTAACTTGACTGTATTGTGGTCAGAACAACTTCCAGAAGCCTTCAAGAAATATTGTTCTAAAGTATCTATAGAAACAAGTGCTATCCAGTATGAGAATGATGATCTGATGCGCCCAATCTATGGCGATGATTATGGTATTGCTTGTTGCGTATCCGCTATGCGTATCGGTAAGCAAATGCAATTCTTTGGCGCTCGCGCTAACCTAGCTAAATGTTTGCTGTATGCCATCAATGGTGGTGTGGATGAAAAATCTGGCGCACAAGTCGGTCCAGAGTATCAACCTATTACGGATGAGGTACTGAATTATGATGAAGTACTGAAACGTTTCAAACCAATGATGAAATGGCTTGCTAAGCTTTATATGAACTCACTAAATGTCATTCATTATATGCATGATAAATATGCTTACGAAAGAATTGAAATGGCGCTTCATGACCGTGATATTCTTCGTACTATGGCATGTGGAATTGCAGGACTTTCCGTAGCAGCTGATTCACTAAGTGCTATTAAATATGCAACGGTTAAACCAATCCGTAATGAGCAAGGTATTGCCGTTGATTTCATCATTGAAGGTGAATACCCTTGCTACGGTAACAACGATGATCGTGTAGATAATATCGCTATTGAACTGGTTGAAACGTTCATGGGCATGATCCGTAACAATAAAGCTTACCGTAATGCTTTGCCTACACAGTCTATCTTGACAATTACTTCTAATGTAGTTTATGGTAAGAAAACAGGTACAACTCCTGATGGACGTAAAGCAGGGGAACCATTTGCACCAGGTGCTAACCCAATGCACGGACGTGATAAGAAAGGCGCTTTGGCTTCCTTGAGTTCTGTTGCCAAATTGCCGTATGAAGATAGCTTAGATGGTATCTCCAATACATTCTCCATCGTACCGAAAGCACTGGGTAAAGAAGAAGATACACGCAAATCTAATCTCGTTGCTATGATGGATGGATACTTTGGTAGTGGTGCTCATCATCTCAACGTCAACGTATTCAACCGGGAGCAACTAATGGATGCGATGGATCACCCAGAAGAATATCCACAATTGACGATTCGTGTATCTGGTTATGCAGTTAACTTCATTAAACTTACTCGCGAGCAACAGTTGGATGTTATTAATCGTACATTCCATGGTTCGATGTAAGTCAGGTAAACAACAACTATACTTTTAAGACAGCGGATGCGGAGAGGGTGACTTCATATGATTAAAGGACGTATTCACTCAATGGAGACCTTTGGGACAGTTGATGGACCGGGCATCCGCTTTGTCCTTTTCATGCAGGGATGTCTAATGAAATGTCAATACTGCCATAACCCAGATACATGGGCGCTGAATGAGGGCAAAGAGATGACGGTCGAAGATGTACTGTCTGAGATTGAGCCGTACATCAACTATTATCGTTCTTCTGGTGGAGGCCTTACAGTCTCTGGAGGCGAACCTACATTGCAGGCTCATTTCGTTGCTGAGGTGTTCAAGGAAGCTAAGCGTCGATGGAACCTTCATACAACACTAGATAGTAACGGGTTTAATGATGCCAACAAGATTCATGAATTATTGGATGTTACTGATTTGGTACTTCTAGATATTAAGCATATTGATGACGAGAAACACATCAAGCTGACAGCAAGAAGTAACGAACGAACACTCAAGACAGCAAATTGGTTATCAGAACATGGTCATGCGATGTGGATCCGTCACGTATATGTTCCAGGAATTCATGATCAAGAAGAAGATTTGATTCATTTAGGTCAGTTTATTGGTACGCTAAATGGAGTAGAGAAATTCGAAATTCTACCTTATCATCAAATGGGGATTTATAAATGGGAAGCACTTGGCAGAGAATACCCGTTACAAGGTGTTCCTTCACCTTCTGATGAAGAAGTGCAGCGAGCTTACCGCCTTATTGAAGAGGGACGTAGACAAACAAGTACAGTTAGATAGATTGAACTAAAGTTTTCACCCCAGAGTTCTATAAATTCTAAAGTAATCAATAATAAGGTTGCTCTTTAGTTCATTCTATATGAATACATTAATATCAAGGGCATTCTTTCGTATAGAAAGAGTGTCCCTTTTCACAATGATATGATATTATTAGAATAATAATCTCTTTTATTTGAAAGGATGGTAATAATTGTTGTTACATACCTCTAGCATGTCTTTAGAACAAAAGATTGGACAAATGTTTATTTGTGGATTTCCAACTGAACAACCTGATGAGAATATTCAAACCTTAATTGAAGACTATCATCTTGGTGGAATTATTTATTTTAGACGTAACGTTAAGAGTTTAACTCAAATGAAAGCGTTGTCAGATTCGCTTCAAAGCCTAGCCCTTCGTGATGAGCAACCTCCGTTGTGGATTGCAATAGATCAAGAGGGTGGAATGGTTGCTCGAATTGATGTGGAGGAAATGAGCTCCATTCCTGGTAACATGGCACTTGGAGCAACAGCTAATACTGAATATAGTTTCAAGGCAGGTTCGGTAAATGCTTCTGAATTATTGTCGCTTGGAATTAATATGAATTTGGCACCTTGTCTAGATATAAATAATAATCCAATGAATCCTATTATTGGAATTCGCTCCTTTGGAGAAGATCCAGATCAGGTAAGTGAGCACGGCGAAGCCGTTATTCGAGCATATCAGGAACAAGGTTTATCAGCTGTTGGTAAGCATTTTCCAGGTCATGGGGACACGATGTCCGACTCACATTTTGGAGTTGCGATAATACCTCATGATATGGATAGATTGAGAAAAATCGAATTAAAACCTTTTGTAAAAGCTATTGAATATGGTATTGATGCTATAATGACTGCTCACGTCATATTTCCAGCAATCGAACCGAATCAAATTCCAGCTACACTATCATCTGCAGTGCTTACCGATTTGCTTAGAAAAGAATTAGGATTTCAAGGATTGATTATGACAGATTGTTTAGAAATGCATGCTATTTCTCAGACATGCGGTATATCTGAAGGCGCGATCAGAGCGATTAACGCAGGAGCTGATTGTATATTGGTATCGCATACTTACAGTGAACAGGTTGCGGCTCTAGAGGCTGTGAAGAAAGCTGTAGAGACGGGCGTCATTAAGGAAAGCACCATCGATGATGCAGTTACCCGAATTTTAGCTATGAAAGATAAACGACTGGGATCTAGATATTGTGAAGATGGTAGTCATACAAATGTTATAGAAAATCAAGTTGAGATAAGTGGGTCACATCAGAGCTTACTCACTGAAATCACAGACAGCGTGATAACGCTTGTTAAGGATGAAGGCCAGTTACCACTAAAAGGTAACGAGCCGGTGTTGGTGATTTGGCCAAAGGTTGATAGTAATGACCAAATGGATCAACCATGGACTCATCAGATTACTTTAGGTTCTGTACTTAACGAACGGAGAAATGATGTAAAAGAAATGGACATGAGTCTCGATCCATCGCTAGATGAGATTGAGAATATACTCTTAGCGTCCCAGAGTTATAAACAAATCGTTATGGCTACTTACACAGCAGGAGATAAGCTTTCTAATGGACAGCGTATTCTGGCAGAGAAGTTAATTAGTCGAAATCATAAGTCATTAATAGTGACCTCAATGCGTAATCCTTATGATTATAAATATATCACGGATGTACCAGCGTATATATGTTGCTATGAGAATACACCCTTAATATTGCAATCATTAGCTTCTGTTCTAACAGGATCCATTACTCCCAAGGGAAAACTTCCTGTAACATTAAGTGACCAATATCCTATAGGTTGGGGAATAGAATAAGCTATAAATGAGGGATTATAACAAGGTTCTCTTTAGATAGAGATACCTTGTTTTTTTTGTTATATTTATTTTTCAGAAACTTTTCCCGTTTAGTTGCGTCTATTAGTATGTGAAAAGAGAGAGTTAGATATAAATTGGGTAGAGGAGATTACGAATGAATTTCAAGAAGATCACATTAATTGCGTTATTTGTAGCAACTCAGACAGTTATGTTAGCGATTCCAGTTAGCGCGGATGGTGCCGTATCCGCTCAACCAATTCAACCAAATATGGCTATTGAATCAGTAAAAGAGGGCGATGTCAGTGATTCAGATATGATTGAACCCGAAATTGGCGAGTCAAATAATGACGATGTGGAGTCTGTTGACGATATTGAGTCCGTTGACGATAATAAGCCCATTGACGATAATAAGCCAGTTGATCCTGAGGGAAAAGAACCAACTAGCAAAGATGTAGAAACACAAAACGTATCTACAGGTGCTGGTGAATTGATTCTTATGATGAACAGTGACAAGATGTATCAGAATAATCAGTTGTATTTAGCCGGACGACCGATGACAGTGAAGAACGGAATATCTTATGTTGCTGTTCGGGCTTTGGTAGATCGTGTAGGTCTAAAGCTTACATATGATGGTAAGACAAAGGAAACCATTATTATAAGTGGCGGCAATGAATTAAGGTTCACGACTAACAGTAAGAGTTATAAGGTTAACGGTGTAGTAAAGGCTATGAAAGGACCGGCATTTCAAGAGAAGAGTGTATTCATGGTTCCTTTAACTTCTATTACTCAAGCCCTTAATATTCCTTACACAGTAGACGCTGTAGGAAAAAGAGTCATTCTAAGTCTTTCTAGCAAACCTGTGGCTTCGTTTACAGTGAAGGAGAAGGAAATTTTTGCAGGACAGACGAAAATTACTTATCAAACAAAGAGCTCGTCTCCATCAGGATTAAAAATCGTTGATGAACGATGGGATGGCCGTCAAGAAACGTTTGAAGAGTCTGGATCCCACGTCGTAACGTATTCTGTTCAGGATTCGGACGGTGAATGGAGCGAGCCTTACTCCCTAACCATTCAAGTTAAAGCTCCCAATCTTCCTCCTGTAGCTATGTTCGCTACAGATAAAGAAGAGTATAAGATGGGTGAGTATATAACAATCACAGATCAAAGCACGGATGATGAGAACCAAATTACTAAGCATGACTGGGCCAATAAAGAGCTAGCCTTCTTTAGACCAGGACCGGTAACTATTGGACTAACCGTGACGGATAACCAAGGTCAAAAGGATTACTTTGAGAAGACGATTACCATCACGGAGGATTCCTTATATAGTGAGTCTGACTTTAATCAATTGTTTAAACCAATAGGAGACAGCTATGCTTTTGATGGATCTTCGGTTCCTTCACTCCCTCAGATTCCATTCTCTATATCTTCCGAGCCATCAACTCTAATTCGTAGTAACAGTCCGGAAACTGTGTATTCTGAAGGTATTGTGTACCGCGAGACTGCATTAGGAGACGCTCGATTCATGGTGCATCATCAGAATTCGTTGAAAAAAGATGTGAAGATGTATGTTATAGCTACGAATAAGAATTCACAGGCAACTAAGATTGATATCAAGGATTCTGGATTTGCTGGACCGAGTCCTTTTGCAACAGCTGCGGGTAATTTATCTGTTGATCGTTATTTCCAATCGATGCAGAATTTCTATGCTAAGCAAAGTGTTACTATTGCACCAGGAGAAAGTCAGATTATTCTAACTGATTTGAATAAAACAGCCATGAAGCCTGGCTCCATTATTTCATTATTTGCTGATGTATATAGTGATTTACCGATAGAGTATAACGTTATTATGATTGATGCTGTTAAAGAGCCCATTACGACTTTACCTACCTTGCGTTTCTTGGAAGAGGATATTCATAACAGAGGAACTTACCTTGATTCTACAAGATTGATATTCTCGGGTGACGTTATTGGCGAAACGGCTTCACGTCTATCTATAGGAGATAATAATGCAGATCCGAACCTTCTTGGCGCTGACGGTGTAACAGGTGCCGAGAAATCAAATGCAGGTAACTTTGGTGTTCTTTACAAAATTACCCTAGATCGCGTTGCTCCAAATACGTTAGTCACTTTTAACGGCCGTGGTGGTAAATACGCTGGTGTTATGCTCGTGAATGGAGATCTTGTCAAGGTTCCAAACACGGGATCGTTATCGAATTCTAGCCAGTCTAGTGTCTTACACCGTACAGGAGATTACGAACAGAAGTTAGAAATGTGGTTTACAGCAGCACCAGGTAGTAATCTACCTGTTAATCTATTGTTTATCCCATTACCTGTAAGCAAATAACGAACTTATTTATTCATTCTGAAGAGGACCTCAATAGAGGTTCTCTTTTACTTTTTACAGGCGTATAAGTGAATAGAACGGGAGGGCTTCATTGACGATGCTCTCTTTTTATTGCATTATTAAGGTATAAAAGTAATTAAGGATGTTTCAGGAGGATGAGCGTATGCTATCGACAGAACAGATCATTCAGGTGATGTCGGAACAAGGGCTTCGTATTACCGATCAACGTAAAACGCTCGCTAATTTATTTGGTGAAAGTTCCGGTTTTTTATCAGCCAAGGACGTTTATGATCATATGGGAAAAAAGTATAGCGGTCTTAGCTTTGATACGGTCTATCGAAACCTACGTGTCATGCAGGAGCTAGGTGTACTAGAACAGGTTGTGTTTGAAGATGGAGTGAAGTTTAAAGCTCATTGTGCAGAACATATGCACCATCATCATATGATTTGTCTACAGTGTCAGAAGACATATCCAATTGCATTCTGTCCTATGAATATGACGGATGCACCAGACCAGTTCCAAGTGGTTAAGCATAAATTTGAAGTGTTTGGATATTGTAAGGACTGTCAGGAGATTGTGGGAGAGGAAGAAGCACTTCCAACGGCTGAAATGAACGGAGTTCGTTAATCATGGCTATTGTGCGCAAACTGGTGAAGGGACCAATTGTGGTCTATCGTAAGTTTATATCACCCTTAAAGCCGCCTACTTGCCGATTCTATCCCACGTGCTCTGCCTATGCTTTAGAAGCCATTGAGGTCCATGGAGCAGTCAAGGGAACATGGCTTGCCGCGAAAAGGATAGCCAAATGTCAACCTTTTCATCCTGGGGGAATTGATCTAGTACCACCACGTAAGGGTGAGCAGAATAATGTATTGAGTGAACCGGGAGAGCTGACCTAAGCACGGGTCATGGGTCTTAACTTGACAAATAGTGACTCTCTTCAGTATATTATGGAATATATGTTGATTTCCAAGGAACGGATAAGTACGAGAATTGCTTAGTGTCAGAGAGCCGGAGAATTGCTGCAATCCGGTCTAAGCTGATTCTTGGAATATGGTCCGGGAGGAACTGCCTTCAAGCGACAGAGATTGTTTTCTTTGCGTAAGGGGACGGCGTGTGCCAGCGTTAATGGACGGTTCTCGTTAATAACGAAACCGATGGAGCCTACAATCTGTGAGGATGTAGGGAAATTGGGTGGTAACACGTGAGATAACTCTCGTCCCATATGGGGATGGGAGTTTTTTGTGTATTTATAATTTGAGAGGATGAGATGAATGATGACAGAGAAGAAAACGTTTTATTTAACAACCCCTATATACTACCCTAGTGACAAGCTACATATTGGTCATGCATACACAACCGTAGCTGGAGACGCTCTAGTGCGTTACAAGAAGCTTCGTGGCTACGATGTGCGTTATTTAACAGGGACAGATGAGCATGGTCAGAAGATTGAACGTAAAGCCGCTGAGGCGGGTAAAACACCACAGAAATTTGTTGACGATATTGTCGCTGGAATTCAAGATTTGTGGCGGAAGCTAGATATCTCTAATCATGATTTTATCCGCACGACAGAAGAACGTCACACGAAAGTTGTACAAGATGTATTTGAACGTCTATTGAAGCAAGGTGATATTTATAAGGGTGAATATGAAGGTTGGTATTGTACACCCGATGAATCCTTTTTCCTAGAGCGTCAGCTGGTCAATGGGAATTGTCCAGATTGTGGACGGCCCGTGGAACGAGTGAAGGAAGAAAGTTATTTCTTCAAAATGAGTAAATATGTTGATCGACTTCTCAAGTATTACGAGGAACATCCAGATTTCATTCAGCCTGTATCTCGTAAGAATGAGATGATTAATAACTTTATTAAGCCAGGACTTGAAGATTTGGCTGTGTCACGTACGACATATGATTGGGGAATTAAAATAAAGAGTGATCCGAAACATGTGATTTATGTATGGATTGATGCTTTACTCAACTATATAACAGCACTGGGCTATGGTTCTGAGGATACTACATTATTTGACAAGTATTGGCCTGCTGACGTTCATCTAATGAGTAAGGAGATCGTGCGGTTCCATACAATCTATTGGCCAATTATATTGATGGCTCTAGATTTGCCGTTGCCGAAGAAAGTATTTGCACACGGCTGGTTATTAATGAAAGATGGCAAGATGTCTAAATCCAAAGGGAACGTTGTTGACCCTGTGACATTGATTGATCGTTATGGTCTCGATTCACTACGTTACTATCTTCTTCGCGAAGTTCCTTTTGGTTCAGATGGTACATTTACACCAGAAAGTTTTGTTGAACGTGTGAATTCAGATTTAGCGAATGACCTTGGTAACTTGTTAAATCGTACCGTGGCCATGGTGGATAAATATGTTGACGGGCAAGTACCAGCCTATCAGGCGAATGTGACAGCGTTTGATAACTCTCTAGTAGAAGCGGCTCAGGCAGCATATGATAAAGTGGAATCATCCATGGAGAACATGGAGTTCTCTGTTGCTCTTACAGCCATTAGTCAGTTCGTAAGCCGAAGCAATAAATATATTGATGAGACACAACCTTGGACGCTTGCGAAAGATGAATCTAAAGTGAATGAGCTGGCTTCTGTGATGACTCATCTTGTGGAAAGCTTGAGAATTGCCTCCATCTTGCTGCAGCCTTTCTTGACTCAAGCACCGACAAAAATGTGGGAGCAGCTTGGATTAGAAGAAGGTGAGTTCACTTCGTGGGATAGTGGTAAAACGTTTGGACTATTTCCAGAAGGCACGAAACTGGTAAAAGGAAGCCCAATTTTCCCACGTCTTGATCCTGAACAGGAAATTGCTTATATAGCAGAAGCTATGACTGGTGGAATGAAGGCGGCAGAAGCTCTAGCTAAAGCGGAAGTGAATCATGATGATGAGCCGATAGAACACAAAGAAGAAATCGGCATTGAGGACTTCACTAAGGTTGAACTTCGTGTGGCTCAAGTGCTCGCTGCTGAACCCGTTAAAAAAGCAGATAAGTTATTGAAGCTTCAACTTGATCTAGGATTTGAGCAACGTCAAGTGGTATCGGGCATTGCGAAATTCTACACACCAGAAGAGTTGGTAGGTCGTAAAGTGATTTGTGTAGTGAACCTGAAGCCTGTGAAATTGCGTGGGGAGTTGTCTCAAGGTATGATTCTTGCTGCTTCGCATGGAGATCAGCTTACATTGGCAACTGTTCCTGAGAACATGCCTAATGGTGCTATTGTCAAATAAAGTGTTGTATTAAGGATTAGTAGAATAAGATAAGTAACGATATACAGTATTGATTGATCTGAAGGAAAAGTATAAACTTCAGCTCAATCAATACCCTATAGAATGAACTAAAGACGAACCCTCATATTTTTGTTTTTTACTAAAACTCTTTAGAAATTGGGGAGTGTAAACTTTAGTTCAATCTATACTTTAAAGAGTATATCGTTATTTATAGTTACTACACGAAGACTTAATTGGAGGTGAAGTCATTGTCAGATATTAATGTAGGACTTGCCTTTGTAGCCGGATTTGCTTCATTTATTTCTCCATGCTGTTTGCCGTTATACCCATCTTATTTGTCTTACATTACGGGAATGTCGGTTCAACAGCTCAAGACTGAGCAGAATAAAAAAGACGTCCGATTTCGGACACTCACACACACATTGGCGTTTATTCTAGGATTCTCTGTTGTATTCTATACACTGGGTATAGGAGCAGGATTATTTGGTCAATTTTTTACGGATAACAGAGGTCTAATTAGGCAATTGTCAGCGATCTTAATTATATTGATGGGCTTATTTTTATTGGGTATTTTCCAGCCGCGCTTTCTGATGAAGGAACGTAAAATGGATATGAAATTTAAACCTGCTGGATATCTGGGTTCGTTTATATTCGGTATAGGCTTCTCTGCAGGGTGGTCTCCATGTATTGGACCTATCTTGACTGCTATTATCGCAATGGCTGTAAGCGAGCCAGGAACATGGTTTAAATTGATTACAGCGTATACTGTAGGCTTCGCCTTGCCTTTCTTCATTCTTGCCTTTTTCATCGGGTCCACGAAATGGATATTGAAGTATTCTAATCTTATGATGAAAATAGGCGGAGTTCTAATGTTGCTGATGGGTATATTATTGTTTACAGACCAAATGTACAAAATAACGATTTGGCTTCAGCAAATTACACCGGATTGGTTAATTTTTTAAGAGGATGAGAAGTAATCCCTTATTAAGTGAAATAATCAATTTTAGCTTCAGGAAAATGTTCAAAAATCCGCTCTGTGATAAATTCACGCAGGGCGGTTTGTTGTTCTGCGGGATATACATATTTGTATTGTCCCCAGCGCCCCCATTTCATGGTTCGTTTAGCGATGTCCATCTCCAGCTTGGATTTGGGATAGCGCTGCTCAATAAGCGTTTTAGCTGTTTTTGTAAAACGGTGTTGAATTAATTCAAAAGTTAGTTCATCAGTTGCATCTTTAGGTAAAGTATCAGCGAGGCGTTGCAATAGATCTGCATATCCTTCTTGCCAGCCCTCATACCAGATAATAGGTGCAATAATGAAACCAAGAGGATAGCCTGCATGTGCTATTTTTCCAGCAGCTTCAATTCTTTCAGCGAAATGTGAAGTGGCAGGTTCGAATTGGCGAATCACATAATCAGAGTTAATGCTGAAACGAATCCTTGTATGACCATTGTGTTCAAGATACAGGAGGGGATCAACATGATGAAATTTAGTGACGAAGCGCAGACGCCCCAATTCTTCTTTTGCCATAAAAGTAATAAGTTCAGCTAATGATCCTGTAATGTGTTCAAGTCCAACAGGGTCTGAGGTACAGGCTGCTTCAAAGCGAGTAATCTCAGGTGCTCTTTCATCAATATATTGTTTAGCGGCTTGTACAACGTCACCTGTATTAACATATATACGAATGTAAGGCTTAGCACCCAGTGTAGTCTGTAAGTAGCAATAATGGCAGTGTCCCATGCAACCTGTAGAGATAGGAATGGCATATTCGGCTGAGGGTTTTGATTGATCAAATTTGAGTGTTTTACGCACACCTACAACGAGGGTTCTTTTAGCATTTTTGTACTTTTCTTGATCGGTTTCACCCGGTAAATTAGTAATACGATTATGGGAAGAGGTCATACGATAAGGAATATCTCTTTCCTTTACCCACGCCATAATGGATACCCCTTTAGGATAATCAAGTGCACCTGGCTCAAAATATACGAGGTCTGGGAGGAATGGCTTGGTTGCTTTGAGTTGTTTCAGTGGTCGTATTCGTGTTTCAGTAGTCATAACAGCGCGCCCCCCTGATTCGGTATAAGGCTATTCTGCATAAAAATTTACGAGTACACTCGTGGCAAAAATGGTCAATTTCAAAAGCCTATATCCTATAGGGCTTGCAAAGAGACTTCACAAACATGTATCATTAACAGAAGGTTATAAATGGTTGAGATTCGTGTTATCAAGAGAAATGAGGGAAGAAGATGCCAACGCCTAGTATGGAGGATTATTTAGAGCGCATCTACAAATTGATCGATGAGAAAGGTTATGCACGTGTCTCTGATATTGCCGAAGGCTTAGAGGTTCATCCGTCATCCGTTACTAAAATGATCCAGAAATTGGACAAGGATGAATATCTTATTTATGAGAAATACCGTGGATTGATTCTAACTGCTAAAGGAAAAAAAATCGGCAAACGACTTGTAGATCGCCATCAACTACTGGAGCAATTTCTGACAATAATCGGTGTTCAGGAAGAAAATATTTATGCAGATGTTGAAGGTATAGAGCATCATCTGAGCTGGGATTCCATTACACAAATTGAGATGCTTATAGAATATTTCAAGAGGGATGAACAGCGTGTTCAAGAATTACGAGATGTACACAATGAACTCGTTCGTGATTCGTAAGTAAGGCATCTGTCCCCATTCCAAGAGACAGGTGCCTTTTTCAGTTGTAACTTAGGAAATCTAAAATCTCGGAGGTAACAAAATGAAGTTTAATAGATGGGTCATTCTAGCTCTAGTATTCTTAGTAGTGTTCCCAATAACGAATCGTTCGTCGCAGGCACAGTCAGCCAAGCCCATTAGCATCATTCTAGACGGAGCTCAGCTAGCAAGCGATGCTCCACCTTATATTGTTCCCAAGGCTAATGTAACGATGGTACCGCTACGTGTCATCAGCGAAGGGCTGGGAGCATCTGTTGGTTGGTCGCAAATCACGAAGACGGTTACTGTAGACAATATGGATGCTTCTATTAAGTTAACAAGTGGGAAGACGACAGGGCTTGTGAATGGAGCGTCAGTGCCATTAGATGCTTCTGTACAGATCAGACAAGGGCGTGTCATGGTTCCTCTTCGCTTCATTGGTGAATCTCTTGGATTACAGGTAGTGTGGAATCAGACCGCGCAAAGTGTAACGTTGATCAGTGGAGCATTACCTGATGATGGTGGAACGGATAATAACAATGGCGGTAACGTAGATACTAGTTCTCTTCGGGGAGTGTGGATCTCGAGTGTATTCAACCTTGACTGGCCTTCTTCTACTTCTTATGGAAAAATAGATCAACAAAAGCAAGATTTCAGCAATTTATTAGATAGTTTACAAGCTATCGGATTAAATGCGGTCTTCGTACAGGTTCGTCCATCAGGAGATGCCTTATATCCATCTTCGTTGGTACCTTGGTCCAAGACGTTAACAGGGATACAGGGAAAAGATCCTGGTTACGACCCTCTTCAATATATGATTGATGAGGCGCATAGTAGAGGCATGCAATTCCATGCATGGTTTAATCCATTCCGGGCTAACACAGATACGTCTACAGCTAAGCTTGCTAGCAATCATGTGGCGATAACAAACCCAGAATGGATTGTGAATACAAAGAGTCAACTCATTATAAATCCAGGAATACCTGAGGCTCGCAGCCATGTTATCGATGTCATTATGGAAGTCGTGAATAATTACGATGTTGATGGCGTACATTTGGACGATTATTTCTATCCAACAGGTGTGACTTTTAATGATACTAGCACTTATACAAATTATAATTCTAAAAATATTGCCAAAAAAGAAGACTGGCGCCGGGATAACGTGAATCAATTTATTCAGCAGCTAGATCAATCCATTCATGCGGTGAAGCCTTCGGTTTCTTTCGGGGTCAGCCCATTCGGTGTATGGCGTAATAAATCATCTGACATTACGGGATCAGATAGTAAAGCGGGAATCACTGCTTATGACGATTATTATGCCGATGTTAGAGCTTGGATTCAGAACGGTTGGGTTGATTATGTATCCCCACAAATTTATTGGAGTCTTTCGAACAAAAATGTACAGTATGATACTCTAGTTAAATGGTGGTCTACTGAGGTTAAAGGCACTGATGTTAAGTTATATATTGGTCATGCACCTTATAAATTAGGGACACCTGAAATAGGCTGGCAAAGTGCTGATGAGATCATTAATCAATTGAAGTACAATGAGAATGATGCCAATGTGGAAGGTAGTATCTTTTTTAGTGCCAAGAATATTTTAAAAAATCCACTAGGACTGATTCCAGTACTGTCGGATTACTATAAGTAGTATAAGCCTATAAATCAATTATAGTCATAATGTTTCCCCCCGCTCTCATACATACATAACACGATGTGTGAATGGCGGGGGGTTGTCTTATTTATGCTTATTAATGGCGTATTTGAAGGTGGAGGCGTGAAAGGCATTTCTCTTGCGGGTGCCGTTAGATCAGCGGAGCAGGCAAGGATGTCTTTCCATCGCGTAGCTGGAACGTCCTCAGGCGCGATTGTAGCCTCTTTATTAGCTGCAGGGTATTCCGCAACGGAGATGAGTGATATCGTCCAGCAGATGCCATTTGCATCTTTTCTCAAAAGATCACCTATTTTTAATGCGAAGCTAGTAGGACCTGCCGTACGTGTTTTAATTAAAAAAGGGTTGTATTCAGGAGATGCGCTGGAACAATGGATTCGTGACATCTTATTGGCTAAGGGAGTTAAAACATTCTCTGATCTGCCGAAAGGGAAATTGCTTATTATTGCTTCAGACATTACGAACGGAAAAATATTAATTCTGCCCGATGGTCTCTCTAAATTAGGAATAGATCCTGCTAAGTTTGAGGTCGCTAAAGCTGTTAGGATGAGCACGAGTATCCCGTATTTTTTTGATCCTGTGATGTTAAGGTTGAGTGGGGATGCATCGAGAGGGAAATCTTTCACAGAGCAATTCGTATATATCGTGGATGGTGCGTTGCTGAGTAACTTTCCACTATGGTTGTTTGATGAACCAGCTTTAAATAGCCTGGGATTGCCTATTCCAACCATTGGTTTCCAAATGGTGGGGAAGCAAGAAGGGAAGCCGCATCGTATTCGGGGGCCCTTTAGTATGCTTCAGGCTATGTTTGAGACGATGCTGTCTGCTCATGATGAAAGATACATCGAGCAAGATAAAATCTATCGTACGGTTAAGATTCCTACACTAGGGGTTAGTAACACAAATTTTCATATTTCGGCAGAAGAAAGTATGAAGTTATATGAATCAGGACTTGAAGCAGGAAATAAGTTTTTTGGTACATGGAAGCCCTGAAGGAACATCTTATCTGAATCAAAGTATAATAATAAGGCCGCTGCTATCATCACAATCGCGATGATAGTAGCGGCCTTTGTCAACTCTTAATGATATTTAGGTGTTTGATCGTCATTTTTGCCTTTTTGGCCTTCGATCACTTGGAAAGGATAATTTTTATGTTTCTTACCTACTGATCCTGAATTGCTTTTCCGAGCTGTTGAGGCCATTTTTTCCATCGTTTTTTTAGAGGGTTTAACTTTGGGCCTGCTCTGTCTTGTTTGTTGTTTCGGCAGATACTTATTCAGCAGGAATAGTACACCGATAACGAGTACAGGGATCAATAGTTTACTGGAACTAATAAACGCTCCAATCACGGCTAAAGAAATAGCTGTCCAAAAAATGATAAAGTGTCTTGTCATCTTATCCTCATCCTTTCACGGTGTCTAAAACTCCGTTTCTGAGGGGCTCATTAACCTCTGCGTTGCCTAGCTGCTCATCCAATTCAAGCATCCGATTAAAAGAAGCGATGGAAACTTCTACTTGGGCATCCAAAGGTTCCTTCGTTGTAAGAAGTTGAAGCCAAAGACCTGGATAACCAAGATAACGAAGGACAGGCACTTCTCTAAGTGAATTCGTAAGTTTCAAGAATTCAAATGATACGGCAATGACAACAGGGAGAAGGATGACCCGCTGCAGTACTCTCTCCAGCATATTATCCCAAGGAACGACCGAATATATGACAACTCCTAGAATAATCGTTAGCATCATGAAGCTACTTCCGCAGCGATAATGAAGACGAGTATGTTTCTGCACGTTGGCAACCGTTAATTCTTCGCCTGCTTCATACGTACTGATAACCTTATGCTCTGCTCCATGATATTGGAACAAGCGTTTAACTACGGGAGTTAATGTGATAGCCCATAGATAGACCAGCAATAGAATAAGCTTGATAACACCTTCAATTAAATTATGAACAATATAATTTTCAAACATTTTCCCGAACAGAAAGCTCTCAACAAATACGGGAACTAAAGTAAATATGAGTTTACCAATGATAAAAGAAAGAATACCAACGGCTGCAACACCTAGCATCATGGTCAAGCTCATGCCAGATTCTTCTTTTTTCTTTTGTTTAGCGCGCTCTTCGGGTTCTATCTCGTCATCGGCGTAAGCGTCAGCTGAATAGTTTAGATGCTTAGAACCTTTGGCACTGGAATCTATAATACCTACAATGCCGCGAATGAATGGGATTTTACGAATTTTTTGAAGCCATGATTTATCTTGACGCGGTACCTCCAGAAATGTAATCTCTTGATTTTTACGCCGTACAGCCGTTACGTTAATATGCTTCCCGCCAAACATAACGCCTTCAATGACGGCTTGGCCTCCGTAACTGACAGGTTTAGACTCTTGAGGCAACGTTATTCACCATCCCTAAGTTTATTTTATTCTATTGTAGCGAATTTTCACTACAATATCTAGTTTCCATGGCGTGTAGGCTAAATAACGATATTCCTTATTTATGGGGACTGACTCTTCCAATAATTGAACATACTACGAAAGATGAAAAAGTGGAAATCTATCCATTAAATAAGGGGTGTCGTAAATTCATGAAGCAACAACAACAGCATCACTATCGTACGAATGCTTTTACATTTGCACTTGAATTAGGTTTTTTTGCAGGTATCATATGGGGGGCTGTTCATTGGTTGTGTTATTCACTTAAATTCACGATGATTATACCGGCATTTCTAGCGGAACCATTCTTCAAGCATGCTTTCTTGAGAACAGGACCGGGGCATTTAATAGGTTGGTTATTCTTCATACTCCTGTCCATCATCGTGTCTCTGATTTATGTACTTATTTTTCGGAAGAGGAAAGGAGCTTGGCCTGGGATAACCTATGGGGTATTTTGGTGGATCATTCTTTTTGTCATGGTAGGTCCATTTATCGATATGGTGAAGCCAATCACTGTTCAGACAATAGATACTATTATTACTGAATTTTGTTTATTTATGTTATGGGGACTGTTCATTGGATATACCATAGCTATGGAATTCACCGATGAAAGAATGCGTGAACCTAAGAAAGTGGGCAATTGACTGAGGACGGGACTTCTCAAGAATACATCCCCTATGGTAAAATAGCAGATGGTTATTTGATAATAAGGGTGGGAATACGATAGTGAGAACCATATGGGTGATCAACGGACCGAATCTTAATCTATTGGGCATGCGAGAACCGGGAATCTACGGATCGGAAAGTCTACAAACGATTGAGACGAACCTTCAGGAGCAAGTTGAGAATTTGGAAGTGAAGATGACATTTTTTCAATCCAATCATGAAGGTGAAATCATTGACTGGATCCACGATGCGATAGGCAAAGCAGATGGAATTGTACTGAATCCAGGTGCGTTGACTCATTACAGTTATGCTGTGCGTGATGCAATAAGTTCTGTACGTATTCCTACTGTAGAGGTACACTTATCCAATATTCATTCTAGGGAGTCTTTTAGACATACGTCTGTGATCGCTCCAGTAGCCATCGGGCAAATTGCGGGATTTGGTGCAGTGAGCTATGAGCTTGGTCTGATCGCGCTGGTACGCCACTTGGAAACTGAGAGGCAGTAGTAAAGAAATTCCTTTAAATGCGTGTTTAAAAAGTCGGATTTGCCTCTTGGTATACTACGTGATCAAAAGATGACTTTTTGAACAACCTCTTTAAGATGTTGTAGACAAGGAGATAACATGATGGAGAACTTACGAGTACAGAAGTTACGTCAAGCGATGCAGGACAACAATGTAGAAGCTATGTTTATTAAAAGTCCAATTAATCGTCGTTATTTAACGGGATTTACTGGATCAGCAGGGTATGTGCTTATTACACATCATGAAGCATACCTGCTTACCGATTTTCGTTATATGACTCAAGCTCCAGAACAAGCTGAAGGTTATACCGTCGTTGAACACGGACCTAAGGTGATGGAATCCATTAAGGAACTTCTGTCCGCCAATAAAATTGATCAGCTTGGATTTGAGCAGGATGATGTATCTTATAGTGAATATACTTCATTCTCAGCACAACTTCAGCCCGAAGTTACATTGGTACCTGTAAGTGGTCTAGTCGAACAACTTCGGATGTTCAAAGATGCTGAGGAGCTACAGATTATGCAGCGTGCTGCCGATCTAGCGGATGCTACATTCAGTCATATCCTAAATGTGGTGAAGCCGGGCATGACAGAACGCCAAGTGGATCTGGAAATGGAATTTTATATGCGTAGCCATGGAGCTACGGCATCTTCTTTTGATACCATTGTAGCTTCAGGTGAACGTTCTTCCATGCCACATGGCGTCGCAAGTGAACGTGTTATTGAAGGCAACGAATTCATTACGTTTGATTTTGGGGCACTTTTGGACGGTTATTGTTCAGATCTTACGCGTACGATTGCCTTAGGAAGTCCTAATCCACAATTGAAAGAAATTTATGATATTGTATTGGAAGCTCAGCTTCATACTTTGGCGCACATTAAGTCAGGTATGACGGGGCGTGAAGCAGATGCTTTGGCCCGCGATATTATTACGAAGTATGGATATGGCGAGCAATTTGGACATAGCACAGGGCATGGCCTGGGAATGGAAGTACATGAATCACCTAGATTATCCAAATTGAGCGATGATATTTTGCAGCCGGGTATGGTAGTGACAGTTGAGCCTGGAATTTACTTGCCAGGAATCGGTGGAGTTCGAATTGAGGATGATATCGTAATCACAGAGACGGGTATCGTCATCTTAACCAAATCCAGCAAAGAGTACACGGTATTAAAAGGTTAAAAATGCATTACATATTTTATTAGGAGGTTTTTTATATGATATCAGTAAACGATTTTAAAACAGGTCTAACAGTAGAAGTAGAGGGTGATATTTTCACTGTTATTGACTTTCAACACGTAAAACCAGGTAAAGGCGCAGCATTTGTTCGCTCCAAGTTGAAGAACTTGCGTAACGGAAATACAGTTGAACGTACATTCCGTGCTGGTGAATCTATCGGACGTGCTCAAATTGAGAACCGTGCTGTTCAGTATCTATACGGAAGTGGTCAAGAACATTCTTTCATGGATAATGAAACATATGACCAATTTAATTTGACGAGTGAGCAGTTGAAATGGGAATTGAATTTCCTTAAAGAGAACATGAACGTAAACATCATCAGCTACCAAGGTGAAATCCTAGGTATAAATCTACCGCATACGGTAGAACTGAAAGTTGTTGAGACTGAACCAAGTGTTAAAGGTAATACAGCTCAGGGTGCTACTAAGAGTGCTAAATTGGAAACGGGATTAAGTGTTCAAGTTCCTCTTTTCATAAATGAAGACGATGTCCTCATTATTGATACTCGTGAAGGAAAATACAGCTCCCGTGCTTAATTTATACCGAAATACTGGGAATTAGTTCTAAAAAAATCCTCCACCGCGCAATGCGGAGGGGGATTTTTTGCTTCAGTTGACTAAAAAACATTGACTAACTCAATCCCTTTCGTATTATACTGATTTAAAGCATAATAAAAAGATGAATGTTTAAACTGAGTGGGGAGTGAACAAAGTTGTCACTGTACGTTATGAAATTCGGGGGTAGTTCCGTTGGAAATACGGAACGGATGCAGCGTGTCGCTAAGCGTATTATCGAGAAGCAAGACGAAGGTCACCAATGTGTTGTCGTTGTATCTGCCATGGGAGATACAACGGATGATTTAATTGAACAAGCCATGGCTCTGAATTCTGAGCCAACAGCTCGTGAGATGGATATGTTAATGACAACAGGAGAGCAAATATCGATGGCATTACTGTCGATGGCTGTTCAAAGCCTCGGTCGTGAAGCCGTATCTTTCACAGGATGGCAAGCGGGATTCCGCACGGAAGCTGTACACGGGAAAGCCCGTATAATTGATATTCTTCCAAACCGAGTTCAAGAAGCGTTGGCTCATGGGCAAATTGTTATCGTGGCTGGATTCCAAGGGATGACTGAGGATGGAGAAATTACCACATTTGGTCGGGGTGGTTCAGATACTACAGCAGTGGCTTTAGCGGCTGCAATTAACGCAGATGTATGTGAAATATATACAGATGTAGACGGTATATATTCTACAGATCCTCGTATCGTTAAATGTGCTCGTAAGCTTAAGGAAATTTCATATGACGAAATGCTGGAACTTGCCAGCTTAGGAGCTGCCGTACTTCATCCGCGTGCGGTTGAGTATGCAAAGCACAATAATGTTAAACTGGTTGTCAGATCGAGTTTCAACAATAATGAAGGCACCGTTGTGAAGGAGGAGGCTAGCATGGAACAAGGCGTTGTAGTGAGTGGAATTGCTTACGATAAGAATGTGGCGCGAATTAGTATTTTGGGTGTAAAAGATTATCCAGGGGTCCTTGCAGAGGTTTTTGGAGCTTTGGCTCAAGAAGGCATCAATGTGGATATTATCGTCCAAAGCGGCGTTAAGAATGGTGAAGCGGATTTTTCCTTTACAGTTTCTAAACCAGAAAGCGATAGTGCGTTGTCTGTGATTCAAGGTCTTAGAGGGACTCTCCCTTATCGTGAAGTAACTTCTGAAGAGAATCTCGTTAAGGTATCTATTGTGGGCGCAGGAATGATTAGTCACCCGGGTGTGGCCGCTCAGATGTTTGACGTTATTTCTAAACAAGGTGTAAGCATTAAGATGGTTAGTACGTCTGAGATCAAAACCTCTTGTGTAATCGATGGTGGCAATTTAGAGGAAGTCATTAAGGCTCTTCATACCGCCTATAATCTTGATACGGATGTACAGGTTTTTGTAGGTGGTCCTCAGGATCGTCGTTAAGAAGGATTAGGTATAGGTTGTACAAACAAGCGGGTATTGTCCTTACAAGGGCAGTACCCGCTTTTTCTTGGTTCGAACGCTGATTGTAAAAAATGACTTCGATCTTGAAGAATAAAAATGCTTCTATTGTGAATCATAGTGGAATAGTGATTAAGAGACGCCAAATAGGGTTACTTAACTACAGGACAACAAACAGAGAGGTTGTGTTATGTATGAGTTGGTTATGGTCGCTAATTATAGGTGGTATTATTGGTTGGCTCGCAGGTTTAATCATGGGGCGTGATGTTCCAGGTGGGGTTATCGGTAACATCGTAGCTGGATTTATCGGCGGATGGTTAGGATCCCTTATTTTTGGTAAAATGGGTCCGGTCATTGGAGGTTTCTACTTCGTTCCTGCTTTGATTGGTGCGATTGTCCTTGTCGCCATTGTTAGTCTACTGATGGGCAGAAAAAAAGCTTAACGATTCTGATTTAAATAATATGAACGAAAGCCTTGAACTTGAATTTAAGTTCGAGGCTTCTTTTGTGTTCAAGTGTAACCATCGTTTCTCCCAAAATACAATATCTAAAACGAGAGATTACTGCATACCTATGAATAAGGAGTGAAAATAAAGGAGGCTTGACCTTGGATAGGTTCGTTGTGAGCATGGCAACTCTACGACTTATATCGGGAAGTATTGAAATAGCAGCAGCATTATACATGCTCAAGGTAGGACAGGTTGATAAAGCATTGGCTATCAACACGATGCTAGCTTTTGTGGGACCGACAGTCCTCATACTCACGACAGCGATTGGATTGGTAGGGATGGCGGATAAACTATCATGGGCCAAAATCATATGGATTTTAATGGGGGTTACATGTCTCTTAATTGGTATTTTGAAAAAATGATAGATTCTATGGCATAAAAATGGAGTACAAGCATAGATATGAAGTAAGAAAACAACTACTGAACGCTATGCGAGAAGAGTTGGAATGGAATAACGAGTTCATAAGAAATGGGCAACTCGGGGGTATCTGGATGAACATGAATTGGTTGGAATTGTTTCCTGAACCGATTAAGTCGCTTCTTCAACAGCTTCCATTTTCTATTCTAGATAAAATGGAGGAGGTGCGAATTCGTGAAGGAAGACCGCTTGAGATTAATACAGCAGGAGCGCACCACTTTCTCACATTAGACGGTAAATTGACGCTTAATGTCGAAGAAGCGTACAAGCCAGCTAGAGAAGATAGCCATCGTCTCCTAGATCGAATTAGCAATCATTCCTTGTATACGATGGAAGAGGAACTTCGTAAAGGCTTCATTACTATACCGGGTGGACATCGTATTGGCTTAGCAGGCAGAACGGTTCTCAGTAGTGGAAAAGTGGAACACTTGCGAGATATTAGTGGATTTAATGTTCGGATAGCTAGAGAAATCCGCGGGGCTGCTAACACCATTCTTCCCTATCTACTTGATAGTAAAGACAAAAGGATCAAGCATACCCTTATTCTATCCCCACCGCAACATGGGAAAACAACGCTCATAAGAGATATGGCAAGGCAGATCAGTAGCGGCAATTATGAAGGCTCAGCCGTAAAATGGCGAGGGATGAAGGTAGGCATTATTGATGAACGTTCCGAGATAGCAGGAAGCTTACGAGGAGTGCCTAGTTTTGACGTAGGACCTCGTACCGATGTGATGGATGGGTGTCCCAAAGCAGAGGGAATGATGATGATGATTCGCTCGATGTCACCAGAAGTGTTATTAGTGGACGAGATCGGACGCGCTGAAGATGCAGAAGCGATTACGGAAGCTCTTCATGCGGGCATATCTATCATTGCTACAGCTCACGGCTCCAATGCTGAGGAACTTTCTCAACGTCCAGCTCTGGCGGGATTAATTGAAAATCGAATGTTTGAGATGTATGTCATCCTTAACCGAACTGCTGGGGATCTTGGCTTTCGAATTCTGGATCGACAGCAACGTTCTATACAACTTTCTCATTATTCATCGAAGGGGTGATGAGCTAGTGCTTAAGCTATTAGGCGCAATATTGATCTTACTGTCTGGAACCTTGGCAGGATTCTATAAAGCTAGGCAGTTCGAACGAAGGCCAAGGCAGATCCGAGAATTGATTCTCGCTATGCAGCGCCTAGAGACGGAAATTACTTATGGCTTCACACCTTTACCTGAGGCGATGAGTAAAATGGGGGCTCAGATGAAGGAACCATTAAGCACATTATTTACTAGCGCAGCTCGGTCCATGAACTCGTCACAAGGTCTGACAGCGCAGGAGAGTATAGCACATGCCTTAGCCCTACATTGGAAGAATACTTCGATGAAGACAGCCGAGAAGGATGTGCTCCATCAATTGAGCTTCACTTTAGGTACAAGCGATCGTCAGGATCAGATTAAACATATCGCATTAGCTGCACAGCAGTTGAAGCATGAAGAGGCAGCATCAAGAGAGGATCAGGCGAAATATGAAAAAATGAGTAAAAGTCTGGGACTTCTTGTCGGAGCATTAATCATCATTTTGATCTTTTAGCGAGGTGTAGGGAATGAACATTGACGTGAACGCAATTTTTCAAATTGCGGGAATCGGCATCATCATAGCTATGATTCACACGGTTCTCAAACAAATGGGGAAAGAGGATATGGCTCACTGGGTGACGCTCATTGGTTTTGTGGTGGTGCTGTTCATGGTCGTGCGGATGCTCGATACCTTGCTACAGGAGATAAAATCTATTTTCTTGTTCCAGTAGGGGATACATTATGGAAATTATACAAGTGGTAGGGCTAGCACTTATATCCACCATTCTCATTCTGACAATTAAAGAACAGAAACCGATGTTTGCTTTTTTACTGGCGGCTTCCACAGGGATTCTCATATTCCTTTTCCTTATCGGAAAAATTGCTACTGTTGTTGGAGAGTTAGAGCGGATGGCTGAAGCTGCAGGGGTTCAAATGATTTATTTAAAAACGATACTCAAAATTATTGGCATCGCCTATATTGCTGAGTTTGGATCTCAAATTGTTAGAGATGCAGGTCAAGAGAGCATTGCTTCCAAAATAGAACTCGCCGGCAAGGTGCTGATCATGGTGCTTGCTATACCGATTATCGGCATCATCATTGAAACCGTTATGAAGCTGCTGCCGACCTAAGAAAGTGGGATAGAGCCATGTTAGGACGACGTACTTCAGGGGGGTTAGTAGTAAAAGGGTTACTCATGATCTTCTTGGTATTGTTATTATTCGGTGGAGGAACGATCTACGCTGATGAGCCCTCGAATGATTTAGTGAAGGAGCAAGCCAAGCAATTACCTAAAGATCAAGTAGAGACCTATTGGGATGAATTAATGAAAGAATACGGAGGGTTTTTCCCGGATCAAAAGGTGCCCTCCTTTATGGATATGCTTCTTCCTGGAGGGGAGGGGCTTAGCTTCAAAAACATCCTGTCAGGATTAATTTCATTTTTCTGGCATGAAGTTTTACTCAACGGAAAGTTGTTAGTATCGATCGTAATTTTGAGTATTATGAGTATGATTTTGGAGACGCTCCAGACGGCATTTGAGCGAAATACCGTAAGTAAGGTGGCCTACTCTCTCTGTTATATGGTCATTATGGTGATTGCTATCAACAGTTTCTCGGTAGCGATTGGATACGCCAAAGGGGCAATCAGTCACATGATTGATTTCATGATGGCGATGCTACCTCTCTTATTCTCTTTACTGGCTTCTATGGGGAATGTCGTAACGGTATCGGTTACACATCCATTAATCATCTTTATGATTCATACCGTAGGCACCCTCGTGTACACCGTCATATTTCCGCTCTTGTTCTTCTCGGCTGTACTGCATATAGTAAGCTCACTTTCGGATAAATATAAGCTTACACAAATGGCAAATCTTCTTCAACGAATTAGTGTGGGATTGCTAGGTGTACTACTTACTATTTTTTTAGGTGTAATTTCGGTACAAGGGATGACAAGCTCTGTCACGGATGGAGTCACGATTCGTACCGCTAAATATATATCAGGTAGCTTTATTCCCGTCGTCGGTAAAATGTTCGCAGATGCTACGGATACCGTCATATCAGCATCCGTGCTCGTTAAGAATTCGATTGGTTTAGCGGGAGTTATTATCATCATTTTTATTTGTGCCTTTCCAGCCATCAAAATATTAACACTAGCTCTGATCTACCAAGTAGCCGCTGCCATCATGCAACCCCTTGGTGATACTCCTATCGTGACTTGTCTACAAACGATTGGTAAGAGCATGATCTACGTATTTTCGACCATGGCAGTTGTAGGATTAATGTTCTTTCTAGCGATAACTATTCTGTTAATGGCTGGAAATGTAACGGTCATGATGAGGTGAGGAGGAAAGCTTGATATGACTTGGCTTGGCGGTTGGATGAGAGAAGTGATTATGATTGTGCTTCTGGCAATATTCGTGGATCTGATCCTGCCAAGTCGCTCAATGGAACGATATATCAAGCTGGTACTAAGTCTACTCATCCTGTTTACATTACTGGGGCCTATTATCAGCTTACTCACAGACTCGCCAGCTGATAAATTGAATCTGGCCCTACTTAATCAAGAAAGTGATGCTGGACAACTTGGGGCAAAGAGCGAGAAGAGTCTGGCGCAAATTCTGGTTCAAGGTGAGCAGCTAAAGCATAATCAGCAGAGCCAAAGTCTGCAATGGGCTGGAGAAGAGGTTGCGCGGCAGATGAAGGAGCAGATTCGGAATAAAACAGGAAATCAGGTCAAGGAGGTGACGGTGATGCTTTCGTTACTCCCTTCTGAGAGAAACGCTAATGAGAAGGTGCCTGCTATCACCTCAGTAGATGTTACGTTACAACCTTCTAGCGAACTAGAGCAAAGTGAAGTAAGTGAAGAAGCAATCCAGAATATTTCAGTAGCCCCCATTGACGAAATTAAAGTTGAGGTGAATACCTCGTTACCTGAAGATGTGGAATCCAATAAGGAAGACAATCAAGAGCTTGAAGCTACGGAGGTATCCGGTCAGCAAGCAGAAAGTTCTGATCATATAAGAAAAATTCTGATGACTGAATGGAATCTTGAAGCGAATCAAATTGTGGTTCAAGGTGAGCAGGGAGATGACAAAATATGAAGGGGGTGAGCGAATTTGGGGAATTGGTTTAAAAAAGCAGAACAATGGATTGGTGGGGGACCGGGTGGGGCCAAACGAATTTCAGCTTTTCGGTGGCTCATTATTTTAGGTTTGGTAGGCGTAGCTATTGTGTTATTTAGTTCATTCGTCAATGTGAAGAAGATTGATAATGAGAATACAGGGAGGGAACCACCAGCATCAACTGCAGTTCAGGAAACGTTCCAAAATACCAATGCACAAACCGATTCCTTTAGTGGGATAGAAGAGGCCTTTGAAAATAAGATCAAGGAAATATTGGAGAAAATAGTAGGTGTAGGGACAGTGGATGTGTTAGTCACTGTGGATTCAACAGAGGAAATTGTCATTCAACGGAATGTGAAAGATTCTCAACAGAAGACTGAGGAAAATGACGCTAATGGTGGCAACCGGCATACCACCCAATATACCCGAGATGGGGAAATCGTGACGTACGAATCTTCAGGTAGTGAGACTCCCATTATCACGAAAAAAGTGAAGCCGCAAATTCGTGGTGTATTGATTGTAGCTAAAGGAGCTGAGAATGAAGTTGTTCGAAATTTGATAGTAAATGCCGTCGAAAAAGGTCTGAATGTGGCGGGGTTTCGTATTTCAGTCGTGCCTCGTAAACAGGAGTAATCATTTTCCATTTATGTACAAAACGAAGGAGGAAGTTCGTAATGAATAATAAAAGACAAACAATTTGGTTGGTGTCCATGTTGAGTTTAATGGTGGTTCTCTCAGCGTACTATCTGTTTACAGAGGATTCAGGTTCTTCGACCATGCCTGTAGCGGACAGTCAGCAGGTTGTAGATCAAAAGAATAGTGGAAACGAAGTCCTTGTTACTGAGGTGGTAACAGACGGGGCGGTGAATAGCACAGTAACTACGGAGGAGCCTGAAGCAACGGCCTCGACTACCGAAAAGAAGGAAACAACCGATGTGGCTGTTAAGGAAGACAAGTCAGCTACAGATAAATCAGTTATAGATAAACCAGCTACAGATAAACCAGTAACGGATAAGACGGCTTCAGTAGGTAACCCGGATACGAAGAACAAAAATGATGAGGAAATTCTAAAAGAGGTTGCCACTCAAGCGGCTTCTAGCAGTAGTCTACTTGATTCTTACAGATTGGATCGTGTCCAGACTAGCCAGAAAGAACAGACTGATCTTTATGCTACAATCAACGATATGAATAACAATGATCCAGAGACGAGCGCTAAAGCCAATGATCAACTAAGAAGCCTCGAAGAGAAAGAAACGAAAATAACGGGTATTGAAGAAGAGCTTCATCAGCAATATGGTGGTGCTGTTGTGAAAGAGGAAGAAGATCATTACAAGGTTCTTGTATTAAGTGAAAAACTAGACGTGAAACAAGCTGTAAATATTGTCGATTTAGTGATGAAAGAACTGAATGTTTCACAAGATAAGGTTAGTGTACAGTATGTCACTCCATAATTTAGAATGAAGGGTAAAGAGTCCGGGAGTATCTTGGACTCTTTCCATTTCTTCGGTTTGTGATATAATACATAACGTTATGTGTATAAATTGCACTAAGTATGGTTTTTTGAAAGCTGAAGGAGTGAATCTAGAATGTTTAAGTTGAGTGAGATTAAGGAATTGATAAAGTTGGTAGATGAGACCTCTGTCCATGAGTTAGAGATCGAATCCGAAGGCACACGTCTATCTATTCGTAAACCAGGGAAAACTGAAATTGTAAACTTTCAATCGTCCATCCCACAGTCATACCAGGCAGCCCCTTTACATGTTCAGCAATCATCGAATCCTGCAGTTAGTGATTTGAATTCAGGCAACTTGCCTGAAGTAACAGACCTATCATCCTCACTACATAAAATTGTATCCCCTATGGTGGGAACTTTCTACAGATCTGCTTCTCCTGACGATGCTCCATTTGTTAGTGTTAGTGACAAGGTCAAAGGGAAGACTACAGTTTGTATTATTGAAGCTATGAAGCTAATGAACGAATTGGAAGCAGAAGTGAATGGTGAAATTGTTGAAGTTCTAGTCGAGAACGGTCAACTGGTAGAGTTCGGCCAACCTCTTTTCTTGGTGAGAGCAGAGTAAAGATGAATGCTTAAGTAAAAGTGTTTGTACGAAGTAAGTTTTCCGTTGGAGAACTTTTGAGGAGGATACCAGCAATGAAATTTCATAAAGTGCTCATTGCGAACCGAGGGGAGATTGCGGTTCGTATTATCCGGGCTTGTCGTGAACTTGATATATCAACGGTTGCGGTCTATTCAGAACCCGATAAAGACTCTCTACATGTCCGCTTAGCGGATGAAGCCTATTGTATTGGTCCAACATTATCCAAAGACAGCTACTTAAATATCACGAACATTATGAGTGTTGCGACACTAACAGAGTGCGATGCTATTCATCCAGGTTATGGTTTCTTGGCTGAAAATGCTGATTTCGCTGAAATCTGTGAATCATGCAACATTACTTTTATCGGCCCTTCCGCAGATGCGATTACCAAAATGGGTGACAAATCAGTGGCTAAGATGACGATGAAAGAAGCGGGAGTACCCATTATACCCGGTTCAGATGGTATCGTAGATAGTCTAGAAGAAGCAGTTATGATCGGCCGCGATATTGGTTATCCCTTAATTATTAAGGCGACGGCTGGCGGTGGAGGAAAAGGGATTCGGATTGCTGATGATGAGGATGCACTCGTTAAGCAGATCACCGCAGCACAGCAAGAAGCTCAGAAAGCCTTCGGTAACGCAGGTGTGTATCTAGAGAAATATTTGACAGGTATGAAGCATGTAGAAATTCAGATCATAGCTGATAAATACGGACACGTTGTTCATTTAGGTGAGCGGGATTGCTCCATTCAGCGTCGTAGACAGAAGTTGCTTGAGGAAGCACCGTGCCCAGTCCTATCACCTGAAATTCGTGAGCGTATGGGAGAAGCTGCTATACGGGCTGCGAAATCAGTACATTATTCTGGTGCAGGAACGCTTGAATTTTTGCTTGGCGCCGATGATCAGTTCTATTTCATGGAAATGAACACCCGTATTCAGGTTGAGCATCCTGTAACTGAAATGGTAACCAGTGTCGATTTGATTAAGGAAATGATCTCTGTGGCAGAAGGAAATTCGCTCTCATTCACACAAGAAGAGATTGAGATTCGTGGAGTCGCTATTGAATGTCGTATTAATGCGGAGGA
The DNA here is from genome assembly GCF_000949425.1 of Paenibacillus sp. IHBB 10380. NCBI lineage: Bacteria > Bacillati > Bacillota > Bacilli > Caryophanales > Paenibacillaceae > Paenibacillus > Paenibacillus sp. IHBB 10380. The sequence goes on from NZ_CP010976.1 coordinate 1,107,876, forward strand.
CCCAGATAAGAACTTTATGCCAGCACCGGGTAAAATCCAATTCTATTTACCACCTGGAGGACCGGGTGTACGTGTAGATAGTGCTGCTTATCAAGGGTATACGATACCACCCTACTACGATTCTATGATAGCGAAGCTTATTGTATGGGCTCCTACGCGGTCGGAAGCTATTGCGAAGATGAAACGTGCGCTATCTGAATTTGCTGTTGAAGGGATTCATACTACGATTTCATTTCATCAGAAATTGTTGAATCACCCAACGTTTATTGAAGGGGATTTCGACATCAAATTTCTTGAAGAGAACGAGATCTGAACCTCTGATTGACGTTTGTTTTAATGATACCTAAATGATATAGTAGATCTATTAAAAAAGGCATTCTTGTTCGAATGTTGCGTAATCATATTTCGTAATTAAGAAATTCACTTGAAAGGTGTTGAGTTCATTATGAGTTTATTACCGACTGAGTCTGAAAGAACGGAAATCGGTGAGATTCAAATTGCACCTGAAGTCATTGAAGTCATCGCTGGATTAGCGACTGTGGAAGTCAAGGGCGTGGCAGGAATGAGTGGAGGATTTGCAGGTGGTATTGCGGAGCTTTTGGGTCGAAAGAACCTATCCAAAGGCGTTAAGGTAGAAGTGGGGCAAAGAGAAGCAGCAATCGACGTATCTGTTATCGTTGAGTATGGAAACCGCTTGCCAGAAGTAGCGACGGAAATTCAGCGCAACGTTAAGCGTTCGATTGAGACCATGACCGGACTTACAGTGATTGAAGTCAATGTGCATATTCATGATGTACATTTCAAGAGTCCAGAGAAGATAGATGAAGTTGAGTTTAGTCAGCGTGTTAAATAACGGAAACTAGATAGAAAGAGCGAAAGACGAACACTCATATTCTTGATTCCTTTAGAATCTATAGAAATGCGGGTGCAAACTTTAGTTCAATCTATCTAGATATAAACCCCCGACATAACCTGTCGAGGGTTTACTATAATTTAAGGAGGCTAGATTGTCGTGGCCAAATTATTGGACAGACTCTTGCTATTTTTATATAGTTTGATTGTCGCTGTACTATCTGTATTAGCCATCCTCCTACTAAGTGGCGTTGCGCCATTTAATGAGATTGATGCTGATAATCAGACCGTTTTTACTACCTCGATTATAGTGTTGGCTGTTCTATTCCTACTTAGTGTTCGATTCTTCTATATTTCTATTCGTCGTGATCGTAACGCTGTTCCTTCTATTGATCAACGTACTGAATATGGTGAGATTCAAATCTCAGTTGAGACCATTGAGAATCTATGCTTAAAGGCAGCCTCCAAAGTACGAGGAGTTCGCGATCTGAAAGCGCGAGTTAAAGTAACGCAATCAGGAATTGACATTACCATCCGTGCGGTTGTGGAGGGAGATCTTTCAATTCCGGTCATGACTTCTGATGTTCAGAAGCAGGTCCATGATTATCTACAAGAAACTACAGGTATTCCTGTAGCGAACGTCTCTGTATATATTGCGAATGTTGCACAGGCAGCACCAAGTTTTAAGAGTAGAGTAGAATAGAGGTGAGTTTCCCGATGTTTTGGAAAGAAATGTGGGAGAGTCACAGGGGACGAGTCGTTGGCGTCGCCGGTGGTATTTTATTCGGTTTTATATATTTGATAGCTGGCTTTTGGAATATGTTGTTCTTTGCATTGCTTGTGTTCATTGGATATACCTTCGGGAAGAGGAAAGACCTGAGTCAAGGAGCTCTCGTACATTGGAGAGAAATTGGACAATGGTTGTCTTCAGGTTGGCGTCCATTTAAGTGAACCCTATGATATGCTTTCTCCGGAAAAAGAGCTGCAATTCTTGACGCCCATTTTTTGGAGGAAAGTAATCTAGGGTTTTTTTGTACAAATGTAAGTGAATAGGGTTATCCTTGATTCATAATAGAAATAATAAATGCAATTTAAGAAGGCTCAGGAGGAACGAGAATAATAATGAAAAGACGTATAGCAAGAGAGATCGTGGTACAAAGTTTGTACCAAATGGAAATGAACCTGGTGGATAGTGAAATTGCTGTGTCAACGTTGCTTGAAGAAGCTTCAGAAGAGAATGAGACAGATCGTGTCATTAAAGATGAGATTAAGTTGAAGGAATATGTCTTGGGGCTTGTGAATGGAACATGGACCCACAAAGTCGCCATAGATGAATTGTTGGGTCATTATCTGGTCGGATGGCAAATCAGTCGGTTGTCACGTGTTGATCGCCAAGTGCTTCGATTAGCTACTTTTGAGATGGTATATGAAGATGATGTACCGGCTAAAGTGGTTGTCAATGAGGCTATTGATCTTGCTAAGCATTTCGGTACCGAAGATTCCGGTAAATTTGTTAATGGTGTGCTAGGAAACATGATTAAAGATTTGGAGAGACTTAAAGAGCAACGTCATTAATCCAACCTACAATAAATTATGAATTCAAGGGAGAGAATATCATGACAACAACAATCATTAGCGGCAAACAGGTATCTGATGAAATTCGTGGTGGTATCGCTAGGGTGGTAAAAGAACTTGCTGGACAAGGCGTTATTCCTGGGCTAGCGGTTGTATTGGTGGGTGAAGACCCTGCTTCTCAAGTCTATGTACGGAATAAAGAGAAGGCATGTCATGATTTAGGATATTACTCTGAGGTTCATCGTTTAGATTCGCAGACATCCCAAGAAGAGTTGCTGGCGCTTGTAGACAAGCTAAATGCCCAAGCTAATATTAACGGTATTTTGGTTCAACTTCCCCTCCCAAGCCACATTGAAGAAAAGGCTATTATTAATGCTATAGCTGTCGAAAAAGATGTAGATGGTTTCCATCCGATCAATGTGGGCAATCTTGTTATTGGGGACGATAGTCTTCTGCCCTGCACACCCGCAGGTGTCATTGAATTAATCAAGCGTGCTGGCGTTGAGATGTCAGGTAAACATGCAGTTGTCATTGGACGTAGTAACATTGTGGGTAAGCCGGTATCTCTATTACTACAGCGTGAGAATGCAACGGTTACAATGTGTCATTCTCGTACAGCTAATATGGCTGAAATTGCTCGCCAAGCGGATATTCTGGTTGTTGCAATCGGACGAGCTAACTTTATTGATGCAAGCTTCGTGAAGCCGGGTGCTGTTGTCATTGATGTAGGTATGAATCGTCTTCCGAACGGTAAGCTTGCCGGGGATGTTGATTTCGAGAGTGTAAAAGAAGTATCAGGCCCGATTACACCTGTACCTGGAGGCGTGGGTCCCATGACGATAACGATGTTGATGCAAAATACGCTGATAGCCGCCAAACGGCACCACGGATTGGCATAAAGGGAGATTCCCATGGAACAGCAAAAAGTATTATCCATTAAAGATTTGAATCGCTATATCCGGATGAAGCTAGATTCGGATGTGGTGTTATCTGATGTGTGGATTCGGGGTGAAATATCTAATTTCACTCACCACGCAAGCGGACATATGTATTTCACACTTAAAGACGAGAGTAGCCGAATTCGTGCAATTATGTTTGGTTCACACAACCAAAAGCTTCCCTTCATACCTAAAGAAGGGGCAATGGTTATTGCAAGAGGAAATGTTACCGTCTATGAGCGTGATGGGCAGTATCAATTCTATGCCAACCATATGCAACCCGATGGTATAGGAAGTCTCTATCTCGCTTATGAGCAACTTAAGAAAAAGCTAGAGGATGAAGGTTTGTTTGCATCTGAACATAAGCAACCTCTTCCAGCCTATCCTAAGACCATTGGCGTCATTACATCACCAACCGGTGCTGCTGTGCGTGATATTATGATTACTTTGCAACGTCGATATCCGCAGGTGAATATCATTCTTTATCCAGTGTTAGTACAAGGCAAAGGTGCTGCGCCCTCTATTGTGAAGGCAATCACGGCCATGAATAAATTAGCAGAAGCTGATGTGTTAATCGTGGGTAGAGGTGGCGGCTCCTTAGAAGAATTATGGGCTTTTAATGAGGAAATTGTGGCAAAAGCGATGTATCGATCAAAAATTCCGATTATATCAGCTGTGGGTCATGAGACGGACTTTACGATTGCGGACTTCGTATGTGACCTTCGAGCGGCGACGCCGACGGCTGCTGCTGAGCTGGCTGTACCCGTTGCATCTGAGATTCATAATCAGATACAGCAACGTGAACGCCAATTGAGACAAGCTCTTAGACAGCGCGTTCAGCGTTATCGTGAACGTCTTAGTTCATTGCAGCGCTCCTCTGTTCTTGTATATCCGAAGAGATCCGTGCTACAGCATGCTGAGCGCTTGGATAGATTACACCAGCAATTTACTCGTTCGATGCAGTCACGGTTGAAACTTAATCGTGAACAACAATCGCGAGTTCATCATAGCCTCCTACGATTCAACCCGAAGGATCAAATTGCTGCGGCAAAGAAGAATGGAGAGTCAAGCCATCGTCAGCTTCAATTGGCTATGCAATCTATTATCAAGAATAATCAGTCGCAATTAATATCAGCTATGAGACAGCTTGATGCTTTGAGTCCTCTAAAGGTTATGTCTAGAGGATATAGTCTTGTCTATGATGAACAGGAACAACAATTAATTAAATCCGTCAAGGATGTACAACTTGGAGATTTGATGAAGATAAAAGTAAACGATGGACAACTTGACTGTCAGGTGTGGGCGATAAAGGAGGAAGAGCAAGGTCATGGCGAAGGCAAAGGAAATTGAGCTTAATTTCGAGGACGCAATGAATCAGTTAGAAGAAATTGTGGGTGAGCTTGAGCACGGAGATGTCCCTTTAGAGAAGGCTATTGAATTATTTCAAAAGGGGATGGGTCTATCCCAGCTATGCAGCAAGAAGTTGGAGCAGGTAGAGCACAAAATTGAAATGATCGTAGAAGAAGATGGCGAGCTTCGGAAGAAGCCTTTCGGAGCTCCAGTTGACGGGGGTGAAGCCCTTGAGTAATCAGCCTTCTTTTGAACAATATATTGCTGAAGTCGGTGATAAGGTCACTTCCGCATTGTCTGATATCATTCCATCTCAGTGGGATGTTCCAACGACGTTGAAGGAATCTATGACTTACTCGCTTCTTGCGGGTGGAAAGAAGTTGCGGCCCCTCCTTGTGATTGCGGCTTGTGAAGCTCTTGGAGGAAATAAGGAAGCTGCCCTTGAGGCGGCTTGTTCCGTTGAAATGGTACATACGTATTCATTGATTCATGATGATTTACCCGCAATGGATAATGATGATTATCGCCGTGGTAAGCTGACGAATCATAAAATTTATGGTGAAGCTATGGCTATTCTGGCAGGGGATGGTCTTTTAACTCACGCATTTTATATGTTAGTTAAGATCTCTCGCAAGCATGGTATACCTGCGGATCAAGTGTTATCTATTGTAGAAGATTTATCCGAAATGTCAGGTCCACGAGGTATGGTGGGCGGACAAGTTGCTGACATGCAAGGAGAACAAGGACTCACTGACTTATCTCAACTGGAATACATTCATCTTCACAAAACAAGTGATCTGATTATTTTCTCATTACTTGCTGGGGGCCGTATTGCTGGAGCGGATGAAGCTAAGCTTGAAGCACTGCGTCTATTTGGTCATCACATTGGACTGGCTTTCCAGATTCAAGATGATATATTAGACCTGATCGGAGACGAGAGCAAGCTTGGCAAGAAGGTTCAGAGTGATGTTAAACAGGAGAAGGTGACCTATCCTTATTTCATCGGATTAGACGCTTCCAAAGAACAAGTAGAACAATTGACGAATCAAGCGAAAAAAACGATTTCTGAAGCTGGATTTGATAATCCCCAGCGGTTACTTGAAATTGCTGATTACCTGATGAATAGAGACCACTAAAGACCTAAGTTTATGAATTGGGATCATATGTGATATAATTGTATTGATTGAATTAAGATTTGGACTTATGAATACATGAAATGATGATGAATGAGAGCTTGAATATCATCACAATCCTAGAAGAAAAGTGGGGAGATTCTAGTGCTACTTCCACAAATTAAACAGCCAGGACAATTGAAATCACTATCGGTTGATGAGCTGTCATCTCTGGCGGCCGAAATTCGTCAATTCCTGATTGAGAAGCTATCTGTCACAGGAGGGCATCTCGCATCAAATTTGGGAGTGGTGGAACTCACCCTTGCCTTGCATTATTGTTATAACAGTCCAAAGGATAAGTTTTTATTTGATGTAGGACATCAAGCGTATGTTCACAAAATACTGACAGGTCGTATGGATCGTTTCGATACATTGCGTAAATATAAAGGGTTATGTGGATTCGTGAAAATATCCGAGAGTGAACATGACGTCTGGGAAGCGGGTCACAGTAGTACCTCATTATCAGCTGCCATGGGGATGGCTCTAGCGAGAGATCTTAAGGGCGAAGATAATAAAGTTGTTGCTTTAATCGGAGATGGCGCCTTAACAGGTGGTATGGCTTTTGAGGCTCTTAATCATATTGGTCATGAGCAAAAGAAGCTGATGGTCGTTCTTAACGATAATGAAATGTCTATAGCGCCGAATGTGGGTGCAATGCATAATTATCTGAGTAAACTACGGTCAGATCGTTTTTATTTGCGGGCTAAGGATGAAGTTGAGTTGTTGCTCAAGAAAATCCCTGCTATAGGTGGTAAGTTAGCTAAGACAGTAGAGAAGATGAAGGATAGTCTGAAATATATGGTTGTGCCTGGTGTTCTGTTTGAAGAACTTGGTTTCACTTATCTGGGACCTGTGGATGGTCATGATCTTCAGAAATTAATTGAAACGTTCCAACAGGCGGATAATGTAGACGGCCCTGTATTTGTTCATGTATTGACAACAAAGGGTAAAGGCTATAAGCCAGCTGAAGCAGATTCGTATAAATGGCATGGCATTACTCCTTATAAGATGGAGTCCGGTCAAGTTCTGAAATCAGTGGGTAACCCCATGTATACTGACGTGTTCTCTCAAACGTTAATTGAGCTTGCAGACAAGGATTCAAGAATTGTCGCGGTCACACCTGCTATGCCTGGAGGATCAGGATTGGTTCCCTTTAGTCTCAAGTTCCCTGAGCGTATGATTGATGTTGGGATCGCAGAACAACATGCAGCAACGATGTGTGCTGCATTGGCAATGGAGGGTATGAAGCCTGTATTTGCAGTGTATTCTACATTTATGCAGCGTGCGTATGATCAGATTGTCCATGATATATGTCGCCATAACGCCAATGTCATGTTTGCGATTGACCGTGCTGGCTTCGTCGGGGCAGATGGAGAGACACATCAGGGTGTGTATGATGTAGCTTTTATGCGCCATATCCCAAATATGGTCATCATGATGCCTAAGGATGAGAATGAGCTTCGCCATATGATGCTTACGGCTCTAGAATACAATGATGGACCGATTGCGTACCGATATCCTCGTATTAATGGTCTTGGAGTAGCTATGGATGAGACGTTGACCCCTATTCCAATTGGGACATGGGAGACGGTACGAGAAGGTGAAGGATACGCAGTACTTGCTTCGGGTCCAATGGTTCAGGTAGCTTTAGAAGCAGCGGAACTGTTGAAGCGTGAAGGTATATCATTACATGTGGTTAATGCTCGTTTCATGAAGCCTGTTGATGAGAATATGCTGCATGCACTCGCCAAATCCAAAACAAACATGATTGTACTGGAAGAAGCAAGTGAAGCAGGTAGTTTAGGCAGTGCGGTATTAGAGTTCTATAGTAAACAGCATATATTTGACGCTTCGGTATCCTTAATGGGTATTCCTGACTTATTTATAGAGCACGGAAGTATCAAGGAACAACGTGAGGAAACGGGACTGACTGCTGTAGCAGTATGCTCTGAGATTCATAGCCTCATGGCGCTTCATCCATACGAATATGGCAAAAGTAGCTTTCCGTCATAACGCGTAAATACAGAATTAGGTGAATGAAATGGAAAAAGAACGAATTGATGTCCTGCTTGTGGAACAGGGGCTCTATGATAGCCGGGAAAAAGCCAAAGCAGCCATTATGGCAGGGCTTGTGTTTGCTGCCGAAGAGCGGATTGAGAAACCGGGGATGAAGGTTCCAAGAGATGTTGAGATTAGAGTCAAAGGCGCAGTTCATCCTTACGTAGGTCGTGGAGGCTTGAAGTTAAAAAAAGCGCTGACTTCTTTTGCAATTGAGATGGATGATGTTGTTATGCTGGATATAGGCTCATCTACTGGCGGATTCACAGATTGTGCACTTCAACATGGTGCCAAGCATGTTTATGCCATTGATGTAGGATACAATCAATTAGATTGGTCTCTACGTAATGACGAGCGTGTGACGGTCATGGAAAGAACAAACTTTCGTTATGTAACGCCGCAAAATCTGCAGGGACCTGTACCGAATTTTGCGAGTATAGATGTTTCGTTCATATCGCTTAGAATTATTTTACCACCTCTTATCGCGCTCTTGGATAAACCTGCTCATGTCGTAGCTTTGATTAAGCCGCAATTTGAAGCTGGAAGAGATAAAGTTGGTAAATCGGGTGTGGTCCGTGATTCAGCAGTACATCGTGATGTATTGATGACGGTACTGAATTTTGCGCAGGAGTTAGGTTTCCGTCTTCAGGGGCTAACGTTCTCCCCAATTACCGGTGGAGAAGGAAACATTGAGTTTCTTGCCCACTGGGGACTGGATACGAATGATGAAGCATCTCTCCCCAAGGATAGTCAGAATTTCAAAGACCTTGTTGAGGGTGTCGTTAAAGATGCAACATACACGTTTAAAGGAAACTCATCTAAGTAGATGGGTTTCTTTTACTGAAAAAAAGGAGTTTATTTCAAGATTCACGAATACAATCACGAGGTGATATGGATGGAGGGTCGAGCTGACATTATTGTGATGGCTTTGATAGGCATTCTTCTCATTGTGGGTGTAGTCTATCTCATCAAGAATTGGCTGCTGAATTCATCATTCACACGAGGATTAGAAATACCAATGAATGAATACATACCTGATCATCCGGCCGTGGAGCTGTTGCACACTGCAGGTTATGAAGTGTTAGGGGGCCGAGTCAAAATTCCACTGTATTTCGAAGTGGACGATGATAGTTATCAAAGCCGCCTATTTATTGATTATGTTGTGTCAGGAGAAAATGGTGACGTTTACTTAGTTAAGATGGCACGTCATCGTAAGCCACTTGAGTGGACGGGAAGCGGAATAAGGGATCAGCTGTTACCTTATTTTTTGTTCTATCCGGATTGTAGGGGTGTATTGTACTTAGATGTTACGAATCGAGATATTCGTCAGATTCAGTTCGATTGGGATGAGGAAGAATGGCAAGGTAAGGATGAATAAATACGAACATATTTCAGGAGGCAACTATGAAGGGTCAAAGACATATTAAAATACGTGAAATTATTACACATCAGGATATTGAGACACAGGATGAGCTCGTGGAAAATTTAAGGCAAGCTGGATTTCAGGTTACACAAGCAACGGTATCTCGTGATATTAAGGAACTACTGTTAATTAAAGTGCCGATGGACGATGGGAAATATAAGTATTCGCTACCTACAGATCAACGTTATAATCCCATTCAGAAGCTAAAACGAGCCCTTGTGGATAATTTCGTCCATATTGATTATACGAACAATTTGGTTGTGATCAAATGCTTACCAGGTACAGCTAATTCCGTAGCTGTTCTGCTTGATAATATGGAATGGAATCAGACGATGGGTACGATTTGTGGGGATGATACGATATTAATGATTTGTCGTGAAGAAGAGGACAGCGTGTTTATAGTGAAACAAATTATGGGGTTCATTTCATAAGATATTAAAAGCGGCCCGAGGAGAGGAATCTTTCATGCTTGTAACATTAGCTATTCGAAATCTAGCAGTCGTAGAAGCTGTCGATGTACATTTTTATCCCGGTTTTCACGTTCTTACGGGAGAAACGGGTGCAGGTAAGTCGATTATAATCGATGCACTGGGACTGCTGGCTGGTGGCAGGGGTTCCGCTGATTTAATCCGCTATGACTGTGACAAAGCTGAAATTGAGGCTTTGTTTGAACTGGGGCAGGGACATCCAGTGTGGGATGCGTTAGTTAGAATTGGTATTGAAGGTAATCATGATGAACATTTAGTGATCAGACGCGAAATTACAGCTACAGGCAAAAGTACATCACGTATTAATGGACAACTTGTTAATTTAAGCATGCTACGTGAGGTTGGTGAATTGTTAGTCAACATTCATGGTCAGCATGAACATCAAAGCTTGCTTAAACCGGATCGGCATCTTCATTTGCTTGATACCTATGGAGAGCACATTATAGGATCGATTAAACAGCAATACAAGGAGAAGTATTCGGCTTTTGCTAAAGTGGAGAAAGAACTAAGGGAACTGCAAAGCACAAGTCAAAAAGCATATCAAATGTTAGATTTGTATCGTTTTCAACTTGAAGAAATTTCATCAGCGCAATTAAAATTGGAAGAAGATGAATGGTTAGCCGAAGAAAGGGTGAAGCTATCCTCTAGTGAGAAAATGATGGACTCCGTTTCAGGATCATACGACATTTTGTATGGTCAAAGTGGAATCAGTTCGATAAGTACAGCTATTTCTGTTCTGAAGGATGTTGCTGGGTTTGATGAAAAAGGACTTAAGCCTATTCTAGATCAGTTACAGACCGCTTATTTTCAGTTGGAGGATGTAACGTTTCAATTAAGGGATTATCGAGAGAACATTGAATTTAACCCTGAACGCTTAGAAGAGATCGAGCAAAGACTAGATATGATCATTACACTAAAGCGGAAATATGGTGATAGTATTGAACAAATTCTATCTTATTATGAGAACATTAAGCAGGAAAGTGATCTGCTCGAACATAAAGATGAGCGTTTGGAAGAACTACAGAAACAGCGGGATGGGATGCTGGCAAGTTTACTTCAATCTGCACATGAACTGAGTGAAGCACGGAAACAGTGTTCGGCTGATCTAGCTGCACAAGTAGAAGGGGAATTAAAGGACCTTCAAATGGAACGAACTTCATTACAAGTCAAGCTCGAATTACTCGAAGATCCTAGGGGATATGATGTAGCTGGGCATAAGGTGAGATTAACGAAGCAAGGTATTGATAATGTTGAATTCATGATATCCCCGAACCCTGGCGAACCTTTAAGACCGCTCGGGAAAATTGCATCTGGTGGGGAGTTATCAAGAATCATGCTGGCTATGAAGAGCATATTTGCGCGTCACGATCGTATACCTGTCCTTATCTTCGATGAAGTGGATACAGGGGTAAGTGGCAGAGCCGCGCAATCGATTGCTGAGAAGCTGTTCAAATTGTCGGACTCCTGCCAAGTTTTCTCGATAACTCACTTACCACAAGTGGCTTGTATGGCGGATCATCAATATTTAATTGAGAAGAATATCACGAATGGTCGCACAATGACCCGTGTAGAATCTTTATCTGAGCAGGGAAGAATTGAAGAACTCGCACGTATGCTTGGCGGGGTAGAAATTACTGAAAAGACACTCCATCATGCCCAAGAAATGTTGAAGCTGGCAGAGGCGAGAAAAGCTGTCAGATGAGGACTCGGAGTAATGATTGACAGTAATAAAAGCATGAGGGCGGGGTTATCTTAAAGGTACGCAATTGGCGACCACCTTTCGTCAAGCGAAAGAAGCATAAGGGAGTGTGACAGCCACTTGAACTCCAACCTCAGGAAGAAATTGTTTGGGCTTTTAACTGCCTTTCTTTTATGTTTTCTTGGCACAAGTGAACCCGTGAAGAGTTATGCGGCTTTGCCGAATGATTTGAGAATGTCTACAGATCATACGTCTCAGCTTCAGCTCGCGGTTCCAGTGTACTCCCAAGCATCTGTGGATAGGCCTGATGTGCTCCAGCTCAATGGCTCAGCTAATTCAACAATGCAAGTGTCCCCGAATCATCCTTTGAAGCTAAGCCCCCAGAATAGTGGCAAAGCAAAACTGACGCTGAAATTATTCGGTACCATTCCATTCAAAACGGTACGAATCCAAGTTGTACCTGGTTTGAAGGTGATTCCAGGTGGACAAACGATTGGTGTCAAAGTGAAGTCGGCAGGAATTTTAGTGGTAGGGCATCATTTAGTCAAGGCGAACCAAGATACCCGTGTATCTCCAGGTGAACTAGCAGGTATTCAGTTAGGGGATTTGATGACGCACATGGATGGGGTTCCACTTACTGATATTAGCAAGATCGCTAAGATGGTGGAGGAAGCAGGTAAGAAAAAGCAAGATCTTAAAATTTCCTTCAAAAGAGGAGATAAAAGTCTGACTACAAAGTTAACACCAGCTTATGATAGTGAAGAAAAATCTTGGCGGCTAGGACTCTATATACGCGATTCTGCTGCAGGTGTAGGGACGCTTACCTTCTATGCCCCTGATCAAGGCGTATATGGCGCACTAGGACATGTTATAACGGATATGAATACCCAGACGCCCATCGTTGTCGGTAGTGGTGAAATTGTTCAATCGAACGTTACATCTATTTCCAAAAGCCAAGAAGGCGAGCCTGGTGAAAAGAGAGCACATTTCCTGAAAGAAAGTAATGTTCTAGGTAACATCGAGAATAATACCCACTTCGGTATATTCGGTAAAATGTCACAGAATCCTGAGCATGGCCTATATAATAAGCCAATACCTATTGCTTTTGCAGAAGATGTAAAAGAAGGACCAGCAGAAATATTAACAGTTGTAGATGGTCAGCATGTGGAACGCTTCAATGTTAGTATCGTTCATGTCGCACGTCAGGACAACCCAGCAACCAAAGGACTTGTACTTAAAATTACGGATCCAAAGTTGTTGAGCAAGACAGGTGGAATCGTACAGGGTATGAGTGGTAGTCCGATTATCCAAGATGGCAAATTAATAGGTGCTGTAACGCATGTATTCGTGAATGATCCGAAGTCAGGGTATGGATGCTTTATTGAATGGATGTTACAGGACTCAGGAATAATGTCCAAAAATGCAGAACAAAAAAATCTTAAGGCGAGTTAGCCTTAGGATTTTTTTGTTCTCATTTTTGTCATTATTACACGAAAAAGGTCTAACAATGAAAAAAAATATTTATTATAAATTAAAGTCATAAAAAAATAAACAAAAATAATATTCGACAGAAGGGATTTCATTTTCTATGTCGAAAACTATGTCATGCAGATGAAATGAGGATATGGGTATGAACACCAAAAAACAAGAGAAATCTAAGGAGGAACCAAACAGTGCAAAAAATTGAGGTATTGTTAGCTGATGATAACCGAGAGTTTACGAATTTGCTTGCAGAATATATTTCGGGGCAAGAGGATATGGTTGTTACAGGAATCGCTTACAATGGCGAGGAAGTGCTCAATATGATTAATGAATCCAGAAAGGCACCGGATGTACTTATTTTGGATATTATTATGCCTCATTTGGATGGCCTCGGTGTGCTTGAGCGTCTGCGTGAAATGAATGTATCCCCACAACCTAAGATTGTCATGCTGACGGCTTTCGGACAAGAGAACATTACTCAACGTGCTGTACAATTGGGTGCCTCGTATTACATCTTGAAGCCATTTGATATGGAAGTACTAGCCAATCGTATTCGCCAGCTTGTAGGTCAACAGAACGTGAACTCACCAAGCATGTCTATGTCCAATCATAGATCCAATGTAGTCCCATTAGGAAAAGGAAAAAATTTAGATGCCAACATCACGTCCATCATACATGAAATCGGTGTTCCAGCGCATATTAAAGGGTATCAGTACTTGCGTGAAGCCATCACCATCGTATATAACAATATAGAAATTCTAGGTGCCATTACCAAAACGCTCTACCCAGCCATTGCCGAGAAATTCAAAACAACGCCATCCCGCGTTGAGCGTGCTATCCGTCATGCCATTGAAGTGGCTTGGACACGCGGCAACATCGACTCCATCAGCCACCTGTTCGGCTACACGATCAATATAAGCAAGTCTAAGCCAACGAACTCGGAGTTCATTGCGATGGTGGCTGATAAGCTTAGAATTGAGCATAAGGTGTCGTAAACGCCTGATGCGCTTGACTTAGCGCCTTCTAATCTTTAGCTGAAACGGTGAATTTACGCAAGTTGATACGTTGGGGTTCCAATAAACTGTGATGCCTCCATAACGATAACTGTAAAGTATTTTCTTCGATACATAAGCGAGTTTGTCGGACGTTTAAGTTGAGGGTAGTAGTAGCGTAATTTAATAGTAAAGACAAGTGGACGTTCTTCGGTTGTATAGCGGAGGAGCGTCTTTTTTGCGTTTTACGAATAAATATTATAATTCGTGTCTGTTTACGATTTTATACGTAAAATAAATCGGTACAAAATTTGTTTCAAGCGGGGATAACTCAGATGAGGCGATATATGCCACAAACTAGGAAAATAAGTGTAAAAATGGCTACGCGAATTACTAACGAAACTAATAGAGCAGTATAACGAGCCGTCAGCGCGACTCAAACGCGATGTCGGTTATTTGTTTATTAAGAGGAGAATTTTTTTTTTGAGAAGAACAAATAAGTTGCCTAATGAAGTGAGCTGTCAAAAGAGTCAGATGCAGGGGTAGAGGAGATCGACTTTGAATTGGGTCTAGACTTGTTTCTTCAAAGACGAAACTTAAGCGGCTATACAATAAGGCATTATAAACAGGAGTTGAATAAATTTAAGGTGAATATGAATTCTCAGGACTTAACATTTTTGAGTATAATTTACTGTATCTAATGAAGCGGGACGATGCTCATAAGACTGTTTTATGCAAATAGAAGTTGACCAGCTTTGATAAGTAACCATCATGAATATAGTTGTAGATAGCCATTATATTAATAACAATTCCCTGGGAAATATTTCTGATCTTTTAGATATACCCTTTGTCGCGTTGGGATCACATTGAAGTTATAATGGATGGATTGAGTAGCTCTTCATACTTGCCCAATAAACCTTTCTGGTTTATTGGGATTTATTTTTGTAATATACAAGAGTAAGGATTAAGAAGAGGGAGGAAATTTAATCATGTATGAGCTAAAAACAAAAGAAACGGATAACAGTGTTATTGAATTTATCGAAAATGTTAAAAGCCTTAAAAAACGCGAAGATGCCTATAGATTGTTAGATATTTTTACTGAAACGACAGGTTATATAGCGAAAATGTGGGGACCGAGTATTATTGGATTTGGTGCATACCATTATAAATATGCTTCCGGTCACGAAGGCGATGCACCACTGGTTGGTTTTTCACCTCGTAAAGCTAAAATAAGCTTATATTTTGCGACAGGTGAGACAAAACGAGAAGAGTTGTTAAAGGATTTTGGTAAACATACGACAGGAAAGGCATGTGTGTACATCAATAAGGTAGCTGATATCAATGTTGATGTTTTACAAGAGTTAATTAACCAGTCTGTCATTTTCTTGAATGGAACCTATCCAAATAATCACAACTGAAATGTTCTTAAATAATAGCGAGGGGTATGGCGATGAATACATCTGAGTTTCAACTTTATGTAAGTGAGTTCAGTAAAGTTAAAGGGTTCGACAAGAGTTCTATTGAGCAAAGGATGTTGTACCTAATGACGGAAGTAGGTGAGTTGTCTAAGGAGGTTTTGACGGTCTCCTTCAATCCAGATACTGAAACGAAAGAGAATTTGGGATTGGAGATGTATGATGTGGTATGGAATATCTTTGACTTAGCGAATAAGCTTAACATTGATTTAGACCAAGCCTTCAAAAAGAAGATGGAGATTAATGATAAAAGAACTTGGAGGTAGGGTTAGGTTTATAGGAGACCATTAACACTACCCAGTAAGTCATTTCTATTATTCAATACAAACTCAGTTAAGCATGGTCATTTGTCATGCTTTTTTGTGCGTTTTTACCCTTTTTTCTACCAAAACACATGAAATAATGACTCTGTAACATTTTGTTAGAATAGTTACAAACTTTTTTCTGGAAATATTGCTAAATTAAGCATACGATAGGAGGGAACAAACCACTACAAATAAAGAAGGTGAGTCATCCTTGAAAAGAAAATGGTTTATTGTTACGACTGCTGCGTGCGTATTATTTGGGACTTCTGTGATGGCTTTCGCTTCTAATCCAATAAAATTAATGATCAATGATACGGAACATTATACTGAGGTCCCTCCACAAATTATGAATGGACGAGTTATGGTCCCTCTTAGCGTTATATCGGATGTGTTTGGTAAGGAAACAACGTATGACAAGAATTCTAAGAACGTAAATATAAAGAATATCCAACATGTGACCATTGCTGAATCAGAATCAGGAGAAATGAAAGTTACCGCTGATCAGGGGGAGAATGGCATTTATGAGCATTTGACGCTTGTAACGGAAAATTTCAGCCGGAATTTACTCGGAAGTTACAATGTTATCAATCCTTCCTACGCTCCAGAGATCTTATTAGCTGATGTAAATGGGGATGGTAAGAACGAGATCGTGATTATCCTAACTACAGGTTATGGTACCGGGGTTTATCAAAGTGAAGTTCGAGTATTGGAAGGAAATACAGGACATGAAATTCATACTGAGAATGCTTTATCCGTATTTAGTAAGCAGTTTAGTGAGGGGAATTTGACAGCTAAAGGCATTGAATTTGATCTAAATAAGCAACATATACTCATTCCGGATGCTGAAGTAAGCGCTGTATATAAGGATGGAAACCAGAAAATTGAAGTTGGCAGTATCATTAGCTATAAGGTGGAGAACAACACACTGAAGGCAACGACAGCTGTTCCTAGATTGTTCTCGGATTATGCTGGTGAGTTACAGGTTCAGTATGTGTTCAAGGATAATGTTCTACAAGGGGGAACGGCCTCTTTTATTCCATATGAAGACTAGTGCTGTATTGCACTAGTCTATTCGTGTTTATCCGAATATGTAACTGATATATACCATAATAAGTAGACCGATAATAAATGAATAGGTAGAGGGTCTTTCATAGCCATGGCTATGACTTTCAGGAATCAATTCTTTATAAACGATGAACATCATGGCACCGGCAGCAAAGGCTAATCCGTAGCCAATTAACGACTCGATATAGCTGGCAGCGAAGTAACCAACAATGGCTGAAATAACTTCCATAAATCCGGTTACAGCAACGAGAAGGAAGGCATTCAGCTTCGTTACATTAGAGTTGAGAAGAAACACGGCAAGTATGAGTCCCTCTGGCATATTCTGAGCTCCAATGGATATCGCAACCATAAGACCAAGACTCTCATTCTCACTAGCGAAGCTAAATCCTGTACTCAGTCCCTCAGGAATGTTATGAATA
Organism: Paenibacillus sp. IHBB 10380; assembly: GCF_000949425.1. Classification (NCBI taxonomy): domain Bacteria; kingdom Bacillati; phylum Bacillota; class Bacilli; order Caryophanales; family Paenibacillaceae; genus Paenibacillus; species Paenibacillus sp. IHBB 10380. The sequence continues at coordinate 1,125,169 of NZ_CP010976.1, forward strand.
AAGAGGGCGATAATGACTAGCAGTGATTTGGAATCAAAGGTGCTAATACCTGAATCGTTCTCTACATCGATATGCGGGATGTTTTTTTCAATGAGGTCTAACACGACGATTCCCATCATGAAACCGATCGTTAACACCCAAATGCCAGATTCATTCAATGCTTGCGGCATAAGTCCAAACGTGCAGGCTGAGACCATGATTCCTGCTGTGAAGGCGATAAGAATGTCTTTCCATTTCTCTGAAAGACTCTTCACAAACAAAAGAGGGACTGCGCCTAACACTGTAGCCATAGCAGATATAAAACTTCCAAGTATAGCTGTTTCCACATGAAAACTCCTTTGTTAGTTCAAGGGTTAAGATCAGGTAATATGTGAATATTCCTTATAGTGTGGGATTAGCGTGACATTTACGGCATACAGGGTAGTAGGCTTCATTCCCACCAATCTGGATTTGTTCTCCGGTATAAATAGGTCTACCATCCTTAACACGTAAGGTCATTGTCGCTTTCCGTTCACAGAACCAACATATCGTTTTCAATTCTTCTATTTTGTCCGCATAGATTAGCATATGCTTGCTACCTTCAAAAAGATTATTTTGAAAATCATTTTTTAGCCCAAATCCCATGACGGGTACATCAAGTTCATCCACAATGCGAACAAGTTGCTGAATCCCCTCTTGATTCATGAATTGGCATTCATCCACTAGTACACATGAAGGTTTAGGTTGATATTTCTTAACGACGCTAAAAATGTCCGTATCTTGATATATAGGAATTGCTTCGCGTCTAAGGCCAATTCTAGAAGAAACATAACCGACCTCATCTCGATTATCCATGGCTGAAGTGAAAATTAATACATGTTTGTTCTGTTCCTCATAATTGTGAGCCACTTTTAGAATTTCAATGGATTTACCACTGTTCATAGCCCCGTATTTGAAAAATAATTGTGCCAAGGTTTCATCTTCCTTTCAAACCTGTTTTTTGTCATTTCTTCATAATAACAAAATTCAATTGACATAAACAATACCTAAATAGAATGAACTAAAGTTTATGAGGGTTCGTCTTTATCATTGAAGTTCCTGTCCTTGTAGTGTTATGGTGGATAAGGTCAAGTTAAGCATAATGGAGGAATAAACAATGAATGATACGATAGAGCATTATAAAGAGCTGATTGCGGCTATAGAGAATCAAGGGAATCAGGACCCAAGCATGCTGGTGTTACTGAACAATCTCATGGAGGATTTGGAAAAGTGTTATCAGCAGAATCTTTCCCTGAGGAAAGCCGTATTGAAATCTAATTCCAAAGAGTCTAGGATGTCCACTAAACTTAGAGATGCTCTCATGGAATAGACGAATCGGTAAATAATTGCAGTGTTTTTACACCGATTGTGATCTTGCACTATATGCTATAGAAAGAGGTCTTTTCGGCGAGAGGTGAGATCATATGGCACGACGTTCCAATAGAAAGACATCTAATAAAGTACCACGCTTATCAGGAAAAGTAGAAAAACCTGCTTCACCTAACCGTACTCAGACCTCTTTATCACCTCAGCAGATAGCTGTTGCTGCGGCATTACTGTCTGGTTTTTTTGAGATCGAATCTGTTCTATATAACCGTGATAATGAAGTGAAAGTTGTTCTGACTGGTGATGTGATAACGGGATTACCCGTCTTTAAGCAACCCAATATGAATTTAGAAGAAGAAGATGCATTTGATGTGATTATAAGTGGCCCTGATTGAAATAAGTTCATAGTGGAACGACTGATAATCATACAAAAAAACCCGAGTTCGTGCTGGACGGTTGCCCTGTTTGTTGAGAGGGGTACGACCACGCTACGCCGGGTTGTTCGATGTTGAGCTGTAATTATTACTATGGTTGTATAGGTGACTTAGATTCTTGGGGTTTACGTTTTTGCTTAAAGCGTGGGCCAACATAATTACGTTTACGATCGCGGGATAATATCCATCCCCCAAGGAAGGCCATGCCTGCAGCAAAGAGGAGTAATCCTCCTCCAAAATGGAGCCATTGAAAGGTGGGGTTGGTGATCGTGTCATCTCCATGGACCACAACGTAGTTATATATAGAATCTTTCATCATCAGAAATCCGACCATCGCCATTAGACCTGGAACAACTAGAATGATTATGGCAATGAAGCGGGTAATAAGTAATTTCATAGCTGAAATCCTTCCTATGGTTGAAATGTTGATCTACTTGTATCATAACGTGTTCGTGTTTGTCTGTCCATTTGTGAAGTGTCCAAACATTTGTAATGCAGGCAAAAGAGAGTACAATATAATTAGAAAAATGAATTCGTGGAGGTTGTTTATGTCTATTACTTGTGATGTTGCAGTGCTTGGTGGGGGGACTGGGGGTTATGTAGCGGCTATTCGCGCTGCTCAACTCGGCAAAGATGTCGTTATTATAGAAGAGGACAAGCTTGGTGGAACATGTCTGCACCGAGGCTGCATTCCTAGTAAGTCTTTGTTACGTAGTGCAGAAGTATATGCTGAAATTAAAGATAGCGAAAGTTATGGTATTGAGACGAGTGGAGCAACATTAGTATTTCCTAAAGTACAGCAACGAAAGACGGAGATCGTGGAGCAATTGCATCAAGGTGTGCAATATCTCATGCGTAAAAATAAAATAAAAGTACTCTACGGTAAGGGACGCGTGACAGGTCCATCTATTTTCTCGCCAAAAAGTGGTGCAGTGGCAGTAGAGTTGTCCGATGGCGAGATGGAGACTGTGATTGCAACCAATCTGATTATTGCCACGGGCTCAAGACCGCGTATATTACCGGGGCTAGAACCAGATGGAATCCATATTTTAAGTAGTGATGAAGCTTTAGTCATGGAGCAATTACCGAAATCTATAGTTATCGTAGGTGGCGGGGTTATTGGTGTGGAGTGGGCTTCGATGCTGAATGATTTCGGAGTGGAAGTCACGATCGTGGAAGCTGCGAATCAATTACTACCTCTTGAAGATGAAGACATCGCGCGCGAACTTCACACAATATTTACTCGTCGCGGGATTAAAGTGATAACAGGTGGACAGGTGCTTGCAGATACATATGTGATTCAGGATGGGCATATTTCCATAGAAGTGAAAATGGGAGATGAGCAACAGAGCCTTGAGGCTGATCAGTTACTTGTATCGATTGGGAGACAAGCGAATGTGGAGAATATCGGAATTGAAAATACGGATGTTCGGACTGAGCGTGGATTCATTGCCGTTAACTCTTTCATGCAGACGGGGGAAGCGCATATTTATGCGATTGGTGACGTTATTGGTGGCTTACAACTAGCTCATGTTGCAAGCTACGAAGGAATTGCTGCTGTGAACCATCTAGCAGGTGAAACGGTACAAGTGTATCCATCTCATCTCATACCACGATGCGTATACACGAGACCCGAAGTAGCGAGTGTTGGTTACACTGAGAAAGAGTCACGGGAGTTAGGATATGATGTGAGAGTAGGGAAGTTTCCTTTTCAAGCAATAGGTAAATCCTTAGTACAAGGAAGTAAAGAGGGGTTCGTTAAAGTTATTGCAGATAATAACACGAACGATATTCTTGGTGTGCATATGATCGGTGTTCATGTTACGGATCTTATTAGTGAAGCGGCCTTAGCGCAGATTCTTGATGCAACACCTTGGGAAGTTAGCCAGATGATTCATCCTCATCCTACCTTATCAGAAATTATGGGCGAGGCGATGCTTGCTGTAGATGGCAAAGCGATAGGAATGTAGACCTGAGAATGGTTGAAAAAGAGCTCGTTTCAACATATGGGCTTTTCTTTTTTGGGGAAAAGGGATTATAATAGGGTTAAGTCTAGTCTTAGTACCTGGTTTTAAGATCAGATCAGAGAAGGGGAAAGGCGCTATGAATAAGGAGGTATCTCCCATGAATGATAATAATAATACTACGAAGGTAAACCAACATGAGAAACTTGGACTAAGTGATGGACAAGTGATTGATATGTACAGATATATGCTACTTGCACGGAAGTTTGATGAGCGTAACTTATTATTGCAACGGGCAGGAAAAATCAACTTTCACGTGTCTGGTGTAGGTCAGGAGACGGCTCAAGTGGCGGCAGCTTTTGCCCTTGATCGCGAGAAGGATTATTATCTTCCTTATTATCGTGATTATGGATTTGTTCTTGCTGTGGGTATGACTCCTCGTGAGTTAATGCTATCGGCTTTTGCAAAAGCGGAAGATCCGAATAGTGGTGGACGACAAATGCCAGGACATTTTGGAAGCAAACGTCTTCGGATCGTGACAGGTTCAAGTCCCGTTACGACGCAAGTGCCGCATGCTGTAGGGTTAGCGCTTGCTGCCAAGATGAAAAAGAAAGACTTTGTATCGTTTGTTACCTTTGGGGAAGGATCCAGTAACCAGGGGGACTTTCATGAAGGTTGTAACTTTGCAGGCGTACATAAACTACCTGTCATTCTAATGTGTGAGAACAATCAATATGCAATTTCGGTTCCTCTTCACAAGCAGATTAGTGGCAAAATTAGCGATCGTGCTCTCGGGTATGGATTCCCAGGTATTCGGGTAGATGGTAATGATGCACTTGAAGTCTATCGTGTGGTAAAAGAAGCTAGAGAGCGCGCAGTCCGCGGCGAAGGACCTACGCTGATCGAAGCTATGATGTACCGACTTTCGCCCCATTCGACCTCTGATAATGATCTGGCATACCGGACTCAAGAAGAAGTGGATGAGAACTGGAAGAAAGATGGCGTAGCTCGCATGAAGATGTATCTCATCAATCTTGGGATTTGGAATGAGGAGCAGGATGCGGACTTAGTTGTTCAGATCAATATGGAGATTAAGGAAGCTACGGAATATGCAGATCGTGCGCCATTCCCGAAACCAGAGGATACACTTCTGCATGTGTATGCTAATCCCGAAGCTGATTCATATGGTGCTAGTTCTCCTAATGAAAACGATGAGGAGGCGAAATCATGGCAGTAATGGAATATATTGATGCGATTCGACTAGCTATTAAAGAAGAGATGGAACGTGACGAGAACGTATTTGTATTAGGTGAGGACGTTGGTGTTAAAGGTGGCGTGTTTACAACTACTAAAGGGCTGTTAGATGAGTTCGGTGAGATGCGTGTCATGGATACACCGCTTGCAGAGTCCGCGATTGCGGGAGTAGCTATTGGCGCTGCTATGTATGGTATGAAGCCGATCGCTGAAATGCAGTACTCTGATTTTATGTTACCTGCAACGAACCAGATCATTAGTGAAGCAGCCAAAATTCGCTATCGTTCGAACAATGACTGGAACTGTCCGATTGTGGTTAGAGCTCCTATTGGTGGCGGTATATTCGGTGGGTTGTACCATTCCCAATGTCCAGAATCAATCTTCTTCGGTACACCGGGACTTAAGATTGTTGCTCCCTATTCGGCATATGATGCGAAGGGATTGCTCAAGGCTGCTATTCGCGATCCTGATCCGGTTCTCTTCTTCGAGAATAAGAAATGCTATAAATTGATTAAAGAAGATGTTCCTTTAGATGACTATATCGTTCCACTTGGCCAGGCGAATGTGCTGCGCGAAGGGGAAGATATTACGATCATTGGTTATAGTATGCCACTGCATTTCTGTATGCAAGCTGCAGAGGAGATCGAGAAGGAGTCCGGTATTACAGCTCATATTCTAGACCTTCGTACGCTCCAGCCACTGGATCGAGATGCTATTATTGCGGCAGTAAAGAAGACAGGTAAAGTGTTAATTGTTCATGAAGATAATAAGACAGGTGGAGTTGGGGCAGAGGTGTCAGCGATCATCTCTGAGGAATGCTTGTATGATCTAGATGCTCCGATTACGAGACTCTGTAGTCCGGATGTTCCTGCAATGCCGATCAGTCCACCAATGGAGAAATTCTTCATGCTAAGTAAAGATAAAGTAAAAAAAGCGATGATTGAGTTGGCGAACTACTAGGAAGCTGAGGAGTGAGAATATGTCTAATCAGAAAAAAATCGATGTGTTTATGCCGCAGCTTGCCGAATCACTCGTATCTGCAACGATCGGCAAATGGCTTAAGAAACCGGGAGATGTCATAGAGCAATACGACCCGATCTGTGAAGTGATTACAGATAAAGTGAATGCCGAAATTCCGTCTACCGTGGATGGAATTATGGGTGAGCTGATTGCGCAAGAAGGTCAGACTATAGATGTAGGTCAGATCATTTGTAGCATTGTAGTAAATGCAACGGATGAAGTATCTGGAGATACAGCACCGGCTTCAATGTCGAATGCAACAGCTCAGAATGACCCTTCGACGGGAGCAGACCATTCGATGCGTGCTAGGTATTCTCCCGCTGTTCAAAGTCTAGCGCTTGAGCATCAATTGAATTTAGCTGATATACCGGGTACGGGAATGGGGGGACGTATTACTCGTAAAGATGTTTTGACCTTTATAGAGCAAGGTTCTACAAGACAAGTAACACCTTCTTCCCAATCTTCAGCACATAACACAAACTCAGGTTCACCGTTCCAAGGAATGCAAAATACTAATCCATCAGTCACGCCGGAACAATACGTGGAGAAACACGCTGCAGCACCACGGAATTCAGGACTTCACTTTAATGAAAGTCCACAAATCCCGAATAACGTTGTGGCAAGCCAGCAAGGAAGAGCGGATACGATGATCGATATTACTCCTGTCCGTAATACAATTGCTACTAGGATGCGGCAAAGTGTGTCAGAAATTCCACATGCGTGGACGATGATAGAGGTCGATCTCACTAACTTGGTGCTACTTCGCAATAAGATAAAAGATGAATTCAAGCGAAATGAAGGCTTTAATTTAACGTATCTTGCCTTTTTGATAAAGGCTGTTGTAAATGCCATTAAAGATTACCCTATTATGAACTCTGTCTGGGGTGTCGATAAGATTATCGTCAAACGTGATATTAATATTGCGCTTGCCGTAGGTACAGAAGATACGGTTATGACCCCGGTTATTAAAAAAGCAGACCAGAAAAATATTGCCGGTCTTGCAAGAGAAATTGAAGAATTAGCGACCAAGACACGGCAAGGTAAATTAAAGCTTGATGATATGCAAGGTGGAACGTTTACCGTAAACAATACGGGTTCTTTCGGCTCTGTGTTGTCCTACCCAATCATTAATTATCCACAAGCTGCTATATTGACCTTCGAATCGATTGTGAAAAGGCCTGTTGTTATTAATGATATGATTGCGGTTCGTTCCATGGCTAATCTTTGTTTATCTTTGGATCATCGTATTCTGGATGGCGTTATTTGTGGGCGATTCCTACAGCGTGTGAAGGAGAATTTGGAAAGTTATACACTAGATACGAAAGTGTATTAAGATCGCTATATTTGAATAGCCATAAGCAGAGGGTTAATTCTTCATTAAGAAAAGGCGGGACCTGCAATGCGCAGAATACTTGAGATATCTTATACACCGATGGTGGACTATGGCGAGGCTTGGGATTTACAAAAAGAGTTAGTACGTCGTATTGATCAAGGAGAGCAGCAGGAAAGTCTGCTGCTCTTACAGCATCCACCGACATATACAGTGGGCTCACAACGACATCCAGAGCATCTTCTTCTAAGTAAAGAGCAATTACAAGAACGTGGTATTCAATTATTTGAAATTGACCGCGGAGGAGATATTACATATCATGGACCTGGGCAGTTGGTGGGTTATCCTTTGTTGCTACTAGATGGACAAATGGGTTTGGATCTACATGGGTATTTGCGGAGTCTAGAACAGGTGATCATGAATTATCTCGCTCAGTATGGTATTGAGGCTGTACGTAAGCCGAAATACACGGGGGTATGGATCGGGGATCTCAAAATTTGTGCGATAGGCGTAAAATTTAATAAATGCCGAAAGCAAAGAGGTTTTGTTACAAGTCATGGTTTTGCCTTTAATGTTAAATCCGGTATTCAAGATGAAGGATTTCAAGGTATTATTCCTTGTGGAATAGATAGTTTCGGAGTGACTTCGTTAGAGGATTGTACAGGTAAACAGTTCACAATGAGGCAAGTAGCAGAGGAGATTATTCCTTTATTTACCCAAGTATTTGATCAATATGAAGGGCAGTTTATTCATAGTGATATAGATGTGAGCTAAGCATAAAAAAAAGCCCGTTAATTAACGGGCTAAAAAAGTTGGAACACCATGAGTAGTGAAGAACCTAACATGGCTATTAACATGAGGTAAATAACGACACGAAACCATTTTTTACGTTGCATAAGTAACTCCTTTATGATTGTTTTAATTTATCTTATTGTAACGTATCTACGAGAGAGAGGGAAGTCTATTGATTTCACAAGAGCGAATTGTTAAAGAATTTATGGAATTAGTTCAAATAGACAGCGAGACCATGCAAGAGCAAGAAATCGCAGTAGTCCTTAAGAGAAAATTTAGTGAGCTTGGGCTTCATGTTGTTGAAGATGATAGTCACAAGCTTACGGGTCACGGTGCAGGTAATTTGATCATTACTTGGGAAGCGGATCAATTAAATAATGCTCCGCATATCTTCTTTACCTGTCATATGGATACTGTTACACCGGGTAAGGGCATTAAACCTACCCTGCATGAAGATGGATGGATTACTAGTGATGGTACAACTATTCTTGGCGCGGATGATAAGGCGGGTATTGCTGCTCTTTTGGAAGCGATTCGCGTAATTCAAGAGCAAAAGATCCCTCATGGTCAGGTTCAATTTATTATTACAGCGGGTGAAGAGTCGGGGCTTAAGGGTGCACGATCTTTCGATCCATCAAATATGGATGCCGAATTCGGATACGCGTTGGATTCAAATGGTGAGATTGGTGCAATAGCTGTAGCAGCTCCTACGCAAGCCAAAATCAAGATGAGTATCACAGGTAAATCTGCTCATGCCGGCGTAAATCCAGAAGATGGAATTAGTGCTATTCAAGTAGCTTCCAAAGCGATAGCGCGTATGAGCTTGGGTAGAATTGACCATGAGACGACAGCGAATATTGGTAAATTCTCTGGCGGTGGGGCTACGAATATTGTTTGTGATTACGTAGAATTGGACGCAGAAGCACGGAGTATCGTACAAGAAAAAGTAGATAAACAAATTGCAGATATGAGAGAAGCGCTTGAGACCACAGCTCGTGAATGTGGAGCGCAGTGTGAATTTCTGGGCGAGATTGTATATCCTGCTTTTAACTTTAATGAGAACGATGCTGTTGTACAGCTTGCAGAGCGCGCCATTACAAGCTTGGGATTGACTAGTCGTCTATTCCATTCTGGTGGGGGTAGCGACGCTAATATCTTTAACGGATTTGGTATTCCTACCGTGAATTTAGCACTTGGCTATGAAGATATTCATACGACGAAAGAACGGATCAAAGCCGCAGATATGGCAAAAGCCGCTGAAGTGGTTGTTGCAATCATTCAGGAATCTGCTAAATAGAAAGAATAATTCAGTTCTGATAAAATGTAACCCGGACCCAGATGTTGGATGGAGTCCGGGTTCTTGTGAATAAATGAGAACACAATGTGATCAAGAGGGTAAGCCTACTCCCAGAGAGATCTAATTTTTGGTTTCTTGCAGTAATTGTTTAATGGTTACATCAGGTCCATATTGTTTCTGCCATTGTTTGAGCATAATGCTAATCTGCCAAGCTTGTCCAACCATACGAAATGAGTCAGTGGAGCGATAGCTCTTCATGGTTTACCTTCTTTCGAATTAAGATTTGCTATAATAACAGCATATGTACTAACCCATGTGTTCATACTTGTTTTATATCAAGGGAGGTATTGTTTGTGGAAAAATCAAATGAATTCATTTCTAATTCAGCTTCATCCTCACTAGAGGAGATCACGTTATCGACACAATCTATATTTCAGGGGAAGATCATTTCCCTTCAGGTGGATACGGTGCAATTACCGAACGGAAATACTGCCACACGTGAAGTTGTTAAACATCCAGGGGCCGTTGCTGTTCTTGCCTTACATGAGGGCAAGTTGATTGTAGTTGATCAATATCGTCAACCTTTGGGTCGTTGTGAAGTGGAGATTCCGGCAGGAAAGCTAGAGCCAGGGGAAGATCCGCTGGAAGCAGCCGTTCGGGAATTAAAGGAAGAGACAGGATATAGCTGCGGTGAAATGAAGCATCTTCAATCCTTTTATACATCTCCTGGTTTCGCAGATGAATTGATTCACTTATATGTAACTGAGGATCTTACTGTTGGTGACATGGCGCCAGATGAAGATGAATTTCTGGAGATGTCAGAACTCACGTTGGAAGAAGCTTATCGTTATATTCAAGAGGGACGGATCAGTGATGCTAAGACCATTATGGCTGTGTATGCGTGGCATCTCTATACGTTGACAGGTAAATTTGGTGAATAAGATGAGCGAGAATGTAATAAGTAACGAGACACTTAAAGAATATTATGCAGACCTGCACATACATATTGGACGAGCCTCAGATGGGCAAGCGGTAAAGATCAGCGGTAGCCGTAATCTTACATTTGAGAATATTGCTAGAGAAGCTTCTGAGCGGAAGGGGATTGAGTTGATTGGTATTATTGATTGCCATTCTCCTTCAGTGCAGAACGACATTATATCAAGCTTACACTCCGGTGAGATGTCTGAAGTTGTAGGGGGTGGGATATCATATAGTGGTACCACAATCCTGCTTGGGACTGAAATTGAGATCTTTGAGCCAAATAAGGGGGCAGCGCATCTACTCGCCTATTTTCCGAATCTAGAAGCCATGCAGCATTTCACGAGATGGATGAGTTCCCATATGAAGAATGTGAATCTTAGCTCACAACGATTGTATGTTCCAGCTCGTAAATTACAGGAAGAAATATATGCCCGTGGGGGCTTAATGATTCCAGCCCATGTCTTCACCCCACATAAAGGAATCTACGGAAATGTGACAAGTAAGATGGAAGATATATTAGATCTGAGTATGATAAGCGGGATAGAACTGGGTCTTAGTGCAGATTCTGCAATGGCAGGAACTCTGAGCGAGCTTGATCAGTTTACTTTCTTGAGTAATTCAGATGCTCACTCCCTTGGCAAAATAGGGCGGGAGTATAATCAATTAAGATTGTGCGCGCCTTCTTTTATGGAATTCAGTAAGGCGTTGTCTAGGATGGATGGGCGGAGGGTAACAGCGAACTATGGATTGAATCCGCGTTTGGGTAAATACCACCGGACCTATTGTAACCATTGCAACGCCATTGTTGAAGAATCCTCAGGTGCTGAACATCTATGCCCACACTGCGGAAGTAAAAAGTTGGTACAAGGTGTGCTTGATCGCATTCTCAGTATTGCTGATAGGCAGGAACCCTATATTACTGAACACCGCCCACCTTATCAATATCAGGTTCCACTTGAATTTATTCCCGGTCTTGGTAAGGCTACAATGGCATGCCTGCTTGACGTATTTGGTACGGAGATGGCTATTCTACATGAAGCAAAGAAAGAGTTAATTGCGGAGATCGTTGGGGATAAAATGGCTTCTCAAATTGTTCTGGCTCGTAGTGGTTTGTTATCCCTTTCTTCTGGTGGAGGCGGGACGTATGGCAAAGTGATTAAACCTTGATTCAGATGAGTATTAGATAGTTGTAGTATCAATTCGGTGCGATAATGGTAAGCACAATTTAGCCCCGAGACTATATAACAGAGAGTAAACTTGTCAAAAAAAAGCCATTGACGAGAGATGGACTATGATTTATGATCATCTCATAAATGATCGTTTATATATTTGTGGCGTGTTACCGTAATGGGCATGAGCTAAAAATTGACTTCATCTAGTAAGTCTTCTTTTGGCTTTTTTTGCTTATATAGAATTATAACTGGAAAGGAGGGAGAACTTGGCGCGGGAAAGCGAGCAATTTCAGGTACAGCGTGTCATCGGTAACAACGTTGTGATGGTTCAAGGTGGCAAGAAGGGGAAAGAGTATGTCATCATCGGCAAGGGTATTGGTTTTGCAGTCAAAGATTCAGGGGTGATCGAAGGGGATGATCACCGGATTGAGAAGCTGTTTCGGTTGGAAGACCGTGAAGAATGGAGTCAGTATCAGGCTTTATTGGAAGATATTGATCCTAAGATCATGAGAATAACCGATGAGATTATTGCAGACATCGCCGATGAGTTTCCCGACAAGTTAAACGACAAAATATATTTGGCACTCCCAAGCCATATTCAATTTACCATTTACCGACTGCGCAACGGCATGGACATTGTCAATCCTTTTTTACAAGAAACGAAGCTGACCTTTCCAAAGGAATATGAGATCGCTTGCAGGGCTGCTGAGAAAATTAATGCAGAGTTTCAGGTGCAAATTCCTGAAGATGAGGTTGGATTCTTGACCTATCACGTATACTCAGCTGTAAGCAATGTTCCGGTAGGGCAACTGGTAAAAGCCTCTAATATTGTGAGTGAACTGCTTGAAATGATTAAGATGGAACGTAATATTATGTTTGAGCATGGAAGTATGAATCACGTTAGATTGATGATTCACCTGCGGTTCTCAATAGAACGAATTCTGCATGGATCGTTAATAGATAATCCTTTTGTGAAGCATATTAAGAGAGAATACAAGGAAGAATACAAGCTGGCCAAAAAGCTGGGGGAAGTCATGCAAAATAAACTGAAAACTGACATTCCTGAAGAAGAGTTGTGTTTCCTCGCCATGCATTTACATCGGTTGTTCCAGACCCTAGAGAAAAAACAAAAATAGTAGCGGAGAGAAGTGACAATTTATGTTTTCCAAATGGAGATCAAAAAAAGAAGAGAAACATACTGAAAATATGGAGATAACTACACCACTAAGCGGTAATTCCGTACCACTTACGGAAGTGCCAGATGAAATTTTTGCAGGTGGACATATGGGAAAGGGAATTGCCATTGAACCTATAGAAGGAAAACTGATTGCTCCTTTCGATGGTAAGGTAGCCCATGTAGTTAAAACAAATCATGCCGTTATTTTGGAGCATCCCTCTGGCATGCAGCTACTATTACATATCGGGATTGATACCGTTAGCCTGAAAGGTAAGGGATTTACCAGTCATATTGCTAGTGGAGACATGATCAAAGCAGGGCAAATGCTGATTGAATTTGATCTGGAGGCTATTCGTGCAGCCGGACTACGTACCATCTCGCCGGTTATTGTTACCAGTAGCGAGGAATTCACTTGGGATGTGGATTGTCACTATGGTCCGGTAACCGCCGGTAAAGAAAGTATTCTTACCGTTGCTTCTTCAAAGAAATAATTATCTTTAGCGTGACAAGATATGAAACGAGGGCAAGTCCCTTTTATAAAACAAGGATAAAATATAAAATTTTGTCCTTGTTTTTTGTGTTTTTAAGGAAAAATAAGATGCTATGATGATAGCTAAATAATTAAAGATTAGATGGAGTATGAGCTATGACAGAGAAGATAGAGGACAAGTCATAGTTTATGGAAGTCTCTCATAACCTAAAGTATGTGATAGGAAGGGAGACTCTTAAGCTATGCAATCTTTACGCCATTCCTTTAAGGATCTGACCACGCTCTACATCTTTGTAGCGGTGTTATTCTTAGTCGGTGTAATCTTCGGTGCGTTAATGGTTAACGCCCTTTCGCTTGAGCAGCAACAGGATTTAGCTAGATATTTGGGCAATTATTTTGCGACTGTGGATCAAGGGGATGGGATGTCTCTACAGGACACCTATTGGAGTATTGCTGGACTGCATTTGAAATGGGTAGGCTTGATTTGGATTTGTGGTTTATCTGTCATTGGGTTACCGGGAATTTTAATTCTAGATTTTCTAAAAGGTGTACTCATCGGATTCACGGTAGGCTACTTGGTGGGGCAATTCTCTTGGAAAGGATTATTATTTGCCATGGTATCCGTGGCACCACATAATTTATTGATTATTCCAGTGCTACTTATCTGTAGTGTGGCTGCCATTACTTTTTCACTGCACATTATTAAGAATAGAGTGCTAATGCACCATAATAACAACTTTAAGCGTCCGTTCGTAAGATATGTGGGGCTTACGTTAGTTATGGCGGCACTCATGCTAGGAATATCTTTATTTGAAACTTGGGTCACACCAGCGATGATGCGCTGGGTCACGCCTTTTATGATTTAAAAGCATTAAAATCATTGATGATAAAGGGCAAGCATTCATTCAGGATTTACTCTGAACAAGACTGAACTAAATTCAAGAAGGAGCCGCTTTCGCGACTCCCGTATATCAATTTTCAGACTTCTGCTTAAGCAACATGTTGTATTGATTCAGTACTTCATCTAGTTGTTGGCTAGTCTCGATGAGTTCCCGGTCAGCTAGTTGTTTAATCAATGATAGTTTATTTAATTCTAACCGGAGTGCTTCAATTTTTCCGATTATTCTATCCAATTTGAACAGCTCCCATGATCGAATATCTATATTATACGTTCGCCGTGCACTGCGACCGTGGGGCGGATTTCCGCGACCATCCCGGAATGACCAGTAGGTTTCGTCTATTCCGCTGTAGACTCTTCAGGCGATTATGATATGATCGATTTTTTTATTGAAATGATAAGAATTGAGTACGCAAAACTAATGACCACAGAGGCATGACGCCAATGCGGGCATTAGTTTAATGAAACATACTCAGTACTCGTGATACATTTTCTACATCATCATAAGGAACCCACACAAGACCTTCAAACGTACGAATCTTAGCGCGTTCGGGATCGGTACATACTTCGGCGACTCCTGTTATAATCTCACCACTATTAAGCGTCACAGTCATCTGTTGATTAGTAGCTGTGGCTATATATAATTCCTCTATCATCGAATAAATCACCTCAGACTGAGATTTCGACAATATTTCTGGAATTCCTTCATCAGTCCCTAAAATGCTCAGAGATCTATTTATTTCATCCAAGGAAATTGTTCCTTACCCATATGTGCTCGACCATAACGTTCGAACAGACTACAAATGAGCGCTGAAAGGATGGAAATGGGATATGAGTATTCATACCCCTCCAACTTGTCATATGAAAAATGGGAGCAGAAATAAATCCCTAATTCCGAGAAAAGGAATACGTCGATGGAAAAAGCGGCGTCTTGGGAAAAAGCCTGGATGGAATCCGAATTGTCTATAGGCAGATTCTTGAGTCGGCATTCCGTTTAAACGATCTATCATTTCATTGGTAGGAACAGCAAGGGTAACACAGTTCTGATCGACGTGAGCAATAAACCCGTCATGCGAATGACCGTCAGTCGTTATTATCCCAACATATTTATTCATGCTATTCCAACTGACTTGTTGATAGTAATTTGTATCCATGGATAACCTCCTTGAGTTAAGTATACCTCGACAACAGTCTATGGACTGCACCCTATAATGTTCACGGCGTTAGCCTATAAATTAATAATATTAGGGCTTATTCAAGATTAAGATTGAACATTTGCTTCACCTCCCTCATAACATGTAGCATTTGATGAAGAGAGGGGTTACTGATGAAAATACCAATCACAGGTTTTGTTGTTCATTCTGATGATTCAGATTTCGAGCATTCACATCAACTTTTTATTACTTCGTGGGACGGAAGATCAGTTCATGTTCATCCTTTTGCAGGGGATACTTCATTTGATGTTGGGCATTACCACCATTACGCTGGAGTAACAGAACCAGCTCCAAGTGGTATTCAACATGTTCATAATTATTGTGCAAAAACATCATTTAATGATCAACATACTCACATAATTAGAGGAACTACAGGACCTGCAATTCAATTGACAGGTGGTGGACATTACCATCCTTTTAAAGGATATACAACAGTAAACGGTAAGATCCCTCACGCTCATAGGTACAGTGGGAATACTGAAGATGAGGAAGGTTAATGTTATTAAGTCATTTTTTTGAGTGAAAAATCTTTAACTAATACATTTGCCCAATATGTTATTTGGGATAGTAATGCTTAAAGGAATCAGTCACAAGTTAGTAAATATCCAGTTCTTCTATTTAAAATCAAACTTAACTAAGATGAGCTGCTACTGGCTCATCTTTTCTTGTTGGAGGGGTTGACGCCTAACAATCGGTGGTCATCAGCGTTAAGATTATGGTTATTGAAAAGGGCCATACAGAGCTAGCCGTAACCGTTGTGGAACTTAGACGATCAATAAGAGAAGCTGCTGATTATCTTACTAAACAAAGTCTCTGGCCAGGGGGGACGACGAAGTACCGGCCCGTCCACTGGATGACCTGCAGGTGAGTAGAGTTGATGTAGGTGTACTTCTTATGGAAAAGACTAGTGGATGCGCTATATTAATTAGGCTGAGTGCTATTTTATATTGTATATTGGAACTGGAAAGCCAAAGGAGAGATGGTATGTCGACAATAGAGGGAACAAAAGAAAATCCTTGGAAACTAAAAACTCCTCCTCAAACATGTGATTATGAAATGTTTAAGGACGAAAAAGATGGAAAAGTAATTTTAGTATGTACTGTAGGCAAAACTGTTTTGCATTATGACTATCGTTGTGTTGATGACTTAAACACTATGCTCAAACAGCATGGTGACTGGATAGAACTAGCTAGTGCTGATGAGCAGAAACCTGTAAAAGAAGGTACAGTTGAAGCCTGGGGACGGTCGCCTGAAAATCCAATTGGTGGTTGGTACGGCTTGAAAAAAGGTTTGCGCGGTAGATTTGGCATGTATATACCACCTTTGATGGAAAAATTAGGACTAGCAGAAGTAGAACATAACCCAAGGAATAATCGAATGAGGACAATAAAACAGCAGTAGCAGTAGCAGTAGCAGTAGCAGTAGCAGTACAAATAAAATAGAGGAGCTACTCAAAGGTGGCTCTTCATTTCTAGTCAGCTAGCAAGATGCATCCAACACGAAATTGATCATTTAAATGGAATTCTCTACATAGATCATATCGAAGATGGTTTGTTTTATAATGAGGAAACTAATGAAAGCGCGAGTCTACTTGAAGTGAGTAAGTTAACATGTAGCAATTCGCTTTAAAGGGATGTCTAGGACGTTTGGTCGTTCAGTTATGTTTAATTAGAGTTGAATTTGAACCATATACTTATCATGGTGTAATCTTAAAGTAATTCAAGTTAGGAGGCTTCGGCCATTATGAAACAGAACAAATATGATGATTCAGAATTTTTCGCGAATTACAGTCAGATGCCTCGTTCGATCGGTGGACTGAATGCTGCTGGGGAATGGCAAGAACTACGTGCAATGCTTCCTGAGCTACGTGATAAAAAGGTGCTTGATCTTGGCTGCGGATTTGGCTGGCATTCCCGATATGCGCGCGAACAGCATGCCCGTTCGGTGGTTGGTGTAGACCTTTCAGAGAATATGTTAGAGCGCGCCAGAGCTATGACCAATGATTCAGAGATCAAATATTTCCGTCTCGCGATCGAAGATATCGACTTTACCGCAGGGGAATTCGACGTGGTAATAAGCTCACTTGCACTCCATTATATCGAGCGTTTTGACATCCTTTGTCAGAAAATCCATCACTGCCTTGCACCTGAGGGCACTTTCGTGCTCTCGGTTGAACATCCGGTCTTTACTGCGCTCGCTTCACAAGATTGGTACTATGGTCCGCAAGGGGAGAGATTACATTGGCCTGTCGACGATTACCATCATGAAGGTTCACGACAGGCAAGATTTCTGGACAATGATGTCATTAAATACCATCGGACCGTCGCTACCCATATGAATGCACTAATTGAATCCGGCTTTAGAATTACGAAAGTTTCCGAACCACAACCGACGCAAGAAATGCTGGACAAGAATCCCGACATGCGAGACGAAACCCGTCGCCCTATCTTCCTCATGATCGCAGCGGTCAAAAATTAGAATTTTCAGTAAGTGAAACTAAGCTAAAACCATCTAATATCTTGTCAATATTTTTCTCTTAATTTCTTTGAACTATAGCCTTAAACTAAAATGACATGCTTAATAACCTTCCTATCTCTTCTGGAAGGTTTTACTTTTAGATGGTAATTCTGGATTTTAGCAGATATCTATAAAGGTTTCTTTATGTGTTAAAACGGCAAATATCCATAGGACTTTTATTTATCACTATCAATTGTTGAAATATTTATTACAAGTTATAATTTACCACAAAGGGTAAAGGGAGGTGGATAACATGGATTTAGAGTGTTTTAAAGCCAACTAATTATGGTGGTTATGTAAAAACAACCACCAAATCCATTAAAAATAGGTGGTTAATAAATATGACAAATCAACAATATGAAATTATTAATCGTTCCCCAACAGTGGAGGAACATAATCTCTTGTGGGAATCCGTAGGGTGGGGCGCAGTGGATGTAGATCAGAGTAAACAATCACTTGAAAATTCTGTTTATGCCGTTGTCGCAATGTATGATGGAAATGTACTGTCTTAGAAAAATAATTAATTTAAACTTTATAGCTCTGGTTGCTCAGCTAACGAATCACGATACTTTAAAACTGAAGGCTATCCATTCGATTGGTAGCTTCGTTGCACTAACGGGTAGACTTGTTTATATAAATTTATAACCTAAGATTATACCGAAAACCAGGGTAACTGTAGGTATTGGAGGAAACATCTGTGGTGACAATTGAAGACTTTTTGAAATTAGATATCCGTGTTGGTACTGTAATTAAAGCAGAACCCTTTCCAGAAGCGCGAAAACCCGCAATAATATTAGAAATTGATTTTGGTGAAATGGGTATTAAACGCTCTTCGGCTCAAATTACACAAAGATATGAACCAGAACAACTTATTGGACGTCAAGTAATCGCAGTAATCAACTTTCCAGTTAGACGTATCGCAGGTTTTAAATCTGAGGTGTTGGTAATTGGTGGTATTCCAGCAGAAGGTGATGTGGTGCTCTTAAAGCCAGATGAACCTGTTAAAAATGGTACACCCGTTGCCTAAGGTGTTAGAGTCTACTGGCTATAAAACAATGTCAGGCTTAGGGTAATCAGATGACTAGAGCTGAAATATCAAAGATGATGCGATGGGTCATACCTATGCTAATCCACTCTCCTACACTCTCATTTATACAATAGAATGGTTTGACTTTGTTTGTCTAATCCCACTATAATGATGGAAGTGATATTAAATGCAGTAATTTCCTAGGGGGAGGGAGAAGATGCAAGCTCGGATCGACAAAATTAAACAACAATTACAATCCCAAGGCTACAAGCTGACACCCCAGCGGGAAGCGACGGTCAGAATTCTACTTGAGAATGAAGAAGATCATTTAAGCGCGGAAGATGTGTTCATGTTAGTCAGGGAAATAGCTCCCGAGATCGGTCTCGCTACGGTGTATCGTACACTAGAGCTTCTGAGTGAACTTCATGTTGTGGAGAAAATTAACTTTGGTGATGGCGTCGCTCGTTATGACCTACGAACAGATACAGCAAAGCATCATCACCATCATCTAATTTGTGTACAGTGTGGTAGAATGGATGAAATACGTGAAGATTGGCTCGGTCCATTGGAAGAGCGTCTTGATAAAGAATACAATTTCACAGTATCTGATCATCGACTTGATTTTCATGGTATTTGTTACCGCTGTAAAGAAAAGAATGATAACAACAAAGATTCTTAAGAATTATGAATATCGTAATGAGAATACAAAGCTCTCACCGGCACTGGATTCATCGGGGGGGCTTTTTGCTTGTTAATGAGACTATGGTGATGTCAAGTAGGCAAGGAATAAATGGGGACAAACCGTCATATCTTCATGGAAGAGGGGGCGTTTCTATGGTCATTTCTTTGCGTAAATGCCTAGGTTTTATAAGGTTTATTATTATGTTTGTCGCATTAACTTATATGTTCTATCACATGGTAGGTTTATTTGGACGTTGGATCACACCAGTGGATCAATATAAGATTCCTAAAGGTTACGCTGTCAAAGCATTTCAGTCTCATGATGGAGATGGAAATGCAGAAGATGCTAGTATGGGTGAACGTCTACGATTCTATTATTGGTATGGAGAATAGGACATTAATAGGCAGGATTATGGAGAAACGTGTCGAATTTACTATTGATAATGAAGCCCTAAGGGAATTGTAAGCTTCATGCACTCGGATATAGAAGGAGCACAATGACCATGAAAGAGTATCTGGTATCCTTTATTCGATACATGGGTGATGAGAGAGGGTTGTCACGAAATACGCTTGAGAGCTATGAGCGAGATTTGGTACAGGTACTCGAGTTTATGGAAGCTCGAGGTATCCATTCTCCTGATCAGATCAAGCGAAGTGATATCGTTCTTTTTTTACAATCGATGAAACAGGCTGGTCGGGCTGCTTCTACAGTGACTCGTAAGACAGTATCTATACGTTCATTTTTTCAATACTTATCTAAAGAGTCTGTTGTGGGACATGATCCCTCTCTTCATATTGAAACGCCGAAGCTTGAGAAAAAAGCCCCGAATGTACTATCTATTGAGGAAGTGGAGCAATTGTTGGCTGCTCCTGAATCGTTAACACCTCAGGGCTTAAGGGATAAGGCGATGTTAGAGCTTTTGTATGCAACGGGAATGAAAGTGTCAGAATTGGTCTCGCTAGATATAGGGCATGTGCAAACGCAGCTTAGATATTTACATTGTATCGGTAGCTCAGGTAAAGAACGAATTCTTCCTTTTAATAGGATATCTGCAGAACATGTCGATCTTTATTTACAAGAGGGTCGGGATAAGCTAGCGAGAGATAATGGCGATAAACAGGCGTTATTCCTAAACACCTTAGGGGGCAGGTTAACACGTCAAGGATTCTGGAAGCTTATGAAGAAGTATGGGAAAGAGACAGGAATTAAGAAGGACATCACTCCACACACACTACGTCATTCCTTTGCATCTCATCTGATAGGGAATGGAGCTGATTTACGCTCTGTGCAGGAAATGTTAGGTTATTCCGATATCTCAACGACACAACTGTATAGCTCTATAACTAAGAAAAGTATGAAGGAAGAATATGATCATCACCATCCACGGGCTTCGTTTGAGTCGTTATCATAGTACTTTTTGACCTCATATCCCGTTCTGTGGAAGAATGGTTTTTTTGTTGATTGGCATCATAGTATGGAATGATTGAACATAATAAGGAGTGAAAGCTCATGGTAAATTCGGATGAACGTAACTTTAAGCGTATTTGCTTCATCGTACTGGACAGTGTAGGGATTGGAGAAGCACCGGATGCTGCTGAGTTTGGTGACGAAGGATCACATACACTTGGACATATATTAGAAAGAGTGCAGGATCTTAAATTACCTCATATGCAACAAATGGGACTGGCGAATATCGCTTCGATCCCCCCTTTAAGTCCTGTAGACAAGCCTACTGCTTATTTCGGTAAAATGCAGGAAGTATCTGTGGGTAAAGATACGATGACAGGACACTGGGAATTAATGGGACTTAAAATTGATATCCCCTTTAATACATACGCAGAAGGTTTCCCGGCGGAATTAATACAGTTATTTGAGGAGAAGACAGGGCGTAAAGTGATTGGGAATAAGCCTGCCTCGGGTACTGATATTCTTGTTGAATACGGTGAAGAGCAGATGAAAACAGGGGCATGGATCGTCTATACATCTGGTGACAGCGTCTTTCAATTAGCTGCGCATGAAGATATTATTCCATTGGAAGAGTTGTATGAAGCCTGCAGAATTGCAAGGGAATTAACCATGGCTCCAGAGTTCTCCGTAGGTCGCGTCATTGCTCGTCCATACGTAGGAGAGCCTGGACATTTCACACGCACACCTAATCGGCATGATTATGCTGTGAAGCCACCTGAACCCACCATCATGAATGCGGTACAGGATGTAGACAAGAAAGTGATTGCTGTAGGTAAAATCAATGATATTTTCACTGGAGAAGGTGTCTCAGAGTCTTATCCTACGAAGAGTAATGAGCATGGTATTGAAGTCACCCTTGAGCAATTGTCGCAAGATTTTACGGGCTTTCTATTTACGAACCTTGTGGACTTCGATTCTTTATATGGACATCGTCGTGATCCAGAAGGATACGGTAGAGCACTAGAGGTGTTCGATCAGGCACTTCCAGATATCGTCTCTAAGATTGGGGAAGATGATCTACTCATTATATCAGCAGACCATGGGAACGATCCTGTGCATAGTGGGACAGACCACACGCGCGAATTTGTACCCTTACTTGTATATAGTCCTCGTTTCACTGCGACTTCGAACTTGGGCATCCTCAGCTCTTTCTCAGATGTGGGTGCTACAATTGCTGAGAACTTTGGAGCACAAGCTCCGAAATACGGAACAAGTTTTTTGAAACAATTAATATAGAGAATGGGAGAGATTCATATGACGAATTCAAGTCAAGCCATTAAAGAAGCAGCAGCATATATAAATAGTAAGAGTAATATTGTTCCGGAGATAGGATTGATTCTAGGCTCAGGATTGGGCATTCTGGCAGAGCTTATTGAGAATGGTGTTACTATTTCCTATGAAGACATTCCTCATTTCCCTGTGTCAACCGTGGAAGGACATGAAGGTGAACTTTTACTGGGTACGATTAAAGGTCGTAAAGTGGTTATGATGAAGGGACGCTTTCATATGTATGAAGGGTATGGACCAGAAACGACAGCTTTTCCCGTGCGCGTGATGAATGAGCTGGGGGTTAAGAGTCTTCTCGTAACGAATGCGGCTGGTGGTGTGAACACAACCTATGAACCAGGGGACTTGATGTTGATCTCAGATCATTTGAACATGACAGGAACGAATCCACTCATAGGACCGAATGATGCTGATCTTGGAGTACGTTTTCCAGATATGTCCGAAGCGTATAGCCGTAGATTGCGTGCGCTTGCGAAGGAAACGGCTCAATCTAGAGGGTTTGATGTACGTGAAGGGGTATATGCAGGATTACTTGGGCCGACTTATGAGACCCCTGCTGAGATCGTGATGCTACGTGCGTTAGGTGCTGATGCTGTTGGAATGTCTACTGTATCGGAAGTTATTGTAGCTCGGCATGCTGGGTTAGAAGTGCTCGGTATTACATGTATTAGTAACATGGCCGCGGGAATACTGGATCAACCGTTATCCCACGGAGAAGTAATGGAGACTACAGAACGTGTCCGTGAGAAGTTCTTAGGTCTTGTGTTAGACGTCATTCCACATATGTAATTCATTGTTCAATGTCTAGTGATCCGCAGGAATATATTCCTGCGGATTTTTTGTTGTTCTCTGCAGAAGAGCCGCCTTATCAAAAATAATCATCATGTAGCAGTGTTTAATTGGAATATTTTACAGCTAACCTGACGACACTGAAAGAAAGTAACAATTGTATTACGAATAACTACATGTCAGGAGGGGACTTATCTTGAGAAAAATGTTATGGGTCACGGTGTTGTGTCTATGTCTTGTCTCGTTGAGCTTTCCAGTCGATGGATTTGCTGCCGAGGAGAAGAAAACTACTAAGGATCAAGTGAAATCACCGGAGCTCGCTGCTAGTGCCATCTCGGCTATATTGATGGATGCGGACACCGGCACGATTATTTATGAGAAAAACAGTCATGATAAATTACCGCCAGCCAGCATCACGAAAGTCATGACGATGTTACTGACTATGGAAGCTCTTGATGATGGAAAGTTAAAACTGACCGATAAAGTACGGACAAGTGAGTATGCAGCCTCTATGGGAGGCTCCCAGATTTTTTTGGAACCCGGTGAGGAGATGTCTGTGGACGAGATGCTGAAGGGAATTGCTATGGCCTCTGGCAATGATGCTTCTGTAGCTATGGCTGAGAAAATATCAGGATCAGAGGAAGCTTTTGTTGAGCTGATGAATGAGCGCGCAACGGAGCTTGGTCTTAAGGATACTCATTTCGTCAACTGTAACGGGTTGCCAGCAGACAATCACTATTCATCTGCCCATGATATCGCTGTGATAAGTCGCGAATTGCTCAAGCATAACGAGATTACGAAATATACGGGTTCTTACCAAGATTATTTACGTAAGGATTCAAAGAAACCTTTTTGGCTTGTAAATACCAATAAATTAGTGCGTTTCTATAATGGCGTGGATGGTCTGAAGACGGGTTATACCTCTGAAGCTAAATTTTGTTTGACGGCTACAGCTGTTCGAGATGATCTTAGGGCAGTAGCCGTTGTGCTGGGTGAACCGAATACAAAGACTCGGAATAGCGAAGTGTCCCAAATGTTTGATTATATGTTCTCCCAATATAGCAAAGAGCCAATCTACAAAAAGGGAGACGTGATGGGTGCCGTTAAAATAAACAAAGGAAAATTAACAGAGCTGTCTCTCGTAGCAGGTCAAAATTACAGTGTTCTGATGAAGAAAAGTGGTAACAAGGCGAACATCAGGCATGAACTTCAATTAGATACTGAATTGAAAGCTCCTATCCAAGATGGACAAGTGCTAGGAAATCTAGTGGTATATCAAGGAGAGCAGATGTTGAAGAAATTCGAGTTGAAGTCGCCCGTTAAGGTTGATAAGGCGGGATGGTGGACGTTATTTAAGCGTACGACTGCAAAAATATTTTTTGTAGATTGATAGCAGTTTTCTTCTAGTTTTGTCGTGATGCAGGAATATGATTTTCATTTCTAGAACTCTTTGTTTATGACAGGGAGGAGAGTGAGCATGACGTGAACTTGCAAATGGAGATGGAGCACCACAGACAGGTATTAATTGTCCGATTCTCAGGAGAGCTCGATCACCATACCGCTGATCATGTGCGGATGAAGCTGGATGAGGCAATTCTGACTAAGCAAACAGATCATATTGTGCTAAGTTTAAAAGATTTGCTTTTTATGGATAGCTCGGGTATCGGTGTCATTCTTGGACGATACAAGCTTATTAAGAGTAAGGGTGGAAAGATGGCTGTGTGTGACGCTACTCCACCAGTATATCGTCTACTAGAGATGTCTGGAATGTTAAAGATTATGCCAGTCTATGAAAGTGAAAGCCATGCACTTACAGGTCTGGAGGTCGTATCATGAGTGAAGATAAGACCCATGCTCCTAATTTCATGTCGCTACAATTTGCGGCAAAGTCAGAGAATGAATCATTTGCTCGAGTAACGGTGGCTGCCTTCATCTCACAATTAGATCCAACCATGGATGAACTTAGTGATATGAAGACTGTCGTATCTGAGGCGGTTACAAATTGTATTATTCATGGATATAATTGTGACCCAACAGGGATTGTTACGATAACTGCTACGATTACCGAGGATTCTGTGACGATAACAATTGAGGATCGTGGCGAAGGGATTGAAGATTTGGAACTTGCAAAGCAGCCATTATATACCTCGAAGCCAGAACTGGAAAGATCGGGTATGGGCTTTACCATTATGCAGAATTTCATGGATGAGTTTGAAGTGTCTAGTGAGCAAGGAGCCGGAACGTCGATCAGAATGATGAAAAGGATTGAATCCAAGAAAGCTTTATATAATTAGGGGTTGGGCGTATGGATGCTGATGTGAAGAAAGCTTCGCAGACTTACTTGGAAGATTCGGAAGTCAAACGACTTATTGCACTCAGTCATACGGGCGATAGCGAGGCTCGAGACACGTTAGTGAATAGCAATATTCGTCTTGTCTGGTCGGTTGTACAGCGGTTCATGAACCGGGGATACGAGCCTGAGGATTTATTCCAAATTGGTTGTATCGGACTCTTGAAATCCGTTGACAAATTTGATTTAAGCTATGATGTGAAATTTTCGACTTACGCAGTACCTATGATTATTGGAGAGATCCAACGTTTCTTGCGAGATGATGGAACGCTCAAGGTTAGTCGTTCATTGAAGGAAATGGCTAATAAGGTACGCAAAAAAAAGGACGAGTTGTCTAAGGTATTGAATCGGTTACCTACAATCAAAGAGGTAGCAGCAGAACTCGGGGTGACACCCGAAGAAGTCGTATTCGCTCAAGAGGCTAATAAACCACCAACTTCGATTCATGAGACAGTCTTTGAGAATGATGGGGACCCCATTACTTTGATGGATCAAATTGCTGATGAGAGTCAGGACCACTGGTTTGATAAGTTGGCATTGAATGAGGCGATAGATGGGTTATCTGAAAGAGAGAAACTCATCGTATACCTTCGATATTATCGAGATCAGACCCAATCCGAAGTAGCAAGTCGGTTAGGTATTTCTCAAGTTCAGGTGTCTAGATTAGAGAAGAAAATACTTCAATTAATCCGCGAACAGATTGCACAATAATGTGCCGGATTGCTGATAAGTACAATAAAGGATGTTCCATGAGTCTATTTAAGACGTATTGGAGCATCTTTTATTTGTCTGGGTATCATTGTCTTTGGATAATAAATAGATCCAAAACGACTAGAAAGTTACATTTATTCTCATACTAACGGTAATTAACATAAAGGAGTGATTTCGGATGTCTCATAATTCCACTCCCACGGTTTATATACAGCTCAAAAAACGTATACAGCTCCCTCAAGGAAAAGTGATAACGCTTGGGGACATTGCGAACGTGCAGAGTGCTCAGGAATACATGAAGTTATTATTTGAACTTGAATTGGTAGCGCCGAATAAAAAGGATGGTAATCTGCTTGTGATGGACTTAATGCGAATTATTCCCGCCATTAAGCAGGTTATCCCTAGGGCGCAAATAGAGCCTGTGGGTCAACATCACACGATTGTTGAGATTGTGAAGGCTCCCAAAAAGCCATCTTTTGCCTTGTTTATTCTAGTCTGGTTGCTACTGTTTTTTGGATCGGGCCTGACCATTATGAATTTCCATGCGGATGTGAATATGCAAGAAGTACAGATTCGGGTAGTGGAGATGATCACAGGTAAGCGAGACGAGCATCCATACCTTTTTCAGACGTCTTATTCGCTAGGTATAGGTATTGGAATGGTCGTCTTTTTTAATCATCTGTTCAAAAAGAAATGGAATGAAGAGCCAACACCACTGGAAGTTGAGATGTTTCTATATCAAGAAAATATAGATCAATTCGTGGTGGCTGAAGAATATAAACGAATGAGTATTGAAGATAAGCAGAATGAGGAAACCTAATGGTTATATTGGCATGGGTGGTAGAAATTTTACTAGGCATTGCAGGTGGAATTGCTGTTGGAAGTGGCGTGATCGCATTCATTCTTGTGCTTGATATCGTGCCAAGACTTGCTCAGCTAACTACGTCATATAACAAAGTGCATTGGTATGAGGGAGCTTTAATTACGGGGTCACTGTTTGGAACCATTTCTGATTTCTGGCATTGGGAAGGTTCATTCAACCCGATAATCAGCCTGATCATCGGAGCTATGCACGGTATTTTTATAGGACTCTTAGCAGCGGCATTAACAGAAGTACTCAATGTGCTACCTATTCTAGCTAAGCGATTATGGATGAAAAATTATTTATTTGGCTTGTTAATGGCTATGGTTCTGGGAAAAGTGGTGGGTTCTCTCTTCGATTGGTATGTATACCGGAAATAGATAAAAAAGATGATGGGGTGATTGGAATGGCGGAAGATACTTCTAATAAACCAGAGGATCAGGAAATACAGAAAAAAAGAGAAGATGAAATGTCTGATACCATTGAGGAATCGATTCAATATTGGCAAAACAGTGATGAATTCACTGGAGATCTTGAACAATTAAAAATAGTACTGCGTGAAGTGATGGGACTTGATACTTCATTCGATGTTGCATTTCGGGAGATGAGCTTTGGAGACCGGAGAACGGGGACTCTTTTTATTAGTGGCTTTGCTAATAGTGACATTATGACAGAAATTCTAACGAGATTAACCTATATTAAGCACGATGAGTTGTCTTCAAAGGCGATGGATACGATATTTGCGAAATATATTCCTCATGTTCAGGTGGAAAAGGTAGACAAATTAAGTCAGGTCATTAATAAGGTCCTGACGGGGATGAGCGCCATCTTCATCGAAAATGAGCATACCGTTCTCATTATAGATACTCGGACCTATCCTTCGCGAAATCCAGAGGAGTCATCTATTGAGCGTGTTGTCAGAGGGTCTAAAGATGGATTCACGGAAACACTGCTTACGAATGTTTCTCTTGTTCGGCGTAGACTTCGAGATCCAGGACTGAAATATGAGGTCGTTCAGGTTGGACGTCGTACAAGAACAGATGTATGTATTGCCTACATTGATGATATCGTAGATAAAATTCAAGCGAATGTCATTCGAGATAAAATTAAAGAATTAGACATCGATGGATTACCACTGGGGGATAAACAACTTGAAGAAGCCATTGTTAATAAAGGATGGAATCCCTATCCGTTAGTTCGTTATTCAGAAAGACCTGATGCAGTAGCTGCGCATTTACTTGAAGGTAGAGTCGTTATATTTGTAGATACCTCACCGAGTGTCATGATCATGCCCACCACATTTTTCGACTTATGCCAACATGCGGAAGAGAATCGTCAGACTCCGTTTGTAGGGACTTATTTACGATGGATTCGATTTTTAGGTATTTTTGCTTCTCTGTTTCTGCTTCCGCTGTGGCTCCTGCTAGTTCTTCATCCGGAATTAAAGCCGCCAGTATTGGAATTCATTGGACCTCATGGAAAGGCGAAAATCCCTCTCTTTGTTCAGTTCATTATGATTGAGTTCGGGGTTGATCTACTGAGGTTAGCTGCTGTTCATACACCAACATCAATTGCATCCGCGATGGGTCTCATAGCAGCGATATTGGTAGGAGATGTTGCGGTGAAGACAGGATTGTTTGTCAATGAGGTTGTGCTTTACATGTCTGTAGCTGCCATTGGCATGTTTGCGACACCAAGTTATGAACTGGGTCTTGCCAACCGCATCGTTCGCCTGGTTTTAATATTTGCCGTAGCCTTCTTCAAAGTGCCTGGTCTTATTATTGGAATTACCTTGCTTATATTATTGTTAACGCTTCATCGGTCCAATAACTCTTCTTATATGTGGCCATTTATACCTTTTAATGCAAAGGCTATGTCGGAGGTTTTATTCAGAATGCCGGTGTTGTCATCTTCAAGACGCCCTTCTTTCAACAAAACAAGAGATAACACCCGACTGAATACAGAGAAAAGTAAAGAGTAGCATATAAGAGGAAAATACAAATGATCTGCATAATAATCCATTTATACTCATTTCAGAAATCTGCTATACTGAGTTAAAATCAGTTGGAATATAATATTCCATAAATAAGTGGGGGATTGCCTGAGATGTTCTTACATGGTACAAGTAAAATAAATGATAGTGGGCACTTAGAAATTGGTGGATGTGATGTTGTTGATCTTAAAGCTAAATTTGGTACACCGCTTTATATTGTAGATGAGCAATTAGTTCGTCAACGCTGTAAAGAATATGTTGAGGCATTCCAAGCATCTGGTTTGAAATTTCAAGTTGCATATGCAAGTAAAGCATTCTGTGTAATGGCCATGTGTACAGTTGTAGAACAAGAAGGAATGTCTTTAGATGTTGTGTCCGAAGGTGAATTATTTACAGCATTGCAAGCAGGCTTCCCTGCGGCAAGAATTCATTTCCATGGAAATAATAAAACCCCTGATGAGATCGAAATGGCAATTGAAGCAGGAATCGGTTGTTTTGTAGTGGATAATTTGGTTGAACTGCATCTTTTACAGGCGATTGCATTAGAGAAAAATGTACATGTGAACGTTTTGCTAAGGGTAACACCTGGTGTAGAGGCTCACACGCATGAATATATTTCCACAGGTCAGACGGATTCCAAGTTTGGTTTCGATATTGGTAATGGATCTGCATATGAAGGTGTAGAGGTAACTTCTAAACAATCTCATTTGGAGCTACTTGGCGTTCATTCCCATATTGGCTCACAAATTTTCGAGGTTGAAGGATTCCAGCTTGCTGTTCAGAAGGTTGCTGAATTTGCTCAAGGTGTAAAGGCGGGACTTGGCATCGTATTCAAGGTTGTCAATTTGGGTGGAGGATTTGGGATTCGGTATGTGGATGGCGACACGCCACTTAAAGTATCCCAATACGTTGAGGCGATTACCGATGCTGTTAAAGAACACTTCGCGAAGATTAATGCTGAGCTACCTGAAATTTGGGTAGAGCCCGGTCGTAGTGTTGTAGGGGACGCGGGAACAACGCTTTATACCGTAGGTACGAACAAGAACATTCCAGGTGTACGTAAATATGTAGCTGTTGATGGAGGTATGACGGATAACCCACGTCCAGCGCTATATGAATCCCATTATGAATCCGTACTTGCCAATCGCGCGCTAGAAGAAGCGCAAGAGACGGTATCCATTGCTGGTAAATGCTGTGAGAGTGGGGATATGTTAATTTGGGACGTGAAGCTTCCTGAGGTATCTAGTGGCGACCTGCTGGCTGTATCTTGTACAGGAGCGTACAATTACTCCATGGCAAGTAACTACAATCGTATTCGTCGTCCAGGAGTTGTCTTCGTGAAGGATGGTCAGAGTGATCTAGTCGTGAAACGTGAGAGCCTACAAGATATTGTTGGCAACGACCTCATTCCTGAACGAATTGCTAAACAAGCAGTAACGAAATAAACAGGATTATTGTTATCTTGTCAGAAGGGATCATGTTACGTTGCTAGTGCAACGTAGGGTGTATCCCTTTTGATCATGTGTAGAGACTGAAATGAATTAATTCTGTGTTCGCACTGTCTTTTTTTGCTTTAAGGTACCTGTTCATAGTAAACTATAGGATGTCTGTTAATGATCTCCTTTTTTGAATTAAAAAACAGACAACTTATAAGTAAATGATTTGATGTATTGAGTTTAAATTGAATTACAAAATATTTTAAGGGGATGGAATCATAATGAAAAAAGGAACAATTGAATTAGAAAACGGTGGAGTCATCGAAATCGAGTTTTTACCAGAAGAAGCGCCTAACACAGTGGCTAACTTTGAGAAATTAGCTAATAGTGGATTTTACAACGGCCTAAGTTTTCACCGTGTTATCCCTAACTTTGTCGCTCAGGGCGGTTGCCCAACAGGAACGGGTACTGGTGGACCAGGGTATACGATCAAATGTGAGGCGACTAGCAACACAACTAAACATGCCAGAGGCGTATTGTCCATGGCTCATGCAGGTAGAGATACTGGTGGTAGTCAATTCTTTATTGTTTATGCTCCTCAACCACATTTAGATGGAGTTCATACTGTATTTGGTAAAGTGATCAGTGGAATTGAACACGTAGATACTATCAAAGCTAATGATAAGATGAAAGAAGTTAAGGTCTGGGACGAAGCTTAAAATCTTAAAATAGCATAGAAAGTAGCCCTCTTATTCAGCATGAAAGTGGATAAAAAGGGCTATTTTTCTATTTTATTTTAAATATCGTTAAACGATTTGTTACTTAGAGAAGGAGTAGGCACTAATTTAGTGACGATAACGTCAGCTACGAGTTCCAATGCTTCAGCATAGGAACAACGTGAACCCACGCTCGGAATAAGAAGGAATCGTACGACTGCTTGTGTGTGGGATGATCCGTCATTTTGTACAATATAGTGATATCAAGCGTTCCTTGTGGCAATCTCTAGTGGTAACATAGTTTAACATATAGTTCATTCTATTAAATAAGTTACTTTATAAAATATAGAAGAAACCCTTGTGTTTTTATTTCTTAGGTGGTAATATTCGTAACATAAATAGTTGTTCTTCATGAACAATGTCATATTGATTTATCCTTCGGGGCAGGGTGAAATTCCCTACCGACGGTGATGGAGTATTGTTAGACTTTCTTACAATACAACTTAGTCCGTGACCCGTACGCGTGTAACTTAGGCGTACGGTTGACCTGGTGTAATTCTGGGACCGACAGTATAGTCTGGATGGGAGAAGGATAAATAGCTAACGCAACTCATTTTAAGTGAGTGCGGTTCATAAAAGTAAAGCAACAGAAGGTTGTGGCGATTTTCACAATGTAACGCAGATGAAGTGTTATTTCATTTTGTGTTGCTTGTATTGCTGAATTATCTCTCGCTTTGTTTTTGTGTAATCTATTTATCTTCCATAATAACCCCGTCTCGGATGATTCGTTCATCTGATACGGGGTTTTCTGTTTATACGAAAAAGCTTGTCAATCACATAAAACGGAGGTGAATGAAGATAAATGATGGAGATTATGAATGATGAGTTTTACATGTCCTTGGCATTGGATATGGCTGAGCGAGCGCAAGGGCAGACAGGGATCAATCCTGTCGTTGGATGTGTTGTCGTGAAGGACGGTGTCATGGTTGGACTGGGTACTCATCTTGAGCGGGGAACGTGTCATGCGGAAGTTCATGCACTCAATATGGCTGGTGAGAAGGCGAAAGATAGTATCGTATACGTTACTTTAGAGCCATGTAGTCATTATGGGACAACACCGCCTTGTAGTGAACGTTTAATTAAAGAAGGTGTACGACGGGTTGTAGTGGCTTGTCAAGATCCTAATGTCCAAGTAGCGGGTAAAGGTATTGCGATGTTGCGTGAGCATGGAATTGAGGTTGAAGTTGGCGTACTTCAAGAACGTGCACTGAAGTTAAACGAGAAGTTTATCAAGTATATTACGACAGGAATTCCGTTTGTCACACTGAAGACAGCCAGTACTTTAGATGGCAAAATTGCTTCGAAAACTGGCGATAGTAAATGGATCTCAAATGATGCAGCGCGGGAGCAGGTCCATACGTTGAGGCATCGACATCAAGGAATTATGGTCGGTGTGGAGACGGTGATTGCGGATAATCCGCATTTAACTACACGTTTACCTGTTGATGGCTTGAATCCGATCCGAATTGTTGTAGACTCTCGATTACGTATTCCGTTGGATTCTCACCTTGTTATGGATGGTCAGGCACAGACTATTGTGCTGACTACTGATGCCTCCATGAATCATACTAATGCAGAACGACTTCAAGAGGCGGGTGTCACAGTAATTCCGTGTGGTGAGGATCCACGTGTCAACCTCGAAGTTGCTTTAGCGAATCTGGGTAGATTGAACATGGGTTCTGTCCTTCTTGAAGGAGGAGGAACATTGAACGGTGCCATGCTAGAAGCGAAACTGATTGATCGAATTGTGCTTTATTTGGCCCCCAAAATTGTAGGTGGTTACGATGCTCCGGGTAGCTTCTCTTTTGCAGGAAGTGAATTGATGAAGGATGCAGTAACCTTATCATCGTTGGAAGTAGAACGATTGGGAGATAATGTGTGTATCAGTGGGATACCTGTGTGGGCCTAAAGTTTCTAACAGAGGAGGTGTTACTCCATGTTTACCGGATTAGTTGAAGAAATGGGTACGATGCGAGCGATAACTCGTCAAGGAGAAGCTATGGTACTGCATATTTCAGCATCGATTGTCATGGATGATTTGAAGATTGGCGATAGTGTGTCCGTGAATGGCGTATGTCTTACGGCAACCTCGATAGACGCGCATTCTTTCGCTGCCGACGTTATGCCCCAGACTTTTCGTAATAGCAATTTGAAGGATCTTCAGTCAGGTAGCAAGGTGAACTTGGAGCGGGCTATGATTGCCAATGGACGCTTTGGTGGACATATGGTTCAGGGACATGTGGATGGCATAGGTACAATACATCATGTCACACGCGATCAGAATGCCGTTGTATATGAGATTACACCTACGAATATAGAGTTATTCAGATTCATTATTCCGAAGGGGTCTATTACACTTGATGGAATCAGCTTGACCGTGGTGAAAGTGAATAGCCATACATTTCAGGTGTCTATCATTCCGCATACGTTGATACAGACTGTTCTTAATCAGAAACGGCCGGGAGATACGGTAAATATTGAATGCGATGTGTTGGGGAAATATGTAGATCATTTGCTGAATTACGGCTCTAGAGGACAGCAAGATGAAGGTAAGCCATCTGGAATTAGTCAAGAGTATTTAGCTCAGCATGGATTCGCATAAAGCAGTAAATTCGTTCGTTTCAGAACTTTACAGGAGGAATCAATGATGAGTAATGAAATTGTTTTTGATCCTATCGAAGATGCTATATACGATCTCATGCATGGTAAAGTAGTCATCGTTGTAGATGATGAGGACCGTGAGAACGAGGGAGATTTTATTGCATTAGCGGAGAAGGCAACACCAGAAGTTATTAATTTCATGATTAGCCAAGGTCGTGGATTAGTCTGTCTCCCCATTACCCAGGAGCGTGCTGATGAGCTAGATCTTAAACCGATGGTGTCAGAGAACACAGATAATCATGGGACAGCTTTTACAGTCTCGATAGATCATAAAGATACAACAACAGGTATTTCCGCAAATGAACGCTCACTCACAGCCAAAGCCATCATGGACCCCAATGCGAAGATCAACGATTTCCGAAGACCGGGACATATGTTCCCACTGATTGCTAAGAAAGGTGGGGTCCTTCGGAGATCAGGGCATACAGAAGCAGCTGTCGACTTAGCGATGATGTGTGGTGCATATCCCGCAGGTGTGATCTGTGAGATCATCAAGGAAGATGGTACAATGGCTAGATTGTCTGATTTAGTGGAAATTTCACGGAAGCATGACCTGAAGCTCATTACTATTAAAGATTTGATTCACTATCGTAATGAGAAAGAGAAGCTTGTGACACGTGAAGTTGCCGTGAAAATGCCAACGGATTTCGGAGAATTTCAAGCGATCGCATATACGAATGAAGTAGATGATAAGGAACATCTGGCTCTTGTCAAAGGAGAGATAGACGCCACTAAGCCTGTGCTAGTCCGTGTGCATTCCGAATGTCTGACCGGTGATGTGTTTCATTCTCATCGCTGTGATTGCGGGCCGCAATTTGCTGCTGCTCTAAAGCAGATTGAGAAGGAAGGTAGTGGGGTCTTGCTCTATATGCGGCAAGAAGGTCGTGGAATTGGTCTTATTAATAAATTGAGGGCTTATAAGCTTCAAGAAGAAGGCTTAGACACCGTGGATGCTAATTTACAGCTCGGCTTTGCCGCAGACTTACGTGACTATGGCATTGGTGCTCAAATACTCAAGGATTTGGGTGTACGTCAGATTAGATTGTTAACGAACAATCCTCGTAAAATCAAGGGACTAGAAGGTTATGGCTTAGAAGTTGTAGAGCGTGTCCCTATTCAAATGCAAGAGAATGAGGATAATACCCTTTACTTGCATACAAAGCAAGCCAAGCTGGGTCATCTCATGACATTCGATGATATAGAACAGAACGAAGATCCTAATTCTTAAAAATTACATTATACAATAAGAGAGGTAGTTGATTAGTATGGCACATTATTTTGAAGGTAACTTAGTATCGGAAGGTTTGAAATATGGTATTGTTGTAGGGCGTTTCAATGAATTTATTACAAGTAAACTCCTCAACGGAGCATTGGATGCTCTGAAACGTCACGGTGTTCAAGAAGATGAAGTTGACGTGGCGTGGGTACCTGGAGCATTCGAAATACCACTTATCGCCCAAAAAATGGTTGAAACCGGTAAGTATGATGCAGTCATTACGTTAGGTACAGTCATTCGCGGTTCAACTTCTCATTATGATTATGTATGTAATGAAGTAGCCAAAGGAGTTGCCGCTATTAACCTGAAGAGTGGTGTCCCTACGATCTTTGGAGTTGTGACAACGGAGAATATAGAACAGGCCATTGAACGAGCAGGAACGAAAGCCGGCAACAAAGGATATGATTCGGCAATATCTGCTATTGAAATGGCAAACTTGACGAAACAGTTTAAATAGTGCTTATTTAATGTAGTACCCTTTTCATAGGGTGCTACATTTTTTTGAGTTTCGGGGTCCCCTCATCATACCTGAAATTAGCGAACAACAGCAAAGACACCACTTTGTGGGGATATTTTATACTGTGGGCGGAGGATTATCTTGACTGTACTTTATAAGTTGGAAACATTTGAAGGTCCGTTGGATTTACTGCTGCATCTGATCGACAAAGCAGAAATTAACATTCAGGACATTCCAATCACGGAAATTACTGACCAATATATGGATTATTTGCAGACTATGCAGGAACTAGAGTTGGAGGTTACGAGTGAATTTCTCGTTATGGCCGCCACCTTGTTATCCATTAAAAGTAAACTATTGCTTCCTAAGCCACCTATTATTGAATTCGATGATTATGATTTCTATGACGATGAAGACTTAGACCCAAGGGCGGAATTGATACAGAGACTCATCGAATATCGCAAATATAAAGGGATCGCTCAGCATCTTCATGAACGTGAATGGGAAAGAAGTTTAATTTATTCGAAGGAACCAGAAGATTTAACCACTTGGATGCCTACAAGTACAGAGAATCCTTTGGAAGGATTACATATTTCAGATTTGGTTGCAGCCTTTCAAAAGGCGTTGCGTAAAGTCGTGAAACGGAATGCGTACTCCCGTATACAACGAGATGAAATCTCGGTGAAAGATCGTATTAGGGATGTGGTTGCTGCTATGCGTGGTGGACAAGGAAGGAAAATGCTATTTTCCAAATTGTTGCATGAGGAGATGGCGCGTCATGAAATCGTGGTCACTTTTCTGGCGATTCTAGAGCTCATGAAGATGAAGCAAATTGTATGCTATCAGGAACAATTATTCGATGACATTGTCATGGAATGGAGAGGAGAAGAAGAATCAGATGGAATATCCGATATTGAAATCAATTATTGAGGGTCTGCTGTTTCTAGTTGGAGACGAGGGTCTTACGGTGAAGCAGATTGCAGAAATTGTAGAACAGCGTCATGA
Source organism: Paenibacillus sp. IHBB 10380 (assembly GCF_000949425.1). Classification (NCBI taxonomy): domain Bacteria; kingdom Bacillati; phylum Bacillota; class Bacilli; order Caryophanales; family Paenibacillaceae; genus Paenibacillus; species Paenibacillus sp. IHBB 10380. The sequence continues at coordinate 1,161,832 of NZ_CP010976.1, forward strand.
GCTGGTGAGTGATGCTCTTGAGGAAATGAAAGAAGACTTCGCTAAACAGCAGCGAGGAATACAAATTGTTCATATAGCGGGGAGCTATCAATTAGCTACTCATCAAGAACATGCTACGTATTTTGAAAGATTAGCCTATTCGCCCTCACGCGCTTCTCTGTCACAGGCTGCGCTAGAAACACTATCGATTGTGGCTTATCGGCAGCCGATTACCCGCGTGGAGATCGAAGAGATTCGGGGCGTGAAATCTGAACGTGCTATTCACACACTCGTCAATAAAGATTTGATTGAAGAAAAGGGTAGGGCAGAAGCGATTGGACGTCCAATTCTGTACGGAACAACGAAATCATTCTTAGATTATTTTGGACTAGCTGGTATTAAAGATTTACCTGAACCGTCTCAATTCGAGAATAATGATAATCTGGAAGAAGAGACACAAATGCTGTTTGATCGTTTGGATGGGCAGCAGCTTACATTCGATGATGTGAAATAAGGACTGTTAAAGCTGTTATTCATAGAGTATGAACCGTCAATTCTGAAAGGAATGGCGGTTTTTTGCTGTTCATGTGCATGTAGCCGAATTTTTTCCAAGAAATATTACCATACTATACAGAATGAACTAACGACGAATCTTATTATTTTGGATTTTCTTTAGAATCTATAGAGGTTGGTCGGGAGTAAATTTCAGTTAATCAATACTATGAAAAATAAGATGCGTAAACTCAAACATACATGGGGGTTTATATGTGTGGATACTTGGAATAATTGTCATCGTTCTGTTGCTGCTTATTATGGCAGTTCTACTGTCCGTGATCAGGTTCGAACTATGGATTAAGAAGCACGGAAAAGACGACGAAGTGGTATTAAATATTAGAATGCTCTATGGATTGATTCGTCTTCATTACGAATTACCCATTTTGAAATTTGAGAATTTGAAAAAGGGCATACTTATTAAGGTTGAGAAGAAAAAAAACATACGGAAAAAGGAAAATATGACGAAAGAAACCCGTGTGGATAAACGTAAGGTAGATTACTGGCACGAACAATTCGTTAAACTTCTTGAAGCGACAGATTCGTTTCTAACATGGATGAAAAAGACGCTGTCACATGTTTCCATCATGAAGTTGGATTGGTCTACGAATATATCTGCTGGAGATGCTGCATATACGGCAATAGCTACGGGCATGGTATGGAGTACTAAAGGTTCTATGATTGGATGGTTATCTTATCATGTTCGTATGAGAAACCCTCCTAACTTGTTTGTAGTACCGGTGTTTGATGATAAGCCTCAATTTTCCACTGAAGTTTCTTGCATAGCCCAAATCTCTTGCGGATACGCTATATATGCTGGACTGGTTCTTATGGTTCGCATTCTTAAGGTGAAGGGAGGAATTAAGAAATGGAAGAGCATCCTATTCAAGGTCTAATGAAAACAGCGATGGAAAACATCAAGAATATGGTTGATGTTAATACAATTGTAGGTGACCCTGTTCAAACGCCAGACGGGAGCGTGATTCTCCCCGTCAGTAAGGTAACTTTTGGATTTGCAGCAGGCGGAAGTGATTTTAATATTGAAGAAAAAAACAAGTCAGGTGGAACGGCCAACGGTAACGAAGAGAAGAAAAGACATCCCTTCGGTGGTGGTGCCGGTGGTGGGATCTCGATTAGTCCTATTTCGTTTCTCGTAGTTGGTAAAGACGGAGTGTACATGCTACCGCTTGATACACAAACTCATATTTATGAAAAAATGATTGATACTGTACCGTACGTGGTTGATAAAATTCAATCCATGTGTCAAAAAGTTAATACGGGATCTAACAATGCAGCATCTAAAAGTGAGAATACAGTATTGTATGGGGATGACAGCCCTGAGTATCCCATTTTGTAAATGAATCTACCCCTCTCCGGGCTATAAAGTGGGAGAGGGTTTTTTCTGTATATCATGAGAGATCCTTTAGGGACATACATCCCTAAGGTAAGGCATATACTTGTACAAGATTCCCAAGAATTCCGGAGGAATGAAGAGATGAAAAGAAGAAAAAGGGTTATGGCTATTCTGTGGATCGTCGTATCATCACTTACCATCAGTACTGGACCTATTCATGCGAAAGCAATACCGACAATGGCAACCCATGCTCAAGCGGCGGCTCTTATAGACGTCACTTCGGGACGATTGCTGTATTCGAGCCATGGGGATGAGGAGTTGCGAATCGCTAGCTTAACCAAAATTATGACAGCTATTGTGGCCATTGAATACGGACAACTTCATAAACCCGTTAGTGTAGGTAAGAATGCTTACGCCAAAGAAGGTTCCTCGATATATTTGAAGTTAGGTGAGCAGATGAGTCTTGAGCATATGCTCTATGGCTTAATGCTTCGATCCGGGAATGATGCGGCCACAGCCATTGCTGAGCATATTGGAGGTTCAGAAGAGGGATTTGTGCTTTTGATGAATACCAAAGCGGAGGAATTAGGTTTGCAACATACTCAATTTCGAAATCCGCATGGTCTTGATGCAGAGGGGCATTATTCATCTGCTAACGATCTAGCGACGTTGACTGCTTATGCGATGCATAATGATACCTTTAAAGAGATTGTAAAAACACCCGTGAAAAAAGTGCCTAACCCGAATGAATCTTGGGATTATAAATGGGATAACAAGAACAAGATGTTGCGCTTTTATGATGGGGCCGACGGTGTGAAAACAGGATATACGAAGAAGGCTTTGCGATGTCTCGTAAGCTCGGCCACAAGAAATGGTCAACAATTAGTTGCTGTAACGATAAATGATGGTGACGATTGGAATGATCACGGTAAAATGTTGGATTACGGTTTTGCCTATTACCCTCTTCAGACCCTGTTGGAGCAAGGGCAGAAGGTAGAGGGACATAACCTCATCGTCGGGCAGAAGTTATCTTATCCACTAGCAACAGGTGAAGAGAATGCCCTGAGTAAACGGCTTGTTTTGTTTAGATCTGATACTAATACGGATACCACAGACCTTTCATTTGGTTTAAGAGGTAGAATCGATATTGTGCTGGATGGACGCGAAATTGACAGTACTCCTGTATACATACCGGGGAGTCTTTTACCAGTGAAAGCTAAGACCTCGACTTCAGCAGCGACTATGCACTCAGACCCATTAGAGAATAAGAGTTATACATGGATAAGTGCCGTGACTAGCGTGTTCCATAAATTGTTGTTTACCACAGATTAAGAGTTATGAGCAGGGTCGTCGGGGGGGAGAAGAGAAATGATCAATATCATATGGCTTGGATTAATCGTTATCGGATTCGGTTTTGCTGCAGCAACGGGGAATGTGGAAATTGTGACGACAGCCGCCTTTGATGGAGCCAAGACAGGCGTGACGGTATGTTTCGGTCTCATCAGTGTATTGGTATTCTGGATGGGAATGATGAGAATCGCTGAAGATTCGGGTTTATTGAATAAAATAGCGAAGTTTTTAAGTCCGATCGTCTCTTTTTTATTCCCAGACGTCCCTAAAGGTCACCCTGCACTTGGCTACATTCTATCCAATATGAGTGCTAATATGCTTGGATTAGGCAACGCGGCCACTCCGATGGGAATTAAGGCCATGCAGGAGTTGCAGACACTTAATCCTGACAAAGATGTAGCTAGTCCTGCGATGTGTACATTACTAGCGCTCAATACAGCAAGCATCACGTTAATTCCAACGACTCTTATTGCGATTCGGATTAACTATAATTCAGCTAATGCGACTGAGATTGTGGGTACGACATTAGTTGCGACAGCGATTGCTACACTTGCAGCCATTCTAGCAGATCGATGGTGCCGTAGATGGAATCTTCATAGAGATAGGAAACCCCGAGCAAAGGGGATTTCCTCTAAGCCTAGTTTGAAAGGATGATTATCCTTGATTGCATTGATTAGTCTAATTTCAGCGTGGGCCATTCCCTTACTTATTGCTTTTATACCGCTATATGGATTCACACGTAAAGTACCTGTGTATGAATCTTTCATAGATGGAGCTAAAGACGGTTTCTCTACCGCTGTGCAAATCATCCCGCATCTTGTAGGCATGATGGTAGCGATTAGTGTATTTCGAGCATCGGGAGCGCTTGACTTCTTCGTAGGATGGACAGGTCCCTTTTTACAATCGTTAGGGGTACCTAGTGAGATTATTCCGTTAGGTCTTCTTCGTCCCCTAACAGGGACAGGTTCTTTAGCTTTTGCAACGGATTTAATCAGCGTATATGGACCAGACTCTCTTATTGGACGAATGGCATCTACGATACAAGGGAGCACAGATACTACTTTATACGTTTTAACGGTATATATGGGTGCTGTAGGTATTCGTAATGGACGTTATGCCTTAAAGGTAGGTCTCTTCTCGGATGCTGTTGGATTTGTAGCAGCCATAGCTGTTTGTTTAGTTTTTTTCGGGTAACTTTACCTCATAGTATCCCCCTTCATATGTTATAAATATGGATGCCAACGCAATAGTGCGATTGTTAATTTATGACATATGAAGGTTTCATTATTGACCACTCGTTCTACTCCGCAATAACTGGGAAGCTCGTAACAGAGCCATCTAATCAATATAACATATCCCCATTTTATCTTCGTTCACGAAACAAAAATGCCCATAGGTTACATTTTCCATCGAATGAGCTTGTGATTTGTCCTGCTGATGAGTATCATTAACTTGAGGTGACTATTGATAATGGAAAGATTACAGAAAATATTGGCACAAGCAGGAATCGCATCAAGACGTAAATGTGAAGAATTAATCGTAGCAGGTAAAGTGGAAGTTAACGGGGAAACCGTAACTACGTTAGGAACCAAAGCGGATCCCGACCAAGATATTATTACCGTAGCTGGCAAGCCGATTAAGAATGAGAAAAAAGTATACGTCGTTATGAACAAACCTAAAGGGGTTATTACCAGTGCATCAGACCCTGAGGGACGTAAAGTTGTATCTGATTATTTAAAAGGAATTCATGAGAGAGTATATCCAGTCGGTAGACTTGATTACGATACAGAAGGATTACTACTTCTCACAAATGACGGAGAATTTGCTAATCTTCTTACACATCCCAAACATCATGTGCCAAAAACATATATGGCAACGGTAAAAGGTGTACCGCATGGCAGTGAGCTGGACAAGCTGAAGGCGGGTATTATGCTGGAGGACGGTATGACAGCACCTGCGGATGTTGAATACAAGGATATTGACACAGCTAAGAATGAATCTGTTATTTCCATCACAATCCATGAAGGACGTAACCGCCAGGTTCGCCGCATGTTTGAAGCTATTTCACATCCCGTTATTAAGTTGAAACGGATCGCATTTGGTGAACTATTGCTTCATAATTTGAAGCGGGGTTTGTATCGTCATCTCACAAAAGATGAAGTGAACGATTTATTACAATTAGCCAAATCTCCTAAGCCCGCAAAAAAGAAACGATAAAGGTCACATAATTTTCATATTAATTGGCTACATTTATGACAATATTCGTTATAATTGTTCATAGGATGTTCACATCAAATGAATGAATTATGATTAATGTCATAGAAGAGGAGCTTTAGAATGGGGAAATCCAGAAGAAAAATCCAAGTCATTATCCTCCTTGTAATTGTTATACTCGGAGGATATGCTATTGTCTCGAATGTTTTGGGGTCAAATGGCAAGCCCGATATAGGTGAAAAAGTACCGGACTTCAATTTACTTGGACTAGATGGCAACGTGCATAATCTGGACGAATACAAAGATAAAGCATTAGTTATTAATTTTTGGGGCACATGGTGTGAGCCGTGTGTTGAAGAAATGCCTGCATTGCAAGCCCAATACGAGAAGTGGAAAGACAAGGATGTGGTTGTTATCGGTATTAATGCTGGAGAAGACCGAATGTCTGTTGAGAATTTTGTGAAGCAGGTGAATGTTAGTTTCCCCGTGTTACTTGATCCCAACAAAGAAGCGGTTCAGAATTACGGTATTTCGCCCCTTCCGACCACACTTTTTGTATCGGCTAATGGTAAGGTGAATAACATCCATATAGGGCAGTTGGATCTTAGTACGCTAGATACTCAGATTGAACAGTTGGTGAGATCACAATGATTGATGATTTGGTATCTTTTCAGAATACGAAATGTGATTGTGGCCATCAGAACCCTGTTGGAACAGTGTTGTGTGAAGCTTGTGGTAAGCCGCTAGCTGAAGAAGATCTGAAATCGCAAGAAGTATTAGAAATGAGATATGACGGGATGGCTCGGCGTTCCCAACGTTCTAATCCCAATATAATTGATCGGATTTGGAATTTTTTCTCCTCGGTTAAGATCGCAGTATACATGATTATATTCACCCTAGTAGGTTCGATGCTAGGCAGCATTTTTCCGCAAGAAAGTACGTTCTTAAACATCGATCCATCAACTTATTATCCTGATACATACGGTACGGCAGGGATAATCTATTACAAGTTAGGTCTGTCTCACACATATGAATCATGGTGGTTCGTATCTTTGTTAGTCATGATCGGAGCTTCACTCGTTATTTGTAGCTTGGATCGTGTACTTCCACTGTACAAGGCACTTTCTAAACAAAAAATACGCAAACATATTCAATTTCTAACGCGTCAAAAGGTTGTGCTCCAAACTCCAATTGAAGGAGATCCCGAAGCGTGGGTACAGAATGTGGTGGCTCCGCTTAAGAAAAGAGGGTATCGAGTTCATACGGAGGGCTCTGCGCTGCTTGCTGAGAAATACCGATTCAGCCGCTGGGGTCCCTATGTCCTTCATATAGGTCTAATTATATTTCTATTGGCTGTACTAGCAAGAGGGCTCCCAGGTCTGCATATGGATCAGCATATGGCTTTCCCTGAAGGGGAAATTAAGCATATCACCAATACATCCTTATATTTAAAGAATGAGAAATTCATCGTTGAGTATTACACGGAGGATGATCTTCCTGATGAATTTAAGGGTAAAGGAAAAATATTACCTAAGCTATTTCAAACTCAGGCTGTACTTTATGAATGTACATCAGAATGTAATGATGTGACTAAGGAACCTGTTCTGAAGGAAGTGGAACGTCACAATATCCAAGTTAATGATGCATTAAATTATAAAGGTCTCAAAGCTTATCAGTTTGATTATGATGTCACTCCGATTCTAAGGTCTATAACTCCAACACTTATTGATAAGACAACAGGTAAGGAATATGGCAACTTCAAATTGGATATTAAAAACCCAGAGCGTAAATACGAGGTGGGTGATTATACCCTTGAACTGAAAGAGAAATATATGGATTTTGGATTGAATGATCAAGGCGTGCCTGTTACTTTATCCCCTGATCCTAAAGCACCAGCCTTTCTATTTCTAATTAAGGGACCGGGTTTACCAACTGAAGGTGTACAATATTTCTATTTTCCTAAACAAATCGATAAAGAGCGCTTTCAGCAGAATCAGATCAACACGAAACTAGGCGGACAAAATTACTCGTTTGAATTAGATGTAAAAGGGATGGAGAATGTCGATTTCGCCATGTCTACCTCATATTTGAACATTAGAGTGGATAAAGCTATGCCGTTTATTTGGGTGGGGGCAGCTATTGTTATGTTAGGTCTGGTTATGGGCTTTTACTGGCAGCATCGGCGGATCTGGCTTCGTATTGACGATGGCCTCCTGACTCTAGGTGCGCATACGAACAAAAACTGGTTCGGGATTCGACGAGAAGTCTGTACGGTGTTGCAAAAAGTGAATTTGGAAGTGGACGAAAAGTCCTTGGAAAACGGAGGGAATCAAGCATGAATTTATTGGATATAAGCACTAAATTTTTTATGATCTCATTCTTTATTTATTGTGTGGCTTTTATGTTGTATGGCTTAGCAGTCATGGGACGGAATTGGAGAAATCGTGATTCTGAGAAGCACACCCAAAAGTGGGGGAAAATTGCTTTTGTTGTAACTTCTCTTGGGTTGGTAGCCCAGTTAGTCTATTTCTTTACCCGTTGGAAGGGTGCAGGTCACACGCCTGTTAGTAACATGTTCGAATTCATGGCCTTCCTGTCCATGATGATTATCGTGGCATTTACGGTTGTGTACATGATTTATAAGAAGACACTACTGGGACTCTTCGCTGTTCCTATTGCTGTGATTATTATGGCATATGCAGCGGTCTTCCCTCAGGAAGTACAACCTCTTATACCATCACTTCAATCTTATTGGTTGAAAGTTCACGTGACCATGGCGGCGTTAGGCCAATCCTTCTTTGCCATCGGTTCTGCCGCAGGTTTTATGTATCTTTTACGTACTGTGGATTTCTCTAGCAAGAGTAAATTGGATCGACGTCAACAACGTGGTGTAGAGTTCACTCTATTCTCCATCGTCATTCTTATTGGATTTATTACGGCGGTATTTGCTTTCCGTCTTGGGGGATATGAAGCCGTATTCACTCAAGAAAAAGCTGCGCAAGGAGCGCAGACCACAGCTACTGTTGCCAAGGTAGAGTATAATTTACCTCCTATTGTAGCTCCGCATGATAGTAAAGTAGAAAGCTATCAATCATTCTTAGGAATGAGCAAGCCTTTGTTCGATGCTCCATCTTGGATGAACGGCATTAATGCAGGTAAGAAGTTAAATTCAGTGATATGGTCACTTATTGCAGGAACAATTCTATATGCTCTTATTCGACTTATTCTTAGGAAACCTCTTGGTGAGGTAATTCATCCTTTACTAAAAGGAATAGCTCCAGATGATTTAGATGAAATCGCTTATAGAGCAATAGCCATTGGTTTCCCTATTTATACATTAGGTGCACTGATATTCGCGATGGTGTGGGCACAGATTGCATGGGGACGCTTCTGGGGATGGGACCCCAAAGAAGTATGGGCACTTATTACATGGCTCTTCTATAGCGTATACTTACACTTAAGATTATCCCGTGGCTGGCAAGGTCGTAAATCAGCTTGGCTTGCAGTATTAGGCTTCATCGTGGTAATGTTTACTCTTGTAGGTATTAATCTAGTCGTTGCTGGACTGCACTCTTATGCAGGTACAAATTAGTCTATTTGTTAAAAATAATGTATTTAGACAATCCGTTTCACATTTGCTGTTGAATGTTGAAACGGATTTTCGTTATAATTGGTCTTTAGAAGAGGTCTTTGTGGAATGAGGTCTATCTTGAGCGTGAATGAGACTTTCTACTTGGACTCCTTCGTAGGATAATGAAGGGGTTGTTGATGATGTCGGAGCATGTGAACCGAATACTAGTAGTGGACGATGAAGAACGAATTCGCCGCTTGCTCAAAATGTACTTGGAAAAAGAGGGCTATGAGGTTGATGAAGCTGAAGATGGGGAAATCGCACTTTATAAGGCAACAACCAACGAATATGGATTGATTGTGTTGGATCTGATGCTGCCTGGTATAGACGGGGCAGAGGTGTGTTCCCGGCTTAGACAAGTGAAATCAACTCCGGTGTTGATGTTGACAGCAAAAGGAGAAGAAATTAACCGAGTACAAGGGTTTGAAGTTGGAGCTGATGATTATGTCGTGAAGCCTTTTAGCCCACGGGAAGTCATCTATCGTGTAAAAGCGATTTTACGTCGCTCATCTGCAACGGCATACTTATCTAAAGAGAGTAATTCAAGTAACAATATTGTATTTCCGTATTTAATTATCGAACATGATGCACACAGAGTAACAGCAAGTGGTGAGGAAGTCAGTCTGACACCTAAAGAATATGAATTACTTCATTATTTGGCGATTTCACCGGATAAGGTATTCTCTAGGGAAGAGCTTCTAAAGGATGTATGGAACTATGAGTTCTTTGGGGATCTACGCACGGTGGATACCCATGTGAAGCGTCTACGTGAGAAATTGAATAAAGTGTCTCCGGAATCAGCTGCTATGATTACTACTGTATGGGGTGTAGGCTATAAATTAGAGGTCGCGAAGTAACGTGAACTTCTGGAGATCACTTGTCGGTAAGTTGTGGATTACAATCATTTGTCTCGTTGCGTGTGTGCTTATTATATTAGGATTGTTTCTACTTCCGTATATAGACACGAATTTTACGAATTCCGCTGATATTAAACGTTTATTTACATACACCTGTATCATTGGTTTTTCTATGACCACTTTTTTTGCGTTGTTCCTATTAACCAAGATTACGCAGCCGATGAAGAAATTAATTTTGGCGGCCGATGCTATCCGTCAAGGCGAATATGGGACAAGGCTATCGTTGGTTACTAGCGATGAGATCGGTGAGCTGGCTAATACGTTCAACCATATGGCAGCGGAGCTGGAAGATAACATTCGTAACCTCAACCAAGAGAAGGAACATCTGGCAAGCGTATTGCGAAGTATGAGTGATGCTGTGATTACCTTTGATAACTCAGGAAAGGTCATATTGACGAATCCTCCAGGTCAGAACGTCATAGAGATGTGGAAAGATATAGATTGGGATTATCAATCTAAATCTGTAGAGGGGCGTATGAATGAGGTGCCATGGCCTTTACTTGAGTTATTTAATATGACGCTGAAGGGCAGTGGAGATTCGAGCTCACAAGTGCATGTTAAGCATGGGGTATGGTCTGTGCATATGACGCCTTTGTATTCGGATAATCACATACGCGGGGCAGTAGCTGTGATGCGAGATGTGACGGAACAAGTAAAGTTAGAGAAGATGAGAACGGACTTTGTAGCAAACGTTTCGCATGAGATTAGAACACCTTTATCTATGATGCAAGGCTATAGTGAGGCTTTGTTAGATGGTATGGCTGCTTCTCCAGAAGAAAGCCAAGAGTTAATTCAAGTTATCCATGATGAATCATTGCGAATGGGACGACTTGTTAAAGATTTGTTGATTTTGGCAAGAATGGATTCTGGACATACAGATGGAGCTATGGGTAAGCTTGATCTCGATGAGTTCCTTGAGCGGATGTATCGGAAATTCTCTGTCCTTTCTAAAGAATATGGTATTGAGCTACATTATAAGAAGCGCTCTGATAACCTGATACTTGAATCTGCGGATGAAGACAAGTTGGAACAGGTACTGACGAACTTACTTGATAATGCTTTCCACCATACCCCTAGCGGTAAAAGTGTATATATCATAGCTGAACGAATTCAGAAAGAAGCTGTGGGAACACTTCAGCTACAAATTATCGATGAAGGCGTCGGAATACCGAAAGAAGATTTGCCGTTTATTTTTGAAAGATTCTATAAGGCTGATAAGGCAAGGGTGCGCGGACAGTCTGGTGGAACAGGCTTAGGTCTTTCTATTGTCAAAAATATCGTCGATTTCCATAAAGGCAGTATTAAAGTGGCTAGTGAAGTTGGTGAAGGAACTTCATTCACCGTGAAGTTACCTGTCGAATATCGGAAATAATGAAGGATTCTTTAGATGACACCTCTTAGCAGAGGTGTTTTTTGTAGAAGTATACACATAAATATTGTTCAACGTGGAACAAATATGTTAGTTGAATATGGTAAATAAAGGTTTTTGTGTGAGGGAACGGCAGAGCCTAAGGAGGATTGGCGATTCATGAGTAAACCTTATATTCTAGCTCTTGATCAGGGTACAACAAGTTCACGGGCCATTATATTTGACGATAAAGCCAATGCAGTATCACAAGGACAGAGCATAATCAAGCAGAGTTATCCTTCTCCGGGACGGGTTGAACATGATGGTAAAGAAATATGGGAATCCCAATTGTTCGCAGCGAGGGAGGCTTTGCGTGCAGGTGGAATTTCAGCAGATCAGATTAGTTCGATAGGAATTACGAACCAACGTGAGACGACTATCCTATGGGATCGTGTTAGTGGGGAGCCTATTCATCCCGCTATTGTATGGCAAGATCGACGTACAGCCACGCTCTGTGAGGAGTTAAAAGCTCGAGGTCTTGGACCGATGGTGGCGAACAAGACAGGTCTACTCATTGACGCCTATTTCTCAGCCACCAAAATCGTCTGGCTTCTTGATCATGTTCCAGGAGCAAGGGATATGGCTGAGAAGGGTCAATTATTGGCGGGAACTATGGATACATGGATGATATGGAAGCTGACCAGTGGCAAGGTACATGCAACAGATGTTACGAATGCATCCAGAACGATGTTGTTCAATTTAGAGACTAGAAGCTGGGATGAAGAGTTACTGTTGGAGTTAAATATTCCTCGTTCTCTACTTCCTACGGTTCATATGTCGGGGTACCATTTTGGTGATACAGATCCCCAATGGTTCGATGGTGTGGCTATCCCTATCCATTCCGTTCTTGGAGATCAACAAGCTGCTTTATTTGGTCATACCTGTCTCGAAGCAGGGAGTGCCAAGAATACTTATGGAACCGGTTGCTTTATATTAATGAACACAGGTAATGAACGGGTAACATCTGTTCATGGACTCCTTACAACAGTAGCTTGGGGCATAGGTGAAGACATGTATTATGCACTAGAAGGTAGTGTATTCGTAGCAGGTGCTGCTGTTCAATGGTTGGAAGAAGGTCTGGGTCTAATTCAAGAGCCTGCACATTCCGAAGAGGTGGCACTTGAAGTGTCTAGTAGTGATGGCGTAGTGGTAGTACCTGCATTTACAGGTCTAGGAGCCCCTTATTGGGATATGTATGCTCGGGGAGCTATATTTGGACTTACTAGGGGGACCACTGCTAATCACGTTGTACGTGCGACCCTAGAGTCACTTGCGTATCAATCTAGAGATGTCATCAATGCGATGGAGAAAGACGCAGGGATGCCGCTTCAAGAGCTTCGTGTGGATGGAGGAGCTGTTTCTAACAATTTGTTAATGCAGTTTCAAGCCGATGTTCTTGGTGTGGAGGTTATACGTACTCATCATACGGAAACGACAGCACTAGGTGCGGCTCTGCTGGCGGGCTTGGTTAGTGGAGTATGGACGAAAGAACAGCTAAAGGATTTCAATGCGGCTGAGAAGTCTTTTGCGCCACTCATGGAAGAGGCAGAGCGGGAACGTTTATATCTCATATGGCAGGATGCCGTACGCCGGACGATGGGCTGGGAACAGCATAAGATACAAGATTAGTTCAGTTACATAAACGTTTTATTAACGAATTGGATTAGATGTTGCTTATAAATAAAAACCGTCGATTAGGAAATCGGCGGTTTTATTACGGTTACTATAATTAGGTGATTAGAGCGTTAATGACGAACCCTCTAACGTTTAATCTAATACAATTTCTATAGCGGTATTAATTTCTTGTACCGCTGCTAGTTGAATCAACACATTCTTAGGTACTTCTTTGTCTACTGTAAGAATCATGATCGCCTCACCGCCAACAATTTTGCGTCCTACTTGCATGGATGCGATGTTGACATCATTTTGTCCTAGAAGCGTACCTACCTTACCAATGGTACCTGCTTTATCATTGTGAGATATTAGAATTTGATGTCCTGCTGGTGCAATATCAACTGGGAACTTATCTAACAAGACGATGCGTTCTCCGTAACCTTGTAGTAATGTTCCTGCAATGAGGGAATCTTGATTGTTCTTTGTTTTTAAAGTGACGGAGATCAGGTTCGTGAAGCCTTTTGTTTTTGGTGCTTTGGATACAACCACATTCACATCACGAGTTTTCGCAAGGTGTGTACAGTTGACGATATTAACTTCGCTGCCGAGGTGATGTGAAAGTACACCTTTTACGATATAACGAGTAAGTGGTGCTGTATCTACATCGGAGAGATCACCAGCATAATCGACTTGGATCTCACTTACAGCTTGAGTAGTTACTTGAGCAGCAAAGCGACCAAGCTTCTCACCAAGTGAGAAATATGGTTGTAGCTTGTTCATGACACTTGGAGCTACTGGAGGAATATTCACTGCATTTTTAAACGGTTCATTTCGTAAGATGTGTAATACTTCCCCAGATACATCAATAGCTACATTCTCTTGAGCTTCGATTGTCGATGCACCTAAGTGAGGTGTAACAATAATTTGTGGATGACTTAAGAAAGGATGGTCTGCTTGTGGTGGCTCATGTTCGAATACGTCAAAAGCAGCTCCAGCCACAATACCTTCATTAATCGCTTCAACTAGGGCATACTCATCGACTACACCCCCGCGGGCACAGTTGACAATACGCATTCCTTTTTTCATGACTTCGAATTGTGGACGAGAAATCATATGGCGAGTCTCAGGTGTCAATGGTGTGTGAACGGTAATAAAGTCCGCACCTCTAACGATATCATCCACAGATGCTAGTTTCACTTCCATTTTCTCAGCACGTTCTTCATTTAGGAAGGGGTCATAAGCAAGAATATTCATTCCGAACGCTTTAGCTCGTTTTGCAACCTCGCTACCGATCCGTCCCATCCCCATAACACCTAACGTTTTGTTGTTGAGTTCAACACCGATGAAAGTTTTGCGATCCCATGTTCCATTAATAGTCTTGGCATACGCTTGTGGAATATGTCGAGCTAGAGCCATCATCATTGCAAAAGTGTGTTCACATGTCGTAATGGTGTTGCCATCAGGTGCATTAATGACGATAATTCCGCGCTTCGTAGCTGCTTCAAGATCGATATTATCCACGCCAACACCGGCACGTCCAATTACCTTAAGGTTGGTTCCAGCTGTCATGATGCGTTCAGTTACACGCGTCTGACTGCGTACTAACAATGCGTCGTACTCGCCGATGATAGCTACCAATTCATCTTCGCTAAGACCTGTCTGTTTTACTACCGTTACATCACTTGCATCCATTAATTGCTGAATTCCAAGATCACTGATCGGATCCGATACCAATACTTTAAACATGAGTTTATCCTCCTTAAATGATTAAGCTTATATATAAGGATTGCATCTCTTTAAGATACATTCCGCAAAACCGACGTTGTTGCGCTCTGTTGTAACGCGTTGAAGCATCAAAGGAGAGAGAAAACAAAAAAACTCTTAATCCGCATACTACTGGCGTAGTAAGGGACGAGAGTTGTTCGTGGTACCACCCTAATTCACTGCTAGACATCAGCAGTCTCAATGATCAATAAAGACCATAACTGATAACGGAGGTCATCCGACTACACCTACTTCATTTCAATGCAGTTTCTCAGGAATGCTAAGATCATCACTTCGCCACCGGTTTGCACCATACACCGGCTCTCTGTAGACTATGAAATGTCTTGTTTCCATCATCGTTGTTTTCGAACTTAATTTTGTCATAATGTATCATGGTGACGTAAGAACTGTCAATAGCAGGGTACACAATTTTTCGAGTGTGCCCTGAAATGCCGTTTTCTTGAAAAGTTCATCATTATTCGCTATGCTAATTTATATACTCTTCCATGTGTTTACAAGATTTTTATTCATAGAAGAAGGGTAATTGCGGGAGAAGCTCTTTCTTATATAGGTTTTTCTTTTCTATAAAATCACTTTCTTTGACTGCCTCCGTACGATTAAGCAAATTGATGACAGATTGTACATTGGTTAATTTAAGAGATTGGGCACTGCCTGAATTAAGCATATAATCGATTTTGGCTGTCATATCTTGTGGATCGTAAGCACCATACATGGAATTATTTAATAAAATGGAAGATACGGCAGCATTTTTGACGATTAAAGGATACTCATCCCATTCCTTTAGAGAGAGCTGCTTCTGATAGGCATATTGCTCAGGAATATTCGGATTGATTTTGGCTCCCCATTTTAGCATGGCAGCATAATAATTTTTTTGTGCAAGTAGACCATATTTTGTCGCACTCTTGTAATAGGTTTCCTGATGAAGCTCTTTTATGATATGTTCGCCACTTTTCTGACTAGAGGCAGACTGATTGGATACTGCGTCTCCGAATAAACGAAGGCTTTTGAGTAGATTCATTTGTGCATCCTGCAGTAATGGGGAGGAAGTATACATCGTATCTTTCATAACCTCATCGTACTTCTCTTCTGCAAGACTGTTCAGTTTTTTGAGTAACTTCTTATTCTTGCTTGCATCTTCATTTCGACTGATCGCATCCGTTTGTGTTACCCATTCAGATTTGAATTCGCGATAAGGTAGAAATACGGTATGATAGAAAGTAACTAAATCCTTTTGTTGATAGGAATCCGAGAAATCAGGTGCAGCTGGGGAGACTTTTAAATAATCGTATTTGGCATCCATTTGATCCGCGCCGACTTTTACGCCGAAAAAAAAAGCGGCTACAGCTAAAATAAGCATGAAAATAAAAGTTAAGCTGAAATACAATTGACTTCTAGTGGATTTGTTGTTCATTGTTATAAGCTCCTTTGATAAAATAAAACAAAATATAGAACAGGTAGGGCAAGATGAGAAAAATCAAATTCAAAATTCCGAAAATTAAGATCAAACAGGTTACTGCAGACCAGTTAACGGAGCGGTTGCTCCTGCTCAATTTATATATTACTCAGGGCCTTACATTGTTTATCGGTCTAATTTGGTTATTATTTCAGAAGAGAAACCCTTTCGAACTATTTTCTTTACCTAAAAATGAAAGTTTTGTGGCATGGGGGCTTGGTTTGGCAGCTATAATGCTTGCTGTTGATTTCTTGGTGTCTAGAATTATGCCTGAGGAAAGCATGGATGATGGGGGGATAAACCAGCTATTATTTGGGAATCGACCCATCTGGCATATCATTTGTATTGCAGCCATAGTTGCCGTATGTGAGGAGTTGTTATTTAGAGGGGCTATTCAATATGCTATTGGTCCTTATTGGACTAGTATTATATTCGCAGTCATTCATATTCGTTATTTGAAGCATTGGATTCCTACAGGATGGGTTTTTCTTAGCAGCTACGGTTTGGGTTATATTTATATACAATCTGGAACGTTGCTTGCTCCGATTGTGTGTCATTTCGTTATTGATTGTATATCTGGATTTGTGATTCGTTTTCGGAGGGAAGCATCATGAGTAATCAACTAAGTAGGGTAGAGACCCAAAAGAAACGACTTAAAGAAGAAAAAAGCAAGCCATTGCTTCAAAGGGTTACAGGGAAAGTTGTTGGTCAGGTAGGTATGAAAATTGCGATTCCATCTGTTGATGCAGAGCAGAGAGATGAACAAGATCCTGTTCCTGCAAGAACCGATACATATTCATCCCAACGTATAAAACTTAGTAAAATATTTTTGAATACACTGATTGTTTTATTCTTCTTGCTTACGATGGGATTAGTATGGTGGGGAGTAGAGGGCGCACCTCCTTTAAATGAAATATGGGGATTATAGATTGGGTGTGGATTCTAGGTATTGTGATTGTATTCGGTGTGGGACTGCTTATTAGTTGGATGTTGTATGAGGCCATGCGTCATGCTATTGTTCCTATAGATGTTGAATTGGATAGACTGCCGGTAGCATTTGAGGGTTGCACCATTCTTCTGATAACGGATATCCACCGTAGAACTTTACCACGGGATTTATTGCTCTCTATGCAGGGAACTGTGAATTGGGTGTTCTTGGGTGGAGATATTATGGAAAAGAATGTGCCTCTATCTAAGGTGGAGCGTAATATCCAGTCTGTAAAAGGTGTCGCACCTGTGTATGCAGTGTATGGTAACCATGATCATCACGCAGGTGTGGCTGGATTGGGTGCTTTATTGCAACGCTATAACGTGAACTTGTTACAGAATGATAATAGTCCATTAGAACATAATGGAGAGCAAGTGTGGCTAACAGGAATGGATTACCCACATGTGTATCAACACGCTTATCCAGCACTTCCCGAACTCCCAGAGGATGAGATGAATAGATGTAGAATCGTACTTGTTCATGATCCTGCTTGGGTTACACGTTACGCCATTCTCCCCGCAGATTTGATATTGTCGGGTCATACGCACGGTGGACAGATTCGTTTCCCCTTTATAGGAGCACCACAATTGAATGCTTTTTATAAACAACATGCGCACGGCTTATTCAAATGGAATCAACCGCATGCGTTAGTGAAGACTGCTCAGATGCTGGTTAGTCGGGGATTTGGATATAGACATATTCCACTTCGGTTTCGGTGTTCTTCTGAAATGAATCTGATTACTTTACACAAGAAGTCTTCCGTATGAAAGACTTAAAGAGGTTGTCCCTATGTTCTTGTGAGAACATGAAGGAACAACCTCTTTAAGTTGCTAAGATTGAAGTTATATTTAGCGCATTTTTAGCTCAATGCTACGTGGATCAACAAAGGAATATCCCTTAGCCTCTAATTTGGTGAGTAGAGCGTCTAAACTTTCAACGGTCCAAGGTAACTCATGCATCAGAATGTTACTTCCAGAATGTAGTTGATCCATGACGTTGTTCATGATTTGGTCTGTTTTATTCTTGTCTTTAGATTTCATTTCCCAATCCAATGAACCATTTGACCATGTCATGTATAGGAGTCCATTCTCTTTTGCAACTTTCTTCCCTACATCACCACCAGCACCATGAGGTGGGCGAAAGAACACTGGCGTTTCACCGACGGTATCTTTGACAATTTTCTGAACATCTTCAATTTGTTTCTTTACTTTTGTCTCCGATTCTTTCCTCAATTCAATATGATCCCAGCTATGGTTACCAATAATCTGTTCTCGCTCATGAATGAGCTTCAGGAGATCCGGGTTTTCTTTAACGCGATAGCCGTTAACAAAGAAAATGGCTTTCGCTGAATGTTTCTCTAACGTATCAATGAGGTCATTAATCATGGTTTCTTCCTTAGGGCCGTCGTCAAAAGTAAGCAGTACAACCTTTTTTGGAGAGCTTTCATCGTTAGGCACAATATCGTAATTACTATTCATATGGTACTTCAAGGGAACTTCTACTTCCGCTTCAGGCGCAGCTTCTTGATCTTCTGCTTTTTCGTTTACTTCTGGTGAAGGTTCCTTGTCTTCTTCCATTGTAGATGAAGGTATAGGTTCTGGCTGTTGTACCTCGCCTGTGGGGGCAACTATAGGTTCTGGTTGCGAACTTTGAGCATCTTGATTGTTGCAGGCACTAAGCACCAGACTAATGGCTAGGAATAGTGCCGCTGTATGTTTTGTCATGATTCCATCTCACTTTCCTGTATTTAGCCGTATGAGCTTTGTAAATTGTGCAAATACTAGCCATGATTCTATCACATAAGGAGGTAGTAAATGTGAACACTTCGTCATTTATAACGGGTATCTTGATAGGTGCAGCAGCTACGAGTATGATTTCTAAAAACAAAGGTAATGGATCTGTAAGCCAAATGGCTGACAAAGCAAGAGATAAAGTGATGGACTTCGCAACTATGGGTATGATCAATGGCAGTGAGCATGATAGTGTATCTGGCCATAATGCGGTTCAAGGTTCGAGCTCATCTTCCATGTCACCGACCTATTCAAAAGAATCTAATATGAGTATGGTGAAGGATTTCATTCGTAGTAATCCAGATGTCAAATTAGAAGTTGACATGATTCTAAAAGAAACAAATACGGTCATTCCAGGGTTATAAACTTAAATCAACTATGTAGAATCATTTCCGGGCATTTATTGCCTGTGACAAATGATTCTTTTTTTGTCTTTTTTATTTCGTGCATTTGTGGATATAAAATGATACGATACCTACATAGAACCATTTTCAGCACACATTAAATGAGACATCATAACTTGTTATATCTCATTGTTACAGAGGAGGATCCTGTCATGAAAATAGAACGTTTAAGTCCAGATAAGATACGGATTTTCCTCACGTTTGACGACCTGAGTGAGCGGGGTATCCAAAAAGAAGATATGTGGCAAGAAATACCGAAGGTGCATGACCTATTTACTGACATGATGGATCAAGCCTATAATGAAGTCGGTTTTGATGCTACAGGGCCTTTGGCTGTAGAAATTTTTGCATTGCCCGCTCAAGGGATGGTTGTTATAGTGACCCGGGGGAAATACGATCATCATTTATACAGCAGTCTCGGTGAAGATGAAATGCCAGAAGAAATATATGAAATGGAAGTTACACTGGAACAAAGTGATACTATTGTGTACGCTTTTAGTGATTTCGAAATATTAATCGAAGCTGCACATGTACTTCAAGGAAATATTACTGAAGCGGGTAAACTGTATAGCTATAATAATAAGTGGGTTCTATATTTTGAGCCAGCAGATCTAGAGGATGATAAACATCCAGGACTGATTGCAGTACTTGCTGAATTTGGAGAGGCTACTTCCACTACTGAAGCGGTTCTTGAAGAATACGGTAAAGTGATTATGGCCCAAGATGCAATCAAGGTCATTTGTGAGCATTTTGCACGCCAGCAATAAGAGGTTGATTGTTAATACACAGAAGGTGGGAAGTAACGGTGCTATTGTTTTCGATTATTGCGTCATCAGTGGCTCCGAGCCTTGCCCTACTGACCTATTTCTATCTAAAGGATAAATATGATCATGAACCACTTCACATGGTACTTAGAGTGTTCCTGCTTGGACTGCTGATCGTTTTTCCAGTGATGATCTTACAAAGAGGCCTTACACTGGGTCTTGGAGAGAATCCTTTCATTGATTCCTTCTTTATCTCATCTGGTGTAGAGGAATTTCTGAAATGGTTTGTGTTATATCACATCATTTATAACCATACAGAATTTGATGAACCGTATGATGGTATTCTTTATGCTGTTGCCATTTCGTTGGGCTTCGCAACGGTGGAGAACGTACTCTATGCTTGGTATAGTCATGCATCGCTGGGAACCATGTTTATTCGGGCGTTACTTCCTGTATCTGGGCATGCTTTGTTTGGAGTGATGATGGGATATTATATTGGTCGAGCCCGGTTTGCAGAGGGCAAAGTGGTCAAGAAGTACCTCATATACTCATTCGTCTTTTCTTGGTTTGTTCATGGAATATACGACCTTATCCTTTCAGCTATGGCGCATTACTGGATTTGGTTCATTATCCCATTGATGGTGAGCTTATGGTATGGTGGAATGGGCAAGGTGAGAAGAGCGAATAGTCGTTCTCCTTTTCGTTTTTTAAAGAGAGAAGAAGAGGTTAATATATACAAATAATGGACAGACTTTATCTGATGAAGTGATAACTTTTACAGTTATTACCTAAGGCTGGAGGTGTCTTTTTCTTTGCGTGTTAAAGTGAGGATTGTTTGTGGGCAATGCGGAGAACGCTTTGTCCTAGCTGGCAAAAAGGAACAAGGTATAATAGAGACAGGCTTTAAGCAGTGTATATGTGATAACCAGCAGCATTTTGAAATCGAAGAGTATCCTTCCTAGGATGAAAGATGCTCAAAAGAAATTTGCAAAATGAAGCAAGTAACTTTTTTGCAAATTTCTCGCATAAGACTTCCTACTTCTTGTCACACTACTGATAGTGATTAGAAGAAGGGAGTTTTTTAGTTATGTATAAGCGTTTGAGTGCTGTATTGTTTCCTGTGATGACGATATTTCTCATTGGTGCGCTCGTCTGGGGGTATCAGGAGAATCAAGAGAAGAACGCTGTATTGATAAAAGCGGAAAACCAATATCAACGTGCGTTTCATGATTTGTCTTTTCACATGGATCGGTTGCATAATGAACTAGGGAACACATTGGCTGTTAACTCAACCTCCCGTTCGATGCACCGTAAGGGCTTGGTTAATGTATGGCGTCTAACGAGTGAAGCACAGAATGAGATTAATCAATTGCCAATTGCGATGCTTCCTTTTAACAAAACAGAAGAGCTTTTGTCCAAAATTTCGAAGTTCTCTTATCAGACTTCTGTAAGAGACTTGGACAAAGAGCCTCTCAGTGAGCAGGAATTCAAAAACCTGAAGGTGTTGTATAAAGATTCAGCAGAAATCACCAAAGACCTAGAAGAGGTACAGAATAAAGTCATTACAAATCGTCTGCGTTGGATGGACGTTGAGAGTGCTATGGCAACCGAAGATAAAATGTTGGATAACAGCATTATAGATGGCTTCAAAACGGTTGATAAAAAGGTAGGAGATTATCCAGAGCTTGATTGGGGACCGTCTATGACTACGCTTGAGGATAAACGTGCAGTGAAGAAGTTAGGAGGCGTTCCAGTTACCAAAGAAGATGTTAAGCGTAAAGCAATTAAATTTGCAAATATGGGCGAAAATCCTGAGGTCCAGATTACAGAGAACGGTCAAGGTACGGAGTGGGCTTCCTTCACAGCAAAAGTTACGAACCCTAAGAAAGGAAATGTTCCATTAACCATGGACTTTACTCAAAAGGGAGGCTTATTGATTTCCTACACAGATAACCGCAAAGTAGGCAATAAGGCAGTAACGATGGACCAATCCGTAGAAAAGGCTGATAAATTTCTGGATAAAAAGGGATATCCTAATATGACGGCTGTTATGTCAGATGACTATGGGAATATGGGGAACTTCACTTATGTTCGCAAGCAGGATGATGTGCTCATTTATCCTGAGAAAATGGCGGTTCGCGTCGGACTTGATGACGGTGAGGTCATCGGATTCCAAGCAAGTGATTTTATATATGAACATGAGGACAACCGTGTCATTCCAAAGGCAAAGTTAACAGTAGAACAGAGTCGAAAAATGTTGAATCCTGAGTTTAAAGAAAAGTACAATCGTAAGGCTCTGATTAAAGATGATATGACAAATGAAGTTCTATGTTATGAATTCGGTGGCACAATTAATGGGGCTCAATACCGAATTTATATCAATACTGAGGACGGTTCTGAAGAAAGTGTAGAGGAAATGAGAACAAAGATGAAATAATATGTGAAAAAAGAAGTCTTCTGAGATCTTTATAGAAGACTTCTTTTTTGTGTAAAAGCTCTTACAGCAATCAGATACATGTTATAATTATTGTCGAATCATAAATAACATGTGGTGGTGGACAGATTTGTTACCCAAAATTAATGATCTGTTGTTTATCAGAGTAGACTCGGCTGATGAGAAGGAATATCTAAAGGAATACAAATCGAGAATTTCTGAAATGGACGATCATTCCGTTCTGATTGAAATACCTATGCAGGAAAGCAATGGACATCTAAAGAAGCTTTTCTTGGGAGATGAGCTTTCTATTTTTTTTATGAGCGAAGGCGGAGTTAAAAATTATTTCAATACATATGTAATTGGTTTCAAAGAAGATGTTATCCGAATGGTAAGACTTCAGATGCCAGCGTTAGATACCATTTCGCAAGTTCAACGTCGTACCTTTTTACGGGTCGCAGCTGAATTGGAGATATCTGTTACAACAGAGGACATGACCCGATTTGTAACTCGGACAATCGATGTCAGTGGTGGAGGTCTTTCTTTCGTATGTGATACTCGTTATGAGCTTGTAGAACAAAGTATTCTCTCTTGTTGGGTCCTAGTTACTTATAAGAACGGTTCCTTGGAACATGTTCCTTTCAAGGCAGAGATCGTACGTATAAAGGAAAATGAAGGAAATCGAAAAATAGTGATGTTGAAATTTGCCGAAATATCCGATTATGAATGTCAAAAATTAATCCGATATTGCTTCGAAAGACAATTTGATTTCCGCAATCGATAATTTCGGACGGTATAAACGAATAACGTTGGAAACGTCTGGATAAACTAACGTAAAAAATTCGGGAGTTTATGAAATGGATAAGGATAAAAATCAAATTTTCTCTAACATGAAAATGTTTGAACGATGTTATGATCAGGGTGGAAGAATCGTTAGAAAGCTACTGTTCATACTGCTAGTTGCCTTAGTTGTATTTCAAGTTTTCCTTCATATTCCGAGTTTACGGGAGGTTGTTTCATCTGTCTATAGATTGGACGGCGTGCTCGTGAAGGAGAATAATGTCAAGGATTGGTATGAGAAATTGGACTGATCTCTTTTGCATCGTCATCTTATGTGTGGTATAATTTTTACGTCGCAGGCAATGCCTGCTTTTTTCTTGAGGTTAATGTCATAGGAGGAATGCCCCATTGGTTAGGTCTGACGCAACGAATGAACAACACAGAATTAATATAGCAATTGATGGTCCTGCCGGGGCAGGCAAAAGTTCAGTAGCCCGTTTAGTGGCTGAGCAACTTTCGTACATTTATGTGGACACAGGTTCGATGTATCGCGCTGTATCATGGTACATGCTGAAGCAAGGAATTGAACCAGAAATGGTTGATGAAGTGCTTCATCATACCCTGAATATGGAGATTGAACTGATACCCGGAGTTGATGGACAGAAAGTGCTTGTGGACGGAGAAGATGTTACATATTATATCCGTACTAACCAAGTGAATGGAATAGTATCTCGATATGCGCAAATCGAGGGGCTGCGTAACCATATGGTTCATTTACAGCGGCAAATGGCTTTGCGCAAAGGCGTCGTAATGGATGGGCGCGATATCGGTACTACTGTGCTTCCCGAGGCTGAAGTAAAGATTTATATGACAGCTACTGTGAAGGAACGAGCGCTCCGCCGATTCAAGGAACTGAGTGAAGCTGAACAGACAACATTGGAACAGCTTGAGAGCGATATTGCAAAACGAGATTCACTGGATGAACAGAGAGAAATCTCTCCACTTCGGTGTGCTGATGACGCAATTGTGCTGGATACCACACATATGGATATCAATCAAGTTGTAGATACGATTGTTTCTTATTGCAGAAGAACTCAGAGGGATGGAGAGAGCGTAGAATGATTTACATTTTTTGTAGGGCGATTTTGCGTGTAATATTTACCTTTTTGTACCGATTGGAAGCAATTGGTAAGGAAAATGTTCCTAATGAGGGTGGGGTTCTTCTCTGTTGTAACCACATTAGTGTTCGCGATCCTATTGTGCTCGGAATTAAATTGAAGCGTCCGGTAAAGTATATGGCCAAGGGAGAGTTGTTTAACATCCCTGGATTTGGCTGGCTACTTCGGCAACTTGGTGCATTCCCAGTCAAAAGAGGCGGCGTGAGTAAAGAGTCCATTCGTTACTCTATTAATATTTTGCGTCAAGGTGAGATGATGGGTATCTTCCCTGAAGGAACGCGTAATTCTACATCAGGTATCGCCAAGAAGGGTGCAGCTAGTTTTGCACTTCGAAGCAATGCAGAGGTTGTCCCAGCAGCTATATTCGGTGAGTACAAGCTTTTCCGAAAAATGAGAATTGTATACGGAGCGCCAATTGATTTATCTGAATTTAAGGGTGAGGGCTCGGGCGATCAATTAGAAGCTGCAACAGACAAGATTATGTCTCGCATCTACGAAATGCAAAAGAGTGGTAAGCCATCACGCGCTTAAATGATCGTGCATGAACAATAGTACTTATTGGAAAGCTATTATCATCTATTATTAGTTTTGAACACTGCTTTAGCAGGTTTAAATAAATGGGATTTTGAATTGAGGAGGGTATTGATATGTCGGAAGAAATTAAGAATGAAGAAGTAGTTGAAGTATCAAACCAAGAGGAAATGGAACAAATCGTATCCTTGAAAAAAGGGGACACTGTGAAAGGATCGATCGTCAAACTGGAAGATAACCAAGCTTATGTAAGCATTGGATATAAATATGACGGTGTGATTCCTGTTCGTGAACTGTCTTCAGTTCAAGTGGACAATGCTTCTGATGCCGTAGCAATTGGTCAAGAAGTTGAATGTAAAATTGTAAGCATTGATGATGAAAAAGAGAAAATGGTCCTGTCGAAACGCGCGATTGATAGCGAAAATGCATGGGATGATCTAGAAAAATATTTCGAAAATCAAGAAATTATTGAAGTTATCGTATCAGACGTTGTTAAAGGCGGACTGGTAGCAGATGTGGGTGCACGTGGATTTATCCCTGCTTCCATGGTAGAACGTCATTTCGTTGAAGATTTCAGCGAATACAAAGGCCGTACTCTTCGCGTTAAAGTGAAAGAACTTGATCGTGAGAACAATAAAGTGATCTTGTCCCAAAAGGATGTTCTAGATGCAGAATTTGAAGCTAACAAGCTTGAAATTATGGCTAACCTTAAAGAGGGTCAAGAGCTTGAAGGAACGGTTCAACGTTTGACTCAGTTCGGTGCTTTTGTAGATGTAGGCGGAGTTGACGGTTTGGTTCACGTATCAGAAATGGCATGGAGCCATGTTGACAAACCTTCTGATGTAGTATCCGAAGGCGATAAAGTAAAAGTGAAAGTACTGAAGATTGATCCTGAGAAGGGCAAAATTAGCCTAAGTATTAAAGCAGCTCAACCAGGTCCTTGGGAAAGTGCTTCAGGACAATTCAATATCGGTGATGTTGTAACGGGTGAAGTGAAACGTCTAGTAGCTTTCGGTGCGTTCGTAGAGCTTGCTCCAGGAGTAGAAGGTTTGGTGCATATTTCTCAAATTTCACACAAACATATTGCTACACCGCAAGAAGTTCTAAAAGAAGGACAACAAGTCCAAGTTAAGATTCTGGACATGAACCCAGTTGAAAGACGGGTTAGTCTGAGCATCAAAGAAACAGAAGAAGCACCTGCACAAGCTCCTAGATCTGAGAAATCATCCAATAGAGCGCCAAGAGAAGAACTTAACAACCCTAACGTGTCGTTGAGTAATCAAGGACTTAGCGTTAACCTTGGAGATTTGTTTGGCGATAAGCTCGATAAATTCAAATGATTGGGATCTGATATTTGTTCATCGGCGAACCCTCCCGCGGGTTCGCCGATATTTTTTTTATGATTGCACATAATAGTATTAGCAATGAAGGAGTTCTTACGGAAGCGCTAGAATTGCTTCTGTAAACAACTTTCTACATACTAGAGCTATAAGGGACTTCATGAATCGTTAGCCAAGCCTAACGTTTTTTGATATGATGATAAACGTAAGAATTGACAGGAGGAGAGAATTATGGCAAGACCTGTTGTAGCGATCGTGGGCAGGCCTAATGTAGGTAAATCAACTATTTTCAACCGATTAATTGGCGATCGTCTAGCTATAGTAGAAGACAAGCCGGGTATTACACGTGATCGGATATATGGTGTTTCTGATTGGAACGGTAAAGCATTTAGTGTTATCGATACAGGCGGTATTGAGATTGATGGCGATGATGATATGCTTAAATCGATTCGGATGCAGGCTGAGCTCGCTATTTCGGAAGCAGACGTCATTGTATTTATGTGTGATGCTAAGACTGGGGTAACAAATTCAGATGAGGAAGTCGCTCAGATACTATTCCGTTCAGGTAAGCCTATCGTGGTAGCTGTAAACAAAGTAGATAATATTCGTCGCAACGAGGATATATATGAGTTCTATAGTCTGGGATTTGGCGATCCTATTGCCATCTCGGGAAGCCACGGAACAGGTATCGGTGATTTACTGGATGCAATTGTTATTAATCTGCCGGAGCTTGAAGATGAGGAATATGATGCTGACGTCATTAAGGTTGCTTTAATTGGTCGTCCAAATGTAGGTAAATCTTCTTTGGTTAATGCGATTCTAGGGGAAGATCGAGTGATCGTAAGTGAGGTTGCAGGTACGACTCGCGACGCTATTGATACACCGTTTGAGCGTGATGGACAACGTTACGTTATTATCGATACAGCAGGAATGCGTAAGCGAGGTAAAGTTTACGAAACAACTGAGAAATATAGTGTCATGAGAGCGATGAAAGCGATTGAGAGAGCGGATGTAGTTCTCGTGGTCATCAACGTAGAAGAAGGTATTATTGATCAGGATAAACATATTGCTGGTTATGCTTATGAAGCCGGTAAAGCTTCTATATTTGTTGTTAATAAGTGGGATGTAGTTGAAAAGGACGAGCGTACGATGAAAGATTTCGAGACGAAGATTAAGGATCATTTCTTGTTCATGACGTATGCACCGATCGTCTTTCTTTCTGCCAAGACGAAACAGCGTTTGCAAAAATTACTTCCAGTCGTTCAGCGTGTTGCACAGCAGCATTCACTACGGGTGCAGACCCATCTGTTAAATGATGTTGTATCTGATGCTGTAGCATTGAATGCACCACCAACTGACAAGGGCCGTAGATTACGAATTAACTATGCGACTCAAGTTGCTGTTAAACCACCGACCATGGTCATTTTTGCTAATGATCCGGAACTGATGCACTTCTCTTACGAGCGTTACCTAGAGAATAAAATTCGTGCAGCATTTGATTTCGAGGGGACACCCATTCGGATATTCACACGGCGTAAGTCTGATGAAAGTTAGGTGAGGTACGTTTGTTGCTGCAAATTTTTGCAATCATCATGAGCTATCTTCTGGGTTCCATTAGTTTCAGTGTTTTACTCGCTAAAATGCTCAAGGGGATTGATATCCGTCAGCATGGGAGTGGAAACGCTGGTGCTACCAATACGCTACGCATATTAGGAAAAGGGCCTGCAATTATTGTGCTCTGTCTAGATGTTATAAAAGGTATAGTGGCTGTGTGGATTGGAAAGTGGCTTGGCGGAGACAGTACATGGATTCCTGCTTTATGTGGGATTGCTGCTATCATTGGGCATAACTGGCCAGTATATTTCCATTTTCGTGGGGGAAAAGGTATTGCTACTACCATCGGCGTGATGGTAACATTTAGCTTTATACCTGCCTTATACGCAGGTATAATCGCTATTTTAATTATTTTGGTTACTAGGTATGTTTCACTTGGATCATTAGTATTTGTAGCACTCACGCCTGTATTCCTATTGATTTTAGGTGGCTATGCAGCGTCTATTTTTTGGACTAGTCTCATTATTTGCCTGTTTGCGTTCTGGCGTCATAGAGGCAATATTGTCAAAATAGCTCGGGGATGTGAGAATAAGATTGGTTCACGAGGATCTAGTAAAAGGGGGAAGCAGGGTGTCTAACAAAGTTACTGTACTGGTTGCTGGTAGTTGGGGAACAGCTTTGGCCAGCGTTCTGGCTGCCAATCATAGGGAAGTTGCTTTGTGGAGCCATAACCTCGAACAGGTTCAGGAGATTAATACTAAACATACAAACGCTCGATATTTACCAAATATTGAGCTTGCTCATAACATCAAAGCTACGAACAGCATGAAGGAGGCCGTAGATGGATCTTCTGCTGTCGTCATTGTAGCGCCCTCATCTGTGATGAGAGAAGTATGTCATGAACTAAGTTCTTTTTGGAATAAGGATATGCTTTGTATTCATGCCACCAAAGGCTTCGAAAGTGCAACGCTAAATCGAATGTCTACGGTGATCTCCGAAGAACTTGGATGCGATGAAGGTGATATCGTCGTCCTATCTGGACCGAGCCATGCTGAAGAAGTGATTCGTCAATGTCCTACAACCGTTGTAGTAGCCTCACTGAACAAAGAACGTGCTGAAGCTGCACAGGATTTATTCATGAACTCCTATTTCCGTGTGTACACCAACCGAGATATGGTTGGGGTAGAGCTCGCAGGAGCACTTAAGAACATTATTGCATTAGGAGCGGGTATGTCTGATGGTCTAGGTTTTGGTGATAATGCTAAGGCAGCGCTATTAACTAGAGGTCTTGCTGAGATTTCGCGAATTGGTGTAGAACTAGGAGCCAATCCGCTCACTTTTTCGGGCCTTGCGGGTATTGGTGACCTTGTTGTTACAGCAACAAGTCAGCACAGTCGAAATTGGCGTGCAGGTTCATTAATGGGTCAAGGCAATAAACTAGATGACGTATTGGAGTCCATGGGTATGGTTGTTGAAGGCATTCGTACGACGGAGGCTGCTCACGCTCTTGCCATTAAGCACGATGTTCAGATGCCGATCACAGATCAGATTTATAGCGTACTCTTCAAAGCGTGTGATCCTCGGATTGCAGTAGAGACACTGATGGGTCGAGATCCAAAGACAGAAATGGAAAGTATGCGGATCGAGACTTGGGAGCAGTGGCATACGTAAGACAATGAACACAATCACCTTTTTCCGTCCAGCCTCATATAATAACGTGAGGATTGACGGAGGAGGGACGAATTGTGAGCAAAAATATATCAAAAGATGCGTTGAATGCAATAAATAAAAAAAGCGGAAAAAACATTTCGGAAGGCGCAGTCAAGAAGCTTGCAAGTACGGTTAAACCGACTACGATGCAAAGTGAGGACCAGCTTCGTCAATTGATTAAGCAGGTATCCGCAATGGCTAACGTGCCCGTAAGTGAAGATACCGTAAGGGATATTGTGAGTGCTGTTAAGAAAAGTGGCATGAATCCGCAAAGCATGGAAACGCTGATGAAAATGATGATTAAGAAATAGAATCACAATGGGACACGATTTAGAGCAGAGACATGAATAGGATAGAGCCTTTGGCTTTATGCTGTTCATGTCTCTGTTTTTGCATCATAAGGTCTTAATTCATGTTATAATAACGGCATATTATGAAGAAGGAAATGGAGAGTTAGATGATATGATGGATCCTATGACTAAAATGTGGATATCCCTTATAGCGGTATTGATTATGGGATTATCTGTTTTTTTAATAACCTACGCGAGGAGTAAAACAAAAGGATTTGTTAGAGCGATGCTCTCTTTCGTAGCTTTTATTACTATGATCATTGGATTTATGGGTGGCATGGTTATATTGCTCTAAGATGTAATACTTTATATTGTGTAATACACTTAAAGGATAGGTGAAGTATTCATGCCAGCATCTTTACAACTCATTGGAAGAAGTGTTAACAAGAATGTGGAGATTCAGCTAGGCACGACCATTCTCCAGCATGCTCTTGAGCATAAGGTAGACTTTCAGAATTTATGTACTCGTGGAACATGTGCACGTTGTCGCTGTTTGATCGAAGAAGGTAGGGAACATTTGGCGGATGCAACAGAGGCAGAACATAAACGTCTTGATCCGGAAGAGCTCGAAGAGGGTTATCGACTAGGCTGTCAGACTGTTGTTGCTCAAGAGGGTATAATCGTAGCGCGAAATAAAACGTATTTTTAAGAACGGGGAAGTGACTTGAATGCAGTTCTCGGCTGACTTGCAAAATGCACTGAAAGAATCAGCATATGATCTCAATCTAACTAACAAGAAGTGGTTGCTTGGTGGGAGCTGTGGCTTGTTGCTTCAAGGTGTGAAACTTTTGACTCCTCCGCATGATATTGATCTATATGCAGATGCCGGTTCAATAAAGATACTGCACCAAGCCCTTGAGAAGTGGTCTGTGGATGAACAAGCTGTCAATCAAAGTGGTCTATATTCATCAATCTTAAGTCATTATCATTACAATGGGGCTCAAATTGAGTTAGTGGGTAGCTTTAAAGTGACTGCAGGCACATCCCACTATGAAGTGAAAGTGGAAACTTTACTTCAGCAACATGCAGTGGCTAGTGAGCTTGAGGGGGTTACTATACGCTTAATGCCACTTAGTCATGAGCTAATATTCAACTTATTAAGAGATCGTCCTGATCGTTACCAAGCGATTGCTGAAATCATGAGGGTACAACCAGAGGTTCATGCCCCTCTATTGGACGAGCTCCTGTCTAGCAACCTATTAGAGGATAAGTACTTAAAACAGTTATCTACCTTACTTGAATATTCTAGTTTGCAAAAATATAGTTAGTGTAAGTGTAAGTGTAAGTGTAAGTGTAAGTGGATGTAGAGGAAGGTGACTTATGATGGAGTATGAAGTTACATTTAAGCCGATGGGCAAGAAGATTAAGGTAAGAGTTGGCACAACGATTCTGGATACGGCCCGTAAATGTGGCGTACATATTGCGACTAGGTGTGGAGGAAAAGCTGCCTGTTTAATGTGTAAGGTGGAGCTAAGTCCACAGGAGGAGTCCGCCGTCTCTACTGCAAATGATGCTGAAAGACGTAAACTGGGTTCACTGTTGGAACAAGGTATACGATTGTCTTGTCAAGCAAGAATTCAGAATGAAATATCGGTTATCATTCCTGAGGATCCACTGAAGGCAGCGGTTCGTAAACAGCTTGAAGCGGCTAGAAACAAGGATCATGACAACGAACTCTGGTAACACCAGGGGTGTATATACACTAGGAGACGTTATAGTAAAGGATGATGTTGGCTTGACATTTAAAGTAGTTACAAAGCGAAGGAATAGGTATTATAAAAGAGTTATTTCCATGCTCATGGTGATTTTGCTTATGTTGATGGCAACAGGATGTCTTTACCCTGGAGAGAACAAAGGGCAGAGGCTAGTCTCTTATCGTGAAAGCGTGAATCGTATTCAGTTAGCAGTAGATGACTATCAGAAGGAAGAAGGCTTGCTTCCGATAATAAATGCTGACCAGGATACACCACGTTATGAGAAATTCAGAGTTGATCTTAACAAGCTGAAGAATAAAGGTTATCTCGATGAATTTCCAGCCACCTCCTTTGAGAGGGGTGGAAGTGCTTATTTTCTGATTTTAGATGAAGAGACTAACCCAACAATTAAGGTCATGGATTTAGTAACCGTTCAGAAGATCAATGAAGTACAGCTTGCTGTCGATAAATATAAAAGGAATCAAACGAATGATTTACCTGTGGGTGAAATGTTATATCCAAATGTGCACACAGTAGATCTCGTCAAGATAGGCGTCCCTAAGCTTAAGCTTGCAAGTGTTTACTCAGGGCAGGACATGAAGTTTATTATGGATGCCAAAGGGATCGTATACGCTGATTATGCCTTTGATATTATGCAGGCGATTGAGAATAGTGATACTAAACCGACAGCTAACAAGGATTTAAGAGTGTATTTAGAAGAAGCTTCACAGCTAGTGCCTGTTAAATCACTACCCTATGTGTGGGAGAATGGGGCTCCTGTGGCAAGCTCCAAATAAAACGAGATACTGTATTTTATGATTTTTCGATCCGTCTAATTAAGACGGGTCTTTTTTTTGCGTCATAAAGTCATAACTGCTGTAATTCGTGAATATAATGAGTTGGATGGCACGGACGTGTTATTTCGTGAAAGAAAGAAGCTGTCCAATTATATTAAATACCCGTCATATTGTTTTGAAATGGTACATAATATGATACTAGTCCAAATGCCCGAACGAGCAACGCCGCTTTGCCGTTCTGATCCGATTCTTTACTTCCGGCGGCGGACTACTAACGACATGACAAGGTTGCTCATCCGTAAGCTTGGTTGAGGCCTCAGATGGAACACGAAGCGGATGCTCTAAAAGCATTTTTCCTTCGGAGTAATATGAGGAGGGGATCTCTCTTGGAAAAGGTAGATATTTTTAAGGACATTGCCGAGCGAACAGGTGGCGATATATA
Organism: Paenibacillus sp. IHBB 10380; assembly: GCF_000949425.1. Taxonomy (NCBI): domain Bacteria; kingdom Bacillati; phylum Bacillota; class Bacilli; order Caryophanales; family Paenibacillaceae; genus Paenibacillus; species Paenibacillus sp. IHBB 10380. Next base: position 1,194,845 of record NZ_CP010976.1, read on the forward strand.
CCTGGGAGTTGTAGGCGCAGTCCGCACAGGTAAATCAACATTTATCAAACGATTCATGGAAACTATTGTACTTCCGAACATCACGAATGAAGCGGATCGAGCTAGAGCGGTGGATGAACTTCCACAAAGTGCTGCGGGAAAAACAATCATGACAACAGAGCCTAAATTTGTTCCCAACAATGCAGTACAAATTAATGTGGCTGAAGGCTTAGATGTAAACATTCGCCTCGTAGATTGTGTTGGATACGCGGTGGAAGGTGCAAAGGGTTACGAGGATGAGAATGGACCACGAATGATTTCGACACCTTGGTTCGAGGAGCCTATACCCTTTCAGGAAGCAGCTGAGATTGGCACGCGGAAAGTAATTCAGGAGCATTCTACGTTAGGTGTAGTGATAACGACGGATGGATCAATTGCTGAAATTCCCCGCGGCTCATACGTGGAGGCGGAAGAACGTGTTATCGCTGAGCTCAAAGAAGTAGGTAAACCCTTTGTGCTTGTGATTAACTCGACACGACCTAGAAGTGAAGAGGTTCTACAATTACGTAGTGAATTGGCAGTGAAGTATGATATTCCTGTCATGTCCTTGAGCGCTGCTACAATGACTGAAGACGATGTTACGGGCGTCCTAAGGGAAGTTCTATATGAATTCCCAGTTCATGAAGTGAATGTTAATCTACCAAGCTGGGTTATGGTACTGAACGAGAAGCATTGGTTGCGTACCAATTATGAGAATTCGGTTCGTGACACGGTGAAGGATATCCGCCGTCTTCGGGATGTAGATCGGGTTGTCGCTCAGTTCATGGATTATGGATTCATCGATCGTGCAGCGCTTAGTGGAATGAACATGGGTCAGGGTGTTGCCGAGATTGATTTGTTCGCTCCAGATGAATTGTATGATCAGATTCTGATGGAAGTCGTGGGCGTTGAAATCCGTGGTAAAGATCATTTGCTTCAACTCATGCAAGAGTTCTCTCACGCTAAGCGTGAGTATGACCGATTCGCAGAGGCGCTGGAGATGGTCAAGACGACGGGATACGGTATAGCCGCACCTTCACTTGCTGAAATGACACTGGATGAACCAGAGTTGATTAGACAAGGATCCAGATTCGGTGTTCGCTTGAAAGCGACTGCTCCGTCCATTCATATGATTCGAGTCGATGTCGAATCTGAATTCTCACCTATTATAGGGACTGAGAAGCAAAGCGAGGAGCTTGTACGCTATTTGATTCAGGATTTCGAGAATGATCCGATTAAAATTTGGGATTCAGACATCTTCGGACGTTCCCTACATTCCATTGTTCGTGAGGGTATTCAGGGTAAAATCGCAATGATGCCAGATAACGCACGTTACAAATTGCAGGAAACGTTAGGTAGGATAATAAATGAGGGTTCGGGTGGATTAATCGCCATTATTCTTTAGTAAATAGGATGAAGTATAAATAAAAACCGTAAGCAGGAATAACATCCTGTTTATGGTTTTTTTGTGCATAACAGTCTACATATACAAACTTAGATTCTTTCGATAGATTGTATACTGTGATGAATAACATGTCTAGGATCTTTGTTTTCTGGCAGTATTAGTTGTAAGCATGCATAGTAAATTTTTATGGATTGACAGTGATTTGTATTATTCGTATAATACCTAGTAGATAAGTTGGTTTTAGCTAAAGATGGAGTACATAATACATAAGCATAAGGAGGAATAAAATGGCTGTTCAGACATTCAAAGCTATTGCACATTTACAAGAGGGAGTTAAAGTAAAAGCCACTGCCAGAAATTTCGAGTTAACCATCGACGAGCCGAAGAGCTTGGGTGGAACGGATACGGGGATGAATCCGGTCGAAGCGCTACTAGCTTCATTAGGAGCCTGCCAATCTATCGTTGCCAGAGTCTATGCGCCAAAGTTTGATATAAAACTCGAGGATTTCAGCGTGGAAGTTGAAGGCGACCTTGATCTCGATGGTTTTTTTAACAAATCTGATGTCCGTCCGGGGTACTCCGATATTCGGTATACATTCCGAATCAAAACCGATGCACCAGAAGATAAGGTAGAGGAATTTGTACGATTCTTGGAGAGCAAATGCCCTGTTGGAGACACCATCGAAAATCCAGTTAATGTTAAATTAAACAATATCATTATTGAGCGTTAAGCCCAGACAAGATTTCTCAATAAACGAATCCGAGTAGTCCCAATTATTCTGCAATCTTAGCTCATAGTATAGAAGAAAAAAGGTCGGTTCCCTCCACTCTGGAGGAAGAATCGGCCTATTTCTGTATGGACTGAAATGGAATAAATGAACATATTAACGAAGGGGGAAGATCCGTATCTTTCAACCTTATTAGTACTGTTTACTCAGTTGTATCAAGGGTTTGTTCAATGAAAATCTTTGGAATTTTAATTAAATCTCAAAAACCGATTTACATACTGGGGATTAAGTCTTATAGTAGTTAATATTCAGTGATAGATATCACATAGAGAATTCAAGGGGGAAACGAAATCATGGTGTTAAAAATCAGAAAAAATCAAACTTTAGTGCTTTCTTTACTGTTAGTATTGGTGCTCATTACGAGTGCTTGCGGAGCTAAACCAGGATCAACTGGGAATGCAGTACAGGGATCTGAATCTTCCTCAGATAAGCCATTGCAAGGTAAACGAATTGCTCTCATCATGGAATTTAATACTGGAACTTTTTCACAGCAATACGTACAAGGGGTAACAGAAGAAGTAGAGAAGTTTGGTGGGACGTTAACGAAATTTGTAGCGGATAATGATAAAGCCAAAATGGCTTCATTGCTAGATTCTGCAGTCACTCAAAGATTCGATGCAATACTGACAGATCACGGATCACCAGAAGTTTTAACGCCCGGGGTTAAAAAAGCAACGGATAACAATATTCCAGTTATTGTATTTGATTCAGGTGTTGAAGTACCAGGAGTGACCGTGTTATCTCAGGACGATCAGCAGATGGCGGAGCTGACCTTGACACAATTGAAGAAAGATATCGGCGGTAAAGGTAACATCGTGAAAGTATGGGTGGCTGGCTTTGCACCGATGGAGAGACGCCAAGTCTCATATGCTAAGTTTATGAAAGAGAATCCAGATATTAAAGAAGTTGCGACCTTTGGTACCTCTCAGAATCCTGCTCTGGATACACAAACACAAATGGAAGCTATCTTGAAACAGTATCCAAAAGGTGAGATTTCCGCTGTATGGACGGCTTGGGATGAATTTGCTAAGGGAGCTTCTCGTGCCATCCAGCAGGCAGGACGTAATGAAATTAAAGTATATGGTATCGATATGAGTGATGAGGATCTGCAAATGATTCAGGACCCTAACAATCCTTGGGTGGCTTCTGCAGCAGTAGACCCGAAGGATATTGGACGCATTCAAGTTAGATATGCTTATCAGAAATTGCACGGAGACAAGACGGATGATGCAGTTGTTCTAAATCCCGTATATGTATCCAATGATCAATTACCTAAGGAACAAATTTCTACAAGTGAATTGTCCAAATATGTGGAAGGATGGGGCGGTAGTAAACAGGGCCTACAAGATTGGATGAAGGATTATAGTAAATAAAGGTAGGCTCAAATTTATTATCAGTGTTTACTGAAAATAGAATTTTATGCTGATCGTAGCGGTCATTTATCAAAACTATACATTTTTTGAGCACACTGATTTTGATGTTGAGAATAAAATTAACGATCACAAGGGGAGGAACCTAATAATCATGGCATCATCATCATTTCTACTAGAGATGAAGGGCATTAGCAAAAAATTCGCCGGGGTTCCTGCTTTACAACAGGTTGATTTTGCCGTGAGTGGTGGAACGATACATGCTCTTCTTGGGGCTAACGGAGCAGGGAAGAGCACGCTGATGAAAATCTTGTCGGGTGCCTATCTTCCGGATAGTGGTGTGATTGAAGGTAATGGAATGCCTCTTCACCTACATTCACCAAGTGATGCCAAAACAAGTGGCATTTACTGTGTATACCAAGAAGTGGATGCAGCACTAGTCTCTCAGATGAGTGTGGCAGAGAACGTCATGTTAGACCGTCTAGCATCGTCTGACTCAAGTGTATGGATTAAGCCGAGTCGAATGGTAGCTCTATCCTCAGAGGTTCTAGCACAGCTGGGAGTAGAGATGGATGTTAAACAAAAGGTAAGTGAGCTGAGCTTGGCAGAGAAGCAAATGGTACTGCTTGCCAGAATTTTGGCACAGGAAGCTAAAGTGATCATCTTTGATGAACCGACAGCCCCTCTTAGTCAGAGTGAGAGTGAATCCTTTTTCCGAATTCTTCATTCACTAAAAGATCGAGGTGTTGCTTGTATATTTATCACACATCGTTTGCCTGAGGTGTTGGCCCATTGTGATCTTGTGACGGTAATGAGAGATGGCCAAAACGTAAGTGTGTCCAAGACTGAAGATACAGACTCAGAATCCATTATAGGGCACATGCTGGGTAAAACATTTGCTGAAGAATTCCCCAAGATCCAGGTTCCTATAGGAGATGTTGTTCTACAAGCTAAGGGACTCCGGAAAGGGAGGAAAGTTCGTGGTGTGGATCTTGAAGTACGCCGAGGTGAGGTGCTTGCGATCGTCGGTCTAGTAGGGGCGGGCAAGACAGAGTTAGCCCGTTTATTGAGTGGTGCAGAACCGTTTGATGATGGGGAATTACGTATCCATGGGAAGAAATTAAAGCTGAGGGAGCCGGCTGATGCTGTGCAATCAGGTATCGTGTCTATCCCTGAAGAGAGACGTAAACAAGGGATATTTATTCATGAATCTGTACATCAGAATCTCAGTTTACCGATCCTTACTAAGCTAAGCAGGCTGAGTTTTATCTCTAATAAACAAGAGAAGAGCCATGGCAATAAGGTCATCGATTCACTGGGGATTAAAGTGTCTTCTGGCAAACAAATCGTACAGTATTTAAGCGGAGGCAATCAGCAGAAAGTAGCGATTGGGAAATGGCTGGAAAGTGATGCTGACGTATTTATTTTTGATGAACCTACCAAAGGGGTAGATATAGGTGCCAAAAGTGATATTTTCGGCATTATAGGTTCCTTAGCAGCTCAGGGCAAGGGGATTATCTACTTAACTTGCGAACTCATGGAGGGCATTGGAATAAGTGACCGAATAGGTGTCATGTGCGATGGCGAAATCACCAAAGAATTTGGAGCTAATGAAGCTACTCCAGAACAGCTCTTATATTATGCCAGTGGGGGTCAGGAGATTAACGATGAAGGATAAACTGATGAACTTGGCGTTTCGTTACGGCGCAATTGTGGTAATTATAGGGGTTATTGCATTTTTCTCCTTCAAATTACCTTATTTCTTTACGTATAGCAATATGGCAGATATACTCGGGTCGATCACGATAGTGACATTTGTAGCCATAGGAGTGACCCTATCTCTGATTGTAGATGGATTTGATTTATCGGTTGGATCAACCGTCTCTTTAACTACAGTCGTCTCAGCCTCACTAATGATCTGGTATCAGCAACCATTGTATATTGTTATTATAGGTTCACTTGTAATAGGGGCTCTTATAGGATTGCTGAATGCTCTTCTCATAGTAAAATTAAGAATTCCGGATCTTCTCGCCACCTTAGCTGTGATGTATATTGTGAGTGGCATCCATAAGACGTATGCTCAAGGTTACACGATCTATAATCACATGGAATTTCCTGATGGAACCAAAGCGCCTGGGGAGATGAATACGACTTTTCTTCAATTGGGCCAAGGGAAATGGTTTGGCGTTCCTATTTCGGTTATTCTGTTGTTGATTGCCGTAGCTCTTGTTCATATCTTCTTGACGCGAACGAAATATGGACGGCACATGTATGTGACAGGTGGAAATGAAGAAGCGGCTCGTTTGTCAGGTATTAAAGTTAAGAAGGTTCGGACTTTGGCTTATGTCGCTTCAGGTTTGTTCGCAGCTATAGGTGGAATTGTGTTTGCATCTCGTGTTGGTTCTGGACAGATTGACGCGGGTGCCCCACTTCTGATGGAGGCTGTTGCTGCTGTGTTTGTCGGTTTCTCGGTGTTTGGAGCAGGGAAACCGAATGTGATAGGTACGTTTATAGGGTCCGTATTGATCGGTGTATTAGTGAATGGTTTGACAATGATGAATTTGCAGTATTTTACACATGATATTGTCAAAGGGGCGGTCCTTGTGCTGGCTCTATCGGTAACTTTTTATGTTTTAAATCGATCAAAGACCTAAAACGCTTGATATTATGGATTAGCTGTATTAGTATAAATCTGTTCCGCGCATATGTTTTCACACTTTATTAGGGTGATTCTGTCTGTAAAAAGTCATTTAAATGTATATTTTGCGGCAAAGCGGAAACAAAGGTTAACAATCGATCTCATTTCTGAATGGGGAGGTGAATAGAAATGAATAAATCGGAACTGATTTCCCAAGTTGCGGAAACATCTGAATTGTCCAAAAAGGATGCTACGAAAGCAGTTGATGCTGTATTCGAAGCAATCTCAGGAGCGCTGCAAAGCGGTGATAAAGTACAATTGGTAGGATTCGGAAACTTTGAAGTTCGCGAACGTTCTGCACGTAAAGGACGCAACCCGCAAACAGGAGAAGAAATCGAAATCGCTGCGAGCAAAATTCCTGCATTCAAACCAGGTAAAGCGCTCAAGGATGGAATTAAATAAGATTTCCACCAAATCCATAGAACAAATAGAGTATAAGAATGAGGCCCGTGACGTTTGTTCACGGCCTTTTCTTTTCTATTTATCGTGAAAGAATGGGAGGAATGTTGATATGGATAACCAAGCGAATAATAATAATGATGATTATTTTGTTGTCAAAGCCAAAGAGAACGGCGTACAAGTCATTGGGCTAACTCGTGGGCAGGATACCCGCTTTCACCATACGGAAAAGTTGGACAAAGGCGAAGTGCTCATCGCTCAATTTACTAGTCATACCTCTGCTGTGAAAATTCGGGGTAAAGCTCAAGTGATGACTAAACATGGCATGGTAGAGAGCGAGAGCTGAAATAGCAGGCATAGCCTGCTTTTTTTCATTGTACAATGAGGTATGGACTTAAATAGTGAAGACGACACTAGAAGTGTGAGTTCAGAAAGTCGACGATTCAGCACCGAGAAGGTGATTCGTGATCCATAGATGACTTTTTGAACAACCTCTAGAAGAGTGATCTGGTGAAAGGGGTATTTCTTATGAATCGCTGGACTCTACTGGGGAGTACAATGTTACTTTGTTTAGGAGCTGTATTGTTCCTTCCCAAGTTGGTTTCATTCCAAACCTCATTGGAACAACAACAAAAAGTTACGGCTACATTCACACCTATGTCACGTGTAGAGCTTAGCAATGACAATTTAGTAGATGAGCTTAGTTCACTTCCGCTTACACTGCCAATCCGTAGGGTAGAATGGAAAGGTTCAATTCTGACGCTGGATCTGAAGGTTGAAGGGCCTGAACGCTCAGTCGGAGATATGTATGAGAATATGGCAGAGGTGTTGTTATTCAGCTTCCACAATACTCCTAATGTAGATCAAGTGATGCTGCGACTGATTGCTGAGGATAAATGGTTGAATACAAGACATTTACTACTAGCTGCGAATGTAAGTCGTTATGAATGGAGTGCGGAGCTTACTAAAATGCTGCAAAATAACGGTGAAAGACCTCTAACGGATATATTGAAACAAACCTTACATGTGAATGAAACGAAACTATGGAACAATCAGTTTAACATGCCGAAAACACTTGAATAAGAAGATAAAACCCTGTGCCAGTGTTTTAACATGTGCTATAATAATCGAGATTGTGAACATTATCATTGTGAATATTATAATGGTTCAAAGTTTAAGGCTCGGAGGCTAACCATGAAACCTTACCGCATACCGCTACTCGCAAAAAACTACATCGAATATGATATGATCCAAAAGCACACGGAATTGCCGTCTTTTCCGGATGCCCGTGTGCATTTATTATATATTTTTTTGAATCGTGGTGGTCGCACACCGTTACATCACGAAGAGCTATATGCCCTAGTTACTTACTTGGTGCAAATGGGTCTCGATACACACGAAACCATTGACACTGTACAAGGGAATCAGGCAGAAGGCCAAATGCGGTGTCGCCAATTAAAAGTACTCGCAGGAGATTACTTTAGTAGCGGATTCTACCAGCTGTTGTCTGATCAAGGACAGATCGAAGTGATAAGACTTATAAGCCAAGCGATCTGTGATGTGAACATACAGAAGATGAATCTTTACAGCAAGATGAGTAGCTCGATGTTATCTGCAGAACAATATTTGCGGCTAAAGGTACAGCTGAACATGCAGCTGTTTCTTTCTTTTACTCCAATGTTAGAGAAATCTGTGCAAGATTTATGGCAACAGCTACTACAGGAATTCAGTCTTTGTGATACGATTGTACAAGAGCTTAATGTCAACAAAGGGCCACAGCGATTGACACCTGGCTATCCATTTATTTCAGATGAGGAACTAACGGACAAGTTGCATCATACAATGAGTCGGATACAATCTATTCTACAAGTGAATAACGGTGAAGTTCGTTTTCGTACTGTTGTACAATTACTGGAACCATTCCAAAGCTATTTGGATGTTTCCAAAACTGTAGTGAGAGAGGGATAGGGTGATTACTGTTGGAGCGAAATACATCAGAGAGTAAAGCAAAGCCAAAGGAACAGCACGTTCAATCTGTATTTGAGAGCATTGCTGGCAAATACGATATCATGAACGATATATTGAGCTTCCGTCGGCATAAGGCTTGGCGGAAATTTGCAATGCGTAAGATGAACGTGAAATCTGGGGATACCGCGATTGACCTTTGTTGTGGTACATGTGATTGGACACTCAGTTTAGCTGAGGCGAGTGGAACGAGTAACATTGTTGGTTTAGACTTTAGTCCAAGCATGCTGGAGGTAGGCCGCAACAAAATTGCGAAACAGCATATGAACGATAGGATTACCTTGGTTGAGGGAAACGCAATGAGCCTTGAGTTTGAAGATAATAGCTTTGATTACGCTACGATTGGTTTTGGACTTCGCAATGTCCCCGACCTCAGACAGGTGCTTGAAGAAATGAAACGGGTGGTTAAGCCTGGTGGAATGGTCGTATGTCTGGAGCTATCAAAGCCTACTAGTCAGCCCTTTAAGGGAATCTATTATTTCTATTTTCAAAAAATATTGCCGAATCTAGGAAAGTTATTTGCATCAAGATATGAGCAATACAAATGGCTACCTGATTCACTGGCTCTATTTCCAGGAAGAGAAGAACTCACCGATGTATTCCGGCAGGTTGGATTACAACAAGTCGAAGCCTATCCCTTAACCGGTGGAATTGCGGCATTACATATTGGGAGTAAGGAGAATCAGCATGTTTAAGAAAATTGGCATTTACTTAGAAATGATTAAAATTGAACATACATTATTTGCTTTACCCTTCGCCTTTATGGGTGCGTTACTGGGGTCAGTGAGTGTCAACGGAGAGCTTCCCTCATGGGCACAGATTGGTTGGATTCTTATGGCTTTATTTGGTGCCCGTAGTGCGGCATTTGGACTAAACCGAATCATTGACCGAGTGATCGATAAGAAGAATCCACGAACAGCAAATCGGGCGATTCCTGCGGGATTACTCAAAACGATTGAGGTTATTGTGTTTACAGTGGTATCATTCATTCTTCTCTTCTGGGCAGCTTTCGAGTTATCTCCACTCGCAGTTAAGTTGCTTCCCGTTGCAGTGTTCATGCTCGTTATTTATTCCTACACCAAAAGATTCACTTGGCTCTGTCACGTCGTGCTTGGGTTAACTACATCACTGGCTCCTCTTGGAGGTTGGGTAGCCGTTACGAATAGTGTGGACTTAAATGCTTGGATATTCTATCTTACGCTGTCATTCTGGACAGCAGGTTTTGATATTATTTATGCGATTCAGGACTTGGATTTCGATAAAAAAGAAGGATTACATTCGATACCCGTTCGTTTTGGACTTTATAATTCCTTGAGAATTGCACGTATATTTCATGTGATAACAGCCATAGGTTTTGTACTTCTGTTCTTCTTGACAGAACTTAGTTGGTGGTATTTTGTAGGGATGTTTATCGCGTCCGCTATATTATTCTATGAGCATTTCATTCTGTCTCCTAAGGACATGAGCAAGCTACAGACGGCTTTCTTTACGATGAATAGTTCGCTAAGTATTGTCGTGTTTGCCTTTACTATGATTGACTTGGTGGTGCAATACGCTTGAACGATTCAATAAAGAAACAACGATGGGTTGTCGGAATAACAGGAGCAAGTGGCTCTATCTATGGCATTCGACTGATCGAGACTTTGCTATCTCAGAATAAGGATGTACATATCGTTATATCTAACGCGGGTTGGCGTGTGCTGAATGAGGAGATGGGATGGAAGATTTCAGATCGAGAAACGGTTCTTAATGAGAAGTTTGGACCGTATTCTGGAACGTTTCACTATCATCCTATAGCGGATATCGGGGCCACGATTGCCAGTGGTTCTTTTCAAGTGGAGGGCATGATTATCGTTCCATGCTCAATGGGGACATTGTCGGCTGTATCGAATGGTTCATCTGATAATTTAATGACACGTGCTGCTGATGTGATGTTAAAAGAAGGCCGTCCATTAGTCCTCGTCCCACGTGAAACGCCGTTGCACGCAATTCACTTGGAAAATATGCTGAAGCTGTCACGTCTAGGTGTCAAGATGATCCCAGCGATGCCTGCTTTTTATTTCAAACCACAAAGTATGGACGATATGATTAATTTCGTCGTTGGTAAAGTACTGGATAGTCTTCGAATTGATCACCAATTATTTAAAAGATGGGAGGGATAAGGATGCCAGCGCCCGGCAATAAGAAGACCATCATCGGAAAAATTAAATATACGAATGCATGGCCTATTTTTCACTACTTTGAACCTAGTACTCTTCATGAGCCTGCATCTATGGTGTCGGAAGTCCCTTCCTATCTAAACCAAGGGATGAGTGATGGAAGTATTGACATTGGTGCCTTGTCTTCATTTGCCTATGGATTGTTATCGGAGCAACTATTATTGTTACCGGAATTATCGGTTAGTGCTGATGGACCTGTGAAGTCAATCTTGCTGTTCTCGCGTGAGCCGCTGGATAGTATGGGGAATGGAACCATTGCGCTCACCAATACATCGGCTACCTCTGTGAATCTGCTCAAAATTCTGATGAGTAAAGCGTTAGGAGCACATCCAACCTATCTTACAACAGAACCTGACTTAGAGATCATGATGAGTAATGCGGATGCGGCACTACTGATTGGAGATAACGCCATCAAGGCTTCGTGGGAAGAACACGGCTATTATGTTACGGATTTGGGAGCCTGGTGGAAAGAATGGACTGGGCATAGCATGACATTCGCCGTATGGGCTGTTAATCGTGATACTGCGCAAAGAAAGCCTGAGGCTATTGTAGAAATAGTAGATGCCTTTCAGACAAGTAAAGCTCGTAGTCTGGCAAATTTGCAGCCTATTGTTGAAGAAGCATGCTCTACCATCGGTGGAACTACTGAATATTGGGAACGATATTTCTCAAATTTATGTTATGACTTTGGAGAAAGACAGTATGAAGGTTTGCGACTTTATTTCCGTTATGCCTATGAATTAGGGCTTGTTCAACATAAGGTACACATGGAAGTATGGGACCATAATATGCTGATACAGGTGAAGGAATGAAGAGATTAGACATCTTCGGCACGCTAAAAAAAGATATGGAATACATAGAGCGTGAATTGTTTCGTAGCATAGAGGGAAATGAACTGCTAAATGAAACGTCACTTCATCTACTGAAAGCTGGCGGTAAAAGACTGCGTCCTGTTTTTGTATTGATGGGAGGTAAATTCGGCGATTATGACATTGAGAGTCTGAAGAATGTGGCAGTATCCCTTGAACTTATTCATATGGCTTCCCTCGTTCATGATGACGTTATTGATGATGCAGATACCCGGCGCGGGCAATTGACTGTAAAATCTAAATGGGATAATAAGATCGCTATGTATACTGGTGATTTCATATACGCTAAAGCTTTGTTAGTCGCTACTCAATTGCCTAATCCAGAAATTCATCAGAAATTATCTAAGGCCATGGTTGAGATGTCTATCGGTGAAATGGAGCAAATTCGAGATTTCTTCAATACGGGGCAAAGTGTGCGTCGCTATTTGTTGCGTATTCGGCGTAAGACGGCTCTACTGATCGCAGTGAGTTGTCAGCTTGGTGCGATTGCCGTAAACACAGATCCTAGAATTAGCAATCTGTTATATCAATATGGGTATAACGTGGGTATGGCTTTTCAAATTCAGGATGATTTATTAGATCTGTGTGGAACGGAGAAGCAGATCGGTAAGCCACCAGGGAACGATATTCGGCAAGGAAACATTACCTTACCCATTATTTATGCTCTTCAAGATCAAGAATTACGTGGACCTTTACTTCAAGAAATTATACGTATTCATCATATGAACGGCCAATGTGATGTATCGAATGCTATACGAATGGTCAAATCCAGCTCAGGAATTCATCGAGCAGAGCAACTGGCTTCCCAATATATTAATAAAGCGCTAGCCGCTCTAAATGAGCTTCCAGACCTCAAAATTAAAAGAAATTTGAAGGATATCGCCCATTTTGTCACGAAACGAGCATATTAGGCATTAACCGATGCTAAGCTTTCTGGTAATATACAATTATGGATGAATCAATCCAATGAATAGCTTCATGACTTGTATTGAAAATGGAGAGTGAGTCTATGGAACGTACTTTTTTGATGATCAAACCTGATGGTGTTCAGCGGGGTCTAATCGGTCGTATTGTGAGCAGGTTGGAAGAGAAAGGTTTTACAATGGTGGCGGGTAAGTTGGTAACTATAACGGAGGAACAGGCCAAAAGGCATTATGCAGAACATGAAGGGAAAGATTTCTTCCCTAATCTGTTGGACTTCATTACTTCAGGTCCAGTGTTCGCTATGGTATGGGAAGGGGACGATATCGTGACATTGTCTCGGATGCTCATAGGTAAAACGAATGTCAAAGAAGCTCTGCCAGGTTCTATACGTGGTGACTTCGCTGCACATACACCAAATAATCTAATTCATGGTTCAGATTCACTGGAGAGCAGTACACGGGAAATTGCAAATTTCTTTGAGGCTCATGAGTTTGTGGATTATGAGAAAAGTATTTCCCAATGGATATAAAATCTCCCACATCGCTTCTAAGTGATAAACAAGCAGAGAATGTCCCTATTGACACGGATTATATGAATTTTATTCAACGAATTAATAAAACTACCGGAATTAATCTTTCAGAGTACAAGGAAGCGCAGATGAAGCGCCGTTTGACGACACTTCGGTTGAAGAATGGCTACAATAGCTTTGATTCTTTCTATGAGGCTATGATGAGCAACAAAGTGTTGTTTTATGAGTTTCTGGATCGGATGACGATTAATGTTTCTGAATTTTGGCGTAATCCTAATCGCTGGGAAACGCTACGGGATGTCATTCTTCCAGATCTATTGGAGGGTAAACGCCGTCTTAAGGTATGGAGTGCGGCTTGTTCTACAGGCGAAGAGCCTTATACGTTGGCCATGATATTGTCTGATCGGAAGGCACTATTAGAGAGTTCTCTTGAGGCTAGTGATATAGATGATGGTGCGCTAGAGAAAGCTAAACAGGGACTCTATTTAGAAAGGTCTCTTAAGGACGTACCTAAGGACGTGGCAGCCCGCTATTTCACAGAAGAAGGATCGATGTTCAAGATCAATGATTCGTTAAAAAAAGCAGTCCAATTCAAGAAACAGAATCTACTGCTAGATAAGTTTGATACCTATTATGATCTCATCGTCTGCCGCAATGTGATGATTTATTTCACAGAGGAAGCCAAGACTAAGCTTTATCAGAAATTTGCTGATAGTCTTAGGCCGGGAGGATACTTATTCGTTGGAAGTACGGAACAGATATTTTCCCCAGCTCAATACGGGCTTGAGTCAACAGAAACGTTCTTCTATCGTAAAAAACTATAACTTAACATGATACTAAGGTATAGAAACGACGCCACTTTACGATACTAGATATCATAAGAATATTATGGTAACAAGTGGAGGTCAGTACATTATGGATAAGAGAAAGGTAATTACTGCGTATCAACGTGGGTTCATTACCATTCAGGAATGTAGTCAAATACTAGGAATTGAGAACGTTCATCTTAGTCGCTTGATTCAAGAAGCTGTAAATAATTGCGATACTGAAGATATTGTTAATCAACCGATTAATGGGTGAGACAATTGATAAAATGCGCCGTACCTGCCATTATGGAGGTACGGTGCTTTTTTTAAGAATGTAACGATACCCTTTCTTGTCAAAGTTTATGACCTATACTATAATGAGCAAAGATATTGGCCGATTTTAGTCAATTACAGTTTAAAAGTTTAAAGGGGGAAAGCAACATGAGTTTACGCTATTTGACTGCTGGTGAAACACATGGACCTCAGCTCACGGCTATTATTGAGGGGTTACCTAGCAATTTAACATTAGATTTCGAAGCATTGAATTTTCAACTCCACCGTCGCCAAAAGGGATATGGACGTGGACGTCGTATGCAGATAGAGAAAGATACAGCACAAATCGTAGGTGGAGTTCGTCATGGTTATACGACAGGTGCTCCTGTAGCTCTGGTCGTCGCTAATAATGACTGGACACATTGGAAGAACATTATGAACATAGAACCGATAGAAGGCACGGATGAAGAAAAACGTCGTGTTCATCGCCCTCGTCCAGGCCATGCGGATCTTAATGGTGGACTTAAATACAATTTGAAGGACTTGCGTAACGTACTTGAACGTTCTAGTGCAAGAGAAACGACAGTTCGCGTGGCTGTTGGTGCAATAGCGCGGCAATTCCTTGAGCAATTTGGAATAAGAATTGCAGGTCAAGTGATTCGTATTGGGGAAATAGAAGCCCCACCACATGATTTATCTATAGATGAGTTGATTGAGAAGACTGAAGCGTCTTCTGTACGGGTTGTAGATGTTGAGACAGAGAAGAAGATGGAAGCTTATATCGATCAAATTAAACAAGATGGCGATTCCATTGGTGGCATTGTTGAATGTATTGTTGAAGGTGTTCCGATTGGACTGGGAAGTTATGTGCAGTATGACCGGAAGCTAGATGCACGTATCGCTCAAGGTGTGATGTCAATCAACGCATTCAAAGGTGTAGAGATCGGTATCGGATTCGAAGCGGGCATTTTACGTGGTTCTCAAGTACATGATGAGATTATGTATGAGGAAGAACGTGGATATCACCGTGCTAGTAATCGTCTAGGTGGATTCGAAGGCGGAATGACGAACGGTATGCCAGTCGTTGTTCGCGGTGTGATGAAACCTATCCCAACCCTCTATAAGCCACTACAAAGTGTAGATATTGATACGAAAGAAGCCTTCACTGCACAGGTAGAGCGTTCAGATGCTTGCGCAGTGCCAGCAGCGAGTGTTGTGATGGAGCATGTTGTCGCATGGGAAATTGCTAAAGCCTTCTTAGAGAAATTCGGTGGTGACTCGATGGAAGAGACCCAAACCAATTATAATCAATACCTTGCTCAATTAGAGAGGTATTAAAGATGAGAACGGTGACAGTAGATCTAGGAGAGCGATCATATCCGATTTATATCGGGCAAGGTCTTATTGACCGAATGGGGCAGTATTTCGAGCGTCATGGTATATCTACTAAAAGTCCTCTATTGATCGTTACGGACGAGTTGGTTGCGCCTCATTACTTGAATAGAGTAGAGAAGCAATTGGCAGCGGAAGGATTTCAGACCGTGTCCAAGGTTGTGAAATCTGGAGAGACGTCTAAATCGCTAACTGTCTTTGAAGAAGTCATGACGACAGCTATTGAGGGCGGACTTGATCGTAGCTCGACTGTCGTGGCGCTTGGTGGTGGCGTAGTGGGTGATTTGGCTGGATACGTTGCTGCAAGTTATATGCGAGGAATTAAGTTCGTACAAGTTCCGACGACGATTCTAGCACATGATAGTAGCGTTGGGGGTAAGGTTGCTGTGAACCATCCTCTTGCCAAGAATATGATCGGTGCTTTTCATCAGCCTGAGTTAGTATTGTATGACTTAGATACGTTACAAACGTTGCCTCCACGGGACGTATCGTCAGGACTTTCTGAAATGATCAAACATGGATTAATTCAGGATGGTGATTTTGCAAGATGGTGCAGAGAGCATGCTACTGAATTACTGTCATTGGACCCTGAAGCTCTAGGATATGGTTTAGAACGTGGTTGTAGTATCAAAGCCTCGGTTGTGTCTCGGGATGAACGGGAGAATGATCTTCGAGCTATTCTTAATCTAGGGCATACGATTGGTCATGCCATAGAAGCTGTTGGTGGATACGGTGAATATTTACATGGTGAAGCTATCTCAATTGGGATGGCGGGTTCAGCAATGCTTGCTGTCAAATTAGGTCGTGACGAGAGTATATATGATGAGACAGTGAGTATGCTGACATCCCTTGGATTGCCTGTAAAGATGGCGGATCATTTATCTACAGACGATATCATGGCAGCTATGATGCACGATAAGAAGTTCAAAGAAGGGCATATGTTGTTTATTATCCCGGACTCTATTGGTGCTGTAAGCATCGTTAAGGATGTACCCGAACAGCTCGTTCGAGATGTGATAGATCTACTTAGAGAAGGAGGGGAAGTCCATGTATAATAGGGGAATTCGTGGTGCAACGACGGTGACACAGAATGAAGAGCAGGAAATTCTAAGCGAGACAGTGACACTACTTCGTGAAATTATTACCCGTAATGCAGTTGAACCTGAAGACATCTGTAGCGTATGGATTACGATGACTAACGATCTCGATGCTACTTTTCCAGCAAGAGCGATCAGACAACTGGAAGGTTGGGAGTTAGTGCCTTTGATGTGTTCGGTTGAGATTCCTGTACAAGGAAGCTTGCCACAGTGTATCCGTCTCATGATACAAGTGAATACAGAGAAGAGTCAGCGGGAAATGAAACATGTTTATTTAAATGATGCACGCAAGCTTAGACCTGATTTATCCGCTTCAACGAACTAATATTTTTCGGAGCTGGGTTGTCAAAGATAGCATGCATCATGTATAGTGGTTTTAGTTGAGTAGAGCAGAGTGTAGTTGAGAAGAGTATAGCTGAGCAGAGTCCATAGTTTAATTATATGTCGGTAGAGGATCTATTTTCTGATCTCTAAGACTTCTCTTTGATTTATTAGGAGAGGTTTAGTAGGGGGATGAATGGGATTGTTGCCGGACTCTTTCATATACTTGATCATCTTGAAAACCTCTACTTTGTAGAGGTTTTTTTATTAGATTCGCAAGATAACTTAGAGTATGTAGAAGTATCATATGAAGGAGGCTGGTCATCATGACCCCCAGTGTAGAACAGGTAATTTCTCTTGCAAGCCAATACAACTTAATTCCTGTTGTGAAGCGTCTGTTATCAGATATGGAGACGCCGATACGGATTTTTCAGCGATATGCTCAGCGAGATCATGCATTTCTGTTAGAGAGTGTCGAGGGAGGGAGCCAATGGGCTAGATACTCCTTTATCGGTACAGATCCATTTCTCATGATTTCTGGTAAAAAGGGCAAAATCATTCTGGAGAAGAATGGTGAGCAAGAGATCATGAAGGGGAAGCCAGTAGAGGAGCTAAAGGCGTTATTGCGTATGTATCGAAGCCCTAAACTGGATGACATGCCTCCTTTTACTGGAGGAGCTATTGGATTCTTTGGATATGACTTATTGCAGTATTATGAGAAATTGCCAGCTCATGCGGTTGATGATCTCCATATGGATGATATACGTTTTATGTTCTGTGATTCAATTATCGTATTCGATCATGTGAAGCAGCAAATATTGTTAGTGGGGAATGTTCATATCAAAGAAGGAGATACCGACAGTGATATTCAAGCCTCGTACGAGATCGTTAGTCGTAAGTTGGAGGATATTGCTGAGCAGTTACAGGAGCAGGGTCCACGTGAGAATGTGAATAGCCGAAGTATTCCGTTGGATGTGGAACTGGGTGATATCAAGTCCAATATGACGAAAGAGCAGTACATTGCAAATGTAGAACAAGCGAAAGAATACATTCGTTCGGGAGATATTTTTCAGGTGGTATTATCCCAGCGATTCCATATTGAGACAGAGGTTTCCCCATTGCACGTATATAGAGTACTAAGAACACTTAATCCATCTCCCTATATGTATTATCTCAAAATGAATGAGGAAATCATTGTCGGCACATCGCCTGAGGCACTAGTTAAGGTTGATGGAGATAGAGCTGAGACAAGGCCGATAGCGGGCACAAGACCTCGTGGAGAGAATGAGCAAGAAGACCGTGAGCTTAGTGAAGAGTTAATGGCGGACGAGAAGGAACGTGCAGAGCATCTTATGCTTGTTGATCTAGGACGCAATGATTTAGGACGTGTATCCCAATTCGGAAGCGTAAAGTGCGATTCATTTATGGAGATTGAGCGTTATTCACATGTTATGCACCTTGTGTCCAATGTGTCAGGGAGACTGAGAGAGGATAAAGATTTCTTTGATGCCTTTCTTTCTTGCTTACCGGCAGGAACCGTATCAGGAGCACCGAAGCTACGAGCGATGGAAATTATTGCGGAATTAGAAAAAGAAGCTCGGGGTGCTTATGCGGGTGCAATCGGATATCTAGGATTTACAGGTAACATGGATTCATGTATTACGATCCGTACTTTGATCTTTCGAAAAGGAAAAGCATACGTCCAAGCCGGAGCAGGTATTGTCTGGGACTCCGTTCCAGAGAAGGAGTATGAAGAGACGGTTAATAAAGCCAAAGCACTTCTTAAGGCTATTCGTACGGCGGAGGCTATGTTCCCTTCAGTTATGGAGGAGACGGGAAGCATAAATCAAGATTATTTATACGAATATACGCCACAAGGGTAAGAGTTGAGCGGTCATGGCGGTGCCAAAGATAAATCAGGCGATTCATAGGTAGGGTAATAGAATTAAATATATTGGAGATGAGCGAAGTGGAGAAGAGCCTAGTTGAGAATAAGTTGAATAATATCAAGGATACAGAATTGCTACAGAGTAGCATCGCCGAACTGATTCAAGGTCGTGACCTTACACGTCAAAAGGCACGAAGTATCATGGAGAGCATTATGGTGGGTGCAGCAACGCATACGCAGATTGGTGCCTTGTTAACGGCCTTAAGAATAAAAGGTGAAACGATTGATGAAATAACGGGATTTGCTGAAGCTATGAGAGGTGCGGGTAGTCGGATGCTGACAGAGAGTGAGCATCTGCTCGATACGTGTGGAACGGGTGGATCAGGATTACACAAGTTTAATATTTCCACTACTTCAGCTATTATTTCGTCATCTGTATCGGTTCGGGTAGCTAAGCATGGTAATCGTTCTGCATCAGGGCGTGCGGGAAGTGCTGATGTATTGGAAGCATTAGGAGTCAATATCAATATCTCTGCCGAACAAGCGAAGCGTTGCTTGGACGAGATAGGTATATGCTTCTTATTCGCTCAAATTTATCATCCATCGATGAAACATGCAGCAGCACCTCGTAAAGAGCTTGGTATTCGAACTGTATTCAATATGCTGGGTCCATTGACTAATCCTGCCGGTGCTGATCGTCAGTTACTGGGTATCTATGATCGCAATATGACAGAAACGATTGCACATGTGTTGAAGGAGTTAGGTTTGAAACGTGCCTTAGTCGTTTCCAGCTTGGATGGATTAGATGAGATTAGTATTTCTGCACCTACACAAGTTTCTGAGCTACGGGGAGGGAAAGTAAGTACTTATGACATCCATCCCCATGATCTAGGACTTGATTTACATCCGATTGAGGATGTTCTGGGGGGAGATGCCGCTCAGAATGCCCAAATTATACAATCGGTTCTGCAAGGTACTAAGGGTCCTTATCGTGACGTGGTATTGGCGAATGCAGGTGCTTGTATTTATGTCTCTGGGTTATCCGAATCCATTGCTGGAGGTGTGAAACTAGCGGCTGAGGCTATTGATAATGGAAAAGCACATGATAAACTGAATCAGTTGATTCTAATGACGGGAGATCAATCCAATGTATCTTGATAAAATAGTAGCAACGAAGGTCGAAGAAGTGAAGAAGCTTGCACAGCATTTCAATCTTACAGAAATAGAACGAGATATCGCAGCTTTACCCGAAACCAAAGGATTCATAAAAGCGTTAAATGAAAGACGCCATCGGGAGATGGGGTTGATCGCCGAAGTGAAGAAGGCTTCACCCTCTAAAGGCCTAATTCGTCCAGATTTCCACCCTGTAGACATTGCGCTAGCCTATGAACAAGCAGGAGCAGATTGTTTGTCTGTACTGACGGATGAAGTGTATTTTCAAGGGTGCGGGGAGTATTTAAAGGCGGTTCGTTCTGCGGTAAATATTCCATTATTACGTAAAGATTTCATCATTGATGAACGGCAAATATATGAAGCACGGGTACTTGGAGCAGATGCGGTACTTCTGATAGCTAGCATTCTTGAGCCTGCACAGATCTCGTCATTCCTCGAAATTGCCGCATCTATCGGCATGGATTCATTAATTGAAGTGCATAATCAGCAAGAGCTGGAAGAAGTGTTGAAACTGGATCAAGCCAGCCTAATAGGCATTAACAATCGAAACTTGCATACATTTGAGACTTCCCTCCAGACTACGGCTGAGCTTGTACGACTTATTCCTGATGGAATTACGATCATTAGTGAGAGTGGCATATCAAGCGTCGAAGATATGACGTATCTGAAACAAGCAGGAGCAGATGGCGTGTTAATAGGAGAGTATTTCATGCGTCAGCAAGAGATTGGCACTGCGGTTCAACATCTTATGGGTCCCCTTAAGGATCAAGGAGGAAGGTTCTAAGATGGGGAGTGCGTTAGTTAAAATTTGTGGACTTCAGGACGTTGAAGTGCTAAAATATATGAACGACTTACCTGTGGATTACATAGGGTTTGTATTTGCTAAAAGTCGTCGTCAGGTCTCAGTGGATACCGCAGCTATTCTGGTACCGCAGTTATCTAAGTGGCAGAATGAGAAGACACCAGAAAGTGTGGGCGTATTTGTTAATCCAACGATGGAACAGTTATCCGAAGTGATGGATCGTGTTTCACTAGATGTGATTCAGCTACATGGACAAGAGAAACCCGAATTCTGCCGTAAGGTAAAGCAGGCATTCGGGGTTAAAATATTTAAAGTTATTCAAATTCAAAGAACAGAGGATACTTCAGATAGTTCTGATATAGAGACTGCTCTTCAGGAATATATAGGTGTCATTGATGCCGTATTATTGGACACATTCGATCCTGTGCATGGAGGCGGTTCTGGGAAGACCTTCGCTTGGGAGCAAATAACACGGTATCAAGATTGGAGTCATCATGAAGGTATTCCGCTATGGATTGCCGGTGGGCTTGATCCTGATAATGTCGAGGAATTATTGGAACTCTATCATCCTCATGGAGTAGATGTCTCTAGTGGTGTTGAAAGTAATGGAATCAAAGATATAGATAAAATTAAAACTTTTGTTGAAAGGGTGAAAGGTTTATGACACAAGTACCGGATCAGCATGGACGTTTCGGTCCATTCGGAGGTCGCTTCGTACCTGAGACATTAATGAATGCATTAATTGAATTAGAAAATGCTTATAATGAGAATGCAGCAGATGCAAGCTTTCAAGCAGAAATTGATTATTTACTTAAGCAATATTCGGGTCGTGAGACCCCGCTGTATTATGCAGAACGTTTAAGCCAACGCTTAGGTGATGCTAAAATTTACTTGAAGAGAGAAGATTTAAATCATACCGGGGCTCATAAAATCAACAATGCCATCGCACAAGGTGTACTCGCTAAGCGTATGGGCAAGAACAAAGTGATCGCTGAGACAGGAGCCGGTCAACATGGCGTTGCAACGGCTACAGTAGCTGCACTTCTTGGGATGGAATGTAAAGTATTCATGGGTGAGGATGATACGAAACGTCAAGCGCTTAATGTATTCCGTATGAAGCTATTGGGTGCTGAGGTTGTGCCTGTGACTTCGGGATCACGCACACTGAAGGATGCTGGAAATGAGGCACTTCGTTACTGGGTCAGTCATGTGGATGACACATTCTATGTATTGGGTTCAGCTGTGGGCCCACATCCGTATCCAATGATGGTACGTAACTTTCAGCGTATCATTGGAGATGAGACCAGAGCACAAATACTGGAAGCCGAAGGTCGTCTGCCGAATATGCTCGTAGCCGCTGTTGGAGGGGGAAGTAATGCGATTGGTATGTTCTACCCCTTTTTAGAAGATAAAGAAGTTGCTATGATTGGCGTAGAGGCTGCTGGTAAAGGAGTCGATACGGAGTTTCATGCAGCAACGATGAGCAAAGGAACCCATGGTGTGTTCCAAGGCTCTATGAGCTATCTTCTACAGGATGAACATGGACAGGTTCAAGAAGCTCACTCCATCTCAGCGGGTCTTGATTACCCGGGTGTAGGTCCCGAGCATTCTTATCTTAAAGATATCGAACGTGTCCAATATGTCCCCATAACAGATCAAGAAGCACTGGATGCACTGGAGCTTCTCTGTCGGACGGAAGGAATTATACCCGCATTGGAATCTGCACATGCGGTTGCTCAAGTTGTGAAGCTGGCACCAACGTTTACTAAAGATGATATTGTGGTCATCTGTCTGTCTGGTCGAGGAGATAAAGATGTGGAATCCATCATGGCATACAGAGGGGGAGGACAGTTATGAATTTAATGGATCAAACATTCGAGACATTAAAGAGTCAGAATCGGACAGCACTCATGCCATTTCTAACCATAGGTGATCCTGATTTGGATACTACGGTGGAGATTATTCAAGAACTAGAAGCTGCGGGTGCCGATATGATCGAGCTAGGTGTTCCTTATTCTGATCCTCTTGCAGATGGTCCTGTTATTCAGCGAGCTTCACAGCGTGCTTTGAAGCAAGGCGTAACCATCCGTAAATGTATGGAGACAGCATTGAAGGCTCGCCAAGCAGGCGTGAAGATGCCATTTATTCTATTCACATATTACAATCCTGTATTGCAAATGGGTCTGACTCACTTTTTTGAACAGATCCAAGCCCACGATATTAGTGGTCTAATTATTCCAGATCTACCTATCGAGGAATCAGAGGAAGTAAGACGTCTGGCGGATGAAGTTGGAGTGAGTTTCATTCCATTGGTAGCTCCAACATCGCATGAACGAATTGCTAGAATTGTAGGTAATGCTAGTGGCTTCGTTTATTGTGTATCATCGTTAGGTGTAACGGGAGAGAGAGCGACCTTCCATCAAGGTGTAGAAGAGTTTATTCAGACGGTTAAGCAATACACAACTCTTCCAGTTGCTATTGGGTTTGGAATATCGACGCGGGAACAGGTAGAACATTTCTCGGAAATCTGCGACGGAGTCGTTGTAGGTAGCGCTATTGTTCGTCAGATCGAATCGGTTATTCCATTGCTGAGTAATGCGAGTACCAAACAAGAGGGATTGTTACAAATAAGAAATTTTGTTGCTCAATTAAAAGTATAGATACGAGGAGAATGAGTGGCCATGAAACCAAAATCTAGTATTGTTAACCTTCCTGTATATCAACCAGGTAAACCTATTGAAGAAGTGAAGAAGGAATTTGGCTTGAGTGATGTTGTGAAACTGGCATCCAATGAGAATCCTTATGGATCATCTCCTCGAGTGAAGGATGCCATTCTAGCTGAGTTGGACAATATTAGTATTTATCCAGATGGAAGCTCGGCAAGTTTAACTTCAGCTTTAGCTGACCGTTTAGGTGTGGACAGTAAGCAGATTATTTTTGGATGTGGATCGGATGAAATTATTGCCTTGATTACTAGAGCCTTTTTTGTATCAGGTGATGAGACGATTATGGCTGATCAGACATTCTCCGTATATAAAAGTAATGCTGACATCGAGGGCGCGATCAGTATCGAGGTTCCACTTAAAGATGGAACTCATGATTTAGATGCTATGCTTGCAGCTACTACGGATCGAACTAAGATTATATGGATTTGTAATCCAAACAATCCAACAGGTACGATTGTCTCTGAGCAGGCACTAATTGCTTTCTTAGATGCCGTTCCCTCACATATCATGGTTGTGCTTGACGAAGCTTATTGTGAATTTGTGACGGATAATACTTTCCCTAACAGTCTGAATATTTTATCTAAATACTCCAACTTGGTTATTCTTCGTACCTTTTCTAAAATATACGGACTTGCTTCTCTTCGAATTGGATATGGTGTGGGTCATCCTGAAGTGATCAAGCTAATTAATCAAGTTCGTGAACCTTTTAATACATCACGGATCGGTCAGGCAGCTGCTAAAGTAGCGCTGGAAGATCAAGATTATGTGAAATATTGTCGCGAGCATAATACGCAGGGGATATCGTATTTAGAAGGAGAATTTGATCGTATAGGTCTAGAGTATTTCCCAGCTCATGGTAACTTCATCTTGGTGAACGTTGGTAAACCTGGGCTTGAGGTATTTCAAGGATTGCTTCAATTAGGTGTTATTGTCCGTGCAGGATTTCAGCATTATCCTGAGTACATTCGTGTATCTATAGGCTCAAAGGAACAAAATGTTGTGTTCATTAACACACTTGAGCAAGTTCTCCAGGTAAAATCAGCTCAGGTATAAACCATTAATTTTATAAGAATTGAAGTGAGGAACATGACAACAACTAAAATTGCAATCTTTGGAGTAGGACTTATAGGTGGTTCATTGGCTTTATGCTTTAAAGGTAAGCCTGGAATTACGGTGGTGGGGCATACCCACCGCCCCGACTCCATTCATAAATATATGAGTAAGGGTGTCGTTGATACGGCTACTCTCTCGATGGAAGAAGCAGCATTAGATGCTGACTTTATTTTTTTATGTGTACCCGTTGGCAATTTAGAAGATTATTTAGAGCGTTTGAGTAATTTGCCATTGAAGAAAGGCTGTATTATTACAGATGTAGGAAGTACGAAGGCTAGTGTATCTGCTGCGGCAGAATCGTTGCACTTGCAAGATGTATATTTCATCGGTGGACACCCCATGGCTGGTTCAGAACGTTCAGGCGTAGAAGCTGCGTCAGTGTTATTATTCGAGAATGCGTATTATGTATTGACTCCACCTGCGGATGTGCCAGAATCTGTGTATGACTCATTAGTAGAGCTGTTGTCTTATACACGTGCGCAGATTGTAAGAGTAGAGCCTAAGCTTCATGATGAGATCGTCGGGGCGATTAGTCATTTACCCCATATTATTGCTGTGGCTTTAGTTAATCAAATTCGTGATTATAATGACACTAATTCCTTGTATCGCAGATTGGCTGCAGGCGGATTTAGAGACATCACACGGATCGCATCAAGCGACCCTGTCATTTGGCGAGATATTTTGTTGAATAACAATGATGTGATGCTACGTTTGCTTCAGGATTGGAATGAAGGGATCACCTCCTTTATTGAGCTACTTGAGAATAAAGATGGACAAGGGATTGAAGGAGCCTTCGCGAAAGCAAACGCCTTCCGTAGTGAGCTTCCAGAGAGAGGCAAGGGGATGATTACACCTTTATTTGATCTGTATCTGGATGTTCCGGATCATCCGGGTATTATCGGTCAGATTGCAACGGAGTTAGGTGTGAATCAGGTCAACCTTAGCAATATGCAAATTATTGAGAGTAGAGAAGATGTTCCTGGCGTAATGAGACTTTCTTTCCGAGTTGAAGACGATATGGAGCGGGCGAGAACCCTTCTGCAAGAGCTGAAATACATGGTGTACGTATAGCCTATTTTTAAGGCGATGTATACGGTTTCAAAATGTTGTTGACAGAATGAAAACGGATACATTATAATGAACTTACAGTATGGTTTCTCTCCACTCCTATCCAAATACTATATTGCTCTATAATGAGCAATGGCCGCTAATGTAGCGGTCTTTTTTTTGTTCTTTAATCGTGACGAACGATTAGTAATCTCGGCTCAATTCAAAAAACGAATGCAAGAAAAATAGCAGTGTAGGAAGATCGCTACGATGCCGGATTGTTCTTCCGATCGCTGTTGCCCTCGGATTTCTTGATTATATACCGCTTATAGCGGTATAAATCCGAGGGCAAAGCGGATGCTTACGAAGTAGCTTTCCTACGGAAAACTTGTAGGCGAGCGCTAACACTTCTACAGAACAATTCCGCCCTCTTCGCTACTCTCTGCATAATTTGTTTTTGTGCAAATAGTTGGATTGTTTTAAGGCTCAACACCAAAATCAGTGCTTGACAAATGTATCGAGTTGATAAATGATCGCTACGCGGATGGATTGTCCTTCCGATCGCTGTTGCCCCCAAATTTTTTTGAATTTACCGCTCTTTGCGGTTAAAATTCAGGGGCAAAGCGTATGCTTTCGAAGTAGCTTTCCAAGGGAAAGCTTTTAGGCGAACGCTACGCTTCTCCACGACAATTCCATCCTCTCCGCTAGGATCAGCATAAAATTCTATTTTCAGCAAACGCTGATTATGAATTAGAACCCTTAAAACGTGTTAGCTGGTAAGAACGACTATATCCCTTTGTTCTTCTCATGGTTCGACATGCCAGATTACCGATTCTGCACCGTTGACTACTTTCTTGGTTGTTACTCAATGGGGTTCATTTTTTTTGTTTTTCGATTAAAATACTGTTTATGCAATGCATTTGTACAATAAAAGAGCCCCAGAAGGAGCTCTTGGGTACTTGATTTTAAAATTACTGTAAAATATACTTTCCTGTTCCTTTATATTTATTAATTTTAACTCACTAGTGAAGCATGCTTTTATCTAATTCTAACCTCATCATAATCTCCCTTTAAGGTTAATTCTCTAATACATAGACAACCCCTGTTAATACATATGTTACCTTGCTGGCGTGAGTGCTGACAGGGCATTTTTTTTGTTTTGGTAAGGAAAATTTTCCTCACCAGTGATATAGACTACATTTACACAATATCCTAAATGAATTATATTCAACAAGCTATAAATGTAAATAAATAGAGGTAATGAATATGGATGTAAGTTAATTAATTCAATACATAACCGGGATAAGTAATCTACATCTATGATGTAAAGGAGTGGGATAGTGCAGATTGCGAGAAATCTCTATCTATTATGTTTATTGTTGCTTTTGTTACTAATTGTTGGCTGTAATTCTAAAGGTAATTCAGAAATTCTTTCAGTTGAAGATAGTGCCTTGATAGTAACACCCGAGAAAGTAAAGGTTGAAGATCAAAAGAACGAAATAATAATCTCTTATGAGCAATTTTCAGATTTGTCAGGAAAATTAGCGAAGGACATTAGAATACCAGGCTTTAAACTTAGAAATACTCCTATATATCCGTCTATAATGTTAGTCGATAAGGATATAACCTTTGATAAAAAGCAAAGCATTACTGTCGATGGAACTTTAGATGATTTAAGATCGACTGAACAATTACTTATTTATGAGAACGACAACCAGACCATGCAGATTCAGATTAAAATAGCATATACATCTGTTGTCATTGGGAATGAATTAGTATCATGGAATCTTTCAAGTGGATACGAGAGTACCAGCAAGGAACTATCAAACAATATAGATCTAGCTACTTTGACATATAAAAATATTATTATTACCATTTTACAGAATGCCAAAGATCGCACAGAGCTAGAAATCACAAAGGGTGCTATTAGATCTGTAATTAAGTCGCTTAAAAATTTGCATTAAACAAACAACCGTTAAGAACACCAAAATGTATAGGAATAATCAGATGGAATATATCTTGATTCTTATAATATAAGTGGGTTTGGAGTAATTGGAGGCTCTGTATCTGGTATTGTTAGTGATAGTGGTCTTAACTATTATATAGCAAAATTAATTAACTGGGCTAGCTGTCTCTACATCAGGTACATTTCCGTGGGTACCCTAATATTTGTGTTATATTTTTTGGAGGTGTTAAATTTTGAATTATTGTTTGTCTAATAATCCTTCTTTAATTTTTAATTATCTCATATATCTAGATATGACTTATATCGAAGAAAAGCATAATGTATCTAAAGTTCTACACAAGGATTTCCTTCATTTGTCTCAACAATATTGGGAAAGGTTAATTCTAGGTTTTGTTCCTAATTCTAATGACTGTACAAATAAAGATTTTGTAGAGTGGGATCTTACACATATAAAAGATAGAAATATAAACATAAGGTCTTTATTTGTGAATGAGGACTTTTATGAGAATTCATGGAATGATTTTTTTGATATTTGGTACACAGAACCAAATAGCTTACAGTACAAATTAGATACACTAACTGGCGAATCTATACCCGTTATCGGAGATCTACTTATGGCTAAATGCGAAATTGAAGGATTAAAGTTGGACAGAAATTTAGCTATTCAAGTATTGTTTGACGAAAAACCTTTTTTTAATGAAAATATACAAAATAAGAACTTCATTTTTGCTACCTTAGAAGAATTTCAATCTCAAGCATACGATCTAATTATAGATAGAATCATTAACGTATTAAGGAAATGATGGATTGTCAAGCCAAGTGCAACAGGGTTTCCGTGAATGATTTGTGAGTGGTCTTCCAACTGAGGCCTTCTCTTGGCTTGTTGTTAATGAGAGTGAGGGCCCTTGCCAGCTCACCATCATCATCTCTGCTTTAAAAAATAACTCACCTATGAGGGGCCATTTCCGTTCTCATTGGAACCAACCACGCTGCCAGGATGAATTGGGATCAGGCATTTTAATTCCCGTATACAGTCGTGTCTTTCGTTCGATGAAGGTCGCAACACAAGCCTTACTTTTCCCACGGCTGGAGACTATCGTATTAAGCTCCCTATGTCCGAATATCTCGGGGGATCGAATTTAAAAAAGGAACTTCAAAGTTTAGTTGAAAAACTTACAGTTTCAGGATAGGAGTCTCCACACCTATCCTGAAACTGTATTGCTCTAAGAGCAATGGCCCATAATGTAGCGGTCTTTTTTTTTCTTCATCGTAACGAGAGATTAAGAATACTATTTGTTGATATTACCCACTACCAGATAACTGACGAATTTTTATCGGCTCTAATTCATAATCAGTGCTTACAGAAAATAGAAATCTATGCTGATCGTAGCGGAGAGGATGGAATTGTCGTGGAGAAGCGTAGCGTTCGCCTTTGCCCCTGAATTTTTACCGCAAAGAGCGGTAGATTCAAAAAAAATTGGGGGCAACAGCGATCGGAAGGACAATCCATCCGCGTAGCGGTTAATAAAGAAATCTGAGGGCAACAGCGATCGTAAGAATAATCCGTCATCGTAGTGGTCTTCATTCACCTGTCCTTTCAAGCACTCATTTTAGTATTGAGCCAAACGAATTTGGAGTATTTATTTTTTACACTTGCTTGTTATATATATATGCGATATATTGCATATATGAAATGATAGAAGATGCATGAAGGAGGTAGAACATGCCTATTCCTAATGATTTTTTGGCACCGAATAGAATGTCTGCTAAAGAAAGAGCATTATCACAAATTCAAAGATGGATCATTGATGGAACGCTACAACCTAAGGAACAATTAATTGATGCTGATTTAGCTGAAGCACTAGGGGTCAGTAGAACACCTATTAGAGAGGCACTGCTACTACTTGAAGCACAAGGGCTCGTTGAGGTACATCCCGGTAAAGCTACAAGAGTCAAGGATATAGAAAAGAACGACATTCTAAAAATGTATCCTGTTCTTGCCACTTTACATGCTTTAGCTGCTGAATTAACAACTTCGCTGATTCTACCGGAACAGATTGAACAGTTAAAGGCGCTGAATGCACAGTTCTCAGAGTCTATAGAAAATAATGAACCATATCAAGCAATGGAGTTCGATGAGCAGTTTCACAATCTTATAGTAGAGATCTCAGATAACATGTATATTTCTTCGTTTAGTTCATCAATACAAATTCATATTCGTCGATTTAAGTATGTGTTTCTTAAGCAACACGAGACCAACACTTATAATTCTGTTCAGGAGCATGCTGCCATTATTGAGGCAATGGAGAAGCATGATGAGGCTAAGGCTTCTACAATCATGAAGCAAAATTTATTGAGACCGATGAGTGAGTTGTACACCTTAATTTAAATTCTGAATGGGAGTTGAGTGGAACGATGACGGTTAAAAAAGATTTGCGAACACGCAGTAAAGATATAAGTGAAGGTGTAAATCGGGTTCCTAACCGTGCAATGCTTCGGGCTGTTGGGTTTACAGATGAGGATTTCAAGAAACCGATGATCGGTGTAGCAAGTACATGGAGTGAAGTCACGCCTTGTAATATGCACATTGATGTATTAGCCCGTGATGCAAAAAAAGGTATTCAAGAACAGGGCGGTGCTCCGCTCATCTTTAATACAATCACCGTATCAGATGGTATTTCTATGGGACATGATGGAATGCTGTTTTCTTTACCTAGCCGCGAGGTCATTGCAGATTCCATTGAAATTGTCGTGAATGCTGAACGCTTTGATGGATTGGTAGCCATTGGGGGTTGTGATAAGAATACTCCGGCTTGTTTGATGGCTATAGGAAGGATGAACATCCCTTCTGTCTATGTATACGGAGGAACGATTCAACCGGGTAAGATTGATGGAAAAGATGTGGATATCGTAACTGCTTTTGAAGCCGTTGGGCAGTATCATCAAGGGAAAATAAATGAGGAAGAGTTGCACAAAGTTGAATGTAATGTCTGTCCTGGTGCTGGTGCTTGCGGGGGAATGTATACAGCGAACACGATGGCTTCGGCTGCTGAAGCTCTAGGTATGGCTTTGCCTGGGTCTTCATCGACACCAGCGATCTCGCCTGGGAAAGCTGAGGAATGTATACGAGCAGGGGAGGCTATTCTAGGGCTTCTAGAACAGAATATTCTACCAAGAGATATCATGACCAAGAACGCATTTGAAAATGCGATTACCGTGGTTATGGCACTTGGAGGATCGACGAATGCTTTTCTTCACTTACTAGCCATTGCTCATTCCGTTGAGGTAGATCTAACATTGGACGATTTTGATAGAATCCGGTTAAGAGTTCCGCATCTAGCAGACCTAAAACCAAGCGGTAAGTATGTGATGCAGGATCTTAATGATATCGGTGGTGTGCCGGGGGTTATGAAATTATTGTTGGAAGAAGGTCTGTTGCACGGGGATTGTCTGACGGTCACAGGTAAAACAATAGCTGAGAATCTGGCTTCCATTCCTCCGTTACAAGAAAATCAACAAGTGATTCGTTCCTTTGATAATCCTTTGAAAACGACTGGACCGTTAGTTGTATTAAAAGGTAATCTTGCACCTGATGGTGCTGTAGCTAAAATGTCAGGTTTGAAGAATCTTCGTTTTGAGGGACCTGCTCGTGTTTATAATAGTGAAAATGATGCAACGGATGCGATCGTTAAGGATGAGATCATTAAAGGGGATGTTGTTGTTATCCGTTATGCAGGTCCGAAGGGTGGACCAGGAATGCCGGAGATGCTTTCTCTGACAGCTTTGCTAGTAGGCAAGGGATTAGGTGGAGAAGTAGCCCTAATTACTGACGGACGTTTCTCAGGGGGATCACATGGTTTCGTTGTAGGACATGTTGCGCCGGAAGCACAGGTTGGAGGTCCAATTGCACTATTAGAAACGGGTGATTTGGTCACCATTGATAGTGAAACACAAGAACTGAAATTTGATGTTACACCCGAACAATTGGAAGCTAGACGAAAGAATTGGATTAAACCTAGCCCAAGGTTCACATCAGGCGTCTTATCGAAATATGCGCGATTAGTATCTTCCGCTTCCAAAGGGGCAGTAACGGATTTAGATATTTAGGAAACAAATTGAGTTCGAAGTATATGAATTCAGTTATTGGGTTAGGAAGTTGATCTCACCCAATAACTGGCACTTGGTTTAGACACCTGAAAGGGTGTCTTTTTTGTTTGTAAAGAGGGATATATAGCTTTTAGTGAGTATTATAATGGAATAAGTACAAAGTGGTTTACATATTAGTGTAATAGGAATATAATTACATTATTTCTACATGGAATTAAAAGGTTTATTTAACAAAATAAGTGTAGGAGGAGTGTGGATGAGATGAATGATAGAAGTCAGAAGATAAGCAATCCCCTAACCATTGTCGGTATTTTTGCTGGGTTAGCGGAAGTGGCAGGTACGGTTGCCCTAGGCCTAATTGCGCAGGATATTCAAAAAGTATTTATTTGGTTTGTAATGCTTTTTCCTATTATTTTAGTGCTTGCTTTTTTTGTTCTATTATGGTTTAAGCCACAGTCTTTATATGCACCGAGCGATTATAAGAACGAAGAGAATTTTGTTAGTATCATGGACAAGACCAAATCGGTAAAGGAACAAATTGAAGAGGCTTTACAATCTGTGAACAACTCAAAGTTAGAGTTACAGCAACTAGCAGAAGGTGAAGCCATCGATAAGAATCAGAAGGAACAAATCATAGCGAATAACAACGAATATTTGGAAGGGCTTACAAAAAATTTAATAAGCATCCAAGAAACAGTGACAGACCTTACGACGAGTCCATTGAATGAACTTCCATTCCTTACTGAAAGTGAATTTGAGATTTATCTTATAATATCTCAGAATCCACGTATACCTGTAACGGATCTTTGCGAAATAGCTGGGTCAAGCACTAAATTTATACAGAATAAACTCAAGTCACTAATTGACATTAACATCGTAAAGGCAGAGTTAATCAATGAAGTATCATTATATAGCACTGTTTAAAGGTGCTAACTGTAAGCTTCCTTGATTCCTAGGCAGTGAAGCCACTCGAAAGAGTGGTTTTTTTGCGTAATGGTGCATATAAATAGAATGAACTAAGGTTGCGTTTGTCTTTGGTTCATTCTATCTGTATAGATTGAATGCATTGAAATTACGAGCCGAATCTCTTAAAATATCATAATAACGACTATAGAAATGATTATGTTCGTAGATTATGATACAATGAAAAGGTAATTTTGTTATTTCAATGGGAATTTTGTCAATACATAGACTTGGAATGTCGAATTTTATAATTTATAGCTAGCGGTTATACCGCAACTTTTGCGTGCCTGCTTCGGTCCTATTTTTGATGTGGATAGAAGCGGGGATAAGCGAATGGATGGGCGAGGAGGGCGCACTCAGATGACGGATTCCCAACTGATCCGAGAAATAAAAGAGGGCAACGTCGAATTATTCTCAGAATTAATGAGTCGTTATCAACGGAAAATATTGGCTTTTGTATACCATATGTTGAAGAGTTCTAATATGGAGCTCGTGGCAGAGGATCTTTGCTCTGAAACTTTCTATAAGGCGTTTCGTAGCTTGAATACGTTCAGAGAAGTGGATGCTTCTTTTTCTACTTGGCTATACACGATTGCTCGGAATACAGTACTCAGTGAACTTCGGAAACAACGTAGTAGTAATATTTCATTGGATGAAAGTGGGTATGTTCCTGTTGCACCAAGTGAGGTAGCACCTGAACAGGCTATTCTACGTAATGAAAAAGTGAATCTAGTTAGAAATGCCATTAATAGTTTACCGGAAAAGCAACGTTCCGCATTGATACTACGTGAATATGATCAACTAGACTATCAAGAGATAGCTAAGATACTGGATCAAAGTGTGAGTTCTGTTAAATCCTTGCTTTTTCGTGCGAGATCAAGTATAAAGGTTCAAATGGAGCCATATTTTTATGACCATATTTATGAAGAATATGAAGGGATGACAAGCAGATGAAATGCTGGGAGGCTCAGGAATTATTCGGGTTAATGTGGGATTTGCCAGTAGACGACCCGAGACGACTGATGTTGCAACAACATTTGTCGACCTGCAGCGATTGTGCGGCTGAATTTCAGTTATGGGAAGAAAGCCATCATCTGATCCAAATTTTGAGTGATGAAGAAGTCACAGACACACAACTGGAAACAATGAACCGTAATGTTATGGACCGAATATACCGTGAGTCACCTTGGCTTATTCAAGATCATAGCAAACCGTTTGAGGTATCTGGTATTACTCGAAGACATCTGTCGATGTGGATTGCAGGATGTTTAATGTTGTTCCTCGTTAGTTTCTTGTTTTTTATGATGATGGGGAATCCATCTCCAGAAGAGACACCTTCTGCGAATGGAATTCTACCGACTGGAATTGCTGGAAGTTCAACCTTGCTGCAACAACAAGAGAAACTTAATCTTCCTGATCTGAATAGTGGAATTATTGAACCTCTTGTCGTTACTATGGGTCCCTCGCACCCACAATATTGGATGTTGTTATCCATTCTAAGTGTGGCTCTGGCATTGTTTTCTTTAAGAAGATTAAGTCGTATTCGAAGGTAGTATATACCTTATTTATATTAAGGAGTGACAACGATGAGAATGGGCTTAATCCGGCATGGTCTGACGGACTGGAATGTGTCCGGCAAAATTCAAGGGCAAAGCGATATTCCTTTAAATGAAGAGGGTAAGAGGCAGGCTATGGCTCTTGGAGAGCGCTTATTGATTGAATCTTACCAGTGGGACTATGTCATCAGTAGTGGTCTATCACGAGCTGTTGAGACGGCAAATATCATTGCTACCAAGCTATCTCTACCTATGTTAGAAACGGATGAACGTCTGTTAGAACGGTCTTTCGGACAAGTAGAAGGATTCACAGCGGAGCAACGGGAGAGCACATGGGGTAAGGAATGGAATCTTCTAGAACTAGGACAAGAGAAGAACGAAGCCATTCAAGCCCGTGGGTTGGCATTTATGGAAGAGATGTGGGAACGGTACCCAGATAAGAACATACTTGTCATCAGTCATGGAGGTTTCTTAGCACAGCTTTTTACTGCGCTCTATAAGGATCAGTATGTGGAGAGAATCGGTAATTTATCGCTTACGATTCTGGAAAAGGAAGACCTGAAATGGATGCCACTTCTATATAATTGTACGCGTCATTTACTGGAGAGTCCGAAATAACCCAAACGTTTGGGTTATTTTTTTTGTGAACTTGGAATAAAAATTGAAATAAATCCCATAATGGTAGTAAAACGGCGAGGACGATCACCCATGAACCTAGCGGATATGCTCACGTTTGCTGATATTGGTCAATTGACAACTATCGCAAGCCACTACCATTGCGAGTGTAAGCACAATTCGAAGCATGAATTGATTCAGAGTATCTTAGTGACTTTGAATCGAAATGACTTTATTGGGCAGCAGATTAAGAGTCTCTCTGTAGATGATCTGCGATTTCTTAACGCTATTTTATTTGAGAGTCGTAGTTACTTTAATGTGGAAGAATTAATTGCTATTATCAGGCAGACTTCTTTTACCGTTGCTGAAGGCAACAATTTAAAGGAACATCCGAAGGCTGCTAGTCCTCGTGAAGTCATTGCTCGTTTCAAGAAGAGTGGTTGGATATTTAATGGCATGACCCCCAGCACTAAATATTTGTTTCAAGTCCCTAGGGATTTGAAGGAGCGCTTCCGCAAAGAATTGGCAAGTTACTTGAGAAGTACAATTACAGTCGTAGGAGAACCATCTTTCTATCGGGAAGAGCAGGGACTTCTTGCTGAAGATTTATTGTTTCTACTACGGTATGTGCATGAACAGTCGGTTGAACTGAATTTAGAAAGCACGATGTATCGCAAATATCAACAGCAACTTATGGAATCCTTTCATATTGCTGAACCTCTTCTTAGTAAAGGGGGATGGCGATTTGGTTACGGAAGGACTTCTCATATGTATCCAAGCAGATTAGCGTTGATGTACGATTATGCACTTCACATGGGATACATGGATGAGCAAGGGAATCAATTGCAGTTGACAGCGAGAGGAATGGAAAGGTTAGAACAAGGTAAGAGCGAGGCTATGGTCCAAATATTTCGATATTGGTTAAGGCTTTATAAAGCTTCCATTCCGAATATTACATCCCTAGTGTATTGGATTGGACATTGTGCAGATGGTTGGGTCACGTTAGATTCACTCCACAATGCATTAGGGTGGTTAATCAAACCTTATTATTACGATACCCCTGAGTCCATGATGGAGCAGCGCATTCTTCAGATGATGGTGCATTTAGGGCTTATCCGTAGAGGTGAAAGTGAAGTGGACGGTACGGTATTTCGGATGACCTCTTGGGGAAAGATGGTTGCTGAGAATTGTCCGTTCTTGGTAAACGATAGTACACTGTAATCCTTGAATTGACAATTGATCAGCCTGTTGTTACAATCACTTCCAAGTTGAGGAGTGGAGTGATCATTCATGTTAATTCCATACGGTAATAAGGTGCCTAAGATTCATGGTTCTGTATACGTTGCCGAAGGTGTAAAAATTATTGGTGACGTCGAAATTGGTGAAGATTCAAGTGTGTGGTTTAATAGTGTGCTTCGTGGAGATATGGCGCCTATTATCATTGGTAAACGCTGTAATATTCAAGACGGTACTGTAGGGCATGTCAATACCGAGCAGCCGCTTATTCTAGCGGATGAAGTTTCCGTTGGACATGCCGCCATTATCCATGGATGTACGATTGGTAAAGGTACATTAATTGGAATGGGGGCGATTATATTGAACGGAGTCGATATTGGTGAATATGCTTTAATAGGTGCCGGTTCAGTCGTAACAGAGAATACAATAATTCCACCCTATACTCTTTCCTTCGGTACACCCGCAAAAGTAGTTCGGGAGTTGACAGAGAAAGACTTAAAGAGAATGTCAGTAACCATGCAGAACTATGTGGGCAAAGGAAAAGAATATAGGTTCTCTTAAACATTCGTTTGGAGGTGCATCCTATTGGATAAGTTGAAGGTTACTTACGAGGTAATGTTAGGGCTAGCGGCTGAGATGGTCTGGGACGATGCAGTGCGCAAATATCGAAGTGTAGAGTTGTATAAAGAAATCGATCAGGCACTTGCTTCAGGTGATGAGAAGGCCTTTCGTCATTTAACAGATGAACTTAAATCTTTGGGTTGAAGAAATGCATTGTTGCATTTCTTCTTTTTTGCGTTAGAATGGACAATTAGAATAATGATCGAAAGGATGACTCCAGTGAAATTTAGTGAAATAGACGAGGGATCATGGCCAGAACTGCAGCCATACTTTGACACTTGCCTCATACCCTTCACAGGTCTAAGTGGGCTAGAATCCCCTATTGAAGCAACAGCAGCTTTAGAGAGATTACGTGATTTTTTGGATATAGTAGAGCGACGTTACAAAGGTAGAATGGTCACTTACCCTGCATTTCATTATGCTGAACAAGGAAATTATCAATGTTTAAATGATCTTTGTCACCATCTGAAAAGAAATGGTTATAAATATGTGGTGATCATGACGGCAGATGTGGATATGAAGCAGTTGGATTTAGTTGAAAGCGCTCTAGTTCTATCGCAATTCAACATGGAGAAAGATGAAGCGCTTGCAGGGAAAAAGCTCTCCGATATTGTACAATCTGAAATTGAGAATTTGTGGAAAAGTAAAGAATAAAAACAAATGTGACAAAAAATCGAATTCTAACATGATATAATAGCTAGGTATCTATAAAAAAATGGGTAGATATTCTTGACGGTCTTTGGGCGCTCATATATTATTAATGTGTTGTGGCAGTTCTGTGACAAAAATCATTGAAATATTAAAAGAGTTGGCTGACAAAGGGGGTTGAAGACATATGAACAACCAAAATGACCATGAAGAAGCAGCGCATAAGCCAATTAGTCGAAAAGAGATGTCCCGTCGACAATTTCTTACTTATACACTAGGTGGTGCGACTGCGTTCATGGCTGCTGGTGCAGTTCTACCTATGGTACGGTTTGCTGTTGATCCCATTCTGCACAAGAAAACGGAAGGGGAATTTGTGAAGGTGGCAGAGGTTGCAAAAATTACAGATGAACCGCAAGAATTTTCTTATGAGCTGAAACAGCAAGATGGATGGTATGCGGACACAGCAACATTGGTAGCTTGGATACGTAAGGATGAAAAAGGTAATATTTATGCGTTGTCCCCTATATGTAAGCATTTGGGCTGCACTGTAGGTTGGAACAACAATAAGACTTACCCAGATGAGTATCACTGTCCTTGCCATGGAGCGCGTTATACTAAGCTTGGTAAAAATTTATCCGTTGCACCTAAACCGCTGGACACGTACAAAATTAAGATTGATAAGGGTTGGGTTTATCTGGGTGGAGTCGAACCAAATACTGAAGTGAAATAGGAGGCGTATTCCGATGTTTAAGAATGTCTATAATTGGATTGACGAGCGTCTCGATATCACTCCGATATGGAGAGACGTAGCGGATCATGAAGTTCCGGAACACGTAAACCCGGCCCACCATTTTTCCGCATTTGTTTATTGTTTCGGGGGACTGACTTTTTTCATAACGGTCATTCAAATTTTATCAGGGATGTTCCTGACGATGTACTATGTACCAGATATTATGAATGCTTACGCCAGCGTAGAATATTTACAGACCAAGGTTGCGTTTGGTCAAATTGTACGCGGAATGCACCACTGGGGAGCCAGTCTGGTTATCGTAATGATGTTCTTACATACAATGCGAGTCTTCTTTACAGGCTCTTACAAAGCTCCTCGTGAAATGAACTGGGTAGTAGGTATGCTCATATTTTTCGTAATGCTTGGATTAGGACTAACGGGTTACTTGCTACCGTGGGATAACAAAGCCTACTTTGCAACAAAAGTTACGATGGAAATTGCGAATTCCGTTCCTTATTTAGGTCCTATTATGAAAGAGTTGATGCAAGGAGGTACAATTGTAGGAGCACAGACGCTAACTCGTTTCTTTGCACTACATGTATTTTTCCTCCCGGCCGTGTTACTGACCTTGTTGGTAGGACACTTTATTATGATCCGTAGACAGGGAATTTCCGGTCCACTATAAGAAGGGAGGAATATTGATGGCACACGGCAAAGATTCGAAAGAAAAAGTTGTGTTTGTAGGTGACTCGCGTGTGCGAAAAGGCAATGGCTTTATCACACCGCCTGACTATACGGCTTATCCTGGTAAATCAGAAGCTTTCATCCCAAACTTTCTATTGAAAGAGTGGATGGTTGGAGTTGTTGTTCTTGTGGGTTTTCTAGTCCTCACCATTGCAGAACCGGCACCACTCGGCTTTCCTGCTAACCCGAGCGCATCCGTTATTCCAATGCCAGACTGGTATTTCTTGTTTCTATATCAATACTTGAAATTGCCATATGCTTCAGGGGATTACGTTGTGCTTGGTACACTCGGAGTATCTGGAATTCCATTTATTGCGTTATTGCTAGCGCCATTCTTGGATACTGGAAATGAACGCCGTTTCTACCGTAGACCTATCGCTTCTTCACTCATGATCTTATCGTTATTAGCGGTTACCTTCTTGACTAACACTGCATGGACTCACTATAAACATGAGCTTGAAGCGACAGGACAGATCCCTGAGGATATTCAACGTGAAGAAAAAGCAGCGGAAAATCATGCTAAGGGACTTCCGACTACAAATGCTAAACAGGCAGCTGTTGTAGCTATTGTAGATAAAGAGGACAAAGCTATGGAATCCTACAAAAAGGCAGGTTGTATCACTTGCCATGCTGCAGATATGAAAGGTGCTTCTGGACCTTCATTACGCGGTATAGGTGATGTGCATGATAAAGATGCGATCCTAACCATAATTAAAGAAGGCTATAATGGCAAAATGCCTCCACAATATGATAGTGCGATTGCTGCCGGTCTAACAGACCAAGATGTAGATCATCTTGCAGAATGGCTTGCGAAACAAAAAGCAGAAAAGTAAAATATAGTTATGCAGAGAAATCTGGTCGTTTAATGCGATCAGGTTTTTTTTGGAAGGATGGTTTAACCTAAGCTATTACAATGCGGGAGGTACATAAGTGTCAATTTCTTATTTTTGGAGCCGCTCCTTTTTGATGAATCGTTATTTTTTGTGGCTTCTATTCATTTTTAATTTTGTGGGAACGATTTATGGTTACATTTGGTATGACGGACAAATGGCTTATACCTTGGAGAATTATGCCGCGTGGCTCATCGTATTTGTACCTGATAGTCCCACAGCTAGTTTGTTTTTTAGCATTGCGATATGGGGACTACTATTTCCTCCGAAGATGAAGATGGGAAGAATGGTTCTTCATCTCGTTGAAGCGTTAGCCGTCATCACGTCTGTAAAGTATGGATTATGGGCGAGTGGCATTATTTTTGCTGGTGTTGCGGAAGGAAATACGATGGTATGGCAGGATTGGATGCTCGTGGGCTCTCATACAGCAATGGCCGTTGAAGCATTATTATATGTACGTTTTTTTAGCTTGAGGGCAGGAACACTTATAGGGGCTGCTGCATGGACTCTATTAAATGATACCGTGGATTATACCTATGGTGTGTTTCCATGGTTACCAACGGAGTTGGAGGATCATATCGGCGCTGTACGTAACTTTACGGTGGGCTTGACTTGTTTTAGTGTAGCCGTGTCTTGGCTAACCTTGAAGCTTTCACGTCGTCATTAGCGCCTAATTTCTTGGACAAATAGAAGTGAGATATAGCGCTTAATAGTTCTACAACCATCCCTCTTACCATAGATTTACGGTAGGAGGGATGTCCCATGTTATGTAGAAGGTTAACCCGTCCATCGTTATGGGTACTGGTAATCCTTTTATTCTCTGTTATTCTGAGTCCAGTGAGTATGTACGGAGAGGGAAAGTTAGATTTAGACAAGAATAAAGGTACATCGTTGCCTTTGCAGCAGGCGCAGACCTTAAATGCAGCTACAGAAAGATTGTATCGGTATGTGCTCGAAGGTAATACGGAAAAAGCGCTACAAGAAATTAAGCAGATTGAAACGGTATTCGAATCTTCATCTTTCCAAGGGTTAACGAAAGTTGAAGGCGTTCACGTACTAGCAGAATGTATTGTGGAAGTGAAAGAGGCTACAGCTCAAGCTCAACTTCATCCTGAGCAATGGCTGAATGCGTCAGCCAAGCTGCGCCTGGCTGTGGATAGTCTAAGTCATCCTCGTCAGCCACTTTGGTTGCAGTATTACAAAGTTGTAAGTGAAGATTTGAATGCGATGCAGAAGACTTTAGTTGCAAATAATCGGCAAGCTTTGAAACAAGCTTATGATAGTCTGCAAGGTCACTATGAGCTCATTCGACCTTCTGTAGTCATTCAACGTGAGCCTTACGAGGTTCGTACAATAGACTCTTGGTTATCATACGCTGGAGGCTTATCCTCCTCAGGCACGTCAGAGACGGTTGATATACGAAGCATGCTTGAACAGGGTGAGGAACTCTTGAATGAACTGTTTGGCAAGAAGAAGGATGAGTCTGCTTTTGCATCATTGAGTGAATTTAATCTTCCATGGAGAGGAACTATATTTGGCGGAATATTTATATTGGTCATCCTGATCTACGTCGGTTATCGGAAATATCGTGGGGAACAAGATAGAATCAGAAAGGTTCCGCCCAGATCATAAATAAGGGACTGTCCCATAAGTAGATTAATCTTCTGACGAGACACCTGGTCTTCTAGAAAAGAGACTGATTCACTAGAAATAGCAGGTCAAGGGAGTTATCCTTAACCTGCTATTTTGAATTTCTGGTCAATTGTGGATTGCTTCAATAGATTATGGGCGAGCGAAAGCCACTCGAAGCGTTCGAACTGCTCTTTTCAGCGGCTTATCTTTTGGACTTTCCAAAAGTCGGTTTTCAAGCTGTTGAACGCTGTCTCTAGCTTATGACTTGTAAGCTCATCTTGCTCACCTAGCTCACCAAGATCCTGACCCTTGTATTCCTGATCTTCATATTTTTGCGTTTCTTCGATGGTAGCAAACAGGGTCTGTACTTTCTCCTGAAGCTTGGTCCTATGTTTAACGACGGCTTTGTCCCAGACAAACGTGTATCGGTTCGCATTGGCTTCGATCTTGGTACCGTCCACAAAGTAGTGTTCCAACGTGACGTAGTTCTCTTCGATGAAAAACTCAAGCACGGCGGTGAATATCGTCTCAAGTACGTCTTTCATCGGCTGAGAGCGAAAGCGGTTAATTGTCCGGAAGTCCGGACGCTGTCTTCTGGCGAGCCACATGAAGGGGATGTGTTCCCGTACAGCTTTGGCGATAAGTCGTGAAGAGTAGATGCGCTGAGTGTGTGCATAAATGATGACTTTAGTGAGCATTTTGGGGTGATAGCTGTCGCGACCACCACCGGGGTAAGTTACAGAAAATATAGTGTCGTCCAGCCGATTTGCGGCGATGTTAATGAGGCGGTTTCTATGTGTATCTCAAGAAAAAAATTGAACATGCGTTGATGGAAGCAGCGGAGAGGACGGAACGATTTCGGAAAAGAGGCAGCGGTCGCCTAAAAGCTTTCCGAAGGAAAGCTACTTCGTAAGCATATGCCTTGGTCTCCGAATTTCAACCGCTATGCGAGTTTAATTCAGAAATTTGGAGACCACAGCGATTGGAGAAACGATCCGTCGTCGGAGCGACCGGCCAGAACACTTAAACTTCTCGCACAAAAAAAGAAAGAAGCTATTCCTATCCATTTTAAATGACTTATGGTACAGCCTCTTTATTAGATAAAGTATTACAGGTTATTCTTCTCGAAAGCCTTCGCCATGTACATCATGCACATCACTGATGATTACGAATGCACGAGGATCAATCGACCTTATCAGGATGCTCATTCGCCGAATTTCTTGTCTTGCCACTACGCAATAGGCCATGTGTTTGGCTTGTTTAGAATAAGCCCCAATTGCAGGAATTAATGTAACTCCTCGATCCATTTCAATGTTGATTAAATCTGCTATTTCGGGAGCATGGTCACTGACAATGGTAAATGCTTTGGCCGCGTATACCCCTTCCTGAATGAAATCGATGATTTTGGAGGTGATGTAGACTGCAACTAATGTGTATAATATTTTTTCCTTCGGTATGTACAATAGAGATAAACCAATAATGATAATATCAATAACTAGAATGACTTGCCCCATTCGCCATCCGAACTTACGATTGCATATTCTAGCTAGAATATCAGATCCGCCTGTCGTGCCGCCAAACCGGAAAACAATTCCAAGTCCAGCA
Organism: Paenibacillus sp. IHBB 10380; assembly: GCF_000949425.1. Classification (NCBI taxonomy): domain Bacteria; kingdom Bacillati; phylum Bacillota; class Bacilli; order Caryophanales; family Paenibacillaceae; genus Paenibacillus; species Paenibacillus sp. IHBB 10380. Next base: position 1,238,040 of record NZ_CP010976.1, read on the forward strand.
CCTAGTGTTACCCCTGCATACAGAGAGGCAAGAATATAGTCATATTGGGTCTCAAAAGGTGAGATGAGTCCGTTCTGAATCATTTTCTCGAATAGCCATAGGAAAAATGTCAGTGAACCGATCCCAACTCCCGTATAGATCATCTGTTTACCGCCAAGTATTCTCCATCCTATAATGAATAGGGGGACGTTAAGGATTAACGTAGATAGTGATGGAGGAATTTGATAAGCATAATTAAGCAAGATGGTGATGCCTGTAACTCCACCTTCCATTAACTGATTGGGGATAATGAAATAGAGCAGACCGAATGCATAGATGGCTGTCCCTAGAATAATGGGTAGGATGGTTTTGAGCTGAGTAAACAATTTGGATGAATTCATAGAATACCTCGCATTTATCAGAAGTAACAGCAACGGATCATTCTAACTTGATCATTCTAACTTGATCTTTCTATACCATTGTACCCTATATATTAAAAAAAGATTTGTTTTCAAAATAGCTTTAATATAACATATGAAGTAAAATAAATTGCGGGAAAAATTAGGGTCTAATTAGTCATAATCTGATTCCTACACAAAGGAGCGAAAACTCATCGTGGAAAAATCTTTGGCAGAAATGCAACGAGAAGTTGATCGTTACATTTCACAATTTGAAGAAGGCTATTTCAGCCCTTTGTCCATGCTTGCAAGGATGTCAGAAGAAGTGGGTGAGTTAGCGCGTGAAGTAAATCATCAATTTGGTGAAAAGCCTAAAAAGGATAGTGAAGATGAGAACTCTATAGAGTTAGAGTTAGGTGATATTCTGTTTATTACTTTATGCTTCGCTAATTCATTGAATATTGATCTTAGTGCAGCCCATGATTCTGTTATGCATAAATTTAATACCCGGGATGCAAGCCGATGGACGAAAAAGAACACGGATCAGGTCTAATAAACATATGCTGTACTAAAACCCATTTAAAGATGTAAATGGGATAGGGATTCTAATAAGACTGAATGACTTATAGATTTATAAATATAGAAAGAAAGTAGGGATATAAATGTCAACTCCAATTAAGGTGGCCGTTATAGGCGCTGGAGGACGTATGGGTAAAGAAGTTGTCAAGTTGGTGTTGGAAGATCAAGAGCTAGAATTAGTTGCTGCGGTTGATCGCTCAGCTGGTGAAGTGGATGCTGGGAGTTTAGTTGGATTACCTGCATGTGGTATTACCGTAACTTCAGATATGGAGCTTGCATTCGTAGAAGGGAAACCAGACGTGATGGTGGACTTTACAACACCGCAATCGGCATTTATTAATACCGAATTAGCTATTAAGCACCGTGTGCGTCCAGTAATAGGTACGACAGGGTTCACACCTGAACAGATCAAGGAATTGGACAAGCTGTGTATAGAAAAAGGAATTGGCGGTCTAATTGCTCCAAACTTCTCGATCGGAGCTATACTCATGATGAAATTTGCTGCACAAGCAAGTAAATACTTCCCTCATTTAGAGATCATTGAGTATCATGGAGATCAAAAACTTGATGCGCCATCGGGTACGGCAATTAAAACGGCTGAAATGATCGTTGAGGGCCGGAAAGAACTACGTCAAGGAAATCCAAATGAAGAAGAGATCATTGAAGGATCACGTGGTGGATATTATGGTGGATTCCGAATTCATAGTGTGCGTCTACCGGGTGTGTTTGCCCAACAGGAAGTTATTTTTGGAGGATTTGGTCAGACGCTAAAGATACGTCATGATTCATACGAACGTGCCTGTTACATGCCAGGTGTGAAGCTTGGAATACAGAAGGTAATGGAATATACGGGTATGATATACGGATTTGACCACTTCATTGATTAAACAGGGGGAGACTAGAATGATGAAAATAGCATTTATTGCCCACGATAGAAAGAAAGACGAAATGGTTAATTTTGTTATTGCATACGAAAGTGTTTTTGAAGGAATGAAACTATATTCAACGGGTACGACCGGACTACGTATTATGGAACATACGAAATTGGACATTCATCGCTTTATGTCTGGTCCTCTCGGTGGGGATCAACAGATCGGAGCCTTAGTTGCTCAGAATGAAATGGACTTAATTATTTTCTTGCGCGATCCATTAATGGCTCAACCTCATGAACCAGATATTAATGCGCTTCTGAGACTATGTGACGTACAAGGAATTCCACTTGCAACGAATATTGCTACAGCTGAAATTCTAGTGAAAGCTCTAGATCGAGGAGACTTCGCATGGCGGGAGCTTGTGCATAAATATAAACCAACTAGTGATGACCTATGAGTGAGAAATTAGATATCCTTATATTTGGTGCACATGCTGATGATGCAGAGATTGGTATGGGTGGGACCATTTGTAAGCATGTTGAAGCTGGGTTGCGTGTAGGAATTTGTGATTTAACGGCTGCAGAGATGTCATCCAATGGAACGGTGGAACGCCGTAAGCAAGAAGCGGATGAAGCAGGTAAAGTATTAGGTTTAACCTCACGTACGAATCTAGGCCTTCCAGATCGTGGCCTTTTGATTAACCAGCATAATATTGATTGCATAACGGCAGAAATTCGTCGACATGCACCCTCAATTATATTTGCTCCTTACTGGGAAGATCGACATCCAGATCATGTAGCCTGTAGTAAGCTCGTGGAGGAAGCGGTATTTAACGCTAAATTGCGTCGGTATATGCCGGACAAGCCTGCGGTAACAGTGGAGCAGTTATATTTTTATTTCATTAATGATTGGGTAAAGGCAGATCTGATTGTAGATGTCTCTGAACAGTATGCCAAAAAGGAACAATCGTTGCTATGCTATCGTTCACAATTTGAGATAGAAGACGAAGATCATGTGTTTACACCACTCAATCAAGGATATATTGAGCGTGTTAATTACCGTGATCGATTGGTTGGACAACGCAAATTGGTATCTTACGCGGAAGGCTTTGCGGTTAAATCGCCGTATTTGCTTGATCACTTTAACATATAGGTCTCCTTCCATACATAAATATGGGGTTAGTTATTGCGAGATGGAAAGGGGCGGCGCTGCTTGAGTCAATCATTAAAAATTGGAATTACATGTTATCCTTCACTCGGTGGGTCTGGTGTTGTTGCAACTGAATTAGGTAAATTGTTGGCTGAAAAGGGTCATCAAGTTCATTTTATTGCGCACAGTATACCTTTTCGATTGGGGACCACATTTCAAAAAAATATATTCTATCATGAAGTGGAAGTTAGCGATTATTATGTGTTTCGTTATCCTCCCTATGATTTATCTCTAGCTACCAAAATGGCACAAGTAGCCAAAATGCAGCAACTAGACATATTACATGTTCATTATGCAGTACCGCATGCCGTATGTGCTTTTCTAGCCAAGCAAATGGTAGGTAGCCAGCTGAAGGTGGTCACCACACTTCATGGAACGGATATTACGGTATTAGCGCAAGATGAATCATTGAAAGATCTTATTCGTCTAGCGATAAATGAAAGTGACGGAGTAACGGCGGTATCTAATGACCTCATCCGAGAAACAAGGGAAGTTCTAGATATTAGTCGAGATATCGATTTAACATACAATTTTGTTGATAAAAGAGTATACTATCCGCGCGATACATCAGCATTACGTGGCGATTTCGCTAAACCGGAAGAAAAAATATTAATGCATATTTCTAATTTTCGTCCTGTTAAGAGAGTATCTGATGTGGTAGATATTTTTGCTAAAGTGAATGAAAAGGTTCCCTCGAAATTACTGTTTGTAGGTGAAGGGCCAGAGCTTCCTAAAATTCAATGTAAAATTAATGAATTAGGGCTTCAGGATAAAGTTCATTTTCTTGGTAAACAAGATGAGATTGCACAAGTGATTTCACTCGCAGACGTTCTCCTTCTTCCATCTGCCAAAGAAAGCTTCGGACTTGTTGCGTTAGAAGCTATGGCCTGTGGAGTACCTACAGTAGGTTCTCAAGCAGGGGGGATTCCTGAGCTTGTCATCCATGGAGAGACGGGCTTTCTGGCCCCAATCGGAGATGTGGATCAGATGGCCAAATATGCCATTCGATTATTGTCTGATGAAGATCTAGCTCGTAGAGTTAGTGAAGCTTGTCTTAATCGTGCATGTGTAGATTTTTGCGACAAGTTGATTACGAAACAATATGAAGAAATCTACTATCGTGTATTGGGGCGTGAAGTTCCGAAGCTTGATCCGGTATGGAGGTAGTCACTATTGGTTAAATGGAATTATGCGGACCCAGCAATGGCCGAGCAGAGTGAGCGTGTTCTTCAAACGCTACTACATCATGGGTATGAAGCTTATTGGGTTGGTGGATGCGTGAGAGATGAACTGATAGGACGTCCAGTTCATGATATGGATATGACGACATCGGCTCTACCTGATAAGATGATTGAATTGTTTGATCATACGGTGCCTACTGGAATCAGTCATGGTACGATTACAGTTCTATTACATGGACATGCTTTTGAGGTGACCACTTTTCGTGTAGATGGGACATATGAGAATCATCGACGGCCTGAAGAGGTTACTTTTGTTCAGGAAGTTGTGGAAGATCTAAGACGTCGTGATTTCACAATGAATGCTATTGCTCGGGATGTTAAGGGACATTATATTGACCCCTTTGCAGGACAGCAGGATGTTGAGCGAGGGATCATTCGCTGTGTTGGAGATCCAGAAGAACGCTTCGAGGAAGATGCCTTGAGGATGGTAAGATGTGTTCGCTTCGCATCTGTCTTTGATTATAGGATAACGCACAATACGTGGAAGGGCTTGTGGAAGAAAAGGGATAAGCTGACATTTATAGCGATGGAACGTATTCGTGTGGAGCTAGAGAAGGTGATCGCAGGAAGTTATCCCCTTAAGGGATTAGAATTGCTAGGACGTAGTTCACTGCTATCATTTGCTAAAGTTGCTGTGGATTGTAACCGATTTGATCGGATGCTTGTTCGTCTCATGGACAGTATTCCCAGTGATCAGGTAAATCTGAGATGGACACTTCTTCTTTACTCGGGTCGCTTCACAGTTCATGAAGCAGAGCAGTTACTAAGAAATTGGACATTTACGAAACAAGATAAAGAGCATATTTGTGACATTCTGAAGATGGATGAAGAGGTCAAAGTGCTTTTTAATATAAGTGAAGCTATCCAATGGCCGAGTTCCATGAAGGAACAACGATTGCAATGGATGTCATTAGTTCTGAAATTCGGATTGTTAACGGTGAAGCGATGGCTAGAGCTTCGTACCATCATGGCGAATGATCTAGATCATGAAGTTAAGGAATGGTTAGGTTTATTCTCGCAGTGGAATTCGGAGATGAAGGCTTTTCATCTGAAGGAACTGGATATAACAGGTCGTGAAATCATGATGCTAAGTCATCGATCAGCGGGTCCTTGGCTCGGTCAAGTTCTTAATCATCTTTTGCTTCAGGTAGCCGTGGGCGTTATTAGTAATCATAAAGAATCGTTGATTCGAGAAGTAGAGAGGGTGGATAACAATCATGGCTAATGACTCATTATTGGACATCCTACTTCAGAGACCTGATGAATTTATCTCAGGTGAAGAAATCAGCAGGAGATTAGAGATTAGTCGCACAGCTGTGTGGAAACAAGTGAACAAGTTACGAAATGCGGGATACGAATTTGAGGCTGTTCCTCATAAAGGCTATCGTATGATCAAGAAACCGGATCTCTTGGACACGGTTACTCTGATGAATAATCTGAATACATCAATAATGGGAAGTCGGATTAAGGTGATGAAGAGCACAACCTCTACCCAAGATCAGGCTCGCAAGATGGCAGAAGACGGTGCAGCTGAAGGAACGCTAGTCATTGCAGAAGAACAGACAGGCGGTAAGGGGAGAATTGGTCGTAAGTGGTTCTCTCCATATGGTAAAGGCATATGGATGAGCCTAATCTTAAGGCCACAGCAGCCACTTCAATTTACGCCTCAGCTCACATTGTTGACCGGTGTAGCAGTATGTCGAGCCATTCGAAAAATAACTCACCTTGATGTAGGTATCAAGTGGCCTAATGATCTTTTGCTGAATGACCGAAAGGTCTGTGGTATTCTACTCGAATCTGCTGCAGAAGATGAGATTGTGCGCTATTGTATTGCTGGAATCGGCATTAGTGCAAATTTAGATCGAGAAGATTTCCCGGAGGATTTGCAGAACATTGCTACGTCCTTAAAGGTACAAAGTGGTGTTGCTGTGGATAGGACAGTTCTTATCGCTTCAATTATGGAAGAACTGGAATCGTTGTATGAATTGTACCGTCTGAAAGGCTTTCAGCCTATTGCATCCTTATGGGAAGCGTCATCGGTTACACTTCATCATCAAGTGGTTGTAAATACCCTTCAAGGTCGTCTGGAAGGGATAGCTAGAGGTCTGGATCCAAGTGGAGCATTACTTGTAGAGACAAGCAGCGGAGAAATTGTACCTGTCATTTCGGGAGATGTGAATCGGATAAATTTATAGGTGAAATTGAACATGGATTTTGATATAATATTTGCGAGGCGACATCGATCATAGTAATCGGGCTGCACTCATGTTGTGTTGTAACTATCTGGAACCATTGTTTAGGACATGATGTACCGTTGGATTCTGCTCTGAGCCGAAAGGACCGAGACAGAAGGGACGAACGCAAGTGACTCTTTTTTGTGCTTTCGGACCTTTTTAGCGGAGATGCTAAAAGGTTTTTTTTGTTGTTCAGAAGAACGAAAGGGGTCAATAATGAAATGGCAACGAAACAAGCGTTAAATATCGTGAAGATGAAAAAAATGAAAGAGGAAGCTGTTCCTCTTACGATGATTACGGCCTATGATTATCCTACAGCAATGTTAGCTGATGAGGCTGGAGTAGATATGATTCTGGTTGGAGATTCACTTGGAAATGTTGTGCTTGGTTATAATTCTACAATACCCGTCACGATAGACGACATGGTATATCACACAAGAGCTACTGCAAGGGGAGCAAGTAACACCTTTATCGTAGCAGATATGCCGTTTATGACCTATCACGGAAGTGTAGATGAAACTCTTCGTAACGTGAGAAGACTCATGCAAGAAGGTCATGCCCATGCGGTAAAAATGGAAGGTGGCCTTGAAATATGCTCGACTGTTGAGACCATCGTCAAAGCTGGCGTTCCTGTGCTGGGTCATATTGGACTCACACCTCAATCTGTCAATCAGATAGGGGGTTATCGAATTCAAGGTAAAGATGCCGCAGATGCTCAGCGCCTTATGGATGAGGCTAAAGCACTTGAAGCAGCAGGCGCCTTCGGTATTGTATTGGAATTAGTAACGGAGCAGGTGGCCGAAGCGATCTCCAAAGCATTATCGATTCCTACGATTGGTATCGGTGCTGGGCGATATTGTGATGGACAAGTGTTAGTGTTCCATGATGTCTTTCAGTTTGCTTCACCTTATCGGTCTAAGCGTTTCGTCAAAACTTATGGAGATGTGGGTACGATGATCCGTGAAGGTATTGGAAGTTACATTAAAGATGTGAAAGAACGTGCGTTTCCAGCTGAAAATCACGTTTTTTTAGCCGATGATGACGTTCTAGACAACCTATATGGGGACACTAAAGCAGAAAAGGTGGTGAGATCATGAAAGTATTCAGAACGATAAGAGAACTTCGTGAAGAGCTGAACTCCTGTAAACAAAGCCAAAGTAATGTTTCGGTTGGGTTAGTTCCTACAATGGGATACTTACATGATGGTCATGCCAGCTTAATGACACGTGCTCGTGGGATGAGTGACATCGTCGTTCTAAGCATTTTTGTGAATCCGATCCAATTCGGACCAGGTGAAGATTTCGAAACGTACCCTCGTGATGAAGAGCGAGATTTGGCATTAGCCAAGAGTCATGGGGTTGATATTGTATTTATTCCCACTGTTCAGGAAATGTATCCAAAGCAGGTTAAGACTAAAGTTGTTGTCTCCGAATTGACAAGCCAACTCTGTGGAGCATCTCGTCCAGGTCATTTTGACGGCGTGACTACAGTGGTGAGTAAGCTGTTCAATATTGTTAAACCGAATAGAGCATTCTTTGGTTTAAAAGATGCTCAACAGGTGGCGGTATTACAGCAGATGGTTACGGATTTAAATATGGATGTTGAGCTTATTACTTGTCCTATTATTCGCGAAGCGGATGGGCTTGCTCTAAGCTCACGCAATGTGTACCTTAGTCAGGAGGATCGCACGCAGGCTCTAGTCCTTTCACGCTCACTGAATGAGGTTAGGGAGGCTATTGACTGCGGAAGGGCAGCAACGGCTGCTGAAGCTCGTCTCATGCTAAATGAAATCATTCGAAGCGCTCCTCTAGCCGTAATTGACTATGCAGAAGTGTTATCTTTCCCAGAATTATCACGTGTAGAGGATGAAACTGTGCTCGTAGATATGCAAGGTGAAGTGATCATGGCATTAGCTGTTAAATTTGGAGGGACTCGGCTGATTGATAATATGTTATTTAAGCCAAAGGAGGCACTTTTACTTGTTTAGACACATGATGAAATCCAAGATTCACCGTGCAACCGTTACGGAAGCAAATTTAAACTATGTTGGTAGCATTACTATTGATGAGAATTTAATGGAAGATGCTGATTTATTGGAGAACGAAAAAGTTCAGATCGTGAATAATAACAACGGTGCTAGGCTTGAGACATACGTCATCCCAGGTCCCCGTGGTAGTGGTGTTATTTGTTTGAATGGAGCAGCGGCGCGTTTAGTTCAGCCTGGAGACACGGTCATTATTATTTCATATGCTGTCATGTCACAAGAAGAGCTGGTAACGCACAAACCGACAGTTGTGTTTGTAGATGAGCATAATCGGTCTGTACAGAAGATGGACAAAGAAGTTCACGCAACCATTTTATAAGAGGTTGTTCAAAAAGTCATCTATTGATCACGAAGCAACACTAGAAGAATATTCGGCATCGAATCTGAGTTCAACCCTCGAAGTCCGTTGCTCATGTAGGTTTGCCTACACTCCGCTACTCCTTCTTCGGCCCTGAACTCACCTTCTTGGTGCTGAATAGTCGACTTTTTGAACTCACACTATAAACCACAGGAATTGCACATTTAATGCAATGTATGGTAGTAGGGGATATTAAGTCACACTTCGACAAAAAATGAACGTAGGGTGATCAAGCTTACTAATTAAACCTTACTGAATTCATTTTTTTGTTAAGGGTGGGATGCAGGCTATGTTTCAACATGTATTCGCGGAAATGAACGACATGTTAGAGGAAATTGTCAAGCATTACCCTACTGCGCAGGATTCGCATAAGCAGTTATTGCTTCATAAGTGGAATATGCTCAAGTCCATGAGCGATGGCATTATGGAAGAATGGCTTTCTTTTGAAGAAAAGATGAGCAGCTTCCGAGAACATACCCTGTTACCTCCTGTTTTCTCTCTGGGTGAGGCCCCTGAAATGGGGATGGAGTCATTCGTCCGTGGTCAAGGATACTTCAAACTGCTCATGTATCGGCAGTCAATTCAGCAATTTTCTAACATTGTTTATGATTATCCGGATAGTCTTATTGCGCGTATGTACCTTGCAATGGCGCACCTCCATCTGGAGGAGACCACGGAGGCCATGATGCATTTGCAGTGGATTCTGCCTTTAGCGGAGCATAAGAGATTGAAAGCCATGATCTTCAATGCATTAGGGTGTATTCATGTCAAATTATCAGATTTAGGAAAAGCACAGGAGTATTTCACGATCGCATTGCAAAACGACCCAACGTTGCCAGAGCCTCTCGTTAATTTACAGGTCTGTCAAGATAATCGTGGTCAACTACAGTATGGCAATCAATTGATTACATTGATGTGAAAAAATGGAGTTTATGAAGTGAACAAATAAGACGATACATGTTGCTCACTAGAGCAATAATGTATCGCCTTTTTGTTCAAATATAAGAAAGTATAAGTTTCCACTATACTTAGTTGATATTTCTACGAGACACGGTTAGCGTCCCTCAAAGGACGGTAACCGTTTCTTCTTTAATAAATGTATTATTTTATATATGATTTGAATACTAAATATATTATCCTTCTTGTTTATTATTATTGCAGAAATAGGTGCTGTTTATGAGTGAACGTTTGATGCTTCGTTCTACTTGGTGAATAAATTGTGATCTTCTGTTATGCTGGTATTGAGACTGGATTGAAAGGGATAAGTAAATCATGAAATTTGCTGTACTGGACTTTGAAACAACAGGCAACCAGTCCGCCGATGAAATTATTCAAGTTGGACTTGCCATCATTGAAGAAGATCAAACGATATCCCGTGTATACGGGTCTTATGTTAATCCCGGGATACCCATCCCGCCGTTTATTACTAGCTTGACAGGTATCACAGAACAGGATGTAGTGGATGCTCCTTCTTTGGAAGAAATGATGATGGAGCTAGTTCCGCTTTTAGATGATGTGGTGCTGGTAGGTCACAATGTCGCTTTTGACTTTGGTTTTCTACAGAATGCACTGGATCGGTGTGGCTATCTGCCCTATGCAGGACGAATTCTTGATACCATGGATTTTCTCAAAATATGCTTTCCATCCTTAACGACTTATCAATTGGGGTTGGTTTCTGCTCATTTTGAAATTCAGCATGACCGGCCTCATCAAGCAGATAGCGATGCACTCGCCACGGCGCTTGTTTTATTGAAATGTCTTGATGAGTTATGGACGCTTCCACTGATCACATTACAGCGTTTAAGTGAGTTATTTGCGAACGAGGATAGTGACCTTGGTTGGTATTTTGATGGATTGTGTCAGGAGAAGGAGAAGCAGCCCGCTCAGGATCTTGAGAATCATACCTACTATCGCCAATTGGCACTTGCTGTAGAGGATTGGAATGAAATTGCACCTCCACGTGATAACTTAGAAGATAACCCACTTCGTTCAATGGATTTCCCACAGTATCTTGCGAGCATAGAAACCCGTCTTCGGGAAATTATGCCACAATATGAAGCGCGTGAATCACAAAGTATTATGTTCAGTGAGGTTATAACTGCACTCCAGAATGAGAAGCATCTTATCATTGAAGCGGGTACAGGGACAGGGAAGTCACTTGGTTATTTGATCCCTGCCATATATCAAAGCGTTAAGAACGATCAAAAGGTCATGGTTAGCACGCACACTATTAATCTTCAGGAGCAGCTCCGAGAACGTGATGTTCCTTTATTGACAGAGGTTGTTCCTTTTCCTTTTAAGGCGGCTATATTTAAAGGTAGGCAGCATTATTTGTGTTTGAGAAAATTTGAACATAAAATAAATAAGAGAGACTTCTCAAATCCTAAGGAAGACCTTCTAACAGCGGCTCAAATGTTAATATGGCTAACTCAGACAGAGACCGGTGACGACGAGGAGCTGAACTTGAGCGGACGTGGAGGCGATTTCTGGGATACGGTTGCTAGTGACTCCGAATCATGCTTAGGTCGTGCTTGTCCATGGTTCCGTAAATGTTACTATCATCGAGCGAAGCATGAAGCAGGAATTGCGGACGTCGTTATCACGAATCACTCTAAACTTTTTACAGATGTTAAGGCAGGGCACCAGCTTCTACCAGCCTATGAACATTTGGTGATTGATGAAGCACATCACCTAGAAGAAGTAGCGGGTAAGCATCTCGGACTTCAAATGAAATATTTCACGATCGTGCATACACTAACAAGACTTTATAAAGATAATCGTAGTGGTCAATTACCAGCCTTACGCCAGCAGATCTATTCTTCGGGCTATGAGAAGTCTTCTGAGTGGTCTTCCCTTATTGAAAGATTAAGTGGAGATTTGGTTGAGGTTAAGGAGCATTGGGATAGACTGAGTGATATGTTATTTAGTCTTCTGCCTGAGCGCAGTGATGCTGCACCTGGAGATACGGGTCAGTTTGTTCTACGCTTACAACCTACGAAGAAGCCACAGGATTGGGAGGCTGTATCTGCAATCGAGAATCAGATACATGTCATCTTAAGCGATGTGGTTCGTAAAGGTGAGAAGATGATAAACGAGCTCAGGGATGATCATGATGAATACAATTCAGATAGCTTAGTCACAGATATCAGTGGTCTCTTCAAGGATCTGAATGCGGAGAAGGAAGATCTTCGTTTTTTCATGTCACTCAATGATGCAGGAAATGTATATTGGATGGAAGCCAATGGTCATTTTCGAAGTAAATCATTGCAATTGTTCGCAGTCCCTATAGATGTGAGCAAGCAATTGAAGGAATTATTCTTTGATAAGAAGAAAAGTATAATATTAACATCTGCCACGCTATCGATTGAAAAGTCATTTCAGTATATGATCGAGAACCTGGGTCTACAAGAATCTGCAGACAGTAACCGACTGATGACAGTTCAACTGCCATCGCCGTTTCGCTACCGCGATCAGGCATTGCTTGTGATTCCTCGGGACTTCCCAAGTGTGAAGGGAAGCATTGGAGATGCGCTCTTTGTGAACACGCTGGTTAAATCTTTAGCAGATACGGCGATAGCTACTAAGGGGAGGATGCTTGTATTATTCACTTCATATCGCATGCTTCGTCAAGTGTATGAACCCTTACGTAGTGCGCTCTCTTCCAGTGATATTACCGTCTTAGGTCAGGGTGTGGACACAGGGAGTCGAAGTAAATTGATTCGCAGGTTCCAAGATAGCAGTGCCTCTGTGTTACTAGGAACGAGTAGCTTCTGGGAAGGTGTGGATATACCTGGTGAAGCGTTGACCTGTCTGGCTATCGTTCGGTTACCGTTTCAACCGCCGAATCATCCGCTTGTAGAAGCCAAAAGCGAGCTCTTGCAACAACAGAAGAAGAATCCTTTCATGAAGTTATCAGTACCTCAAGCGGTGATCCGCTTCAAGCAAGGCTTTGGTAGACTTGTACGTACAGCAAGTGATCGAGGCATTGTTATTGTATATGATACACGTGTTATAGAATCTTATTATGGGAAATATTTCTTATATTCATTGCCTGGTCCCAAAATGGAACATATGCCAATGAATCAGATGGTACCACGCATATCTGAATGGCTTCATGAGGGAGGGGCATCTTGAGGTGGCTTTATTTCAGCCAATAATTAGGAGGAGCAAGAATGAAATTCGAGAAAATATCAGAAGCTGTCGTCCGTAGATTGCCTGTCTATTTAAGGTATCTTTCGGAGCTTCAAAACCGTGAAGTTGCTACTGTTTCTTCGCAGGAATTAGGTCAAAAGCTTGAACTGAATCCTGCACAAATTCGTAAGGATTTAGCCTATTTCGGGGATTTCGGACGTAAAGGGATCGGTTATGATGTTGCTTATCTTATTGAGAAAATTCGTCACATCCTGAATCTTGACCAGCAAATTAATGTGGTGTTGGTGGGAGCAGGGAACTTGGGACAAGCGCTATCTAATTACAATATGTATCTTAAAGAGAATTTGAAAATCATTGCTGTGTTTGACTCTTATTCACCTAAAGTAGGCACAGAGATTAATACATTAAAAGTACAACCAATGGAAGAGCTTAGATCAACAATTATTGACAAAAACATTCGAATTGGGATCATTACAGTTCCGGCATTTGAGGCGCAAAGTGTAGCTGACCAACTAATTGAATCAGGTATCGAAGCGATATTGAATTTCGCACCTACCATTCTTAAAGCACCGCCTCATATTCGCATCCATGCTGCTGACTTCACAACCGATATGCTAAGTCTGGCTTATTATTTGAACAATAGAAAGGAAGAAACAATTCATGACGAAATCACCGACAAAGTGGATCATTAAGAACGGATCCTTTGCTGTCCTTAATCGAGAGCAACCGGTTATTCGAGGATATATGCTAATTGAAGATGATCTGATTACTTACATTGGGGAGCAGGCCCCTTCTGTTGAACAGGATATCCCCGTGGTTGATGGTACTCATTTGTTCTTCCTACCTGGATTAGTCAATACGCATGGGCATGCCGCGATGTCGTTGCTGAGAGGTTATGGTGATGATCTAGCACTTCAAGTCTGGCTACAAGAAAAAATGTGGCCAATGGAGGCGAAATTCACTTCAGAAGACGTATACTGGGGAACATCCTTGTCAGTCATAGAAATGCTAAAGGGAGGTACAACTACCTTTTTAGATATGTATGATCATATGGGACAAGTGGCTAAAGTTGTTGAAGGATCTGGTATGAGAGGCGTTTTAATGCGTGGTGTTATTGGTCTATGTTCTGAAGAGGTTCAGAATGTGAAGCTGAAAGAAGCTATCGCTTTCGCTAAAGATTGGCATGGCCAAGCAGATGGAAGAATCACGACGATGATCTCACCACATGCACCTTATACTTGCCCTCCAGATTTCTTCGAGAGATTTGTACAAGCCGCTCATGATCTAGATCTGCCTATGCATACGCATATGTCTGAGACGTTGAGTGAAGTCCAGCAGAATGTGAATGACTATGGTCTTAGACCTGTGGAGCATTTAGAGAAGCTAGGGATGTTTACACGCCCTTCGTTGGTAGCTCATGGGGTTCACTTAAACGATAAGGAAATTGAAATATTGGCTAAATATGATGTTGGTGTGTCGCATAATCCAGGCAGTAATCTGAAGCTTGCGAGTGGTATAGCAAGAGTGACAGATCTGTTGAAAGCGGGCGTTACGGTTTCGCTTGGCACAGATGGACCGGCCAGTAATAATAATTTAGATATGTTTGAAGAAATGCGTCTGGCTGCATTAATTCATAAAGGAATCTCGGGAGATCCAACAGCCATTCCTGCGGCAGAAGCGCTGCGTATGGGTACAGTGTATGGAGCCAAATCTCTTTTCTTAGACCGGATAGGTAGTCTTGCTCCGGGCATGAAAGCTGACTTCATTGCTGTAAATACAGACCAAGCTCATTTCTTGCCTCACACTGACTTCATATCTCATGCTGTATATTCAGCAAGTAGCAAAGATGTTGAGCATGTGTGGGTTGATGGTAAACAGGTTGTGAAACACGGTGCTTGTCTTACTCTCGATGAGGAACGCATTCGTCGTGAAGCACAGTCAGCATTCGAGGGCTTGTTGTCGCGTTAACAGCAAGGGTCTCACTCTCGGAGAAAGGAAGTTCAGGGTGAAGAATAAAAAAAAATGGATTCTGCTTGGTATTGTTATTTTTCTGCTGATATTGTTTGGACTTTATAGATATTACATATATATCATTCAAGATCAACACAGTCAGGAAACGACCGCAATCACTGCTGCCAAAAAAAATACAGAGTTGGTGAAGGTGACTGATACACAGAAATCAGTGTGGGACACCATCTCTTGGGTTATTGAAGGTAAGGATAAGGACCAGAGAGATCTCATGGTCTGGGTTCAATTTACTGAAGATAACAAGCTTGCATCGGGACTGAACGCAATACACAGCGAGCTGGTAGAGAACGGATTATCAGAAGAGCAAATACGATCCAAGATCATAAATGAAATACCGGGTATTGAGGAAATTAGGATTCAGCCTGGAATGTATTATGGTGAATATGTATGGCAAGTGTACTACTTGGAGAAAGACCATTATTACTACCGTTTTTATAAGTTCAAAGACGGTTCACCTGTAGGAGATCGTTATACATTACCTAATCGATAAATAAAGACTTTATTAAATATAAAAATATAAAATGACCGAGAATCCTTTGTGGAATCTCGGTCATTTTATATTGGTCGGATTGTATAGCTATGTGTGACCGGGTCTGACAATTCGACATTAATAAACAACAAATTTAAAATATAGCCACACATTACCTTCGAAAAAGGATATGCGATATGATATACTTTATCGTAGATTTACTTGATAGATTATATGTACACGATTTGTATATCAATATTGAGAAATTAAATTTTTGTCTATATATGAAAGGAGAACGACTAGTTGAAACCACGTGTAGTTCCTATACTTATTACTGTAGTCCTCTCTGGCGCCCTTTTATTTGGCGGTTGGTTTCTATACCGGCAAATGACTTTACAAAGTCCCCTCCACAATATGGTGACAAAATATGAGGGCGTAAATAGCGCTCAAATGGATATTACCAAAGATAAAATTGTTTTGAATCTTGATATTAAACCAAATACTCAGTTACCAGGACTTGTTCAACAACTAAAAACAGAAGGAAAGTCACTGGTTGGAAACCGTGTTTTACAGTTCGTTGTTGTTGATCATTCCTCTAATACATTAAATGAATTCTGGGAGAAAGCGATGTTCTCTGTAGCTGAGGCTATGGAGAATAAACGTTATACAGATATACCCAAGAAACTAGAGGAACTGACACAAGCATCAGGTGATGTGAAAGTGACAACTGAAATGGACGATACGAACGTGTATGTGAATTTGATTAGTACGACGGATGCTAAGGCTAGTAAATTTATTATTCTACCGCGTGATCCAGGTAAATTGGGGGTGTGGAACAATGCCAAGATGGACTAAAGAAGTTCTGATTGGATTTCTGCCTGTACTGATTATTTTCTTAGCCTTTATTGGTATCAATGTTGTTCCATTGCTGTTTGCAGCTATCTTGATCGGTGTTCTGCTGGTGGTCGCTAACAAGCGCGGAGGACTTGCAGTCGGTGCAGCAGCGGACCGTAAGCGGAAGAAGAATAGCATGAGCAAGCTTACCTTTGAAGAAATTGGGGGTCAAGACAATGCGAAGGAGGAGCTTCGAGAAGCTCTTGATTTTCTTAATCGATATGACGAGGTTCAGAAATTTGGGATTCGGCCATTGAAAGGTATTCTCCTCACAGGTCCGCCAGGAACAGGGAAGACGCTGATGGCAAAAGCGGCGAGTCAGTATACGGATTCGGTTTTCGTAGCTGCAGCCGGTAGTGAATTTGTTGAGATGTATGTTGGGGTCGGTGCAGGACGAGTTCGGGATTTATTTCGGGATGCTCGGTCCCGCGCTGCTAAGGAGAATAAGAAAAGCGCCATAATATTTATAGATGAGATTGACGTCATTGGTGGTAAGCGTGAGGGTGGTCAGCAGCGAGAGTATGATCAGACTCTTAATCAATTATTAACTGAAATGGATGGTATCTATTCATCGGAAAGTCCACGGATTCTAATCATCGCAGCGACGAATCGTAAGGAAATGCTAGACAGTGCCTTACTGCGACCAGGACGATTTGATCGGCATATTCAGGTTGATTTACCGGATAAAAAGGGAAGAAAACATATTTTACAACTTCATGCCAAGAACAAGCCTATTACGGAGGCTCTTGATATGGATAAGATAGCGGAGGAATCCTATGGATTCTCTGGAGCACAGCTCGAAAGTGTAATGAATGAGGCTGCGATCTACATGATGCGTGAGCATAAACAGGAGATAGAGCAGCGGCATATTTCCATGGCCATTGATAAGGTGATGATGGGAGAAAAGACGGATCGAGAATCAACCTTAGAAGAGAAAAGAAGAGTTGCGATTCATGAGTTGGGACATGCCATTATGGCAGAGGTAGTTCGCCCAGGTAGTGTAAGTCAAGTGGCATTAAGTCCACGGGGACAAGCACTAGGTTATGTGCGTCATAACCCACAAGAAGAACAATATCTGTATACAAAGTCTTTCCTCGAAGAACAGATTATGATTGCTCTTGGAGGGGCCGCATCGGAGGAAATTTATTACGGTGGACGGAGTACAGGTTCGAGTAATGATTTCGAACAAGCATTGAATATTGTCCAAACGATGATGAAATCGGGTCTGACCTCACTAGGTATCGTAAACATAGAAATGGTGACGACAGAAGAACTGATGAGAGAGAATAATGTGATTCTGGAGGCGTTAATGTCTCGAACTCGAGATGTACTAGAACAGCATCGTAACGTATTTGATCAGTCGCTGGACATCTTACTTAGAGAAGAAACACTCTCTGGAAATCAATTTCGTTGTCTATTTAGTGAATCTTCACTTTTACCAGCATAAAATATGATGCTGGTTATTTTTTTTTACTTTTGTTCCATGCTAAGATATTATTATATGTTGGAGTGAATAACGTATTTTTCGATAAGAAGGGTACAATATCGAATATACGACATAAAAAGGGAGTTGCATACCATATGTTATTTAAGAAGATTGGTGTCATAGGCGGTGGCACCATGGGACAAGGAATCGCAGAAATGCTAGCAGCAAAGGGCATTGATGTATTATTGGTGGAGAAATCTACAGAGAAATTAAACTATTCCTATAACATGATTGAGACAAGTCTTGATAAACAGCTAGAGAAGTGGGGTATTACTCAGGCAGAGAAGAAACTTATTCTCAGTAGAATTCATAAAGTAGAACATTTCGCTGAACTTGGAACATGTGACATGATTATTGAGACCATTTCCGAAGATTTAGATGCGAAGAAACAAATATTCTCACAATTGGACCAAGTATGTCCTAACAATATTATTCTTGCTAGTAATACATCAACACTTAGTTTGACTGAACTTGCAAGTTCTACGATGTATCCTGAACGTGTGATTGGAATGCACTTTATTCATCCGGTCGGAAAAGTGGATTTAGTTGAAATTATTCGTGGACTGAAGACATCCGATCTCACGTTTGTAGAAACGAAAAATTTCGTAGAAGACGTGGTAAGCAAAAAAGGAATCATGATCTATGAATCTCCTGGATTCGTATCTTCTCGTTTAATTTGTCTATTAATTAATGAGGCACTTCACATTCTGCAAGAAGGTGTTGCTTCTGCTGAAGACATCGATAATGCAATGCGTATAGGCTATCAGTTCCAGAATGGTCCTCTAGAAATGGCAGATCGTTTCGGACTGGACTCTGTACTTGCTGCTCTTGAAAGAATGTTCCGTGAATTTGGTGAATTGAAATATCGCCCATCCACCATACTTAAGAAGATGGTTCGTGCAGGGCATCTAGGTGTTAAAACAGGTGAAGGATTCTTCAAGTATGACAAGGATGGTGACCGGATATGAAAATTTTAGTTATTAATGCAGGAAGTTCTTCTTTGAAATATCAATTGTATGACATGACAGACGAGTCTGTTCTGGCTAAAGGCCTTGTAGAACGAATTGGAATGGATTCATCTATTATGACTCACAAACCTACGGGTGGTCAGGAAGTTACTGAAGTCAAAGAGATTCTGGAGCATACGACTGCAATTCGCAAAGTACTTTCTATGCTAACACATCCAGAACATGGTGTTATCAAGTCAGTGGATGAAATACAGGCTGTAGGTCATCGTGTTGTCCATGGTGGTGAATCGTTTAAGGCTTCTGCTCTTGTTGATAGTAATGCAAAGTCGGAAATTCGGCGCTTGATCGATCTAGCACCCCTTCACAATCCTGCGGCGATGATGGGCATAACAGCTTCAGAAACTAATATGCCTGGTACACCTATGGTTGTTGTATTCGATACCGCTTTTCATCAAGGGATGCCTGAAAAGGCTTATTTGTATGCCATCCCTAAAGTTCTTTATAACAAATACAAAGTACGCCGTTACGGCTTTCATGGTACTTCACATGAATATGTTAGTAAAGCAGCAGCGGAACATCTTGGTCAACCTATCGAAGACTTGAAGATCATTACCTGTCATATCGGAAATGGTGGTAGTGTTACTGCTGTACTTGGAGGATGTTCCGTAGATACTTCAATGGGGATGACTCCATTAGAAGGTTTAATGATGGGAACTCGAAGTGGTGATCTTGATCCAGCGGTTGTACCCTTTGTCATGAACAAAGAAGAATTGACTGTGAATGAAGTGAACTCTATGCTTAATAAACACAGCGGCCTCTTGGCAATATCCGGAGTTAGTAGCGACATGAGAGAAATTACAGATGGTATGGCCAATGGCGATGCTAATTGTACGCTTGCTTTTGAAATGTATGAGTACCGTTTACGTAAATACATTGGTTCTTATGCTGCAGCTATGAATGGTGTTGATGTGATTGTATTTACAGCTGGGGTTGGCGAGAATTCCATTGTTGTACGTGAGAAAGTATGTGAGAATTTAACTTATCTTGGAGTAGAAATTGACGATGCACTGAATGCCATTCGTTCTGGCGAACCACGGTTTATCTCAACAAATAATTCCAAAGTGAAAGTGTTGGTTGTTCCAACAAATGAAGAATTAATTATTGCACGTGATACTTTCCGCATTGTTAGTGATTCGATATAATATTATAAAATAATGAATTCGTTATATAGAATGATAGTTATAAGGGAGAGATCAAAGCATGTCCATCAAGAGTGTGATTCGTGATGTGAACCAGCATGTTGGCGAAACAATAACCATCGGAAGCTGGATCAATAACAAACGATCAAGTGGAAAAATTCAATTTTTGCAATTGCGTGACGGTACTGGATATATTCAAGGTGTTGTTGTAAAGAGTGAGGTTTCAGAGGAAGTGTGGGACGCTGCCAAGAGTCTAACTCAAGAAAGTTCATTATATGTGACAGGTATTATTCGTGAAGAACCACGAAGTGCATCTGGTTATGAAATGACGGTAACGGGAATCGAAGTGATACATATCACCGAGAACTATCCTATTACTCCGAAAGAGCATGGTGTAGATTTCTTAATGGATCATCGTCATCTATGGCTACGTTCCAATAAACAACGTGCGATTCTTGTCATCCGTGCAGAGATTATTCGTTCCGTTCGTCATTTCTTTGACAATAATGGATTTACATTGGTTGACCCACCGATCCTAACTCCGACATCGGCAGAAGGAACAACAAACCTGTTCCATACGAAATATTTTGATGAAGATGCTTATTTAACTCAAAGCGGTCAATTGTACATGGAAGCTGCTGCAATGGCGCTAGGCAAAGTCTATTCCTTTGGGCCGACGTTCCGTGCTGAGAAATCCAAAACACGTCGTCACCTTATTGAATTCTGGATGATCGAACCAGAGATGGCTTTTACAGATCATGAAGAAAGTCTACGTGTACAAGAGAACTTTATTAGTTATGTTGTACAATCTGTTGTTAAGAATTGTCGTACAGAATTGGAAACAGTAGGTCGTGATATTTCGAAGCTGGAACAAATTCAGGCACCTTTCCCACGTATAACTTACGATGATGCCATTGAATTTCTACACGGACAAGGTTTCGATATTCCTTGGGGTGATGACTTCGGTGCACCTCATGAGACTGCAATTGCCCAGAGTTACGACAAGCCTGTTTTTATAACACACTATCCTGCAGGTATCAAATCTTTCTACATGAAGCCCGATCCAACCCGGCCTGAAGTTGTGCTGTGCGCTGATATGATTGCACCAGAGGGATACGGTGAAATTATCGGAGGGTCACAGCGTATTGATGACCAAGCATTACTGGAAGAGCGCTTCAACGAACATGGATTGACATTAGAGACTTACCAATGGTACATGGATTTACGCAAATATGGATCAGTACCCCATTCCGGATTCGGTCTCGGGTTGGAGCGTACTGTAGCATGGATTTGCGGACTTGATCATGTTCGCGAGACGATTGCCTTCCCACGTACGTTGTATCGTCTTTATCCTTAAGTTAAGAGGTGAGGCTCATGGATAACACGGGATGGAGAACATGGGCTGAGGGAGCTTCATCAGGAATGGGAGCAGGCGTAGCAATATTCCCTTATGCTTTGTTCCGTTATTATCGAAGATTGAAGCTGGATGATCGTGAGGTTCTTCTATTGATGCATCTCATGTCTTTCAAGCAAGTGGAAATGAAAGAATTCCCAACACTTGAAGATATGCAGGAGCTTATAGGAGGAACAACACATGCGATATCATTGAGTCTACAGAAGCTGATGAAGGATGGTTTCTTGAGCATTGATGAAGAGGTTGATGAGGATCGAGACATTCAGTATGAGCGTTATAACGTTTCAGGTCTCTATGAGAAGCTAAGTATTTGTATGGCGAATGATGCCAAGAATAAGTTGAAACAAGCCTCTGTGGCACGTGAATCTACGGCCACAGAAGAGCCTGAGAGTGAGCGTAACATATTCAAGATTGTTGAGAAGGAATTTGGGCGTCCTTTATCTCCGATGGAATGTGAGACAATCTCTGGCTGGCTGGATCAGGACCAATATCCTCATGATCTTATTCTAATGGCACTCAAAGAGGCTGTATTCGCAGGAAAGGTCCATTTCCGTTATATTGATCGTATTTTGCTGGAGTGGAGCCGCAACCGTGTGAAGAATACTGCAGATGCCAAAGCATATACTCAGAAATTCCGTAGTAGCGGTAGATCATAATTTTAGAAATCTCAAGAACGTTTCCTTAATAAGGAAACGTTCTTTCTAAATTATTTGATAGTTTTGAATTGACATGAATATGTGATTTATCATATGATAAGATTCTGTTTGATATTTTATTATAAGTAAATAACTCAAACTCCATCCTTGTATGGAGTGGCGGAATTTTGTCAGAGATATAATCTTTGGTTTCAATCGCCCCTTGTCTTCAATGACAAGGGGCTTTCTTACGTAATTTGTTCTAATAGAAAGGGAAGTGTTCAACGTTGAATATTAAGTTACTGAAGTACTCTTTATTAGTTTTTTTAGGTGCATGTAGTTATGGCGTTCTATCTACGATCATAAAGCTTGGAATTAAAGGCGGATTTACGATGCAGGAATTAGTAGGAGGGCAATACTTTTTTGGTTGGTGTATTTTGTTACTATTAGTCTTGTTATTTTCCCGAAAAAGACTCGGGTTAAAAATAGTCTTTTCTTTATTTGGAGCTGGAATCACAACCAGTTTAACAGGCATATTCTACGGGTTAGCGGTTGAGCAGTTGCCCGCCTCGATTGCGGTTGTGCTCTTATTCCAATTTACTTGGATTGGTGTTATTCTTGAGGCCGTGGCAGATAGAAGATTTCCTAGTCGAGGGAAGTTGCTGTCGATGGCTATACTTCTTGTTGGGACACTGTTAGCTGGGGGCGTTTTTGAGCCTAGCGAAGGTGAAATAACGACAAGCGGTATCATTTTTGGCTTAATATCAGCGGTAACATTTGCTTTATATATTTTTGTAAGTGGGAGAGTAGCTACAGAAGTACCTGTAATTAATAAAAGTTTGTATATGATTACAAGTGCATTCATCATGGTTATGATCGTTTTCTCACCTTCATTTATTTATGACGGAGCTATTCCAAATGGACTTTGGAAATACGGTATCCCGTTAGGATTGCTCGGAATTATTATTCCTGTCATTTTCTTTTCTATCGGTGTCCCAAAAGTAGGTTCAGGTCTAGCAACGATTCTAGGTGCAGCGGAATTACCAGCAGCTGTAGTGGCCTCCGTGTTAGTTCTACAAGAACACGTATCAGCGCTTCGCTGGGTCGGAATTATCGTTGTTATGATCGGAATTGCTGCCCCGCAAATATTACCGATGTGGACAAGAAAAGATTCACCCAGGGCATCTCTCTACAAGGTAGAGCTTTAGGTTACAAATAGGCATCGATAAATGATAGGGTCCCTCAGGTCGTTCAATTCTTCATGAATTGACGATAATGAACTCTACGAGCTGATATTCTAGTAAGGAAATTTATACTTCAATAACAATGAACTAGTCGAACACTTTATGTTGTGTTGTGACTGGTTCTTTGTTTAATAAGAAATAAGAAAGAACAGTTTAAAACTTATTTCAAAGTCAAAGGAATCGTTATAATTATTTTTTTGCAAAAACATGCAGTGTAATGAAAATACGATGCGTCTATTAATAATGGGAAGGAGAGGAGAACTATTGACGAGGATATCATAATAGAGAATATTCGCCAGGGAGATATGAGCGGCTTCCGTGTCATCGTGGATCGATATAATAGGCATATCTTTCAGATTACCTATTCGGTATTACATGACGTTAAGGATGCCGAGGATGCTGCGCAGGAAACTTTTATCCAGATCTATAGATCTCTTCCTCAGTACCGCTCCCAAGGCTTCAAATCTTGGATTTCTAGGATTGCATTGAATAAAGCTATAGATCTTAAACGGAAAAAAACGAGGCATAGTGAGCACACAATCACCTCTGTCATTGAGATGGAGACAATACCGTCCAATGAGGAAGGTCCTTTATCGCTCACTATTCGTAAAGAGAAACATCGGCTACTTAAGGATAAACTGAAACAATTACCTGATAATCATAAACAAGTTCTGTCAGCTTATTATCTAGAAGAGAAAAGTTATGAACAGATTGCTCTAGAGCTTCAGGTGACCAAGAATACGGTAGAGTCTAAGTTATATCGAGCGAAACAGTGGATTCGAAAGAAATGGAAGGAGGAGGATTGGAAGTGAACCCTATGACAACCAGCACCAAGAGACAATGGGCTCAGAATTATATAACGGGCATAGCTAACAAAGAGGAGCAACAAATTTGGGAAGTGCTGTTGATAGATGATCCCGAGGCACTGGAAATACATATGCAGTTGTTGACTTGTGAAGAATTGCAGCTTCCAGATCTAGAATATCCCTCTCAATTTACCGATACAGTCATGAATCAGCTACCTAAGGAACCTTATTGCAAGGCTCCAATTTCGTCGGAATCGAAGCGCCGCTGGTATGAGCACTCCTTCGTCCATTACGCTGTAGCTGCTTGTCTGACAGTGATTTTCCTTTCTACAGGCTTATTCGATAAGGTCATGTATCCGGATTTAAGTACACAGGATACTTATGAGGGTGTCTCTTTTAGTAATCAGATGATGAATATTACGATCAATTGGTTGGATCAATTCAAATAATTAGTTTGAAAATTAATGGAAAGGTTGGTTGATATGAAGCCTAATCATAATAAGATATTAGCTTTAATGTTAAATGTAGTGCCGGGCCTGGGACATTATTATTTAGGGAGAAAAGGCAGAGCTGTTATATATCCCTTCTTGTTTTTCGGAAGTATTATTTTAGGATTTATGATGTATTTTGCTAGTAATGGTGAAGAGATGATTCTATTTCTCACGGCTGTTATAGCGTTGTTCTTCTGGGGAATCAATATGCTTGATTTGCTGATCTCACTTCTTAGACAACAACCTAATTATATACCTGAGATGCCATTGGATTATGGTATGCCACCTCAATATGAATCCCATGTCCGAAGTGGAGAAAGTGAACGGTTCTATACGATTTTGTTATCCTTTATTCCTGGTTTGGGACATTTACAATTGGGTCTAATGCAGCGGGGGTTATCCTTCTTAGTCGCTTTCTTCGGTCTTTTGACGATTATGCTGTTCGTGACAGGGTTAACCAGTCAGTCTATATTTCTGCTGTTTCTAGGCGTGTTGCCGATTATATGGCTTTATTGTATGTTTGACGCTGTTCAACAGGTGCATCGCAAGCAAGCTGGAGAGGTATTGGTGGATAGAACCTTATTTGAGGAATTTGAATCGGGCCGTGAGGTAGGTAAGCGAAGTAAAATATTAGCGACATTGCTGTCAGCCTTTCCTGGAGCTGGGCATATGTATGTTGGTTTGCAGAAGCGTGGTTTGCAACTGATGATATTATTTCTGGGCTCCATTTATATTCTAGACATTCTTAGGCTCTCGGTGTTCCTATTTCTCATTCCTGTGATTTGGTTCTTCAGTTTCTTTGATGCCTTACAGCAGATTAGTCGGTATGGAAGAGAACCTATGCAAGATCGTCCGCTGATTGATGGAATTGAGAACCATCGAAGATGGATTGGTATTGTGTTGTTAGGTTGTGGAATATATTATATAAGTAGCTCTCTAATTATTCCTTTGTTCGAATCATGGTTTCCTGACTGGCATATTGAGTATAGGGTACGAACATATATGAGGACATTTATTGTATCCCTATTGCTCCTTGCAGGTGGAATTAAATTGTTGCTAGATAATAAGACGAAGAAGAAACAGGAAAGCAGACTACGGCGCTAGTGTGACACAACAGGATTAAAGGAGGAATTCAATGTACAGAGTATTGGTCATGGGTGGAACTCGTTTCTTTGGCAAAAGATTAGTTCAATTACTGTTGGACGATGGAGCGGAAGTCACCATCGCGACGAGAGGTCAAACTGTGGATTCCTTTGGAGATACTGTGAAACGGCTTGTTGTGGATCGTGAAAGCTATGAGTCATTAGCCAAGGCAGTAGAAGGCCGTGACTGGGACCTTATTTATGATAATATATGTTATTCACCACAAGATGCTATGAATGCCTGCGAGATTTTTGCAGGTAAAGTCAAGAGATATATCTATACGTCTAGTATGTCTGTCTATGAGTCATTGTCTGTGAACAAGAAAGAAGAGGAATTCGATCCATACCCACTTCCAATTCAGATGGGAAAGCGAATGGATTTCGATTATGGAACTGCTAAAGGGTTAGCTGAAGCTGTATTTGCACAACGAGCTACTTTTCCTGTCTGCAGTGTACGGTTCACCTTCGTATTAGGAATCGATGACTACACTCGGCGTGTAGAATTCCATATTGATCGAGTGAAGAGGGGTATACCGATTGGAATCCCGAATATGGATGCCAAGATTAACTTCATTAGCTCAGACGAGGCCGCTGAACTGTTGTTATGGCTCAAGGATCATAAGATAGAAGGTCCTCTGAACGCGTGCTCAACAGGTGCTATCTCGTTAGCGGAGTTAATATCCTCTATTGAACAAGAGGTCGGGAAGAAAGCAATTATTGTACCTCGTACTTCTCAGGAGAATATGTCACCTTACGGGGTAGAGCGTACCTTAACGATTAATAATGGCAAGGCAACCCAAGCGGGGTTTGCATTTCAGCCTTTACATTCATGGTTTCCAATATTGCTGAGACAACTTGTGCTATCTTAGATGTATTTCCGCTATAAGGACTCGATAAAAAAACCTCCAAGCCCACTTTTATAGTGGTTTTGGAGGTTTTTAGTTTAATGTCTGGAATATTCTCTTTTAAATTATTTGTTTATCTTTTAGGTACATTCTGAAGAAGTAAACTACGGTATAAATATTCGAAGATAAATTCAAATGACTCCAAATGTTTCTTGGCTTCAAAAGCGTTCTTACCCCACGCATATATTCCATGATTACGTAAAAGGATACCTGGGACTGCAGGGTTAAGCACACCTTCAACTTCAGCGGCAATCCGTGGGATATCTGCATAATTAGGAAGGACCGGAATAGAAATGGCAGCATCTTCTTCCCAAATATTGAAGGCTTTAATAAGTTCAATTCCTTGAGCTGTTACAAAACCACCGTTACCCATCCACTCACTGATAAGGTTATTGAAGACGGTATGTACATGGAATACCGCACTACATCCCGTTAGACGGTAAATTTCACAATGAATAAGAGTTTCAGCACTGGGTTTCAGGAGTGTATTCTCGCAAGGGTGACCCGCATGATCAACGAATAAAAAGTCCTCTGGGGTGTTCTTAGATTTGTCTTTGCCACTTGAAGTAACAGCGAAATAAAATTGTTCTGGACTATAATCACCAACACGCATGGATAGATTACCGCTAGTTCCGGGGAAGAGCATGCGCTCGGCTAGTTGATTTTTAACTTTACGAAGATCGCTAATAACCTCTTGTTTCTGTTCTAAGGTGATATTTACAAAGCTCATTTATAGCACTCCTTGTTCTTGTTTCTGTTGTAAATCGGATATAATATCATGAAACGTTTCGAAGGGCACATGATTGACCCCAAGTTCTTCACATTTCGTGGTGAGCCAAGAGCGAGAATAGACGAGATCGGCAATCTTGGCTCCTTCGAAGTCCGTTAGGCTATCTCCGATGAGTATCCGTAGATAAGTGTCCTCTGGAAACTGGCGGATAACCGTTGTCTTGCACATCCCACAACTATTCTCACAAGGAGGAAGGCAAGGATTGGGCCAAGTTATCTTAATATGTTCTCCAGAGAAATCAGCCCCGTTGCAATAAATATGGTCTTGGGGTATTTGGAAAGGCTGAAGCAAGGGATCAATAAAGAAATCCATACCACCACTTGTTACATAGAATTCAATATTTTCTTTTTTGAGATAGTAAAGGAATTGTTGAAATCCTTCTCTGATACCAGCGTATTCCAATACGAAAGAAATAATCTCCTCACGTTGACTGGAGGGTATAAGTGCGAACATGGCGCTCACACCTTCATGAAGGCTAATTCTCTGTTTGATCGTATCTTCCATAATTTTTTCGTGGCCTTGCGGCTTGAAATGCTTCATGATCGCCACGATATTGTCTGTTATCGTAATCGTTCCATCGAAATCACAGAAGATGACGGGTTTTCTAGATGATATCATTGTTCTCCTCCCCAGGTATTAATGGCAGACTGTAGTTCTGGATGAGTTACCGCATATTCTGCGAGCGGAATAGATTTCATTGCCGCATCAATCGCTTGTACAAAAGCATGTCCACCTGCTGTCGTTCCCATGGGATGTCCATGAATACCTCCACCTGCATTGATGACAACATCAGTTCCGAAATCTTTCAGTATCAAAGGCACTAGACCGGGGTGAATACCGGCAGAAGGAACGGGCATACTTGTTGTGATTTTCAGATCAGATGTAATGAGTTCATGATGGATAGCTAAGTTCTCTTCTCTTGGCATCGTAACCGAGCCATATGGAGATGGGAAGAGTACTAGATCTGCACCTGCTAGTCGCATGAGTTGCCCTAAAAGAACAGAAGGTGAAATGCCATAGTGCTGAGCTGGATATATTGCTCCTGCTAAAGCAGGGTGAGCTGCAATAGGTACGGTGATCTCAGGATCACTAGACAATTCATGGAGGACGTCATAGCCATAGGCTAGTGCATTAAACAATAGGGCGTTAGCTCCCGCATCGATAGCTTTCATAGCTTGTTGCTTAAGCTGGGAAGTACGGCCGGTTAGATTGGCAGCGTAAAGTAGCTTTTTACCCGTCTCCTTACTTGCCAATTCGGCAGCCTTCATACAAATTTCAACCCGCTTTTCTATAGGGGTCAGCTTATTCTCGAATAGAATTTCATCATCCTTGATGAGGTCGACACCACCGAGTGCTTGATGGTAGAACTGCTCACGTAATTCCTCAAGGTTAAGGCCAATAACCGACTTGAAGATGCTCATAAGTAGAGGGCGATCATAGACACCCAGTTGTTCTCTGATTCCTGCTATACCGAATTTAGGACCTGAAAAAGCCGAAAGGAAAGACTCTGAGAATCCTAGGTTAATCAGTTTAATTCGTCCATCCATTGATATTTTGCCGAATACGGTGACGAGTAGGGCTGGGATATCATGGCTAAAATTTACATCAGGATAGGCGATCGTGATATCTGCATATCTAGTGCCGATGGCAGCACCCTTTGCTTCATGTTCTTCTACACTTAAGACTTGTCCTAAATGTTTCTGCATGGAGTTCCGTTTCGCTTGGGGTAACTCTGTCCAGCTACCAACAGTCATGCCTATAGCGATCGATTCTGCTTTTTTACGAAAATCTACTTTGTCATCATAAATTCGATAAGTTGCTGTACATTGATTCATGAACCTTCCTCCTTTAGCGCAGCACCCATCTCACGGGAACGCTCTGCGCAGCGGTTAACAGCTGCAATAACATCTTCAAAGAAGTCACCTTTATCAAGCATCATAATGGCTGCTTGTGTTGAACCATTCGGAGAGGTCACCTTAGCTCTTAGTGTACTTGGTTCTTCTCCTGTCTGCTGAACCATTTGGGCGGCACCCAGAACGGTCTGTACCGTTAATTCTTTACACTGCTGAGGTGATAATCCACCGCGAATCCCCGCAGCCATCATGGCTTCCATCATGTAATAAATATAGGCAGGACCACTGCCGGAAATACCTGTAAGCAAGTCCATTTTCTCCTCAGGAATAGCAGTGACTATTCCTACTGCCTCAAACAAAGTCGTGACGGTATGGCGTTGATCCTCCGTTATTTCTTTTGAGAACGATAAACCAGTCGCGCCGAGACCAATAGAACTAGAAGTATTGGGCATCGTTCTTGCAATGGGTTGTTTCCGTCCTAGTAGACGTTGCATGGTTGTAATAGATAATCCAGCAATGACGGAGACGATTAATTGTCCATCTGAGAGTAGTGGACCTAATTGTTGCAGAGAGGCGGCGGCATCTTTGGGTTTCATCGCGAGTACGATGATTGGAGAGTTCTGCAAAATTCTAACTTTAGCTGTCTCATCATTATTGGTATTCACTTGATATCGTTGCTTTAATTCCTCAAGACGCTCTGTATTACTTCGATTAAGCATCGTAATTGCCGAAGGAAGTACAACGGTGCGAGCGATAATACCGCGCACGATTGCCTCTGCCATCGATCCAGCCCCATAGAACGTAATATGATCTTGAATTATAGCTTGTTGCTGGCTCATAGGTAAGAATCCTCCTTGCCGATATTAGCGGCGTATTTGTCCATTTCCATAGATGCGATATTTCGTTGAGGTTAGTGCAGGAAGTCCCATAGGGCCTCTTGCATGTAGTTTTTGCGTGCTAATCCCAATCTCTGCTCCATAACCGAATTCGAAACCATCGGTAAAGCGAGTAGAGGCATTGTGATAAACTGCCGCAGCATCGACTTCTTGTATAAAGTAATCTGCCTGAGTCTTATTCTCTGTCACGATACATTCGGAATGTTGCGTGCCATATTGTGTGATATGATCTAAGGCTTCCTGTATATTGTTTACTATCTTAACATTTAGAATGTAATCATTGTATTCCGTGTCGTAGTCTTCGGAAGTGGCTAACTTTGCCCAAGGGACAAGAGAAAGCGTATGCTCGCAACCGCGTAGCTCGACATCAGCATTACGGAATTGTTCAGCAATATGAGGCAAATGCAATGCAGCGAATGCTTGATGAATTAACAAGGTTTCCATGGAATTGCAGACTGAAGGACGCTGAACCTTGGCATTCATACTTATCTCTGTAGCCATGGTGAGTTCGGCAGATTCATCGATATACGTATGGCATACACCTGCGCCCGTCTCAATGACAGGGACGGTAGCATTGGTGACTACATTCTGGATGAGTGAGCGGCCACCTCGTGGGATTACGACATCTAGTAGGCCGTTTAACTTCAACATTTCATCCACAGAGGATCGGTTTGGATCTTCAATGATCTGCAAGGCATCTACAGGAATATCAGTCGAAGCGAGTGCATGATGCAGGACTTCGATAATTTGGCGGTTAGACGAGAGGGCAGAAGAGCCACCACGCAAGACTACAGCGTTTCCGGTCTTAAGACATAATCCAGCAGCATCAACGGTTACATTGGGTCTTGCTTCGTAGATAATACCAATGACTCCTAGGGGTACACGAATTTTATCAATCAGCAAACCATTTGGTCGTTCAGTAGTTTCTAGCACATCACCGACTGGATCAGGTAAACTAATAATTTGTTCTAGCCCTTCAGCCATTGCCTCAATACGCTCTGGGTTTAAAGCGAGACGGTCAAGTAAAGAAGAAGGGGTTCCTTGCTGGCGCCCACGTTCTAGATCTACAGCATTTGCAGTGATAATGCTCTGCTGTTCCTGTCTAAGGGCATTGGCCATAGCTCCTAAAGCTTTATTCTTCTGCTCCGTCGTTAGTCGATTCAGCACCGCACTTGCTGATTTAGCCAGCGCTGCTTTGGATCTCACTTCACTTCCATTCATTGATATTACCTCCCACAAGTTTTTTGGCTTGAAACGTGACTTTATTGTGCTATTTCAATGTGATCCATTCATCTCTATGGATGACCTCTAACCGATGGATATGATCTAGCGCTTGAACAACTTTTGAGCTAGACATCCCACGAATGAGTCGTAGTTGTTCATCATCATAATTAATGATACCACGTCCTAGAACTACACTTTCGGAATTTAGTACTTCAACGACATCTCCAGCATGGAAATGGCCTATCACTTGTTGAACGCCTACGGGAAGCAGACTATGACCGCCATGAATTAAAGCTTGCTCTGCGCCCGCATCTACGGTGATCGAGCCAAGGGGTGAAGACATGAAGCCTAACCATTGCTTCTTCATTGAAAGAGAAGAGAGTTCGGTATCGAAGTATGTCCCTTGTCCATGACCATCAACAGCGTTTTTCAGATCACCTGGTGAATTGACTTTACCCACAAAGACAGGAACTCCGCCACGGGTGGCAATTTTGGCGGCATCAATTTTGGAACGCATACCTCCCGTGCCAAGGGATGAACCAGCGCCACCGGCAGTGGCATATATTTCTTCAGTAATCTCCTGTACATGATCGAAACGGACAGCATCCGGATGTATGCGTGGATCACCTGTGTATAGCCCATCCATATCCGTTAGTATTAATAGATGCTTAGCCTTGACTAGATTAGCTACTAGAGCAGATAGGGTGTCATTATCCCCGAATTTGAGCTCATCCACAGATACGGTATCATTTTCATTGAAGATAGGCACAACACCTTGCTTCAATAGTTCTTCAATCGTAAGACCAGCGTTATTCATTCGTTTACGACTGCAAAAATCGGTACGGGTAAGGAGAATTTGAGCATTAATAATATCATGAGCTGCAAAGGCTGCTTGGTATGCTTGCATTAACAAGGCCTGCCCAACGGCAGCAGCAGCTTGTTTCTCGTGTAGTAGATGGGGTCTAGACACATATCCGATCTCACGGAACCCTGCGGCAACGGCTCCAGATGTAACAAGGAGCACCTCATATCCAACAGCTTTTAAGGATGCTATCTCCCCAGCAAAAAAATGAATGGCTTCTCGATTTAACTCACCTTCAGTAGAGGCAAGGGAGCTGCTTCCAATTTTTATAATAATACGAGATGGCATCAGAGTCACTTCCCTTAATTAATCAATTATACATCTGATCTTATAGAATGAACTAAAGTTGTGTTTCTTAAATGGCACAACACCAAAATCAGTGCTTGAAAATCTATCGTATTGATAACTGACCACTATGCGGATGGATTGTCCAACCGAATCGCTGTTGCCCCCAAATTTTTTGAATATGCCGCTATTTGTGATTAGAATTCAGGGGCAAAGCGTATGCTTTCGAAGTAGCTTTCGGAAGGGAAAGCTTTTAGGCGAACGCTACGCTGCTACAAGACAATTCCAGTATCGAAGCTACAATCAGCATAAAATTCTATTTTCAGCAAGCACTAATTATGAATTAGAACCTCTTAAATTCCTCTTTAGTTCATTCTATCTATACAACAAAAAAACTTTCATCCTTGACGAGCAAAGGACGAAAGTTTAGCTTCCGCGGTACCACCTTTATTGATGAAATAAATCATCCAACTTGGGACCTTGTAACAGAAGGTACTGTCCTACTATATTAGCAGGCCGCTCAGGGGGAGGATTAAGAAAGGATTCACGGTAAATTCTCTCAGCCAATGGAATTTACTCTCTGCAAAGCGTGAAGTTATCTTACTTATGGGCCCCATCAACACGTTTTTGTATATTGTGATTTGTTTACTTCATTATAATGATTAGATCATATATTTCACATAGAATAACATGGAAAACTAGTGTTTGCAAAGGTTTATGCAAAGAGACCAAGCTTCCCTATACGTTCTGCGGCTTCTTGTAAACGATCTTCTGGACTTAACAGTCCAAGCCGTACATATCCTTCACCATATTTACCGAATCCAACGCCAGGTGCTACAGCGACTTTCGCTTCTTTAAGCAGAAGGTCCGATAATGAAACGGAAGTGTGACCTTTAGGCACAGGTAACCAGCTAAAGAAGGAACCGCTAGGCTTGGTAGCTTGCCAGCCTATATGGTCCAAAGCATCGTATAGTGCATTCCGACGCGATTCATAGCGACCCACTAATTGCTCTACACATGCCTGTGAAGAGGTTAGGGCAACGGCAGCCGCAGATTGGATACCTCCAAACAAGCTAACATACATATGATCCTGTAGCGTATTGATGAGCGATATCACTTTGGCGTTACCAAGAGCGAAGCCAACACGCCAGCCAGCCATATTATAGGTTTTGGACAGGGTATATAACTCAATGCCTACTTCCTTTGCGCCAGGAGCTTGAAGAAAGCTGACAGGGCGATGTCCATCGAATCCAAGAGCGCCGTATGCGAAATCACTCGCAACGACGATTCCATGTTTCGCTGCGAACTCCACCGTGTCTTCATAGAAAGAGAGGGGAGCGGTCGCAGAGGTTGGATTATTAGGATAGTTTAAGAACATAAGTTTCGCTCGTGCCTTGTCCTGTTCACTTATACTACTATAATCAGGAAGATATCCATGATCTTGAAGCAGAGGCATGAAAGACATCTCCGCGCGTGCGAGAGCTACTCCTGACCAATAATCAGGATAACCCGGATCTGGAACTAGGCAAAGATCGCCGGGATTCAGCAAAATTTGTGGCAACTCCACAAGTCCGGTTTTGCCGCCGAACAGAATAGCAACTTCGGTCTCGGGATCTAATACAACACCATAATCATCTAAATAACGCTTAGCGATCGCTTCTTTTAAAAAAGAATATCCAGTAAAAGGAGAATATTTATGATATAGCGGGTTGGTAGCCGCGTTCTGAAGTTCTTTAACGATATGTTCTGGTGTTGGTGTATCTGGATTACCTTGTCCCAAATTGATGACATCATGGCCTGCAGCAATTTCATGGTTGACCTTTTGAACTAATGTAGCAAAAAATTGAGTGGGTAGCCCTTTGAAGATTTCAGCGGGTTCGATTTGAAAAGCTGAGTTCGGGGTCATGTTGTTCGTCGTATTCATCGTTCATCACTCTACTCTCATCCAAAATATAATAGTTACAATTTATCATCATTTAACAGGGCTGTATAGAGGGGATAAGCTGGACTGTCAAGCCGATCACCAATTATGCGATTGATAGCAGTAGCCAAGCCCGAGGGTGAGCAACTTTCATTAGACCTGGTATTACCTACCTCCCTCCTGAGAAGATTGAAACTAAAGAAGATCTGAATCATGATTTCATTGAGATTAGGGGACGACTGTCTGAAGACGATACTTACCTGAAGCTTGCAGGTGAGGAAGATATGGGTGTTGGAATATTCGTAATGATGGTGGACGAGTACCGGAAGCGCGTAGCACCGTTAGCCTAGAAGTGGGATGAATGGCGCAATGGTAGGTTCAGGCGGAACCTGTAGTCAAGGATGACAAAAACGGAGAAGTAGAACCGGATAATAACACTAGATCTGAACCTACGGACTGGATGCAGGAAGACAAAAATAATCAGGAAATGGATTTCGGTGATCCGATCAACACTGAAACTTCAACCACTGAACCTTAAGAAGCAATAAAGTCTGTGGAAGTGACTGAGAATGTCGTAGTGAATAAAGAAGAGCTAGAGCAGTTCATTTTTGATAATCAGCCGATATTTGATGACATACCTCACGATTTCCTTACATTTTTAAGGCAGTGACGCGAGGATGGCATGACATGGCTTCAAATCGCCAAGGGTGTTGGATAACCATGTAGTCGAATAAGCAGTAAGTAGACGGTATATAAGGAGCGTGTCGCAAGTCAAATGAAAGGTGGGGGAGCGGCTTAGGTGCTTCTCCCTCACTCCTGAATCAAGCAGATCCGGTATGGGTAGCTACGGCCTTGTGACCAAACATACGATCTTATTTAGGGTAACAATTTGATAACTATTCTTGGGATGTAGAACAGAATATCTAAGAATAGCTCAATGAAGTTCCATTTTCGTTCAGACCGAGCTCTACCGTATTTCATCTAAGTCACCTCGCATTTGGAAACTATTTACTTTAGTTTACCATGATTTGAATCTCGAAAGAAAGGATGGATGAAAAATGGAAAAGTGAATTTGGAACCTCAAGCATTCTGGAAGCTATCTGACTATATGAAAGCTATGGCAGCATATCCATTAAACATTTAGTCAAGAAAGCCAGTGATAAAGATACCCAAGCCCAGAATCGAACAGACTATTCCAGTAAGTTTTGTGATGGATATGAAGGTATCGTCTGGCTCAGAGTACCCTCCACTTTGCCATCCTTCTCTTAAATACCATGCGATTGAAGGATAAAAGATATTGGTTAAACCCGTTGCGAGTATTATAAGGCCCATAAAAAATCGCAAAAATTGCATTAGAGCATCTCCTTTGTAGATAAATACGCAAAACATGGGGAATAGTTCTATATTGCTACAATTTTTGAACATATAAGAACAGGAGGGGGAGGGACACATGAACCTCTTAAGCCTATTTAGTGGAATTGGTGGAATAGATAAAAAAGTAGCATGTTGCGAACGTGAACTATTTCCTTAGAAGGTGCTACGGAAACGATGGCCTGATGTACCAATATATGACGATGTATGAAAGCGAGGTTAGAAGCTGTTGGAATCGACACAGGAGCAATTGGAATTATTTCAGCCAGCCTTTTTAGTACTGCCGGGAAGCGAAAAGGGATGTCAGAGTCAATAGGGGCTTATGCCTCAGGAGCTCCAAAAGCTTCTTTTCCGTCGATCACAACAATTTCACAATGATCCCTATAAGTCAGAGTGAATATAAACTTAGGGAAGCGCAATGGCAATATCGTCCGGCATTCAATCCCAGCATCCACCATCCGTATGATTTGATGTTGAGGAAATTTCTTACTCCCCCAACCGTCTCTTACAAAGCGAACATGCACACCGGATACAGCACATTTGATCAGCAAGTCCGTGATACGTTTGCCAATGAGATCATCCCGGTGATGTAATATTCCAAATCAATCGTTTTCTTCGCATTTTGTAAGTCCCCATGCCCAGAATCAAACATTGAACTAACGGGAAAAGAGTCTAATATATTTAGTTTTGCATTTTGACTGGTTTTTATTTATAAGGATTGAATCAATCAACAACAAAGAGACCACAAAGGCATAACGCCAATGTGATCACCGCTTATCACTTCTATGTTGTCTTACAATTACCCTCTGATTGTGTTCAGTAGCTATATGTATTTCTTTCTTCACACTCATCAGTCATGATCTCGTTGTTAATCCTTCGAGTGAATTCGATGACGCTTTAATATTAACTAATGGATTTTGTTGAGATGGTAGTGTATCATCGCGCGTTTCTCTCCATGAGTTCTTTAAGCATGTGACTGTGCCATTCTAACAACTCGAGCATTTTTGAGAATGCTAGAAATAGTATGCCAGAGACTAATCCGCTTACCCACCAGGACAGAGCTACAGCAAATCGAAAGCTATCATCCATTTCTAGCAATTTTGCCAGCGGGTCCTCTTTTGTCCCATAAATGATACCAACAATGATTCCTCCAATGATTGAAATGATTCCAAGAGCTTTTAGGGTTTTGACCAATTTGAATTCCTCCATAAATATTATTCTAGGATAAGTCTATCAGACTTAGGTAAATACTACCATACACCTATATTGTCAATTACTCTTGAATAAAGAACATTAGTTCGTATA
Source organism: Paenibacillus sp. IHBB 10380 (assembly GCF_000949425.1). Lineage (NCBI taxonomy): Bacteria > Bacillati > Bacillota > Bacilli > Caryophanales > Paenibacillaceae > Paenibacillus > Paenibacillus sp. IHBB 10380. Next base: position 1,275,294 of record NZ_CP010976.1, read on the forward strand.
TGATACAAACAAATGTTTTAATAATGAGCGATGTCATGCCAATGAAGTATCTTGGGAAAATTGTCGAGATCATGTATATGGATCAATCGGGGGAAATCACACAACGGCGTATTGAAGTGAATAGTATTCGCAATGGTGCCGCTTTTGCGACTCTAGTATATCAATTTACAAATTTCTGCTTAGGCAACTCAAGCTAACCGAGTTTTTATCGATAGTCGGATCAGCTTGCGGATTATAGATGCAAGTATATAATGATTATAGAAAAGAAATATAGAATCGTTGTTGATTCTAAATTGCGTAATTTCATCTAAAGAAAATCACGAAAAAAAACCACATTTTCTGCATATAAACGTGAATGGGAACGAAACTTACAATTGAAAGATGTCCATAAAACGATGCTTTGTTTGGGGTTATGAATACATGCGGATAGAGATGGATAGTAAAAAATGATGATATACATCACGAAAGAAAGAGTAGTTCAGTTACATTTAAATAAGGGGGAACTTGTGTTGACAATGAGCAGTAATAATTTACGTGTAGCTTTGATCCAGACACCTATTCAACTAGGTCAACCAGAGGTTAATAGGGAACATATTCTAATGTTAATGGAGCAAGCGGCAAATATGTCACCTAAGCCTGATCTGATTGTATTGCCTGAAATGTGGAATACAGGTTATGCCCTAGAGGAAATTCACGAAATCGCAGATGTTGCGGGTCAACGTAGTAAAGAGTGGCTTAGTTCATTTGCTAAACGTCATGAGATTATCGTTGTAGGTGGGTCCATTGCTGAGAAAAATGGAGAGAATATTACTAATTCTATGTATGTATTTGATCGTCAAGGCGAACAAATAGCCAAGTATTCTAAGATCCACTTATTTTGTTTGATGAACGAAGAAAAATATCTGAAGTCAGGTGATCATAAGGTTACATTTGAGATTGATCACCATTTCACCGCAGGAGCATCGATCTGTTATGATATTCGGTTTCCAGAATTAGCACGAAGTCTAGCTCTAGATGGAGCCAAGGTACTGTTTGTTTCAGCGGAATGGCCGCATCCTCGTCTGCATCATTGGCGCACATTGCTCATGGCTCGGGCTATTGAGAATCAAATGTACGTAGTTGCTTGTAATACGGTGGGTGTAAGTGGAGACACATCATTCTTCGGGCATTCTATGATCATTGACCCATGGGGGGAGATTATTGCTGAGGGTGGAGAAGGAGAAGAGATCGTCATAGGTGAGATCTCTCCAGCATTAGTAGATGACGTACGGGGACGAATTCCAGTATTTAGTGATCGTCGCCCTGACCTTTACTCAATCAATTAATTCGTCTATTGATTTCTTGAATGAGTCGATGAAAGCTTCAGCTGCTTTGGATAAATAACGTCCTCGTCTATAGGCGACGACCAACGTTCGACTTGGGACGGGCTCAGCTAGTGGCAAAAAGATGGGAACGAAGTCTGTTCTAGGTGCCCGGGCGATAAAACGCGGAACTAGCGTTATACCCATGCCTGCGGCAACTAGTGATTGAATGGTTTCCATATTACTGCTCTCAAATACGACCTTGGGTTCGAATCCAGCCTGCTGGCACAGGTCAAAGGTCATTTTACGGAATCCTTGGCCTTTCTTGAGTACGATAAAGGATTCATTCTTGAGTTCTTCTATTTGAATGGTCTCAAGGGTCTGGTTAGCATGCTTCACAGCCAAAGGATGCTCTGGAGGGACAGCCAAATCAATTTTTTCTTCTCCTATAACTTCGTAAGCAAGTGAAGGTTCTAGGAGAGGGAGGGAGAGCAAGCTTAAATCTGTTTTGCCATTGGCTGTTAGCTTCTCTAGATTCATTGAGGAGTCCTCTAGGAGTGTGATCTCAATGTCAGGGTAGGTCTGTCTAAAGACGGGTAATACATAAGGAAGTAAATGAGAACCTGTAATAGGCATACTTCCGATGACAACCTTACCTCCACGTAGCTGGGATATATCGGTCATTTCTTGATGAAGAAGTTCAACAGCATCTACAATTTTTTGTGCTTGCTCCATAAAGGCTGCACCCGCATGGGTGAGTTCAACACTGCTTGTATTTCGCTGAAAGAGTAGTACACCGATTTCTTTCTCTAACTTAGAAAGTTGTTGACTTAGTGAAGGCTGGGCAATGTGTAGCTTATCTGCGGCGCGTGAGAAATTGCGTTCTGCAGCTATTTGAAGTGCATATTGTAGCTGTCGTAGTTCCATATTCAATCGACCTCATTTACGTTAATGAATTCCTCTTATAGCGTTTACTTATATTATATCTATAATCATTGTAGCAAAAGATAAATAAAAAAGAAGCTTCTCATGATAGTTCAACTTACCAGTGAACTGATGGAGAGGCTTTTTTCTAATGTAGGACGTGAATTAAATTTTAAATATTTGGTGATGAAATTTGCTCCATCAATGCTACTGATTCTTCCGTTGTAGCTGATATATTCTCGGTTCCGGTTGCATTTTTTTCTGAAACCTTACTATTATTTCAAATGGAGTGCTGGGCTCTACGCGGTATTAAGCTTTAATGCATTCACTTTTTTATTCCCTTTACCGATATATAAGAAGTAAATAATGTTCTCCGATTACGAAAGGTAGGTTTTCCATGAAAGTGAAGTTTAGGTCATTAAGAACCAAGTTAGTCGTATTATGTTTATTTCTCTTGTTAGTCCCTACGATTCTAATAGGAATAACGACATATGAATCATCCAAGAGCAAATTGGATGAGGCGGGAAAAAAGCAACTTCAACATAGCGTGAAGGCCATGATTGGCATGATGAATGTGATGGATGGAGAAGTCAAAGCCGGGAGACTGACTTTGGAGGAAGCGCAAGAAAAAGTTAGACAGGAGCTGTTAGGACAAAAAGATGCCAAAAATGTCCGTCCGATAAAACAGGCTTACACAGTGGGTACGACGGGCTATCCGTGGGCTGTAAATAAAAATTCAATATCAGTGATGAATCCGAACAACGAAGGGGAAGACCTGACAAATATTAAGTCACAAGATGGTGTGATGCTGGGTAAAGCGATCGTGGAAATGGGAATCAAAGGGGGAGGTTTTCTATCTTACCAATATAAGATCCCAGGGGACAGTAATAAAGTAGAAACAAAAATATCTTATGTAGAAATGGACCCCAACTGGGGATGGATCGTCGGTTCCGGCGCTCACGTCACAGAATTTAATGCTGGCGCCCAAGATGTTCTAAAACTTGTTTTATGGATCGGCTCTATTGCCTTGGTATTGGGCATGTTTATTGTGAGTTTCTTCTCTTCTCGTCTCGCCAAGCCGATCCAGTTAATTGGAAGAAAATTAAATGAAGTGGCTACAGGTAATTTTACGGTGGAAGAGGTTCACAACAAATCAAAAGATGAAGTTGGCGAATTAGCTAGGGACTTTAATAACATGGTTAAGCAGATGAGGCACTTTATTGGAGAAGTGAATGCATCCACGCAGCAGGTCGCCTCTTACTCCAATGATTTAATGGTCGGTGCGGAACAAACGAGCAAGGCCACCGAACAAATCACCATAGCCATTCAGGAGTCTGCCGACGGAGTCGAAGAACAACGGATCACCTTGGAGCAAACGACGACGTCCCTTGTAGAGATGTCCATTGGCATCCAGCGTATTGCCGAGAGTTCCTCGACGATTGCGGATTCTTCTGCAGATACGAGGAACATCGCGGGACTAGGAGGAGTTGCTATACAGAATACCGTCAAGCAAATGAGCTCCATCAGCGAATCCGTCAATGATTCTAATGAGGTCATCCAACTCTTGGAGCAACGGACCGCACAAATTGATCAGGTGCTCACGATTATTCGGAACATTTCTAGTCAAACCAACATGTTGGCATTGAATGCCGGAATCGAAGCGGCACGCGCCGGGGAGCACGGCAAGGGATTTGCTGTCGTAGCCGGTGAGGTCCGTAAGCTGGCTGATCAATCGAACAGCTCCACCAATGAGATTTCCAGCTTGATTGAAGAAATGCAGAATGACATGAAACGATCCGTTCAAACGATGAACAAAGTCAAGGAAGAAGTGCTTTCCGGAACTGAAGTTGCTAAGGAAACTGAGCTTAGATTTCAAGATATAACCACGTCAACGATTCGTATTTCAGAGCAGATCGAAGAATTGGCGAGCATAACCCAACAAATTTCAGCGAGTGTACAGGAGATATCGGCCAGTGGCGAGAACGTTGCTAATATTGCCAAGATTGCGTCCAGTCATTCACAGGAAATTGCCTCCTCCGCAGAGGAACAGCTTGCTTCCATGGAAGAAGTGTCGGGACTGGCTTCTAATTTATCGCATATGTCAGGAGATTTGCAGCAGTTGATTAATAGGTTTAAGTTTTAGGCGGTTGCGTCAGGGATTTGACTTCTCTTTTCCTAGGTATTTCCTAGTTCCTTGGGATTATGAAGGGCCGAGTAAGCACAGGCGCATAGCCTGTGCTTACTCGGCTCTTGTCGTTCATAAGCTCATATGGTTTCGCTTGGGGCTGATTAGCATATGTAAGACTTACCCATTTGATAAATTTATATCATTTTAATAAAATGTTATCATAAATAGTCCTTAGATACACATGAATAAATGTAGTCGTATTTCTTTTTTTGCTAGGTGATTACTAGGGGGATAGCCTATGCGCTGGCTTAAACAGAGTTTGTTCAGTAAATTGCTAATCGGTATGCTGCTCGCAACCGTGGTTCCATTTTCATTATCCAATATAATTGCGTATCAGACGACATCTAGCTCCATGAAAGAACAAGTGATTGAACTGAATTATAATGCGATGGAGATTATATCGAATAATTTGAAGATCTATATTCATGATCTAAATCTGTTGTTAGGTTCTTTCTATGTCGATCCGCAGCTCATGAGTTATCTCAGATCAGAACAGACATCGCCACTTCAGAAGTTGTACATCTATAACAAAGTGAACGCCATGTATATCAGCCGGTCAGAGTTCAATGCGGTTAAGTATATTAGCAACTTAAAAAAGCAAGCGTTTACATCTTCGGATGTTGGCAATAGCGAGCTAGAGAACCTGTTGCAGGACTATGACAAGATACAGGGTGAATCCATGCAATATAGTGTGAAACATCTGGGGAATAAAGAGGTTCTGCTGATGCAGAAGAATTTGATTGACTATCCAAGATCGACGATACTCGGAACTTTAAATATGTATGTTGGACTCAGAGAGATTGATAAACTGATTTATTCCCAGCTCTCTACGGACGATGCGTATTTTTTGCTAATTAAAGACGAACAGCAGCTTCTCTACAGTTCTAATGAGGATACGGCAGGATTAAGTCATATCCAAGGCAAACTGCTCGGGAGCCGAGGATTCTTTGAAGGAGAATTGGAACGAAGAGAAGGGGTGTTTATCTATGTGCACAATGAATACAATGATTTTCCGTTCACATTAGTGAAATTTGTGCCCAATGCCGTTATATATTCCTCTGCGCACAAGACCATTAACCGATCCTTACTCATTCAATTCATCGCCATTGCCTTCGTCGTTGTACTAGCCATGATTCTGTCTTATTTCATAATTCTCCCTGTGAGAAGACTAATTCGCAATATTGCTCGCGTTGAAAAAGGCCACTTTGATATTCCGAAGGGGAAGAAGCGAACCGATGAGATGGGCCTTTTGGAAGATCGATTCTATGGGATGACTCGGAATTTGGATGACTACATGAATCGCGAGCACCGATATCGTTTAGAGCTAACTACAGCGCAACTCAAGATGTTGCAGGCGCAAATCAATCCACATTTTCTATACAATACGATGCAATCCATCGGTACGATTGCGATGAAACACGGCGCTTACGAAATCAGTGATAAAATATCGGAATTGGGATCGATTTTGCGGTATAGCATGGATTTTCAGACCGAGATCGTCATGTTGGAGATGGAGTTAAAGCATATTGAAGACTACATGTCTCTTCAACAGGGCCGATTTAAAAGTAAATTATCGTACACTATGTCCATTCCTCCAGAAGCGCGATATTTGGAAGTACCTAAGATGCTGCTTCAGCCGCTTATTGAGAATAGTATCGTACACGGAATTGAAAGAGGACGAGGCTATGGATTTATACACCTTGATGTTGCACTAGAGATCAAGGAGTCAGAGCACTTGCTGTGTATTCAGGTGATTGATGATGGAAAGGGAATCACGTTGGAGACGATCGAGGCCATTCGCCAGGATTACGTAGAGGACAAACTGCACTATGGTAAGAATGGCATTGGATTAATCAATGTGTTGCAACGGTTGCGATTGTTTTATGGTCCAGGATTTACTTGGGAAGTGACAAGCGTTCCTTTTGAAGCAACCATCATCTCATTACATATCCGAATGGTGATGATTCCAAGCGATTGAATGAAGAGGAGGGGCTTCTGTGAAAGTATTAATTGTTGATGATGAAGAGCACGTAAGAGAGGGAATTGAACTGGCTATAGACTGGGATCGGTTTGGTGTGAGAGAACGATTTCATGCGGAGAATGGTCTTCAAGCACTGGATATGATTCGATTGCACAAACCTAGCGTGATGTTCTGTGACATGAGTATGCCCGAAATGAATGGGATTCAATTATTAGATATGATTCGCGAGAAATATCCCAATGTACAGATTATTGTTGTTAGCGGTTACAACGACTATATGTATACACGAGCCACGATTAAGGCGAATGGTATCGATTATATTTTGAAACCGTTTAAGAAGAAGGATGTGGAACAAGCCCTTTTGCAAGCGGTAACATTATGTGAATTAAGGGAGGACACCATGCGTGTGGAGAGAGATACAGAGTTTCTCCTAAAACAGGCTGACTTTTTAGTGATTGAGCAAAAAATGAATCAGTCCCTCAAGGAGGATACTCCGAATTATACCGAACTCAATGGGTATTTTCACAAGTCGAAAATGGCGGTAGAATGCCTTCGAGCGACCATCATTTTGATGCGTGACAGTACTCTACGTATTGAACAGAGGTATGAAGGGAATGCAGAGTTGTTTGCATTTGCTCTAAGAAATATTGCTTCTGAGTCTTTAGAAGAGTATGGTGCACATCTATTATTCCGGTGTGACGATTATCGTTGGTTATTGCTGACGGCCGAAGAGCCTGAGAGCTTAACGAATAAGCTGCAGTATTTCATCAAGAAGATGACAGCGGCTTGGAAGAAGACCATTGGCTTAGAGGTGTTGACGGGCACAAGCAAGAGGGCAACCAATCTACAACAAATTCAGGAACAGATCGATTCAGCTAGGGAAACGCTAATGGATTCCCCTATATCTGCTGAATATGACAGCACCTACGACGGTGACGATGTGAAACCGAGCCTATCCAACCAGGAATTACTGTTGAATATCGCTTTAGAAGACCGTAATAAGACTTATGTCACTGAGATTATACATGGCTTTGCCGAAGAGCTTCGTACATGCCGTATGTTGCTTTTTAAAGATTTGCAGATGATGACCAAGGAAGCCAACTATATGTTGGAGCGAGCCAGTCGTAAGCTGCATAAGGATGTAGACGATTTATCTATTCCATTATGGATTAGCTATATTGCAGAGTGGGAGACGAAGATGATTCAACAATGGTGGCGGTTGATTGAAGTTAGTGGTATGGATGGGTATGAAAGCCGAGGGATACAGGCCATCCATGAGTATATCCAGCAGCATTTTCATGAGAATATTACCATGATTAGTTTATCGGAGCATTTCCATTTCAGTCCGCAATACATTGCGAAGAAATTCAAAGAGATGTACAACACCACGGTGGTCACTTATCAGACGTATTTACGAATGCAGAAGGCCAAGTCATTGCTGATGCATACCGAGATGTCCGTGATCAAAATCGCGGAGATCATTGGATATGCGGACGAGAACTATTTTAGCAAAGTATTTCGCAAGCAAATGGGCTTATCCCCGCTGAAATATCGCAAACAAGTGAGAGGTTCATAATTTACTCTTTTTAGCGAATATAATCTCTGTTTCCGCTGACAAGTAATTTGTAAAATAAAGGTGTAGCAAAAGAAAACAACTACTTAAGGGGGAATAGAGATGCGTAAGGTAATGTTAATGCTTCTCACGAGTATTGTATTTTTGTCATTGATCAGCGGTTGCGCTGGCGGCGGAAGTACAAACAGTAAGAATGAGGCAGCCAATAATAAAGGAAATTCAAACAGTGAAAAAGTAACGATTAAGATCATGGATTTCAAGACCGAAATTACAGACAAAATCAAAGCCATGACTGCGGATTATATGGCACTAAACCCTAACGTCAACATTGAGGCACAAGTTACAAGCAACTACGATACGTTATTGAAAACACGCTTTGCAGCTGGCGATGGTCCTGATATCTTCATGACTCGAGCGTATACAGACATTCAAGATTGGTCCGATCGCTTGGTCGATTTATCTGATGAGCCATGGATGGACAAGGTGGTTCCTTCAGCGGAGCCAGGAATGACCGTAGACGGCAAGAAGCTGGGCTTCCCGCTCGCTGTAGAAGGATATGGATTTATTTATAACAAGGATCTATTCTCCAAAGCGGGTATTAATAATGTGCCAACAACGCTAACGGAGCTAAAAGAAGTAAACGAGAAGCTCAAAGCTGCACAAATTTCCTCCTACTCGGAAGGGTACAAGTCATTCTGGGTATTGGGTCAGCATTTATTCAATCTTCCATTTGCATTTGAGAAAGATCCAGCAGCGACAATCGGGAAAATGTACAAAGGAGAGGCTGGAATCTCTGATTTGACGAACCTGAACGGATTCTTTGATGTGTTAGACATGACGATTCAATATGGTAAAGGCACAGATACAATTGGCTTAAGTTACGATAATCAGGTTTCAGATTTTGCATCCGGCAAAACAGCGATGATGCAACAAGGGGTATGGGCGATCGATTCGATTACAAAAATTAACCCAAATATGAATATTGGAATGTTCGCGATCCCGCTTAATGACAATCCTGAAGATACTAAAATGCCTATCGGTGTATCAACGTACTACTCGATTAGTAAAGAATCCAAAGCCCTTGATGAGAGCAAGAAATTCTTATCATGGCTGCATGAGAACGGGCAGAAGTATATCGTAGATTCCTATAAAATGATTCCTGCTTTCACCGATTTGAAGACGATACCTGAACTCGGTCCATTAGCAGAAGATTTGAATACGTACCTAACAGAGAACAAAACGTTGATTTGGTCCTTCCAGTTGTGGCCATCTGGCATCGCTGAAGATTTCGCAGTACCTTTGCAGGCTTATGTAGGCGCACAATATGATAAAGACCAAACCATAAAGGAACTACAGGATATTTGGAACCAAAAAGTCAAAAAGTAGGGATGATTAGGCATGATGATTAAGACACGTAGACGATTGATATATGTCGCTTTTGTGGCACCTGCTATCATTTTCTTCACTTTAGTTATTCTAATTCCCTTTCTGAGAGCGATTGTTTACAGTTTTCAGGACTGGGATGGCATTAGCAGCAATATAAGTTGGGTGGGGTGGAGTAACTATGAACGGTTATTCCACGACACTGCCTTCTTACGATCCTTTATATTTACCGCGAAATACGTTGCGATTACAACGATTCTACTCAATGTATTTGGTCTATTGCTTGCCCTAGGGTTAAATCAAGCCATTAAATTTCGGAACCTCTTGCGAACCATCTTTTTCTTACCGTACGTAATGGGTTCGGTCATCGTAGGCTTCATCTGGCAATTCATTATTACAAATTTGTTCAGTGAAATCGGCGCTACGACAGGATGGTCGCTATTTCAGAAAAATTGGCTAAGCCTTCCAGATTATGCCTTCTGGTCGATCGTGATGGTAGCGGTGTGGCAGTCTGTTGGATATTTCATGATTATTTACTTGGCAGCACTTCAAGGTGTGCCGAAAGATATGCTGGAAGCTGCTGAAATTGATGGCGCAGGCTATTGGAGCAGAATGTGGAACGTGATATTCCCGCTCATTCGTCCGGCATTAACCATTAACTTATTCTTGGCGATTGCGAACGGCTTCAAGGGCTTTGACCTGAACTATTCCCTTACAGGCGGGGGTCCATTCGGAACAACGCAGTCGTTAGCATATCACATCTACACGGAAGGTTTCGGAAGAAACTTGTTCACCTATGCTTCAGCGAAAGCGGTTATCTTCTTCCTTGTTCTTGCTGCTGTCACCTTAGTTCAGTCCATTGTGCTGAAACGTAGGGAGGTGGAGTTATAATGCATAAACGTAAAAATAAACGTCAATGGATCGTATTCACGATATTAGCTGTCTTTGCTATTGTTGTTTTCTTTCCCTTGTATATTACATTAGTTAATTCCTTTAAAACGTATAATGAGGTTGTCTCAACGGTTGCATCACTGCCAACTACGTTTAATTTCGGTAACTTTGAGACGGTATGGAAGCAACTTAATTTTGGTGGCGTACTTATGAACTCGCTTACCATTACAGTTTTTTCGGTGGTGGGGATATTAATCATTAGTGCACCAGCTGCGTACCAATTTGTCCGGCGTCCGGGTTGGGTGAGTTCGATGTTATTTTTACTCATCTTGTCTTCTCTCGTCATCCCGTTCCAGACGTTAATGATTCCGCTAGTGAAGGTAACTAGTGAATTACACCTTATGGATTCGATTCCCGGTATCATTATCATGTATTGGGGCTTTGGGATTCCGCTAGCAGTGTTCCTATATCACGGCTTCATCAAGTCCATCCCGCGTGAGTTAGAAGAGGCTGCTTTCATTGATGGTAACGGCATTGTAGGTGCATTCTTCCGGGTCGTGCTTCCGTTGTTGAAACCTGTGACGACGACGATTGCGATCTTGCATTCACTATGGATTTGGAACGACTTCTTGCTTCCGTTGATCACACTCAGCTCGGAGAAGAATCGGACGATTTCGATTGCTTCATCCGTCTATTTCGGTCAGTACATGAACGAATGGCATCTGGCTATGGCGGCGTTAACGATGGCTTCCATCCCGGTTATTGTGTTCTTCATCTTCATGCAACGAAATATTATTGATGGTATTACGGCAGGAGCGGTCAAAGGATAAACGGCTGTTCAATAGGCGTGTTATCCAATTAAATAAATATGGATTATGTAAGTTTAAGAGGCCCGTCTCCCTTCATTTTGATGGGAGGATGGGTCTTTGCTTGTCTAGCGTTTGAATTTATCATACACGCAATCAGCGTGGAAGAATAACGGAGGTATAGGTGCGATGATGAAATATGATATAGGAAAGGGCAAGTTGAAGAATTGGATCGTTGCTGATTCTAGTTTTTCCAGCAGCTTATTAGGTAAGGCCGAAGCAATCATGTCCTTAGGGAATGGATATATGGGACTTCGAAGTGCGACAGAAGAGCCCTATGTAGGCGAGGTAAGGAATTTATTCGTGGCCGGTACATTTAACAAATCAAATTCGCTAGAGGTATCCGAGTTGCCGAATGCTGCGGATGTGACACGACTCGATATTCGTGTGGACGGAGAACGGTTGGATGTGACACCTTCACGAACAGCGAACTACGTACGCACTTTGAATTTGAAAGTAGCGGAGTTGACGAGATCGTTCATATGGTTAACATCGTCGGGGAAAGAAGTGGCCTTCACTTTCAAACGCTTTGTGTCGTTGGATAACCTGCACCTCATTGCCATGAACATGGAAATTGAATCACTTAACGCAGATGTTGAAATTTATGTTGAGAGTGGTGTGAATGCACAAGTAACCAACAGCGGGGTGCAGCACTTCTATGAAGGCGAGAAGCGTATTTACGATAAGAAGTACATTGAATTACTCCAGAAAACGGTCGAATCAGATATCGATTTTATGTTCCATACCGTTCATCGTGCAAGTCTAGACGGCGTTACGTTGGAAGATCCCTTCATGCGCATTGACCGTAGAATGGTTATGCTAACGTATAAGTGTACCGTGACAAAGGGACAAAAATTATCGCTACAGAAACTAACCACGGTTCATACTTCACGGGATAAAGAATTTGCGGGAATGGAATTGCAGGCGATGTGCGAACAAGCGCTATCCAGCTTAAAAGTCAGTGAGACAAAAGGTTACGATGCTTTGCTACACGAGCATGCGTTAGCCTGGGAGCAAAAAGTATGGGGCTTATACACCTTGGACATTGACTCTAAGCATGATTTCGATTTACTTGCAGCTAGATTTGCCTTGTACCATTTGACAGTTATGACGCCTGCTCATGACGAGAGGATGGGAATTGCAGCGAAGGGGTTAAGTGGCGAAGGGTATCAGGGGCATTCGTTCTGGGATACGGAAATGTTCATATTGCCTTTCTTTATCTATTCGAATCCAAAGGTTGCACGTTCGTTGCTGACCTATCGTTATTTAGGCTTGGAGGGCGCACGAAAGAAAGCACAAAGTAATGGGTATGAAGGAGCCATGTATCCTTGGGAAGCGGCTTGGCCAAGTGAAGGAGAAGTTGCACAGGAGTGGGGCCGAGTAGATATTGTAACAGGGAAGCAGACGAAGATCTGGACCGGATTTATTGAGCAGCATATTACTGCGGACATCGCTTTTGCCGTGCGGCAATATTACATGGTTACCGGCGACCAGGCATTCATGGATGATCATGGTTATGAGATCATCTTCGATACGGCGAGATTCTGGGTCGATCGCTTGGAATGGGATGAAAGCAAACAGCACTATGGGATTAACGATGTCATTGGCCCGGATGAATACAAGGAGCATGTCGACAACAATGCGTTTACGAACTATTTCGCGCATGAGAATATACAGCTTGCGATCACGTACTATCAGCAGTTAAAGGAACAGAATACCGATGTGTTTAACAGGCTCAATGAAAAACTTCAGTTGGACGAGGTTTACATTGCTTGGAATGAAGCCATCGGCAAGCTATATTTACCACAGCCACGAGAAGAGGATCTGGTTATTCCGCAAGATGATATGTATTTAATGAAGCGAATCATTGATTTGACGAAATATAAGAATCAGACGCATGTGAATACCATCTTTGAAGATTATAGCTTAGAGCAGTTAAGTGACATCCAAGTATCGAAGCAGGCTGACTTAATGATTTTATTCTACTTGTTAGAGGACAAGTTTAGCCAAGAGGTCAAGATCGCTAACTACAATTATTACGAGCCAAAGACGATCCACGACTCTTCGTTAAGTTTATCGACGCATGCCATATTGGCCAACGATTTGAATGATACCTCGTTAGCCTATCGTTTGTATAGACAGGCCTGCGAAATTGATTTGGGACCCGAAATGAAGTCCTCAGATTTAGGTGTGCATACAGCTTCAATGGGTGGGATATGGCAAATCATTGTAATGGGATTTGGCGGCATGCGGATGATGCATGGAACGTTAAGAATGAATCCGAAGTTGCCGTTACATTGGAACAAGCTAGAGTTCGCGATCAACTGGCAAGGACAACGTTTGGAGGTTATCGTGACGAAGAATGAACTGGTCATCAAAGCGGTGAATCAAATGCCTGTAACGATTGAAGTCTATGAAACCGAATACAGCTTTGATCAGGTATTAACGGTCAGTCTCAACGAAGGAGGGCAATGAAGATGAAGCTACAAGCAGTATTATTTGATTTGGATGGCGTTATCACGGATACGGCAGAGTATCATTATCTAGCATGGAAACAAATGGCAGATCATATTGAAATAGATATCGACCGAGAATTTAATGAAACGCTGAAGGGAATCAGCCGGATGGAATCACTGGAACGCATCTTGATCCATGGCAAACGTGAGCGTGATTTCTCTGGGGAGCAGCGTGAGGCTTTGGCAAAAGAGAAGAATGATCATTACGTTTCTTTGCTCACCCATCTTTCACCTGAAAACACGTATCCGGGGATTCTAGAATTGCTGGAACAGTTGAACCAAGTACACATTCCTGTCGTGCTTACATCCGCTAGCAAGAATGCGCCTCAAATCCTGAAGTCTCTCGAATTGGAAGACAAGTTCCAATATATTGTGAATCCGGATGGAATTACAGGAAAGCCTGCTCCGGATATCTTCTTGAAGGGTGCGCAGGCTGTAAGTGCCGATCCCAAGTACTGTATTGGCATTGAAGATGCACAAGCGGGAATCGAAGCCATTAAAGCAGCGGGAATGTACGCTGTTGGGATCGGTGAAGAGCGCTTATTAAGTATTGCAGGTGCTGATATCGTATACGACAGTACTGCGAAATTAGATCTTTATTCGTTAATAAACGCGGCATCATTGGCATCGTAGCATTCGATTACAATACAATCATATGAACAATGCAGCCTGTGCTAAGAAAAGGGCTGCATTTTCATATGATAAGAATTTATTGGATGATCCCTAACAATTGTAGGTTTATTATGAGGCAGGAGTGACTCTACATTGAGCAGGCTGGATTGTAACGTTTAAGTAAAGCTTTGTAAAATTTTTGTAAAAGGATTGAAGTAGCATGAAATTAGAGCTTAAAATATAGTCGTATTCAATGATCAGAAGAAAATCAAGATGTAAGTGAGAATAGGGTGAGTGTAGAACAGATAGAAGCATGCGAGAGGCTGTACAGATCAAATCTTCGCAAACGTATAAAAAGATAAGGAGTTTGCAACTGTATGGAGACAAATGAGCATATGAAACCACAGGGCAAGCAACAAGGGAAAATCTCTGTTCTGATGGAGGTATTAAGTGTATCGACTAAACTCGGGCTAACCTCCTTTGGAGGACCGATTGCACACCTCGGTTATTTTCATAACGAGTACATTCGTCGTCGGAAATGGATGGATGAACGAAGTTACGCTGACCTAGTTGCACTTTGTCAGTTTCTTCCTGGCCCGGCCAGTAGTCAGATTGGGATAGGAATTGGCATCGTAAGGGCAGGATTACTAGGCGGCATAGTCGCTTGGTTAGGATTCACACTTCCCTCTGTCATTGCTTTAGTGGCTTTTGCCTTCCTGCTGAAGGGATTTGATATAGTAAACGTAGGATGGATTCATGGACTGAAAATCGTTGCTGTAGCCATTGTAGCTCATGCTATCTTAGGAATGGGGCGAAAGCTCACACCGGATCGGGATCGTGCTACGATAGCGGTTATCACTGCAACAATTACTTTATCTTGGCAAACTGCTTATAGTCAGGTTCTAATTATTCTTGCAGCGGGAGTCGTAGGGTTATGGTTATACCGTAAGAAAGAGGTGGAGGATACACCCGAATTACCAATGGCTATAAGTCGATCCTTCGCCATAGCCTGCCTCGCTTTATTTTTCGGTCTTCTCCTAGTACTTCCGCTGCTTAGACAGTGGGGAGATAGCGAATGGCTAGCGATGTTTGATAGCTTTTATCGGTCGGGATCTTTGGTGTTTGGTGGAGGTCACGTCGTATTGCCGATTCTAGAACGTGAGGTAGTTCCTACAGGTTGGGTAAGTCAGGCGGATTTTCTAGCAGGGTACGGCGCTGCTCAAGCTGTCCCAGGGCCTTTATTTACATTTGCAAGTTATCTCGGAGCCATGCTGGGCGGAATATCTGGTGCGATCATTGCGACCATTTCCATTTTCTTACCAGCATTTCTCCTCGTTGTGGGTATGCTCCCGTTTTGGAATGTTCTAAGAAATAGTCCGAGAATCCAAGGTGCGTTGGTAGGCATAAATGCTGCGGTCGTTGGTATATTGCTAGCTGCGCTGTATGATCCCCTTTGGACTACTGCAATTTTGGAACCTATGGATTTTGCCCTAGCGATCCTATTGTATATTATGCTTGTCTTCTGGAAGCTTCCGCCTTGGGTGATTGTCCTTACGGGAGCTGCGGGAGGAATGGTGCTGGGGTTCATATAAGACAGTAATTTTATTAGAACAAACAAAGGAAGTAGACAATATTTAACGAATAAGTTTAATTGGACTTTAATTGCAATAATGATGTGTGGAATGACATTATAATACATTTTCAGAATCGTGATAGGGGGTTTGACAATGGATATAATCTGGGGAAATGTGATCATACAGATTCTTTTTCTTGGGTTAGTGTTAGGACTAATACTACTGTTAGTTTATAGTCTTACACGCTTTATAAAATATAGGAGTACTCATCAATATTCAACTCCTGAAACATTGAGAAGAATAGAACAGAAGATTGACACATTAATTGAGAAAAACAAATGACGTTAATGGATTCATCTTATACATAGCTTTAGTCAGAAATGATATGAACAATACTTTATACATACTGAAGGAGATTAACGAGGAGGAATGGCGTATGCAATTAAATAATTGGTCTGAGGACCTTATTTCTTATAGTTTATCCCCTGAATATTCTATTCAAAAGGCCGAACCAGAGATTTGGGGAGTTTACTGTTCTGTTTATTATAATATGCAATACAATGGCTTTTTTAGGGAGCAAGGCTACAATGCTCCACAGCGGAACGCCTATTGGATCTATCAAGGCGAATCCCGAATAGGCGGAGTAAGAATGGCTCCCAATAGAATATATCATCTATTTTTTATTCCTCCATTTAACGATTCTTTTAAGGTATTGAAATTACTTACAAAGATTCTATTACACTGGTCTGATCGAACACAATATATAAAGACTTTTGAAGTTCTTCCTGATCAAGTGGATTTGTTTGCTAGAGCAGGCTTTTGGCCGGACGAGTTCAGATGTCGCTGGATGCAACGCCCTACCGATCATTTCGATGTGACATGGGATGATAGTCTTATCATCGAGTGTCCTCAAATTGAAGACAATGGGATGGGTGCTAAGCGATTTGTTAACGAAGATGAAATTGCTAGATGTGATTATAGTATCTTTACAGGAAGTATTGATGCAATAAGAAGAAAACAACTGGCCCTCGAAGATTTTATTCCGGCAGAAGATCCGAATTATACAAATGAAACGTTACTTCAAGCGTCTACACTTGTGTATGAAAAGAATACCGGTCTGCTCATTGCAAACTGTCGTCTTTGCTTACAAGACAATTACGCAGCGGTATACCAGATAGGTGTCTTACCGGCTTATAGAGGACGAGGATTGGCATCAAGCATGCTGAAAAGAGCGCTTGCTCTTCTTAAAGATAAGTATCCAATTCTAAGATTGTATGTTATGCAAGGTAATAATGCTGAGTCTGTTTATTTGAACATGGGATTTGTGCCTGGAGTACAAGAAGTACAGAATATGTATATTCCAGCGATCGGTAGCAATGAAAAGGGAGGTGTACCAATATGAAGGTGTTAAATACTTTACCAATTAAATAAAGAGTAGTAATGAGGAGAAATTATGTTCCTTCGTAGTGTTGAATTATTAAGAGAAAAGATAAAACAAGATAATCAATATCCATTTTCAATTCCTACTATTCAAACCATGGATGTCATAAAATTGACGAGTAACGTAACTTTTTTCGTTGGAGAGAATGGTTCGGGTAAATCTACGTTGCTTGAAGCTATGGCCTACCAATGTGGATTTAATACAGCTGGTGGGGGTAGAAACAACAATTATAATCTAGAGGCTTCGGGATCTGCATTAGGTGAACACATACGATTGTCTTGGCTACCCAAAATAACGAATGGTTTCTTTCTAAGGGCAGAATCATATTATAATTTTGCAACACATATAGACTCGGTCGATGCACAGAGATACTATGGAGGTCAATCTTTACATGAACAATCACATGGAGAGTCCTTTTTGAGTTTATTTGTCAATCGATTCAGTGGCAAAGGAATTTATTTACTGGATGAGCCTGAAGCGGCCTTGTCCCCATCAAGACAACTCGCATTTCTTAGATTATTATACGATCTAAAGGATACATCACAGTTTATTATTGCAACGCACTCTCCCATTATTCTTGGATTCCCCGATGCACAAATTCTTAGTTTCGATCATTCACCCATCCGTGAAATTCAATATGAGGAGACAGAACATTATCAGATAACTAGGAGGTTCCTTGAGAATAAGAAACGATATTTGAATGAGCTATTTGATGACAGTGAAGAAGAGTTCTAGCTCAAGGGCCCTCCGTATCATACAAAATCAAATAACGCGATAATTAAGCTGGGGTAAGGAGTGGTATATTCAAAACGCACGTTACCAAAGATGACCATCACGCAGAGTACATTTAAGAAAATGAAAATGGCAGTCTAGAGGTTACGTTAACCTTCTGGACTGCCATTCGTTTCTAAAATTAAGTTATAACTTATTGCTAGTTCTAACGATTCAAGCGGTAGCCGCCATGGAAGACAGGCCCCACATATTCATTGAAGATATAGCCGGCGCGAATAGCAGCTAAGACAAAATCTTTGGCCTTCGCAACGGCTTCATGGATAGGAAGACCGTTAGCTAAACCACCGGTAATTGCTGCGGCAAAGGTGCAGCCAGCCCCATGATTCGTTGCGGGCTCAATTTTGTCTGCTTCAAAGATTGTATAATCAGCACCATTGTAGAAGACGTCTACAGCACGATCTCCGCCTAGAGCTTTTCCACCTTTAACGACGACATTGCGCGCTCCAAGGTCATGAATAAGGCGAGCAGCTTCCTTCATATCTTCAATCGAAGAGAGCTTACCGAGACCCGACAGCACACCGGCTTCGAATAGATTAGGTGTTACCACGGTCGCCAGGGGCAGCAGTAAATCACGGATGGCATGAGCGCTTTCGGGATTCAGAACCTCGTCTTCGCCTTTACATACCATGACTGGATCAATAACTACATTGGTCTGGTGATTCTCCTTAATGGCTTGCTCCACAACACGGACAATGTCCACACTTCCCAACATGCCGGTTTTCATAGCATCGACGGGGCCGCCTGCAAAGATGGTTTTCAGCTGCTCTGCAACAATCGTGGCATCGATCGGATATACATTGTGATGCCAGCCCTTGTCTGGGTCCATTGTTACAATGGTAGTTAAGGCGCTGAAGCCGTAAGTGCCATATTCCTCAAATGTTTTTAAATCTGCTTGAATGCCTGCGCCTCCACTGGAGTCACTTCCGGCAATAGTTAAGGTTTTAATAATTTTTGTCAATGCTAACGTCCCCTTCTTCTATAACTGATTCATAAAATGTGAATTGAATTGATTATAACAAAAATCCACACATAATTATCTTTTTCTTGATTGTTTATGTAAAATTCACGTGATTTTCATGAACAGATTGAAAATCATTCGAATTATCATCCAATTTCAGGAATGAAAAATTATTGAACGGTAATGATGCGAAGCTCCCGTTGATTGTTAAAAGTATATTTAACATGATTTCTTGCGTTAAGGCATACTTTCAGATCACCTTATAGTTAAAACCTATAGCTTTTATAGAAATTATATCTTGGAACAATGAGAGTGACGGTGTTATCATTAGTTTCAATCAAGAGATGTCTTAGTGAGGCAGATCTTCCAAAGTTCGAATTCAAGATGGGGTGAATATGATGAGTAAAAAGACAATGTTTGAGAAAATTTGGGAAAACCACGTCATTCATCAAGAAGAGAGTAAACCTAGTATTCTGTATATTGATTTACATCTCGTTCATGAAGTGACATCTCCACAAGCGTTTGAAGGACTTCGTCTTAGTGGACGTCAAGTTCGTAGACCTGAGCTAACTTTTGCAACGATGGACCATAATGTTCCAACGCAAGATCGTTTCAACATTAAAGACCCGATTTCTAAGCAACAAATTGATACACTTTCACAAAACTGTCGTGATTTCGGTGTTAAGCTGTATGATCTTGATTCAATCGATCAAGGGGTAGTACACGTTATGGGTCCTGAACTCGGACTGACGCATCCAGGTAAAACAATTGTATGTGGTGATAGCCATACTTCAACTCACGGTGCTTTCGGTGCATTGGCATTCGGTATTGGTACAAGTGAAGTTGAACACGTGCTTGCAACACAATGTCTACAACAATCTAAAGCTAAAACGATGGAAATTCGTTTTGTCGGTCATCGTAAAGCAGGCGTGACAGCTAAAGATATGATTCTAGGCGTTATTGCTAAGTATGGTACGGATTTCGCAACGGGTTATGTTATTGAATATACAGGTGAATCGATTAGAACGCTGACGATGGAAGAGCGTATGACAGTATGTAATATGTCCATCGAAGGTGGAGCGAGAGCAGGTATGATCGCTCCAGATGAGACGACATTTGAATATTTACGTGGTCGTCAACATGTACCTCAAGGTGCTGCGTTTGACAAAGCTGTTGAAGGTTGGAACGAACTGTTGACAGATGAAGGAGCTTCATTTGATCTTGTATTGGAATTCGATGTAGATTCATTAATTCCACAAGTGACCTGGGGAACAAGTCCAGGTATGGGGACAGATATTACTTCTAAAGTTCCAGTTCCATCAGAGTTGCCTACAGAGAACGAACGTAAAGCTGCTGAGAAAGCATTGGAATATATGGGGCTTACACCTGGTACCCCGATTTCCGAAATTACAATAGATTATGTATTCATTGGTTCATGTACGAATGGTCGGATTGAAGATTTACGTGCCGCAGCTGAAGTGGCTAAAGGTTACAGCGTATCTGGGCAAGTGACAGCTATTGTTGTACCGGGATCAGGAAGAGTCAAAATACAAGCCGAAGAAGAAGGGCTTGATAAAATATTTACAGAGGCTGGATTTGAATGGCGTGATGCAGGTTGCAGTATGTGTCTCGCAATGAATCCGGATGTATTGAAGCCTGGTCAACGTTGTGCTTCAACTTCGAATCGTAACTTCGAAGGACGCCAAGGACGAGGTGGGCGAACGCATCTTGTATCCCCAGCTATGGCAGCGGCAGCAGCGATCAAAGGACGTTTCGTTGACGTTCGCGATTGGAACTTTAAGACAGAAATAGTTAGCTAAAGAGAAGAAAGAGAGGGATATATCCTATGGAAGCATTCACTAAATTAACAGGTATTGTAGGGCCCGTGGATCGGGTTAACGTAGATACAGATGCTATTATTCCTAAACAATTTCTAAAACGGATCGAACGGACGGGTTTTGGACAGTTCTTGTTTTACGAATGGCGGTTTGATGAAGAAGGCAAAGACAATGAAAATTTCGAATTAAATAAGCCTCGTTATAAAGGTGCATCAGTACTCGTATCTAGAGCCAACTTCGGCTGTGGATCATCACGTGAACATGCTCCTTGGGCAATCATGGACTACGGTTTCAAATGTGTTATTGCACCTTCATTTGCAGATATATTCTATAATAACTGCTTTAAGAATGGCATTCTGCCCCTTAAATTGTCAGAAGAGCAAGTGGAAGATGTGTTCCAGCGGACTGCTACGCATGAAGGCTACAAGATGCATGTTGACTTAGAGAATAACACGTTGACAGATGATTATGGTCTGCACATCGATTTTGTGCTTGATGAGCACCGTCGTCAATTCCTGTTACAAGGATTGGATGACATTGGCTTAACACTTCAACATGAGTCTGAGATTACTGCATACGAGCAAAAGCGCGCTAGTCAAGTATTGGTATAACAATCTTTGACATCACATAGAGTTGATTGGAATCTTCTAAGTCCTTGTTTCCAGGGATTTAGAAGGTTTTTTGTTACGTTCATAAATACAAATTGGATAGAACAGTGTGATGGTCAACGTGGAATCAGTAATAAAAATAGATCTATATTTTTGTTCATAAGTTTGGTTGTTATGTCCTTGTGTCTTGCGGCATGCGGCGGAGGCAACAACTCAGGCAGCACAAGTAACGCTGGCGGAGCTAATACTTCAGACAAAGCAACAACGGGGACAAAGACAACGGAAGTCGCTACAGAGAGAACGTTGACAGATCCATTAGGGCATGAGGTTAAAGTTCCTGCGAATCCAAAACGGATTATAGCATCTTACCTGGAAGACTATCTGGTGACCCTAGGAGTAAAACCAGTGGTACAATGGTCCGTGGCGAATGGCATTCAGGATTACCTGCAGAATGAGTTAACTGGAATTCCTACGATTCCTTACGATATGCCTTATGAAGTCGTTGCAAGCCACAACCCGGATCTAATTATTATGGGTTCGAGCAATACGATAGAAGGGGATAAATATGCACAATACGCCAAATAGCCCCAACGTACGTACTCGGAGACGAGATTAACAATGACTGGCGCAAAGCGTTGCTGAAGGTGGGAGAAATTCTCGGCAAGAGTAAGGAAGCACAGAAGGCGCTGGATGACTATGATGCTAAGGCAGCAGAAGCAAAAGCGAAAATCCAGAAGGTGACTGGAGGGACGAAGTCGGCTGCAGCGATATGGATGATTAATAAGAAGTTTTTTATCGTCGGCGATAATGTATCGAGCGGTTCGGTTCTGTATCAGGATCTAGGAGTGGCCGTACCAGAAACAGTCAAGAAAATTTCGAATTCTAAAGCTAGCTGGAACCCGATATCGCTGGAGGAAATAGCTCAGCTGGATGCGGATTATATTTTCCTCATCAACAGTGACCAAGCGGACGAGGCGAAGGCACTTCAGGATACGGTCTGGAAGAGTATTCCGGCTGTTGTAAAAGGTAACGTGTTTGAATTTGACAAAGCGAGCACATGGTTGTATTACGGAGCAACTGCGAACTCACAAACCATCGATAATATTGTAAATAGCATTGTGAAATAACGAGTACACATTTAGAGGTGTCCTGCAGCCAAAGCTGGGGACACCTTCTTTGTTGTTAGTATTGTTCAAAAGTTACTTTTGTTAAGAAATGGATCGTGATTATCGCTGATTAGCCTAAATAACGTTCTGCTCCTCGCCTAAATATTTAGCTCATCCTAACTCGTTGGTAAATTTATGATAATTATTTGTAATATTAAGGAGGATATTGACCCCTCAAACGAGAATATTATCTTAACCATATAAAAAGATTTATGAAGTATTATGTCGTCGTTAAGTTTTTGTTTAGCATAAATTTATCAACTGGGGTGGAAAATGAAGAAATTTAGTATTAGTTTTATGTTGCTATGGTGTGTTTTTTTCATGTTTTTGTCAGGTCAAGGTCATGCTGCGACGGACTCAAGAATGTTTCTAGATGGTAAAGAGCTGAGCTTGCCCGAGAAAGTAGAAATAGAGAACCTAGATGGTAACATTATGATTCCTATTCGAGTTGTTGTGGAGAACTTAGGGTTCAAGGTGACTTGGAATCAGAAGAGTCAAAGTGTTAAAATTGAACAACGGGATAAAGTGGTTCAACTCGTTGTTAATAATCAGGTTGCTACGGTAGATGGGAAACAGGAAAATTTAGATGCAATGCCATTATTACGTAAAGGCTCTGTTGTTGTGCCCATTCGATTTGTCAGTGAACAGATGGGGATGGAAGTACGGTGGAATAATACTGACAAAATTGTATCTCTGACTACACCAGTTATAGAATCTATAACAGAACCTGTTATCGATCCCTCTACAGGAAGTGGAAGTAAACCAGTGACCTCTGATCCCGGAGCTGAACCATCAGATTTCTTATCTAAGGTTAATGCTATCCAGTTTAGTGATAATCAATTAAGAATTTCAATAAGTGGGAGTGTTCAACCGAAAGTTTCCACGTTAACGGGACCCGACAGAATCGTGTTAGATTTACCAAATGCCATGTTCTCCGATTCATTTGGGGATTCACAGAATCTTGATGCTAGGTCTAACGGTAAATTAGAAGTTATTGGATATCCGGACGTATCTGGTGTAAGATATTCACTGTTCAGCTCTAATCCATCGACAGTTCGTATGGTTGTAGACTTAAACTATGCTATGAAATATACATTGCTGAATGAGACTAATGATTCTACTCTTATTACTCTTCAACTTAATAGCGGAGAGGATGCTGTTTCTCCCGATCCAAATGTACCTAATGGTAATGATGGACGTAAAATAGTCGTCATTGATCCTGGACATGGCAAAGGGGATCCAGGAGCTATTAGTGTGACTAAGAAGAAAGAGAAAGATTTCAATCTGGCGCTTGCTCTAAAAGTAGAACAGCTACTACTGCAAGAACCCAATATTCAAGTGGTTATGACACGAAATTCGGATACTTTTCCAACACTACAAGAGCGTGTATCTATCGCGAACAATTTGAACGCGAACGTATTTGTTTCTATACACGGCAATAGTAATCCCGCTTCAACTCCAAACGGAAGTCAGACATTCTATTATAAACGTGATGATAGTAAGGCGTTAGCGAATGTGATGCACACATATTTAATGACAGCCACAGGATTGAAAGATAGGGGGGTTACTAGCGGTAATCTTCATGTTATTAGAGAAACAAAGATGCCTGCAGTATTATTAGAGGTAGGCTTCTTGAGTAATACTTATGACGAAGCATTGCTATTTACAGAGGATTTTCAGAATAATGTTGCAAAAGGAATTGTGGATGGGATTAAAGAATATTTAGGAGTCAAGTAAGGCGATTTCTCACGAAGGACGTGGCAAAATGAATAAAAAAGTAACCTGTACAGCCGCATTAACTCTCATACTAGTATTTGCAGTAGCCTGTGGACAAAAGCCATTGACGGGTGCTGATCCACAGTCATCTTCTTCTAATACCGTGGATAGTTCCAATAATACTGCTACTGATAACGAAAAAGATAACACAACAGATTCTGTAACAACAGCTAATCCGCCAGCTAAAGCTACGGACACAGACTCAAACACAAACACAGACTCAAACACAAACACAAACACTAAAGAAGGCGATGGCACTTTAACATCGGAGGGTAATACAGCGGCTGAGAAGATGCAAAGTGAGACGATTACTGCTTATTATACTGATCCAGAGGTTATGGAACTGCATAAGGCACAGCAAGAAATACAATATAGTAATGATATTGAGAAATATAAAGCAGCATTTAAGACTTTACAAATAGATAGCAATCCTGATTTAATTCCATTATGGGGTATGGTGGAGTTGAAATCTTTAACTTCAACCCATGGTGATATTTCAATGGATATCCATTTGCCAGATGAAGCACGCCTAGGATCTGGGGGCGAAATGTTCGCATTAGATGCTCTATACAATACGCTTTTCCAATTTGAAGAGGTTAAGTCTATTGACTTGACCGTAGATGGTAAGTCAACAGAGAGCTTAATGGGGCATGTCGAACTAGAGCATCCTATGGTTCGTGATTAAATATTTCTATTGGTTGATAGTGCAAGTCATGATTTGTTTTTTGTAAGAGAAGAGGGATAGAACAGAGAGTTATTTCTGTTCTATCCCTCTTCTTTATATTGAGTAATAAGCCTGCTATTCATATACTGATATGCACATTTACGCAAATGGTATAGTTAAAAAGACGGAAGACTTTTTTGAAAAAAGGAAGATTTACGCAACTTTTATAGTATTAGAGCGTCTAATAGTTGTCGAATGGGAGGAGTGAACCGGTGACAAAAGTCAGTAGAGAAGTTAACTATACTAGGATAGTAGGGGTGAATGATGAAGAAATTTAGCTTTCTGTTGTTGGTTCTAATCTTCGTTATGGTATTTCCAAGTAAAGGACAAGCCGCCACGGCAAATTCTAATATTTTCTTGGATGGTAAAGAATTAACCTTAACGACTAATGCGAAAATTGAAAACGTCAAAGGTAATATTATGATTCCAATTCGTGTCGTCACGGAGAATCTAGGGTTTCAAGTCGGATGGGAGAAAAAGACGGGCACGGTGACCATACAGAACGATAGTAAAACTGTTAAGCTAGTTGTAGATTCAAAGACTGCGACAGTCAATGGTAACGAGGTAGCCTTAGAGGTGTCCCCTTTATTACGTAGTGACACGGTTTTAGTTCCAATTCGATTTGTGAGTGAAGAGATGGGTTTACTAGTTAGCTGGGATAACGCTAGCAAAACGGTACGTCTAATTACCTCGGATAACGGGAGTGGAAACACAACACCACCGGATAATGGAAATAGTAATGAGGGACTTGCCATGATTAATGGTCTCAGCTTCAGCGAGAACCGTTTACTCATTGCAACGTCAGGTAATATTCAACCTAAAATATCTACCTTAACCGGACCTGATCGGATTGTTATTGATGTTCCAAATGCTGCCTTTGGAGATACATTTGGCCAACAACTTGATCAGAATTTACAAGGAGAGTTTGCAGTAAATGGGTATCCAGATGTATCCAAAATACGATATTCTCTTTTCAATAATGCACCATCCACGGTTAGAATTGTAGTAGATATGAATTATTCTAACAATTATACACTTACTAATGATGGTAGTTTATATATCGTGAATATAGACACAGCAGACACTAAACCCACTCCACCAGTTGGTGGAAACGGTAAGAAAATTGTTGTCATTGATGCAGGTCATGGTAATCAAGATCCAGGCGCAACAGGTATTACGGGTAAGAGAGAGAAGGATTTCAATTTAGCAGTTGCACTTAAAGTCGAAAAACTTCTTAAAAAAGAGCCGAATATTGAATTCGTTCTGACGCGTAGCAATGATACTTTTCTTGAATTGAAGCAACGGGTAAAGATTGCGAATGATTTAAAAGCAGATGTATTTGTATCCATCCATGCCAATTCGAGCGGTTCATCGGTCGCAACGGGTACCGAAACTTATTATCAAAGGGAGAGCAGCAAGTCATTTGCTAATATCATGCATAAGTACTTAGTTAAAGCGACGGGTCTTAAGGACCGTGGTGTTCGCTATGGTAACTTTCATGTGATACGTGAGACTAAAATGGCAGCAGTACTTTTGGAGGTAGGATACCTTAGTAATAAGAACGACGAATCGGCCCTTTTTAATGAAACCTTCCAAAACAATGTTGCCGAAGGTGTCGTTAAAGGGATCAAAGAATATCTTCAAATTAAATAAGAGCAAATCCTCAAAGGAGGCAGAACATGAATAAGAAATTATGGTGCATTGGACTTCTTACCTTGGTGATGGTTGTAGGTGTCGCTTGTGGACAGAAACCTACTACCGGACCAAATGTAAGTAACAATAATGGTAATACGGTGACTGAGGAACAAGGTGCGGCGGGTACTCCGGATGAGAATACGGTGCCTGAGGTAGGAAGTAATGGGACAGAAGGTGAATCTACCCCAACAACTCCTGATACAACAGCAGAAGTAACTCCTACACCAACAGAAACACCAACTCCAACTCCAACTCCAAAACCAACAGAAACGGTTAAAAAGGAGACGATTGAAGTTTATTTCACTGATCCGCAAGCTATGGAGTTAATGAAATCTAAGCAAGAAATTACTTTCGAAGATGATATTCAGAAATACAAAGCAGCTTATAAAGTTTTAGCAAGCAGTGCTCATTCGGAGTTAATTCCACTATGGGCCAAAATAGAACTGAAATCACTTGATTTCAAAGTGGGCGCAATCACTTTAGATATTCATATGCCAGATGAAGCACGCCAAGGTGCAGGTGAAGAACAATTTGCGATTGATGCACTAAGAAATACGCTGTTTCAATTTGATGAAGTGAAATCTATCGAATTATTGGTGGATGGAGAAAAGGTTGAAAGTCTAATGGGACATGTCGAACTTGAACATCCAATGATGAAATAATAGAGAAAAGCAGGAATATAAGCTCAGTTGTCGAAATTAATATGTTGGCTTTATTTGTTTATTAAGAGAGGGGAAAATCAGATGCACTCCAAACGCAGCAATTATATAAAATCCCAAAAAGTGGTCTCTGCCATACTAGTTAGTATGGTGGCTTTGAGCTCAGGCACGGCCGCTTTTGCCGATGAGGTAACGCCAACAACCTCCACGGCAACCGTTACTTCTAGTAGTTTGTTCAATGATGTTAAGAACGGATATTGGGCAGAGAAGCACATTTATAAATTGGCTTCGCAAGGTATTATTCTAGGAGACAAAGGATTGTTCCGGCCTAATGATTCAGTAACACAACAGGAAGCCATTACGATGGCCATTCGTTTTATGGGTCTACAGGATAGCTTGAATTCAAGCAATACGAGCACACTTCCAGCTAATTTAACCGTAGGCAATTATTTCAAACCCTATGTCGATCTTGCTTTTCAGAAAAATTTGTTGGATAAGAAGCTTGAGATGGACGATGCTACTCTAAAAACGTCATGGGGACAGAAGCAAGCAAGTCGGGAATGGATTACGCAAATATTAGTCCGAGCTATCGGTAAGCAAGATGAAGCGACGTCAGCCAATAAAGCAACTGCTTTTGCTGATAATAGCAAAATCTCTGCTTCCAAGTTAGGTTATGTGAATGTAGCGGTTGAATTGGGTCTTACAAACGGTACAACAGGTAATCGATTTGATCCACAAGGTTCCGTTACCCGTACACAATTAGCGACGTTCTTCAGTCGCGCTGAGGCACATAGCAATACTCAATATGCTAACGCGTCGGAAGGCATTGTAACCAGCATTAATAACGATACCCTCAGTTTATATGTGAATGGCAAGATTCTTGACTTCTCACTGGACAATAAGACAGCGTATTTCACAAGTACGTCTGATACTAAAGTAGCTTTATCAGATGTGAAATTGTATACCAAAGTTATGGTTCTTGCGAATACAGGAAAAGCAAGTTATGTGGAAATTACAGATCCAAAAGAACAATTAGACAGTATTGACACGACATTCGAGCGAATGTTCCCTGGGAATATGCTAGGTGTATCTAATAATACATCTTTTGATTCTTATAAGTATGATGCTAATACAATCTTCTTAGATCAAAACAACAACAAGATTGAGCCATCAGCATTGACTGCTGGAAGTCAAATTGTGATTAAGCGCGAGAACGTGACTTCAGATAAAAATGTGATTGTGGTACAAATTAAGTCGGGTGTAATCAATAAGAGTTCTAATGGAACGTTGCAGAACGTTGATGTAGCTAACAAGACGGTGGCGATCAAGAATGCATCAGGATCTTTAGAAAGCTACACTTGGGATGACAGTTCCATTATTCGTTATCAGACCCAAATCTTAACGCCAGCAGATCTCAAGAGTGGTTCCGAGGTCAAGTACACGGTTAAGAATAATGTGATTCAGATTATAGAGGTAACTCAGGCTGTAGAACATACAGTTCGAGGTGCTATTTATCAAATCGGAGCTAATAACTCAACAATCACTTATAAAAAAGAGGGTGGGTCGCTGGAAGTGAAACTTCTAGTGGATAAACCTGTTATTGAAATTAACGGAATCGCTAAGCCAGTCTTTACGGATCTGATTGCCGACACCACTGGCGGCGATCAAGTAGAGTTGACACTTAATCCACAGGAACAAGTAACTAAGATTGTTGTCATTAACAGACAGATGGAACAGAAACCGGATTCTTCAGTCGTATCGTATGATGCAAAGACGAAGTTGCTGACGATACTGGATGCTAATAAAAAGCCGTTTGTTGTCACTTTGGATGAGAATACTAAGCTTTCGTATAATACGACAACACCTACACTCTCAGGTATTGAGCCATTGCTAACTAATAATCGCAGAATCAATCTCAACTATATTAGTAACCGCGCTCTATCCATTGAAGTGCTCTATAAATATGAAGGAACTTTATATGCAATGGATACAAGTGCTAGAAAACTAACGATCCTGTTAGCTAATGGACAAACGGTAACCAAGCCTTACATTTCACCGATTATTGAAATTTTTGGTAAGAGTAGTTCCAGTATCTCTGATGTGAAAATAGGGGATCCTGTAACAGTTGTGATGACGGATAATCAAGACAACGTGAAAAGTATTCTTGTGAGATCATCTAAACAATATGAAGTGACGTCCATTGATCAATCTTCAGGTCGTGTCATGGTCAAAGCAGATAGTCTGTTAAGTCAGATATATTTGGATAAAGCTGTGATCGTTGGAGATGGTGGGCAGATTTCACAGTTCTCTAATTTACAGGTGGGGAATATCATCAATGTATCCTTCAATGGTTATACTCCTGCTACAGCACAAGTGGTTAAATTGTTGACTGGAGAAGTGTTAACGATAGATGCAGCGGCACAGAATGTTACGGTGAAGAATTATAATGGTAGTTCAGAAACTTATAAGGTTCAGGGTGCTTTTAAAATTGTTCGCGATGGTCAAATCAGTACGAACTTAAATAGTCTATTACCTACGGATCGTGTTGAAATTCGTAAGGATGTTGATGGATCTACAACGTTGAAAGTGTTGAGTACAACGACTCGCGATTTCTGGAAATATGATAGTGCATCAAGAGAAGTATTCTTGAAAACTCAGAGTACTTCAGAAAAAAATCGTTTCACACTGTCACCAAATGCATATATTCATCAAGGCGACACTGTAATTACCGTGCAATCTCTCAAAGAAAATGATAATATTGTAGTGTATTTCAACAATGATATAATTGTGGAAATACAGAAACGATAATCTGCTTTGGGAATGTTCATGAAATACACCGTCTTGATACGGAATTTCCTGTATCAAGACGTTTTTTTTGCAGGAGGTCTTCATCATGAATGCTGAAACAGTACGACATATTCTGAGCACTATGCGTGAGATGTTTCCTGATGCACATTGTGAATTGAAACATGGTAATGCGTTTGAATTGACGATAGCAGTGTTACTCTCTGCACAGTGTACGGACGAGATGGTAAATAAGGTAACGAAGGATTTGTTTCAAAAGTATAGATCACCCAAGGATTATGTTGATGTGCCACTGGAGGAATTGGAACAGGATATTCGGCGCATTGGTCTGTTTCGAAATAAGGCTAAACATATTCAGAACTTGTGTAGAATTCTTATTGAGCAGTATGATGGGGAACTTCCCCATGGACATGATCAATTAGTTCTGCTTCCAGGAGTAGGTCGAAAGACGGCTAATGTCGTTGTATCCAATGCTTTTGGAGTTCCAGCTATTGCGGTAGATACACATGTGGAGCGGGTATCCAAGCGTCTGGGTCTGGCAGGTTGGAAAGACTCTTTACTTGAGGTTGAGAAGAAGTTGATGAAGAGAATTCCACGTGAAGATTGGACGGACACCCACCATCGACTTATTTTTTTTGGACGGTATCATTGCAAGTCTCAGAACCCTCAATGCCAAGTCTGTCCGCTGCTTGATGTATGTCGTGAAGGCAAAAAACGTATGAAGATGGCCCAAATCAGAAAAGATAAAGAAGATATCGGATAGCGAAAATAGAGGTGGAGAAGGATGGGATGTAAAATGAAGTGTATATCCGTATATACTAATAACTTTGAACAATTTTCTGATATTTTTGAGGATGTTGTAGAAACAAAGTTTGCCGAGAATGAAGAGAAAGAAGTGGAAGGCATTACTGTCAGCCACTCTGGCGAAGTACCTGAACATTATTTGGAACGTATGTCTCAAAAGCCTGAAGTGGTTGTAATGA
Source organism: Paenibacillus sp. IHBB 10380 (assembly GCF_000949425.1). Taxonomy (NCBI): domain Bacteria; kingdom Bacillati; phylum Bacillota; class Bacilli; order Caryophanales; family Paenibacillaceae; genus Paenibacillus; species Paenibacillus sp. IHBB 10380. Next base: position 1,306,548 of record NZ_CP010976.1, read on the forward strand.
GAGACAAATCGCGTGGTGTAACCATTCTTCAACACGGTAGCGTATTTGAAATATTGATTCCAGATCTTGAGAATTCGTTAGTGTAGTTTTATTTACATTAGTAATACTGATAACGAAATGACTTCACAAAAAAAACCGAATGTAATCGTTCGGTTTTTTTGTGTTCATAAATGGGAGATCAGACCCTAATGTAGAGAAGAAGATCTTTAAGGTGATTCTACGATCATTACTATAGGTACAATTTGGCAGAACTTATGACGCTTATATATAAGGATAATCTATTAATTTACTATTAATTTCTAATTTGGTAAACTGATAGATAGGTAAATATTGAGTTATAGAACATATTTATACTTAAATTCATATCATGATAGATTGGAGGCTTATGATGAAACAGTTCAGTAAAATAGTATTGTGCTTGGCAATTTCACTGGGCGGCGTGGCGACTTTACAAGCGAATACGACACAGGCGGCTGCAAGCGGCGTCAATATTATGTTGGACGGCTATCCGCTACCCTTTCCGGTAGAACCTGTGGTGATGAACGGAACAACGATGGTGCCTTTTCGGGCGATATCTGAGGCGCTAGGAATTAAGGTAGAGTGGAATCAGACGGCGAAGAAAATTAACGCATCCAAGGAAGATCCAGCGGGTACGAAAGAAGTAGCTCTAGCCATGGGAAGCAAGAGTGCAGTCGTAAACGGCGAGACTGTGAAACTAGCGGTTGCTCCGCAAAGTATTCGTGGGACAACGATGATTCCACTGAGCTTCTTTAGCGGGCAGTTTGGTGCAGAGGTGTCGTGGGACCAAGCGACAAAGACGGTATCTATTATTTCACCGAAGAAGGACATGTACACACTGGGGTTTTATGCACAGGGCGCTTACGGTGAAGTTTCCCTGATTCCGAGCTTTGATGCCATTGCATTTGGCTGGAGCCGAATTGATCGAAGTGGGCAGTTCACTACGACAGGTGATGAATTCAGATGGCCGAAGCCTGCTGGATCGGTGACACCGGAATCGATTGTTAGCGATGCAGCTGGAGGGGGAACAGATCCTTATCTGATGGTCTATTCAGTGGATGGTAAGCTTGAGCTGACTAAGAACCTGGAGGATAAGGCACTGCAGGAGCAAACCATTTCTGCTATTGTGGACACGGCATCACAAAAGGGTTTTAAAGGTATTGCGCTTGATCTGGAGGGGCTAGGTCTCACCGGAGACAAGGGGAAAGTACAGTCTCAATATAATGCCTTCATCAAAAGTTTGTCTTTACAAGCTCGTGAAGTAGACCTAAAGCTTACCGTTATTCTTCACCCATTGAACAGCTCTTATAAGGGTTATGACTATAAAACGCTAGGAAAGCTTGCAGATGACTTGATCATTATGGGCTACGCATACGAGGACGAGTCCCGTCCGGAACCGATGAATAAAGTGGATGAGGGAATCCGGCTTGCTTTGAAGGAGGTCAGCAAGGATAAGCTGATTCTTGGAATATCAGTGTATAGTGAGAATGAGAATTCTGTTAATGCTAAGATCGGACTTGCCAAACGTTATGATCTAAAAGGAATTGCAATCTGGCGGTTAGGACTTATTGGACAGCCTGCCTGGACTGAGATGAGTAAGTCCTTGGAACTGTAGAGAGTTCATTTCATAGTGTTAATTCAAACAGGCTGCCGATCGGTAGCCTGTTTGAATTAAGGATATAACCATGCTTTGAGTACATATTGAGACAAACGGCGCTTACCACACGTTAGACTATTATAATTAGGCATCCTGACCGGAGGCGATTATACTGAGAAGGGATGGTTAAAATTTTATTATTTTAGTTCTAATTTATATCGATCAGATGTATGTAGATCAGAAAAATATTTCATAAGGAGAGAATTCATTCATGGCAGCACAGGTACATCGTGGTGATGTAAGCGATTTAAAAGAACTTAAGGATCAACTGAAAGCATGGGATGATGAGAAGTCTTTGAAGCTAATAAATGATCTATTATATAAAAAGGCATCGGGAGAGTTGACGATTGCCTTATGCGGACATTTCTCAGCAGGTAAATCGAGTCTTATTAATACATTATGCGGGACAAAAGTGCTACCTTCTGGCCCTGTACCGACAAGTGCCAATGTCGTATCTATTCGAAATGGACAGCCTCGGGCGCTTATATATCCAGCGGATATGAAACCACCTAGGGAAGTCTCATTGGATGAGCTTGAAATATATTGTACGAATGGTGGGGATTATCAATCTGTTAACGTATGGGCGCCTATTCCCTGGCTTGGAGATTCGGGCGTGTTAATGGACACACCCGGAGTGGATTCAACGGACGAGGGACATCATAAGGCAACCCATTCGGCGCTTCATTTAGCGGATGTGGTTCTGTATGTGATGGATTATAATCATGTGCAGTCAGAGAACAACTTAGTATTTGCCAAGAGCCTGTCTGATTGGGGTAAACCTCTGTATCTTATCGTGAATCAGATTGATAAGCATCGTGATCAAGAGTTGCCGATTTCTGTATATCAGCAGGAAGTAGAGGCTGCCTTTTCTCGTTGGCAGGTGACTTATGAGGGACTTATATTTACTTCTCTTAAAGACATGGAGCATCCCTATAATCAATATGAAGACCTCAAAGAGTTAATAGGACGTTTGATTAAGAAGAAGGATGCCTTATTGGAATATAGCGTCTCTTGCTCGGTTCATCATGTTGTAGAAGACGCAGCACAGGAATTTCGTGATTCCCATGAAAGTGAGAAAGAGTCCTTGTTGGAAGAAATGGGCGGGGAACAGCGTGCACTGAAGCTCCAAGCAGAGCTCACGCTGATGGAAGCGTCGCTTAATCAATTGGCGGCGTTACCCCAACAAGAACGAGAGGCCTTACGTGAAGAGTTAAATATGTTGTTGGAGAATGCAAATCTTATGCCTGCTGAGCTTCGTGATGTGGCCCAGCAATATTTAGAAAGTCGCAAACCAAGCTTTAAGAAGGGGTTATGGTTCACAGGGAATAAGACGGCGCTGGAACAGGATCAGCGGCAGAATCGTTTCTTACATATGTTGCAGGAACAAGTTGCCTCTCAAGTGGAATGGCATGTTCGGGTCATGTTAACGAGTTGGGCTGAGAAGCATCAGTTATGGAAGGATACGCATCTGCAAATACTGGATGATATTATGCCGATTATAGATTCTGAAGTTATCGAAAATTCATTACAAATAGATGCTGTACTATCAGGTGAATATGTGCTGAATTATTGCCGCAATGTGGCTAATAACATTAAGGGGAAATACCGCCACCATGTGCAACAATTTACGGAGCCACTATTGGCGGAGTTTGCTGAGAACTGCACGCAGATACAGGATCAGCAACGGGTAGAGCTAGCCGATCTGCAACAGCAATCGGCCGCCGCCTCGCGCTACGCCTCTTTGCTGCGCGAGGAAACGGCCCGCACGGCAGCTCTAGCCGAGCTGCTGCCACCACGTGGCGGACTCACCCCCGGCTTCCTGCCGGTGGTGAGTCCGTTGCAGCCGCTTGTATCTGCGGCTGCAACAGTGGGCGCGCTTCGCGCCGCGCCCACCATGAGCCCCGCCTCTGCGCGCGGCGGGGCAAACTTGCCGCGTGGCGGCGCGGCCATGGGCCGCCGCCAGCGGCTTGCGGGCGCAGCAGCGCAGCTTCAAGCTGCGGCTGCGCTGCTCGCGCGCTACCCCGCGATGGCATCTGCCGCGCGAGGGCTACAGAGCCGCGCCGCTGCGCTCGAAGGCGGCGCGTTCACGTTGGCGCTGTTCGGAGCATTCAGCGCCGGGAAGTCCTCCTTCGCCAATGCTCTGCTTGGCGAAGATGTGCTACCTGTATCGCCGCATCCTACAACTGCGGCGATTAATCGCATCTTGGCACCGCATGGCGAGTTTATGCATGGTACAGCGAAGATTACAATGAAGACGAGAGAATCGTTTCTGGAGGATCTGAAAATTTCGTTCGACATGCTGCATTTGAGTGGTTCAGATGCCGAGAATTGGCGTGAGGTCATTCTTCCGCTTACCTCTGAAGGCATCCATCCTGCAGGCTTACCACATTATGGTTTCCTCAAGGCCGCAGCCACAGGATGGGAAGACGCGCAAGGATTACTGGGTACTGCGCAGATTGTAGATATATCCCAATATCGTTTATATGTAGCGGATGAATCTAAATCCTGCTTTGTTGAGAGCATTGATCTGTTCTACAGCTGTGATCTGACAGAGCAAGGAATCGTGCTGGTGGATACACCAGGTGCGGATTCTCTTCATGCTCGTCATACAGGTGTAACGTTTCAATATATGAAGCATGCGGATGCGTTAGTATTCGTGACTTATTATAATCATGCCTTCTCTAAAGGGGATCGTCAGTTTTTAGCTCAATTAGGGAGAGTGAAAGATAGTTTTGCTTTAGATAAAATGTTTTTTATTATTAACGCTGCTGACTTGGCCTCGTCTGATGATGAATTGGACCAAGTTAAGCAACATGTGAAATCTAATCTACAAAGTAGTGGTATTCGTTCACCCCATATATACGCCTTGTCGAGCATGAATGCGTTGAATGGGAAGGTAAGAGGAGATGATGAGCAACTGATATCCTCGGGATTCACATCATTTGAACAGACCTTAGCTGATTTTGCGGGGAAGGAATTACCCAATCTATCCATCCAGGCAGCGAAACAAGACATTACCGCAGCTCGTAAACGTGCAGAGGAATGGGATAAATTATCCAGACAAGACGAAGTATCGCGAAGTGGACGGCTTCTGCAACTTCTTGAAATTCGTAGTAAGGTATCGGATATGCTGAGAACCTTTACGAATACGGAAGATCAGCATCGAGAGATTGAACAAGAAACGAAGGAGCTATTATTTCATGTGCGTCAACGACTACAGTATAATTTAGGGTCTTTCTTCCAAGAAGCATTTCATCCTTCCTTGCTGAAAGAAGGTATAGGATCTCTTAAAGAGATTTATGCTGATTGTGGACGTGAACTGGAGAATTCGCTTCTACGTGAACTGGATCAAGAATTATGGGCTACGACGTTACGTTTAGAATTGAAGGTCAAAGCCATAGTTCAGGAAGCATCGTACAAACTTGCTCTACAGATCAATGATATAGATGAGAGCCTTGTCCTTACACCGCTGAAGGAGACCAAGGAATGGCCTGTGCCTGAATTAGAGGACAGCAAGTTTGAGAACCCTGTGAATTGGAACGCACTATGGTCGATGTTTAAAGCGCCAAAGTTGTTTTTTGAAGGTAATGGTCGTGAGAAGCTTAAATTGGCAGTGGAGCCTACACTGAAAGAAGGTCTTAGTATAGCTTCACTTCATCAACAACCGCTGTTCATTTTCTTTTATGTTAACCAGTTACAAATATATCTACATCAACAAAGAGATGCTTTACAAGAACAACTAGAAGAAAGTCTTGAAGCGATGGAGAGTTCGTTGCAATCTCAAGAGGCTATAGAGAGTTGGAGTGAATTAGCTCAGGATTTGAAACAGTTTGAACAGATTATCCTGTGAAATGGAAATAACGCCCATAGAATGGAAGCGCTTTTAAAGCGTTTCTTTTTTTTATGTCCAGTTCGTAAGATATATGGAGTAAATTCGAATATTTAATAAGTAGTTCTAGTTTATTTCTGCTTATTGACGATTGAGTCGCATAACTGACGGATTATGCTCATTTATCCTCTTTGCCGCCTTGTTAAGACGGTGTTAAACTTCAATAACGTTCATAAGTTAACTAATAAAATTACATAAATCAAATGCGTCTAGATAGATTGAACTAAAGTTTGCACCCTCAATTTCTTAGTTTCGAAGAAACACAGGAATATGAAGGCTTATCTTTAGTTCATTCATCTAAAAGGAGGAGTAACATGAATGTTCTCAAGCAATTGCAGAGCTTCTTCTGGGATAAACGAAGTTTTCTGTTCTTATCCATTCTCTGTTTAGCTATTGCCACTGCTCTAGGGCTAGTGACCCCAAATCTGTTGCGGATACTGATTGATGACGTCATTAGTCCAAGGCAATTTGACAAAGTACCGATCATTGCGCTAACGGTCATCTTGGTTGTCATTCTTAAGGCAACTATGCAATTCTTAAGTGGAATGCTTGGAGGAAAACTCGGTAACCATCTAGCTTACCGGTTGCGTAATGCCTGTTATGAGAAATTGCAATTTTTATCTTTTCGATATTATGACACCGCTAAGACGGGAGATTTAATGTCACGTTTAACAGGAGATTTAGAAGCTATTCGTAACTTTGTCGGTTTTGGTTTACCTCAAATGCTAAATACGGTATTCCTGGTTGTATTCGGTTCAATTATGATGTTGTCGATTAGCTGGCAGTTATCACTGATCACATTGGTCAATGTTCCCTTTTTAATTTTTATTGCATTGAAATTCGAGAATCGAATTCATCCAGCATTTCAGGAAATGCGCTTGGCACTTAGTGCACTAACGACATCTGTACAAGAGAATGTTACCGGTGTTCGTACGGTTAAATCTTTTGCGCGGGAGCCGCATGAAGTGGAGAAGTTCGGTGTTCGGAACGAGCGTTATAAATCGAATCAGATATTCACAGCAACACTGTGGAGTCAATTTTTTCCTCTTATGGAGCTTATAGCATCCATTAGCGTTGTTATCCTACTTGCTGTAGGTGGAACATTTGTTATTAATGGATCATTATCTCTAGGTGAACTCGTAGCTTTCTTTAGCTTAATTTGGTACATTATTGGGCCCATGTGGAACATAGGATTCCTAATTAACAACTACACGCAATCGGAAGCTTCTGGAGAACGTGTACTGGAACTCTTGAATCATCCGATCGATGTGCAGGATCGTGAGGAAGCAATTGAGCTTAAAGCAGAGAATGTGAAGGGCCGAGTTACTTTTGATCATGTTACTTTTGCTTATGGTAATAAAATGGCAGCGATTTCAGATGTTAACTTTGATACACCACCAGGCGCTGTTATTGGATTCTTAGGAGGAACGGGATCGGGAAAATCAACGATTATTCAGTTACTCATGCATGCTTATAATGTCAATGAAGGAAGTATTAAGCTTGACGGTATTGATATTCGGGATATTACGGTTCATAGCTTGCGTAGCCAGATGGCATCTGTGTTTCAAGAAACATTCCTATTCTCTTCTAGCATTCAAAATAACATATCATATGGTCTCAAAGATGTTACGATGGAAGAAATTATCCGCGCAGCGGAGCTTGCAAAAGCTCATGAGTTTATTATGGAAATGCCAGAAGGTTATGATACTGTCGTCGGAGAACGGGGTATGGGGTTGTCAGGTGGTCAGAAGCAACGTATCGCTATTGCACGTGCATTGCTTAAGAATCCTAAGATATTGATCCTTGATGATGCAACGAGTGCAGTAGATATGGAGACTGAACATGAGATTCAATCTGGATTCCAAGAGGTCATGAAAGGGCGTACAACATTTATTATTGCTCATCGAATCTCGTCTCTTCGTCATGCTGATGAAATTCTAGTGTTGGATCAGGGTAAGGTTGTACAACAAGGAAATCATGAGCAATTAATTGCCGTTCCTGGTCCTTATCAGGATGTCTACAACATTCAATATGCAGATCACATTACTCGGATATCCAGTGAAGTAGAAAAGCAGGTGAAATCATGAATACGGAGAAGCAACGTAACATAACAGCTGACCAAAAGCAGACAATGGCTGCTAGTGACGGCGGAGAACGTTTTGTATACAAAGATGACGATATTATTGATAAACCGTTTGATTGGGGGCAATTCAGAAGATTGTTTGCTTATATGAAACCGTATAGCAAGCAATTGCTTCCCTTAATTGGTTTGATGATGATTCTGGGGACAATTACGAAGTTGGCGGTCCCCTTTCTAACAAGTATGGCGATTGATAAAGCTATTTCTCCTGAATTTGGAGAGCCGAGTGTTAAATTGCTATATATATTAGCGGGTTGTGTATTATTTCTGTATATTGTTCAATGGTTGGCGAGCACGTATCGGATTAAATTTACGAATATTATCGGTCAGAGAGTGATCTATGACCTTCGGACCGATTTATTTAAGCATATTCAGAAGCTGTCATTTAATTTTTTTGATAAAAGGCCGGCTGGCTCCGTTCTCGTCCGGGTAACCAATGATGTCAATTCACTACAGGAATTATTCACGAGTGGTGTGGTTAACTTAATGATTGACAGTGTTCAGCTAGTGGGTATCGTGATCATTCTATTATTAATCAATTGGAAGTTAGGGCTTGCAGTGATTGTCACTGTGCCGATCATGTTCTTCATCTCTACTAAGCTTCGGGTGAAGATTCGTCGCGCATGGCAGGAAGTTCGGATGAAGGGCTCTAGAATTAACTCTCACCTTAATGAATCTATTCAAGGGATTCGTGTAACTCAAGCTTATACGCAAGAGAAGGAAAACATGGAGTTTTTCGATATGATGAATAAAGATAGTAAGAAATCATGGGATAAAGCAACGACGATGAATCAAGGATTCGGACCTCTTATTGAAATCACGGGTGGATTTGGTACATTAATTCTATTCTCACTCGGTGCTTATCTCATTCAACACGATCAACTTACTGTAGGTCTGTTGGTCGCTTTCTCAAGTTATGTAAGTAACTTCTGGGACCCGATTAACCGTCTGGGTCAAATGTACAATCAATTGTTAGTAGCGATGGCATCGTCCGAACGGATCTTTGAATATATGGATGAGCAGCCAAGTATTGATGACAAACCGAATGCGAAGCCGATTCCCAAGATTATAGGTGACATTAGCTTCGAACATATTGTCTTTGAATACGAGAAGGGACGCCAAGCCTTGAAGGGAATCGATCTGGATGTCAAGGCAGGTCAGACGATTGCGCTAGTGGGTCATACGGGTTCCGGTAAAAGCACCATTATTAATCTATTAAGCCGGTTTTATGATATTACGGAGGGTCAAATTCTAATTGATGGCTATGATATAAGAGATGTCCAAGTTGAAAGTCTTCGTAGTCAGATCGGAACCGTGCTTCAAGATACATTCATCTTCTCTGGAACCATTCGGGATAATATTCGTTTTGGACGACTGGATGCTAAGGATGAAGAGATCGAAGCGGTATGTAAATCTGTAAATGCCCATGAATTTATTTCGAAGTTGCCTCAAGGATATGAGACAGAAGTAGAGGAACGAGGAAATGTGCTTTCTATGGGGCAACGGCAACTGTTATCCTTCGCTCGAGCACTACTTGCTGATCCACGAATACTTATATTAGATGAGGCAACGGCTAGTATTGATACAGAAACAGAGTTGAAGATCCAAGATGCTTTGAAGATTCTACTAAAAGGTCGAACTTCCTTCATTGTAGCCCATCGTCTGTCTACGATTCGTCATGCTGACAAAATCGTCGTTCTTGATCATGGGGAAATTAAAGAAGAAGGCAATCATGCGGAGCTGGTGAAACAGCAAGGCATATATCATGGATTGATCGAAGCACAGTTCCGTTTTGTGTAAACAAGCTTAAATTAGATTATTAATCCAATTATATTAAAATTCAACAGCGTTTTTCACTATTGTGAATAAAAATAGAATAAAAAATAGAGGAAAATGTAGAAAATTAGCGGAGCACGCTTGCAATCTTCTTTCTAAACCCTGAAAATAGAGAGTGATAGATCTCTAGGGGGGATGAAAGTGGTGTGGGGTGCTCCTTTTTCTGCTTATTCCAAAAAAATGCTACTGCTAGGTAGTGGAGAATTGGGAAAAGAAGTGGTGCTTGAAGCCCAACGTTTGGGTGTAGAGACCATTGCCGTGGATCGCTATAAAGACGCGCCAGCTATGCAGGTTGCTCATAGGTCTCACGTGATCGATATGTTAGATGCAGAAGCCTTGAAATTAATTATTCGTCAAGAACAGCCGGATGTGATTGTACCCGAGATTGAAGCTATCGCGACACATGCCTTATTGGAGTTAGAGAAGGAAGGATATCATGTCGTTCCTACGGCTAGAGCCACTTCTCTAACGATGGATCGAGAGGGCATTCGCCGATTAGCGGCAGAGACATTAGGTATTCCAACAGCAGCTTATCGTTTCGCTGATAGTTTAGATGAACTGAAAGCGGCAGTATCTGAGTTGGGCACACCTTGCGTTGTGAAGCCAATTATGAGTTCTTCGGGTAAAGGACAAAGTGTCTGCCGAACGAAGGAGGATGCGGAAGCTTGCTGGACATCAGCTCTTGAGGGTGGACGGGCTAAGAATACTCGCGTTATTATTGAATCCTTTGTTCATTTTGACAGTGAAATTACGCTGCTAACGGTACGTTCTGTATCGGGTACGCTCTTCTGCCCACCAATCGGCCATATACAACAAGATGGCGATTACGTGGAGTCGTGGCAACCGCATGCGATGAGCGAAGCTCAGTTGAAAGAGTCACAAGAGATTGCTAAAGCTATTACAGACGAACTTGGGGGATACGGATTATTTGGTGTCGAACTGTTCGTGACCCCTAAGGGGATTCTATTCAGTGAGGTGTCACCTCGTCCTCATGATACAGGTATGGTCACCATGATTACGCAAGATTTATCTGAATTTGCACTTCATGTTAGGGCTATACTTGGACTACCGATTGACCATGTACAATTGCTTACACCTGGTGCATCAGCTACATTGAAGGCCGAAGGTTCAACTTCTCATTTTGCGGTAAGTGGAGTGGCTGAAGCCCTCACACTTCCTCGTACTCAGGTAAGGGTGTTTGGTAAACCAGATACAAAACCAGGTCGTAGAATGGCTGTTGCATTAAGTAGTGCTGCTGATGTTGAGACTGCTCGCAAGATAGCTAAACAAGCTGCTAGCCTTTTAAAAGTGGAGGTATATGATCATGAATAGTCAATTGTCTACTCCTGTACTGTGTATTCGTAATTTTCAGTGGGATGATTTAGAAATTAGCACTCAGCTAATGCGTCAGTTAAACTATCCGACCACACTTAGTGTAATGAGAGAACGGATGGAAGAAATGGAATCAAGTCCGCTCTACTGCACTTTGATTGCTGAGGTTGATGAGCAAGTGGTGGGTATGATTCATTTGCGTAAAGTTGTTAGTTATGAGCGCACCGAGAATTATACTCAAATTACCGCAGTCATCGTATCTGGGGAGTATCAAGGACAAGGTATTGGCAAAAGATTGATCCTTAGTGCAGAAGATTGGGCTAAGGGGCAAGAGAGTACACAACTATTTCTTACGAGTGGCAATCGCGTTGAACGTGCGCCCGCACATGCATTTTATGAACATATAGGCTTTGCTAAGACAGGCTATCGCTTCTGTAAGAAACTAAAGTAAGGGCTGTTGCTAAACCCATCCCGGATAACGGGGTGGGTTTTTTTAGTATGCGAACGATACAGGAAAGCAGTTTCAGAACTATTTAATGTTGAAATCGACCCTCTTGTAGACGTGCAAGTCACTTACCAATATTTGAGGGAACAAAAGTAATGTCAGACATGTTACAATATTTTTCGAGAGATGACAAAAATGTAACCGAATCGATGGATTGGGTACAAACAACGAAAAGGGGATGTAATGATGAAAAATACCTTGTTAAAAACGATGGTGAGTGGAGCCTTTGCAACCGCCGTATCTATAAGTTTAATACTTCCAGGATCAGCATCTGCTGCTACGATGCAAGATACTAATGTTAAGAACTGTAAAGCTTATCTGGAACAGTTCCTCAAAAATAACGGAAGCGAATTTACATGGAATACTCAAGTAATCACACTTCCAATAGTGTCCAAGCCAGTAGTAACTAAGCCAGTTACGACAAAACCAGAAACAACCAAGCCAAATACAACAAAACCAGTCACAACTAAGCCGGAAACAACAAAGCCAGTTGCTAAGCCAACAAAACCAGTAGTGGATAACAATACAGCTGTGAAGGATCAATCAAGTGTAACCAAACAAGTCGTTAATTTAGTAAATGAAGAAAGAGCTAAGGCTGGATTAAAGCCACTCACGATTCATGCAGGATTGACTACAGTAGCTGTGGATAAGGCAAAAGATATGAGTAATAACAATTACTTTGATCACACCTCACCAACTTATGGTTCTCCGTTTGATATGATGAAGCAGTACGGTGTCTCATATAGTTATGCGGGTGAGAATATTGCAAAAGGGCAAAAGACTCCAGCTGAAGTGATGAAAGCATGGATGAACAGCCAAGGTCACCGCGAAAATATTCTAAGTAAAAACTTTACTCAAATTGGAGTAGGTTATTATAACGGGCATTGGGTGCAAGAATTTATCGGGAACTAATCTACTAGAATATGAATTAGAACTAATGAAATAATAGTATATCTTCATACAAACAATATAACGGCTTCGCTGTCCATTCGTGGATAACGAAGCCGTTTGTTATTATTCGCGATAACAAAAAAAGAACCCAGGCTAGAAAAGCTAACCTTGAGTTCTTTCTTAATTAAATCTATTGATGGGTTATGCAGGGGTCGAACCTGCGACCTGCCGATTAAGAGTCGGATGCTCTACCAGCTGAGCTAATAACCCGTAACAATCAACAAAATATATATTACTACATTAAGTTCTAAAACACCAGCTCGTTCACAAAATAGACAAAAATATAGTGTTGGCATGTAAAAAAGATACTCTAATTTGCAAATTAGATATAGAAGTTCTATGGTAAAGTACATATTAAATTGATACATAAGATCATGGGGGGATAGGATTGAACTCATCGAAATGGATATGGCGCATTGTGAGCACAGTCTCCGTTGTGGCAACAATATTACTGATTATTGGATTCGTTTATGCTGTTCGAGATGTTAATATGCCACAAGCAGGTACAGATACTGTCTTTGAAAAACCGTCTCAACCGGAAGCAGTAGTGAAGGATGATTTAACTGATAAGCAAGAAATTATGGTGACTGCGATCGGTGATTCATTGGCAAAAGGAACTGGAGACAATACAGGAAGTGGCTTCGTACGAAGAAGCATAGAAGGCTTATCCACCGCAACAGGTAAAAAAGTCACTTTGCTTAATAATCTGGGAATTAACGGTCTCACGACTGCACGCCTCTTGCCTAAGTTGGAGGAAAAGGGTGCTCAGTATGCTTTGAAGCAATCGGATATTATATTGGTGTCCATTGGGGGCAATGATTTATTCAAGGGGTCTCAGTTGCTAAGTGACAATAATGGTGAATCAAAGGGAACATCTACTAATGAAGTACAACCAGATATTACGCCCGATCAACTCCTAGCTGCATTACCCGAAGCTTCACGTTATTTGAAGAGCATTCTAGAAAAGGTAAGACAGATTAATCCAGATGCTTATATTATCTATGTTGGGTTATACAATCCATTTGGTGATATTGAGGAGTTGAAAATTGTGGGGAATGATGCCGTAGCAACGTGGAACCATTCGGCACAAACATTAATCAATAAATATGAGAAGATGACGCTCGTACCGACTTCTGATCTATTTACGCATCATCTAGATCAATATTTGTCCAGTGATCATTTTCATCCGAATGGTGAAGGTTACCAGCAGATTGCAGACCGAATTGTTCAAGGCATTCGTTAGAATCATAAGAGAAGGGAGCGAACAGAACAGTGATAACTAGAGCGGGTAAAATCATTCTGTCTGTGGAGAATGTAAAGAAAAGAATAGGCAGAAAGTGGATTATTAAGGATATTACCTTTGATGTAAGACAAGGAGAAATATTTGGATTCTTAGGGCCTAATGGAGCGGGCAAGACGACAACGATTCGCATGCTGGTAGATTTAATTAAACCGACTAGTGGCATGATTAAAGTATGTGGTTATGATGTGAATCGAGATCAGGAAAAGGCGTTGCAATATGTAGGCTCGATTGTTGAAAATCCAGAAGTATATACCTATTTAACGGGATGGGAGAATTTAGAACATTTTGCTCGGATGCAGCATGGTGTGGATGCTAATCGAATTCAAGAGGTTGTTGATATTGTAAGACTAGATCAACGCATTCATGATAAAGTTCGCACTTATTCACTTGGTATGAGACAACGCCTAGGTATTGCTCAAGCCCTTCTTGGACGACCTAGGCTACTTATTCTAGATGAGCCAACGAATGGACTTGATCCAAAAGGGATCAAAGAATTGCGTTTATTCATTAGGCAGTTGGCTGAAGAAGGATTAGCTGTTCTCGTATCCAGTCATTTACTGAGTGAAATTCAGTTGTTATGTGATCGCGTGGCTATTATAAGTCAAGGACGTGTACTAGCTGTAGGTGATGTGGAGGAATTGGTATCCCAAAATGCTGAGTATGTGATCTGGGATTTAGAGCCTACGGACCTCGGAATAGATATTCTATCTCACTATGACGGAGTTCAAGTCGTTGAAGGGGTTGAGTACTTGTTGGACGACTCCATTATTGCTGGCATGGCACCCGGGGCGATTGTTACTCAGAATGGGGAAGAGGTTATTCCTGAAATCATCACGCAGCTAGTATCTTCCGGTGTTCAGGTGAAAGGTGTGAATAAGATTAATCCAACACTAGAACAACTATTCTTAAAAATGACAGAAGGTGAAAACATTGAGTAGTGTGCTACCTTTAATCCAGAACGAATGTATCAAAATTATTAAGAAAAAGCGTTTCTATGTGATTTTACTTATTTTGCTTATCCTCGTTCCCATGTTTACATATGCACAAATGCGTTCTTCTGAGCATAGCCGTAAAAATTTCAATGGTGACTGGAGATTAGAAGTACAGCAGCAAATTACAGACAACGAGAACTCCTTAGGTAGCAATCGTATACCAGAAGAATGGAAGAAATACAGACTTATTTTCGTACAGCAGCTCCAATACTATTTAGACAATGATGTGAATCCCAAAGAGCCCAACGGGGTAACCTTCACAAGAGAATTCATGAATAATTCGATTTCTTTATTTATTCCTTTATTAATTATGGCGGTTGCATCGGATATTGTCTCAGGTGAGCGAACATCTGGAACGATTAAGATGCTGTTGACAAGACCGGTTAAAAGATGGAAAGTACTCTTGAGTAAACTAATAGCGCTCATTATGTTCGTATCGTTAATTGTGGTGTCCACATTCTTGATTAGTTATCTAGTATCGGGATTATTTTTTGGATATAAAGGATTCAATCTCCCCGTGTTTACAGGCTTCCAGATTCAGGGCTCTGACGTAGATATGTCCGCTGTACATGCGGTGCCCCAGTGGCTGTATATTGTGATGCAATGTGGATTGATCTGGTTCGTCAGTGTGACTGTAGCTATGCTTGCTTTCATGGTATCCGTATTGGTTAAGAGTACAGCAGCAAGTATTGTCGTCATGATGGCAGCGCTCATAGCGGGTACTATTCTCACAAATATGGCATCAGCATGGACCAGCGCTAAGTACTTTTTTATGGTAAACTTACAGCTTACGAATTATTTGTCTGGTAGTCCTGCTCCAATTGAGGGGATGAATCTTAATTTTTCGTTGATGGTATTAGGCATTTGGGCAGTTGCTTCCATCATTGTTTCTTTCACCGTCTTTACGAAAAGGGATATCTTGAATTAAAATGGACAAGGATAACAAAACATCTGTTTGTATCTGGATGTTTTTTATTCTACATAAAGTGTTACAAAGGAGGAGCATGAATGGTCGAGGAGATCGATTTGTCTGCAGGGTCATCTAAGAGTGGTGATACAAGCCAAACTGGGTATGAGGCAGACGACATTCAAGTGCTCGAAGGTCTGGTTGCAGTACGCAAACGGCCAGGAATGTATATTGGCAGTACGAGTGCATCGGGACTTCATCATCTGTTGTGGGAAATTGTGGATAATGCCGTTGACGAACATCTTGCCAAATACTGCACGAGAATTGATATAACGCTACACAAGGATGGATCGGTGACTGTTCAAGATAATGGTCGCGGAATTCCAACAGGAATGCATAAAACAGGTATACCTACACCACAGGTTGTATTTACGATCCTGCATGCAGGAGGTAAATTTGGTGGTTCAGGTTATAAGAAATCAGGCGGTCTTCATGGTGTCGGAGCCTCCGTTACGAATGCATTATCTGAATGGTTGGAGGTTGAAATTTATCGTGAAGGTAAAATTCATCGCCAACGTTTTGAATATTGGGTGGACAAAAAAGGAATAGAACATGTTGGAGAACCTGTCGGTGGACTTGAGCAATTAGGGAATACCAACAAGACAGGATCAAAGATTACATTCAAGCCTGATATTCGCGTGTTTCACGCTGGAATTCAGTTCAATTACGAGACACTTGCAGATCGGTTGCAGGAACTCGCATTTTTGAACTCAGGTCTTCGAATTACACTTAAAGATAATCGGTCTGACAAGCAAGATGAATTTCTTTATGAGGGCGGCGCAAGTCAATTCGTAGAATTCCTTAATGAAGGAAAAGATGTACTACATGATGTTATTCATTTTAATGCGGAAAAAGATGATGTAGAGGTTGAAGTAGCCCTCCAGTATAATGCTGGGTATACGGAGACGTTAGCATCCTTTGTTAACTCTATTCCAACTCGGGGTGGAGGAACACATGAAACGGGCTTCAAGACGGCTTATACACGTGTGATGAATGATTATGCGCGCAAAACAAACCTGCTCAAAGAGAAGGATAAGAATCTCGAAGGTAGCGATTTGCGTGAAGGCATGATGACAGTCATCAGTGTTAAAATGTCCGATGTAGAATTTGTTGGTCAGACGAAAGATCAGCTAGGAAGCGCGTCTGCACGTAGTACGGTTGATGCTATCGTTTCGGAGAATATGCAGATTTTCTTAGAAGAGAATCCACAGGTGGCACAGACTCTAATTAAGAAATCGGTTCAAGCATCTAAAGCGCGAGAAGCTGCGCGTAAAGCACGTGATGATATGCGAACCGGGAAGAAGCGGAGTGAAAGTTCCAATCTGAATGGTAAACTTACACCAGCACAGTCTAAAGACGTCACTCGCACAGAGCTTTTCATTGTGGAAGGAGATTCTGCAGGGGGATCGGCTAAACAGGGGCGTGACTCAAAGATTCAAGCTATTTTACCTCTAAAAGGTAAACCTCTCAATCCTGAAAAGGCTAAACTTGCAGAAGTTCTGAAGAATGAAGAATATCGCGCTATCGTATCTGCTATTGGAGCAGGCATTGGAACGGATTTCGAAGTGGAAGATAGCAATTATT
Organism: Paenibacillus sp. IHBB 10380; assembly: GCF_000949425.1. Taxonomy (NCBI): domain Bacteria; kingdom Bacillati; phylum Bacillota; class Bacilli; order Caryophanales; family Paenibacillaceae; genus Paenibacillus; species Paenibacillus sp. IHBB 10380. The sequence continues at coordinate 1,323,722 of NZ_CP010976.1, forward strand.
CTAAAGTTATTATTATGACGGATGCGGATACAGACGGGGCTCATATTCAAGTGCTATTACTGACATTCTTTTATCGCTATATGAAGCCGCTTATCGACGCTGGACGGGTGTTCATTGCTCAGCCTCCACTGTACAAGATAACACGTAAATCGGGTAAGCTTGAGACGATGCGTTATGCTTGGAGTGATGAAGAGCTACAGAATTATTTGAAAGAATTCGGAAGTAAATTTGAATTACAACGTTATAAAGGACTCGGTGAGATGAATCCTGAGCAATTATGGGAGACGACGATGAATCCCGAATCGAGAACGCTGCTTAAAGTGCAGATCGTAGATGCAGCCAAAGCTGAACGACGCGTCTCGACATTGATGGGTGACAAAGTTGATCCGCGCAAACGGTGGATTGTAGATAACGTGGACTTTACAGATGTTGAGGAATAGAAGGTGAATTTGTGAGCTTATCAGAAGAATATCTACCGGCATATTTAGAAGAGGTCGTGGGAGATCGCTTTGGTCGGTACTCTAAATATATTATTCAAGATCGCGCAATTCCAGACGTTAGAGATGGGCTGAAGCCTGTTCAGCGGCGCATCCTGTATTCGATGTATGACTCTGGCAACATGCCAGATAAGCCTTATCGCAAGTCAGCTAAGGCAGTGGGTGATGTGATGGGGAATTATCATCCTCATGGAGATTCATCCATTTATGACGGTATGGTGCGCATGGCACAACCATGGAAGATGGGACATGTTCTTATTGATGGTCACGGAAACTGGGGCTCTATCGATGATGATCCAGCTGCAGCAATGCGTTACACGGAGGCTCGCTTGTCCCCGATCGCTTTAGAATTGTTAAGAGATATTGAGAAAGGGACAGTGCTGTACAAGGATAATTTCGATAATACAACACAAGAGCCTGTCGTTCTCCCTTCTCGTTATCCGAATCTGCTCGTAAACGGTGCAAGCGGTATTTCTGCCGGTTTTGCAACGGAAATTCCACCACATAACTTGCGTGAAGTTATTGATGCTTGTATAGCGGTTATGCAAAAGCCAGAGATTGAGCTTGAAGAGCTCATGACTTTTATTAAAGGTCCTGACTTCCCCATTGGTGGACTCATTATGGGTGGAGATGGCATTATGGATGCCTATCGCACAGGTAAAGGTCGGATCTATTTAAGATCAAAGACAGATATCGAATTTATGCGTGGTGGTAAACAGCAAATCGTGATTACAGAAATTCCTTTTCAAATTGTTAAATCACGACTTGTTACAGCTATGGAGAATATCCGCTTAGAGAAAAAAGTAGAGGGTATCGCTGAAGTTCGTGATGAGAGTGGACGAGAAGGATTGCGTATTGTAATTGAGCTCAAGAAGGATGCCGATGCACAGGGAATTTTAGCGTATTTGCTCAAGAAAACAGACTTACAAATTACGTACAATTTTAATATGGTCGCCATTGTTAACAAAGCGCCTCAACAGCTTGGACTTAAACCGATATTAAATGCTTATATTGCCCATCAACGTGAGGTAGTGACGCGTAGAACTCAGTATGATCTAGATAAGGCGGAAGATCGCTTACATGTCTTAGAAGGGCTTGTGAAGGCTCTTAACATACTGGATGAAGTCATAGCAGCGATCAAGGCTTCTAAGAACCGTCAGGATGCTCAGAACAACTTACAATGGATGTTTGGCTTTACAGAGCGTCAAGCAGATTCCATTCTTACTTTGCAGCTATATCGTATTACGAACTTGGAAATTACAACATTGCAAAAAGAAATGGATGAGATTCATAAGAAAGTTACGAATCTGCGTGCTATTCTTGAGAGTGACAAGAAGCTTATTGCCCTCATTCGCAAAGAGTTGATGGAGATCAGAGAGAAATACGGTGTAGATCGTAGATCCGCTATTCAAGGTGAAGTGGAAGAGATCAAAGTTAATCTTGAAGTGATGGTGAACAGCGAAGATGTTCTCGTGACTTTATCCAAAGACGGTTATATTAAGCGTACTAGCATGCAGTCATTTACACGTTCGGGTGGTGAGAGGGAAACGTCTGGCGTTAAGGATGGCGATTACATCAAGAGAGTATTTGAGATTAATACCCTTGAGAAACTACTCGTCTTTACGCAAAAGGGACAATATTTCTTATTGCCTGTTCACCAAATTCCTGAATTCAAATGGAAAGAGGCTGGAACAGCTATTGTTAACGTCATTCATTTATCTAAAGAAGATGTCATTATTGGTGTAATCCCTATATCCAATTTTGAAGAATCAGATAAGAGCCTGGTGTTTGTGACAAGAAAAGGTCAAGTTAAGCGTACCGAACTGAAAGAGTATATGACAAGTAGGTCTAATGCTGTTGCAGCGTGCAAAGTGTCAGAAGGGGATGAAGTTCTGTCTGTCACACTCAGCGATGGTAGTAAAGACATCCTTCTGATCAGTAAAGAGGGTATGAGTATTCGCTTCCCTGAACAAGAAGTGAACCCAATGGGCCGTGTGTCCGGAGGTGTACGAGGTATTCAATTACGTGATGGAGATGAAATTGTGTCCTCATTATGGGTCAAAGACGATGAGGGTGAGATTCTAACGCTAAGTGATATTGGTTACGGCAAACGTTCACTTCTAGTCGATTATATTCCTCAAAGTCGTGGTGGCAAAGGCGTAGTGACGTTCGAGTTCAAAGAAGGTAAAAGAGTTCGTCCTAATGGTAGCCGATTGGTCGGTGCGTTCTATTGTAAGGATGCCCTGCAGATTGTTGCAGTTAGTGTAGTAGGGAATATGTACACTTTCTCTTCCGAACAATCACCGATCTCTGATCGCAAATCAGTAGGTAAACAGTTGATTCAACTGGATAAGAATGATGCGGTTTCAGATTTATTTATAATGTGATCTTAAGTGCAGTTCATTGATATAACAAGGGCATCCGGCTGGTTAACAGTAAGGATGCCTTGTTTGTGAATTGGGATTATTATACTTTAATATAAGTATTTTTATGATCTAGGAAGGAAATGGAACAAAAATCGCGAAAATTTAATGTTATGAACTACTACCGTTAATAATCAAATAAGATGGAGAAAGGTAGGAATACAGTTGCAAACTTCTGATTTCGCGAAATTATGGTCCAAACTAAGCAAAGATTATAAATTGCATATGGAGAGCGAGTTAGCACCTGTACTAACGGAATCTCAACTTATTGTACTCGAAGTTATTGTGGAACATGGGACAATGAAGCCATCAGATCTGATCCCCTATTTAACAACTAGCCCAGCAGCAGTAACGATGCTTATAGATCGGATGGAGAAGAATGGATTGCTGGAGCGAGAGCGGGACAGACACGATCGTCGGATAGTCTGGATAAATATCTCAGACAAAGGCAAGCAGGAAGCAGAACGAGGTAGTCAAATTCGTGACGCTTTTCTTTCAACGGTGTTAAATCGAATTTCATCTCATAATCAACAGTTGCTGATCTATCTTCTTGGCAAAATAACAGCCACCCCTTAAATACGATAAACTTGAATAGCTACAGCGAATGAGTCTATAAACTTAGGGGAAATATAGAAACATAGTGAGGACAGAAAAGGAAGTCATACATATGAACAAAATGGAAATGCTTCGTCATCCCAAACAACGTAAATTACTGTTCGGAGTGGGCCTTAGCTGGCTATTCGACGCGATGGATGTAGGTATCATTTCATTTATCGTTGCGGCTCTTCGAGAGGAATGGACCCTAACGGCTGGTCAGGTTGGATTTCTTACAAGCATAAGCTCCTTGGGTATGGTTCTTGGCGCTGCATTGGCGGGAGTCATGGCGGATCGTTATGGACGTAAAGCTATTTTATTGTGGACGTTATTAATATTCTCAATTGCGAGTGGGTTATCTGCTTTAGCTACAGGCTTTGGTGTGCTGTGTTTACTTCGCTTTATATCAGGCATTGGACTCGGAGGCGAGCTACCCGTAGCTTCGACACTTGTATCTGAATCCATGCCTGCCAAAGATCGTGGACGAGCTGTAGTGCTTCTTGAGAGTTTTTGGGCAGTAGGTTGGATCTGTGCTGCACTTATTGCCTATTTTATTATTCCCAAATATGGTTGGCAAGCGGCTTTCGTCATTGGGGCTCTTCCTGCGATATACGCTCTTTATCTAAGACGTGCGATTGAAGATCCTCCACGTTTTATCAAACAAAAGGGTATACACAAAGCTACTTTTCGGGAAAAAGTAGTACAGGTATGGTCGCATGAGTATCGCAGGTCCACGATCATGCTGTGGATCTTATGGTTCACCGTCGTATTCTCTTATTATGGGATGTTCTTATGGTTACCAACGGTTATGACCATGAAAGGATTTAGTTTGATCAAGAGTTTTGAATATGTGTTGATTATGACGTTAGCTCAATTACCGGGATATTTCACAGCGGCATATTTCATTGAGAAATTTGGACGGAAATTCGTCCTCGTGACGTATTTGGTGATGACGGCTCTAAGTGCAGCATGGTTTGGATACTCAACATCTGTAGGTATGTTGATTACGTCGGGCATTTTCTTATCCTTTTTTAACTTAGGAGCTTGGGGTGGACTGTATGCCTATAGTCCTGAGTTATATCCTACAAAGGTTCGAACGACAGGAGTAGGACTTGCTACGGCAATGGGGCGTGTGGGTGGCGTTATTGCACCACTGCTAGTAGGATTATTAGTTTCTAGAGGGACGGGGATCAATGTTATCTTTATGATGTTCTTCGTGATCATTCTTATCGGAGCTTCTGCTGTGTTCTTCCTAGGTAAAGAGACAAAGGGAATGGAACTGGTGGATGATTAGTCGCTAGAGAAGCGGGAAATCAATTGATACTAAAAACATAGAGAGCAAATGAAAACCTGTTCATAAATGAACAGGTTGGTTTTGTGTCGTATGTCCGTTCAAGGAGAAGGGAGTTATAATACCTTATCGTTTAGAGTGAATCTTCTTCAGAGTCTTCTTCCTCATCTTCATCATCGAGAGCTTCCTCATCCGCTTCATCTTCCTCGTATTCTTCTTCAGCTGCTGCTGTTTCTTCCGTAGCTTCTGCAATCGGATCGTTTAACTCAGATGCTTCTACTTCATCTTCTAGAACGATTTCATTTTCTAATTCGCTCATATTAATCCCTCCGTTTATACACTTAGTTCACCTAAGCGCAGTTCAAATATATCATTCCACTATTGAAAAAAGTTGTCATTTCAAGCAGGGAATTTATAATAATTTTCCGCTAAATTTTGATGATTTATTACTAATATCTATTGATTATTAGCTCATAGTAGTCAGTTTTTGTAGGCTTATAGAATGAACCTTTTTCTGTGGTTATTTGTTTATGATATATATCTAACTTGAAGGGGGGGAGACGTTTGACAGATCAGGAATTGTTTCAAATGTACAACAAAGATGTGTATAAAACCTGTTATTACATGCTACACAATGCCTCTGATGCAGAAGATGTGTGCCACGATGTATTTATCACCGTATTTAGGCAGGATTGGCGGCGAATCGAATATATCAAAACGTGGTTAATGAGAGTAACCGCTAATCAGTGCCTGAATCATTTGAAGAGAAATCGTAGTTTGAAAATGAAGGAGCAAATGAATCAACAGCTCTCGCATGGATCTTTTGGTAAATCTATTGATTCGGTCATAGAAGAACGTGAAACAGCCGAGGAATGGAGCGGGTTTATGAGCCAACTGCCGCATAAGATTCGGGTAGTGATATCCTTAAGATTTGTGAATGATTCGAGCTTATCTGAGATATCGGAAATTTTGCAAATACCCTTAGGTACAGTTAAATCAAGGCTGCACAAGGGCATTAAATTGATGAGAAAAATATTGGATGAGCATGGTTATGAAGAGCCTAGGGAGGAGAAAATGGATGGAAAACGTAGAGAAAATACTCTCGTATCACTTAAACGAGGATAAAGAACTAAGATACCCTGATTTCGATGCCATGTGGGGTAATATACAGAATGATAGATATCATTCGGAAGGTGACGCAGTAAGGGCAACACAACTACGGACTAGGTTTAAATTTCGGAAAGCCGTCATTACCACATCTGTAGCCGTTCTTATTCTAGCAACTCCCGTATATGCTGCATTACATGTAGAATGGAGCGAAATTCTATCAGGTAGAAGTGGCGTTCAGTCAGCATTGAAGCAAGGTTTAGGTCAGGTTCTTGAGAAGTCAGTAACGCATGATGGGGTTATATTGACGCTGCATACGGCCATTGTGGATGATAACCGGACGGTCATTTTGTATAGTTTAGATTTAGGAGATGATCCCAGTAAGCTATGGCAATTCTCTAATATGACTTTACAAGATGAGAAGGGAGTAGTAATCGAAGGGCGTTATAGTAGTCAAAAATGGGATGAACAGAATAAACGATTTACAGGTTATTTTGAAACGGAATGGACGCCTGATGGAGAAGAAGCTAGAGTACAGTTTACAGCCAGCAATTTACAATTTCTTTCAAATGTAGAACGAGACATTTTGTTTAATCCACTTGATGACAGCGTTCAAACGTTTGATATCAAGCAGGATGGAATAGAAAAGGTTAGCGTTCAATCATTCGTCCAAGACAAGAACACAGCGATGATTTCTTCATCCGTTACGTACAATCAATCTGAAGTGAAGGCTTGGGCATATCCATGGATTGAGGTAAAGAAAGGTGATAAAACAATCTATGACCTAGGGGACGGAGTGTACGGTACTCCAGGAGAACAGGGTGAGTATGTAAGTCAGCAGTTTTATCGTCTGAGTGATTTGAAGAAGGAAGCTATAACTTACCAATTGGATTACACTCGCGAGGAAAAACGATTAAATAAACAATGGAATTTCGATCTTGTGCTGAATAAAACTCAAATGTTAACAGGAACTTTCAAACGAAATATCGATATACCCCTTAATTATGGCGTGAAGGGTGCAGTTCTTAAGGAAATGGTGGTCACACCAACCCAAGTCAATATTAAGGTAAGCCACAAGGATAAATACTTACGTCTTCCATATGCGAAATATGCTCTTGATGTAAATGGTACGCTACTTGATGGAGGTGTATGGTTCGATAGTAGTGATGAGGGTACGCAACCGAATGAAACGTCATTCCGCTTTGAATTACCTTCTGAGGTACGAATTACGGAGGATACCCCTGTAACATGGGTACAGAGGTATGAGGTTATTACACATTCTGGTGGGACAGATCCAATCCAGTTGCAGGATATTAAAGAAGAGAAAAAATCCACAGTGACTAAAGTGGACGGATACGCTGTGAAATGGACGTATTATACAAAGGACGGTAATCTTTATGTGGAAAGTGAAAGTTCAGATCGGAACTTCGGAGGAGTTAATCAGACTTATAGATTAGTAGAGGGAAAGAGGAATTATGGTAAGCCATTGACTGCTAATTTCTCGGGAGATGGTAAGAACAAATCCATTGATATATATAAGGACTTTGAGGGAATCGATGCTGAGGTATATATTTGGAAGTATGATATTGAAGATCCAAATAAGGTAGAGAAGATAGAAATTTTGCCGAGATTGAAATAAATATAATGAATAGTTAAACCATATTATGGGCATTTATTCTTAACTTATGAGCTGAAGAAGGCTTAACAAGTTAAGAATGAATAGTCCATGTTTTTTTGAAATATGGTTCAGGTAAAGGTTGTTGTTGATATTTCTATAATAAAGGGACTCTAATGAGAGTCTCTTATTATTTATAATTTGCTATATAACTATTTAGTGAAATATTATTGTTAGCACTCCTTTTTCGGACAAGCAACAGTTATATTAACTCTGGTATATACTTACAATAAAGTAAGTCATATCTGGCATGGGTCTGCGGTACTAACTGAACCATATTTCTATGAGAAACGGTTACCGTCCTTTTAAAGACCGCGAAGTCATTTCTATTTGTAGATGAAACATTTAACCAATAGGAACGTTATATAAGAAAGGGTTAAAAAGGGGGATTTTTCCTTATGTTTAAAAATAGAAGTAATTATACCAATCAAGAACCATTGTATATTAATCCAACAGCTTCTAAATTACCATGGATTTATAGCAGACGTGCACTGATCATTTCAGTTGTTCTTTTTATACTTATCATAACACTTAGCTTTCGATTTCCAGGTTCTTCATCCATTATTGAACGTATTTTTGCAGCAATAGGTCTGCCAGTGACTTCTCAAAGTTACGGTAGTGGCCTTCATTATGCGAACCTAGTCGTTCTTGCTCTATTCATCGTTTTGTTGTTTACGGCTAATTATGCACTTCAACGTGGGCGGACATGGATTGTCATTATTTTATTAATTACATTAGGCACTGTACCCAACTGGCTTACAACGAATTATCAGCGTTACTTGGCATCGGGCATATATGCTGTAGAAGTGGATCAGAATGAATCTAGATGTTTTTATACGATTGACCAAGGGGAATTTACAGGTCATTGTCAATTAACGCTTATTAACAATAATAACTCGACCGTTGAAGTCCAGCCTCTGCTCGAGATTCCGAGGCATCGTACAACATCGAAGAACACTCTACCTGATATTAAGTTGAAGCCAGTAACGCTGCAGGCAGGAGAAACAAAGGTATATAGGACAGAATCTGGGCATGCTTTGATCGAGAATTACATTGATCAGGGCCCCGAGGAAGGTTGGCTTGAGGTTAAGCTAAGCAATGGCAAGTATGATCGGAGATTGAAAACAAAAGTGTATTAAATAGCAAGAAAGAGGGGCCATATTTTTATAGGGAAAATTAAATGTATTAACGAAACAGTTCCCCTATCCGTAGAAGGTTATGCTAATATAAATCCATGGTTCAAGATGTTACATGGGAACAGGGGATCATAGGATATTTTACATGATGAATAGAAGGGTGATACCGTGCAAACGTTAAATGACGTCATTTTTGACATGGATGTATATGATGAGTTGGGTTGGGAGCTAGAGAATGTTAAAATAATGAAACTTAACGGATTAGAGGTCTCACGTAAATTTCTGAATTTTGTTCTGCAAAAGGGTGATCGTGTGGAGATCGAAACGGTGAATGGGAAAGTCTATATGGAGGAAGTTAACTAAGGTATGAAAGAGTATACTTAATCTAATAGAAGAGCGATTTTTGAAAAAAAACGGTAGGCCAAGGTTTGATTATCCTTTGCCTACCGTTTTAATGTTATGATCCAAGGCTGATTTCTTAAACGTAATTTGGATTATTACCGTTTAAATTGCTCCTGCGGCCACAAGTCCCAAGGATATTGGTTGGGTGGAGATGAGATGAGCTTAACCTCTTCTTTGGTGACAGGATGAGAGAACCCTACGAATACAGACCATAGAGCAATTTGCTGGCCTATTTTGTTTACGGCGCTACCGTATTTCTGATCGCCATATAGTGGGCAGCCAATATGACTGAACTGAACTCTAATTTGATGTGATCTGCCTGTCAGCAGTTCAACTTCAATGAGACTTAAGCGGTCTGTCGTCCCTAATACTTTATAATCTAGAATCGCATCTTTACCACCAGCGGTCCCCTTAGGGACAACAGTTACGGTGTTGGTGCTTCCATCTTTTAGCAAAGTATCGGTTAACCTTCCCTGATTGGATGGTAATTTCCCATGTACTACAGCGACATACACTTTGCGAAAATGATGACTACGAACTGCCTCTGATAAGCGGGAAGCGGCTTTGGAAGTTTTGGCAAAGATCATAGCACCACCAACAGGGCGATCGAGTCTATGCACTAATCCCATGTATACATTACCCGGCTTGTTGTATCTGTCTTTAATATCCTGTTTGAGAATACTGAGCATATCTGGATCACCAGAAGAATCTTCTTGAGTCGGTACGTTGACAGGCTTGACCACGCCAAGTAGGTGATTATCTTCATACAGAATAGAAATTCCTGATTCAGCTGTTTCTCCATTATTCATAATCTTTAAGCCTCCCAGCGGCCCAATATACCGCAAGGTAAAGTGAGTTTAGAAGTGGTGATGGGTAACCCAATCTCACCGGATGAGATTTTACCACCGTACTTACGTGATACTGTCATGGATAGCATATTATTCAGCACAGTAGGGGAAATACCCGTTGTATATGAATTAATAAGCATAAAGAGCGGTTTATCAGACATAATTTCCATACAGCTCTCCAAGAAAGGATACAAGCTTGTCTCCAGCTTCCACATTTCTCCACCAGGTCCACGACCATAGGAAGGAGGGTCCATAATTATAGCATCGTATTTATTACCACGGCGTTGCTCACGTTGTACGAACTTAAATACATCGTCAGTTATAAAACGTACAGGCTTATTTGTAAGACCAGAAAGCTGCAAATTGTCTTTCGCCCACTGTACCATACCTTTTGCCGCATCGACATGCACGACTTCTGCGCCTGCATAAGCAGCAGCTACAGTGGCACCGCCTGTGTATGCGAATAGGTTCAATACTTTAATGGGACGTCCAGCATCGGCAATTTTATCCATCATCCAACGCCAGTTGATAGCTTGTTCTGGAAACAGTCCTGTGTGTTTAAAGTTGGTAGGACGTATATGGAATTTTAACTTATCATAAGAGATACTCCAACGTTCTGGAATGGGCTTCTTCATATCCCATTGACCGCCACCGGCAGCGCTACGGGTATAATGTCCATGAATCTTACGCCAAGTATCTGTCTCGTTCTCCAGCGGCCAAATAATTTGTGGATCAGGTCTGCGAAGGATAACGTCGCCCCATCTTTCCAGCTTATCTCCATCTCCTGTATCAATTAACTCATAATCTTGCCAATCTTGTGCTACATACATATCAACAATCCATCCTTCTTATACAGTCTAATTTCGTTTAGCTTATATTGTACATCATTTGCCAGGGTTAATGCATCCTATACAGGCACAGAAGGCTCAAACAATTAAATTTCTCTAATGAATTTAGATATTAATGCGTTATAAATGACTGAAGGAAAATTCAATTATGTTACTAATGAAATCGTTAGAATGTAACAAGTTAACCCTCACTTCTACTATTGTAGTGTTAGTAAGGGTTCTGTACATCATATGGAGTCAAGGTTGGTCAACCCGTATATAAATAGTAATCTTGCTTCTCTTGAATGATAAAGCCACACGACTCATATAAATGGAGAGCATTCGGATTATGTACAGCAACTTCCAGCCAAAGTGAATTGTCATCACTTCTTTGCCGCTCAATCACTTGACGTAGTGCTCTGCGACCAATACCTTGACCGCGAACTGTCGCATCTACGGTAAAAGCATTAATCCATGTGATTGAGTCTATCGGAGATACCCTGATTTTACCTACAGTGAGGCTATTAAACTCAATCATAAAGTCATTCTGGATACTATCTTCTGTCAATGGAAGGTACAGATCTTGCGTATCTTCAAGACTCATGTTAAATCCGTCTAGATCGAGTCTTATGAGTTGTGGAACATCTTGTAAAGTAGCCTTTCTAATAGAGACCTGTACATCTTGAGAAATGCTTTCGTCCGGAAGAAGGGGATTATCCATGCCAACTTGTTCATCCCATTTCATCTGGTATTCAGAGTTTTCATATTTGCACGGGATACTCTTTAAGAACATCTCCCCCGATAATGAATTTGCAGGTGTATTTAGTAATAGTAAAGAGTATCCATCAAGCTGAATTTGGTGTATCGCTTGTGTCCAAAGGGAAGTGAATATCCCTTGGCGGCGATAATTTTGGTGAACCATACCACAGATTTCAACTTGGCTGCCCCATCTGTATACTCCTAAAAATCCGATGAGCATGTTGTCGTGGTTATAATGTAAATAATCCTGCTTTTCATCAGCATTTCGATGACTTAACATCTCCCAGTTCAACTTTAGAGATAACCCATCCGCTTGTTCACAATGTTGCTGTAAAGATTGAATTTGTTGAAGCTGTTGTTCATTAAGCAACCCTATTCCTCCTTAAATTAGTGCCTCTCCCATGAGAAGCAGATTATTGAATTGATGTTGAGTGATCAAATTGTACTATTTCATAGTCGTAAAATCCAGATTGATTTAGATAAATACCAATACATAATCATGTCGAGTGGAGCATATAGATGTTATGGGGAACGTCCGTGACGCTGGGAGAGGGAAACCGTCCGATAGAGCCATCCTTAGATTGATGGAGGCGGACGGATATGACGATTGAACAGCTTATTTCACTGCTCGTACTTATTGTTATGATTATTGAGTTAGCCGTAAGAAAAGGAAAATCGTAAGACAGAAGCACTAGAACAAAGTCGATGACAGCCCATATCACTTCAATTCACTATTGATTTTTAATATGTGAATTGAAGTGATTTTGGTTTTGAGTTTCTATGGAGCTGGAATAGGATGTCATCAGTTGAAGAGGGGACACGGGTGCAGGTATATCTGAGAAATCTAGAAATCTAGAAATTTAAACGAAACTTAAACAAAAGCCATCTTTCTTCTTAACCCTGGGTAGTTATGATAAGTATCGAGGTGATCAGATTGAGTGAATTTATTATAACTACCCACGATTTGTCTAAACGTTACGGATCAAGAAAGGTAGTTGAGAAAGTTAATTTAGAGATTAATAAGGGAGATATTTATGGTTTCTTAGGGCCAAACGGAGCAGGGAAAACGACGACTATTCGGATGTTGCTTGGTCTAATTAAGCCTTCAAGTGGTTCTGTACATATGTTTGAGAAGAATCTTAAACAGGAAAAAATGGCCATTCTTCGTAAAGTAGGCTCACTGGTGGAATACCCTTCGTATTATGGTCATTTAACAGCTTATGAGAATCTTGAAGTTATCAGGCGCATATTGGAGGTTCCTAAATCACGAATTGATGAAGTTCTATCTATCGTTCGGCTTACTAAAGATGCAAGAAGATCTGTTAAAGGTTATTCACTTGGCATGAAACAGCGACTCGGAATAGCAGCTGCTTTGCTTGGGCAGCCAGAGCTGCTTATTCTGGATGAGCCGACCAATGGACTTGATCCTTCAGGAATATTAGAGATTCGGGAACTTATTAAGAAAATGCCACAGGAGGAGGGGATCACGGTGCTTGTATCAAGTCACTTACTGAGTGAAGTCGAGCAGATGGCGAACCGAGTCGGAATTATTCAAGAGGGGAATATGTTATTTCAAAATTCGATAGAAGTCCTTCGTCAACGTGCCAAAAGCAAAATCCGCATGGTCGTGACAGAACCTGAGATTGCATTACGTACTGTAGCGGCAGTCGGTTGTTATGCGAAGTTAAAAGAGTCCGCTCTAATATTTGAAGGTATTTCAGATGAGAAAATAGCAAGAACGATTGAAGCACTCGTTAACAATCAGCATGATATATATAGAGTAGAAGAGATCACAACCTCCTTAGAGGACATTTTCTTAGAACTGATCGGGGAGGGGCAGAGCTTATGATGGCGCAAGTTCTGGCTTCAGATTTTTCAAAGATTCGTAGAACGGCCATTTGGTTCCTCGTTTTCTTGGGGCCTGTGGGGGTGATTGCATTGCAGGCTGTTAATTTTGGGCTACGGTATGATTATTTAACGGACTTGTATGCTGCTGACTTATGGGCTGGCGTATTAATGAATGTACAGTTTTTAGTGACGCCGACCATCATCCTTGGTATTACAATCATTACGTCAATGATCGCGAGTATAGAGCATCAAATGAATTCATGGAAGCAGCTATTGGCACTACCTATTACAAAATCCAGTGTTTTTACAGCTAAATTTGCGTTAAGTGTTATTTTATTATTAATATCTTGCACTTTACTTGCTCTGGGAACTGCTGGACTTGGAGTGGCGTTGAAATGTGGCTCGGATATTCCGGTTCTTGAGCTAATTAAACAAAGTTTTTATCCATTGTTTACATTTTTACCTGTATTAGCGTTACAACTGTGGTTAGCAATTACGCTGCGAAATCAAGCTATTCCACTTACGATTGGAATCATAGGTACGATTCTCTCTTTGTATGCGTTCAGTTTATCTCAATGGATCGTTTCCAAATGGCCCTTACTTGTGAATGAGACTAATGTACGAGAGTACTCTGTACTTGCAGGTATTGTTGTGGGCTTATGTATTTTTAGTATGGGATTATTTGATTTCTTAAGACGGGATGTGAATTAGCATGAAAACCTTGATTAATATATTGGGTTCTGAGTGGTTAAAGGTGCGTAAATCCAATATATGGTTGCTCGTTTTCGTTAGTCCCATTCTGTCATCGCTATTAGGATTTTTTACGATTAAAGAAGAAGGATATGATTATAATTGGATCATGTTACTTTCTACGATGGTACTTTTACATGCGTTGTTATTTTTGCCACTGTTGACAGGGGTGTTTGGGGCTTTTGTATGTCGTTATGAGCATGGGAATGGAGGGTGGAAACAGCTGCTTGCACTGCCAATGCCACGTACAACGCTTTATATGGCTAAGTTCATTATCGTGGTGATCTTACTGGCGGTGACCCAAATTCTATTTATGACTGGAGTGCTTAGCGTTGGTTGTATAAGTGGGATCAAAGAATCCATCCCGTGGAGCGTGATCGTGCGTAGTATTTATGGGGGCTGGATTGCAGCGTTACCTCTAGCAGCACTTCAATTATTGGTTTCAGTTGCTTGGTCAAGCTTTGCGGCACCACTTGCACTCAATGTCATTCTAACACTTCCGAACATGTTAGTTGTTAATTCAGAGAAATTCGGGCCTTTTTATCCGTGGGCGCAGCCCGTACTTTCTATGATTCCAAAGTCACAAGAAAGCTTGGGCGCATATCATGTATCTTTTGACACATTGCTTTACGTCATTCTAGGAAGCTTTATTATCTTCTTAAGTTCAGGGTTGGTTTATTTCCAAAGAAAAGAAATATAAGAAATTAAGGCAGGAGAAGTCTGTGAGAAAAATATGTAAAGTATTAAAGAATATATTTGTTACGTTCATTGCTATTATTTTATTTGTATCAGTATCTGTTTTTATTTACCATAATTATCAATTAAGCAAGGAATCAGCATTAATTAATAGTGAAGGAACATTAGTTGATTTTAATAACAAAAAAAATTAATGTATATAATGAAGGTAACGGTGAGGGTAGGTATGTATTTATGTCTGGCTCTGGGATAGCTGCTCCTGTTTATGAAATGAAAGGACTATATAGCAAGTTTTCAAAAGAAAATAAGGTTGCTGTAATTGAAAGAGCAGGATATGGATACAGTGATGTTTTTAACGATAACAGAGATATTGATAAGATATTAGAACAAACTAGAGAAGCGCTTATTCAAAGTGGGAATAAACCACCATATATATTAGTTCCACACTCATTATCAGGGTTAGAAGCTATTTACTGGGCACAAAAATACCCAAATGAAGTGAAGGCAATCATTGCTTTAGATATTGGTTTACCTCAAGAGTATGTGACTTATAAAATGGACTTAATTGATTCATTAACAATAAGAGGAATGAGTATTTTAACTAAAATTGGTTTTCATCGACTAGTTCCTTCTGCTACTTATGATCCTGAAGTGATTAAGCAATCCTTTTTAACTAAGCATGAAAAAGAAATTTTTAAAGCAATATCGTATAAACAGGTTTTTAATGATGATATGGAGCAAGAGAAGTTACAGAATTATGATAATGCTAAAAAATCAGTTGATCTATCAATACCCAAAGAAACACCAATCTTATTTCTGTCTGCGTATACTGATCAAAATGAAAACTCGGAATTTACAAAAGAAAAAAATATAAAATATGAGAAGTTTTCAGAACAATTATTAATATCAGAAGTGAAAAAAGTTAAAGGGAAGCATTCTATTTATTTATATGCTCCTGATGAGATATATAATCTTGCCATGAATTTTATTAATGAAAAAGTTGAAAATAAATAGTTGGGTACTTTCAACCATAGAGGATACAGGTGTTTTATTGTATAGTTTTTCACTTCAAGAACAGATTTTGCTGTTGAGCATATAAAAACAATCAAAAAATGCTTGATAAAGATTATCATTCTTGGTAGAATATAAAAAGAAAGAAGAAACCAGTTGAGGTTTCTCCTGTTTTACAGCCATTATTTTGTTTCAAAAGTTTTACAGTCCGTTTCAGCAGAAGTGTGAGCTTCTTTTACATTGTTACTAACAATATAAATGGATGTTGCACTGCATCTGTTTTCATTAGCCCAGTGACGGCATGAATTAACTTCGCATAGTACATCTTTTGCCATTATATTTCACCTCCTTTGAGAGTGTGACACAAATAATGTATCTGCTAATACAAGTTGGAGCTTGTATCGGTAGATGGTTTCCCCTTATAAATAAGGGGTTATTTGTATTTTGTTCAGATGAACATATCTAGCTTAACTTAATTGTTCTTTTTTTGCAATATTTGAGCTATCGTTGTCCATATATGACTTTGACGAACATATGCTGAGAATCATTTCATATTATCGATTAAGTGAATTGATTGTTACTAATCGGTTACGTTTTTGTTCTCCGTCTATGAAAAGTATCTAGTATGATTATTGATATAGTTAAGGTGTTCATTTTATTTTATATAGAGAAGGAGGCTCGAGCTTCAAGATTGATAGACAAAATACACAATTCAAGGAGTCTTAAGTAAATGTTATCATACAAAAAAATGTCGGTTCTTATTCTATTTATATGTTGTTTATTCATCTCTAACACCGCTCAGGCAACTGGAAGTCAAGAATATAAGCTAGGTATCAACGATAAAATGTCAAAAGTCACTGTGTATTTAGATAAAGGGGTATCCTATGTTTCTGTTCGTGATTTTGCGGACTCTATGAAACTAACAATGAGAGGTTCGGCAGAACAAATCGTACTGAGCAATGAAAAAACATCTGTAACATTGTTAAAAACTAAAAATAAGGCAGTGACTACGGATGGACGTGGACATTCAATACAGTTCATAGAGAGACAAGATAAGATGATGATTCCTTTGCGGTTCTTAGCAGAGCGTTTCTCATATACGATGTCGTTTCAATCAGAGAGTCACTTGTTCAGAGTAACGGACAAATCTGCTAAATTAAGTAATAAACAATTTATAGATTTGTATAAAGATACTTTGAAGCAACAACAGCCTTCGACAGTAGTGAAGAAGAATGGTAATAAAGGGAACAAGAAGGTTATTTATCTAACTTTTGATGATGGACCTACAGCCACTTCTACTCCATTACTTAATATTTTGTCCAAATATGATGCGAAAGCCACTTTTTTCATGGTGGGTCCTAACATAACGAAGTACCCTCAAGTTGTAAAACGTATGGTTAAGGAAGGTCACGGTCTTGGGTTACATAGTATGACTCATGTTCAAAGTAAATTTTACAAATCGCCATCCAGTGCTTTACAAGAAATGAATCAGACGAACGAGAATCTATTTAAAGTGACTAAACTTAAAACGAGTCTGATCCGAACTCCCTATGGAAGTAAGCCCTATTTTGGAAAAAGCTATAGAGATGTTGTGTTATCTCAAGGCTACCATTTGTGGGATTGGAATGTAGATTCTGAAGACTGGAAATATAAATATGACAGTCAGAAGATTTACAATAGTGTTCTGAAACAAGTGAATAAAGTTCACAAGGAAAAGGTTACACCGATTATTTTGATGCACGATCAAAAAGCAACGCTCAAAGTACTTCCGCAAATATTGGAGAAGCTCAAGAAGGACGGTTATGAGTTTAAAGCGATTACGAAAGATATGACACCTGCGAATTTCTGGAATGATAAGCGTTAAATTGTGGAAGGGGCTGACCCTAGCGATAGCTTCATTGGAGATCTCATGTAGATCTGAAAGGCCCTGTTCGACAAGGTAATGTTTCTATGATATGGTATAAGGAAACCTAAAGGCATTCCACTCTTTCGAGTGGGGTGCCTTACTGTATATGTATAGGTTTTTTACATTAAATGTCTTATAGCTTAGTTGAAAAGACGTGGAGGTAGTGATGCTATGTTTCTCTCAGTATCCCTGGTCGGGGAAATATCCAGCGACTAATAATAGAGCGCAAAGATCATATATGAAGAGGAGCGAATAGATCATGACAACATTATTTCAAGCAGAGGAACGCACACATCTAAATACATCCGGGCTTCGGAACCTACGTAAAGGAGGACGTCTTCCTGGCGTTGTCTTCGGTAGAAATACGAAGAATGAGATGATTCATATTTCAACAATAGAGTTTCAGAAATGGTTAAAGCGTGGTGCAGTTGGTTTTATCGAGTTACAGCTTGAAGGAAAAGAATCTTTATCCGTATTATTGGAGGAACTACAGCATGATCCAGTAACACGGAATTTGTTGCATGTTGATTTCCAACAAGTACAACCCAACGAAATCATACGCACAAAGCTAGCGTTGAAGATCACGGGCACACCAATTGGTACAAAGCAAGGCGGAGTCGTACAAATTCAGAGCGAGTTCGTTGAAGTAGAGGCCTTGCCGAGATATTTGCCGAATGCGATAGAGTTTGATATCGGTGGTATGAACATCGGGGAATCATTGCTTGTAAGTGACTTGGATTTGCCAGCAGAAGTGACGGTCATTTCTGGAGGGAATGAGCTTCTCCTATCCGTCGTAAAGCCTTAACACAACAGATGTGAGCAATTATAAATGAATTTAGAATACACTTAGAGGAATGCCATGGCTGCGACTAACTTGCAGCCATGGCATTTTTGTTCAAATAAGGTATTTTTATTAGAGGGCCTGAACAGGAATACGATAACTGAAGTAATTCTCCCCTTTTCTTTCAAGATAGATATGGGTATAGGGCACTCTTGATATATTGCTAGGTTCCACCATAATCATAGATACAAACGATAGTCGTACGAATGAACGGATATGGCTTAAACTAAGTGATTTTATGCTAAAATAGTATTAAAAATTAAAATTTTCCAGTCCAATAATTTCGCCAATGGAATGCTGTAGGGACGATTTTGACGAGAAAAAGATGATTCTCTTTAAATAGCACGGGCATGGATATTGTTGCTGCTCCTCAAAAACGTAGGGTGGGGAATAGGGAAGAATAAATATAGGATGAAAAACAGGAGGTTCCATATGATTGATAAGATCGTTATTGTTACAGGAGCAAATTCGGGGATAGGTAAAGCAGCAACTCTAAGATTTGCGACCGAAGGATATCGTGTTATCATGGCTTCCCGTAACATGGAAACTAGTAAAGTAGTACAAAAAGAAATCACAGAAGTTTCAAACAACACTAATGTAGATCTGATGGAGCTTGATGTTTCTTCTTTTGATTCTATTCGTACATTCTGCTCAGATGTTAAAGCCAAATACCCTCGTGTGGACATCTTAATACATAATGCCGCTTACTTAAATCATGGCGAAAAAGAATATAAACTTAGCCCGGAACATATCGAATTGTCATTTGCTACGAATACATTTGGCCCTTTTTTAATGACTCATTTATTAGCAGATCATCTTGAAAAATCGCAAGATCCGAGAATCCTTAACGCTTGCACGACAAATATCAAAAATTTCTTCGATCCGAAAAGGAACATCGACTTCGATAATTTGTGTGGTGAATTCCGGAATATACGACGTTATAGCGCATATAAGATGTACGGTGACTCGAAAATGGCGTTATTGATCTTAACCTTCAAGATGGCAGAACAATTTAAAAGCCGGGGGATTAAAGTTAATGCTCTTCAGATAAACCGTGTGAAACTATCAAAAGAAACGATTAATAAACTAAGCTCTGTTTGGAAAGTACTTGCATGGACTCAAAATCTGACTAATCCTTTACCATCTGGCATGGCAGATAACTATTTTAATATTTGCACTTTGGATGAATTCAGCAATGTTACAGGTCAGTTAATTAACCATAAGAGAGAGTTTATTCAGCCATCCACAAGCGAAAAAGGCATTGCACAATTGAAGAACATATTCGGTTCGGGAAGTTATCCCAAATACGCGAGCGATAGTCAAAATGCTGAAAAAATATGGAATTTGAGCACCAAGCTAACTAAACACTAGCTATTTATGCGAATGTGCTTGGAGCAATAAGCATTACATGGGGAGTTAGCTCAGTTGGGAGTACGTAGTGGTTGGTTACACTACCCAAAACAGCAATATTCGTTCATAAAATACTCCCCCTATTTTAAAATTGTAAACACATGCAAACGCCGGACGTGATTAAACGTGTCCGGCGTTTGCATGTGTTAGCCTCTCGCAAGGACTATCTATCATGTATAGGTCTCAGGGATATAATATAGATTTCATTTTTTTGATCTTACGGATATCAATAGGGTGATAGTCTTATCTTTATAGTTCATAAAAAGGAAAATCAAGGAAGGTGTCGAATTTTAAGTAATAACGCACATGAATTTTCTGCTGAGGGGAGTCCATTATGTATCTATCAGAAGTGAGAATTACAAACTTTAGAAAATTTGGTCAAGGAACTGACGGAGAACCTGGATTGGCTCTTAGCCTGAATAAAGGTTTAAATGTTTTTATTGGTGAGAATGATGCTGGTAAAACTACAGTGATTGATGCCATAAAGTTCGTGTTGTTGACTCAAAGTAGAGAGTATTCCAGATTGGAAAAAGAAGATTTTCACGGTACATCAAGTGAAATGAAGATTGAGTGTATTTTTAAAGGTTTTACTATAAATCAGGCAAAGGATTTTTTGGAATGGATCGCAATTGATTTAGATAGAGAATACACTCTTCGCGTTTTTTTAAGCGCCAAAAGAGATGTTAAAGGGAAAATACTAATTGATGATATACGTGCAGGAAATGATAATGAGGGGCAGATTTTACATAGCAAGGCGCGTGACTTACTTAGAGCTATTTATCTTAAGCCTCTAAGAGATGCTGAAAATGAGCTTGCCGCTAGAAGGAATTCAAGATTGTCTCAAATTTTTCTTTCGCATCCAGAATTCTCGGTGGGGGATGAACATAGATTAGTTGGGATTATCAAGGATGCTAATCAGCAAATTAAAGAGTACTTCGATTATGACGATGTGACTAGTGAAGAAAAAAAGATATTGAAATCACTTAACACATTTTTAATGAAATTCTCTGATAATAAAAATTTGTTGAAGTCAAATATAGAGTTAGCCGCAGTTAACCTTAAAATGATACTAGAAAAGATTGATCTTTTACTAGTCAATACGAAATCTGGCTTAGGTTCACTTAATCAATTATATATAGCAGCAGAGTTATTACTATTACAGATCGAAAAGACGGAAGGCATCAACATTGCTTTGATTGAAGAAATAGAAGCACATTTACATCCGCAGGCTCAGATAAGGGTCATTGATTACTTGCAAGAATTAAGCGAGGATAGTAAGTCTCCTATGCAGATACTCCTGACAACACACAGTGTTACATTGGCTTCAAGTATAAAGTTGAATAACTTGATCATTTTTACTGAAGACAAAGCTTACTCTCTAGCTGAGGGTAATACCAAACTACATAGAGGAGACTATAGATTTTTAGAGAGATTCTTAGACTCCACTAAAGCAAATTTGTTTTTTGCAAAGGGTATCATTATTGTCGAAGGAGACGCAGAGAATTTATTACTCCCAACTTTGGCTGATAAACTTGGAAAATCCTTTACTAAAAATGGAGTTTCAATAGTTAATGTAGGAAGTACCGCAATGCTAAGATATTCAAAAATATTTGTGAGAGAATCTGACCCTCAAATGGTTCTACCTGTTGCAATTATTACTGATTGTGATGAGAAGGTCTCTAGGGTCGATAAAGATTCCGATACTATTATTATGCTTTCGGATAGAAATCCGAAAGTAACAAAAAATGTTAGAGAAATAAAATATAGTGATGGCAATGTTAAAGCTTATGTTTCTAATGAGTGGACTCTTGAATTTGACGTAGCTTGTAGTTATTTAAAAAAAGAGTTGTTTGCAGCTATTCTAATGGCAAAAGATTATATCAATCAAGATAAAGCCTTAACAGAAGAAAGAAAAACAAAAAAGATCAAAGATTCAAGTGATTATATTACAGAAGCTGAAAAAAAGATAAGTGAATGGAATTTTGATGATTCGTTTGAACTGGCTTCAAATATTGTTAGAGATGTAGTGCTAAAGAAAAATATTTCAAAAGCTGTAGTAGCTCAATGTTTTTCTGAAATCTTAAAAGAACGTATTTTCACAACTGAGGACATTCGAGTTATTAGAAGTGACATCTATCTAAAGTATTTAATTGATGCTATTGATTACGTGACAGGAGTTTAGGGGAATGTATAAGTTAAGTGTAACAGATGAAGACATTGAATACGCAGCGAGAGTTCTGAATTTACCGAGTGGTTTTGATGTGCCAAGAGTTAATGCTATAAAATGCATGGAGAGTAGAGATATAGTCGCTTGTCCAGGTAGTGGAAAAACAACAGTCTTACTCGCTAAGTTAATTATTTTGGCAAGGCATGTACCCTTACAAAATAATAAAGGGATATGTATTATTACTCATACTAACGTAGCAATTGATGAAATAAAAGAGAGGTTAGGCGACAAAGCCAGTGAACTGCTCTCATATCCTAATTTTGTTGGAACATTGCATTCATTTATCAGCAAGTTTATAGCCAATCCCGCATTTGTTAATTTTTATTCTTCAAGAATATCAAGGGTATTTGAAGGTGAAGATTACAAATCTCGACTATTAAGAAAATTTAAATCTTTGTATCCTCCATTTTCGGGAAGTAAACTGGATAGATTTCTATACGGAAAGTTAAATCAAAAGTTAAAAGATTCAAAGGATAACATTGCTATATTAAAGGCTAAAGAAGATTTACTCCTGTCACTGGAACTTCATTATATTGATAACATTATTTACCAAGTATCATTCAACAAAAAAACTAGCGCAATAAAAAATCCAAATACTGAATCCTACAAAGAGTATGTAAGATTAATAGATGAACTTCTGAATGAAGGAGTATCCTCTTATAATGATCTACAAGGACTCGCACTGAAGTATGCAATTGAATTTGAAAAGGAATTGTCAAGGATCTTTTCGGAACGGTTCTCATTTGTTTTTGTAGATGAAATGCAAGATACTAGTTCTCTTCAATTGGAGATATTAAATAAGGTTTTTGATAAGCAGAAAGTTGTTTTTCAATGTTTTGGCGATCCTCAGCAAACAATTTATGAATCTGAAGACAAGGGATGTTCATGGCAACCAAGGGAGCCTCTGTTCATTAAAAATAGTAATCGAATGAGTAAAAGTATAGCAAAAGTTGCAGATGTCGTAGCTCTGCAACCTTATGATATGCAGGGGAGAGAAGAACAAAGAGCTGACTTGCATTCACCAGTGATTATTACATATAAAGATGATGATGTATCACATGTTCTTGAGACTTTCGCCAAGCTAATCATTAAGTATCAACTGAATGAACGGGATTCTTCAACATTTAAAGCTGTTGGTATGGTTAAAGCGAGGAATGAAGGATTATCAATCACCAGTTATTTCCCTGAATTTGATAAGCAAGATGTTAAAAAGAAAGTTAATAAAGATTTTTCTGAACTTCAAAGTTATTTGGTAAAGCTTGAAAAGGAAGTAGTTAACAGAGAAGGTGTTAAGGCTTACTACCATCGATTTATTCTAGCAATCCTAAGATATCTAAGGATTAGAGATATCAGGACTAATGAAGGTAGATTTTTTTCGAACGTCTCTTTTCTGAAATATTTACGTGAAGAAGATGAGAGGTTGTATAAAGCAATCCACAAATACTTTGCAAGAATAGTGCTGAAAATAGAGGAAGGAAAATCTGTACTAATAAGCTTTAAGTATATTATAGCTTTAATAGTAAATCGATTGTTTAATCATGAGGTTGACCTTCGGAATGATCAATTTATAGAAGGAACTGCTAGCTCCCCAACTTTAGTCGTTGGAGAGACTAAAGAGAACGTATACACCTTTAATAACTTAAGTATTGAGATAGACAGTGTACATGGAGTTAAAGGGCAAACTCATACAGCTACGTTATATTTGGAAACCTTTTATTTCTCAAAAACGAATGAAAGTATCATTGAATATTTAACTGGAGGGCAGAAATCAAACATAGAAGTACATTTAGAAAAACACATACGAGTTGCGTATGTTGCTATGACGAGACCCACTGATTTACTATGCATTGTACTTAATGAAACAGTTTATTTAGAAAACAAAGAACAGTTAAAAAGATTGGGTTGGGAACATCAAATGGATGTGCTACAGGAGTGAAACGAAATAACTAAAGATAGTGGGGGTATAGAGTGACTTATTGGAATCAGAATGGGTATTCCTCATAGAGGTTGGAAATCCATTGAAATGATAGATCTAGGCGAAGGTCTGGAGGGATTAGACGCTGACGAACGAAAAGATTATTATGAAACTTGTCAGATGTGCAGCCAGGAAGGGATACGTTTTGTACACGTAATGGAGCATCCAAATTTTTCTGACCAACTTCGAGTTGGATACAAATGCGCCGAACGAATGGAAGAGGACTATATTAATCCAAAGAAACGCGAATCAGAGCTTCGTAATAAATACAATCGCCGTCATAACTTTTTAAAGAAAGAATGGAGTAGAAATAGCAAAGGAAATTATTGTTTGAAATATAGGGGCTATTATATAACCATTATGCCAAGTAAGTACAAAACAGATGAGTATGGGGTCATATTTCAAAAGAAAGCTATTTGGGATTATAAGGGGCGGAAAACTAAATCACTGTTTGACGCACAGTTAGTTGCATTTAATTTAATTTATGAATGTATCATGGAATGTAGAAATGATATTATTAAGTACTAGCATTACAGAGGAGGTCTACAGTGTTAAAAATCGAAAATCTGTATATACAAAATATTAATAGTCTTGATAGGGTTGATATTAAATTTAATAAAGGGTTTAACATTATATGTGGTCAAAATGGAACGGGAAAAACTACAATTTTGAATTGCATTTTAGCTTCGTTTAGAAGAAAAAAATTAGGGATATTAAATGTGAATACGATGGGAAATCACGGTTTTTGGGAGATCGATTACTATAATAACGATAGATTAAATAGTAGAGTTCATTATATCCATAATGATGACGATTTAAATTATTCTCAACATATTAAGGGTGATAAGTTAATCAGTTCCAACTATATAATTAGTTTCTCAGTAAATAATAGACACATGAATGCTCAGAACTTTGGAGTCAATTCTTTGAAGCAATGGTTGTACAAAAATTACTATCGTTCAGATTTAACAGATTCTAAAGAAAATAATTTTTCTCTCGTAAAAGAATGCTTCAGTATGATCGATCCAAATATAGTATTTCACAAAATTGAAGAAGTTATAGATGAAAGAAAGTTAATGAAGAATCAATACAGAGTAGATGTTAGCCATTCAATTGAATTGTTTGTGCGAAATCACAGAGGAATTATTAAAATTGATCAGATGTCATCAGGCTATCAATCCGTTTTGGTGATACTTCTAAGTTTGGTCAGGAAAATTGAATCCTTGGATCGATTCGGTGTTAGTGTTTACAATTTTGAAGGAATTCTCTTAATTGATGAAATAGATTTATATCTTCATCCTGAATGGCAAAAAAAACTTATTGAGATAATAAGATGGCTACTTCCTAATGCTCAAATAATTACAACAACACATAGTCCCCATGTTATACAATCAGCAAAACCAGGTGAAATTATTCCTTTAGGCATTGATAAGTATGGAGAAGTTTATATCCGAGATTTGCCCGATAGTAGCGAATTTGGGTATCAAGGATGGACTATTGAAGAGATTCTTATGGATGTAATGGGATTGAAGGAAACAAGATCAGACGAGTATAAAAAGGCTATAAAAGAATTTGATAAAGCTATGGATAATGAAGATAGTAACAGAACGGTGAAGTCTTATAGAAGATTAGAAAATATGTTACATCCCAATAATCCATCACTAAAAATACTTAGATTACAGATAGCTTCAATTGGGGGATTAGAAAATGATACGGATAAATAGGCTATCGTGTCCTCCCGAACTTACTGACGACAAAAAGAGAGAACTAACTCAGAAGTTTATAACGGAAAAACATAGCGTATGGGCAATTACTTATATAAAAGATGCATTGTTTAAAATGTCAAATGGTAAGTGCTGTTTTTGTGAATGCAAGCTAGGCGAAGAAGGAAAGTATATGCACGTTGAACATTTTCATCACAAAGATAGTTATCCTACTGAAGTTGTTGAGTGGAAAAATCTTCTTCCTTGTTGTGTGAGATGTAATTCTAATAAAGGCACTCATGATACAGTTATCGAGCCTATAATAAATGTTACATTAACTGATCCAAGGGATCATCTTATAATTGATAACTATCGTTTTAGAGCTAAGAACAACAGTCAGTTAGGGAGGACAACTATTGAAGTGATTTTTCTGAATGATTCTGATCAATTAGTTAATCCACGTTTTGACATTGGGAATAAAGCTAAAGAATCTCTGGAACTAATTCTTGATAAAGCTCAGGAATATAAAAATGGAATTAGTACTTCAACAAGAAGAAAAAATATTATTATAAATGGTCTTAAAAGTTTACTGAAAGAAGCTCATCCTGATTCTCAATTTAGTGCCATTGTAGCGACAGTAGTTTTAAAAGATATTAATTATACTGAATTAAAAGAAATTCTCAATTCATTGAATTTATGGGATGAAGAATTACAACGGATTGAGTTTGAAGTTTTAAATACTAGTTTTTATAGTTAATGCTATCTGGTCACAATATTGGTCACACTTTTTCTTTTCTGAGCGCCACCGAACACTTGAATGTAAACACATAAAACTCCAAAAGGCCTTGTTCCACAAGGATTTCCTTAACGTACAGAACCCTATCGCTTCACTGGCAACGATGAGATCAGGGGTTCGATCCTCCTATTGTCCACCAACACCTTAAGTCCAAACGGCAGTGATGCCGTTTTTTTGTATTTACTTTAGTCGTTACACTCTAGACATGTGGAGTGCTGTGTATTGGCAGTGAGAAAGTAGTGATCTGAAGCCATATTTACCTAAGTCGATAACTAATATGATTATAACAAAGTCCACCTGTGTTCAAACGGTACAATTCATATGTTAGAGGTCAGGAGTCAAATCACTCCCGACCTGCTAGGTTCACCTTAATTAAATCTTTCCATGGAAAGATTTCTTTTTCTGCTGTAGATTCAACATATCAATAAAGCGATGATAATCGATTAGATCATATCTATCGACTAGATTAATTTGCCCCTAATAATTCACGAATTTATGAAACTGGCTCGACTTTATCCGGCTGGGTTCTTCTTTTGACCTGAACAATGATTGGATCATCAGAAATTAAATTTAACCTAATAAAATTATATAATTTAACATTTTGAGGGTGAAAGTATACTATTTCATTGTTTAATCTCTCCGGATTAGTTTCCCCTAGTTTGCTACGAAATGTTTCGCATCGCTGATGAGGGCATGCTCTCTCTCTTTGCCAAGTCAAAATTATTCAAAAAGAAATCCTGCTTTACCCTTTATTACACTACTGTTATATTATATTAGTGAAATATAACGATGAGAATGGAAGGATGGTACTTGTGAAACAACTTTCCAACGTGGAATTGGTGCTACTACAAATCATCGCGGAGTCTAAACAAACGTCTGGGTATGAAATTAATAAGCTGATAGAGAAGAGAGGATACAGGGAATGGGCTAAAATTGGCACTACTTCCATCTACGCTGGCTTGCAGAAGCTGAAGGAGAAGCGGCTGATTCAATCAGAAAGCCCCACCGATAAATTCGGTAAAGGTCCCTTGCCAGTCAAATTTGCGATCACGGAAAACGGAAAACAATTGCTGCGCATTGAAATCATTGATTGCTTATCTTCCACACGGGAGAGGGACAACCGGTTCGATCTCGGAATTGCAGCTTTACCTTTAATTCACAAAGAGGAGGCTATAGAAGCATTAAAGAAACGGGATGAATTTTTGCGAGAAACGTCGCTGCATATCAGAGGGCAATATGAAGCTCAAGGAGGAGAGAAGTTGCCGCTGCACGTTTGGGCTTTGTTTCTTCACCCGATAAGTCTCATTGAAACAGAACTGCAATTTATCGCTGAGTTGATAAGCAAGTTGGAAGGAGGAGCCACTCGATGATCATAGAACGTTTTATTCCATTCACGGGGGAGCATTGTGAGACGACGGCCATGGGCAATCTGCTTTCCCATGCAGACATTCGGTTGTCTGAACCGATTTTGTTCGGAATCGGAGAAGGTTTGGGGTTTATTTACTGGGATATGAAAGGGATGGATTTTCCGTTTATCGGAGGTAGGATTAAGCCGGATGAACTGACAGCCCGGATTGCGTCCCGTCTAAACCTGACCCTCACGATAAAGGAAACCGCCTCTGTGACGAAAGCGTGGAACAATATCAAAGTAAACATTGATCGCGGTGTTCCCATAGGATTAAAATTAGATTGTTATCACTTGGATTATTTCACTAACAAAATTCATTTTGCAGCACATTATGTTGCCATGTACGGATACGATGACGAATACGCTTATATGATGGATACATCCCAACAGGGAGGCGTGGTCAAGACACGCTTGGAGACGTTGGCGCTGGCTAGAAATGAAAAGGGATCCATGAGTTCCAAAAATCTCTCCTTCGCGATCGAAAAAACAACCGATTTCCCGCCACTGGCTTCTGTCATTCGAGCGTCCATTTCAAGCAACGCCTATCATTATTTGAATCCGCCGATCCGCAATATTGGATTAAAAGGGATCGAAAAAATGAGCGCCGAAATACTCAAGTGGCCTTCCCGAAGCCAAAACATGGCCCATGATTTATGTTTGACAGCATTACTCATGGAAAAAGGGGGGACGGGTGGTGCGTTTTTTCGCAATTTATACAGGGACTTTCTCAAGGAAAGCATGGAAATATGCGGCGATTCAAAAATGGAGCGAGCCTACTTATCGTTCATAGAAATTGCTTCACTATGGAACGAAGTTTCTATTTGTATAGACAAAGCGGGAAGGACGGGACATATGGACGATCTAAAACAAGCATCCGAACTTTTGCTGCATATCGCCCGGAAAGAAAAAGAAGCGATGGAACTTTTATTGGGGCTTTGAAGCAGTTGCTTGTTATTGAACCTTCTGGGACCAGCAGACGTTGAACGTGGCAGGCCGATCTATACACACATAAGGGTAGTGAAAGCGACTCATGTGGGAGAGCACATCGCTGGCAAGGTTGAAATTATTGGAAATTTTTCCGCGTATTCAAGTCAAAGCTTTCAAGATTTCATCTATGAATGTAACAGCGGAAACGATATCTTTTTCTTGCCGACCGAACAACAAGCGATGGAAAAATTAAGCATGTTGAAGTAGAAGATGGAATGGGAGGAAGATAGGTGTCAAAAGTACGGCGTAGTCATGCTGAGTATCCAATGGTGAAAATTCCTGCAGGTGAAATTGAATTAAGGGACGATCGAATACAGACTACATGGACGGTTGAGGTGAATTCTTTTGTGCTTGCACCGGTTCCTGTTACGAAGGCGTTATATTACTCGATCGTGCAAAAGACAGTTGGATCTAATGACGAACCTCAGGTTCCGGTTGTGGATGTATCATGGAATGATGCTATTCTCTTTTGTAATTTGCTTTCTCAGCACTCGAGTCTTAAGGAATATTACTTGGTAAGTGATAATGGTGAGAGTGTCGTCTGTAACTGGGAGGCGGATGGTTATCGTCTTCCTACAGAAGCGGAATGGCAGTATGCGTGTAAAGCAGGAACGGTTGGCTATCGGTACGGCGAGCTTGATGAAATAGCTTGGTATCATGAAAACTCTGAGGGCATGGTACATGAGGTAGGTAAAAAGCTGCCGAATGCGTGGGGACTCTATGATATGTTAGGAAATGTTTGGGAGTGGTGTTGGGATTTATACGATGTGAAAGTATATGATTCCTACAGAATTTTCCGCGGTGGTAGCTGGGCGGAAGAGGCTAGGGGCTGTGGGGCGACGTGCCGCCGCCGGAGTCACCCTACGTTTCGAATTGATGATCTCGGCTTTCGTCTTGCTAGGTCCCTGTAAGGTGGCGAAAAAAGGCAAGAGTGGCGAAGATCTTTAGGTTCTAGTACAACTCCGTATTATGTGTATAAACAGGGGATGTATTCTTGGTAATTGGGTAGTGCAATCGATAGGTGTGGGAGAGCGCTTGCATGGCATGCAAGAGGTCAGCGGTTCGATCCCACTAGTCTCCACCAAATAAAACAAATTAACCACGTCCTCTGAACGTGGTTTTCTGTTTTATTTGGTGGTAAGCCCCACACAGAATCAAATATACCCGCTGAGATGCCTGCGTGGATTGCTATCTCCGTTTAGTTTTTTCTTCTATTATGACTGATTTCCTCTTTTATATATTGCATCAAAAGATTTTTGGATGAGGAAACATACTCGTCGTTACGTGATTGCAGCAGGCCGACCGGGATGAAGAAATCCTTCAGTTCAACGCGGATACTCACGACGTTCGGCGGTAACGGCGTAGAATTGAGAACGGCTCCTACAGAAGGAATTCGTTGGACGAACCCGGGAATGGCCGAGATCTGGCTCACCGTATACAGAAAAGGAGTTTCGGTGTAACGGGAGAATTGTTTGGATAAATGCAAATAATATAAGCAGGTATTTCCGCCGATGATCATTGGATAGTCAAACAGCTTCTCGAAGGATATTCCGTCTCTTCCCGCTAAGGGATGATTGTTCGCAACGATAAAGGAGATCTTCTCGCTATATAGCGGTTCGAACCGAAAAAAAGACGAATCGGCAGGTTCTCCGCATATGGCAAAGTCCAATTGATGCTGAAGTACCCCACGAGAGAGGGAGTCTGTGTTCCCGATGGTAAAGTGACACGATACATTAGGTTTATGCTCCCGAAATCGGCGAAGCGCGTTGGGTAGCGCTTGCTCCGTCAATGATTCCAATCCTCCGACACTTAGGGTGCCGATCTCCTCTTTTTGCAGAGCTTTTGCTTGTTCTGAAACATAGTTCCAATGTTGAATGAGTTTGTCAATTTCTGCGGCAAAAATTTGTCCGGAAGCCGTTAGCTCCGAATCCCATCCTCGTTTGAAAAGTTTGATGCCCAACTCCTTCTCCAGACGCTGGACTTGGTTCGTAATCGTAGACTGTGCATAATTCAGTTTTGCGGCGGCTTTTGAGAAGTTTCCTTCTTGGATAATCGTTTGAAACGCGGTTAGTTCCTTTAAGTCCATGTAAGATATCTCCATCGATAAATTTGATATAGTATATGATTTTATTCAATTATACAAATAGTTAAGGGGGAAGTACAATTAGGTCATCCAACTGAAGGAGTGAAGCATGAATGCCATTTGTAAGAGTGAGTTATTTGGAAAACAAATACGATACACAGCAGCTGCCCATCATTAGTGATGTGATCATGAGTGCTCTAATTGAGTATTTCAACGTGCCGGAAGACGATTTTTTTCAAGTGTTTCATGCACACAAAGCAAGCGAGTTTTATTATAGTAAGAATTACTTGAACATAAGACGAACGGATGGATTGCTCTATATTCAAATCACGCTAAAATCCGGAAGAAGCACGGAACAGAAACAAAGCTTTTACAGAGAGTTGGCTGAACGCTTGTCGAACACACTCACCATCAGGAAAGAAGACGTATTTGTCGTGTTGGTTGATACGGAATTCGAGGACTGGACATTCGGCAACGGGGTTGCGCAAATGATCGAACGTCCAGGTAAGGAGAGGGAGGCATTAGAATGAAGCATCATAAAATAGTATCGAACGCCCGTGAATTGTTTGGGGATATTGCCCCTACTTTCGTGCGTTATTCGGAAGAAGTGCTCTTCGAGGACGTTTGGAGGAGAGAACAATTATCGCTTCGGGAACGAAGTCTCCTTACGGTATCCGCGCTAGTCGCAGGAGGACTTACAGAGCAGCTTCATTATCATCTCCATCTGGCCCAAGAGAACGGTCTGACCGAAGAAGAGCTGATTGAAGCGATGACCCATCTCGCATTTTATGCGGGCTGGCCGCGTGCCGCAGCTGCGATACAGGTTGCCAAGGATGTATTCCAAGGGAACACGGAAGGATGAGATAAGGGGCAGTGGAACTAACCACTACGGTAGAGCGCTTGCATGGCATGCAAGAGGTCAGCGGTTCGATCCCGCTAGTCTCCACCAATACCTAACACAAACGGCAGAGATGCCGTTTTTTTTGTTTTTTTAGATAAAGTGAAACTTTTTATATAATTTTATACAAAATAAGGGGGTTTTAAGAATATCTTAAGGTTTTTTTTATAATTTTTTTACATATGAATGATACATTAAAGGAAAATATAAAGAGGGACTTGAGTATGAAAAAAAGAACAAGCAAGTTTTTGTATATCGTTATTAGTATGATATTTATTGTTTATTTACTTGTATTGTTACGAGTCATTTTATTTAAAGATGCCCCATTGTATAATCTTTTTGCAGGTATCGGAATTGGTGCTCGGGCATTAAACTTAATTCCATTTGCCTCAATGATTGACATGATAACAGACTCTATCATAAGTTTAATAAGATTAGCTCAAAATATTATGGGCAATATTGTGTTGTTTATTCCTTTAGGTATCTTCCTTCCACTACTTTATAAAAGGAATAATAAGGCTGTTCTGTTATCTGGGGTTGGACTAAGTTTATTGTTTGAAATTGTTCAATTTATATTTGCTATTGGAAGTAGCGATATTGATGATATTATTTTGAATGTTTTAGGCACGATTGCTGGACTTTATATATACAGGATAATTGAAAGGATTTTACATAATAGAATTCAGATATTAGTAACAGTATTCGTGCTTTTCTTATTATGAGTGTTTTAGGTTTTGGCATATTACTTACCTCAAGCAGTAATCTGTTTAAGTATAAACCTACTGAAAGAATTGTACGCAACGAACAAATAATAAAGGATACAGAGGGACAAAAGGCAGCTATAGCAGGAAAAATAAAAAAACTAGATAATGTAGAATTAACAGTTGAAGGGTTTGTATCATCTGTGAATGAGGAAGCAGAAGTAAAGAAGATAAATGTGATACCTGAAACTAAGGTGATCCTTGCAAATGGCACTGAGGAGTTCTTTTTCAGTACTTTAGTAAAGGAAACGACGGATTACTCTATCCTAAGCTACAAAAAATTTAAGCATAATTTCAATCAGTACGCGGAAAAAGCAGTGAAAATATGGAGCAAGGACGGTATTAATGCCGATTCAATGATTATTTTTATTTGGAATGATTAAGCAAGTAGAGCATCAAGCTTAAACTGAGGGTAAAGGCGTTTGAGTCGCTTATATTCATGGTCGTAGTGCTCGGGCTGAGTGGTCCTCATTTGGGTTGGAGTCCCGTTTCATTCAGCAATGGGTACGGCTTTTCATCCATGCAGATCAGCGGGCATGTCTCGTCATAGGGAAAACGAAAGTACGGTCATTGATTGAATACCAGAAGTAGATTTATCACGGGGGCTTAGCTCAGCTGGGAGCACTGAAATCTGTTTTTAGAGGGATAATTGTGGATAATGAATTATTAGTACAAAGACAACAGAATACTCAATTATCCGATGGATTTAGTGGGTTTGAAGTTTCTTTGAGAGATCTTGGGCTTCCAACTGAAGGAATCATAGCTGAAGCGGATGAACATAAGCGTGTAGGCAGTAATCACAGCTTGACAAGGCAAGAGATGTTTCATATTCCCTTTGAGTTGAAGGGGAGGGCTGCTACACAAAGATATAGTATTCCTGGACTTCCTAGTTTATATTTAGGCAGTTCATGTTATATTTGCTGGGAAGAACTTCATAGGCCAGATTTAAACACAGTAAATCGTGTAAGAGTAAAAAGAAGTGGTGATGATACATATTTAGATTTTGGCTTGACACCAGGCGGTTTTCAGAAATCATTAGTGAAATCGTGGCGGCAGATCAAACTCATACTAAGATGTATGAACGGGTCTTGAAAGCTTATATTATGAGCTCTATTTTTCGGTTAACATTGAGCAAAGTAGATATAATTACAAATTAACTCAGAATTTTGTTTTTCCTGTTAAATCATTTGAGTTGACGGGATTTTGTAAAGAGTTAAAGGAAAGTTCCGAATTAACTAATCTGTACCTTGGCAGGTGTATCAGATACTCCTAGTTTATTTGTTGGTACTCCTTCAAGCAATAAAATAGGAATCTGTGAAGGTGATAATTCCTATGAACTAACACAATTTGGTAAACTGGAACAATATTTAGACGGATTAGCTACTGCTGAAATTATGACACCCTAAAAAAATGATGGTGCAAGCTAGCTTCTTAACAAATCACAGCTAAAGATTCGGGTAGTGTAATCCCCCTAGGCTCCACCAAAACAATAAATCAAACCACTTCTTAGGAAATGGCTTGATTTATTCTAGAGAAACCTGCGTCTTTTTCAAAGACAGTGGCTTTCTCTTTTGTTTTACGGCGTACATAGCGAAGTATACTTATCGATCTTACGAAGCAGATGATCGGCAGGAACAAGTTCTACAGAATTGAGGTCGTTCCTCATATTATTTTACCAAGCTGCTAGCTGATTGGTTTTCTTTCCACATCATTGTAATGACAAGACCAATAAACATAATGACAGCAGCAAAGAGATATGGATAGTTGATGTTTACATCAAATAATATACCGGCTAACGCGGGCCCGACGATATTGCCCAAGCTTGTATAGGTTGAGTTCATTCCAGCGATAAATCCTTGTTCTTTTTCGGCCGTTTTTGATAAATAAGTCGTTAATGCTGGTCGTAGCAAGTCAAATGCGAGAAAGATGAAGCAAGTTATTAGCAAAATGGCTAAATAGCTTGAGATCATGGTGGATGCTACCGCTAATACTACGCCAGTGATTAAGCAAATCTGGATGAGTTTCTTTTCACCGAGTTTATCTACCATTTTACCAAACATAAAGACCTGAACAACAACCCCGAATATTGAGCTTAGTGTAATAATGGTAGCAATATCTCGTGGAGTGAAGCCAAATTTATGATCAGAATACAGACTAAATACAGTTTCATATTCTGATAAACCAAAGGCCAGTACAAACACAATAATAAAGGCAATAAAATATTGTGGATGAAATGATCGTTTGATATCACTTACAAAGTTTGTATCTTTTTTAAGCTGTGTAGTTTCCAAAAGCTGCTGTTTGGTTAGTGGCTCTTTTAGAATAAATAGGGATGAAATACATGTTATTAATGCGAAGCCACCAGCAAAGTAGAAGGGGGCACGCACACCCAGCTCAGCAATAAAACCTCCAATACCTGGGCCAATAATAAAACCGAAACTAATGGCGGCAGAAATATAGCCCATCGCTTTTGGCCTTTCCTCTATTGAGGTAATATCTGCAACATAGGCAGTAACGGCTGGCATAATAAATGCACCACTAATGCCTCCTAATATTCTGGAGAAATACAGAACGAATACATTTGTACTTAAACCGAATATCACCTCTGATAGACTGAAGATGAATAAGCCAATTATGATCATTTTCTTTCTACCATAAGTGTCAATCCATCGTCCTGCCAAGGGAGACATGAGTAATTGTGCGAATGCAAAGGCCGCCATAAGATAACCCATCGATTGGCCTGATAAATGCATCATATTCATAAAGGATGGCATAACAGGGATGATAAGTCCGACTCCTAGAAAAACAATGAATATATTACTTAATAGAATGAGTAAGACTGTTTTTTGTTCTTTCAATGGTTTCTTCATGAAGTAATACCTCTCTTTTGTAAAATCATAGCTGTGAAATACCTCTCCAAAATACGGTCCATGAGGCATTTAGTTTATCGTTTAAACGTTTTTCATTATTCCCATATGCAAGCTCTAACATAATCGAATCAACAACACCTAAGAAGGCAAGAGTAGGGACGGAGGCGGTATCTTTCATGATGGATTTTGTATCGATCCAATCTTGAAATTTGCTTTCTAGTACGGTTTGAATCTTTATTTCCGTATCAATGACTTCCTCATTAATCGCTGTTGCCAGATGGAGAGGTGGGAAAAAAGACATACGTAGCCAAAACTTTAACTGCTCGCTCTTTTGAAACAAATCAATGACCAATTGCAAATATCCAAATAAATCTGCTTTGGGATTTTGGGTATCCACTTTACTCAAATATTGTAGTTTCGATGAGATTTCTGCCTCTTTGGCATCTTGTAAAACTTGTAGAAATAGATCATCTTTCCCTTTGAAATGAGCATAGAGAGACTGTTTTCTCATACCGACATTCTCGGCAATTTGAGACAGAGATGCTCCCTCATACCCATGAATTGTGAAAAATTTTAAAGCGACGTCTTTAATTTTTTTACTTTTCAATAGAATCACCTCGACATTAACGAACGTTCGTCAGTTATATTATCAAATTTAATTTTTTAATGCAAATGTAAATTGTTTTCAGTGATTAAGGTCGAGAGGTTATTCTATACTCATGGCCCCCTTTTAATGCACAGAACAGAAGCTCTCTTTTTCTTGCCAAGGGAGCTTTTGTGTTTATAAAAAGAACATTCTGTTATTGGAGGATGAAAATTGAACCTTGAATAAGCCGCCATCAATGGAATATTCCATGATAGCGGCTTATATTTTGTTTGATTAGATGTACACACAGCCACGAGATTCTATTTAATATTTTAAGAAGAGATTGATTCACCATCATTAGGCACTAATATGTTGTTGGAAAGACCCTTTTCATCGATAAAAACTTTTAATTCTTGTCTTGTTAATAAGCAGTGGTTGACAGTCTCCATATGTGAAACAATAATAGTCGATTGTTGAGCTTCCAAATAGGTTTGATAGATGTCTTCTTTCGTCATAGTAATAGGATCACCTTGAAGAAATTGTGCGGCGCCTCCGTTTACAATAATCACTTCGGGATTATGATGCTTGATGGCATCCTGAACATCACTGCACCATACTGTATCTCCTGCAATATATAGCGTCTTTTCATCCGGATGGTTAAAGACAACACCTGAAACTTCACCCATTAAATGTCCTATTTCGCCTGTTCCATGTTTTCCATTTGTTCTAGTTAAGCTAATGCTTCCAATACTCGAAACATTAGTTAAAGATTCTACATTTAGAAAACCTTCTTTCTTAATTACTTCTACATCTTTTTCAGATTGTGCAAAAATTCTAATATTTTTAGGCAATGCTTCTATCGCAGCGGAATCAAAATGATCTGGATGTAAGTGAGTGACAATAACGATATCAACCTCAATTATTTCTTCAACAGGGATTGGTAAATCTATTGTTGGATTAAACTTGTCCTGATTCGGAGTGTTTGGAAATGGTGGATAAGCTCCCTTTTTTGCTAAGAAGGGATCAATTAAAAATTTCTTGTCTCCATAGTTCAAAATGATTGTTGCATTACGTATTTGTCTAATATTCATGCTGTATTCCTCCTTTAATAATCCTCTTCTATAGGATAATATTTAAGGGGAAATGCGTACATAAATAAAATCAAGAGTATTTAAATATTACTTGAATTATGAAAGAGGTTGTCACTTATGTTAGATAACACGGATAGAAAAATCCCTGAAGAGTTATTAACTGATGGTCGTATCATAATAAAAGAATTAGGTGAGGGACTTAGTAAGGCTTATATAGTAAAGTGCGTAACTAGTGTCAAAATGCTTATCACTTAGTTTATGGTAAGGTGTTTTTGCGTAATGAAACCAACCTGCCCCCTGACCTCTTCGCTAGCAGCGATGAGGTCAGGGGGCAGGTCCCCCAAGGCTCCATACTAAAAAATCCGTTAAACACAAGGGTTTCCGAGTGTTTGGTGGATTTTTTGCATGGGGGAAATAACACTGAGATTGATTGGTGGTCACACGTTTGGTCACAATGAGTATTTTTTTTGATACTTTTTTGATGGCAACCTAATTCCCCGAATTTCCAATCGGGGTGAATTGTATCTTTGTAAATTTTACATAAAATATATATGTGTTATATTAGTTTTATTAAATATAAAGGCTATCAAAGGAGAGCAATGTAATGGTTGAGATGAAGGAGATTGCAAGAATTGCAGGCGTTTCAGTTTCTACTGTGTCTAATGTTCTGAACGGACGTAAGAATGTAGGGCAAGCGACAAGGGAACGAGTTCTGCAAATTTGCAAAGAAAATGGATATATTCCGAATACTATGCGTAAAAAGGTTAAAATAGATAAAAATAAAACGATTTTATTTATTTTTAGTGACTTTGACCGAGACTTTTATTTAAAAATATTTGAAGGTGTTAGCGATTTTCTTGCGAAAAATGGATACGATTTGATTATCTGTACCAACAAATCCAGTGCCAAATTTATGCGGGGTAAATTTGCCGACGGTGCGATTAGTCTTGATGGAAGCCTGACGGATGATTTTCTAATTTCAGTTGCGAAGCCTGGCTTTCCTATTGTTTTAATGGACAGAATCTTAATGGATGAACATGGAAATACCAAAAGCGTTGTTGTCGATAATTATCCCGTGATGTGCGAAATGATGCAGGTTCTGGTTGATAAAGGATATAAGCACTTTGGCTATATCGGTGGACATGAATATACGTTAGATAATACAGAACGTTTTGCAGGGTTTATTGATACGTTATCGAAGAATAAAATTACGTTCGACCACAAAAAATATTTTTATGGGGATTATCGCGAAAAAAGTGGCTATCAGGCAGCGAAAATCATGATCCTGAGCAACGAATTGCCTGAGGTACTTATATGTGCAAACGACAATATGGCAATAGGGGCTATAAGAGCATTCGAAGAAAATAATATCAAAGTGCCAGAAGACATTGCTGTTACAGGGTTTGATGATTCTGTGAGAGCGGTTATAGCGGGGTTAACGACCATAACGATTCCACGGTACGAGAGTGGTTATTTGGCAGCCAAGGAGCTACTGGATTTAATGGATGGATCGGCAAATAAGGAACCATTAAAATTAACTGCTACGATAAACTGGAGGATGACAGTGAAGTAAAACTGAATTACATAATATAGTTAGTAAATAAAATTCGTAATCATTTAATAAAATTATATATTTTACTAAGTAAATTATTTATTTTTTCTTGATTATTGTTAGCGCTTTCAATATAATAACGTTAGGTAATTCACCATAAATATTGGGGGTCGAGAAATTTGAAAAAGGTAAAAAAGGTATTTAGTTTACTAACGATGGCGGCGTTGATCACAGTACTAGCGGCGTGTGGTAACTCAGCAGGGAATAGCTCAAGCTCAGACCCTACAAATAAGGGTTCGGAGTCGGAAAGTCCAGAAAAGCTGGCAAAAATCTCGATCTTTCAATCCAAGGTTGAAATTGCAGAAGCGTTGGAAGGGTTGGCGGAGAAGTACTCGAAGGAAACTGGCAATGAGCTTGAAGTATGGGGTTCGGCAGGGGACGGTTATATGACGCAATTACAGGGCAAGCTTGCGGCTAATCAGGGTCCGACGATTTTCAGTGTTCAAGCTGGCGCGGAGACAGAGAAGTTTAAATCCTACTACTACGACATGAGTAATGAAGCGTATGTCAAGAACATTGCTCCTAAGATGGCATTAGAAGTGGATGGCAAAGTTGTAGGCGTTCCGACAGGTGTTGAGGGCTTCGGTTTAGTCTACAACAAGAACTTGGTTGATCCAAAGAATGTAACAGATCTTGCCTCCTTTACAAAAACGTTAGAGAGTTTGAAAGCGGCTGGTAATAACGGACTGAGTCTTTCTCAAGAGGCTTACTTCCTGATTGGTCATATCATCAATACTCCTTTTGCTTTACAAGCGGATCCGAAGGCCTTTATCGAACAATTGAACAAAGGTGAAGTTAAGATGGCGGAGACGAAAGAATTCCAAGAGTTTGCGAAATTCATGGAAGTGATTAAAGCGAATTCAATTAATCCGATGGAAGTGACGTACGACACTCAGATGGGTGATCTAGCAACAGGTAAAACGGCCATTGTTCATCAAGGCAACTGGAGTAATGGCATGTTGACGGATTATGATGCATTGGAAGTCGGCATGATGCCATTGCCGTTGGCGGGCAATACCAAACTATCAGTAGATATTCCGGGCGGCTGGGTTATTAATAAAGAAGCAAGTGTGGCTGAGATTGAAGCGGCTAATTTTTTCATTAATTGGCTGTATACTAGTGAAACTGGTCAAAACACGATCATCAATGAATTCAAATTTATTCCGGCAATGACGAATATAGAGGCGACCGATTTGGATCCGTTATCTCAAGCGGTGTTCGAAGCAACGAAGAGTGGGCAAACCATTCCTTGGGCGCTTAACTACTTTCCACAAGGTATCATAGTTAATGATTTGGCTCCAGCTACAGCAAACTTTTTTCTGGAGAAAGATATGACTGGTGAACAATATTTACAAAAACTAGATAATGGGTGGGCAAAAGCAGTAAAGTAATAAAATACAACAACATTATTTTGGATAAGAAATGACTGACTAGTAATGAAAAGCTAAATGATGCCTGTGCGTAATAGGAATAAATTATCATACTAAATGAAAACAAGAAAGCTTAATCTCTTACGATGTGGTTAGGCTTTCTTGTTTATTATCTCCTGTTCCATAAAAACTAACTGTGGGTGAATAACTATGAATAAAACCAAGAACAAAGCCTGGTTCGCTTTGTTTACAATGCCTTTATTCCTTATATTTACAATTGTTGTAATCATACCGTTTATTATCGGAATTGCATACTCCTTCGTAAATTGGGATGGAATTTCCGCCAATCCTAAGGTATTTGTTGGCTTCGAAAATTATGTCCAACTGTTCCAAGATGAGCGATTTTACGCGTCCGCATGGCATACAATTAAGTTTACCGTTTTGGCGCTCATCTTTGTTAATTTGTTCGGGCTTTGTTTTTCACTACTTGTTACGAGTGGTCTTCGTGGAAGTAATTTGGCGCGCACCTTGTTCTTCATGCCGAATCTCATCGGCGGTCTGATACTAGGATATATATGGAAGTTTATTTTTACGGATGCCTTCAAACTTATTGGAGAAAAAACGGGGATGGATGGTATTTTCTTTAATTGGATGCTTAATCCGCAATTTTCTTTATATGCCTTGGTCATTGTGTTTACCTGGCAAATGGCTGGGTACACGATGATTATCTATATCGCTGGCATGCAAGGAATCCCAGACGAAATGATGGAGGCCGCCAAGGTAGATGGGGCTAATTTATGGCATAGACTCACGAAAATCACATTCCCGTTGCTAATGCCTGCGTTCACCATTTGCTTCTTTATGACGCTTTCCGGTGCCTTCAAAATTTTCGACGTTAACTTGTCTTTAACGAATGGTGGTCCAGTTAACTCAACGGAATTATTCGCGATGAATATTTTTAATGAAATATTTGGCTACGGACATTATGGACTTGGTCAGGCTAAAGGTATTGTGTTCTTCTTAATCGTTGCAATTGTTACATTGACGCAAGTAATCATTACGAAAAAGAAGGAGGTACAAATGTAATGAAACGAACAGGCAAACTAATATCTGCAGTACTGCTTGTCGTCTTTGCGCTTATTTTCTTGTCACCTATCTACATTATGCTAGTAAATTCATTTAAAGATCGAGCAGAGTTATATGAAAATGCATTAGCATTGCCAAATTCCTTTAGTTTTCAGTACTATGCAAAGGCTATGAGTAAGATGAATTTTTTTACTGTCTTAGGCAACTCGTTATATGTGACCGTTATTACGGCTGTCATCGTTGTTATTTTGGCCTCTATGACAGCGTGGATGCTGGTAAGGACAGAAAATAAGTTAAGTAAAATCATATTCATGATATTTGTTTCCACGATGCTGATTCCTTTTCAAACCTTGATGATGCCTCTGATGCAAGTCATGGACTGGATTCGGACTTATCTCCATATCCCAATGCTAAATACACATGAAGGTTTGATTTTTATGAACGTAGGCTTTCATGCAAGTATAGCTGTATTCCTTTATCACGGATTCATTAAGTCTATTCCGATCGCATTGGAGGAGGCAGCGACTTTGGACGGGTGCAGTAAATTCGGTGTATTTTGGAGAATTGTGTTTCCTATGCTGAAAACGATTACAATCACCGTTGCGATATTGGACATTATCGCTACGTGGAACGACTATCTGCTTCCGTCATTAGCGCTTTCCGATAAAGGCTTGCGCACGATCCCATTATCTACATTCTACTTCTTCGGAGAGTTTACAATTGTGTGGAACCAGGCGATGGCTGGCTTGACATTGACAATTATTCCTATTGTGATTTTCTACGCTTTTGCACAGAAATATATTATTAAGGGCATAGCAGCAGGAGCGGTTAAGTAATAGGAATG
The DNA here is from genome assembly GCF_000949425.1 of Paenibacillus sp. IHBB 10380. Lineage (NCBI taxonomy): Bacteria > Bacillati > Bacillota > Bacilli > Caryophanales > Paenibacillaceae > Paenibacillus > Paenibacillus sp. IHBB 10380. Next base: position 1,366,040 of record NZ_CP010976.1, read on the forward strand.
ACCAGATTCATGTAAAGGTTCATGGAGGTATATTATGCGCAAAGAAATATCCATTATCACACGAGCTGACGATTGCGGCAGCAATCATTCAGCCAATATAGGCATTCAGAAGGCGATTGAAGGTGGTGTGCTTAAGAATATTTCTATTATGGCGACATGTCCTTCCGTGGAAGAGGCTGCGAGGTTGTTTATTCAAAGAACCGACATTTGTTTTGGATTACACTTTGTACTAAACGCGGAATGGGACAACGTCAAGTGGGGGCCCGTGTCAAATCCCTTTGAGGTACCCACCTTGACAGAGTCAAACGGATTGTTCAACCAGCATCCTCGATATTTCAAAGGTCATCAGTGTTAGAGAGGATCCTTTCGCTGAGCATATCTATTGTCTTGAATCCCTTGATGCGGGGCAATATCTGATGATCACACACCCTGCTATCGATTCGGAAGAGATGAGAGCACTGGGTAATTCTTATGAAACGGGAATCCAAATCGCGATGAATCGATCCAAGGACATTTTACTTTGGTCCCATCCTAATATGTTGGCCGAATACAATCGAAGAGGAATTCGACCCATTCGATATGACGAAGCTGTTATTACAATTCCAAGACTATCTTTGAATAAGTTTTGGGATACTTACACGTAAATAGATGAAAGGGAAGTGGCGGACATGTCTTGGGTAATCCGTTCCAATCAGCTTGCGATTGGAAACTTACTAAACGAAGAAAGTCTTTTTTTTACCGGAAATGGGTATATCGGCGTACGCGGAAACTTTGAAGAACAATACGGTGATGGTGTTTCGTCCATACGGGGCACGTATATCAATGCCTTCCATGATATTACGAATATAGAATATGGCGAGAAGTTGTTTGCATTCCCTGACACGCAGCAAAAATTAGTGAATGTTATCGATGCGCAAACCGTTCATATTTATTTCGGAGAGGGAAAAGAAGAAGAACAGTTTTCGCTTTTCGAAGGGGAAGTGCTTCATTATGAGAGACAGTTTCATATGGACAAGGGCTATTCCGAACGGGTCGTTCATTGGCGTTCTCCGAAGGGGAAAGTGGTAAAACTCCAGTTTAAGAGACTGAGCTCGTTCGTCAATAAGGAATTGTTTTTACAAGAAATTGTGATAGAGCCCGTTACCTTCTTCGGAAAGATGAAGGTGGTTTCTTGCTTGAATGGAGATGTCTCGAACTTTGAGGACCCAAACGATCCACGGATTGGATCGGGCCATGTGAAGCTATTATCGGTGACGAATACGGCAAAAGAAGGTAATGTCGTTAGCGTAGAAGCTCGAACGAAACGATCTAACCTTCGGGTCGCTTGTGCCTCCGCTTGTAAAATCGACTTGGATTACCAGGAAGAGATCGTGAAGCGGGAGAATGCGATGGAAACGGTGCTCGTTTGCGAATTGAAAAGTAAAGCGATTGTGACTAAAACCAATGTCTATACGGATACGCTTCGACATGGAGTAAACCCGATGGAAACGGGGTTTACTATATTCCGCCAACATTCGAACTTGACCTTCCAAGAAGCTGCAGAACAGCAACGAGGCTATTTAGATCGGTTTTGGCTTTATGCAGATGTCGAAATCGCTGGAGATCAGGCAATCAAGGAAGGGATTCGCTTTAACTTATTCCAACTGTTGCAGTCAGCGGGACGCGATAACTACTCCAATATCGCCGCAAAAGGGTTGTCGGGAGAAGGATATGAAGGTCATTATTTTTGGGACACCGAAATCTATATGATTCCGGTCTTCTTGATGACGAATCCCGAACTTGCAAAGCAGCTTCTTAAATATCGATATTCGATCCTTGATCATGCGCGGAAGCGGGCAAGAGACATGGGGCATAGGAAGGGAGCTTTATTTCCGTGGAGAACCATCTCCGGCGAAGAATGCTCCTCATTTTTTCCGGCTGGCACAGCCCAGTATCATATCAGCGCGGACATTGCTTATAGCTATATCCAGTATTATTTAGTCACACAAGATATGGAGTTTCTTAAAGAATGCGGCGTGGAGCTACTCGTCGAAACCGCGCGTCTGTGGATCGATACTGGACATTATCATGAAGGGAAATTTAAAATCGATACAGTCACGGGTCCTGACGAATACACTGCGATCGTGAATAATAATTATTACACAAACGTGATGGCTAAAGAAAATATGCGATGGGCCGCTAAATCGGTTGCTTTGTTGCAGGAGCATGCGCCTGATACACTAGCGGCATTACAAATGAAGCTGGATTTGGAGGAAGCAGAGATTGTTGAGTGGGTTCGGGCATCGGAAGCAATGTATTTGCCTTATGATTCGAAGCTCGGGATTAACCCACAAGATGATTCGTTTCTACAGAAGCAAGTTTGGGATTTCGAGAATACGCCGGATGAGCATTATCCATTGTTGCTGAATTATCATCCTTTGACGTTGTATCGTTACCAAGTGTGTAAGCAGGCCGATACTGTGTTGGCGCATTTTTTGCTTGAGGACGAGCAAGAGCTCTCCGTCATCCGCGACTCGTATCATTATTATGAGAAGATCACGACACACGATTCTTCGCTCTCTTCCTGCGTGTTTAGTATTATGGCCGCTAAGATCGGCGAAGTAAATAAGGCGTATGATTACTTTATCGAGACGGCTCGGTTAGATTTAGACAACACGCACGGCAACACGAAGGACGGTCTCCATTTGGCAAATATGGGGGGGACGTGGATGGCGATCGTTTACGGATTTGCTGGTCTTCGGATCAAAGAAAGCGGGTTGTCACTAGAACCGGCGCTACCGAAGCAATGGCAGTCTTTACGGTTCTCGATTGGGTATTTAGGAAGATATCTCTCCGTTAGTATTAGCAGCAACGGAACGGAAGTTAAGCTCTTGCAAGGAGAGCCCCTCACGATCTTGCTGGCTGGGCAGGAGTATCTGGTATCAAAATCTGAAATTCCTTTGCAGCAGTGTTATTAACTACTGCGAGAGAGCGCTCCACTGGCAGCGAAGAGGTCAGTGGTTCGATCCCCTAGGCTCCACCATAAACAAAATAGGGCTGTCCCATAAGTCGTGAAAATGGCTAGGGACACCTCATTTTTTTGTAGGCGAAAGTTAGAGGCTCAAAGAGACATGTGATCCACTGGGAGAGTTGAAGTCATGGATCCGTCTCAGTTTTTCCCTCGCGAATGAGGTCTTGCTACGTGAAGGGATACAATGTTTGACGTCATTGTCGCGGACTTTGTAATCAAAATGAAATTTAATAAACTGGGAAATATACGAAAAAGGGAGTTGGATACGTCCAACTCCCTTTTTGGATTGCTATATCGTGCTACTCGTGCTTCTACAACTGTGCGCTTATCCACTGCACGGATAAGCTTACTGCAGCGACAAAGAACCATACGATGAGTCCGAATAGGACGGGACGAACCCCGGTTTTGAGCATCGATCTAAAGTTTGCACTGAGACCGATCGCCGTTAAGGCCATGACAATCATGAACTTCGAGGCATGTCCGGTGAAGGCTAAGAATCCATCCCCGAATAGTCCAATCGTGTTTAATAGAGAGGCAACTAAGAAATAAACGATAAACCATGGAAAAACCTTAAGAGCATTATAGGTTTCTGCCCCGCCTTCCATCTGTTGTTGCTGCTTTTTCTTTCTCGCAAAGAACATGGCAAGGCAGAACGTAACTGGAATAATAAATGTCGTTCGTACGAGTTTGACAATGGTAGCATAATCGCCTGCGGCATTACTGTACATATAACCTGCGGCGACGACCGATGAAGTGTCGTTAATCGCGGTCCCAGCCCATAAACCGAATCCCGTATCCGATAATCCGATCCAATGTCCGATCCACGGAAACAGCAGGACAGCTGCGATATTGAACATAAAAATGGTAGAGATAGAATAAGCAATCTCGGTTTCTTCTGCTTCAATAATTGGTGAAGTGGCCGCTATAGCCGATCCGCCGCATATTGCTGTACCTACACCAATGAGTATTTTCAAGCGAGTGGGGATTTTAAGCAGCTTTCCAAAAAAATAAGCAGCCAAAAAAGCCGCAAGTAAGCTAGATAATAATACCGCTAACGATTCCACGCCCGTGCTCCAAACGCTGGCCAAACTCAAATTACAACCAATGACGATAATCGACCATTGCAATACTTTTTTAGAGCTAAATTGGACACCGCTTAGGGTATCTTTGGGTTTACCTACGGTATTATTCAGTAAGATACCAATCAAAAGACCGAAAACCGGGCCACCGATTAAGGGAAGATAGGAACCTAGTAGAGTAGAAATGATAGATATGATGGTAACGAGGATCAGTCCGGGGACTAACTTTTTTAACGTAATCATGTTGTTTGTTCCTCTCACGGAAGATGTATAGTTGGATGAATGATCAATCTACATCGTAAGAGAAGAATGATAGAAAGGCAAATATAAATAACTAATAGTAATCATTAGGAATCATTATGAAAGGAACTTAGTGAGGAATCCGATAATAGCAACGACGATCAATGCCCCAATGGTGAGCATAATCTTAAGCTTGGCTGGTTTGCTGTTAAGATCAAGGGCACTAAGGAGTTCCCCGTTATCGATGAGAGGGGCTCCGCAATGGGAGCAAACGAAGTCGTGCAATGAGGAGGATTGCTGACACTTCGAGCAAATACGCATGGAATACATCTCCTTTAATTCCGATAATATATAGTGATCTTATCGGAATTAAAGGAGAAGGTCAACGGGAACATTTAAAAATAACATAATAACCAGAATGACGGGTGTAAATTTTCGATTTTGAGGATTATAAGGAGTAAAAAGATACGGATCTCGTTAGTCAGGTTGACTTGGCTAAGTGGGCTATTCGTGTCGCAAGACACGTACTTCCATATCTTGAAAAGGAATTTCCGGACGACGAAAAAATAGCAAACGGAATTAGAGTTAACGAATTGTGGCAAAAAGGTGAAGCGACCGTCCATCAAGTTAGACAGGCTGGCTTTAAAGTCCATGAAGTAGCCAGAGAATGTAAAAGTGAAACCGCAAAAGCAGCGGCAAGAGCTATAGGACAAGCTGTTGGTATGGGGCATATGAGAGGGCATGCGATGGTAGCTATAGATTACGCCATTAAAGTGGTCGGTCTTGACTCACAAGAAGATATGAATCGAATTACTGAAGAAAGAGAATGGCAATTACAAGAACTGAAAAAATACAAAATGTATTAGACAAGTTTGGAATCTGGTTAGGGATTTTAATATTATAGAAATCAGATCTGATCGTGATAAATTGAGAAAAATATCCTGCGAATCTTTTACATAGTATAATATACTAATGTATTAACAAGATTTAACACATCATTATAGATTCGAGAGGAGAAAAATTTCATGCAAGTAAAAAATCATTGGGGTAAGCTAAGTCGTTGGGCAGCCGTAGGTTCGCTGAGCTTGACGATCCTGTTAGGTAATGTTTTCCCTGTTCACGCCGAAGAACCTGCTGTAACTCCCGCTGTTAGCTCTTGGTCCGTAAATACCTTGAGCGAAGGTGAGAAATACGGGATTTATCCGCTGAACTGGTATTATGACGGGACTTTTCAAAAGCCTATTAATGTCGACAAATTCAATTCCATAATGAATGCTACAGCAACAAAGCTGGATCTGCTCGGTTTCAAGAAGAAAGAGGCTTCTCTGTCCTTCGCAACGAATAAAGTGATCACGAGAGAAACCGTGATTACTTCGTTACACAAGCTATTATCGAATTACGAGTTGCCGGAGGCGTTCGGGATGACTGCTGCTGCGCCGATTGACTATATGCAACAAAAAGGTCTCGTTCTAGGTACTAAAATTGGTCTTGAGCTGGAGAATCCTGCTACGGTTGAACAAGCAACTGTGCTGGCGAGCAGAATGGTTGAGTTTACATACGATACGGCCGATAGCGGAGCCGAAGGTCTCATGTGGAAAGTGACAAATGGAAAAAACACACTGTATTTGCTAGGCTCAGTTCACTTGGGGATCACCGACATGTACCCGATGCATAAAAGCATACGGGAAGCCTTCCAAGCGTCGGACGACCTGTGGGTCGAAGTGGATATTGTAAACGGGGATATGGGTTACTTTACTGAGAAGATGGTATACAGTGATGGCACTACGCTGAAGGATCATGTATCTGTAGGGACGTATGAGAAGTTGCAAAAAGTGCTTACAAAATCGCAGTTACCAGTGGATATTTTTGACAGCCTCAAGCCGTTTGCCGTTTCCAGCAATCTGTCGATGTTAGGTTACTTCGATAATCCAACCGAAAGCGAAATTGCAAAGGTTACGGGTATCGACAGTTACTTCCTCGTTAAGGCACTGCTTACGGGTAAGCCGATCTACGAGCTGGAAGGTATTAAACTGCAGGCAGACCTGTTCGCCAATGTACCTGCAGAGCAACAGGAAAAAGAACTAAATGTCATGCTTGATGATGTACTGTCCGAAACTGGGGGCAAGGAAGCAGTAAAATATTTAAAAGAAATGCAGCTTGCTTGGGTTGAAGGTGATCTGGAAGGTCTGACAAAAACATTGACAACAACAGGACAACTCTCAGAAGGTGAAGCGAATCAGCGTCTGATCGGGGAACGGGACAAAAATATGGCAGGTAAGCTAGCTGAATTATTGGAGCGAGAAGGGGAGAATACCTCCTTTGTTGTAGTAGGCTCGGCACATTATGCGATGAAAGGTATGGTTGTCGACCTACTGAAAGAAAAAGGCTATAACGTTCAATTTATGCAATAATCGAGAGCAGCCAGTGCACGGGGCAGATGCCTTTATGCCCTGGCTGTTTTTTGTTCAATTTCGACGATGCGGTATGAATTTCTTTGCCGCTGCCCGATCTCGGCTGTTTGAACTTGTCTGAAACTATAGCAGAATGTGCTTCACAATCGGCTTATATCATTTAGATTCTACATTCTTCTGACTATCCAAATAATCCTGGAGATCGTCCTGAACGCTAATATCGGCAAGAGCGACCTTCGAACGGTGGGCGGAACGAATAATGATATGTCCAGCGACAGGGGCGGTCAAGAAGACGAATATGATACCGAGTAATAAGCGGATACTGGATACTCCGTGCGTAAAGAAAAAATAGAAGAACGCGCCTAATAAAATACAAAGTATACCAAGCGTTGCGCTTTTGGTTGAAGCGTGCGCACGATTATACACATCGGGAAGGCGGATAATACCTAGTGAGCTAATTAGACTCATTACGGTGCCTGTAATGACTAAGATCCCGACCACAATTTCAATTATCGCGTTTGCGTCCATTCACAACCCTCCCTTCCATATACTTGCTTAAAGCAATCGTGCTAAGAAAAGCCAATATACCAATCAGCAGTATCGTTTCAAGATAGGCATGAGAATCCAGCATAATGGAGTGTACTGCAACAATCCCAATAATGATGTATCCGATTGAATCGAGTGCCAGTATGCGGTCATGAATAGAAGGTCCTTTGATCACGCGGTACAGCGCGATCATAACTGAGATCGAGAGAAGGAACATGGCCAGAAGCATAATTTTATCGAACATTATCGCATCACCTCAATAATTGCCTTTTCAAACTTATGCTTTGTTTTTGTAATACTATTCTGGAATTCTGTTACATCCATAGCATGGATGAACATGACCCCTGCTTCAGGATCAATTTCCATGACAACGGAGCCCGGTGTTAAGGTTAATAATGTAGACAGCAGCGTAATTTCCAAGTCGGTTTTCAGTATGGTTTCGGAACGGAAAATACCTGGCTGAATGTTTAGCTTTGGTCGCGTAACTTGCATAGTGACCACGACGCTAGATTTAAGCAGCTCAATGATGAAGAGCGAGAATAATTTAATAATGAAAATGACTTTCCTGCCATAGAAATATCCAGGAAAAAAACGACGCATCAAAAATATAATGAAAAATCCGATTACGTAACCTATTCCAAAGATGATGATGTTCCACGATTCATTGAGAAGCATCCACACGAAGGCAATCAACAAATTCAATAAGATTTGAGTTGTTATTTCCGCCACATCCTTTAATTCTTAGGTTGGATCATTAACTGATTCGTTTGAAGACAGCATCGATGTAGATTGATGGGTTGGTCATAACCTCAGCGGCTTGCTCAACATAGGTGAGCACCCACTCCGCTCCTAATCCCATTGCAATAATTAATGTGACTAGAATGGAGCCTGGCAATAAGGCGCTGGTACCGGCCGCTTTCTGATCCCCTTCACTTAGTAGCGTCTCTCCCCAGAAGCTGTGAATAAAGATTTTCATAACGGAGTAGAGCACCAAGAGGCTCGTTATAATTCCGATCACTGACATGATCAAATGGCCTTCGGTAATGCCCCCCTTGAGAATGATGACTTTGCCCACGAAACCACTGAGCGGGGGGACCCCGGCAAGGGCGAGCGCAGCTATGAAAAACAACCAACCAAGCGACGGTCGGAATAGAAGCAAGCCGCTAAAGTGCCGAAGCTTGTCCGATCCAAAGATGGAGATAATCGCTCCGCCTAGAATGAAAATAAGCGCCTTTGCCAGCATATCATGAAGCAAATAAAACAGGGCGCCTGTCAATGAATCGAAGGTCGCCATCCCAACGCCGAAGAGGATAAAGCCAACTGCAACGATTACGTTGTAGGCTAGAATTTTTTTGATTTCCCAATGAGAGATAGCACCTAGCGCGCCTAGTACCATTGTGATGGACGCCATACAGAGGATGACAGTGTGCGTAATTCCCGGCTGATGATAGAAGATCAATGTAAATGTACGCATTATCGCATAAATTCCGACTTTGGTAAGTAGAGCTGCGAACAATGCGGCGATCGCAGGAGGGGGCGCACTGTAGGAGCTAGGCAACCAGAAGAACAGGAATAACCCTGACTTAAGAGCAAACACAGTCAAGAATAAGAGGCTAACTGTCGTAAGCAGGCCGTCTTGACCGATTGTTGCAATGCGCTCGGAAAGATGAGCCATATTGAGGGTTCCGGTAATCGAATACAAGTAGGCAATCGCGATAACGAACAATGTCGATGAAATGACGTTAATAATGACATATTTAATGGATTCACGGAGCTGAATCTTTTTTCCGCCGAGAGCCAGTAACACATAGGAGGAGATCAGCATAACTTCAAAAAAGACGAACAGGTTGAAAATATCACCTGTCAGGAAGGAGCCGTTCACACCGCAAAGCAACAATAGAATGTAGGGATAAACGAAGTGAACCTTATGATCGTTGTTCATGGAACCGAAAGCGAACAGGGTGCACATTAGGCAAATGAACGTTGCGACCAGTACGAGCAAGGCCGAGAGCATATCCCCGACTAACGAGATGCCGTAAGGAGCCTGCCAGCCGCCGACATCGAGAACAATGATACCCTGACGTGAAATTCGATGAATGATAAAAATGGAAATCCCAACGGTAAGCAGCATGCTTATGACGGTTAGCCACTGTTGTAAACGTATGTGTCGACGAAAGAAGATCATCACCATTCCAGTTAGAAGGGGAATGATGATTGGTAAAATCAAAACATTACTCATGCGAGTTACCTCTCAAATGCTTCATATTGTCGGTACCTAACTCCACGTAAGTACGATAACCAAGCACAAGAAGAAATGCGGTTAGTGCGAAACTAATGACGATCGAGGTAAGAATTAATGCCTGTGGTACGGGATCGGTATAGCTGGCGGCATTTTCCCCGAGAAGAGGCGCAGCTCCTTTTTTCAACCCATTAATGGCAAGTAGCATCAGATGAGTAGCATGAGAGAATATGGTTATACCCAGAATGATCCGCAACAGGTTTTTGTTCAGGATGAGATAGGTTCCGACTGTAAATAGTATACCGGCGATAATTGTTATGAATGTCTCCATTATTTTTCGTCCTCACTTATACTCGTAATTATCGTCATTGTCGTTCCGATAACGGTCATGTATACGCCTAAATCAAAGATGACGGCTGAAGCAAGCTCCGTTTTCCCGAGCAGGGGCAGATCTACATAGGTAAACGTCTGTGTCAGGAATGGAACATCGAATAAGAAGGAAGCTGTTCCCGTAAGTACAGAAACAATAACGCCTGCAGCCGCCAGTTGGTTGAAATCGACAGGAATGATATCGCGCACCGTTTGAAGATCGAATGTAATGTAGAGGAGGACAAGGGCAGAAGCTGTAATTAGTCCACCGATAAAACCGCCTCCAGGATTGTGATGTCCTGCGAACAGAACATAAATCGAGAAGGTCATAATAATGAACACTAATATTTTTGTTGAGGTTTGCAAAAATACATCGGTGAACTTCATTGATTTTTCCTCCCTGCATGGCGAAGATTAATTAAAGTATAAATACCTACTCCTGCAGCGAAGAGAACGACAATTTCCAGCATCGTATCGAAGGCTCGGAAGTCGACTAAAATCGCATTCACCATATTTTTTGCTCCAGCTAGTGTATATGAATCTTTATAATATTCCGCAATCGAATCGAATAAATGATGTCCTTGCGTCGTTAGACCGATTAAAGTCAGCGTCAATCCGACTCCAATGGCAATGATCGCATTACTAATGCGAAATTTCACGGGTGTCACATACCTGCTAACCTTCGGTAAGAAGTAGAAGCAAAGCAGGAAAAGTGCAGTTGAAATCGTTTCAACGACAAGTTGCGTTAGTGCCAAATCTGGTGCACGGAAGATAACGAAAAACAATGAAACGATATAGCCAATTACGCTTACGGCAATAATCGAGATCAATCTGGATTTCGTGAATACCATGTATATGGCTGCCGCGACCATGGTGAAGCCTAACATATATTCATAAAGCTCAATGGGGGCATTGTTCGAAAGATCAAGGATGAAAGCATCCTGAAGAAATAGAGAACCCCCGACAATGACAATCAAAAATACGAAGAGATAGGACAAGTAACGGGGAGATGAACCGGTCATGTAGAATCTCGTGATCTTCCCGGAAATACGTTCCATGGCTACAAGTCCAATATCATAGGCTTGATTCAAGCTGAATCTTAACGGCATGATTTCATAAATATTGCGAAATTTGTTGAAATATTTATAAAGCAGCGTTCCTAGAATGACAATTCCTAAGGTCATCAGGAGCTCTGTATTGAAGCCGTGCCATGCGGATATATGAACATGCCACTCTTCGCCGTTCGCGAATGCTTGTGGCAAAATAGCTTTTACAGCTGGTTCTAACAGAGAAGACGCAATCCAATTCGGGAAGAAGAACAAGATGACGACAAGAGCAGCTAAGATCATCGGCGAGATGAGCATGCCTATTGGTGCCTCATGCGGTTTACGGTCCAGTCGCTTAGGCTGGTAAGGGCCTATGAATACCTTGAATATGAGAATCATGCAGTAAACAAAGGTAAATATGCTTGCGACCCAAGCGATGATCGGAATAATGATGAACCAACTATCCATGTTACGAGAAGTCATTAGCACACCACTAAAGAACATTTCCTTGCTTAAGAAGCCACTGAATGGAGGAAGACCTGCCATGGAAAATGCACCGATCAGGGTTAAAGTGAATGAGACGGGCATGACATGTATCAGACCGCCCAAACGCCGAATATCCCGTGTACCCGTTTCATGATCGAGAATTCCAATCATCATAAAGAGACAGCCTTTGAAGATCGAATGGTTAATTAAATGAAAGATCGCGGCTAGCGTAGCACCTGCAAATAGCAAAGAACTGCCGCTATATTGGCTATTGAGCGCCACTGAACCAATACCTAGCAAACTCATAATTAAGCCGATTTGGCTGATGGTCGAGAATGCGAGCAAAGCCTTAAGGTCACTCTGACGAACCGCCGACAATGAACCGATTAACAAAGTAATGAGTCCGGTGATGGTGATAGTCCAGAACCATTCCTGATGACCACCGAATATTGGGGTTAAACGGGCGACGAGATATACGCCTGCTTTGACCATCGTAGCGGAGTGCAGATAAGCACTGATTGGCGTAGGGGCTTCCATCGCGTCTGGTAGCCAGATATGGAAAGGGAATTGCGCCGACTTCGTAAATGCGCCGAGAAGTATTAAAAACATTGCCGGAATAAAAAGCGAGTGCTGCGAAACTAGGTCTCCAAATGCGATTAACTCCCGGATGCTAAATGTCCCTGATGCGACATATAGGATGATGAAGCCGAGCAGCATCGAGAATCCACCACTCATCGTAATGAACATCGATTTCTGAGCTCCGTAACGAGATCTTTTGCGATGATACCAGAATGCGATAAGTAAGAAGGAGGATACACTAGTGAGTTCCCAAAATGCATATAGCACAAGGAGGTTGTCTGAAAGAACGGATCCGAGCATCGCTCCCATGAAAAGCATTAAGTAAGCATAAAAGAGGTGCAGCTTTTCCCGATTTTTAGACATATAGAAGATGGAGTAAAACACGACCAAAGCGCCTATGCCTGTAATAAGCAAAACAAATAGCAATGAGAGGCTGTCCAAATAGATCGTAAAATGGATATTAAGTGATGGAATCCATGGCACGGAATGAATGACAGGCTCTAACGGTTGCTGAACGGAATAATAGCGTGCGAAAAAGATGAGCAGTAGAACGGGAATAACCATCACGAACCAACCCGTATGTATTCGATGTACATATTTATACAAAAGAGGGATGAGAGGGACGGAGAAAAATGGTATCAGGATAGCAATGTGTAGTAGGGTCAAAGTCTCTCCTCCTTTTTCTTATGTATATCATCTGAATAATCAGCATTATATTATTGTCCAAATATGACAATAATACTCTATGTAATTAACAACATCTAATTTTGTATGTACTTTAAGCCTATCATTGGGCAGAGGTGGAATGGAAACAATGAAGACTGAAAGCATGGATGAATGTATACTCGTCTGTGTTTATTATGGACCGAACGGTGAACGACTTATTCGCAGAGGCGGAAAAATTGCTAAAATGCTTAATTGTCCTCTGTATGTATTAACAGTCGACTCGCAACCGGAAGACGAGTGGGATATCGAAAAAAATCATTTTATTTCAGCATGGAAAAAAATTGCAGAAGAGCTCGGGGCTGAGCAGATGATTGTGAAATACAATGAGAAGCGTCCTCTTGTAAAAGTCATATGTGATGTAACGAAGCAAAAAAATGTGACGCAAATCGTTTTGGGACAAACAGCACAGAGTCGCTGGGAAGAAATAACGAAGGGCTCCATTATTAATGAGCTTCTGAATGAAATTTCATTCGTCGACTTACACATTGTTTCAGTGTCTCGTGAATTGAAAGTTCAGGAGGGCTTTTATGAAAAGGGGATCCGTGCATACTTACTGGAGGTAGCCGGAGGTTACATGCTTTGCTTCAATCACACGCACTTAGATAAATACGAGGGAATTTTCTATAAAGAAGTGGGCACAGACTTCAACAATGGTGTCTTCAAGTTCATGAAGGGCAATGAAATAATCGAAGTCCTCGTCATTGATGATCATGTTAAAGATATTAATGATCGGATCAATTAACGAATTCTGCCGTTTAGGGCTACGGCTCATGTTAACCGTCAAGGATCGAATCTTAATCATCTGGCAGAGGGTTTAAACCCTCTGCCGAATACGCCATATCTTTATGGTAGTGTAATAAACCACCGCGCAAGGAAGGATAGCGGAAAAGAACGGTATTAGAAACTACCAGCTAAGTTTTCGTCGATGCTAAGCTACAGGGGATTCCGTATATTGACAATAGTTGATGTAGACGATATTATACATACCAACGGTCGGTATTTAAAAGGAGAGACAATATGGCGAGAAATAAATATCCAGAGCAGACGATAGAGCAAATACTATCCGTCTCAGCCAAGCTTTTTACAGACAAAGGTTATGAGAAGACAAGTGTGCAGGACATTATTGATTCATTAGGCATGTCAAAGGGCGCGATTTATCATCACTTCAAATCCAAAGAGGAAATTCTGGATGCTGTGATGGATCGGCAATTTAGTTACAATGCCCAAATGCTGAATAATTTGATTGATCATACGCAAGCAGCTAATGCCAGAGATAAACTTGTGAGTATATTAGAGAATATCGTGACAGATCAAGATGCACATTCGCTTGACAGTGTCTTAACCACGCAAATGAACAACCCACAATTTGTTGTGACCGGGATTAAGGTAGGTGTAACAAAGGATGCCCCTATTATTGCAAATATTATTTTAGAGGGGAAAGCGGATGGATCCATTAGCACAGATTACCCTATTGAATGTGCGGAAGTATTTATGATGCTTGTGAACATATGGATCAATCCGCGTCTATTTAAACGCAATCTTGCTGAAACGGTCAATCGGTTGAAATTTTTACAACACATGATGAAGTTATTGGGTGTTGATATAGTAAGTGATCAATTGATCAATAAAATTACCGAGCTTCATTCTGATATAGGAGGCTATAGACAAGATGAACAATAAAATCATAGCTGTAAGAGAAACTCTGGTGAGAGTATTAGCTAGAGTAGAGTTCAACGGAAGCTGGTAATGCGTAATTTTATTCTCTGAAAGGGAGCATGGGCTACGTAATCAATAAATCGGTGGAGGTGTGATCATGTTCGGTCAGAATAGATTAGTTGTTCGTAAAAAACAGTGTATTCAAGAAACCATATCTGATGTTTCACTGGATTGGATCACGGGTGATATCCACATTCTGCAAAGTGAGAATGATGAAATAGAGATTATTCAGACAGCGGATCCAAGATTTCCTGAAAGTAAACTTTTTCGTTATCAGGTGAATAACGGTGTATTATCCATTGCAGATGGAAGAAAACAGAAGGTGAACATTGGATTCAATTTCAAACAAACAGCCTTGGAAATATATATCCCAAACAAGAGATTTAATTCTTTGACTATTGTTAGTGTGGGTAGCCACTTGTTCACTAATAATCTAGATGTAACTAAATGTCGGTATAACACAACATCCGGTAAGGCAAATCTTTCGGGGAAAATGATAGAGTTGGATATCCATGCCATCGCATCTCACATAGTAGGTGATCATTTGGAAATCGAGAAACTTGATCTACATGCAACCTCATCCAAGATTAATCTTTCTGGTAAGTTCGCAGTACTAGATGCTCATTCCATCGGCAGGAGTCTGTTTGTACGCTCATCAACCATGTTACAGCAGATGAAGTCAATTTCAACAGCAGCGAATGTAACGATATCTATTCCTGACAACGAGGGTTTTACATTTAAATGTAAAAAGGTCTCAGGTAGCTTTAAAAGTGACTTCTCTCTGAACTCGGATGGTGACAGAAGCACTTATAAGAATGGAATAAACCAATTCAGCGCTGAGGTTAGGGGCGGATATTTCACACTATGTAAAGACTCTTCGGGGAAGGTATAATACATAGATAATGTGTTTTGGTAGCAAAAGATAAACGGAGGTTTCTTGTGATGCTAGGGGTAGAGAAAACGGCGTATCTCACGATTGATGAAGGTCCAGCCGGAGATTTTATTGAAAAAGTCGATTGTTTAAATGTAAATGGCATTCAGGCGATTTGGTTTTGTCTTGGAGAGGCATTGGAGAACTTCTCTGAGGAAGCGATCTATGCGATCAGTCATGGACAAATCATCGGAAATCGCAGTTATAATCATGCCGATTTATCAGAAATTAGTTTAGATCAAGTAAGAGAGCAGTTGGAGCGCACAGACCGAATCATAGACAAGCTTTATGCAAGAGCGGATGTTGCGAGGCCATTCAAGGTATTTCGTTTTCCTTATTTGAGTAATGAGACGAGTAATGAGCATTTTGTCGCTATTCAAGGGGTGTTAGAGGAGCTGGGATATCAGCATCCATTGTTTGAAAACATTCGCTATGGTGAGCAAAACCATACCGGTTTGAGGCAAGGTTTGCATGTGGGAAGCACTTGGGATACTTTCGATCTGGGGCTGAATACGCTTTGTAGTGAAGAGCGAGATCGCCACCTGCTACAATCTAATGAAATTGTTATGATCCATGATTGGATCTCGATAGATCCATTCAAAGCTCTAATGGCAAAGTTGATCGCTAGCGGAATTTCCTTTACGCTTCCTCAGGGAATGAGCTTGAACAGCATGTCTGTCTAACGTATAAGAAGAATAGAATAGTCGGGTGCAGTGCGCAGTGGAGTCATAGCTGTGTCTGCACCCGATTTTTTTGTGGGGTTACTATCGTATAAATAAACAAACCTACGCTGTGCCCAATAGTGAACAGAAATAGTGTGGATTCTGAAAATAGGGAGCACGAAGACGAGCCAAAGAATAATTTTTTTCTTTCTGGTTCGTTTTATCACGAGGACCCACTCCTAAAAGTTATTTTGAAAGCATAAGTTAAATACTGCGAATGTCGCATTCGCAACTCGCAACGTTAAATCTATATGAGGTGGGACTGAGCATTTACCAAAAGTTGGCCTCAGATGTGAGGTATCTAGGAGTAGAGGAGGGATAATGCCCATGAACCTACGGATGGAACAACTCGAGCGCCGATTATCTAATCAACATCATAGAGATTTATTTCTTCAGACGAAGCATACCCTTAAAGCGATCGACGATCTTGCTGATCAGCACCGAAGGTTTCAGGCCATGCAAGCGATTAGTGGCGTCAAAATTGTAGGCTCGGAAGAAGCCTTGTTTTATGAAACGCTCACGGAGATAAAGGAACAGATCGTTACAACACTCGAAAAGACACTTAACGATCTTGAGCATAAGGGCGATAAGAACTACGATAAAAACTTCAAGGATGGTGTGGAATAATCGCCGCTTTGTCATATTAAGAAGGGCCTGTCCTACAAGTTCAATTTTGGTTTTTTTAGCCCACTCTACACGATATATCGATCTAAAAGCGAACCTCTAATCCCACGTTTCTTGTGGTTTTTGAGGTTTTTTCGTTAAAATAATAGGAATAAAACATATACTGAACTAAACGAGTGACGCCGTAATAAGTAATGAAGTAACTTAGAATGACGAAATAATGTTTATTGACAAAGAACTGTATTATGCACATAATACAGTTAAAGTGTATGAACTACTTGGTACACACACTGGAGAAGAATGTGAGGTAGCAGGATGAAAATGAATGAAGGCTGGGAAGAAGTCGCTTTCAATGGCCGGGATCCGGTGTATTTGCAGGTAGTCCGTCATTTCAAAGAACAACTTGCAACCGGTCGGCTGGAGGCTGGGCAGATCATTCCTTCGCGGAGGGAATTGGGAGCTATGCTGAAGATAAATCCTAACACTGCACAGAAGGCTTATAAGGAAATGGAGGAACAGCAGTTGATTATAACAGAAGGAAATTCACCAAGTCGAATCACGCTTGATGATAGCGTGCTACGAACGATCCGTTCAGAATTAATTAGCGATGCTGTTGATGCCTTTGTGGTATCGGTCCTTAAAATTGATGTCCCCGTGGAAGAACTATTGGATATCGTAGAACGGAAATACGTTGATAGAAAGACAATTGAGAAGCAAATACAGGAAGGAGGAAACCAGCATGATTGAGGTTGTAAACATTCATAAGCGATATCGCGCTCGCCATGTGCTGGACGGCGTCTCCTTCACAGCCGAGAAGGGGCAAATTACTTGTCTCATAGGCAACAATGGAGCGGGTAAATCAACCATTCTAAAGGCGATTATGGGCTTAACACCACTTAAAGAAGGTACGATCCGAATAGACGGACAGTCCATTAGCAAGAACATGTATGAAAAGGTGGCGTTTATCCCTGACCATCTAACGATGCCGCCTGGAATGAAGCTGTCAGAGGCGCTTCAGTTCATGGAGGATTTCTATCAGAACTGGAATATGAATAGAGCCGAGGAGCTTATGAAATTTTTCAGCTTGGATAGGAAAGAGAGAATTGGTAACCTCTCTAAGGGGACAGCCGCCAAACTCAATTTGACGATTGGTCTTGCGCAGGATACACAATACGTGCTGATGGATGAACCGTTCTCCGGCATTGATATGTTCAGCCGAGGGTTGATTGCCGAGGTATTCTCTAGCCATTTGATTGAAGATCGGGGTGTGCTTCTGACCACACACGAAATTGGAGAGATAGAGCATTTGATGGATAAAGCTGTGCTGATGCAGAATGGAGTCATATGTCGAGATTTCGATTGTGAACAAATGCGCAGCGAGGAAGGTAAATCCATTGTTGACGTCATGAGGGAGGTGTACCAGGCGTGAGTAGATATTTAAAGCTAGTACATATGGAAGTAAATCGTTTCAAATTCATACTGGTGGGGCTAATGAGTCTAACGATACTATGTCAGTTGGGAGCTATGATCGTGTGGACTGCGAATGAGCTATCCCTAAGAAAAACAGGAATTTGGAAGAATGGCAGTTCAGTGATGTTTAGTAGCCTTAGGTTTGCGGATATGATCTCTAGCACACAATTGCTGTTTTTCATTCCGATACTGCTCAGTATTGGGGTCCTTGCTATATATGTATTTCTTATTTGGTACCGAGATTGGTTCGGTAAAAACACATTTATATATCGGTTACTGATGTTGCCAACCGCTAGACGGCATATTTATTTGGCAAAAGGTACAGCTATTCTTATATTCGTATTCGGGCTTGTTTCTTTTCAGCTGGTACTGCTACCCGTTGAAAGTTTCATTTTCAATCTTATCGTACCCTCCGACATGAGAGAACCTTCCCATTTCTCGGAGATTATTTCTTCGAATCGAGCGCTGGCAATGCTCGTACCTGCAAACTTTGATCAGTTTTTGGTCATTTACGGATTAGGTATTATAGCCGTTCTGGCTATTTTTACGGCAATTCTGATCGAAAGAAGCTATCGCCGCGTGGGCATTCTATATGCCATCCTTTATCTAGCGATATGCTTAGTGGCTATCCAATTTCCTATGATTGGTTTGGGACTGAACCAACGGGATAGTTATCTGTATCCCAATGAAATTTTTGTGATCGAGCTGGCCATGTGTATAGGGGTTGCTTCTGTATCGGTATGGCTTGGTTTTCGACTTCTTTCCAAAAAGATAACAGTGTAAGGAGGAGCATGATGAGACGTTATTGGTTTTCTATACTATTAAGTTTGTTCATTATTGTTGGAATCGGTACGTATTATGTATATGGTGCGACAGATCGTCTACCGGAATATAAGCTCTCGACAATTGAGGGTGATGTTAATGAAGGAGCAAAAATTCAACTTGAAGGCTCTTATGTAGGCGGAAGAGGATCAAAAGTCGTAAGCGTTACTGCTGATGGCAGCGATTATCAGAACAGGCACTCTGTTTATCGTGATAATTTCTCGAATGCAGCACGATCATGGCTAAACGCGGAGTCTGATATCCGTCAGATCATCAAGGATCATCGGTCTTTCATGCGGGGCAAAAGTTACGTGGGAAGCCTATATAAGGATGAGGAATGGATTATTTATGCGGATATATATAACGATGATGTTGCCAATTCAAAGGTTGTACTAAATATAGAAATACTTAATCTGAATTCAGGTAAAGTTAACCACTTTGAGCCCATCGTGGATGGAGACAGCGCCAATTCTTATGTGGAAGATGTGCAGTTGGTTGATGATCAGATTCATATATTGATCGTGACCTATTCTGTAGGGGAAGTAGATAAGTCTGATCAACATAATGAATATCATGATTATGTTGTGGATATGAACAGTGGAGCATTAACGAACAACGAAATCCTTGCCTTGGGGTCTAAATCTAAGGATAACGCTAAACTTTATTATAGTAGTATTACGAATGCTACTCTTTCTGCACCTAGTGATTATGCACTATTACTAGTCCGTGAGGAGGAAAAAGAGGGAAACGCTAACCAAGGGAGAGTATTATATGATAAGTATCTTTACTCTTATGCATATAAGACGGGCAAAATAACTGCTCTACCGGATACACTGAAGACAGCAGGAACGGTTGAGAATGGATCTTATCATTTAGAGGGTAGCGTTCTATCTATCCTGGGCTATAAGAACGATTTTATTAACATGTTACGTTTCAATCTGGATACAGGGAAGGCAGATAAAGACGTAATTTCGATAACAGGGCAGCAGCTAGGTGCCGATAATATAATAAGGGGGATTGCGAAAGAAGACAGATTATTCATTCTATTTCACAAGAATGGTATTCCCATGACTGCCGTAGTAGATGTGACGAATGGAGACATTGTATATAAAGGTGAAGTCGTCTCTGATGATGAAGCATCGGAAAGTAAGGAAGATATGGAGAATGTACAATTGTTAAGTATGAAAATTGCTGAATAGTGGGTAATGTTAAGCATTTAATAGCGTAATTCAACGTCATAATATATATGTGAGGTAAGCAAAATGCAGTCAACTGTTTACTTTAATAGAACAATAGAAGCATTGAGAAGACTAGAAACGTATGGCTACCAAGTGGCATATTATATCCTACAAGATGAGGATCTTGCTATGGATGCAACAAAGATGACACTGTTAGCATTAGCTCAGGAAGATAGATTCTATAATATGCCACTAGTGGTCCAGCGTGCTAAGATGAGAAAAATGATTATAAGAGAATCTATAGTGATCAAAAGAAAGAGTAAGACGTTGATATATTTCTAGTCGTTTAGGCATGTTTATCCTGACGATCTTCGTGTTAACTGAGTTTGTTGTATTCTTATGTATCTTACTTATATGAGGAGTCGTGTTGTTGCACGGCTTCTTACTTGTACTTACCGTTGTAAAACCGATTTGGTAAACAAATGAAAAATAATGTTCGCGTGAATCAATAATTATAGAAACTCCAGCAGAATAGTGCTGCAGGAGCTTCTTTCTTATCAAATGTAAGAGAATGGAGAGGTGATCATTCAAGACTTTTTACAGCGTTCTTCTCCTTGGGGATTGTTTTAACTTTACGTTCGGAAATATACGAACCTGTTAAAGTCAGAATGGTTCCTGCTAAGGTGGCCCAAGTGATCTTTTCATGCAAAATAAGTGCAGCGGCCGCCACTGTAACTACAGGCACAATGTAAATATACACGCTAGTTTTGACCGCTCCCAAGATTCCTACCGCCCGATTCCAGGTCACAAAACACAATGCGGAGGCTCCCAGGCCTAAGTAAAGAAGGTTTGTTAAATTTGAAATTTTACCCAATCTGTCTAGTCCAAGATGGATTTCAAACAGAAACAAAGTAGGCAGCATACCTATCAGTCCATAAAAAAATACTCTGCGGGTAGCCCCAACGGTATGATGCTGTAGTCCGCTTATTTTGCGCATTAACACAGAATAGATGGCCCAAACAGCGGGGGCCAAGAATGCCAGCAGGTCTCCGATCGGGTTCAGGTGTAAGAGAAAACTCCCGTTCAGCCCGATTAACACAATTCCGCTCAGAGCGATCAAAAATCCTGTAATAAATTGAGTATTTAATTTTTCTCCCTCTAAGAAGAAGTGAGCTAGAACCGCCGTGAAAAATGGAGCGATCGAGACAATTACGCCTACATTGGAAGCGAGCGTATAAACAAGGGCTATATTCTCTATAAGAAAATATAAAGTGACCCCGCAAAGTCCTGCCGAGATAAACAGTAATTCTTCTTTAAACGATTTCGTCCGGATTGGACGCGAATAGATAAGAAACAATACCAAGTACCCCACTAGAAAGCGGAAAAGCAAAATTTCAACGGGAGTAAAGTCAATTAACAGGATTTTGGTGGAGATAAAGGTTGTCCCCCATATCAAAATCGTAACTAACGCGAGCAGGTGTCCAGTGGTGACCTTGCGTTGATCCATCACGGCGTGAGTTCCGAGCTTCGCTTCGGTCTCGCTTCATGAATAAAGATGCGCATATATTGCTTGGGAGTTAAGCCAATCAATTTTTTGAAGAAGTTTGTAAAATGGCTCTGATCACTAAACCCGGTCTGAAAGGCTACCTCTATAGGACGCAGTCCTTGTTCTAAAAGCCTTTTAGCATGGTTGATCCGAATAGTTTCCAGGTAGCAATAGGGTGATATTCCTTTTTGTCTGGTAAATAAACGCAGTAAGTGATATTTGCTTAAGCCTGTCAATTCACTTAACTGATGAAGAGTAATGCTGTCCGCATAATGGGACTCTATGTATTCGCATACGATTTTGATCTCGGTAGTGAGCTCCTGAGAGGGATCAGGCGGTTCGGTGTCTGAATATTCTCTCAGGAGTTGCTCCAGGAGAAACAGAAACAATTCTTCTTTTTGAAAATCGGATTGACCCTCTAAAATCATCAGGTGCAGCTCATGCAGGGACCATGCCAGCTCAGTTTGGTAGAGAACGGCCCGTGTGAACCGGGGCAAATAGTCCAGTCCCGTAATCTCCAGCACATACTCTCGCATGACCTCCGGTTGAATGTTGATGCAGCGATAGTCAAGGGTTCTCCCGTCGATCTGTTCACAGGCGTGGGGATCCTGCGGATTAAAGATGATCACATCTCCGCTGTTAAGGATGTACTCTTCATTGTTACAAACCAGATATCTCTTGCCTTGTTCAATAAAACCAATGACGTAATAGTCATGAAAATGGTTGGGAAACTTCTGCATAATCCCTTCAAATCGATAAGCCTCAAGTTTTAAGTCTTCATCGAAGACTACCGTTCGAACTTCACGAGTCACCGTCTACACCTTCTTTTCCAGTAATATATGGTCATTATAATATGAGAATTCGGAACATTCTTGCACAATGTTGCTAAATGGGCTGGGTCTAATGCAATCCTCTTGTTCCGAAATCCCCTGGGGATTGTGTATCCCGTTAAAAGGGAGGACTAATCCGTCGTTAGATAAGCATTTGCCGCAAGTAGTGATTTCATAAAAATGTCGACTGCCATCGTGGCTGATCTGTCTTTATGGAGAATGATGGTAAACTCTCTCTCTAACTTATTGTGTTTGATTCGCAGTTCTACAATCTCGCCGAGTTTAAGCTCCTTACGTACAATCCACCGTGATAGAATCGCGATACCCAAGCCTGACGCTACCGCTTCTTTGACACCCTGACTGCTGTTAAAAATATAAGAGCGTTTAACGTCTAGCGCGTTATCTTTAATAAAATGATCGCTAAATGCCCGGGTTCCAGAACCTCCTTCTCTCAGAACCCAAACTTGATTATTCAGATTGCTGGGTTCAATAACACGGATCGAGGAGAGCGGATGATCGGGTGGAGCGATGATGATCATCGTATCCTTCATATATGGGGTGATGTCTAAGTCGGTTGCATTGGACTCGCCCTCAATGATGCCAATATCCAGTGTACCTGATCTAACAGCTTGAATGATTTCCTCCGTATTTCCAATGGTAACTTGCATGTCGACTTGCGGGTACTGATGAGCAAATTCGGCCAATCTCTTCGGTAAAATATATTCTCCGATCGTAAAGCTAGCTCCAATCTGCAAAGAACCTGTTACCTCATCCTGAAGCAAATGAATGGCTTCTTTGGTTTCTTCATAGAGAAGTAACATTTGCTTGGCACGTTTATATAGAATCTCACCGGCTTCCGTTAACCTGACCTGCTTGGATGAACGATGTAAAAGCCTAGTGCCTAACTCGTTCTCTAGATTTCGAATATGCAGACTAACCCCTGGTTGAGAGAGGTTTAGCAGTTTGGCTGCTTTGGAAAAATGACTTTGTTCCGTAACTGTAACAAAGACACGTAGTGCATCTACAATCATAATAATCCCTCATGACGAATTGTATTTTATACTTAATGAAGTCATTTTATCGTCGAATAAGGTTAAAAACAAGCTTAATCATAAGTATTCGTAATGATTGGAATAGCAAATCGGTATTTCTCATTCTTTTCGCTATGCGATATAGTGAACGCTATAGAGCATCATGTTTAAAGACATCAGGATGGGAAGTGAGTGTAACGATGCAGGCAAAAATACTGGAGTTTAAGTATCACAAAGGTATGGGGTTTACGCAAGGAGTTGGCATTACCTTAATGCTGGCCATGGCTGCGAAATATTTGGCGATGTTACCTTTTTTGAGTATTATGGGACAGCTTGTAATCGCCATTGTACTTGGGATTGCATATAGAGGATTTATAGGAGTACCGGAGTTTGCGGCTGCTGGAATCTCATTTACGAGTAAGAAGCTTCTGAGATACGGTATTATTCTTCTAGGTATGAGGCTTAATTTAACAGATATTATCCATGCAGGACCTAAAGTATTGGCAATAGCAGTAATTAATATTACTTTTACGATTGTTGTTGTATATGGGATAGCAAAATGGCTAAAGGTGAATACAAAGCTTGGGCTCTTAACAGCATGTGGTACCGCCATTTGTGGAGCGGCCGCAGTGGTAGCCATTTCGCCGCAATTGAAGGCAAGCGATGATGAAACGGCGATTGCCGCTGCCAATGTTGCGATTCTCGGTACGATCTTCACCCTAATCTATACCGTAAGCTATCCATTGTTAAATTTAAGTCCGACAGGTTATGGCATTTTTGCGGGAGCTACGCTCCATGAGATTGCTCACGTCATTGCTGCTGCTGCGCCAGGAGGGCAAGAGGCTGTTGATCTGGCTGTAATTGTTAAGCTGACACGTGTTGCCATGCTGGTTCCGGTAGCTATGGCCATCGGTATTTGGACAGGACGTCAACAAAAGCGTAATGAGAAAGGCAATGAAAATAAGCGCAGTTGGAGAGAAATCCCTATTCCCTGGTTCATTCTTGGATTTTTACTGATGAGCGGAGTGAACACGTTAGGTATTATTCCTGAGGGGATTACGGATCAGGTGATTGTCGCGGCTTATCTGCTTATTGCAATGGCGATGGCGGGTCTAGGGCTGGGTGTAGAAATCGCTACTTTCCGTCGACTGGGCATAAAATCATTTGTTGCAGGAGCGATAGGTTCAGTACTGCTGTCGGTTCTTGGGTTCTTGCTCATTCACTTATTCGGATTGGCTTAGTTCTTCAATTCGATCCCTGATAACAGATTCGGAATTCGTTCCCTTCCAAGTCCTATAACTGTGTTATGAAGATAATCGCTCACATTCCCAACGGGTCGATAAGAATTTCCATTGATTTCAAAAGTACTAAGCATCGTAATCCATTTTTCTTGGTCATATATATGTAATGAATACAGATAACCTGCCCCTGTGCTTTCACTTAGTTTCTGTAATTGAACAGATTTTAAAGTCGATACGATATTCTGAATTGAATTCAAATCTGAGACTGTCATGGTATGTCCATCACTGAATTTCATTTCGATTTTCTCTACATTTAGTAATTCGCTTTCAACAACTTGTGTTAAAGGAATAACATCTTCATTAATCTTGTTCTCATTTCCATCATTGTGGTTCAACTAACTACATTTCAATCAACTCGATATAAAAATGTGTGTGTAATCACAACTGGAGGTTTGGAGCTCTGTTACGCTGTGGATAACGAATGATTATATATATGGAGGTTACGATATGTTTTGTTACCAGTGTGAACAGACACCGAATGGCGGATGTACTGTGGTTGGGGTGTGCGGTAAGAATGAGACCATAGCGAGTTTACAGGATACGATGATTTTTGCATTAAAAGGTATTGCAGCCTATGCGACACATGCCCGGCAGCTAGGATATAGCGATCCCGAGGTGGATCGTATCACCCACGAAGCCCTGTACATGACCTTGACCAATTCCAATTTTAATACGCAAGAGCATCTGGAGATGGCGATGAAGGTCGGAGATGCGGCGGTGCGGATCATGGATGTGCTGGATCGCGCACATACGGATCGCTTTGGTATTCCGCAGCCGATCACAGTCAGCCAGAATAAAATTGAAGGTCAGTGCATTGTGGTGACAGGACATAATTTGTATGCGCTGGAGGAACTGCTGCGGCAGACGGAGGGAAAGGGCATCAACATCTATACCCACTCGGAAATGCTGCCTGCCCACGGTTATCCGGCATTGAAGAAGTACGGGCATTTGAAAGGCAACATCGGCAAAGCCTGGTACGATCAGCGCAGACTGTTCGAGAAGTTTCCTGGTGCGATTCTCGCTACGACGAACTGCGTTATGCCAATTAAAGGTACGTATGCAGATCGCTTTTTCTCTTATGAAGTAGCGGGGCTAGAAGGAGTCGCGAAGATTATGGATGACGATTTCTCCCCACTGATTGAGCGTGCTTTATCGCTGCCTGCGGCAGATGTAGAGTCAGAGCAGGTGCTCACGACGGGGTACCACCATGAGACAGTGATTGGACTCGCTCCTGAGATCATTCAGGCCGTCAAAGACGGGCATATCCGCCGGTTTTTCGTCATTGCAGGCTGCGACGCGCCGGGTCCAGGCGGCAATTATTACCGTGAGTTGGCGACTTCCTTGCCGAATGATACGGTCATTTTAACCACTTCTTGCGGAAAGTTCCGCTTTAATGACGTAGATTATGGCACTGTGGGAGACACCGGCATTCCGCGTTATATTGACCTTGGACAATGCAATAATTCCGGTTCTACTGTGAAAATTGCCATGGCCTTGGCTGATGCTTTTGAATGCACCGTGAACGAGCTCCCGGTCAGCATCGTGCTGTCTTGGTTTGAGCAAAAAGCGGTCGCCATCCTGTTGGGCTTGTTCAGCCTCGGCATTCAGGATATCCGCATCGGACCGAAGCCGCCTGAGTTTATCTCGTCCGGCGTGCTGGATGTTCTGGTAGAGCTTTTTGGATTGAAGTTGATTACCACTGCCGAAGAGGATATGAACGCGATGTTGGCGCTGTCGTAGGTGTACAGAAGTTAGCGTGAATAAGAATGTCAAGATTAACGTAATGGCTTTTTTTTAATTTATTTGAGGACTGTATGAGGAGTCGTGTTATTGCACGGCTTCTTACTTGTGCTTACCGTTGTAAAACCGATTATGTTGTTGATTCTATTGTATATATGTTTGTATGATATTGAAATGTTTGATTTGGTGTTAATATTGAGTTAATTTCCAATATATGATAATTTAAAGACCTAAATAGTTGTTTCAGTTCGTCTCTGAAAGGAGCTTTCCCATGAAACAAACAAATCTTTTAAAAACCATAGCCGCGGTTCTCGGCTCAATCCTGTTCTTGACGAGTGCCGGGCTTGCCGTTTTCGGTGCCTTCCCGCAGCGGACAGAAGCAGCGGCGGCGAAGTCTTCTGCCGCGTTCAGCTTGTTTGAGCAGAGAGTGAAGAAGCCTTCCTCCCTCAGTCTGGCCCAAGCCACCTTAGTTAATCGTATTGGTGAAATGACGCCAGCAGAGGCCAATCTGGCGGTCTTGCATCTGGAAAATGCGCTGAAAGCCTATCTGCCCGCAGCAACCAAACGCATGAATACTCCGGCCATTCAAAAAGATATTAAGAGTATTTATACATCAGGCATGTCCATGGTGCTGGCTCGCTCCAAGGTGAAGCAGTTCCAGACTCGCATTGTCCTGCAGGACTTGTCTGCTATGGACTATAAGCTTGAATCCGGTGGAGGCCGCTTTTATCCGGTCATCCAATACAAAAGCTTTAAAGTGTTCAAACCTTACGTCACCAGGGATCTGCAAGCCTATATCGAGCTGATGGCTGCCGAGTCGGAGCAACCGTCTGCGGTGAACGGAACTTTACTGATCGACTGGTACAAGGTCGCGGAACGGGCCTTGCAATATGAAGAATTTTTAAAAACCTATAAGACCTCCAACCGTACAGCGGCTGTAAAAGAAGCTTTCGAGGTAGCCAAAATGTATTTATTCCACGGTACCAAAAACACGCTGCTGTTCGACAATAAAACACAGGTGATGAGTGAGAAAGCGGCAATTGCTTATGAGAATACACTGTCGGAAGCAGGGCCCGAGCAGATCGAGGCCAGCACGCTGCTGACACAGCTTGAAGAATTCCTTGTGCTTCTGGAGAAGAACGGAGATAAAAAAACTCAGGCCGTCAATAATTTTTTGAAATCCATTTGATAAAAGTTGAACTTAACCGCAGTATCCGGCGTCTGGAATCATCACAATTCGTGATTGTGTATGCGGCGGGGAGCTCTCTTGAGACATTTGTAATGAAACAGCACAAGAGGTAGACCGTTTCTGACAAGGGGCGGTCTATTTCGATGTGTCACGCATGGTGATTAACTGAGTGCTGAAAGTCCACTAGCAGAGACAACATGAAGCAAGCGTTCAAAAGGGTCAAAGCGAACAAAGGCGCTCACGGGAGGGTATGATACGTGAACTAATGGAACCGCCGTTTACCGAATGGTACGGTTCAGTTGACTTTGCCCTTGGGGCAAGGTGTACAGTGAAGTTGAACAAAGGTGCCATATTTAAAGCATGTAGTCCGTATAAAAATATGAAGATGGAGGTGACCTCTTGCTATCGATTGGAGAATTTTCGAAGATATGCGAAGTATCTACAAAAACGCTTCGATATTATGATGAAATTGGATTAATTCATCCTGATGAGATTAATCCTGAAAACGGGTATCGATATTATTCCATCAGGCAACTAAAAAAGATGCTCTTGATCAACCGTTTGAAATCTTATCATTTTTCTCTGGAAGAAATCAAAGCCATTCTGGAATTGGAAGAGGATCAATCAGATGAGAAGCTTTGTTCTGCCCTTAATCGCAAGAGAAGGGAAATACAGGAAAAACTAAATGCTTTTGAATATACCCTAAAACAAATGAGTAATGATATTTTAAATTCAGAGAAGGGCATACCCATTATGTCATACCTTGACAATATAGAAGTGCAACTTGTTGAAACCCAGCCAATGAATATCTTTTATATGCGTCAGATGATGAGTAGTGATGACTATATTGCAGGATATGGAAAATATTTCAGCAGGCTATATGATAAAATTGCTACTGAAAAACTTACCATGCTTGGTACACCAATGACGATTTATCACAGCCCTGAATACAATCCTGCCGGCAATGATACAGAGTTTGCCATCTGGGTAGAGGAGACTGTAAAGGGAACGAGAGATTTGCCTGGAGGCCTTTGTGCAAAGTCTGTTGTACAGGGTTCATATTCAGAATTGACATCGGTATATGCGAAGCTGAGGGAATGGGTAGAAAATGAAGGATATGAATTGGTGAAATCACCCTATGAAGTATATGTAACCGACCCCAAACAATCCACTGTTCCTGAGGATATGGTTACAGAGGTGTATTTTCCTGTAAAGAAAAAATAGTAGCAGGACCTGACATTTTCCTTAACGATCGCTAAACAAAACACGTCTTATAGGAGGTATCTATCATGCAAAGAAACTACTGGCCATCTACAGAATGGCAAGCCGTAGACCCCGCAACCTTAAGAATGGACGCTGAAAAGCTTTCAGAGCTTGAACCTATCATAAAATCCGAGTACAGCAATATAAACGGTATTGTTGTTGTGAGAGATGGATCTATTGCTTATGAAAGTTATTACAATGGCTATGGACCGGATGATACGCACCATGTGGCATCTGTAACGAAAAGTATACTATCTGCCCTCATTGGTATTGCCATAGATGCAAGATATATTAAAAATGTAGACCAGAAGGTGCTGGGTTTTTTTCCTGAATATGTTCCTGATGCTGCGGATAGACAGAAACGAGAAATCACCATCCGCCATCTTCTCACGATGACGGCTCCCTATCCCTTTGAGGACTGGCACGAACCGCTGGACAAGATGTGCATGCAACCTGACTGGGTAAAATATACGTTGGATATGCTGGGCCAACAAGGAAATATTGGAACTTTTAAATATTCCACCGCAGGGGCGCACCTGCTTTCAGCCATCGTCACTCGTAGCACAGGAACAAGTGCCCGTGAGTTTGCCAACGAACGCTTATTTAAACCCATCGGCATGAAAGAAATCCCGGATCATGGCATGAAATCATTTGGGTTTGAAGATTTATTCGGGAAAAATGTGAAAGGGTGGGTTAATGACCCAAACAGCAACTCCACAGGAGGATGGGGGCTTACGCTAACTCCCCGTGATATGGCACGTTTTGGTGTTCTATATCTCAACCGTGGTATTTGGGACGATAATCAGATAATTTCGGGAACATGGATTGAAGAATCAACAGCGATGAACTCCAATAATTACGGTTATCTATGGTGGTTACGCGAAGAGGACGGAGTTTTTGCATACTCAGCACTAGGCGATGGCGGTAATGTCATTTGTTGCATTCCAGAAAAAGACCTAGTCGTAGCCATTGCATCCGAATTCATCATTCATCCTCGTGATCGATGGACACTGATTAAGGAATGTATTATTCCGGCTGCTATGGAAACATAACAGATGGATATAGCCGACACACAAAGGTTTAAAAATATGGCTGATTTGCCGCTACCCTAGCAATGGAAACGGTAAAGGATATTTCTGTGCCAATTGTCAAAGTGCCCGCTTGGATTGAGTCAGCCGGAGATTCTATTGACAGCAAGTATAATGTCGTTTTGTCGAAGGATAGCATCTATTACAGAGTAATCGGTGAATCTCAGGAAATTGCGATTAAAATCGCGAATTTGGTGAATTAGAACTAATATCGTAAGCCTGTAATCGTAGACATGGAAAGAAAAAAGCCCTAGACAACAAGCTGTCGTCGGAATTCCACCGCGTCAGCTTGTTTAATTTTCTTTATGCTCTTTCCTCATTATAGAAGCAAATGAATTCCTAGATTAGTCTTTGTGCTTCTTCGATGCTTCGTAGATCATAGGGGTAGAGAGCTTCCATGGTCAATGTTGATTTTTCATGAACTAACCCCCACAGTTGGAAGTTCAATAGTTGCTTTCATGCCTATTCCTGTATCGCTCTTTAAAGTAAGTTGACCATGATGCGCCTTAACGATTCTTGCGACCATCGGCAACCCAAGCCCATGTCCGTTATGAATAGGGTGTTTTCTTGTTGATGAGTACGGCAATTCTAGCAAATCGGGCAACTCGCTTGACGTAACCCCTTTACCGTTGTCAGATACAATAAAGTGACAAACCTTTTTGTCAGGAAAAGTTATCGTTTGCAATAATATTTGACATCCTTTCTTGTTATGAGTAATGCTGTTTTGCACGAGGTTGGTAATGGCGCGAAGTAATAGCTTTTCATCACCATTCACTTTCAGATGCTCATTTGTGAAGTCGAGTTCCAAGGAGAATCGTTCATCCAAACCATTGTTCAGAAAATCTGCTGCAACTTGCCGTGCGAGTGCCGATAGCCTTATAATCTTTGTATTTAATGGTTGCATTTCGTACTCTAGCATGGAGACAAGGTTTAAGTCACTAATAAGTGAGCGGAGTTTTTCTCCCTGCTGTCGGATAATACTAGCCTTTTGTTGTTGTTCTAAAGGGACGACTTCGCTTTCTTCTAGTTCACTTGCATATCCAAGCACCATGGACAGTGGTGTACGAATATCGTGGGATATGCCGGAAATCCAGTTAGAACGTGCTTCATCTCTTGCTTTAAGCGCAACGTTTTGTTGTTGTAATAATGCGGATGTATGGTTGATGCTTGTAGCAAGACTGCTTAGTACTCCTTTTGGCTCGACATGGGCACTTTGTTCCTCCGCCAAAGCATGAATTCCTCGAATAAGCGGCGTTATAGATTTAATGAGACGAGAACCGATTAAGAGTGATAAAAGTAAGGCCAAAGCAATATTTCCAATGACTAAAGCAAAGGAACGAAAAGGTATATCGCGTATCCATTTAACCGGAAAACCAAATTGGTATTTGCCGACACTGTCTTTGGGAAAACCGATGACAACAAGTCCATCATCATGCTCCCATACATACACAGGATAATCCAATAAATAATTGCGAGAAAACTTCGCTACATCGGTAAGGGAATAGGAACGGGGCAGCTCATCTGGCAGGACATAGCTCCATTTTACAATTCCATTGTTGTTAAGCAGCATGGCCCAAGCATCGTTTTGCTGTAATAGCTTTTCAGCTTCCGTATCTAAATAATAACTTTCGTTATTCAGATGAAGATTTTTCGTTATGCCTTGAGTAATGCTATTCGGAGACGGCCCGTCATTCATTCCTTTGAGTACCCATGTTCCAAGTGTAATCAGATTGAGGACGAGCAGGAAAACAGAAATGATCATTGTCGATCCTACAAAGCGTCGTAAAATGCGGACAGCTCCGTCCATGGTTACTCCTCCTTCATGATCAGTTTATAGCCAAGTCCTCTTACAGTAAGCAAGTGTTCGGGGCTAGAAGGGGTTGTCTCGATTTTTTCCCGAATACGCCTGATATGCACCATTAAGGTATTCTCATAACCGTAGTAGTCGTCGCCCCACACCGATTGACATAAAGCATCGCTCGTGACAATACGCCCCCGGTTTTCATAAAGTTTAGTAAGTAGCGCATGCTCTTTGGCTGTTAATGGTTGCTCACCTGCTCTACATTGCACCACGGCGCCTTCAAGATCGACAGTATGTTCTCCCAGTTTGAATATGGGTTGTGGCTCATGCCTTGGTGGAGCATATACACGTCGTAATATGACTAAAAGACGAAGAACGAGTTCACGTGGTAAAAATGGCTTGACCATATAATCATCCGCGCCAAGTCCAAGCCCGAGTAATCGGTGTTCATCCTCACCTCTTGCGGAGAGAAAAAGAATCGGCATTTGTGAAAAACGACGTATTGAAGAGAGTAGGGTAAAACCATCGCCATCCGGTAACATGATATCCAAAATTGCGATAGCTGGCTTGTCCGCCAGGCAGATCGCGATAGCTTCTTGGCAATTCCCCGCATGATATACACGAGTAAAGCCTTCCTTGCGTAGAAACCCATCAATCATATTGCGGATTTCATGCTCATCATCAACGATGAGTATTTTTTTGTGTTTTAAATCTTCCATGTTAATCACCCATTTTAATTATACAAAGTACTGTCTGTGATTCCACTAAATTCACTCGTATGTTGATGATTTAAGGTTGTCGTAAGGTTATCGTCAGGTTGAAGAAGGGTTGCACCATTACACTGTGATTACGAATAAGAACTGAGTACAAAATCAAATTGGAGTGAAAAAGACGATGAATACGATTATTTCAACGCACAATCTCTCAAAACGCTATGGTGACGCATATCGGGTAAGTAAGGTGGATCTAGCTGTATACGAAGGTGATGTGTATGGCTTTCTCGGCCCGAATGGAGCGGGGAAATCGACCACCCTTAAAATGCTTCTGGGACTTGCTAAGCCTACCGATGGTCAAGTTGTTGTCTTTGGCAAGGAGTTCGATAAAAACCGTCAGTTTATTCTGAGTCAAACAGGATCACTTATCGAATCCCCTTCTTATTACGGTCATCTTACCGGATTAGAGAACATGCGTATTATGCAGCGCCTGCGAGATGTGCCGGACAAAAATGTGTTTGATGCTCTGAAAATTGTCCGTTTGGAAAATCAAAAGGATAAAAAAGTGGGGCAATATTCTCTTGGGATGAAGCAGCGCCTTGGAATCGCGATGGCATTGGTTGCTTTTCCGAAACTTCTAATACTCGATGAGCCGACAAATGGACTTGACCCGGCTGGAATAGGTGAAATCCGGGAACTTATTCAATCATTGCCGCAGCGTTACGGTATTACCGTCTTAATTTCAAGCCATTTGTTATCAGAGATTGAGCAAATTGCCACTTCGGTTGGCATTATAAGCGATGGAAAACTGCTGTTTCAAGGTAGTATGGATTTGCTGCAACGCAAAAGTCAGTCTTCTATTGCTATCAAAACAACAGATAACGAAACAGCGAAAAAGTTGCTTCACAGCCAGGGACTTTTGCCGATCATCAACGAAAATTACCTAACTTTTAAAGGTATGAACGATGCACAGGTGGCGCAAACGAACAGAACGCTCATAGATGCAGGGCTGGACGTAATCCGTATTGAAGAACACAAGAAAAGTTTAGAGAGCATATTCCTTGAACTTACGGGAAAGGAGAGAAGTCTTTAATGAAAATGATCGGTCTTGAATTTTTTAAACTGCGCCGTAAGCATCTGTTTCTCATGATTAGCCTGTTTTTGTGCGTGGAATTAGCATGGGCTTTCATGGCATCCAGCATGTCTATATCCCGTAATCCGAACAGCGTCGGATGGGATGGGGTACTCGTAATGATTGCATCTATGAATGGTCTATTTCTCCCCATTATTTCGGCGGTAGTTGCTTCACGGATTTGCGATATGGAGTACAAAGGCAGTACATGGAAGCTCTTGATGGCAGCATCCGTCAAGCGAAGTCATATTTATGCGGCTAAATATATATGCGCCTGTATATTGATGTTATTTGCTATCATCTTGCAAATCTTTGCTATTGTAGGCTTTGGTATTGTGCAGGGATTTGAGCAGTCTGTACCGTTATTTCTGTTAATTAAATTTTGGGCTGGCACTATGTTGACCACTATGGTTGTTATCGCATTGCAGCAATGGATCTCGCTTTCAGTCAAAAATCAAGCCTTTGGGCTTTGTCTAGGGATGCTCGGAGGCTTCATCGGCATAACGGGGGATCTCTTTCCAGCAGTGGTGCGCCGTATCTTTGTTTGGTCCTACTATACAGGTCTATGTCCTGTAGCATATAACTACGTGAACAATTCAATGGAGTTTGTTGCCCGAGACATTGGAGCGTATTTGCCCATTGCGCTCTTATTCATGGGAGCAGTGGCTTATATCGCGGGAAGCATTCATGTATCCCGACAGGAAGTATAGGTAAGTGTAGTGTAGTAATGCTCCACAAAACTTTTAAGAGGAGATAATTATGTTAAAAAGATGTATTCAGGCTGAATGGCTTAAACTTCGTCATTCTCGTATGTGGCTTATACTTTTGGTGCTTCCCGTTTTTAGTGTTCTGATTGGCTGCGCTAATTATTATTTTAACCAAGCCGCATTACAAAATGGTTGGTACAGCCTGTGGACACAGGTTAGTTTGTTTTATGGGGAATTTTTCTTGCCTGTACTTATTGCGATCTGCAGTGCATATGTGTGCAGGCTTGAGCATATGAACAAAAATTGGAATTCGGTTATGACAGCTCCAGTTTCAGTTGCACATATTTTCATTTCAAAACTGGTTATCGTCGGAGCGCTCATTTTAATAGTCCAGTTTTTCTTTATAACACTTTATTTTTGTGCAGGGAAGCTATTCGGATTGCCGCTGCAATTTCCTGTAGAAACCTTCGGCTGGATTATTCGTGGCTGGTTCGCATCTATTACAATCGGTGCTATACAACTTTGGCTTTCTATGCAAATCCGTAGCTTTGCCATTCCTATTGGCATTAGCGTTTGTGCTGTTTTTATCGGCTTGGGCATGTATGTGATGAATCTAGGCATGTTTTTTCCGTATTCACTTCTGACCATCGGCATGGGCGTAATAAGCCAAGAGAGTCTGACAAATAGCGATATTATTCAATTCTTGGCTATGAACATCATATTTATTGTCATCATCTCCGTATTGACTATTCGTCGGCTGAAGAAAGTCGATGTGATGGCTTGAGGTAATGCCC
Organism: Paenibacillus sp. IHBB 10380; assembly: GCF_000949425.1. Classification (NCBI taxonomy): domain Bacteria; kingdom Bacillati; phylum Bacillota; class Bacilli; order Caryophanales; family Paenibacillaceae; genus Paenibacillus; species Paenibacillus sp. IHBB 10380. The sequence continues at coordinate 1,401,369 of NZ_CP010976.1, forward strand.
CGTGACAACGAATCAAATACCCAATAGATTAATCGCCTTATCTGCTCCAACATGAACATAATCCAGTCAACTGGTTCCTTTGGAGCGAAAGAGAAGCGTTTGACAAAGTGAAAAGAGATTCCGGCCATTAAGCTAGTGATTGTTGATGGGTCAGTCGAAAATCTGAGGTGCTTCGCTCCATGTACCTGTATTCCTTCGAAAATACACTAAGGTATCTGAAGAAGTCGGAGCAGGAATTCATTCAAAATAACCTGAAATAGAACAAGTCGGAGCGTGGAATGGTCATGCACTCCGGCTTGTTTTTATTTTGTTAAGTTTCATGCCTATCTTGCGTAGAATGATGCACTTTGGGGAGAGGTATGTCTATCTCGGCCTCGGCTTGGACAGTTTGGCTCAGCATTTCAACTACATGCTCATGAAATTGCCGTAACGCTTTGCCGGATGGTTGATTGCTTTCCTTGATTACATATTCACATTTTTTCATGAATTACTCCTCCAAAATTTCACAGTTGTCATATTCCATGAGTCATCAAAATGCTCAACATTCTATTTGGAAGGCGGGAGAATATTAACACGTAAGCAAAACAATTAAACACGTAGCCGTCTATTTAAGAAAATCACGGGACGATGGTGAATCTGAAGACATTCTCTCAAAGCATAGGGATACCCTTCTGGCCTTAGTAGAGAATCGAAATTGGACCTATAGGTTATATGAAGGAAGTGGCCTCTGGTGAAAAGATAGAATCCCGGAAAGAAATGCAGAAGTTACTTCGGCATGTTGAAGACCAGCTCTATGATGGGGTAGTGGTCATGGATATTGATCGTTTAGGGCGTGGAGAAAACAAGGATTGGGCACTCATTAAAGATACATTCTTAAACTCAGAAACGGTCATTATCACACCAAACAAGATATACGATCTAGAAATAGACAATGACGATGTATCATTTGATTTCATGTCTATTTTTGCCCGAATAGAGTACAAAACGATTAAGCGAAGAATGAAGCAGGGGAAAGAGGCAGGAGCCAAGAAAAGCATGTGGACAAACGGAAAGCCACCGTTTCCTTACTACTACGATAAGAACACAAGGTCGGTATTGGTGGATGAAACAAAGCGTCCGATTTATCGAGCGATTGTTGAAAAGTATTTGAATGGAACAAACCTTGGTCATATCGCCATTTGGTTGACGGATAACAAGATACCCACGCCATACAACATTGAGCCGGATGGAAAGAACAAGGGCTCGTCAAATATTACGGTTCAACGGTTGCTGGCAAGCGAAATCCATTTGGGTTACATCACTTATGGGAAAACTCGTTCCAAGCGTGGTCAGGTGGAACTTGTACCTGAAGAAGAGCGGATTAAAGTCATGGGAGCACATGAAAAGCTGAAAACGCCGGAAGAACATGAAGTCATTATGGAGCGGTTGCTTAAGAATAGAATGTTGAACCCAAATTCAAGGCGTAACATTTTTCCTTTGTCAGGCTTGCTGTATTGTGAAAAATGCGGTTCGCGGATGAGGTTCCGAGTAGGTGAGAATAAGAAGCAAGGGCAGTACTGGAGTGCATTGTGCTATCACCAGTATAAAGATGGCAGCAAATGTGAGCAGCACGGCAAGGTAATGGATGCTGACTTCTTCAATGCTTTGTATGACCGGATTATTCATGTAGACCCGGATATATTACGGGAAATTGAACTGCATGGAAGTCGTTATAGTGATACACAGACGATCATTGAGGTCAAAGAGCAGGAATTGAAGAAGCAGAAGCGGGCGTTGGACAAGCTGCATGGATCGTATGAAGAGGATATGATAACGAAGCAAGTATTTTTGGAGAGGAAGGCTGTAAGGACAAGGCAGATTCAGAAGTTGGAAGAAGAGTTGAAGGATTTGCGGAAGGTTGTAGTAGATGAGGGGAATTATCCGACTGTTGAGCAGATATACGGACGGATAGGTGAGTTTAGGGAGTTGTGGGACGCTGCGGTGACGAGTGAAGAGAAGAATCGGGCGTTGAAGAAGCTAGTGGAGCGAATTGTGTATGATCGGGAAGGGAATCGGGTGGAGTTGGCTGTGTGTTATAGGTGAAATAAAGCATTACATTATCTCTTAACATGTGGAGTAGGTCATATTGATGGTTAGAAAATGAGATTATCAGATTCACTGCAATTTACGAGAGATAGGAATTACAAAATGATGTCATCTGTCAAAAGCTGATAGAGGACATCATTTTCGCTGCTCTTTTTCTTTACGAGTGGTATAATATGCCATAAGGGAGTGGTGAAATTGAATGATGTTCGGGGATCTAAGTGGAGAAAATGGGATTTGCATTTCCATACTCCATCTTCATTTGACTATCAAAACAAGTCAATTACTAATTCTGAGATAATAGAAATGCTTGAGGCAAAAGAAATTAAAGCTGTTGCGATAACAGATCACCACGTAATGGACATACATAGAATAGAAGAACTTCAACGATTGGGAAAAGAAAAAGGAATTACCGTATTTCCAGGAATCGAATTAAGGTCTGAACTCGGTGGAAGTGAATCGATACATTTTATTGGTATTTTTCCGGAAGATTCAGATGTTGGGGATATCTCAGTAAAAATACAGGGGAAGCTTGAAATTACTTCTGCAGATATTAAGAGGAAAGGTGACGATTTTGTATATTGTGATTTTAAAGAATCGTCCAAAGTAATACATGAACTAGGTGGAATTGTAACAGTACACGCGGGTAAAAAAACAAATGGTATTGAAAGTATTAGAAATAATCATAAATACAAGCAAGCAATAAAGAAAGATTTAGTAGAAGGTGGATATATTGACGTATTCGAGGTTGGTCAATTAGACGATGTAACTAGTTATCAAGAAATGGTATTCCCTCATCTTGGTAAGAGCTTTCCTTTAATAATTTGTTCAGACAACCATTTGATAAGAGAGTATCACACAAAAGCAAGTCTATGGATTAAAGCTGATTTAACATATAAAGGCTTGAAACAGGCAATTACTGAGTCCAAAGATAGAATAAAATTAGGGATAAAACCAGAACAAATAGTAAACTATGAAACAAAAAAAACCAAAATTATAGATTCAATTAGTGTTAAGGAAATAAACGATAAATTAACAGGCACTTGGTTTGATAAATGTGAGGTGAAGTTTAATTCAGGGCTTGTTTCCATTATCGGTAACAAAGGAAATGGAAAAAGTGCTTTAGTTGATATACTTGGACTTCTAGGGGGCAGTTCACATAATTCGTTTGAATTCTTAAATGATAAAAAATTTAGGAATTCAAAGAACAATATCTCACAGCACTTCGAAGCAACTTTAAGATGGGCTAGTGAAGATACTTCTACAAAAAAACTATCGGAAAATGTGCTTGATACTGAAATGGAAAGAGTAAAATACATCCCTCAGCAATATTTGGAGAAATTATGTAATGAAATGAATATTGCTAGTGGCAACAGTTTTGATGCCGAAATTAAAAAAGTTATTTTTTCTCATATTAGTATAGAAAATAGACTTGGTTGTGAAACTTTTGACCAATTACTGAATTTAAAGACTAAAGAGTTGTCTGAGGAAATGAACATTTATAGAAGACAAGTTAGTGAAGTTAATTCATCGATATGTGAAATAGAATTTAAACTTACAAGTAATTACCGAGAACAAATAAATGAACAACTAAAAGCAAAACAAATAGAGTATGATCAACATCTAAAGATGATGCCAGAGAAGGTAGAAAAGCCATTAAGTGATAATCAAGCCGAGAGCGGTTATACTGAACTGACTAAAGAAGTAAGCTTGTTGAATAACCAAAAAGCTCAACTTCAAGATGACAGATATAAAAAAATAGAAGAAAGAAAGTTTCTTGTTAAGAAACAAGAAGCAGTGAAAAGTACGCTTGGGAAAATTGATAACTTTATGTTGCAATTTGATAAATTATCAAAAGATTTAGGTGAACATCTAGAGTTATTGGGGATAAGTCAAGAACAAGTAATTTCATTCAAAGTAAATAAATTTACACTTTTATCAAATCAAGAAGAAATTAATGAGAAGCTTGATGTGCTTGCTAAATATTTAGACGGAAACTCTGGTGGATCATATAATATTGTTTATGGATTGCTTGACGAAAAATTAAGTCAACTGGAAGATAAACTTGATAGACCAAATAAACTCTACCAAGAATACTTGGGCAAGATTGAAGAGTGGAATAAAGTGGAAAAGGAATTAATGGGAGATACATTTACACCAAATTCTCTAAGCTACATACAGAACCAACTTAATGAACTTGATTCAGCGTTACCAAATAAACTGGTTGAGGCTAAAGAGTTCAGAAAGCAACTTTCGAACCAAATATTTGATTTAATTCAAAATCTAATATCAACTTATCAAGATCTTTATAATCCTGTTCAAAATGCAATAAGTGCCCATCATTTGATCAGGGAAAAATATCAACTTAATTTTGAAGTATCAATAGTACTAAGCTCTTTCGTGGAAGATTTTTTCCAGAGGGTTGGGAACTCTAGAGGATCCTTTTATGGAGCTGAAGACGGTACCAGAAGGTTAAAAGAAATTATTGATAGATATGAGTTTCTTGACTTTAAATCCATTATATCTTTTATCGATGAAGTTTTACTAAACCTAGAGACTGATCAAAGAGATTCTTCTAAAGCTAGCATACCTGTTGAATTGCAGCTTCGAAAAGGAATGACCAAACAAGAGCTTTATGATTTTTTATTTAATTTGAGCTATTTATCACCAATTTATGCTTTAAAGCTTGGAGATAAAGAAATTGACAAACTTTCTCCGGGGGAAAAGGGTGCATTGTTATTAATGTTTTATCTCTTGGTTGATCGTGATGACAGACCTTTAATAATAGACCAACCTGAGGAAAATTTGGATAATCAATCGGTTTTTGAACTGTTGGTTCCTTGCATTAAAGAAGCAAAAAATAGAAGACAAATATTTATTGTTACACACAACCCGAATTTAGCAGTTGTTTGTGATGCGGAACAAGTGATTTATAGTTCTATTGATAAAAAAAATGCAAACAAAGTAAATTATCTGACAGGATCAATTGAAAATATTGAGGTTAATAATAAAATTGTAGACATTCTTGAAGGAACATGGCCTGCTTTCGATAATAGAACAAGTAAGTATATTATGGTGGTTTAATAAATTATATTTTATTGACTTATTATTTGTGCCCCTCTCAAATATCTCCAAGATCAATTATGGGAGGGGGGCCTCACCTGCCTCTACCGGTTGAAATTAATTTTAACTGAGAATTGAACATTTCTATAAACCATAAGTAGATCCGAATAACAATTAAAAAAGACTTAAAAGATTATCCAAGGAAAAGGTTGAATTCCTTAGGCCAGAATAAGCAATTGATAAAGCATGGTTTTACGTACTTATGATGAGATCTTGTGCAATTAACTTAGTTATAAGAGGGAATAAATCAAGAAATCATAAAATCTAATTTTTTTTATTATAAGGATGGAAAAATGTCAGATATTCATTATAGAATCAAAGAATTCTACAGGTTGATTCAAATAGGAAAAAGTATATCCAAACAAAATAGAAGACAAATTCATACTTCATCAATACGGTCATTTTTCTCAGAAACTATTTATGAAAAATCATTGTTAAATGCAAATAGTATCATTAATTTAATTCCGAATTCAAATGAGGATAATTATAAAGAGTCACAAAAATACTTGGACATTAGTTCAGTAGCGAGTTTATCTAGAAACTTAATTGAAATTCATAATGTTTATAACTACATGTGTGAACGTGGAATTTCAGATGATGAATTTAACTTCAGGTTTTATCTGTCTTCTTATCACCAAAATTTCTCGTCAGAAAGAATTATTTTGACTCTTGGTATTCCAAAGTCTTCAGGTTATTTAGCAGGTTATGGATTATTTTATAGTGAAAGTATGCTCACTAACAATAATGTCTTTTTGTCCTTAAGTGAAGGTTTGAAAAGGGAACTAATTAAAGGTAAGAAACCATTTTTATTTGATAGAATACGGAAGAGATACTCTCCAATTAATAAAGAGGTTGAGTCTGGAATCTATAATTTATTATCTAATAGTGTTCATACCCTACCTATTGGATTATTTAATAATTCTGCTTATCCTGGAGATTCACATCTTGACAGGAATAATCTAGCTTTTATTGCTTTAGAAACTTCGATATTATTTTTCTCAACAATACTTTTGGATTATGTAAAACGAAGAAATAAGCTATCTAAAATGTTAACTTCAGAAGACTTAATATTCATTACTGAAATGACTAAGAGTGATAATTTAATGAACTGGATAAAGCATCGAAGTGCAGTAGAATAATAAATTCTATAATTAAAATTTACAGTATTCGCAAATGTTTGTTTATAATTGATACTCTTGAGAAATATTGTAAAAATGAGGAGTAATATCATTTATTCCTCGGCAAGATGGTTGACTGTATCACTGCGTATCAATAATTCACATATTTCAGTGAGGTGTGGGTGAAATGATGGAAGATAAGCCTCATTGGCTGTTAAGGATGGAAAATGGGGGATTAGCTGAAGCTAGAACAAAGGCATTTTTAATGGATAGATTCTGGATTTTAGAACGTTCCGTAGATATTCAAGGTGCAGATTTTATTATTCAAAGACGTCTAACTTCTCAGAATATATTGGATGCAACCCCTCCAAGATTTGGAGTTATTCAAGTTAAATATTATCAAAATAAATATAAACACATCTCAATATGTACACCAAGAATACATTTGTGACACTGACGGACAGCCCCGTAATGAATTTTTCTTAGTTGCACATACAGGGGTTGGCGACCACTCTAAATGCTTTCTTTTGTCATCAAAAGATATTTTATCAGATTTTCAAAGTGTTGATAATTCAAAAACACAGGGGAATAAGTATTATTTACCCGGAAGACAGGTTTTAAGTAATAAATATAAAATAACTTCGTTTTCTCGTGCGTTAGATAGAATTGAACGAGCCTTGCTTCTTTCTGACTTTCAAAGAAACCGTAGTTTTATGTCGTGGATTCTTCCATCTTTTTCAGAAATTTCTATTGATCATATTGAAAATGAGTATACACTACCGCTAGAAAACTGGTATGCAGATATTCCCCAGGGAATTTTTGAGCTTAAGAAGAACATTGAAATGATTACATATGATTTAAATGAACTAGCCACTTCTTTTAATACTGTTCTAAATGAAACAGATCCATTGAAAATACTTCGTATTTTAGAGGGAGTCTATTCTAATTTCGCTCAGAGTTTTCCTTTGGGAGATATTTATTATGATAGTGAACTTCATGATGTAGTTTTGTATCATAAAAAAATATATGATAGTTTGAGAACTGACGGATTGTTAGAAAACTTCTTGGACCTTCAAAACGCACTAGGGAACTTTATTTGTTGTGACTTAGCTCTTTATACAAAGCTAGATTCAAGTTTATCTTATGTTATTAATGTTTCATATAATAAGAACGATCTTGCTAACTATAGCTTTAGTTCTAAAATAATGCAACTCGGAGATATAACGGAAGATAAAAAGAGAGTATTTGGTTTTATAAGTAATTTACAAGGAAATATCGAGGCTTATGTTATTCCAGGTAGACTAGGATTTGGGACATGGAAAAATGGAGAATATTTAGAAGAAGAATTTACCGATTGGTATGAAGCTATTAAAGAAAAACTATGGATAATTCGTAGACCCATTATGGAAAAAATATATGAGATAAGTTAAATATATTCAAAGAATAAAAGATGTATAGCTAGTTATTGATCCACATGTACATTTAAATGAACGATCGAATCGGATGTATACAAGCCGGTCTTCTTATCATTGGGTACAGTTATTTTTTGACCCACACGTACCTGTCATTGGTGAGAGGCTCGTGTGAATCACTTTTATATAGAAGCTTCTGCCAAAGGAATTGGCGGAGGCTTTTTGTTATAACTCAGTCAGCAGTCATCACTTTCTTCCATTTTGAAGTATAATAAGACTATAATACATTGAAACTATTTCAACTGAATAAATCAAAAGAGCAAAGTTGATTTGACCGTTAATAAGATGTTAGATTACACGGGAGATTAAATACCAAATACCTCTTTGTTCCTCCAAAGAAAGCAGGTGTACTTTGAATGGGATCGTATTGCGGACTTACAATAAATGGAGTGGGATTGTTTTCAGTTAAAAATACATTTAGTGAAACTCACTTAAAACTCTTTTCACCTCTTGAATTTATTAAATATAAAGAGGATTTGGATGGAGAAGATTATGAACGATACGTATTTAGAACTACAGTGAAAAAGGCAATGACTCGACTGGAGATTCTTGGATGCAGTAATAAAAAGTTGATAACTTATTTCAATAATGGTTTAGAATATCAGAAATCATATTATGCTAAACCTGATGATGAGTATGACAAGCGTTATGAATATTATGAAAGACTAACCTTTGATAATTATTCTAATGCTTTGAGATCGATTCTGGAAAGTGAAAGTATAGATATTTATGATGATAACATAAAGAATAAACATCCCAAGATATCAACGGATATTATTTCAAGATTGATTGTCGAAAAACTATCGTCTGGCAACTTATTAAATCCCTTTTTTTATGACGATATATATGAAAATGAAGAGCACCTTATTGACCATATGCTTGATATTTATATGTGCATTATTAATTGCAATGAAGACTCTGTTGTCGAGTATGATTTGAGTTCAGTTGTTGATGGCGGTTGGGTTGATGAATCAGATGCATTAGAGTTTTTTGATAATTTTATGGATACTACCATAATTGTGACTGAAGGGAAAACAGATATCAAAGTTTTGTCTAGAAGTTTGGAAATACTATACCCTGAATACAATCATTTATATACATTTTTTGATTTCTATAACTACAGAGCAGATGGTGGGACATCGTACTTAGCAAAGTTGCTTAAGTCTTTTTCGGCAGCCAAAATAAAAAATCGAATTATCGCAATATTTGACAATGATGCGGCAGCCGAGCTAGAAATACAGAGTCTCTCAACTATTCCTATACTTGAGAGTATAAAGATAATGAAATTGCCAATACTTGATTTTTGTACTTCATACCCTACAATTGGACCAACAGGAAGAAATAATATAAATATTAATGGATTGGCGGTTAGTATTGAACTGTTCTTTGGTGAAGATATATTAAAAAGTAACAACGAGTTCTCCCCAATTCAATGGACAAACTATGTTGAAAAATTGGACATGTATCAAGGTTCTATTATTAATAAAAGTGAAATTAATGTGAAGTTGGATGATAAGTTGAAAAATCCTGATTTGATAAATCAAGATTGGAGTAAACTTACATTTCTATGGGATACTATCTTTAAGCAAAGTTTCTAGTTAAATCTTATAAATATGTTGAATCCAATTTGCTAGCATTATGCCAATTATTAGGTTGAGATTACACCATCGACTCTGATTGATATATACTAAATCGATAATAGGTTCTTTTTTTGAGGGGGAATGAGATTGAACCAAAATACTAATAAATTCAAAAGTAAATTTTGCCAATGGGCTCAATCTAACATACCTAACGATAGCATGAGGAAATTCACTTATTCACTTAATCAGGTATTAAACAAGCATATTTTCGATAGTGACAATAGAGTCCAAATTATGATTAGAAGTCTAGCGGATTCTGGAAATTTGAACTTTAGTTATATCTCAAATGAAGTTATTATTGCACCTAATAAAGAACGTGAAAGTTTATATGTAGGGGTGTTAATGCCTTCTTGGGATAAGGGTCTTCGAGATTTTTGTAAAGATGAATACGTCTATGATTCTATCTCGTGGTTTTTTCATTATGCATCTCAATATGTTGCAAGAAGCCGTATTGTTGATGTGATATCTTCTCTCAGTATTATTTATGATCGTTCATGCGATTTTAGAGGCGATAAAATGCTCAATTTCACAACTCCTAAAAGTGCAAAAAATAAAGATGAATTTATTCTAGCATTTTGGAGAGAAACACATGCAAGATTTCATCATGAGTATAGAGCAAGAGAAAGAAATTTAGTTTCTTTGGTAAACAAAATAAATGCTTTAGACCCTTTTATTCACAGGATTTTCTTTAACTACTTACATGCTTACAAACTCTATGAAGGTCATTTTGATGAAGAAGCTATTACATCTCTTGATAAGACAGTTGATGTTATACAGCAATATGCAAGAGAACGTATGAATATCAACGGAACAAATAATCAAAGGGAAATAACTTTGAACGCGTTTGGAATGGACGAGAGGGAAAAGTATTTACTTTCACGGTTATATGATATAAGGAATTTTTTCGGAGGACATCCTAGTATAAGTAAATGGTGGGATTTTTCGGAGATGTTTGAGGGTGATATTAAAGATTTTTTTGATGTGATAAGAAGATTATTGTATAAAGTTGTATTACATGAAAATGAGAATAGGAAAGTAGAGAAAAATCCTTCTTCATGGTCGCAATGGTTTGAGGAAAATGCGATGTTACTGTGGGAATCAGTATGGTTTGAAAAGATACATAAACAAATTAGATAAGAAATTATTTCACACTGTAACGTGCATAAAATATTCAGTAATATCCTTTGGAAATCCAGTATAGATCTTATTAAATCCTGCACTGGATTTTTATGCTTACCAGTCATTATGTTCACACTAAATCTGAACAAAATCAAACGAAACTAAGTAATATATCATCTGAACAACGTGACTTAATTGAATTAAAGGAAGTACTGATAAGAGAAGGTTCTCATATTAGCAAAATTATATTTTCTCATAATACACTGCATCTTTTTTCTCCATACCACTGCCATTGTTGCTCACTTGAAGGTATAAAAGATAAACTAATTGATGAGTAGTGTGATATATATGAGCAAACGAGTAGAAAACGTTAGGGTCTCCCAAACCTTGACCAAAAATTTAAATCTGCATAATTTCTTTCACTTAATCAGCGAAAATAGATAGACGGAGTTTTAGAAAAGCTTGAACAGAGTTTGAGCTTGAATATCCAATTAACCTCGTTAATTCTGATGGAGTAAGATTATTGGATTTTAATGGACTAAGAGATTACTATTTGAGCTGGACAATGAAGGAGTAGATATCAAGAGAATTTAGAAATTAACATAAAGGGTGGTATTAGAATGAATAATAGTTCTAATAGAATGATCATCAGAAAATTATTTCAGAATAAAGTATACTCTTCTGATGGACAAAGCTATGAGGATTTATTTTCAAAAGTTATGATCTATTCAAATGAAAATTTTAGACCTGTCAAGCCCCAAGGGTCTAAAGGTGATAAAAAAAACGATGGCTATATTGATTTGGAAGGCATTTATTATCAAGTGTATGCCCCTGAAAATCTAGGTAATAAAATAAAAGCGAGTATCAAGAAGCTCTATGAAGATTTCGAAGGTTTACATAAGTCTTGGAGTAATATTAGGAAGTTCTATTATGTATTAAATGATAAATATAAAGCAACTTATGCAGACATTGAGCTTGCATTAAAAGACATTGAGGATACATATAAGATTGAATGTAAGCCATTTCTTGCTAAGGATTTAGAAGAAGTATTTATTAATTTAAAAGAAGATCAAATTAAAATGATTATTGGAGATTATTTTAATGAGAATTCTATGGTTTACGAGATGGGCTTTAAATATATTAAATTACATAGGAATATAAATTTTATTGGTAGATCCAACTATATTAATGGTATAAGAAGCTATTTATTGAAAAAAAATAAAATAAATATAGTTGCTATTAAAGGCTTAGCTGGAACAGGAAAGACACAAACGGCTTTAGAGTACACCTTTCAATATCAAGATGAGTATTCTATGATAATGTGGATTAATGCAGAGAGTAAAGAAACAATCGTTGCTGACTATTTAGAAATCTATTATGATTTAGGTTTCACATCAGAGGGGATTAACATAAAAGATAAAGTTAAAAAAATTAAACAAATCCTTGAAGGGAAAGCTTCGTATGAGCATAGATGGTTATTAGTTTTTGATAATGCTACAAATGAAGATGATATTGTTGAGTTTATTCCTAGAAATGGAAATGGAGATGTGGTTATAACCTCTCAAAGTGATCATTGGTTTAATGTGGATCTACCTTTGGATCTAGGCGAATTGCCTAAGGAAGAGTCGTTAATCTTGTTGAAAAACTATTCACTAATTAACGATGAAGATGAGACTATATTAGAACTTTGTCGTGAACTAGGTTATTTAGCACTTGCATTAGTTCAAGCAGGTTCATATATAAGAATGGCTAAAACAACGATAAGTAAATATTTGGAGGATTTTAGGACTGAAAAGAAAAGACAGTATTTATTAGCTACATCAAGTCCGCTTGGAATTAGAGAACATATATCTAGTGACTATAATTTTGTTATATCCACTGTTTGGAAAAAGACATTCAATACTATAAATGGAAGTTATCCATTTGCGGTTAAGGTACTGCAAGGGCTCTCATTTATATCAACAACTGTGTTTCCTCTCGAACAACTAAGGTCATTAATAGAATTCCTGGACGACGATTCAGAAGATGGGAGTAACGCGGATAAGGTTATTGCTTGGTTAACAAATTTTTCGCTAATAACATTACATGGTAAGGGCATAACTATCCATACTCTTGTTCAGGTGGTAACACGCGATGATTTAAACAGTGAAGAGAGACACTATACGTTAGGAAAAATCTCAAAAGGTTTACTTTCAGGTTCTCGATATACTAATGATAATGAAATGAAGGACTTGGAAGAAACGAATTTAATGATTCCGCATTATTATAAAGTGACGAGTTTTCTAGAGACTAGTAGAATCTTCTTTAACCTCTACATTGAAATATTGTATTTATGTGGTAAGTTTCGTTCTCGAGAGAGTTTAATGTTTGATGAAGCAATTTTAACATTAAATAAACCTATACTTTTGTTGGAGCAAATATACGAAAATAAGATTATTTCTGAACCGGATTCTACATTTTATAGCAATTTGTCAAAATTTTATAACGAACTTGCTTTTGTATATGAACAACAAGGTTATTTAGAAAAGTCTATTCAACTATATCAAAAGTGTGTAGACCTAGATAAGATAAGTTACGGAGATACTTCAATTTATTTAATAAATAGATATAATAACTTAGCTGTTAACTATAATCATCTAGGAAAACATAATCAGGCATACCATTACTTTCAAAAATGCCTAGAATTAAATAAAGAAAATAATATGCCTGAAAAGAGTATGATATCAATTTACAATAATATTGGTTCAACGTTAACTGCTTTAGGGAGATTTGAAGAAGCAATCAAAGTGATTTATCAAACTATCAAATTAACTGAGGTTGCATATGGAAAAGACTATTTTGGACTTGCAAATTTGTATAATAATTACGCGGAGATTTTAGGGAAATTTGATCGTTTTGATGAGGCTAATAATTACTATATGGAATCTCTTAGGGTTTCTGAAAATAGATATTTAGATAAAAATCCATACAAAGAGATAGTTCTGAATAATATTGGTTTAAATTTTATTAAGATGTATAAAATTGATCAAGCAAGGGCTGCATTTGATGAGGCATTAGAAAGTATATTCAGTATATATGGTGAGACCCATTTAAGAACAGCAAAGACATATAGCAATATTGGACTAGCTTATATGGAGATTGATGATTTCGCAACTGCAAAAGACTTTTTTATTAAATCTGTGTTTATTGGAGAAAAAATTTATTTGAAACCTCACCCTGAAATGGCGAAATTTCTAAATAATTTAGGATGGGCTTATCAAGAACTGGATAAGTTGGATAAAGCAGAAGAATTTTTGGGAAAGTCAAAGGATATGTTTTTGAAAGTATTTGATTCAGAAGAGTATCCTGAATTCGCCACGACATACATTAATTTGGGTACAGTATTCTTGAAAAAAGGGTTGACAGTAAATCCTAAGTATTTTGAAGAAGCTAAGGCTTATTATAAAAAAGGTCTTAAAATTGATAAAGCTATATATGGAGAATCGAGCTTAGAGGTAGCAAATGATAATATTAGCTATGCACAATTATTAACACAAATTAAGAAATATAAATTGGCCATAGAACATTGTTCAAAGGGATTGGAAATTTATCGGGATAAATTCGGAGAAATTCATCCTCGTATAGGAGAGTTATACGTATATATAGGTATCAATTATTATATTCTTAAGGATTATGATCAATCAAAAGCAAGTTTTAAAAGCGGAGTTTTTGTATTAAAGAATTATTTGGAAAATGAAAAGTTACGTCAATTATACAATTATGCATTTTTATATTTAAAATTAGTGATAAAAAATTGATCTGATAGAAACTTACTTTATGCTCCTTGCCACAGAGTGGATACTGAAAAAGTTTAATTCGCGATATTTAATATTGTTGTAAAACAGCGACTCAAAATTGTCCTTAAATTTAAAAAAATCTTTCCTGAGTTATCTTTTCATTCGCTGCCCCTTCTCCCACCTTTTGGGTAAACTAACCCTTAGCAATACTTTACCCAAATCCAACACGAAACGAGTTGATGCCCTATGATAAAGTCGCAGTATCTACTGCAGCATGCGTATAAGCTGGCGAACTGGTTTCCCTGGTCGGAAGCTTTGAAATCGCTAAGTGTGACAATAAGCTGCTCTTCTTATCTATTGGGTATAGCTAGTTATTGATTTACACGTACCTGTCACTGATGAGATGTCACAGCACGTTGCAATTGTAAGGGCTCCTGCTTTGAGATCCAGAAAAATGGGTCCTTGATGAGCCATTTGAAGTGCTTGAGCTTTTACAAAACAGCAATACTATCCACTTAGGCATGTAGATTAAACAGCAATCAACATCAAATTTAAGATCAAAAAGACTTGCTCGAAGTCATCCTTACTTCGAATAAGTCTTTTGCTATTCCTAGCCTTATCCTGAACCTACAATGCATATGTGATCCAAGCATGCTTGCTCACATAATTCAACAAGTGCATCTAAATCGCTTACAATCCAGGGCTTTGGATTCGTGCTTAAGATGTTACCTGCAGAAAGTCGGCTCAGTACACGAGTGACTGTAACTCTTGTTGTCCCAGCATATTTGGCTAACAGTTCGTGGGTGAGAGGGATCGTGATTACAATACCTTCCGTAGTCGAAGTACCGAATTGGTTAAGCAGTCGGAGAAGATATTTAAGCACACGTGTCTCCGCACTATAATAGGAATCTCCCATATGTATAGCTAGATTACGGTGAGTCATTTCGAGAACGCGATATAGATGAATAAGGAGTTTAGGTTCAGATTCGACCTGTTGGAGAAATTGAGTTTTATCGATGACAATTACTTTGCTAGGTTGTATGGCTTGTGCATCGGCAATATAACCACCATGGAACAATGTGTTATGACCAAGAATATCACCTGCGGAAAAGAAACGCCGAATCCGTTCTCGCCCGTCTTGATCGGCCAGGTAAGTAATCACAACACCTTTTTGAATAATATAGATAAGTTCCGCTGGATCGTTATTATGAAAGATATGTTCATTTTTACGATAACGTCGCATGCTACCCAGGTTGTGTTTGTGGATTAACGCTAAAAGCTCATTTATGTAGTGTGGTAGTTCTTTATTTTCATACGAGTTATCGATTTTACTTTTATTCATGGCTGTACCTCATCATGATATGTATTTACTTTGGTATACACCGATACAGAAATATTTTCCTGATCATGGATAATAAGTGTAGGCGTTAGGTTAGGAATTGAGATCGAATGCCAAGTTTTGTGAATCATATCACAAAATACATGGAGATGAAACAGGGAGGCAACATGAATTATTTTAAGAAGGGTTTATCTGGGGTTGTAGTCGCAGCATTGATGTTAACATCCATTGTGGGGTGTTCAAGTGGAAATTCTGATTCGCCTAATGCTACAAATGTTGATGGTACGTTAAAAACAGGTCTGTATGCAGCAGAAGCTGATGGTTTTCATGGCAAAATTAAAATTGAACTAACGGTTGACGATGCTGGTAAAGTTGGAGCCATTAATGTCCTTGAGCATGGCGAGACAGCGGGTGTCGGTGATGTTGCGATCAAACAAATTCCCGCCGATGTTGTTGAATATCAAAGCTTGAACGTTGACAGTGTATCTGGCGCAACATTTAGTAGTAACGGAGTTAAAGAAGCGATTGCAATTGCACTTAAAGATGCAGGAGCAAATGTAGATGAATGGAAAAAGAAAGAAGTTGTTAAAGCGGCAAAAGATGCTATCGAGATGTCCGCTGACGTCATCGTCATTGGAGCGGGTGGTGCTGGTTTAGCAGCTGCACAATCGGCGAAGGAAAACGGTGCTTCTGTCATCGTTATTGATAAAATGGATCGTATTGGGGGTAACACAGCATTAGCTGGTGGCGCGTACAATGCAGTAGATCCAGAGCGTCAATCCAAGCAAGATATCGAAGATTCCTTGGATAAGCATTTCACGCAAACATTCAAAGGTGGCGATGAAAAAGCGAATCCTGAACTGGTACATTATCTTGTAGATAACGCACTTGATGGTATTCACTGGCTTGAAGGGCTAGGACTGGAATTCTCCGATGAAGTATTTACGGTTGCTGGTGCATTATGGCCTCGTAGCCATCGTCCGGTGAATGAGCATGGTGGTTTTGTTACAGCTCTTCAAGCATCCCTAGAGAAGAATGATGTTGAAGTCTTGACGAAGACAGAAGCGAAAGAACTAATTATTGAAAATGGTACGGTTGTTGGTTTGAAAGGAACCTCTGATGGCGCAGATATTACAATTCGCGCAAATAAAGGTGTTATCTTAGCAACAGGCGGTTACGCTGCAAGCTTAGATATGCGGCATAAATATAATCCTGAAATTCCGGATAGTGTGCAAACAACGAATCATCCGGGCGCAACGGGGGATGGTCTAGTACTTGGTGAGCAAGCAGGAGCTAACTTGGTAGGAATGGAATATCTTCAATCTTTGCCACTGGGTGATCCAGAAACAGGAAGCTTGACAGGATGGTTGGCTAAGGGTGTTGAATCCTATATGTTCGTGAATAAAGCGGGGGAACGTTTTATTCGTGAAGATGCACGTCGTGATGAAATGACGCAAGCATTAATGCAACAAGAAGATTCTTTAATGTATGTAATTGCGGACAGCAACACATTTACACCTGGAACAAAGAACAATTTCGATGAAACCATTGAACAACTTGTTGAAACAGGAAAAGTAGTTCAATCGGATAGTCTAGAGGAATTAGCGAAGAAAATTAACGTTGACCCTGAGACTTTCACAGCAACAATTGAGTACTATAACCAAACGGTAGATAGCCAGAAAGATGAGAAATATGGACGTGAAATTCTCGCGAAGAAAATGGACAAAGCACCTTACTTTGCAAGTCCACGTGTACCTACAGCGCATCATACGATGGGTGGATTGGAAATCAACACGAATACCGAAGTGATCAATACCGCTGGTAAAGTAATTCCTGGTCTTTATGCAGCTGGCGAAGTAACAGGTGGAATCCATGGATCTAACCGTCTTGGCGGGAATGCAATTGCGGACACGATTGTATTCGGAAGAACAGCAGGAGCGCAAGCAGCAAAATTCACACCAGCATCATAAAAAAATCTATGCAGTCAGCGCGTGCCGGTCCATCGGCGCGCGCTATTTAAGTTTATCCAGAAATCGTTGGTTGTTAGAAAAGTGCTTCACTCTTCTGTCTTTTCAACTGGTGAGCATCATGGTGAAGAAGCTTTTAAAAAAGGGTTATACATCATAATCTGCGGAGATTTAACCAAACTTATCATATGAACGAATTTGGGACGTCTGTTGCTGAACAGACTGCGTATTCTTAGAACCCATCTATTGTGTTCCCACATATAGCTATGTTATTTTATTATGGTGATTGACAATCAATTTTTAAATTTTTGGTTTTATGGAATTAGCCTGTAAAAGAGGAGAATAAATACACCATGATCATTCGGCAAATATTCAATAACAACGTCATTCGTGCCGAGGACCAGGTTGGTCACGAATTCGTGGTGATTGGCAATGGTCTGGGCTTCAAGAAGAAGATGGGGCAGAGAGTTGACGAGGATAAAATCGAAAAGACCTTTATGTTGAAACCCGATAATGTACCGCAGAAATTGATTGATCTGATCGGGGAGACATCTGCCGACTATTTCTCATTGGCTGATGAAATTGTAGGCTTCGCAAAGATGGAAATGGGAGACGTTTTTAACGAGAATATCTATATCACTTTGATTGACCACATCCACTTTGCCATTGCCCGCTACCGGAATTCCATGAATATCAAGAATGCGTTGTTCTGGCAGATCAAGAAATTCTATCCGAAGGAATTTGCGGTCGGTCAGAAAGCGCTGATCTTGATTAAGAAATATTTTGATCTCGAAATGGACCAAGATGAGGCGAGCTTCATCGCTATGCATTTTGTCAATGCGCGCCAAGACAGCCAAGGAATGCAGAAGACGGTTGAAGTGACCAAGGCCATGAGTGATATTATGAACCTCATATCGGATTATTATCAGCTGAAACTTGATGAGAATTCATTCAGTTATTCTCGCTTTATTACCCATCTGCAGTACTTCCTGCAGCGGATGCTAAACGGAGAACAGGAGAAATCTGCATCTGGAGACAATTTTCTGTACGATCAGATTAAGGACAAGTTCCCGGTAGCGTTCCAGTGCATGAATCAGATAAACAATTACTTGGAGAACGAATATGAAAGCGCTATGACTATTGATGAAAAAGTATATCTGACGATTCATATTCAGCGGGTGACTTCAAGGGGAGGATCGGGATTGTGAATAAATGGAAAGCGAAAAAGTCTTGCATACGCTTTCCTAATCTATTATAGTAAAGGCACAACCTAAACAAAAGGATTGTTACTGGTAATGCAGGCGATACCTAAACGAGTGTGTACGATCACATCTGTGATCCTACTCTTTCGTTTAGGTATTTTTTTTACCCAAAATCACTTTCATCAAGAGGGGGAATCAACATGGATAACAAAAAGATGGCTGAAGACATCGTAGATCTTGTCGGTGGGGAAGAGAATATCAATGATTTGGTTCATTGTGCTACCAGACTTAGATTCAGTTTAAAAGACAACAAAGAAGCGCAAAGAGAGCAGCTTGAGAAGCATGAAGGGGTTATTACCGTCGTAGAAAGCGGGGGCCAGTTCCAAGTTGTAGTTGGGAGCAGTGTCGCCCATATATATAGCGAGATTGTTAAGAACACAAATTTTGCTTCCAATACTTCTACGAAACAAGATAACCCAGACCAAAAAGTATCGACGATATCTAAAGTGTTTGAAGTTATCTCGGGGAGCTTCTCGCCGCTCATTCCAGTTATGGCTGGATCAGGGATGCTCAAGGCACTTCTTACTGTACTGACCATGCTGGGCTGGATGTCCGATACATCCGACACTTACATGATTCTGTCGGCAGCTAGTAATGCCGTCTTCTATTTCCTGCCGATATTCCTTGGTATTACACTCGGTTTGAAGTTGAAAGCGAATCCTTACGTAGCAGGGGCTATCGGTGCCGCCCTAATGGAGCCTAGTTTCACGTCATTGATGGACAGTAATACTGCACATTCGTTCCTTGGTATACCACTGGTAATCGTCAGCTATGCATCTAGTGTGTTCCCGATCTTCATTGCGATTAGTATTTATGTGCTATTGGACAAACTGTTGAAGAAGATTATTTTGAAAGATCTACAGATTTTCATGGTCCCGATGATCGCACTTATGATTATGGTTCCGCTTACTATTATTGTTCTAGGGCCCTTCGGGACCAACATTGGCGATTGGATTGCAGCAGGTGTGACCTGGTTAATTGGAGTCAGTGGTATTTTATCAGGTATTGTACTTGGCGGGGGCATGACATTCATGGTGGTGTTTGGATTACACTGGGGCTTTACACCAATCACGCTGCAAAATATTGCGAACGGAGGCGATCCGATCGAAGCAATGGCTTCTGCAGCAGTGTTTGCTCAAATTGGTATCGCACTTGGTATTTTCATCAAAGCTAAAAATGATAAGTCACTGAGAACAATCGCTGGTTCCACCGGAATCACCGGACTGCTAGCAGGGGTAACAGAGCCTATCGTGTATGGATTGATTCTCAGATACAAAAGAGTAATTCCTATTGCTATTATAGCAGGAGCTCTGGGTGGAGCGATAAATGGTCACTTCGGTGTTAAATATACAGCATACGTGTTCCATAATATTTTCTCGATTCCTGTAGAGAAACCAACCGGTATATTTGTAATTTCCATGATTGTTTCTCTTGGCTCGGCTTTCTTGCTGACACTGTTGTTCGGCTACGAAAGCAAACCGAAGATGGTAGAAACGGTAGATGGTGTAGAAACTTTAGAACCAACACCAACACCAACACCAGCGCCTGTCTCTCCTTCGGTTAGTCCAATTGTGGATTTGAAAAAAGAGTACATTTACAGCCCGTTGACCGGTGCGGCATTACCACTTAGTCAGGTTAACGATGAAGCATTCTCGTCCGGGGCAATGGGTAGAGGACTGGCAGTGGCCCCAACGGTAGGAGAAGTAGTCGCTCCCATGGATGGAACTGTGACTTCTCTATTCCCGACCGGACATGCGATCGGCATCACTTCTGAGGCAGGGACAGATGTCTTGATGCATATAGGTGTTAATACCGTTAAACTTAAAGGTAAGCACTTTACTCCTATGGTGAAAGAAGGAGACAAAGTGAAGCAGGGAGATTTGTTGATTCGCTTCGATCTGGAACAAATTAAGGCAGCCGGTTATGAAACGGTCACTCCAGTAATTGTTACACTGACGCAAAATGAGGTCGAAGTTTTTGAAACGACTCAATCTGAAATTGAGAAGAACGATATTCTTTTGACACTAGTTGTCTAACTACGATATTTAAGGAGGAATTGAATATGTTACACAAAAAATTAAGCGCATTCCCTGAGGATTTCTTATGGGGAGGTTCAACATCGGCCTATCAACTCGAAGGTGCTTGGGACGAAGATGGCAAAGGCCCATCCGTCATTGATTTTGCCAATCATGTAGAAGGAGTTACCGATTTCAAGGTTTGCAGTGACCATTACCACAAATATAAAGAAGATGTGGTATTGATGGCAGAAATGGGTTTTAAAGCTTACCGTTTCTCTATTGCTTGGACGCGGATTTATCCGAATGGCGACGGAGAAGTGAATCCGAAGGGACTAGCTTTCTACAGCTCGCTCATTGATGAACTATTGAAATACGGTATAGAACCAATTGTGACGATGTATCATTTTGACCTACCGTATGCGCTGGAAGAACGGGGTGGATGGTCCAAACGAATTACCATTGATGCATTTGAACAGTATGCCAAGACGTTATTCGAACATTACGGTGATCGTGTTAAATGGTGGTTGACCATTAATGAGCAGAACATGCTTATCCTGCATCCTGGATCTATTGGAACACTCAATGAAAATATGGTCGATCCTCAAAAAGAGCTTTATCAGCAGAACCATCATATGCTGGTAGCTCAGGCCAAAGCTATGGCATTATGTCATGAAATGCTTCCGAACGCGAAGATTGGACCTGCCCCAAATATCGGTGTCATCTACCCAGCTAGTTCCAGTCCTGAAGATATGCTGGCTGCCGACAATTATGCAGCAATCCGCAATTGGCTGTATCTGGATATGGCGGTGTATGGTCGTTACAATCATATTGCCTGGAGCTATATGGTGGAGAAAGGTTATGAACCTGAGATTAAGGAAGGCGATATGGATATTCTCAAGGCAGGAAAGCCAGATTTCATCGCTTTCAATTACTACACTTCCCAGACGGTGGGTGAGAGTAAGAATGATGGTAATGACTTCTCCCATACAGGCGATCAGCATGAGATTGTTGGCGAGCCAGGAGCATACCGCGGTTCAGTCAACCCGAATCTGCAAAAAACTGAATTCGGTTGGGAAATTGATCCGGTTGGATTCCGTACTACATTGCGCCAGATTTATTCCCGCTATAACTTGCCATTGATTGTCACTGAGAACGGATTGGGTGCATTCGATAAATTAGAAGAAGACAGCACTGTAAATGACGATTACCGCATTGATTTCTTCCGTAAACATATTGAGCAGATCCAACTGGCTCTTACGGACGGCGTTGAGGTCTTTGGTTTCTGTCCATGGTCTGCAATCGACTTGGTCAGCACGCACCAAGGATCCAGTAAGAGATATGGCTTCATCTATGTGGATCGCGACGAGTTTGACTTGAAGGAAATGAGACGGGTGCGTAAGAATAGCTTCTACTGGTATAAACAGCTGATCGCCTCGCGCGGAGAGAAGCGCTGATTAGGCCGAGGGGGCAGAGGTGTAAAGCGTTCATATGTATTTGAATAAAAAGGCGGTTTACCAGGTGTGGGGCGCTAGAACCGATAGAAGAGTTAGTGTTGATCAGGAATTTTGTCGTCATATGACAACATGTGTAAGAAGACAAGAACATATACCTAATAGAATCCGCGCTGGCGCGGATTTTTTATTTAAATATAAGAAAGTATAAGTTTCACTTGATACTCTATTCCTTATATTTCCGCTGAAATGGGTACCGTCTTTGAAAAGGACGGCATAGCCGTTTCTACTTGTATGGGTACAAAAATGTTTGTTATTCAAGCAGCGGAAATTCAGAAAGGCAGTTCCTAAGGGGAGTCCACTGAAAAAGTCCCTACTAATTTTTGAGACTATATATCTAAGGAGTCAGTTGTAATTACGGAGAATATTTGGACTTCCGGCCGCTGTTGTCTCCAAATTTCCTGAATGGTACCGCTGTTAGCGGATGAAATACGGAGACAAAGGCGGTCGCTATCGCTTCTACAGTTCCAAATTTCCCATTCGCTACGCTCCTCTGATGTTATTTTTTAGTTCAAGTTATATAAGAAAAAATCAGGCATCTTTGGAGTTCAATGAAAACTCCATTTTCTATTAACAAGGCCTCTTCCTCGATCTTTCCGAGGATAATGAAGGAGCAAAAGCAAAAACGAATTCAGTCAGCATCAAATCCACGGAGCATTATGAGCAGTAAGCTTTCCAAGCATACACATCAGGTCTCGTTAGCATGTACATGCAAGGGGCAATGGCTATATTTGCAGTAAATCTCAAAAGAATATTGATTCTATTAAAGGCGAATTCTCACTCACTAGAATAGAGTGGAATTCGGCTTAATCAATTTAGGCTCATTTAACAGATTCTTAAAACACACGTTATTCAGTGGCCTCCCTAAGGGGGCTGTTTTTTTGTTTTCCTTATCTAAATGCATTGTATGGGAAATAATAATAAAAAGAACAATATTTCCAAACTTATGTTGTTGAAATGAGGGGTCTTTATTCACGGAAGTAGAAAAAAACGAAGCGACTGTTCGTTCATTCCTAGTTGCTTCGCTTAAAGGGGTCCCTAGAGTCATCTTGATCGAGAATGCAATATCGGGATTTATCATCCTTGTGGCGATCGCGATAAACAATATTTGGTTAGGGATTAACAAGAAAACAATATACGGATTTATTCGGACCGACAACAGGCGATGTCATTCGGATGGCAGATAGCGAACTATTCATTCGAATTGAGAAGGACTATACGCTGTATGGCGATGAATGCAAGTTCGGCGGCGGCAAATCAATTCGTGATGGTATGGGACAGTGTCAGTATCCGCTGGCAATTCGTGCAGATGGAGCGCTGGACGTAGTGATTACGAATGCGGTTAGATGCCACCACTATGAAAATGTCTTGGCCTGTGAATCTGTACGTTCCATAATGGAAGTGCAGGTTACAGGCTGAAACTTTTTTTGGTAGGGTACACTCTATATCCCAAACCGGCCGATTGTAGCCCACGAGCACCACCAATTGTTGCCATGAGATGTATATAAAAAAAATTTTCACTTGAGGGTACATGACCTATATCAAATCTAATATGCCCATGACAGTCCGCAACAAACGCTAATAGGTTAGTCAAGAGAAAGTCGCCGTATTTGGTGCAACACGTACATAATCAGCTGAACTGGTTCCCTTGGTCAGAAGAAGATTTTGGAATCGCCAAGCGCGACAACAAGCCTATCTTCCTTTCTATTGGGTATAGCTACTTATTGACCCACACGTACTTGTCATTGATGAGATGTTCGCGTGAATCAATTATTGTACAAACTTCTGCCATTGAATAAGACAACAGTTCATTGGGCTATTCCAACACAATTATGAATGTGCTGCATTTTCAAGTGCATATGTTTTAAGACATCTTGGTATAGAGGCAGATGGTAAGGAACTCTATAAAAATTATCCCAGAAAGTTAGCGGATGGAACTGTTAGTCCCAAGGGCATACCGGTTATTGTGTTTATAAGGGTATTTCCTGACAAGAGATATCTACACTTTGTACCAGTGATTGGTTATGATAAAGAATACTTTTACTTGGCAGACTCATTGGAACACACGATTAACTACAACGATACATACTATAACCGGAAAATATTAATTAGTGATTTTGAGGCAGTATGGAAAACATGGGTACCTTTTTGTAAAAATACCTATATAGTAATAAGCCAAACAGTTAGAGCGGTGTTGAAGGATCAAGGACAGGGGAATTGGAAATAAACATAATGTGCAGGATTATTCAAAAAGAGCATGAACATCGTATACAGCATTCACGCTGCAACCTCACGCCTTAGTCTGTCCGGGGAATTTCGGGGAAGCTGGATCAGGCAGATAACCCTGCGAGGCTAAGTCTGCGATCCGCGCTACACAACTTCCGGGAGTGTTGTGGTATGATGGAATGAACAGCAATCTCTTGGATCATCAACGGTTTGGAGTGAATGGATATGCTAGTGAATCGAATGAATTGCAGGCATTGATGAAGCAAAAGTTGATAGCATCGCGGATGCAGTGATTTTGCTGGCGCATTCGAGAAAATTCAATATACAGTCTTTACAAGGGTAGCAGAACTCAGTAGTGTTGCAAAAGTCATTACCGATCTGGGCGTAAACGAGTAGCAGGTCAGCACTCTGAATGAACAATCTATAGAATGTATCCGGGTCAGAATCGGAGATCATTGAAAGGAATGAGTGAGATGAAACATCCTTTTCATCTGAAAGCGGTATGGAATGGTGGACGTAATAGTGAAGGACATATCGATGCAGGCGGGTTAAAAACGATAATTTCGATTCCGCAGGAGATGGGTGGTCCGGGAACAGGTACCAACCCTGACGAAATGCTTCTGGGGGCAGCGTCGACCTGTTATCTGATTACCCTGGTAGCGATGCTTGAGCGTTCGGATATTACACCACAGGATATGACACTGGAGTCTGAGGCGATTGTAGATGTAACGAATAACGTATTTTCGTACGAACGGATCGTGCACAAACCACGGATTGTGCTTAAAGCGGATGCAACAGAGGCTGAACTGACGAAGGCAGAGCGGCTGGCACATATGGCAGAAGAGTCCTGTATGATCTCCAGAGCAGTAGCGGGCAATGTCTCCATAGAGACGCAGCCTATTATTGTAACAGCTGGGGGCAACGCGGTGTGATGTAGTGAATATTGGGCGGCTGGACAATTGTTAGGGATTGGGGAAACCTGTCGTAAAGTATTCAGGATAACTTCATTTTAATAATGCTTTATGAGCCTGTAGTGTAGAAATTCACTATGGGCTTGGTTTTGCTCTTTAAATGAAGATACATAGCAAGATAGTTACTATTTAAGCAGAAGAAACAGTTTTGGACACGGCCTGTCCATTTTCGAGTCACGTCCATGGTTACCAAGTAGAGCATTTTGAGCAAGGCATCTTCACTTGGAAAGATACTCTTTCCTTTGGTTACTTTTCGAAGTTGACGATGGTAACTTTCAATAATATTAGTCGTATAAATAAGTTTACGAATCTCAGGTGGGTACTTGAAGAAGGTCGCGAGTTCTTCCCAATTGTTGCGCCAAGAGCGTACAATGAATGGGTATTTACTGCCCCAGATCTCTTCGAAGCGATCAAGCTCTAGCAGAGCCATTTCTTCTGTCGTTGCTTTGTAAATGGGCTTGAGGTCTGCAGTCACTTTCTTTAAATCCTTGTAGGATACAAAACGTGTAGAATTACGTATCTGGTGGACAATACATTTCTGGATTTCGGTCTGTGGATAACATGCTGTAATAGCCTGTGAGGTTATCAACACAGGTAATCAGAATGTTCTGTACGCCTCGATTTTTCAGATCCGTTAAGACACTAAGCCAGAATTTAGAGGACTCATTCTCTCCAATCCTTATGGGGGTTCCTGGAGAATAAAAACAAAACAAACTCTCCAATTTAACCAGTTAGGTTGGAGAATTTTTCATGTGTATTTACGTTTGAATTTGTCATTGGTAAAACTTCCATTTGAGAGGAATCATGATTTGATCATGTACTGAAAGGCTAGACGATAGAATCATGATATCAAATTGAAAATAAAAATAGTTCATGCTTTAAAGTATGAACTATATTTACTATTTTCTCTACATGTTTTCATCGGTTTAATTTGGGACTTTGCGTTTAAACGATATAGTAAATGAAAACAAGTAATGTATAAGGGTGGCTAATGAAGCGCATAAATAAAGGATTATAGGAAGGAGCATTCATCATACGATGAAACAGCAAGAAGAGTACAAAGTCTGGAATCAATTACATATTGAGCTGGCCGACATCCGTCTGTATACACTTGCTGCGGGAGAATCAAGCAACGGCTACCATTTGCCTGCAAGTGCTTTTCTATTCCTGTACAGGGGTAAAGCGAAGATACGGATGGATGGGCTTATTCATCCAGCTGAACATTTTTATTGTTTACATGGCTGCAAGGGTATGAGGCTGGATATTGAAGCAACGGAATATCTGGAATATTATTTGGTGCTTTATCGTGGCGAATTTTCGCTCCGCCGAAGATATTTTCTGAACAAGGGAGAAATTCCCCCGTCTCAGCAAATATTTGCATTTGCTCCCGCACAGCCTGTAGGGCTCTATCAGATAATGCTGCGAATGGAAGAGGCATGGAGCGAATCGACGGAGAAGGATAAATTTGTGGTGAAAACACTGTTCTATCAATTTATTCTGGAAATGCTTCAGCAAAAACAGCAGTTAGGAGTTGATCTCCTTCCTACAGAAGTTGTTAAGCAAGTAGTCCAGTATATGCATAAGCACCTAGACGAACCGTTGACGCTGGAGCTTCTAGGACAGAGGTTCGGCTACAATCCTCAGTATCTGGCCCGTAGATTCAAGGAATTAACGACGCGCAGCCCGATCGATTATCTAATAATTGGACTTCGTATTGGCAAAGCGTGTCATATGTTGCAATACACGGATGCTTCGATTGGTGAGATTTCCCAGAGTGTAGGCTATGAGGATGTGTTTTATTTTAACCGTATATTCAAAAAGAACGTCGGTCTCTCTCCCAGCCATTTCAAAAAAGAGCTGTCTGGTGAAGAGGATGTTCGGTTTAATCCATATAAAAGGTGGGGATTGTCCATGTCAGAGTCCACTTCTCAATGTTATGTTGATAATGATAATTATTATCACTATAAAAAAGAGGAGAGTATCACATGAACAGAACATCTAGAAAAAATATGATGGCAACACTTCTACTCTGTATGGCCTTATTGGTTACAGCTTGCGGAGGGGGGAACTCTAGTCTACAGTCTCCATCGGAAACATCTGCTCCCGGCTCAAATTCTTCTGAATCAACTCAGAAAACAACGCCTGTGGCAGCCACCAAGATCGTGAATACCATATTCGGAGAGGTGGAAGTTTCGAAAAAACCCGAACGCATCGTGGCGATTCAATATTTGAGCAGTCTTCTGGCAGTGAAGGCTAATGCAATCGGCTCTACGACGCGCATCATGGACAACCCGTATTTCAGTGGTTTAACGGACAATATTGAGATTGTCGGTTCTTCCGGCAGTGATGTTTCCTTTGAAAAGCTGATTGATCTTAATCCCGATCTGATTGTCGTAATGACCTCGGATGAGGAAGAATATAAAAAGTACAATAAAATTGCACCAACGGTTGCCATTCCCTATGGGAACTTTTCATCCATTGAAGAGGAAGTGAAGTTCTTTGGAGACCTGCTGGGGCGGGAGGAGGAGGCCACCACATGGATATCCGATTATACTGCGCGAATCGCTGCTGCCAATGCGAAGGTCCAAGCAGTGATACCCTCAGATGCAACCTTTAGTATTATGCAAGAAACAGACAAGACATTAAGTATATATGGCAGTGAGTTTGGCCGTGGCGGACAAGTTATTTACGAGAATCTAGGACGGATATCACCTCCATCCTATGATGAAGCTTTTTTGAAAGAGAAATATAAGGATATCTCAATGGAATTATTGGAGCAATATGCCGGAGACTATATTATCTTGACTACCGAGAGATCACTGGAGAAACTTCGCAAGGATTCAATCTGGGGACAGCTGGAAGCAGTCA
Organism: Paenibacillus sp. IHBB 10380; assembly: GCF_000949425.1. NCBI lineage: Bacteria > Bacillati > Bacillota > Bacilli > Caryophanales > Paenibacillaceae > Paenibacillus > Paenibacillus sp. IHBB 10380. The sequence goes on from NZ_CP010976.1 coordinate 1,429,861, forward strand.
AAAATGACAGACTATATGCCTGGTCCAACAGCCGCTCCTATTTCATTGATCCGTTGTCGGTGTTGATGCAGACAGAAGAATTGGCTGAGTGGTTGACGAATGCTCCACAGAAAAATTGACATAGGACCTGTATTATTCAGCGGTAATTAATCTTTCATTATGAATCCATTGATAAGCCGCTCTATATATCTCCAGCTTAAGAAGGCTGCAGCACTTCTTGTTGATTGTCCTTTTTTGCGTTCTGACTCCGATAAGAAGCGAAAGGAATGTGGTCTTCTAGCTGACGTTATTGACCCACACGACCTGTCATTGATGGGATGTTCGCGTGAATCAATTTCTATAGAAGCTTCAGCTAATAGTATTAGTGGAAGTTATTCATTTGGATACAGGAACAACGTTCGTCATATTCATCCATTTTGTGGTATGATAAGACAGTTAATCTTGTGGCTTATGTTTAGAAAAGAATGCTGTTATTCGGGGTGACCATCACTAAAAATGAGCAATTCATTTTTTATATCCAATACTTCAACTAAATTTAAAATAAGTTTTTCTATTGCTGGCATGATAATATTGTGGGGCTCTATTTTTGCACTAAAAAAGTACAGGCCTGATCTGAACCTTCATGAGGAACCCAGAATTCTTTACTATGCGATCCTTGTCACTCTTATTTCGGCTATGGGTTCTTTATTAGGAGTAATAATGATTTTGAGTCATTTAAATTACAAAAATAAAATCAATCAGTTTATATTGTTCTTGTTAATGGGCATCTTAATAGGCGTTAGTGTGTATAACAGCCTTACAAGAATTTTACTTATTACATTAATTGTAGATGCAATTATATTTTTTATAGTAGTTATATTGTTTAAAGTATACTCGACAATTACCACTATGATTGTTACCTCTTTCATATATTTGTTACTTATTCTGGGTAGTAGTGCATTGCTGTTTTTATTTGTCCCCAATTTCACAATTAATCTTAATAGTATACTCTATACTCTGATTACATTATTTCTAATTTTATATCGCTTAGTAGGAGTATGGGTTAATCAGTTTTTTATTTCTGTTGTTATGAGTCAGAAAAAAATTAAACACGAATACACTTCTGAGGTTTTAGTATCACATATCAACTTAATCTATATAGTAATTTTCATATTAATAAGGGAGCGTCAAGATTTATGTGTAAATAAAAATAACCTTGTCTTGAAGAACTAGGATTAGTCTTTGGTCAAGAACATAGCTAGCAGTTCTGAGCGAGCTTGATCAAAACCAATATGACAACGTGTAGCAAAGCGTTGGTTATAGCTTTCAAACTGTGAAACCAAGAACTTTTCAAGTGCTTCTTCATTGGGGAATTGCTCTTTACGATTTGTGTATTTCTTAATCTGTTTGTTAAACGATTCGATTAAATTCTTCGAATAAATGCTTCTCCAAATAGGCTTTGGAAAGCTATAAAACGTAAAGATGTAGGGATTTTCTTGTAGGGATTTAACGACCTTAGGATAAGCAGCCCTCCACTTGTCACAGAAGGTTGCTAGAGCTGCTTTACCAGCTTCTTCATCATCGGATCGATAGACGGATTTGAAGTCTTCGCAGATCTCTGCTCGATCTGAGACGCGAACTTTATGGGCTATATTACGAGCTAAATGAACACAGCATGTTTGGTACTTTGCCTGCGGATAGATCTCCTGAATCGCATTCACAATACCTGTGAGTCCATCGGAGATAAAGAGAAGGATTTGTTCAGTACCACGCTGTTTCACGTCATGGAGCAGTTCTTTCCAGATGTACGCTGATTCGGTTGGTGCAATGGCGTACGTGAGTACTTCCTTGGTGCCATCCTCACGAATTCCTACGGCAATATAGACCGCTTCCTTAGATACGGTTTTACGCTTAACCGCGATATAGGTAGCATCGATATAGACGCACACATAGCGCTTCTCAAGTGGTCGTTTCATAAAAGCATCGACATGTTCGACCATTACTTTGGTCATGTTCGATACGGTTTGCGGCGTGTAGTGGTGACCATACATTTTCTCGATTAGGTCGGCAATCTCCGTCATCGTTACGCCCTTTTGAAACATGTGAATGACGAAGGATTCTAGCGTGTCATTTGAGCGTTTATACGGTGCTACGGTCTGTTGCTTAAACTCTCCATTACGATCTCGAGGAATGTTTAACTAACTGCAGGTCCCCATACTCGGTATGAAGCGTTCGACAGTAGCCACCGTTTCGAGAATTACCTGAATTTACGCCTATACGGTCATATTTTTCATAGTCTAGAAATGCAGTAAGCTCCGTCTCTAGCAGATGATTCATGGCAGCTTCTAAGTGATTACGAAAAACCTCCGTCACATCTTTTTTTGTGACTAGAGCTTGAACTAAATCTGTTGTAAAATGATTCATAGGGAAGACCTCTCTCTGTGAATTTTGTGTGGTAACTCAATTCTACAAGAAAAGGTCTTCCTTTTTCTATTTACACAAAATATTTTACGCTCTCATTAATAAATTCTACTGGATTAATTTATAAGCAGGGAGATTACAATTTTTACAATGTACTTAATAATTGCTTTATTACTGCTATTGCGATTAATCAAGTTAATTGGCGAAGTTTTAAATTTTGATTTCATTAACTGTGTACACAGCCACATAACTGGGATGTTCGCGTGAATCAATTGTTAAGAAGCTTCTGCCAAAGGAACTGGCGGAGGCTTTTTGTTTGAAAGTATAAGATTAGTGATCGTCATGTTCTTCCATTTAATAGTATAATAAAAACATGCTTCAAAAAGGCTATTTAAACACGATGATTTCGTTTAATCAATTGTATTCCTTATATTTACGAACTTCGTGAATAATACGTTAGACGAAACCACCAGAAGAATAGAAAGGAATCAGCATAGACTCAAAAAATATTTAAAATTAATTGGCTTCAGGAACTTCGCTTTTCTATGTCATAAAGGCACCAAGCAGGTAATTATGGATGGTGTATCGTATTTTGAAGACTTACAATAGGGAGAATTACAATGAAGAAAATACTAAGTAAAACAGGTACATCAACAGTATGTGTCATCCTACTTATCGTGATCATTACTACTATAGTTTGTTGGGATGAACTTGGTAGTTTGGTAAGGACAGGAAATTATGATAATACGGATAGTATGGTGAAAACCATAATGTCCAAATCGGCCACTCCAGGAGTAGCAGTGGTATTGTTAAACCAGGGCAAGACAGAATATAAGAATTACGGATATGCAGATGTTAATAATAAGAAGAGGGTAACTGAAGAGTCATTATTTGAATTGGGATCGACTACAAAGGCATTTACGGCTTTGGCCGTTATTTTATTAGAAAATGAGGGATACTTATCTCGCTCAGATTCTATTACAGATTATATTCCTTCGTTTGAGCCAACCATTAAGGGTGAGAAAGTTAATATTACTATTAATCAGTTGTTAGCTCATACAAGTGGAATTCCACCGTGGAGTATTCGGTTAGTTCCTGAAGGTACTACTGAGGATATGCTTGAAAAAACGATACATAATGTTTCAGACATTGCATTAGATACGTATCCTGGGACAGCATATAATTATGCTACCGTTAATTATGATATTTTAGCGATGATTATTGAAAAAGCTACAGGTAAACGTTATCAGGATTACGTAACTGAAAACATACTGGTTCCTTTAGGGATGACTGATAGTTATTTTACAACAGGTCAGGAAAAGGAATCTGATAAACTTACCAAAGGATATCGTGTATTATTTGGTAAGGACTTAGAATATGATGCCCCTAGATATTATGGGAATATCGCTGCAGGATATTTGGTAACGAATTCAAAAGATTTAGAACGCTGGATTAATGCCCAAATGGGGATAGGCGATAGACCAGATCTATTGAATGCTATACAACAGTCTCATCAAGTCGACATCAAAACGGCTGGATATGAAGATGAAAATCAATACTATTCATTCGGATGGAGTATTGATACTAAAAATAGAGTTGTTAGTCATAGTGGAGTTAATCCTAATTATTCCTCACAGGTTATTATTAATTTAGAAAAGCAGCAGGCCATTTTTGTACTGGCTAATATGAATTCAACTGCACCATCGCAAATTGCTAATAATATATATGAAAGTATGAATGGCAATCCTATGAATAAATTTAATTATGATGACGTTTATGTATTAATTGATATGATATTTTCATTCTTAGTAATAGTAGCAGTCGTTAACATATGTCTTAAGGCAATTAAACTAGTTAGAGGAATAAAACTAAACATTAAAGATGAAAAGACAGGAGTCAGGAAGTTAATTGGAAGTAGTGTCAGACTTATCTTAAGCATTATGTTTTTGGCATTGGTATTCATTTGGCCTTATCTATTCAATAATAATTATTATATGATAAGGGTGTGGATGTCGTATTCAATATTTATTTGGATGGGTCTTGCTGCTATCAATTGCATTCTATCGATTATTATTAATATTAAAAAAATAGTAATAATAAGAGGAAGCTTATAAAAAAAATCAGGGTCGTTTCGTGAATAACTGAACGTTATCGGAAATCAGGGTTTTTATTTTTAAATGAATTAAACCAGAAATTCATACTTTCTCTAGCTATGTAAAATTCTCCGAATTTCCGTATAATCAGGCATAGCAACAAAAAATATAAGATAGCTGTCCACAAAATGCATGCACATATTATTGGTAATATTAATAAGGGCGCTGGCATGATAGCAAGTAAATTAGATGAATTAATTCGTAAAGAACTATGAGAGTATCGCTAGGTGGTATCGTCTAACACCGTATCTACGTTTCGGGCTGTTCGGCCCTTGGTTCGCAAGATGAGGTATGCAGAGAAGCGAATTCAGCTCACAACCCTACGAGGCTAAGTCCCGGCGGACCCGGCGCGTATGCGCCTTAAACCTCTCGGGTTCGTAGATACAGAAACGTTATAAGAAATCCCCGCAAAGAGAAAATAATATAAAAGGTGGTTAATTCTAATGAATAATAACTTTTGGGAATTGATAAATCGTTCCAAAGAACATGGTGAAGGACAAGTAGAATGGTTAACCAATGAATTAGTTAAACAAAAAACTGATGAGATTTTTAATTTTGAAAATGAGTTCAAGAACAAGATGGATCAGTCTTATACACCTTCATTATGGGGAGCAGCTTTCGTAATAATGGGGGGATGTTCCGATGATGGATTTGACTACTTTAGAGGTTGGTTAATTTCTAGAGGAGAAGAACTATATAATAAGGCATTAAAGAATCCTGAATATTTGGCTGAATATTTGACAGAAGATAATTTACAAGAAGATGTATTTGCACCTCAATTGGAAGAGATCTTATCAGTGGCATCAGATGCATACACATATCAAAAAAACGGTGAATTTGAGTATGATGACGAAATTAATACAGAGTTTTTTGATGAATTAGAAGTCAGAGGATATAAATTTGAACCAATAGAAATCGAATTTGATTGGGAAGAAGAAGACCTAGAGGAAAGATATCCATTATTGTGGGAAAAATTTGGAGAGAACCCACTTACATAGGTAACGCTTCGAAGGCGGGTACATCTGATAACACAGCATTCCTACTGCGGGCATTCGCCCTGGATCGCTTAGAAGGATTTCAAGGAGGTTAATCAGGCGATACATTCAACCAGCTAAGTTTGACGACCCGGACCTACGGTCCTTAAGCTGCTTGAACGTCAGGAATGCCAAACGTTATCGGAAAGATAAGGGAAAGACCAACAAATTCTAAGCGGATTTTGAAAGAATTATAATAAAAGAATATGCCATATAATATCTGTAAAATGCAGCTAAACTGGAATTTGTGGGGGGATTAAAATAGAAGAATTAAAACCAAACGAAAAAGAGAAAGAAGTATTATCATTACTTTATAATAGATTCTATGATTTATATGAAGAAGTTGTAAATGATGATTTTATTAATAAGGATGCTAAAATAAGATTTTATAAACTAAGAGAATCATTTTCGATATATAAAGAATTATTGAGTTATGAGCCGATTAAAGAATATATTAATTGGATGAAAAAAGGTGGACGACCTCATTTTGAAGGGATAATTGCGGATGATTTGTTTAGTTTTATAAGAAATTTATTATTACATTTTCCTATTTTTGATACATGGGATGAAGTTTATATAAATAAAAACTTAGCCACGTGGAGTAAAGTGGGACAAATAGATAAATTTCTAACTAAAGGTATTGAAGGGAAAATTGATGGTAAAGGCACGGTGAAATATAGAATATGGGAAGAAAAAAAGAAAAAAATGACATATTTTTGTATTGATTTTCCCGAGAAATATGATAATACAAATATTTACTTAAAGGATATAATATCTGAAGAAGTTGGAATGAAATTTTGTATGGCATTAATGAGAGCGATATTAGATACTCAGGTAGAGGATTCAGAAGTACCAGATATAAAAATAATGTCTCAAGTATATTTACCAATAAAAACAAATATTTGAAACTGCATAAATTCTAATTTATTAGTGAGATTATTAGTGCAATAGGTATTTTGAAAAATGATAATTCAAGCTCGTATTATCCATGTTATGCAAATAGATTATAGGTATGTAGATAGGTGAACTGCCAGGGGGGAAATCCTTGGTTTGAGGATTCTATCCGCTACTCAGGATTATCTCAATGGTACAAATATCATCAAAACCTTAGGGATATTAGCTACAAAGAATGCAAGAAAATAATTGAAATATGTATCCAGTATGAACTTATCTCACAACTTTCAAAAGATGATTTCGATGCACTTGTAACTGCCGACATTTTATGTGGTCCAGGTAACTATAACCTTCGAAAGAGATGGTGAGTGGAACTTAAAACAATCCCATGGCTATTATAGCCATGGGATTGTTTATGTGAGGTTGTTGCATCTAACTGCTCTGTTTCTCTAGATCTTTCTGTTCCAACTGGCTATAACTCAAATACAAGTCCCCAATCTGCTTCAGAACTTCTTCATTCTCGGGCTGGAAATGAATCGCCCATTCCAAGTACTTAATGGCTTCAACTATTTCCCCTGACTCTAAGCAACGCTCAGACATGAACTGACTAAGCGTAAAAAGTTTTTCTTCCCATTTATCACGTTCTCTCAATATCCAATCATCGGACAATATTCTAAATGAGTTCTTATGAAGCTGCTCAAACAATTGCGTACAAAGTTGCTGTTTATGTATGGAATCCTGTTCAGTCAAAGCCTCATCCAGGAGTTTATAAATACGGTTAAGTCACATTCAATATTTCCGCTTAAGTATAGATATGTTCTTTGTCCAAAATAAGAAATTGGTACTCATCGTTCCTAATGAGCTTTCGCAAATCTTAGATGAAGAAACATTATTCGAGAATAAGCAGGTTAGTTCCCGATGCTATAGGTAGCTGGTTGAAGAAAATGTCAACGGTTAAATCGTCTCAATTTGCAGTGGCTGTATTTTTGGAGTTTATTGTGTTCATACCAGTGATCTATTATGCTGTAGAGCATCAATGTTACTTGTTTTTTGTTCGGTTTCAATTTCTTGTTATTGATCCATGTTTTTACTCATCTGACGCAGTCAATTTATCTGAAATGTTATACCCCTGAAGTCGTTACTGGGTTATTAATTACACTGCCGTATTCAATTTATTTATTTTATAGAATGATTATTGAAGAACTTGTATCTTTAAAAGGAGTTTTTTTTTATATGCGCCATCAGGTTTGCTACTTATTCCTTTAGTCATGATAGGGCACAAATTAGGTAAAATAATAATAAGAGACTAAACAAGTAAGGCTTGATTACCTTTATCAATAGGTCTGTCAAGTTTTTTTGTGTATACTCATACAAAGGGAAGACCCCTAGGGAACTTACCCTCTTAGCGCCAATGCTGACCGATTAGATCGGGGAAAAAACAGAGAACTGCTACATAGAGAAAATGAGGGGCAAGGATGTGGGTACATATGCATTTACTGAAACTAACAGAAGTCATTAGATGGCAAGCAGGAGTGGAGAAGATTGTGGTGTCAGATGAGTTTCCTTCGCTGCTAAGCTGTGATCATACAATAAAAATCCGATGGGACAGCGAGTGGAGGCTTCTCCAGAAGGGGCAAATGCTACTGCTGCGAGCTGGCAAGATGGTGGAACTGGATATAGCAGCAGCGCCTAATTCCGTGCAACTATTCAGGGTTTGTTTTCAGAGTTATGCTCTTATTGAGGATAACGGGGACAAGCTTACATATAGCTTGGATCCTACGCAGCTGCCTGCTCACGGTTCTGTTGCCGATACAGGGACATTGACTTATCGAGCTGTAACCGTACTGAAAGAACTTGCGAAGGAATCTATGACGGATGGGCATGCTGTACAAGCCAGACAACATTACCTGTTAAGCGAGCTGCTGGACTTGTTTATTCAGGCGTTGAAGCCAGTCGAAGAAAAGGTGGATTCTGTTATATGGGAAGCTCTAGAATATATGAATCGTCATTACGATCGACAATTGACTCGCTCTCAGATGGCGAAGATGGTCGGGTTTAATACGAGTTATTTCTCTCGTTTGTTCCATAAACGGGTGGGCCGCAGCTTCTCCGATCATCTGAGCCGGGTCAGAGTGGATAAAGCGAAGCAATATTTGCTCACTAGTGATGCAACGTTGGGCGCGATCGCGGCAAAGGTTGGGTACGCAGACGGACTGTATCTGAGCCGCAAGTTCAAGCAGATTGTCGGAATGTCACCAACTGAATACCGGAATCTGCCTAAGCCCAAGCGTATTGTGGCGATGCAGTATACAGGTGACCTATTAGCTCTTGGGATTAAGCCGATTGCGGCGCCGTTTACGCCGTGGGAAGTGTCTCCGTTCTTGATCGAGGAACTGGAGGGAATGCTTGATATGGAGCAGGATGAAACGATGAGGCGTTTACAAACGATTGAAGTGGATATGATTGTGGCTCCGGAGTATCTTTATTACTGGCCGGGCAAATTAGAGCAGTTGGAGCAGCTTGCAAGCGTGATTGTGCTACCGTGGAACCGGTTGGATCGGATGGAGGCGGTTCGTCTTATGGGGCGGGTCGTTGGTCGAGAAGACGCAGCAGAACAGTGGATTCATCGTTATATGTCGCGGGCAGCTTCAATAGCCTCCAAGCTGAAAGAGCTGATCCGTCCAGGTGACACGGTCGGGCTATACGAGGTCAGGGAAGACTATACGATTTGTATCTGGAATTCGACCGCCAGAGGTTCCTTTAATTTATACCATGGATTAAAGTTGACGCCGCATCCCCGAATTCAGCAAGAGGTACTTGCACTGGACACTCATCTGTTTATTGATGAGTCGCTTCTGCCCGAGTACGCGGCAGATCATATGTTTGTAGTGCTCCCTTCCGGGTCATCTGACTTGTATCACAGCTTTCCGGATAAGCTTAACGATCGGCAAGTATGGCGAAAACTGTTGGCCCAAGGCAGACGACGTATTTATCCGCTTAAGCTGGAGGAGTTCTGGTGTAATGATGCTGCAGCCTTGGAGAAGCAACTTGGTATTATGGCAGATCTGCTGCTTGGTGGTACAGTTGTCCACACGAAGTAACGATTGTCCATGCTCAAGTGGTCACATTTTGAAATAGACGATTGGTGAATGGGAGGTTACGATGATGAAGTATTAATTGAGAAAGATAATCATTATTGATTGGAGAGGGAGAAGTTGATAAGGCTTAATCAGAGAGAATGGGGTGCAATCCTAATAGCGTTATTCGTAGTTGTACTTAGCGGATGTGGTGGATCTGGGAACGGCGAACCTGTTCATTCCGTGTCCGCCACGAATACGGCTGCATCAACTGGCAGTGGGGACACTGAATCAGTTGCACAGGGTACATCTCCTCGTACAGAAGAGAAATCCGCTCCGAATGCAAAACAGGATACCCAAATCGTATCAACAAAACATGGAGATGTTGAAATACCTGCACATCCACAGCGAATTATTACACAAGGTTATTTAGCCAATTTTCTGGCATTCGGAATTAAGCCCGTGGGTGCGCCTTATTGGGAAATCGACAGCCCGTACATGAAACATTTATCGGAAGGTATCGAGGATATCGGCCAAATTGATGGCGGCTCAGTTGAGAAAATGTTATCGCTTAATTCTGACTTGATTGTGACAGTTGGGGGAGATGAGAAGCTGAATGAGCAGTATCGAAAAATTGCGCCAACGCTAGTGATTCCTTATGGTACTTATCACGAGGTGCATGTCGAAATGAGAGCGTTCGGCGAGATTCTCGGTAAGGAGAAGGAAGCTGAGGAATGGCTTGCTGTGTTTGACGATAAGGTAAAGAAGGCTAAAGCTTCAATACAAGGGCTGGTTAAGGAAGGATCGACTTATTCGATTATGGGGCCCTTCGGAAAAGAGTTTTATATTTACGGAGATGGCGTTAACCGCGGCGGACAAGCCATCTACCAACAGCTTGGTCTGACCCCGCCTGACAAGGTGAGGAAGGATCTGATTGAAGCTAAGATAGACGCGCTTAGCATATCCGAGGAGAAGATGGCTGATTATGCGGGCGATTATATCTTTCTCGATATATCTGGCGGTGCCGAGTTCGACGAGAATTCACCGATATGGGCTTCGCTTGATGCGGTAAAGAACAACCGGGTGTTCAAGCTGGATGGAGACCGGTTCTGGCCGTATGATCCCATTGCCGTTCAAGCTCAGGTGGAAGAAGTAGCAGCAATGATTCAGGAGCGTCAAGGTACAACAAAGTAATAAGAATCTATACAATTGGACTATTATTCCCCGCAGACCTGCAGAAACTGAAAATCGACACAGGCTGAACCAGCCAAACCGGATTAGGGCTTTCTCATCAGCCAGAATCGAATTTATGACGAAATACGGGTAAGAATCTAACCTACCCAAATGAAGCTGTCAACCCGCTGTAACAGTGGAGTTGGGGGCTTCTTCGCAATCCTATAGAGGTGAAGAAAAGCGATCAGATAAAAGCCATGTCTGAAGAAAAGACACAGGATTATTAGAGGGCAATGAATTGCGATAAGCAAAAACTGACAGGACAAATTGAAACGGTAGAAGGAGAGTTAAGAAACATCCATTTAAATTTCATCGGTTAAAACCAGAGGCTTTACCAATGTCCATTCTAAGAGGTATCGTTTTGCCGTCAAATCGCAATCACTTCAGGGCTGACTCTTTGCCGTACGGTGTCGACCCATTCTTCACGGACTTTTCCTAACCTTTCCATGTCCTCATACGTATTGCGGTCGCTTATAATCGCCAGGATCGCGTTTACATAATAGCTTTCAGCTTATGTCGAATTCCATTTCCTTTTCTATCTCCGGAATATATTGAAATACGTCCAGCAAACTTTCCCTCTTCACAAGCTCAGCTCCTTTTCTATCGGTTGAACTTGTTATTCGTTATGACCGGGTCTACGTTCCTATTTCCTAACTTTCGCAAGTCATTTTCATATAAAATTTGTAGTTTTTAATTGTAATTAACTAATAATAGAATATAATGGATAAATCGGATGTGATAAGTAGATATTTCGCTTGAAAACCAGATGACAGATCAAGCAGAAAGGCAGTGCTGTCCATGTATAGGCTACTTTTAAGAGGGAGAGGATATTGACCTAATTTAAAAAGATTGTCTGAATTTTCCGATATCTTATAGCCGTGATTTTTATGCAACGATAGTGAGTTAGGTAGATAGAAATATGTCGGATAGTTGATCTCAAAAATATTGCATTCACACCTACTAGTAATCCAATTATTCTATTATGAGAAAAAATTGAAAAAATGACATTTTGCGTTTCCGACACTTTTTTTGTCCGATCAGGCTAGATTTCCATGTGGGGCATCGGTCTGAAACATTAAAAATGACACGTCTGAGGAGGTTGCAATATTGCCAGTAACAACAAAGGAGTTTATAAAGACAAGCCCTTTATCTGAAGGGCAAAAATCTATTTATTTGCATCACCATTTGCACCCCAAAAGCTCTATGTATATCGAACGGTTTGCTTGGAAAATTTATTCAGAAATAGATGCATCTTATATAAAACAAGCGTTCAAAGAACTGACAAAACGCCATGAGATTTTCCGAACGATTTATGCGTGGGAACAAGAACCTGTACAGAAAGTGCACAATGAACCGATAGTAGACTTTGGCTTTTTAGATGCATATGGCTGGGATGTTTCTTCTGTAAATCAGTATCTTACAGAGGAATCACATAAACCTTATGATTTAGAACAAGAACCCATACTAAGAAGCAGGTTGATTCGTTGTGCTGATGAAGAATACATCCTGCTTCTGATGTGTCATCATATTGCTTTTGATGGCTGGACGTTCTCTCTAATACTCGATGAAATTGGGATATTCTACAAACATCTGAAGAATGGTTCCACATTTGATCTGATTTCCCTCAAATATGCATACTCCGATTTCGTCGATTGGCAACAAGAGTTCCTTACAAGTGAAGAAGGCTACAAATCAAAATTATTCTGGAAAGAAAAGCTTTCTGGAGACCTTCCAATTCTAAATTTTCCTATTGATCATAACCGTCTTGCCATACCATCGCAGAATGGCAAGCTTTATCCATTTGAATTAAGTAGTGAGTTAAGTCGAAAATTGAATGTATTTTGCAAGGAAGAAGAAGCTTCACTGTATACGGTGATGCTGTCTCTTTACTTTGCATTCCTACATCGCT